>NZ_LFEL01000001.1:0-1286564 GCF_001037965.1 Bacillus sp. LL01 | reverse complement strand
TTATATTATCCGGTATTAGCTCCGGTTTCCCGAAGTTATCCCAGTCTCACAGGCAGGTTGCCCACGTGTTACTCACCCGTCCGCCGCTGACTTCTTAAAAGCAAGCTTTTAAGAAGTCCGCTCGACTTGCATGTATTAGGCACGCCGCCAGCGTTCGTCCTGAGCCAGGATCAAACTCTCCAATAAAGAGTTTGAGCTTTTGCTCAAAATTTGCTAGCTTGTCTTACTTTTCGTTCATTTGTTAATCCCGTAGGATCAACGTTTGACGCTGTTGTTTTGTTTAGTTTTCAAAGAACTCTTTAGTTAGTGCCGCTTGTTGAAAGCGACTTAACTAATATATCATTTACAAGGCTGTAAGTCAACATCTTTTCATTTTCTTTTTTTAAGATTATGTAGGATGTAACTCGCTTCCCTTGCTGACTTGATTGATTATAGCACGGGATAATAGGGGATGCAATTACTTTTTTAATATATTTTTAAATTCTTTTCATTAGTAACGATTCTTTTGATTATGGACCTGGGCCGGGGCACATTTGAAAGCGGGGCCATTAAGGACCCCGCTCTGTATGTGCTTTCTGCTTTTAGTTGAAATAAAGCTATTTCACTACTTCTTCTATAAAGATATCTAACTCTTGGGTCAAAGTTATGAAGCTGTCTGTTTCCACTTCCCGTACCATTGGCCTTGATGGATTGTTCGGATCAATGAAGACAATTTCGGCTACCTTCTTATTTGACAGTCTGATTTTATCTCCAACACTGAAGCTGCACACATTGGAAGTAAGGGCCTGTACAATGGAAAGATCGTATTTCCCGAACGTTTCATGCTTGAGTTGCTCAATTACTTTGAAAGGTGATTGCTTGCTTCTGTATTTTCTTGGTGATGTCATTGCATGAAAGACATCTGCAACTGCCAGTATCTTTGTATAGGGATGTATTTTATCTTCTGCAAGTCCAAAAGGATATCCGGTTTTATCATAGCGCTCATGATGCTGGAGAACGGCAAGTTTTATTTCATCTTGGATGACCGGCTGTTTGCTTACCATCTGGTAACTGAAGATGGGGTGCTCTTTGATCTGTGCGAATTCTTCCCTTTTTAGAACGGCAACATTTTTCAAGATTTTTTGATCAATACGAGCCATTCCGCAGTCCATTAGAAATCCCGCTATTCCAACTTGGATGATGTCTTTCTTTTTATTGCCAAGAGCTTTCGCTATGGCAGCAGCGATAATTGCCACTGCTACCGAATGGTGGAAGATGTATTCTTCTTCATTAGTATAATGATAGACTGTGAAAACTTCTTCTTGATATTGCAGGGACTTCTCGATCAAGGGGATTATTGTCTTTCGAACAGCGCCGTAATCGATAGGGGTCCCTGATTCCCAGCTTTCATACATTCTTTTATAGGCTTGGGTTGCTTTAAAGTACATTTGCAAGAAGGTTTCCTCTTTTGGCTTACCTTCTATCATTGCTAAAAGCTGGGGATTGAAGGGCTGTCCATTTGAAAGGAAGGTTTCCACTTCTACTTTTTCCACCAAAAAAGATTCCAATATTTCAATGTGTTCGTTTGTCAGAACGGTTCTCTTGGTCATGATCGGTTTTGATGTGAGCGCCTTAATTTCCTGTGCCAGAATACATCCTTCCACCAGCTGTTCGGTTTTTACTAACATGAACGCTTCTCTCCTTATAAACAAAGAGGAACACATGAAAGTGCTCCTCTTTTAGAGTTGATCATTTACTATGCATCTTTTATTCTTCGACCTCTTCGGTGGAATTTCCTTCTTCTATATCTGTATCTTCTGAACCATCTTCAGGCTCTTCTTTATCCACTCTTGCGACTGTTGTCACGAATTCATTATCTGCAAGACGAATCAGCTTCACTCCTTGGGTGTTTCGACCCATTTGTGAGATCCCGTCCACTGACATGCGAATCAAGACGCCGCTTGCGGTAATAAGCATCAGGTCTTCTTCTGTGGTGACCGTCTTCACTGAAACCACTTCCCCATTACGCTCGGTAATGTTACAAGTTTTGATTCCTTTTCCTCCACGGCTTTGAATTCGATACTCTTCTGCAGGAGTTCGTTTACCGTAACCGTTCTTGGTCACAACCAACACATCCAGACCCTCATCCAGCAGTTCCATTCCAACCACTTCATCATTTTCTGAAATGGAGATTCCTTTCACTCCTGTTGCAGTTCTGCCCATGGAACGTACGTCTGTTTCATGGAAACGGATTAGCATCCCCTTTTTCGTGCCGATGATCATCTCTTTCGTGCCGTCCGTCAGTTTTACAGAAATCAATTCATCGCTTTCGCGCAATCCTATTGCAATCAATCCACCCTTTCGTATGTTGGCAAATTGTGATAGCGGAGAGCGCTTGGATATCCCATGCTTCGTTGTAAAGAACAAGTACCAGTCGTCAACAAAATCTTCGACAGGGATAATGGCGTTGATCCATTCGCCCTTTTCCACTTCCAGCAGGTTGATGATTGGGATTCCTTTTGCTGTACGGCTGAATTCAGGAATTTCATAGCCTTTGGCACGGTACACTTTCCCTTTGTTTGTGAAGAATAAAAGTGTATCGTGAGTGGAAGTGGTCAACAGATGTTCTACAAAGTCGTTCTCATTTGTTCCCATTCCTTGAATTCCACGTCCCCCTCTTCGTTGACTACGATAGGTGGAAAGGGGCAGACGCTTGATATAACCGTTATGTGTAAGGGTAATCACGACATTTTGGCGTGGAATCAAGTCCTCATCCTCAATGTTTTCAAAGCCACCAACCATAATTTCGGTACGACGTGTGTCATTGAATCGCTCTTTTACTTCTTCCAGTTCTTCACGGATAATTTCCAATACTTTTTCTTCGTCTGCAAGAATCGCTTTCAATTCTCCAATGAGCTGCATAAGGCTTTGGTATTCCTCTTCAATCTTTTCACGTTCCAAGCCTGTTAGACGCTGTAGACGCATGTCCAAAATAGCTTGTGCTTGTTTCTCAGAAAGGGAGAATTCAGTCATTAGTCCTTCGCGGGCAATGTCAGCTGTCTGGGAGCTACGGATTAACGTAATAACCGCATCTAAGTGATCTAAGGCTATGCGCAGACCTTCCAGGATGTGGGCTCTAGCTTCCGCTTTACGCAATTCAAACGCTGTACGGCGCTTGATCACCACTTTCTGGTGTTCCAAATAGTAATACAGACATTGTTTCAGGTTCAATACTTTCGGCTCACCGTTTACGAGAGCAAGCAGGTTGATACCGAAACTTGTTTGAAGAGAAGTCTGCTTATATAAATTATTTAAAAGGACATTGGCATTTGCATCTTTTTTGACTTCCATTACGACACGCATACCATTACGGTCTGATTCATCACGTAAGTCGGAGATGCCTTCTATCTTTTTATCTCGGACAAGGTCCGCAATTTTTTCAATCAGTTTTGCTTTATTGACTTGGTAAGGTAGTTCATGGACAAGGATGACTTCCCTGCCATTAGGCTTCGTTTCGATTTCTACTTTCCCACGAACGGTGATCGAACCGCGTCCCGTTTCATATGCTCTTCTGATTCCGCTTCTGCCTAATATTTGGCCGGCTGTAGGGAAATCCGGTCCTGGAATAATTTCCATCAATTCCGGAATGGTAATGTCGGGATCTTTACTTACAGCAAGTACTCCGTCAATGATTTCTCCCAACTGATGAGGTGGAATATTCGTTGCCATTCCTACTGCGATTCCAGAAGCACCGTTTACAAGCAAGTTTGGAAAACGCGCAGGTAACACGACAGGTTCTCTTTCTGAACCATCGTAGTTATCTTGGTAGTCAATTGTATCTTTGTTGATGTCCCGTAGGATTTCCATCGAGATCTTCGACATTCTTGCCTCTGTGTAACGCATGGCTGCTGCAGCGTCCCCATCGACTGAACCGAAGTTTCCGTGGCCATCGATCAACATGTAGCGGAAGTTGAAATTCTGTGCCATACGGACCATCGTGTCATAAACAGCGGAGTCACCATGTGGATGGTACTTACCGATTACTTCCCCAACGATACGTGCGGACTTTTTATATGCTTTATCAGATGTCATTCCTAAGTCGTTCATCGCGTACAGAATACGACGGTGAACAGGTTTTAATCCGTCCCGCACATCAGGTAGGGCACGGGATACGATTACACTCATGGCATAGTCTAGGAAAGACGTTCTCATTTCCTGACTTATATTTATTTCTTTAACTTGAGAGGACCTCTCAGACATAATAACGAACCTCCTTGCGAAATGTGAGTTCATGACTACATTCGCTTTCGCTCTTCTCTATGTAAAAGACAGGATAGCATGACACTACCCCGCATTTTTTCTTGGCTCTGTCAAACGCCGCTGTTGCTTTCCGCAATAGGCTCCAATCAACAGCTAGAAACCAGTTCATTATCAACAGTCAACTTTAACAGAGCTTTTTTTCTTAGGTTTAGAATTAGATATCCAGATTTTTCACGTAACGGGCATTGTCCTGGATAAAGTTTCTTCTCGGTTCCACTTTATCGCCCATCAATATCTCAAACGTTTCATCCGCTTCGATCGCGTCCTGAAGACTCACTTGTAAAAGCGTTCTTGATACAGGATCCATGGTAGTCTCCCAAAGCTGTTCGGGGTTCATCTCCCCTAACCCTTTGTAACGCTGAATGCCTGCTTTCGGCTGATCCGACATAGTCGCAAGAATCTCCTCAAGCTGACGGTCATTGTAGGCGTACTCGATCTTTTTGCCCTGCTGTACCTTGTATAGCGGTGGCTGGGCAATGTAGATGTATCCATGTTCAATGATCTGGCGCATGTAACGGTAGAGGAATGTTAATAAAAGCGTTCTTATGTGGGCGCCATCGACATCGGCATCTGTCATAATCACGATCTTATGGTAACGGGCACGGGAAATGTCGAAATCCTCGCCTATTCCTGTTCCTAGCGCAGTGATGATGGCACGGATCTCATTGTTGGATAAGATTTTGTCAAGACGCGCCTTTTCTACGTTAATGATTTTTCCTCGTAAAGGCAGGATTGCTTGGAAGTGACGGTCTCGTCCTTGCTTGGCTGATCCGCCGGCAGAATCTCCCTCTACCACGTATATTTCGCTGATAGATGGGTCTTTAGAGGAGCAGTCGGCCAATTTACCAGGAAGACTTGAGATTTCCAATGCACTCTTTCTTCTGGTGAGTTCCCTTGCCTTTTTGGCAGCCATTCTTGCTCTGGAAGCCATTAATCCTTTTTCTACAATCTTTCTTGCTGCAGAAGGATTCTCCAGAAGGAAGCCTTCAAATTTCTCTGTGAAAACAGAGTCAGTAACCGTTCTTGCTTCACTGTTTCCGAGCTTTGTTTTTGTCTGGCCTTCAAACTGTGGATCAGGATGCTTGATGGAAATGATAGCAGTCAAGCCTTCACGAACATCTTCCCCTGTCAGGTTGCCATCCGCATCTTTGAAAATATTGTTTTTACGGGCATAATCATTGATTACTCTCGTCAATGCCGTTTTGAATCCTGATTCATGAGTTCCGCCCTCATACGTGCTGATGTTATTGGCAAAAGAGTACAGATTGCTTATGTAGCTTTCATTATACTGAAGTGCCACTTCGATGGAGATTCCGTCCTTTTCTCCCTCAACAAACACGACTTCCTCATGAATGACTTCCTTGGTGCGGTTCAAATGCTCTACATAAGATGCGATACCGCCTTCGTAGTGGTATTCATTCTTCTTCGGTGTTTCTTCGCGCTTGTCCTCAATGGTGATGCGAAGCCCTTTATTTAAGAACGCAAGCTCACGTAGACGATGGGCTAGCGTATCATAGTCATATTCCTTTGTTTCTGTAAAAATCTCTTCATCGGGTACAAAATGAATGGTAGTCCCTGTAACATCCGTTTCTCCTATAATCTTCAGGTCCTCATTCGGTACACCTTTATTAAATTGCTGATAATGGATGTTGCCGTCACGATGGACATAAATCTTAAGTTCAGAGGAAAGGGCATTAACTACAGATGCACCAACTCCATGCAGACCTCCGGAAACTTTATAGCCTCCACCGCCGAATTTCCCTCCGGCATGAAGTACAGTCATGATAACTTCAACTGCTGGTCGACCCATTTTTTCATGAATTCCGACGGGAATACCACGTCCATTATCTTTTACGGTGATGCTGTTATCCTTTTCTACAATCACATTGATCTCGGAACAATAACCTGCCAACGCTTCATCGATACTGTTATCGACAATTTCCCACACTAAGTGGTGCAAACCTTTGGTACTAGTGGAACCGATGTACATTCCTGGTCTCTTCCGAACGGCCTCGAGCCCCTCTAGTACCTGTATATTACTTTCATCATAGCTATTTTCTTGCAATTCTTTTTGGTCCATCGTCATATCTATCACCTTCACTTTTTATTTCTACACAATAGACTTCGTTACTAATCAATCTAATAGAGCAATTCCTCAATCGAGGTGTCCATTCTTTTTTTCAAGGTTGTCGAGGCCAAAGGCGAGAGGTAAATATTCTCTTCGGTAATCACAATTGATTTAACATCATGCTTACTGATGTTTTTGATGGATTTGCTTGCAACATCCGGAAGGGTGTTTTTCCAATCGGACTGAAGCAGTCTGCGATCTAATATCGCGATTATATTCGATGCACGCACCATCACTTCTTCTCCAATATGCAAGTACATAACCTTTCACCTCAATTTCGCTTCTTAATTGAACCGGAAACAACCTCATATGTAGCTGCTTGCTTCAAGGTTTGATGGTCTATTCCATCTACACTTGTTGTGGTAACGAATGTTTGAACTTTTCCTTGTATTGTGTTCAACAGATGGGATTGTCTATAATCATCCAGTTCGGACAATACATCGTCCAATAGCAAAATAGGATATTCACCGACCACCGAGTGGATTAGATCTATTTCTGCAAGCTTTAGTGAGAGTGCAGTTGTGCGTTGTTGTCCTTGGGATCCGAATGTTTGGACGTCTTTACCGTTCACCTGAAAGAGCAAGTCATCACGATGGGGTCCCAATAGTGTAACGCCTCTTTCAATTTCTCTATCTTTTATTTTATCAAACTTTTCGTTATATGCTTCTATCATTTTCGACAAGTTTGTTGTTTCTGATACATAATCTATAGATGGTTTGTAGATAATGGTTAATTCTTCCAAACCTCTGCTGATGCTTTTATGAATCGGCTGTGCCCAGCTTTGCAATAATCGGACAAACTCTTGTCTTTTATCCGTGACGCTCGCGGCAAGCTCGATTAGTTGTTCCGTGAGGACGAACAGCATGGTCTCATCTTTTTGTTTTCTCGACTGCAATTGCTTTAAATAATGATTCCGTTGCTGCAGCACCTTTAGATACCTGGAGAGGTCATGCATATACCTTGGTGATACCTGTCCGAGCTCCATATCTATAAAACGGCGTCTCACCTGAGGACTACCCTTCACAAGTGTCAGATCCTCAGGTGCAAACATGACGATATTCATATTTCCAATATACTGACTTAATTTGGTTTGTTCAATATGATTGATTTTTGCTTTTTTCCCTTTTTTACTAATGACAAGCTGCAAAGGCAACTCTCCATTACGTTTATGAATCCTACCTTCTATTTTACCATATTCTTCGTCCCATCTGATAAGATCTTTATCATTGGATGTCCGGTGTGATTTTGCCATTGCCAATACATAGATGGATTCCATCACATTTGTCTTTCCTTGAGCATTTTCCCCTAAGATGACATTCACACCGTTTTCAAATTCGGCATGCAGGCTTTCATAATTGCGATAGTGTCTTAGTTTCAGTTCTTCAATATACAATCCGTATCACCAACTCATTAGGAAACAACAACATAGCTTCCATGACCGTCTATTTCAATTACATCCTGCACTTTCAGTTTTCTTCCTCTTCTATCTTCGAGCTCTCCGTTCACTTTCACTTCATATTCCTGAAGAAACCATTTTGCCATCCCGCCTGACTGGATTATATCTGCTAGTTTCAAGAATTGCCCGAGAGTTATCATTTCTGTTGAAATTTGAATTTCTTTCATTTTTTCGCGCTCGCTTTCTTTTTAAGGGTTTGTGTGAAATCCCACGATTTTTTTTAACATTCCCTTATTGTCTATTTCCTATTGTACTAGAACTTCTCCATATAGAAAAGAAAGCCACCAGGAATGATCGCTAGTAGCTTTCTTCTTTATGTTATTTAGTCGCTTAGAAATTCTAAAATTAGCATGCAAGCAACCTTGTATAGCCAGGAAAAGAACACGACAGCAAGGAATATAACGATTTGTTTATAAATGCGAAAACAGCCTATTAGTAAGTTCTCACAGGCAGTATAAGTTGCAACATGGAATCGTCATGCAAGGTTTTGATGACAAATGGTCGCATGGCACCAGTGAAGTTAATAAGAATCTCGTTCCCTTCAAGAGCCTTTAGAGCATCCATCATGTACTTGGCACTGAAAGATATTTTCAGCTCTTCTCCCTCAATGGAGTTGCTTTGGACCTGCTCAACCACTTTTCCGACTTCCGGTGAATTGGAGGAAACCTCGAGTGTATCGGCTTCAAGTGTAGCAAGTTTCACTACATTGTTTCGTCCCTCTCTTGCCAAAAGACTCGCACGATCAATGGCTTGAAGAAATTCTTTCGTCGTTACCGTAATGTCTGTTTTACTTTCTGCTGGAATCAATCGGGAAGTATCCGGATAGTTTCCATCCAGGAGACGAGAAAAGAATAGAATGTTTTTCGCTTTAAATAATACTTGGTTTTCTGTCACGACAATGTCTAGCAACTCACTTGTATCATCTAGAATTTTATTCAATTCATTTAAGCTCTTGCCTGGAATGACGACATTGCAAGATATGTCGTTCTCCGCCTCTACTTTCGCTTTGCGTAAAGCAAGTCGATGGCTATCTGTTGCAATACAGATGAGTTCGTGGTTTTCAAGCTTCCAGTTTACACCTGTCAAGATAGGGCGTGTTTCTGAGGTGGACACTGCAAATACAGTTTGTCGAATAATATTTTTCAGCAAGTCTGTTGGAACACGGAATGCATTTTGTTCTTCAATTTGAGGAAGATGTGGATACTCCGCAGCATCCTGGCCATTCAAGTTGAACTCCGATTTACCAGAACGGATTGTCGTCACGTATTGGCTTTGTACTTCGATTTCCACTGTATCCATTGGAAGTTTTTTAATGATTTCACTGAAAAAGCGGGCTTGCAATACTATACTACCTGCTGCTTTTACTTCGACATATTCTGATCCTTCTTCTTCACATGGAATGAAAGATTCAATCGAAATATCGGAGTCACTACCTGTCAAGGTCACCCCTTCTTCTGTAGCAACAATTTTTATTCCAGTTAGAATCGGTATCGTTGTTCGGGAAGAGACGGCTTTCAGTACATCTTGAACGCTTTGAACCAGCTTGTCGCGTTGGATAATAAATTTCATCGTAATCCTCCTTATATGGCAGGTCTTTTTATATATTTTTATTAATAAAAACTAGTAGAAGTACTAGTAGGGGCTGTGATTATGTGGATAAGTCCTTTTTCTGTATCAGGGAGTAGATATCCACATGTGCATAAACTGTGCTTAACATTGCACCACTTATACACAGTTTCCACTATTGCTGTTTTTAACTTTTAAGCGTATCTGCGATTGCTTGTATCTGTTTTTGCATAGTTGTATCTGTTTTTACAAGATTTGAGATCTTTTCATGGGCATGAATAACCGTCGTATGGTCACGTCCTCCGAATTCCTCTCCTATCTTAGGAAGGGAGAAGTCGGTAAGCTCTCTAGATAAGTACATGGCAATCTGACGAGGAAATGCGACAGATTTGGTTCGCTTCTTTGCTTTAAAATCCTCTAATTTCACATTATACTCTTCTCCAACAGTTCGTTGGATGTCAAGAATGGTTACCACTCTTGGCTTGGAGCTTGGAATGATATCCTTCAATGCTTCTGCTGCGAGATCTGCATTGATATCCTTGTTGATTAGGGAAGAATAGGCTACTACACGAATTAATGCCCCTTCCAACTCACGGATATTGGAATCGATCTGATTGGCGATATACAGCATCACTTCGTTAGGAATATCCAGTCCTTCAGCTTTAGCCTTTTTGCGTAGAATGGCAATCCTCGTCTCCAGGTCAGGTGGTGTGATATCCGTAATTAGCCCCCATTCAAAGCGGGATCGAAGGCGATCTTCCAGTGTCGGGATTTCCTTTGGTGGACGATCACTGGAGATGACAATCTGTTTGCTTTCCTCGTGCAATGTATTAAATGTATGGAAAAATTCCTCTTGCGTCTGTTCTTTTCCGGCAAGGAACTGAATATCATCAATAAGCAGTACATCGACACTTCGATATTTATTGCGGAAATCTACTGCCTTGTTGTCCCGGATGGAATTAATGAATTCATTGGTAAATTTTTCAGATGATAAATAGACCACTTTTGCTGCAGGGTTATGCTCAATTACATAATGGCCGATCGCATGCATTAAGTGGGTTTTTCCAAGTCCTACCCCCCCGTAGATAAATAAAGGGTTATAAGCTTTGGCAGGAGCTTCTGCTACTGCTAAGGAGGCTGCATGGGCAAATCTGTTTCCAGAACCGATGACGAAAGTGTCGAATGTATATTTTGGATTCAACATATTTTGCGGTATTTCTATGGAATCATCGTCTTTTCTCACTTTTGCAGGCGGTGTTTTTATTTCTAAGTCTTCATCCGCTTGGTTTTGAGGAATAATAAATTTGATAGTCAGCTCTTCCCCTGTAATATCGGAAATGGTTTCTGCGATTAGATTGGAATACCTGGACTCAAGCCAGTCGCGAGCAAAATCATTAGGTGCGGTGATCACCAGGTTATCTCCTTTTAGAGAATGAGCTTTCGTACTCTTCAACCATGTTTCGTAGCTTGGTTTACTTATTTTTTTCTCTATCTGACTTAATGCTTTGACCCATAAATCGGAAATGTTTTTCAACATGAATCCCCCTTTCGTTTCTTTATTTAGGCTCTTTATGAAGTCTCTTTATTTTTGTAGTAGTAACAGAAAATACGTGAAAAGCCTTGTTCAAATAGAAAAAGGTGCTTATCTGTACAAGTTTTGTTCAACAAACACTCTGCTAGAAAAACACCTGATGTATGTTTATTCATCCATATACTCTGTAAAACATATAATATAGTAGAAAAGTAGTTTTCGACAAAAATCCGCACCTGTGGACAAATACTTACACACACCTCAGGATAACTATCCACATGTTATCCACAGTCTGTGGAAAACTATTTTCGGTCAAATATTTATTAAGAGTGAAAACACAATAATAATATCAAAAAAAACCATGTGTTGCAATTGCTTTTTAACATTATCCACAATCACCACAAATTGTGGAGAAAAGTTTTCCACAACACAAGATACTGTGTAAACCTTGTCGATAAGTGTTGTGGATGACGAAAAATAGCGAAAAAAGTTATTCACAGGTTTAAAAAAGTTGGATGCATAAAGGGGGTCAGACCCCTATTTTTTTGTTGTAAGTTTTTACTATATAAAAAGAAAGGGTTGCTTTGTGGAGCCGGGGAATTTATACTTACATTTGGGAAGTTGACATTCCGATGGTATATTCTCTATAATTAGTAAGACTGTCTGTAAAGAAATTTTATATTATAGGAAAGCAAGACTTTCCAGTGGTGTTGAAAAACGGCTTATAAATGTCTATCGATCATATAGAGGTGTTTTTCCACTTAGATTTTGAAGTATCCTCAGGGAGGTGTCATAGTAATGAAAAGAACGTTTCAACCAAATAATCGTAAACGTAGTAAAGTACACGGTTTCCGTGAGCGCATGAGTTCTGCAAATGGACGTAAAGTTCTTGCACGTCGTCGTCGCAAAGGAAGAAAAGTATTATCAGCATAAGGCCACTGACTGTCAGTGGTCTTTTTTACTATTTCGGGCCTATTTTGGTTATTTTTTCGCGAGAATTGAGAAAGAATGGGGAGATAGGTCTGAACCAACTGGATTAGCGTAAGGCAGGAGGAGACACATTGAGGAAAGAACAAAGAATCAAAAAAAATAAAGAGTTCCAACATGTGTTCCAAAAAGGAAAATCGATGGCCAATCGGCAATTTGTAATCTATGCTGTGCAGAAGGTGGACCAGCCGGTATTTCGGATTGGTCTGTCTGTTAGCAAGAAAATTGGAAACGCTGTAACAAGGAATCGAATCAAGCGGCTAGTCAGGCAAGCAATCCATGAAATGAGGGAGCAACTGCCAGATGGAGTCGATATTGTCGTGATTGCTCGAAAACCGGCAGCAGACATGTCTTTTGAAGAAGTGAAGAAAAGCCTTCATCATGTAATCAGGAAGCTTCCGAAACTTTCTTAGAAGCACGGAACAAAAGAGCCTGTTTGAAAAAAGAGTAACATGATAAAATGTGTTGGAAGTGTGACATATATTCAATTTGTCAGATAAAAATGATAGGATGTAAAAGGAATCATTTTTTTTGTGCAAAAAGGAGGAAAAAGAGGTTGAAAAATCGAATATGGCTACTGACGGCCCTTATTGGACTTGTAGTCTTACTATCAGGCTGTACAGAAATAAACCAGCCGATCACTAATGAGAGCGAAGGCTTCTGGAACGAGTATGTGGTCTATCCGCTGTCTTGGTTAATTACTTATTTTGCTACACTACTGAACAATGACTACGGCTTATCTATTATTATTGTAACGTTATTAATCCGATTTGCTATCTTACCGTTAATGATCAAACAAACGAAGAATGCAAAGGCGATGCAAGCCTTACAACCGGAAATGAAAGCACTTCGTGAAAAATATAGCTCCAAAGATCAGAAAACACAACAAAAACTGCAACAAGAAACAATGGGTCTTTTCCAAAAGCATGGTGTCAACCCGCTTGCTGGATGTTTCCCATTATTGGTTCAGATGCCGATTTTAATTGGATTTTTCCATGCGATTACTCGTACGACGGAAATTGCCAACCATAATTTCATGTGGTTTGACTTGGGAGATCCGGATCCATACTTTATCCTGCCTGTCGTTGCTGGTATCACAACATTCATTCAGCAAAAAATCATGATGGCTGGAATGGATAACAATCCGCAGATGGTGATGATGCTTTGGATCATGCCGATCATGATCGTGGTATTTGCGATCAACTTCCCGGCAGCACTTTCCTTGTACTGGGTAGTGGGGAACCTGTTTATGATTGTTCAAACTTACTTTATTAAAGGACCGGAGCTGAGAAAAGCGAAAGAAACAGCTACTGGAACTGCAGGAGGAACAAAAAAGTGAAAGAAATAACTGCAACTGGTCCAACAGTCGAGGAAGCTGTCCAATCTGCTTTAGCTCAACTTAATACATCAAAAGACCGTGCAGAAATTACTATCGTTGACAAAGGCAAGAAAGGTCTCTTCGGATTGTTTGGCTCTAAACCTAGTGTTGTCACTGTCAAATTGAAGCATGACCCAATCGAAGAATCAACGAATTTCCTGAAAAAAGTCCTTACTGAAATGAATATTGTCGCAGAACTAGATGTGAAGGTGGAAGGAAGAAACATTTTCATCAGCATCAGTGGCGAAAAGACCGCATTAATCATTGGAAAAAGAGGACAAACCCTCAATTCCCTGCAATATTTAACACAAATTGTCGCAAACCGCTTCTCCAATCAATATCTTTCTGTCGTCATTGATGCAGAAGGATACCGGGAGAAACGTCGGGAAACATTAGAGCAGCTGGCGGAGCGCCTTGCGCAAAAAGCGTTGAAAACAAATCAAGACGTACATCTCGAACCGATGCCTTCATTTGAACGGAAGGTGATGCATTCGATTATCTCTGCCTATTCGGAAGTCGAAACCTACTCGGTAGGAAAAGAACCGAATCGTTCCCTGGTGATTACAACCAAAAAGAATAAAGTCGCTAAAAGATAAATTCTTTTAAACGGCGGACCCTAAAGTACAAAAGGGTCCGCCGTTTTTTATTTTGAAATTTTAACCACCCCGGAAGATTAGAGTGCAAGGTGTTCGACTCCAGCGGGAGGTAGCGGTAGCTTGAGACCCCGCACCGAAGGGAGGAGGCTCAAGCATCGCCCCGCGGAAAGCGAACTCCTGGAACGGAAATCGGAAGGAGTGAAGTAGGTTTCCAGAATAGTTTTTTTCTGCTGCTTGAAATCTGTTCCGTTTTAATAGCTATTTATTAGGAAATGCTGAAGAAAAAAGTGTGCGAGATTTGTTTATTGTTATTCACATGTGGATAAGTTAAAATTGTTTTAGCGGAATTTTGATTCGGGAAATTTTTGTGGATAACTGTCGAAGAGGAATGCTTTAAAAGAAGAAAAAATTATGCTAACCTTAGTAGGTTAAAGGACGATTATTTCCATTGATTATAGATGAGGCAGTTTTTGCAATAAAAGTCATGTACAAATCTGCCTGAAAAAAATGAAAAAGAAATGAGGTGAATGATATGTATGAGTTTGATACGATAGCAGCTATTTCGACTCCGATGGGAGAAGGGGCGATTGCCATTGTCCGCCTGAGTGGGGAAGAAGCGTTCCAGATCATTGATGAAATTTTTGTCACTCCATCTTCTAAGAAAATGAAGGACGTTGCGTCTCATACCATTCACTACGGCCATATTGTAGATCCAAAAACGGAAAAAACAATTGAAGAAGTAATGGTATCGGTCATGAGAGGGCCGAAAACTTTTACTCGGGAAGATGTTGTAGAAATAAACTGTCATGGCGGACTGGTTTCCGTTAATAAATTACTTCAGCTTGTATTAAGCAGGGGAGCGAGACTTGCTGAACCGGGCGAATTCACCAAGCGTGCCTTTTTGAACGGACGAATTGATCTTTCCCAGGCGGAAGCAGTGATGGACCTGATTCGCGCCAAGACGGACCGTGCCATGAATGTTGCCCTAGGTCAGATGGAAGGCCGGTTATCCAAGCTTATCCAAAAACTCCGCCAGGAAATCTTGGAGACGTTGGCACATGTTGAAGTGAACATCGACTATCCGGAATATGATGATGTGGAAGAAATGACCCATAGAATGCTGCTTGAAAAGTCCACATATGTAAAAGAAGAACTGGAAAAGCTGTTACAAACTTCCCAACAGGGTAAGATATTAAGAGAAGGTCTATCTACGGTAATTATCGGTAGGCCGAATGTAGGGAAATCATCCCTGCTTAATAGTCTTGTTCATGAAAATAAGGCCATTGTTACAGACATTCCCGGTACAACTCGGGATGTAATTGAAGAGTATGTCAGTGTTCGAGGTGTTCCTTTGCGATTGGTGGATACGGCAGGAATCCGTGAAACGGAAGATATTGTTGAACGCATTGGGGTGGAAAGGTCACGTGAGGTCTTGAAAAAAGCCGACTTGATCTTGCTTGTTCTGAACAATAACGATGAATTCACTGATGAGGACAAGCAATTGTTTGAAGCGGTGAGTGGGATGGATGTCATCGTCATCGTCAACAAAACAGACTTGCCAACCAGAATAAATCTCGCGGAAGTAACGGAGCTTGCAAACAGGCATACCGTCATCTCCACTTCATTGAAAGAGGAACAAGGGATTGACGAACTCGAGGATGCGATCTCGTCTATGTTCTTCCAAGGAGACTTGGAAAGTGGTGACATGACCTATGTCTCTAACTCTCGCCATATCGGTCTGATTACACAAGCCCAACAAGCACTAGAAGATGCCATTGAAGGTATGGAAAGTGGCGTGCCAATAGATATAGTACAAATAGATTTAACAAGAACGTGGGAGATACTCGGTGAGATCATCGGGGATGCAGTTAATGAAAGCTTGATTGATCAGCTTTTCTCACAATTTTGCTTAGGTAAATAGAACGAGAACGGCTATTTTCGTAAATTTGAGAAAAGAGCCAATAGAATAGGAGGGAACACCATGGAATATCATGCAGGTTCCTATGATGTAATAGTGATTGGCGCCGGTCATGCGGGAGTAGAAGCAGGACTGGCAGCAGCTCGTCAGGGAGCAAAAACTCTAATGGTCACCATCAATCTGGACATGGTTGCCTTTATGCCATGTAATCCATCTGTCGGCGGCCCCGCTAAAGGAATCGTTGTGCGTGAGATTGACGCACTTGGTGGAGAGATGGGAAGAAATATTGACAAAACACATATCCAGATGCGCATGTTGAATACAGGTAAAGGTCCTGCTGTTCGTGCTTTGCGTGCCCAAGCAGATAAGTTCCTTTATCAGCATGAAATGAAAAAAACAATTGAAAATGAAGAAAATATTACGCTCCTACAAGGCATGGTGGAAAAGCTGATTGTAGAGGACGGGGTATGTAAAGGTGTCATCACACAGACAGGTGCGATCTATGAATCTAAGACTGTGGTCATCACTACAGGGACATTCCTTCGCGGAAAAATTATACTGGGAGAACTTCAATATTTAAGTGGACCGAATAATCAGCAGCCTTCCATTACTCTTTCTGAGCATTTGGAAGAATTAGGGTTTGATTTGGTTCGTTTTAAAACCGGAACACCTCCTCGTGTTAACAGTGCATCCATCGACTATAGTAAGACGGAAATACAACCAGGTGATGATGTGCCGCGGGCGTTCTCTTATGAAACGACGGAATATATTACTGATCAGCTTCCATGCTGGCTGACATATACAAGTGCTGAAACACACCAGCTAATAGATGACAATCTGCACCGTTCCCCTATGTATTCCGGAATGATCAAAGGGACGGGCCCAAGGTATTGCCCGTCTATTGAGGATAAGGTGGTTCGATTCAACGACAAGCCACGCCACCAGATCTTTTTGGAGCCGGAGGGAAGAAATACGCAAGAGGTCTACGTGCAGGGATTATCCACGAGTCTTCCTGAAGATATACAGCGTAAAATACTTTCCACTATCCCTGGACTTGAAAATGTCCGTATGATGAGAGCGGGCTATGCTATTGAATATGACTCCATCGTACCGACTCAACTTTGGCCTACATTAGAAACGAAGCGGGTGCAGAATCTGTACACGGCAGGTCAAATTAATGGGACCTCAGGTTATGAAGAGGCTGCCGGGCAAGGAATCATGGCTGGAATCAATGCAGGCCGCCGTGCCCTTGGGAGAGAGGATCTTATCCTCAGCCGTTCAGATGCCTATATCGGGGTATTGATCGATGACCTTGTCACCAAAGGCACAAATGAACCATACCGCCTGTTGACATCCCGTGCGGAATACCGCCTGTTGCTCCGGCACGATAATGCGGACTTGCGCCTGACGGAAATCGGCCATGAAATCGGTCTGATTTCTCCTGAACGCTATGAGCGGTTTACAGCGAAAAAACAAGAAATCGAAATGGAAAGAGAGCGACTTCAATCCATCATCATAAAACCGAACGAACAGGTCCAATCCATCATAAGAGAAGCTGGCGGAAGCGAACTGAAAGATGGGATCAGAGCAGCCGATCTTCTAAAGCGTCCTGAAATGAACTATGAACACATTCACCGGATGGTACCGGCGGATAAAGACATTTCACCTGATGTTGCGGAACAAGTGGAAATCCAAGTGAAATATGAAGGATATATCCAAAAGTCGCTTCAACAGGTCGACCGTCTGAAGAAAATGGAGAATAAAAAGATTCCGGAAAACATTGATTATGATGATATTCACGGACTTGCCAACGAAGCGAGGCAAAAACTGAAAGAGGTGTGTCCTCTCTCTGTTGCTCAGGCTTCCCGTATTTCAGGGGTGAACCCTGCGGACGTGTCCATTTTACTTGTATATTTGGAACAAGGTCGTATAGCAAGAGTATCCAACGAGTAAATCCTAGGACAGAAAGGATACGAGCACATGAATAAAGAACAATTTATTTCCCTGTTGGAGGAGAAGGGGATCACCCTTTCTCCTCAACAACTTTCTCAATTCGATACATACTACAGGCTGCTGGTGGAATGGAATGAAAAGATGAACCTTACTGCCATCACAGATGAAGAAGAGGTCTATCTCAAACATTTCTATGATTCCATCACTGCATCGTTCTATGTAGATCTCAATCAGGAACTATCCCTGTGTGATGTTGGGGCGGGTGCCGGCTTTCCGAGTATCCCTCTTAAAATATGTTTTCCGAATCTAAAAGTCACAATTGTAGATTCGCTCAATAAGCGCATCACATTCTTACAGAATCTTGCAAGCGAATTAGGGTTGAATAATGTCCACTTTGTACATGACAGGGCAGAGACGTTCGGAAAAAATGCGGACTATCGCGAGAAATTCGACCTCGTAACAGCTAGAGCGGTGGCACGTTTATCCGTATTAAGTGAATTATGTCTTCCATTGGTCAAGGAAGGCGGAAAATTTGTCCCGATGAAAGCTGCAGCAGCAAGTGAAGAGCTGGAAAAAGGAAAAAAAGCTCTTCAAATTCTAGGTGGGAAGCTGGAAGAAGTGCATTCTTTTTCACTACCGTTAGAGGAAAGTGAAAGGAATATCCTCATCATCAATAAAATTAAGCCTACACCTAAGAAATACCCTCGTAAACCGGGTACACCGAATAAACAACCATTAGAATAGGCAAGTTCTTTTCCTATGTGTGTTAAGCCTGTAGCTAAAAAGTTGTTCGCTATCTCCGTATGGAGCATATCGCCTGCCGCTACAGTCAATCCAGTGGTGAAAAGTATAGAAGTAATGAGAAAAATGCAACAAACTTTGCAAAGCAAGGGATGTTTCATGTGAAACATTTTGATCGGAAAAACAGGACTTATTAGCGTATAGAGCGAATTACGTTAATAGGGATTCTATCCATAAGGTGGTGGAACTATGAAGTCTCCGTTCTCTCGTTTTTTTGGAATTGGCGAAAAAGAAGAACAGGAAATAGTAGAAAAAACTGATCATGATAAAATAATGCAGGTAGCTGTTAAGGACATTGTTCCCAATAGATACCAACCACGTACCGTTTTTGTAGATGAAAGAATTGAAGAGTTATCTTTGACCATCAGGACACATGGTATCATCCAGCCAATTGTCGTTCGTCAATTTGATGAAGGCAAATTCGAAATCATTGCTGGTGAACGTCGTTGGAGAGCTGTGCAAAAGCTTGGTTGGGACACTATTCCAGCCATTGTGAAGGAATTCAATGATGCAGAAACAGCCTCTGTGGCTCTTATTGAAAATCTTCAACGTGAAGAATTATCCGCTATTGAGGAAGCAATCGCTTATTCCAAACTGTTGGAATTGCATAGCTTGACACAGGAAGCGCTGGCCCAACGATTAGGGAAAGGTCAATCCACGGTAGCCAATAAGCTGCGTCTGTTGAAGTTGCCTTCTGAAATACAGGATGCCCTCCTCCAAAAGAAGATAACGGAGCGTCATGCACGTGCACTTATCCCGTTGAAACAACCGGAAAAACAAGTAGCCGTGCTTGCTGAAATTCTTGAAAAGCAATTGAATGTAAAACAGACAGAGGAACGTGTAGTGAAAATGCTCGAATCCTCCAATCCAAAGCCTAAACCTAAACGTAAAGCGTTCAGTAAGGACATGCGTATTGCCATGAACACAATCCGCCAGTCCCTTACCATGGTTAACGACAGTGGCATCAAATTTGATTCACAGGAAGAAGAAACCGAGGAATACTTCCAATTCACTATTCGAATTCCAAAAAAATAATTGAAAGGGTCTGGTCTCTCCGTCATCTGACATGTCAAATCTTGTAGCCTATTAAACTATCACTGTGGCCAAGCTTGTGAATGATCGGAGTTTCCAAGCCCTTTTTTTCATTTGGCTCTTTTCTCAAAGATTGTTGCTATTCATAGTAAAAAGTCGGCAATTGGACTTTTTATTGCTTACATACTCTAAGTTTGACATGCGGTCTATCCCGTATAGCCAGGAAAAGAGCACGATAGCAAGGTAATAACGGTTGATTTATAAATACGAAAAAGAAACAAGTTTACGAGTACAGCCTTTTTTATTTCCCGAGAAACATTCTTCGACAATATCCTCACTCTTGAACGAAATCAACAGCTGTGTTTAACAGAACCACCATTTAACAAACATAGCGGCAGGAGATACACGCTGAATGTACCCCGAATATTAATTCTCAAAAACAAGTTAACTTTCTGTAAATTCATGATAAAATAAATGAGAAACGAATAAAAAGTATGTTCTTTTCTGAAGGCAGGTGACAGCATGGGCAGAATTGTTGCTATTGCTAACCAAAAAGGTGGAGTTGGAAAAACGACTACATCTGTTAATTTAGGCGCTTGTTTAGCCTATATTGGTAAAAGAGTGCTTCTAGTAGATGTGGACCCACAAGGAAATGCCACTAGTGGTGTGGGTATTGAAAAAGCAGAAGTCAATCAGTGTATTTATGATATTTTAGTAGAAGATGTAGAAGCAAGAAAGGCGATTCTTCCAACAAAGGTCGAGAACCTTTCCATCATCCCTGCGACCATACAGCTGGCTGGTGCTGAAATTGAGCTGGTTCCTACCATTTCAAGAGAAGTGCGATTAAAGAGAGCTTTAGATGATGTGAAACATCTATATGATTACATAATCATTGATTGTCCTCCTTCATTAGGTTTACTCACCATCAACGCTCTGACAGCTTCTGATGCCGTTGTGATTCCTGTGCAATGTGAATACTACGCACTGGAAGGATTAAGTCAGTTATTGAATACAGTTCGATTAGTACAAAAGCATTTGAATAAAGAACTGATGATTGACGGAGTACTGTTAACGATGCTTGATGCCAGAACAAATCTTGGCATTCAGGTAATAGAAGAAGTTAAAAAATATTTTCAAGATAAAGTGTACCGGACCATTATTCCTCGCAATGTTCGTTTGAGTGAAGCGCCAAGCCATGGAGAACCTATTATCATTTATGATCCGAAGTCACGTGGAGCGGAAGTTTACTTAGATTTAGCAAAGGAAGTGGTCACGCATGGGTAAAGGATTAGGTAAAGGTATTAATGCTCTTTTCCCTTCCATAGAAGCTTCCAAGGAAGAAGCCGTACAAGAAATTGCTATTAAAGAGATTCGCCCCAACCCATATCAGCCACGTAAATATTTTGAAGAGGATGCAATACAAGAATTGAAGGAATCCATCCTTCAGCATGGAATCCTTCAGCCGATTATTGTACGCAGAAGTATAAAAGGCTATGAGATTGTGGTGGGAGAACGTCGGTATCGAGCTGCAAAAGAAGCGAAACTGACAAAAGTTCCCGTAGTTGTCCGTTCTCTAACGGAACAGCAAATGATGGAACTTGCTCTCCTTGAGAATTTACAGCGCGAAGATCTTACTCCAATTGAAGAAGCAGCGGCATATCAATCACTTATGGCCAAACTCGAGCTTACACAAGAACAGTTGGCAAGCAGGCTCGGAAAAAGCAGGCCGCATATCGCCAACCATATCCGTCTATTATCTCTTCCTAAATCCGTACAGGATCTGATGAACGACGGCAAGCTTTCCATGGGGCACGGCCGGGCACTGTTAGGCCTGAAAAGAAAAGATAAATTGAAAGTGGTCATTGAGAAAGTTTTACAAGAACATTTGAATGTTCGCCAGTTGGAACAGTTGATTCAACAGTTGAATGAGAATGTTCCACGTGAAACGAAAAAAGACCCGGAGGAAAAGGATATATTCCTTCAGGATCACGAGTCCTTTTTACGAGAACGCTTTGGTACATCAGTGTTTATCAAACGTTCAAAGAACAAGGGGAAAATAGAAATTGAGTTCTTCTCTGATGATGATCTGAATAGATTACTGGAATTATTGGCCCAATCAGAAGAATGAAAAAGCAGACCACTTTGCGGTGGTTTGCTTTTTTGGATGGCTCTTTTCTCAAAGATTGTTGCTATTCACTTGTAAAAAGTCGGTAATTGGACTTTTTACTGCATATAGACTCTAAGAGAGCATAAAACCTATCCGGATAGCGAGGAAAAGAGCACGATTGCAAGAGATATAACGGTTGGTTTAAAAGTACGAAAAAGCAACATTTACAAAACAGCTTTTTGGATAGGACAGTGATATTTTACGGCGGTCTCCTCGGGTCTCGTACCGGGTGCGGGCACATGACATAAAAAAGAAATGGGGCTTTGAAGTGGTTTTACTAGGAACCATAGTAAACGGAATATGTATTGTTCTGGGAACTTTAATTGGAAAGCTGTTCACTAGAATTCCAGAAAATACGAAAGAAACGGTAATGAAAGTCATCGGTCTTGCGGTATTTCTTCTTGGGACGCAAATGGGCTTTAAAAGTAATGAATTTTTGATTGTCATTATCAGTCTGGTTGTAGGAGCTGTAATTGGTGAGTGGATTGATCTTGATAGGAAATTGAACAATGTGGGTAATTGGCTTGAGCGTAAATTGGGGTCTAACCAACAGGGCTCCGTATCAAAGGGGTTTGTAACGGCAACACTCATCTTTGTTATCGGAGCAATGGCGGTTGTCGGTTCCTTAGATAGTGGATTGAGAGGGGATCATCAAGTCCTTTATACCAAATCGATTATAGATGGATTTACAAGCATTGTGCTTGCAACGACTTTAGGTATCGGTGTCTTGTTCTCCGCTATTCCGGTCATGATTTATCAAGGAAGCATTGCTCTCTTTGCTACACAAATAGATCTATTTGTTCCACCAGCTTTACTTGAGTTGTTCATCTTTGAGATTACAGCTACCGGCGGAATCATGATTATGGCAATTGGGCTGAATATTATTGGCGTCACCGCTATCCGAGTAGCCAATCTGCTTCCAGGGATCCTTGTGGCAGCAGGTCTGGTGCTCATTCAGTACTTCTTTCTTCTATAAGAAAGGTTTTGTGCATAATTAGGTTTAACAAGATCGGCTGATATATGGTCGATCTTGTTTTTTTGTCTATTCCTGGGCTTGAATAAACGGAGGCTCCTGGTCTCTCACGGCAGAAGCGAGAAAATCCTTCCTTTCAATGGATCTATCGAGTTCCTGTATGGAATTTGCCACCACTGTCGCCATTTTCATCACCAAGCTGAGTCTTGTATTTTGTAACACAAAAAACTCCATAAAACCACTCACGTTCACAATCCCTGTAATATGAATGTCTCCAACAGGAGGCAAGTCTTTTTTGACACCAGCCCCAGGCATGACAGGTCCTTCAGCTATGGTAAGTTGACCGACACTTTTTAATCTGCCAAGACATGCGTCGATAGCGATGATAAACGGGGTCAAATGCTTCTTTTGGATATACATAAGTTTTTCTTCCAGGTTGACGGCATGAATAGGATCATCGAGTGTGCCATATACATGAATATGATCAAGCTTTTTATCAAATAATTTTGTTCCGACGAGTGGTCCCAGAGAATCTCCTGTTGAACGATCTGTGCCAATACAAACAATGACAATGGGACGGTACACTAGGCTTGAAGGAAGGTTGGATTGTAAAGTTAATGCCAACTCTTTATAGGCATCTACCTCATCGTGAGCAATACGAATATTGCCTCCTCTCTTCTCGAAAAAATTAGATTTAAGATTCATAGGTTCCACTCCTTCTTAATAGTAGTAACAGTATACGACTATTGATGGGAAACTATACGTCCACTTTTTTATTTTTGGATACTCAGGAGGTTACAAGTTATGTGGAAAAGCGGGTTTCGCTGGATGTTTTTGATATTGGGAACTGTGATTGGTGCAGGGTATGCATCTGGCCGTGAGCTTTGGCAATTTTTCGGCTCAGAAAGCGGACTGGCTATTCTTTTATTTACCCTTTTCTTTATCATTTCTTGCTATGTGATCCTTCATATCAGTCGTAAAGAGCAATCGGAGCACTTTTCTCCGGTCCTTCAAATACTGGTCGGAGTAAAAGTTTCCTATTTATATAATATTGTAATGGTTGTTTACTTATTTACTACCACCGTTGTGATGTTGGCAGGTGGTGGAGCGGCACTTCAGGTTTTTTCCATTCCTTATTGGGGCGGCATAGCCATCATCTGCAGCTTATTAGTTCTATTATTTGTCTTTGATGTCAATGGAATGGTTACCCTAAATGTAGTTATTATTCCTGTCATCGTGTTGACGCTCGCAATTGTCATGGTCCAAGCCGTACTGAACGATACGGAAATGGTCACCACCTCTTTGATGAAGCAAAGCAACTGGCCAGCAGGATTCACCTTTACGTCATTGAATATCCTTCCGCTTGTTGCAGTTCTATCGGCTATTGGGAAAAAGGTGAAAAGCAAAGGGGAAATTATGGTTGCAAGTGTTGGAAGTGGGGCTATTTTAGGAGTTATCTCGCTTTTTTATAACCAAACACTCATGTCGGTACAAAACAAACTGTCACTTTTCGAAATTCCTTTATTTGCCATCATACAAAGCTACCCATTCTATATGTTCTTTTTAATGACGATCCTGCTTTGGGTGGCCATTTACACCACTGCTGCATCTGGACTGCTTGGACTTGTCACAAGGTTTCGAAATGCTGTACCAATCCCACTTTGGACCATGTGCCTACTGTTCATTCTCATGATGGTTCCTTTTACCGCTGTAGGTTTTTCTGTCCTAGTAGCAATACTTTACCCACTATTCGGCCTTATCAATCTCTATCTGCTAGTTTGTATTCTGCTTTATCCAATAAGAAATCGTGAAAATTGGTGAGGATTATTCTGTTTTTATGTTTTAGTAAAATAGTAATTTCTTGGAGAATCTAATGCTAATCTAACGAAAGTACAAAGGTAGGATGAATATGGACTGGATCAACCGCGTGCTCATACAAATGAAAACCTCATTAACAAATGAAGTTCTATGGCTCGCCATAGGGGAAGGGTTGCTTAGGATTATCCTTATTGTTCTGGTCGCGGGGATTGTGATCAAAATTGGAAAAACCCTAATCCGGAATTTTGTGAAACTGAGGGAAAAGGGTCCCATCCGCATATCGGAAAGAAGAGAAAACACTTTGTTGAAACTTCTTCAAAACGTAATGACGTATGTGGTTTATTTTATTGCCTTCATCATGATTCTGGATATCGTTCATATTGATGTCAGGGCGCTGTTGGCAGGAGCAGGTATTGTCGGTCTAGCAGTTGGTTTTGGTGCTCAGAACCTTGTCAGGGACATTATTACTGGTTTTTTCATTATTTTCGAGGATCAATTTTCTGTAGGGGACTATATCAGAACCGGTACTTTTGAAGGTTATGTGGAGGAAATTGGACTGCGCACCACGAAAATAAAAAGTTGGACAGGGGAATTGCATATATTGCCCAATGGCAGTATTGTAGAATTAACGAATTTTTCGATTCATAACAGTGTAGCGGTGGTAGATGTAAGCATTGCGTATGAAGGAAAAATAGATGAAGCGGAACAAGTGATTCAGGAGTTGCTTGCTGAACTGCCGTCAAGATACGCGGAGATGACAGAACCGCCCGAGCTGTTAGGCATACAAACGTTAGGTAACTCAGAAGTCGTACTCAGGATCATCTGTGAGACCTTGCCAATGAAGCATTGGTATATCGGACGTTCCATCAGGAAGGAAGTTAAAAACCGCCTAGATGAAGCGGGTATTGAAATTCCGTTTCCACGACTTGTACTATATAACCGGGAGCCAAAGGAAGAAGGGCGAGCGTTCGAGTAATTTCTTAGCAGAAAGTTCCTTCTGCATAAACAATAGTGTCCGTTGTAGGGAGTGAAGAAGGATGACAGATAAGGTATTTGGATTAAATGACGTGGTCGAGATGAAAAAGGCACACCCATGCGGAACGAACCGCTGGAAGGTGGTCCGTATGGGGATGGATATCCGCATCAAGTGCGAAGGTTGCGACCATACCGTAATGATGCCACGTAAAGAGTTTACCAGAAAAATAAAGAAAATATTGGTTAGAAGTGAAGAAGAAGAGCTGTCTTGAGAAGGGCAGTTTTTTATTTTATTAGGCTGTTTTCACAAGGCTCTTTTCTCAAAGATTGTTGCTATTCGCCAGTAAAAAGGCGGCAATTGGACTTTTTACTGCTTATCTACTCTAAAACAGGCATGCGAGATATCCTGTACACCTAAGAAAAGAGCGCGACAGCAAGGAATATAACGGTTGGTTGATAAATACGAAAAAACAACAAAGTTTACGAAAACAGCCTTTCGCAAAGTCCTTTCTTTTAAAACGCTATAGAAACGAGTGGATTGGAGCGGAGGGCACTCACTCCGGCGGGAGGTAGAGGGAAACGGGAGACCCCGCAGGCTTGCCGAGGAGGCTTCCGGTCCTCCCCGCGGAAAGCGAGTGCCCGCAGCGAAAAGGAACCGATCCACCTGTAATCCAAAAACTACAATCCCAATTTAAATAAACTTGTCTTTTCCTCCCATTCTATCTATAATTGTGGGAGGTTTAAATATGTGTTAACGGAAGTTAGGAGTGGATGAAATGGCTTTAACAGCAGGTATCGTTGGTCTTCCAAATGTAGGGAAATCAACGCTTTTTAATGCAATTACACAGGCGGGGGCAGAGTCTGCCAACTACCCGTTCTGTACTATAGATCCGAATGTGGGTATCGTGGATGTTCCAGATGAGCGTCTGCAAAAATTAACAGAGCTTGTTAAACCAAAGAAGACGGTTCCGACTCATTTTGAGTTTACCGATATTGCCGGTATCGTAAAGGGTGCGAGTAAAGGTGAGGGCCTTGGAAACAAGTTCCTATCCCATATCCGTCAGGTGGATGCTATCTGTCACGTGGTTCGTTGTTTTGTAGATGACAACATCACCCACGTTTCCGGTGGAGTGAACCCGATTGAGGATATCGAGACAATCAATCTTGAGCTTATATTAGCTGACCTGGAGTCTGTGGACAAGCGTCTTGAGCGTGTAACTAAATTAGCGAAACAAAAAGACAAGGAAGCGGTTTATGAACATGAAGTGCTTGTAAAAGTAAAAGAAGCGCTTGAAAATGAGCTGCCAGCTCGTACCGTGGAAGTGACCGACGAGCAGGTGAAATACCTGAAAGGCATGCATCTATTGACGAGCAAGCCGGTTCTTTATGTAGCAAATGTAGGAGAAGATGATGTAGCCGACACTTCAGATAATGAGTTTGTGAAGCAAGTACGTGAATTTGCTGTAAAAGATAACGCAGAGGTAATTACTGTTTGTGCGAAAATCGAGTCCGAGATTGTGGAACTGGATGCAGACGAAAAAGCGATGTTCCTTGAAGAACTTGGAATTGAAGAATCCGGCCTGGATCAACTAATTCGTGCAGCATACAATCTACTTGGCTTGGCAACTTACTTTACCGCCGGTGTACAGGAGGTTCGTGCATGGACTTTCCGTACAGGCATGAAAGCTCCACAATGTGCGGGAGTCATCCATACTGACTTCGAACGCGGATTCATCCGTGCGGAAACAGTATCCTATGAAGATTTACTTGCAGCAGGCACTCATACAGCTGCAAAAGAAGCAGGTAAAGTCCGCCTAGAAGGAAAAGAGTATATCGTAAAAGACGGGGATGTCATCCATTTCCGATTTAATGTATAAAATTGTTCCAAGAGAGTGGGATTTCCCTCTCTTTTTTTGTTTTTTGGCAAGTTCATGCCGAAATGAGGTATGTTGATACCAAAATGCCTCGAGTTCGTGCCAAAATCATGCGAGTTCATGCCAAAACACCCCAAGTTCATGCCAAATCCAAATCGGACTCTCTTAAAACTAATCAAAAGCTATCAATAGGACATGTTGCAAAAAAACGGCGTCTCTGGTATAATCTTAATTTGTGAGTAATGATTATTTATAATTGATTGCTCCTTGCCCACCAAGGGCCGTTTAGACCAAAAGGAGGTGACTGTGATGAACAAGTACGAAATCATGTATATCATCCGTCCAAACATTGAGGAAGACGCTAAAAAAGCGCTTGTAGAACGTTTTAATACGATTCTAACTGATAATGGTGCAGAACTTACTGACTCAAAAGAGTGGGGGAAACGCCGTTTAGCTTACGAAATCAATGATTTCCGTGACGGTTACTATATGTTAGTAAACGTGGCTACAGAGCCAGCTGCAGTTCAAGAATTTGATCGTCTAGCTAAAATCAGCGAAGACATCATCCGTCATATTGTCGTTAAAAAAGAAGTTAAATAATAGTTGTCCTCTTTATGGACGTCGTCTCAAGGAGGAGTGGTTCTGATGTTAAATCGCGTAGTACTGGTAGGTCGCTTAACGAAAGACCCTGAATTGCGCTATACCCCAAGTGGAGTGGCGGTTGCTACTTTTACATTGGCAGTCAATCGTACGTTCCAGAATCAGCAAGGCGAACGCGAAGCTGACTTCATTAACTGTGTTGTCTGGAGAAAACAAGCTGAAAACGCAGCAAACTTTCTGAAAAAAGGAAGCTTGGCTGGTGTAGATGGCAGAATGCAGACACGTAATTATGAAGGCCAAGATGGAAAACGTGTGTACGTAACGGAAGTAGTGGCAGAAGGTGTTCAGTTCTTAGAACCTAAGGGATCCGGTGGTTCAGGAAATGCAAATGCATCTCGTCCTAATTCAAATCAAAATCAAGGCTATGGTTCATCACCTAACTTTGGGTATGATCAGAACCAACAACGTAGCAATAACAACAATAACAACCAAGGTTATACTCGTGTTGATGACGACCCATTTAAGAATGATGGCCAACCAATTGATATATCCGATGACGATTTACCGTTCTAATTTTAGAAGGAATCGTTTTATAAAAAAGGCTGTATAAGCCAAAAAATCTAAAAAAGAATGAGGTGAATAAAATGGCAGGAGGACGCAGAGGTGGACGTAACAAACGTCGTAAAGTTTGTTATTTCACAGCTAACGGTATCACTCACATCGACTACAAAGAAATCGATGTACTAAAAAAGTTCGTTTCTGAGCGTGGTAAAATTTTACCTCGTCGTGTTACAGGAACTAGCGCTAAATACCAACGTAAATTAACGATTGCGATCAAACGCGCTCGTCAAATGGCATTACTACCATATGTATCTGGTGAGTAATAACCAGCTGAAAAATAAAAGGAAGGCAGTGAGAGAATATCTTACTGCCTTCCTTTTTGCTAGGCTAATGAAAATGATTGTCAGGTTAAATAATCCCAAGCTGGAGAACGAATTTCCCCTGTAGATTGAAGTGCAAGGTGAGAGACTCCAGCGGGAGGAAACGGTAGACATGAGACCCCACAACGAAGTGAGGAGGCTCCCGCGGAAAGCGAACACCTGGAACGAAAATCAACAGGGAGTTAAACGAATCCTTCAAACTCTTTTGGGATGACATTTTCATAACATACATAACATTTGATTGTTATAGAATCTTAAGGATAAACTATACATATTGTGTAACTAAGTGTTCTTGGAGGTTTATACAGTGAAGGAAACGAAACATATTACAGAAGGAGCCACACTCCTTGGCATCTATGCCCTGCTGCTCCTCATAACGCTCTATGTTCCCTTTTTAGGCATGATTACCATACTAGCCATGGTTGTCCCATTTGTCGTTTTCACAGCTAGAAACGGCTGGAAATCAGGGATATGGCTTATCGTAATTGCCGGTCTGTTAAGCGTTCTTCTCGGATCGCCATTGGCACTGGTGTTGAGTATTCCAGCAAGTACGGTTGGTGTGGTGATGGGCCACCTTATCGGAAATAAAGCCAACCGCTATGCCATTTTGGGAGCTGCAACAGGTGTATATTTAATCAATTATATATTGGCATATATTGTCGCAATCGTTCTATTCAACATTGATTTCATGGAAGTACTCCAAGGGATGATCAGAGAGTCGATGCAGGCATCAGAGTCCATCGCCACCTCTCTTGGTCAGGAGAATGCAAAAGAAGGTCTGGAAAAGATGGAGGAGTATCTCGGATATTCCACCTATCTATTACCGACTTGGTTTGTCCTGACATCCTTTGTTCATGCCTTTTTCTCGCAACTCTTCACCGTCTTTATCCTGAAGAGATTGAAGATGCAAGTAAGTTCTTTTCCCCCATTCAGGGAATTGATGCTTCCTAAAAGCCTGCTATGGTACTACTTGATTGTTCTGGTATTGTCCCTTATGCAGCCGGAAGAGGGATCAACCTTATTCACGGCGGTCCTTAACCTTTCGTTCATCCTGATGCTTCTGATGACCATTCAGGGATTATCCTTCATCTTTTTCTTTTGTCATGTGAAAAAGATTTCAAAGGTCGTACCGATTACGATTCTAATTTTATCCTTCCTAATCCCACCTTTGGTCTATATAATAAGAATGATAGGAATAGTAGACATCGGCTTTCAATTAAGAGATAGAATACAGGGTAAAAAATAGGAAAATAATTAGCTAAACTATTAATTAGGAGCTGAACATACATGCCTAATTATTTTGAAAAACTGAATTTGCGTTATCCCGTTTATTTACTTTTTGTAATAGCAATGATTCAACTTGGGATAATCGTGTTTTTCCAATGGCAAATAGGGATAGTCAGCTTTCTGCTCCTAGGCTTGGTTGTATATCTTTACATCAAAGTGGAACAAAAGGCTAAAAAAGAAATGGAAACGTATATTTCCACTCTTTCCTACCGGTTGAAAAAGGTAGGGGAAGAAGCGTTAATGGAAATGCCAATCGGAATAATGCTCTATAATGACGATTACCAAATCGAATGGACCAACCCCTTTCTTGCCTCTTGTTTTCATGAGGAAACATTGGTCGGAAGGTCGTTATATGATGTCGGAGAAAACTTGATACCACTTCTGAAGCAGGATATCGAGACCGAAACCATTCCCTTACATGATCGGAAATACAAAGTGGTAATCAAAAAAGCAGAACGGCTCATCTACTTTTTTGATATTACGGAACAGACTCATATTGAAAAATTATATGAAGATGAACGGACAGTGCTCGGCATCATCTTCCTAGATAACTATGATGAAGTGACACAGGGAATGGATGATCAAACGAAAAGTGCGATTAATAGCCAAGTGACGTCCATTATTAATAAATGGTCTATGGAAAACGGTGTATTCCTGAAAAGAACGTCCATGGAACGTTTTATTGTAGTGTTAAATGAACATATTCTCGTCCAGTTGGAAAAAAACAAGTTCTCTATCCTTGATGAGGTGCGTGAGCAGACCGCCAAACAAAGTATGCCTCTGACTCTGAGTGTCGGTATAGGTACGGGTGTCCCTTCATTACCAGAACTTGGACACCTTGCCCAGTCAAGTCTCGACCTTGCATTGGGGCGTGGAGGAGACCAGGTGGCAATCAAACAAACAAACGGGAAGGTCCGCTTCTATGGAGGAAAAACAAATCCGATGGAAAAACGGACCCGGGTGAGAGCGCGAGTCATCTCCCATGCATTGAAAGAACTGATTCATGAAAGTGATAAAGTGATTATCATGGGCCATCGCTATCCGGATATGGACGCACTCGGAGCGGCTATTGGTATTGCCAAAGTGGCGGAATTAAACCATAAGGAAGCTTATATTGTTTTAAATCAGCAGGAAATGGATGCTGGCATTCATCGTCTACTGGAGGAACTGAAAACCCATAGTGAGCTATGGGAAAAATTCATTTCACCTGAAGATGCCCACGAGATATCCACCAATGATACTCTACTCGTTGTGGTAGACACACATAAGCCTTCCCTTGTAATCGAGGAAAAGCTGTTGAATAAAATCGATAATGTGGTGGTCATTGATCATCACAGGCGTGGAGAGGACTTCATCGAGGATCCGTTGCTCGTCTATATGGAGCCTTATGCTTCCTCCACGGCAGAGCTTGTTACAGAACTCTTACAGTACCAGCCGAAAAGGATCAAAATCACAATGCTTGAAGCGACTGCCTTGTTAGCTGGTATAATAGTAGATACGAAAAGCTTCACGGTCCGAACCGGTTCCCGTACATTTGATGCAGCTTCTTACTTGCGTTCTCAAGGTGCGGACACCATTCTGGTACAAAAGCTGCTAAAAGAAAACCTGGACCGCTTCGTAAAACGTGCCAAACTGATCGAGAGCGCATATCTGCATCAAGAAGGCATCGTCATTGCAAAAGGAAACCCAGAAGAGTCCTTTGATCAGGTAATGATTGCTCAGGCAGCAGACACTCTGCTTGCAATGAGTGATATTAATACATCCTTTGTCATTGGCTATCGAACCGGCGAACAGGTTAGTATCAGTGCGAGATCGCTTGGTGATATAAACGTTCAGGTTGTGATGGAAAACCTTGGCGGCGGCGGTCACCTCACCAATGCAGCGACACAGATGAACACGACGATTGATGAAGCGGAAGCACAACTGAAACAAGCCATAAACGAATACTTAGAAGGAGGTTCCAAGGAATGAGGGTAATATTTTTAAAAGATGTAAAAGGAAAAGGTAAAAAAGGCGAAGTGAAAAACGTAGCAGACGGCTATGCCCATAATTTTCTACTAAAACAAGGGTTGGCGATGGAGGCTTCAAATGGTAACCTTAAATCATTGGAAGCTCAAAAAAATAAAGAAGCTAAAGAAGTGGAACAGGAGCTTGAAAACGCAAAAGAATTAAAAGCGACGTTGGAAAAGCTGACGCTTGAGTTCCAGACCAAAGCAGGTGAAGGTGGCCGACTATTCGGTTCCATCACAACCAAACAAGTTGCAGAAGAGCTTCAAAAGAAGCATAAAATAAAGATTGATAAGCGCAAAATGGAGCTAAACGATGCCATTCGTGCTTTAGGATATACAAATGTGCCAGTGAAGCTGCACACAGACGTTACAGCAACCCTGAAGGTGCATGTAACAGAACAGAAGTAAGAAGATGCTCGGCTATTGCCGAGTTTTCTTTATGAATGTCGGGACTAACAAATCGGCTTTGCTTTCTGGGGAGGAGGAACAGGGATGAGTGATATTTTTGAAAATAGAATTCCACCACAAAATATAGAAGCGGAACAGGCGGTCATTGGGGCAATTTTCTTGGAGCCATCCTCCTTGACATTGGCATCTGAGCTTGTGATGCCTGATGACTTTTACCGTGCTTCGCATCAAAAGATATATGACTGCATGCTGAACCTTTCCGATCGGGGAGAGCCGGTTGATTTGGTCACTGTCACATCGGAGCTTGCAAACCTGAAACTCTTGGAAGAGGTAGGCGGGGTTTCCTATTTAAGTGATATAGCAGGATCCGTGCCTACTGCAGCCAACATTGAGTATTACGCGAAGATTGTGGAAGAGAAATCCATTCTGCGCCGTCTCATCCGTACCGCAACCAATATTGCCCAAGAAGGATACAGCCGGGAAGATGAAGTTGCTGGTTTATTGAACGAAGCGGAAAAACAGATCTTGGAAGTGTCACAGCGAAAAAATTCCGGTGTGTTTCAAAATATCAAAGATGTACTTGTTAAAACCTATGACAATATCGAAACGCTTCATAACCGTAAAGGGGAAGTGACCGGTATTGAAACAGGCTTTACAGAGCTTGATAAAATGACGGCAGGATTCCAGCGAAACGACTTGATTATCATTGCTGCGCGTCCTTCTGTTGGTAAAACGGCATTCGCGCTGAATATCGCTCAAAATGTCGCAACAAAGGCCCGTGAGAACGTAGCCATTTTCAGTCTGGAGATGGGTGCCGAGCAGCTTGTAATGAGGATGCTCTGTGCTGAGGGTAATATCAATGCGCAAAACTTGAGGACAGGCCAATTGACGGCAGAAGATTGGAGCAAGCTGACCATGGCGATGGGAAGTCTGTCCAATGCGGGAATTTACATTGACGACACCCCGGGTATCCGCGTCAGTGAAATTCGTTCCAAGTGCCGCCGTCTGAGACAGGAAAGCGGTCTTGGCATGATTCTGATTGATTACCTTCAATTGATACAAGGTAGTGGACGTGGAGGCGGAGAAAACCGTCAGCAGGAAGTTTCTGAAATCTCTCGTTCCTTAAAAGCATTGGCAAGGGAACTCGAAGTCCCTGTTATCGCCTTGTCCCAGCTTTCCCGTGGTGTGGAACAGCGTCAAGACAAGCGACCGATGATGTCTGATATTCGTGAATCCGGAAGTATTGAGCAAGATGCCGATATTGTTGGTTTCTTATATCGTGATGACTATTACGACAAAGAAAGTGAAAACAAGAATATCATCGAGATTATCCTGGCCAAACAGCGTAACGGTCCTGTTGGAACGGTCTCCTTGGCTTTCGTAAAAGAATATAATAAATTTGTTAACTTGGAGCGGCGATTTGATGATGAATCCGTCCCTTCAGGGGCATAATAAAAGGCATCTACGTCATGTAGGTGCCTTAGTTTATCTTACAAAGCTTTTTTTCTTTAATATGCAATCACCATGTTGATCGCAGTGGAAGGCGCGAAGACTCCCGGACCGCCCACTGGAAAGCGAAGTGCCTGGAACGGAGATCAACAGCTAAGTGCAATATATAAGATAAATTAGGTTTTGGGATAGGATATTAGTCTTAATTACGAACAAATAGGTTTTGAGATTAAATAATTGTTCGTGTTTTGGTTGACTTTCTCATAGTCAGCTGATAAACTTACTTTGGTTGAAAAATGAATTCAAAAAAAGTTTACATATTTAGTGGAGGTGTACGCTCTATGGCATCAGTAGTCGTAGTAGGAACACAATGGGGAGACGAAGGAAAAGGGAAAATTACCGATTTTCTTTCTGAGAATGCAGAGCTTATTGCGCGTTACCAAGGTGGTAACAACGCAGGACACACAATAAAATTTAACGGCGAAACATATAAATTACACTTAATACCTTCTGGAATTTTTTATAACGACAAGACTTGTGTTATTGGTAACGGAATGGTTGTAGATCCTAAAGCATTAATCAAAGAATTGAAATATTTACATGACCGCGGTGTGAGCACAGATAATCTCCGCATTTCAGACCGTGCTCATGTCATCCTTCCTTATCACTTGAAGTTGGATGAAGTGGAAGAAGAGCGCAAAGGTGCCAACAAGATTGGTACAACCAAAAAAGGAATCGGACCAGCTTACATGGACAAAGCAGCTCGCGTTGGAATCCGTATTGCCGACTTGCTTGACCGTGAACTTTTCGAAGCAAAGCTTGCCCATAATTTAGCGGAAAAGAATCGTTTGCTAGAAAGAATGTACGAAACAGAAGGCTTCAAATTAGAAGATATTCTTGATGAGTACTACGAGTACGGGCAACAATTTGCGAAGTACGTAACAGATACATCTGTTGTATTAAATGATGCACTTGACGATGGACGCCGTATACTTTTTGAAGGTGCACAAGGGGTTATGCTTGATATCGACCAAGGTACGTATCCATTCGTAACATCTTCCAATCCTGTAGCTGGTGGTGTTACAATCGGCTCTGGAGTTGGTCCATCGAAAATTGACCACGTGGTAGGTGTTGCTAAAGCATACACTACTCGTGTTGGGGACGGACCATTCCCGACAGAACTGGATAACGAAATCGGCCACCAGATTCGCGAAGTGGGAAGAGAGTACGGAACCACTACAGGTCGTCCACGCCGTGTCGGCTGGTTTGACAGCGTAGTAGTTCGACATGCTCGCCGAGTAAGTGGAATGACAGACCTATCCCTAAACTCCATCGATGTATTAACAGGGATTGAAAAGTTGAAAATCTGTGTTGCATACAAATACAAAGGTGAAGTAATGGAAGCATTTCCTGCAAGCCTTAAGGTGCTGGCTGAATGTGAGCCGGTATATGAAGAAATGCCAGGCTGGACAGAAGACATCACAGGCGTGAAGAACTTAAGTGAGTTGCCGGAAAATGCTCGCCACTATATCGAGCGCGTATCTCAGCTTACAGGAATTCCATTGTCTATCTTCTCTGTAGGGCCAGATCGCTCTCAGACGAACGTGGTACGCAGTGTGTATGCTAAATAAATAAGGGACGGTTCTTGCGCTTCCGAAGCGCAAGAACCGTCCCCTCATTTTTTCTCGAAAAAGTTGTTGCCAGGATTATAAATAGTATGCTATTATTAAAAACGTCGTCAAAAGAGATTCAGAGATACGTATGGAAATTATTCTTATCGACAACAAACAATCCTTATGTGCCATTAGCTCAGTCGGTAGAGCACGTTGGAATTAGCTGCGAAGCGAAACTTCAGCGCACTCGTTGATTACACTTCTTGATTAAGCTAGTAGAAACGAGGGCGTCGACAGAATATGCTTCCTCGAATCTAATATTAATGCAAAGTAGTATTAAAAATTACAATTAATATCTTTAATTATGTGCCATTAGCTCAGTCGGTAGAGCATCTGACTTTTAATCAGAGGGTCGAAGGTTCGAGTCCTTCATGGCACACCATTTTAGGCCCATTGGTCAAGCGGTTAAGACACCGCCCTTTCACGGCGGTAACACGGGTTCGAATCCCGTATGGGTCACCATATTCTTTAGTCTTAGGTCCCGTGGTGTAGCGGTTAACATGCCTGCCTGTCACGCAGGAGATCGCCGGTTCGATCCCGGTCGGGACCGCCATTTTACATATTTATAGCTCTTAAAAGAATCACAACTAAAAATACGGCTCGGTAGCTCAGTTGGTAGAGCACGATCGAATAAGCTTCGAAGCTTGACTACAGCGCACAAATTTTTGAACTTTAAAATTTGGGTGATGTTGCGAAGTGTTCTTGAAATTGTGAATGATAACTAAAAATACGGCTCGGTAGCTCAGTTGGTAGAGCAATGGACTGAAAATCCATGTGTCGGCGGTTCGATTCCGTCCCGAGCCATCCCAAAACAGCACGTTCATCTTTTGATGAACGTGCTGTTTTTTTAATATATATATGATGTTTATCTCAGTCTCCGTGAAAATATTTGCGGATTCGATAGAAAATGAGCAGATCCGCTGTTATTATCCTGTAACAATCAAGGATAAATTCTCCTCTACTTCCAGACTGTAAGTAGAAACTATGAAAAAATACCCACATTTTATTCCTGAATAAGGGAAAAACCCTATTAATCGCCTAATTATGACAAGAATAATACAGTTTCATTACATCTTTTGTTCTAGTATTCTATTGTTTCATAGACATATGGTATGGTAAAGTAGTCGAAAATTTTAAATGGGTATCAATAGTCCTAATCTAGGAACCCAGTGAATCTAAATAAATCTGTTTATTGAAGAACGGGGAAAGAAATCAGGGGGAAATAAAGACCATGATGAACCGATTAAAACGTATATATAGTACATACACCAAAAAACAAAATAGTAAACATACATCCCAGAAAAATCGTCTATCCACTTTCACTAAAAGGGTAATGGTAACTACAGTCGCTGCTTCTACAATTACAGTAGGTGCTGTAGCCGTACACGCAAGTGAGAACTCCCTTCTTGGAACCATTTATCATGTGTACCTGAACGGGGAACGTGTTGGTGCAGTGGATGATAAAGAAGCTTTGGACAATGCTGTAAATACCAAGATAGAGTCTGTTCAGAAACAATACAAAGACTTGGAGCTTTCCGTTGATAACCAAGTGTCTGTTGTTCCTGAAAAGGTATTTCGACCATCAGCACAGAATGAAGAGACGATAGATGCCGTCCTCGAGCAGGTAGAAGTAAAAGCAAGTGCTTCCGCATTATCCATTGATGGGAAGGAAGTAGTACTTCTTAAAGACGAGGAAGAAGCGGAAAAAGTGATTGAGCTTCTTAAATTGGATTATGTTTCCGAGAAAGATTTAAAAGCTCTGGAACAAAAACAAAAAGATGAAGACTCCGAGAAGAAGCTTCCGGAATTGAAAGAAAATGAATCTCGTGTATTAGACGTGTCCATTTCGGAAAAAGTTTCATTCTCTACTAAAAATGTGGATCCAAAAAGTGTGGCTTCCGTTAAAGAAGCACTTACATTGATTAAAAAGGGAACAAAAGAAGCGAAGAAATATGAAGTTCAAGCAGGAGATTCTTTAGGGGATATCGCTGAAAAGCATGATCTGTCTTCAGAAGAGTTATTGCAATTGAATCCTGACATTGAGATGAGCACATTGCTTGCGGTCGGGAAAACATTGAATGTTTCGGCTAAAAAGCCATACTTGAAAATAGTAGTCAAAGAAGAAGTTTCCAAAAATGAAGAAGTCCCTTACGAGCAGGAAGTGGTGGAAGACAAAGAACTTCCTAAGGGAGAAACGAAAGTGAAGCAACAAGGGGAAAACGGAGAGAAAAATGTCCGTACCATTACCACCAAAGAAAACGGCATTACGATGAAAACAGAAGTAACGCATGAAGAAACACTGAAAGAACCTGTTAAACACATCGTTGTAAAGGGTACAAAGGTTATCCCTTCCCGTGGAAGCGGCTCTCTCGCATGGCCGGCAGTTGGTGGATATATTTCAAGTAAGATGGGACACCGCTGGGGCAAAATGCATAAAGGGATAGATATCGCCCGTCCAAGTGATAGAACCATCAAAGCTGCCGATAACGGCGTAGTTGAATCAGCTGGCTGGGACGGCGGATATGGGAACAAGATTGTAATCAACCACCAGAACGGAATGAAAACAACTTATGCTCATCTTGATTCCATGAGTGTTTCAGTGGGAGAAACCGTGTCACGCGGGTCTAAGATCGGTGTTATGGGAACTACTGGTCAATCTACAGGCATCCATTTACACTTTGAGGTGCACCAAGATGGAAAACTGAAAGATCCAATGCAGTATTTAAGCAACTAAACACTCACAAGAAACCTCTAGCAACCAGGCCGTTAGCTAGAGGTTTTTATATTCCAAGATTCATCTAAAAGCTTGTATGTAATACAAAAGTCCCCCTGTAGATTGCAGCTAACACCTGAAACGGAAATCTACAGGAGTTAAACTGACGCCAAATCTATTTTAAGGTTAAAGAGCGTTCTCTTAATAGATGCTTTACCCGGCTGTACATGGTAAAGTAAATAGTATAATGCTTTCGTATATACTAAATGATATGAATAGATAGATGTTGAGAAGGAGCGAGATCAGATGGAAAAGAAAATATTAGTGGTAGACGACGAGAAACCAATTGCAGATATATTGAAATTCAACCTTCAAAAAGAGGGCTATGATGTTTATTGCGCCTATGATGGTGAAGAAGCTGTCAATAAAGTGGAGGAAGTACGTCCGGATCTAATCCTTCTGGATATCATGCTGCCGCAAAGAGATGGTATGGAAGTCTGTCGTGAAGTCCGTAAAAAATATGAGATGCCAATTATTATGCTTACAGCAAAGGATTCAGAAATAGATAAGGTGCTCGGCCTAGAGCTTGGTGCCGATGACTATGTAACGAAGCCGTTCAGTACCCGTGAATTGATTGCACGTGTGAAGGCAAACTTACGCCGCCATCAGCAAAAAGCTGCAGACACGGAAGAACCGACGGAAATCGCAATCGGCTCCCTTATTATACATCCTGATGCGTATATGGTTACCAAACGCGGAGATATGATTGAACTGACTCACCGTGAGTTTGAATTGCTGCATTATCTTGCTAAACATATTGGACAAGTTATGACTCGTGAGCACCTCCTGCAGACGGTATGGGGTTATGATTATTTTGGAGATGTACGAACCGTGGACGTGACGGTACGTCGCCTCCGTGAAAAAATTGAAGATAATCCGAGTCATCCGACATGGATTGTTACAAGAAGAGGAGTTGGCTATTACCTGCGACAAACCGAGCAGGAATAATATACATGAAAAAGGTAGGTTTTTTTCGATCCATTCATCTTAAGTTTGTGGTGATCTATGTATTACTGATATTAATCGCTATGCAGATTATCGGGGTTTATTTTGTCAGTAAACTAGAAAATCAACTCGTCAATAATTTCAACAATTCTCTTCATGAGCGAATTAATCTTTTGGCATACAGTATCGAGCAAGAAATAAAAAAACAGCGGGATGATACGACTCCGAAAATTGAGGACGACATCCGTACAGTGCTTCAAGATGTGAAAATGGAAGACATCGCTGAAATCCGTATCATGAATGGCAATAGCAGAGTCCTTGGCACTTCCAACCCATATAATCAGACAAGCGTCGGAAAAAGAACGACGGAACTATTGGTGAAAAGGGCGTTGGTAACCGGAAAGCTCTCGGAAAAAGATGCGATTGACCCAAGGACATTGAACAGGGTAAGGCTGATTGCAGCCCCTGTCAAATCGAACAACCAGGAAATCATTGGTGCCATATATCTGGAAGCATCCATGGAAAACGTTTATGAACAAATGAGGCAAATAAATGGCATATTTGCAACAGGAACGACCATAGCCTTGGCTTTTACTGCAATTCTTGGTGTTCTACTTGCCCAAACCATTACGAGACCGATGTCTGATATGCGAAAACAGGCTTTGGAAATGGCAAGAGGTAACTTTTCGAGGAAGGTTAACATATATGGTAATGATGAAATTGGGCAGTTGGCTCTCTCCTTCAATAACCTGACGAAAAAACTGCAAGAAGCACAGGCGACGACTGAAGGGGAACGGAGAAAACTGAGCTCTGTATTATCTCATATGACAGACGGTGTCATTGCGACGGATAGAAAGGGAAGGGTCATCCTGATCAACGAACCAGCCCTTGGGATGTTAGACGTTTCACGTGAAACAGTGATAAACAAATCCATCGTGGAAGTGCTGGGAATTGAAGAGACTCACACATTCGACCTTCTGATTTCAGAACAGCAATCGTTAATACTTGATTTCAGTACCAATAAGAAACCATATATACTTCGTGCCAGCAATTCCATCATCCAGAAAGAGACTGGTTTTATCAACGGTTTGATAACGGTTCTGCATGATATTACCGAACAGGAGAAAATTGATCAGGAAAGACGGGAGTTTGTGGCCAACGTATCCCATGAATTGAGAACACCGCTGACCACGATGCGAAGTTACTTGGAAGCCTTGGCGGATGGAGCCTGGAAGGATGATGACATCGCACCTAGATTTTTGGATGTCACACAAACGGAAACAGAAAGAATGATCCGTCTAGTCAATGATCTATTGCAGCTCACTAAAATGGATTCAAGGGATTATCATTTCTATAAAAAACAGATAGATTTTGTCGAGTTTTTCAACCGTGTTATAGACCGTTTTGAATTATCGAAATCACAGAAGGTGGCCTTTATTCGGAATCTTCCGAGCCAGGAAGTACTGGTTTCTTTAGATACAGATAAGATTACGCAGGTCTTGGATAATATCATTTCAAACGCCATGAAATATTCTCCAGAAGGTGGCACTATCACTTTCACGGTCAATATTGAAGAAGCGGCCAATCAAATATTGGTAAGTATCAGCGATCAGGGAGTAGGAATACCAAAAGCGGATATAAATAAAATCTTTGAACGCTTCTATCGGGTGGATAAAGCAAGAACAAGAATGCTTGGAGGGACAGGCTTAGGTTTGGCCATAGCCAAAGAAATGATACAAGCGCATGATGGTGATATCTGGGCCTCCAGTGAAGAAGGTAAGGGTACTATCATCTACTTCACACTGCCAATTTCCCAAGAAGAACAAGAGGATGACTGGTCATGAATTATGAAACTATAAAATCATTAATCTTAACTTTCCTTGTACTTTTGAGTTTAATTCTTACATGGAACCTCTGGACATATCAGCCTGATGATGAATTTATAAACAATGATCGGGTCATCAATGACGTCGAAATCCGTGAGAAGAAGGAGATTGATCAGATAGTTAAGCCTAGCCATCTGCTTTTTCACTTTGAAGACGTCCATCATGGCAAAGTGGATACAGATCGTTTTCTGGAAGAGTTCAAAAAATGGAGCCTTTCGGAAATCGAACCAGTGGAAAACATCAATGAGAAAACATTTGTTACTTTCATGCATGGAAACGGAAAAATGGAAGTGGTATTTCCTGAAGAAATCCCATTGCAGACTTTTCGATATTTGACGAGTTTTGATAGTGAAATTCCTAATTTTTCTATTAACCGAATAGTATTTGACTTTAAAGATGATTCTTTTGGCAATGAGCCAACAATATATCTGGTCAATTACGAGGAGAAAGAAGTTTATTCTGCTAGAGTGGGTAATTTGTCACTTAATCATTTGGAGCGTGCATTTTACCAAACTGCCAGAACGAATCCGCGTTACCTTTCCTTAAAAGCTGAGGAAGGCAGATATATATTTTTGCCTGCTCTGGATAGAAAAGAAGAACAGATACGAACTTACAACTATTTCACAGACCAGTTGAATCCTGAAGATTTCAAGGATGCACTATTCAGCGACCCAAGTATTGTGACAAAGGACCTGACAATGGATGCGGAAGTGTACCGGGATGACTCCAGGTTGATGCGGGTAACAAATCATGATTACAAGCTGCAATATGTAAACCCAGGGAACACCGGAAATGGGAATACTTTTGAATTCAACGTAATAGAACAGGGCATTGAGTTTATAAATGATCATAGTGGATGGACCGGACCAGTGGAAAGTTATCATTTGGACAAATGGAATAGGAGCACCTTGGAGGATTCGGTTACATTTCGCATGCATGTCGGTAATTATCCGGTATTCAATTTTAATTTTGATGCAGTTACAGAGATCTCACAATCCTGGCGGAATAACGAGCTGCGTGAATATGTACGGCCGACTTTTGAATTCGGTATAATAGTACCCGGATCCGTGCAGAAACAGCTTCCAACAGGTAATAGTGTCCTCAGAAAGCTTGAAAAGATGAATGTTGATTTAAGCAAAGTGACCGACATCAAAGTGGCATATGAATTAAAGCGCGTTTCCAATCAAAAAGGAATTATTATCATTGAACCAGTCTGGGTCTATCAGGAGAGCAATGCAATGTGGACCAAACTTACCTTCTCGGAAAAAGATAATTTGGAAGGAGGGATGTAAGATGGATTGGAGAAAGACAAAAACCATTTTCATCCTTACCTTCCTTGTTCTTAATATCTTCTTGAGTGCACAAATACTGGAGAAGAGAGAGCGTAGTCAATTGGAGCTACTTGCTGAAGCATCGACGGAAGAACAGTTTGAAGTGGATGAAATAACTTATGCAGATCTACCCAAAACACCTTCCAAAGAAAGTTATATAAGCGGAAACAGTTACGTCTTTACTGACGAAGATGTGGATACCTTGATGAAGAAGGATCAAGATGTGACCCGTGTTGACGAAACGACGATTAATGCCGAATGGAAAGAACCGATTCCGCTTCCTGAAACTAATATGACCACAAGACTGAATACGGTTTTCCAAGATCAGATTCTTTTTGCAGATCAGTATAAGTTTTGGGGATTTAGCCCAATCACTAATACATTGTATTTTTACCAGCAATATGATGGGAAGCATATTTACAGTAACTCGAGCGGTATGGTTATGGTCCAGCTGAATGAGTTGAATGAAATAGTTTCCTATGTACAGACGTATATTTCTGATCTTGAGGAAATGGACGTAGAGCAGGATGTCATCTCGGTTTTTAATGCTTTAGAGAATTTGTATAACAGCGGGGATCTACGGCCAAGAAGTCATGTCGGACATATGGAACTCGGATATTACACATTGTTGGATAATACGAACTCCCATGTTTTGATTCCGACTTGGCACATCGTCATTAACGATGAACAGGACTTTTTTGTTAACGCCTTTGAAGGGTCCATCATACTAAAAGACAAGCGAACATTGGAGTGAAGTGACATGAGCCTGCATTTTAGTGTGCTTGCAAGCGGCAGCACAGGAAATGCTATTTATGTCGCAACAGAGGAGCATTCTATATTAATTGATGCTGGTTTGAGCGGCAAAAAAATACAAGAACTTTTTACGAAGATAGATAAAAAAATAGAGGATCTATCAGGTATTTTAGTTACACATGAGCATAGTGATCATATCAAGGGGTTAGGAGTACTTGCTCGCAAGTACAAGCTCCCGATCTATGCTAATGAAAAGACATGGAAAGCGATGGACGGCCTTGTGGGAGTGATTCCGACCGAGCAGAAATTCACTTTCGAAATCGAACAGATAAAAACCTTCGGGGGTCTGGATATCCAGTCATTCGGCGTTTCCCATGATGCAGTGGAGCCGATGTTCTATTCTTTCCATAATGGAGACAAAAAAGTGGTAGTCATCACCGATACAGGCTATGTCAGTGACCGGATGAAAGGCATCATTTCTAATGCCGATGCCTATGTATTTGAAAGCAACCATGACGTGCAGATGCTGCAGATGGGACACTACCCATGGAGCATCAAACGAAGAATATTAAGCGATGTCGGCCATGTATCCAATGAGGATGCGGCCCTAGCCATGGCGGATGTCATGGGTGATAAAACGAAGCGTATTTATTTGGCGCATTTAAGTAAAGATAATAACATGAAAGATTTAGCGAGGATGTCTGTCCAGCAAACACTTGCCACACGTGGAGTCATTGTGGGAGAACAAGTGGAGCTGTATGACACAGACCCTAATAAACCAACCACGCTTGCTTTCGTGTAAAAGTCTTAGGCTTAAAGCGCCTTTCTTTTTGTCTTTTTTCTGGACTTTTACATGAATCGGCGGACATGACGTTGGTTTAGCTGTGAGAGAAAGGAAGGACAACATGGGATATTACGACAAACAAGATCAATCCAAACACCCTAAGCAAAAAGGAAACAGAGGAAAGTACTTTCTACCTGGAGCGGTGGCATTGGCACTTGGCGTTGTACTATTGGTAGTGGCATTCCCTGGGCTAACAGGACGAGTTATGCCTGATGTGAGTGAACAGCAGGCGGAAAAACAACGTGAGCAGCTGCCTGAACAACCTGAAACCGGTGGAACTGCGGCGGAGATCCGCAACGTCTCGGTCAATGTAACCTCTGGCGTCACAGAAGCGGTCGATAACGTCGCAGAAGCAGTCGTTGGGGTCATCAACCTGCAAAATGCCTCCTTCTGGAACGATACAGAAGCGGAAACGGATGAAGAAGGCGAAGCGGGGACAGGTTCTGGAGTCATCTATAAAAAAGAGAACGGAAAAGCATATGTAGTGACAAACTACCACGTCATCGAAGGGGCCACACAGCTGGAGTTAAGTCTGATTGATGGTACGAGGGTTTCGGCAGAAGTGCTTGGGGAAGATCCTCTGACTGACCTTGCTGTCCTCTCGATGGAGGATGAAATGGTGACAAAGGTTGCCGATTTCGGTAACTCAGACAGCGTCCGAACAGGGGAACCGGTTATCGCAATCGGGAATCCACTGGGTTTGCAGTTTTCAGGTTCCGTAACACAAGGGATCATTTCAGGGACTGACCGTAGCATACCAGTTGATGTAAACAGAGATGGCACACCAGACTGGCATGCAGATGTCATGCAGACAGACGCGGCCATCAACCCCGGAAACAGCGGAGGCGCCCTGATCAATATTCAAGGGAAGGTCATCGGCATCAACTCCATGAAAATTGCCCAATCTGCTGTAGAAGGGATCGGCTTGGCAATACCGGTCAATTCGGCCATACCGATTATTAATGACCTAGAGCAATACGGACAGGTGAAACGACCGTATTTTGGTGTAAGTATCGGATCTTTGTCAGATGTGTCCAGCTACCACTGGCAACAGACCTTGAAGCTTCCGAAAGAAGTAAGTGCTGGTGTCTATATTACTGGTGTTGCGCCTAACTCACCGGCTGCTAAAGCAGGATTGCAGGAATATGATGTGATCGTGGATCTTGACGGTGAACAGGTGCGTGATGTTATTGAGTTGCGTAAGCATCTTTACAATGAAAAACAGGTCGGCGATGATATGGCTGTTACGTTCTATCGAGGCAAGGAAGAGAAAACGACAACGGTCAATCTGACGGAAGATACGACAGGCGAATAGAGAAAAGGGGAGGGATAGCAGGACAAATCTCTCCTCTTTTTGTTTAATAACATGTGGATAAATGGTATTCTAATGAAGTTAAAGAAGGATGGGAAAGGATTGTGGATAAAATGAAATGCTGTTTGGAGCATATAGAATTAGCAATGGAAATGTACATAGATGAACACGAAGAAGCACCGATTCTGGAGATGCTACCGGAAGAGGAAAAGTTATCAACAACCTGTGAATTTTGTAAAGAATCTGCAATATATATTGTGGGGAACTGATATTCGCCCACTAAATGTGGATAGAAATTGTTGATATGTGGATAACTTCTGTGGATAAACTGTTTGCAAGGTGGTATGACGTGTGAATATCTCAATAATCACAATTGGTAAACTGAAAGAAAAATACCTGAAACAAGGAATAAACGAATATTTAAAGCGCTTAAGTGCCTACGCTAAAATAGACATCATCGAGCTTCCGGACGAAAAAGCACCCGAACAACTCAGCGATGCCGAAATGGAACAGGTAAAAAATAAAGAAGGCGAACGGATCCTCGGGAAAATTTCTGATGACACGCATGTAATTGCTTTGGCGATTGAAGGCAAGCAGCGTTCTTCTGAAGAGTTGGCTAAGGAAATGGACAAGCTTGCGACGTATGGGAAGAGTAAAGTGGCGTTTGTTATTGGGGGATCTCTTGGGTTGAGTGGTGCGGTAATGAAAAGGGCGAATGATACATTGTCTTTTTCCAAGATGACATTTCCGCATCAGTTGATGAAATTGATTTTGTTGGAGCAGGTTTATCGGGGATTTAGGATTAATCGGGGGGAACCGTATCATAAATAGAGAGGGTTTTTGTTATAGAATTACCATAAATAGTGCTTTGATGATGCTTTAAACTTATGATTAAATTATAAAGATGCAGAATGTCTGTGTCTTTATTACTTTATAATACTTTTATAATAGAACGAGTGTTCCTCTTAGTGTTATAATTATAATAAATATAAAAGGTAGTGGTTTTTGTGTTCGTTGAGTCTTGTATAAGGTTTATATTTATAAATTTATTTATTTCTCCACTATAGCTCAGGTTTGGCTTTTAAAATTTTGATGATATATAAATAGATAAGCGTTAGACGAAAATAATTTTAGTAGGAGGAGATTGAATTGGGTAGACACGCAAAAATTTTAGAAAAAGATAACATAGATAAACGAGAATTAGGTTATTACTATACCCCGAAATTCATCTCTAGTTATATTAGTAAACGCTTATTAATGATAAATCCAAATGGGAATAAGGTTTTAGACCCTTGTGTTGGACAAGAAGAGTTATTGGAGGAATTTTTTACTCAAGATAAAATAGTTGATGGCATCGATGTCTATAAATATAAAGAGGACTATAGGTGTAATTTTAGGCAGAAAAATTTTATTGAATATTATCGAGAAATCAAGGTGTTAGAAAATGAAGCTCAAATTACATTTGAGAATTTATGTGATTTTGACGATAATGAAAAAACAAGTAGATTGGACTACGATTATATTATTGCAAATCCGCCATATAACTGCCATGAGGTGAATTATATTAAGGATAACAAAAAAGAATTGCAAGAACTATTTGATGATGTTGGCGTCCATAATATGTATAGCATGTTTATTTCCGCAATAATTGATCTAGCAAAAGACGGAGCATTAATTGGGCTCATTACTTATGATTCATTCTTTACTTCAAAAGCACATACTGACCTTAGAAAGAAAATCTTAAATAACTGTGCAATCCATGAAGTTACCATGTGTTCAAATGATTTATTTCATTCTCAAGCTGCAGATGTAAGAACAAGTATCATAATATTACAAAAAGGAAAAAAGTATCAAGGAGATGTTTTTGTTAGTAATCGCCCCATTTCAAAAGAGGCATTTCAAGTTCAGCTGGAAAAACAAATAGAAGGTTTTAGCACAGGAACAAACAAACTCTATCACTTATCAAATGTAATTCTATCTAATCCAAAGGACAATAATGAGTTAATTATTGAATGTCCCGATGATATTAAATTACTTTTTATGAATGAAAGGTTAGGGGGAAAATTCAACTGTGTAACTGGAATATCCACAGGGAAAGATTTATTATATTTATCAAAAGTAAAAGTAGACCCTTTTATTATTCCGTTTTATAAAAATCCTGGTAAAAATAAATTCTTCACTGATAATAACTTATTTTTACACAAAGATTTCTTGAAATTTGATAGCGAAATAAAAAATTTCATGGTTAGGAACAAACATCTATTATACAAGCCAGGAATTACTTGTTCTTCGATGGGAGTAGAATTCACAGCTAGTAGACTCCCTGAAAACTCAACATTTGGAGTTAATGCTAATATTATTTGTGAAGACAAAGATGCTTGGTGGTTGTTAGCCTATTTAAACTCTGAATTAGTGACATATCTAGTAAGAGGAATTTTAAATAGGTCAAACATGATAACGTCGGGATATGTATCACGGATTCCATTAATCAATATAAGTGAACAAGAAAAAACTATACTGGGAGATCTCAGTAAAAAAGCATATGAGAAGGCTAAAAGGAAAGAACCATATGAAGAGATATCAGCAGAGATAAATACTTTAGTAAATAAAATAGCTGGAATAACTGATAAAACAATATCAAATATCAAATCCTTCACTTTAAATTTGATTAAGAACACCTAAAAAGAAACCCCAAAAGATATTTCTTTGGGGTTTACTAATACTAAATTTCCATCAAATCCTTTACTCTTACTCCTAATAAATCTGCGATTTCACTAATATCCTCCCCATTTGCAACTCTTTGGGTAATTGACTTTTTTATTTTTGTTCTGCCACCAAGCTTAGCAATTTTATTTTCTTTTTTTAGTATTTTTAGGAATTCTTCGTTAGTTCTATGGACCATTTCGTCAATATTTTTAAATTTAGCAGACTGAAGGTTTCCATTATTGCTTGGGTTGACATAAACATCTGGTATCCAAGCAGTTGGACAAACAATGCATTCTAAAAGTTCAACTTTCATATCGTCATTAAACTTGATTAAGAATGTTGCAACATATAAATTACATTCAGGATTATTTTCAATAAAACTAATTAAGCCATCCGCTTTTGAGACATCGTCTTTGTTTACTCGTCCACCTTGAACAGCAGATTTTATGTTAACAAAAGATTTAAAACCTGCTTCAAGTTCAAATTCAAAGTCGTAAACACCGACTTCTGAATCAGCAGGAATAACGGATTCGAGTCCATAATTACTACCGAACATCTCAAGGTTCTGACCGATAATCTCCTCTATTATTCTCCAAACTGTTCTTCCTTTTCCTGATTTCCTCCAGCCGTACGGCATTAGTTCAGGACTAGCGATTTGTATATGGCTAATCCTATCTTGAATAAGTGAATTTATGGTTTTTTCTAGAATTTCTCTTTCTTTAGCTATTCTTTCAATTTTTTCATTTCTAATCAAAATATCTCCCCCATATTCCCAAACTAATCGTATTATACCAACTATTTATTAGAAAGAGGAAAAATTTTGATTAGAAGGAAGAAGTTGATTTATAAATGTTAAAAGTGCTCTCTGCAGATAGGAAACCCCAATAAATACATCTATAATAAAATGTTAATGTTACATTTATGCTAAAGAGGATGGTGAAGATGGCCACGTTTTCTTTAAAGAAGATGCATAAGTTTTTTGGATAAGTAAAACGAAAATGATGCTGTCTACAGGATGGTGGATGTCGAGGATAAGTGAGGAGGCAGGCTTTGAATATTCTCCCTCATATAAAAGGTGGTTTGTCCTCATAGAATGATTTCCACCACAAAATTACAAATGCTAAAAAGAATATAGGGTCAAAGGGAGTGACAAAATGGAAGTAATATATTTTGCAGGTGGTTGTCTCTGGGGAGTACAAGCATTTTTAAAAACTTTACCTGGTGTAACGTTTACAGAAGCGGGAAGAGCTAATGGAACAAGTAATACACTTGAGGGTGAGTATGATGGCTATGCGGAATGTGTAAAAACAGAATTTGATCCGAAAGTTGTAACTGTAACGAGATTAATGGAATATTACTTTGAAATAATCGATCCGTATAGTTTGAATCAACAAGGAGCGGATGTTGGGGAGAAATACAGAACTGGAGTGTATAGTGTAGAAGGTAAACATTTGGAAGAGGCGAGGGCGTTTATTAGTAAGAGAAAAGATTCTAACCGTATAGTCGTTGAAGTATTACCTCTTATAAACTATGTGAGAAGTGCAGAAGAACATCAGGATAGGTTAGCTAGATGTCCAGATGATTATTGTCATATTCCTGAAGAGATATTAAATAAATATAAGAAGGGTCAAGGGGACACGACTCGTTGATGAATTCAGATTGTCTATTCATCCTGTTGTTCTAGGAGAAGGAAAACCATTGTTTGTTAATATAAGTAAAAGATTAAACTTAAAATTGGATCATACAAGAACGTTTTCTTCTGGCGTAGTACAATTAACTTACCATAGGAATGGTTAGGCATGGCCAAAGTGGCTCCATAAGAAAAAATTTCATTAATGCATAAAACAGCGGGGAATGTAAATTACCGCTGTTTTTCTTTTATCTATGAAGCTTGTTAAACTAAACTATATTGAATTATTTATGAGATAGGAAAGTTAAATATATAAAGCTATAATAAAGGTTAACAACGGAAAGGGGTGAAATAGCATGTGGAGGGTGTTAAGGCGTTTGAAGTTTGTTTTTACATTCTGGAAGTTCATTCCTTTCCTTATAGATTATTTTAGGTCAGGCGAAGTATCAGGGACAAAAAAGATAGTTGGAGTGGTGCTCCTGCTCGCTTATCTAATTTTTCCTTTTGACTTGATTCCGGACTATCTTTTATTTTTCGGTGTTTTGGATGACATAATGATTGTAACGTTTGTGCTGGAGCGAATGGTGAAGATGGCACCGGCTTCGTTAAAGAAGAAGCATAAGCTTTTGGATAAGTAAAAGTTTTAATGAGGTGAAGGTTTTGAACGGAAAAATAGCTCCATTTCTTATTGTAATAGCAGCTATACTGTGGGGTACCACCGGAACGGCGCAGACTTTTGCTCCTGCACCGGCACATCCAGTTGCCATTGGGGCAGCCCGTTTGGCAGTTGGAGGTCTTTTTTTATTGGCGCTTGTTTTTATGACCGGTGGGTTAAGCTTAAAGAGTTGGCCGCTCAAGGCAACGGTTTTAGCTGCTTTAAGCATGGCGTTGTTTCAACCATTGTTTTTCTCCGCCGTGACGGTAACAGGTGTAGCCATTGGAACGGTGGTTGCGATAGGTAGTGCGCCGATTATATCGGGATTCCTGGAATGGATTTTTCTTAAAAGGCGTCCGAGTAGAATTTGGTGGGGCTCGACTTTTCTGTCCATTTCGGGCTGTCTCATGCTCTTTCTAAATAAGGAATCTGTAGTGGTGGATCCTTTTGGAATATTGATGGCTTTAGGGGCAGGATTATCGTTTGCTGTTTATGCGATTGTCAGTCGAGATCTGGTAGGGAAATCTTCTCCGCTGGCTATTGTCGCGGTTGTGTTTACGCTCAGTGCTGTATTTTTAGCGCCATTTTTATTTGTATTTGATATGTCTTGGGTGGCGGATGTGCGCGGGTGGGGCATTACTCTTTATTTAGGGATTATGACGACAGGGGTAGCCTATATTCTATTTGCGCAAGGCCTCACCTATGTTTCCTCCTCTACTGCCGTTACCCTTGCTTTGGCAGAGCCGTTAACTGCGGCATTATTTGGGGTTTTCCTCTTAGGGGAAAATTTGAATCCTACTGCTTGGGCCGGAATGTTCCTTTTAATGCTGGGGATTGGATTGTTGATAGGGGCCTCCAGAGGCTCTGAGGGAAAAGATGAACATAGAGGGCGTAGAAAAAAGCCAGTAAATGTCCTGTAAATGAATCAGAGCGAATCGATGGACCTGAATTTTTTTGTACCTATGAACAATAGCACCGTCGTTTATCATCTTAAATGTTCGGGAAATATCATTTTGTATAGGGAGGAGATTATATGAAAGAAATTTTGAAAGATAAGTTAGGTTTTGGAACAGCTCCACTTGGTAATATGTTCCGTGATATTCCTGAAGAGGAAGCACTTGCAACAGTAGAAGCTGCCTGGAATAATGGGGTTCGCTATTATGATACTGCTCCATTTTACGGTGCAGGACTTGCTGAGCTTCGTCTTGGTGAAGTATTATCAAAACACAATCGTGATGAATATGTGCTAAGTACAAAAGTGGGTAGATTAGTTCTCGATGAACTAGAAGATACATCGAAGCGTGATTTAGGGGAAAAAGGTGGACTTTTTGAATTCGGCCGAAAGAATAAAGTTATCAACGATTATAGTGCAGATGCAACATTACGTTCAATTGAAGACAGCTTGAAACGTTTAAAGACAGATCGTTTGGACGTTGTTTTTGTCCATGATATAGCACAAGATTTTTATGGTGATGAATGGTTAGCTAAATTCGAAAGTGCTCGTACGGGAGCATTTCGTGTACTGTCACAATTACGAGATGAAGGGGTAATTAAATCCTGGGGGCTTGGAGTTAATAAAGTGGAGCCAATCGAAATTGCTCTTGAATTAGGTGAAAACAAACCAGATGTCAGTTTATTAGCAGGTCGCTATACATTACTAGACCATGACCGGGCATTACAAAGATTAATGCCGGCTGCCGCTGAACAAGGTGTAGATATCATCGCCGGAGGGCCATATAGTTCAGGAGTTTTGGCTGGTGGCACACACTACGAGTATCAAAAAGCAAGTCCTGAAATTAATGAAAAGGTTGAGAAAATAAAAAACCTTGCACAACGGCACGGGATTAGCATAAAAGCTGCCGCTCTTCAATTCTCTTTAGCCAATCCGGCTATTGCAGCTGTTATTCCAGGCGCAACTCGACCAGAGCGAATTGCAGAGGATCAGGCAGCATTAAAAGAAGTGATTCCAGCATCTTTCTGGAATGAAATGCGTGAACAAAATTTAATAGCTGAAAACGCACCATTACCGATAGATTTTAAAAATGTGTAATAATACTTGGCTCTTTTCTCAAAGATTGTTGCTATTCGCTTGTAAAAAGTCGGCAATTGGACTTTTTAGCGCTTATCTTCACAAAAATTGGCAGGAATCCTATTAGGATAGCGAGGAAAAGAGCACGACAGCAAGGATTATAACGGTTGGTTGATAAATGCGTAAAAGCAACAAAGTTTACGAAAACAGCCTTATACCTTAAGGGAATTGGCTCATCACAATCGATGAGCCAATTCCCTTTTTTATCTTGCTCCCATTATTTCCTGTTGCCCTCAGTATGACGTCTTTTGCCTGGTGGATACTTTAAATATTTCCGCTTTAAAAGACCGTCCCCATAACAGAAGAAATGACCTTAATCACTAGAGAAAAACAAATGATACTGCCAGAGTTTTAGGGGTAGATGGCCCAATCTATTTTCAAAGGTGAGTTATCACTTTTCAACAAATAGGAAAAATTAATTTCCAGCATCAAACCAAACTCTGTAAAAAATTGTTATAATGGACCATATACATAATAGCAAAGGGGAGTGTGAAATGGCTGATATGAACGAAAACCCGTTATTGAAAAGTGATGAGAATAAACCGAAGATCAAGGTGGAAAGAAAAGAGGGAGAACCGACTGCCGCGTTTAAAGGGGCAAGCTGGGCCGCTTTGGTGGTAGGTGTTTCTGCTTATCTGATTGGTCTCTTCAATGCCGCAATGGAATTGAATGAGAAGGGGTACTACTTTGCTGTATTGGTATTCGGACTGTATGCAGCCGTATCCTTGCAAAAGGCGGTAAGGGATAAAGAAGAGGATATACCAGTTTCAGGGATTTATTACGGGCTAAGTTGGTTTGCGGTTGTTGTAGCCATTTCCTTGATGGCGATCGGCCTTTATAATGCGGGAAGTATTATCTTAAGTGAAAAAGGGTTTTATGGCATGTCGTTCGTTCTTAGCCTATTTGCGGCAATCACCATTCAGAAAAATATCCGAGATGCTCAGTTGGCAAGAGAAAGAGATTAGTAGTAGGGGGGCGGTACTGTCGTATATAGGCAGAACTGTCTTTTTTTATGGTGAAATTTTTATAGTTCTGTTCCCTTGAGGAAGGACTTCACACTTTTTTAAGTGCTCAAAATAGTTTATAATATCAGATAAATAGATTGTAACTCTACAAAAATATCAATACAATTATGATATGATATAAATTAAGATGGACAAAGTATGTTTCTAGATGACAACTTGTATAAAAGTACACAATTTGACTTTTTACAAGCATGATAGCAATGAATTTAACGGTTGGTTTATAAATTCGAAAAAACAACAAAGGACACGAAAACAGCCTTTTTATAAATTTAGGGGATGTGTAATAATGAGCAACATGCAGAAAAAAACAGACGTTATCTTAATTGGTGCCGGAGTCATGAGCGCGACTTTGGGGTCGTTATTGAAGGAACTAGTACCTGAATGGGAAATCAAAGTGTTCGAAAAGCTAGCAAGTGCAGGGGAAGAAAGCTCGAACGAATGGAATAATGCAGGTACAGGTCATGCAGCACTGTGCGAACTTAACTATACATCCGTAAAAGCGGACGGAACGATGGATATTAGCAAAGCGGTAAAGGTGAATGAACAGTTCCAGCTTTCAAGACAGTACTGGTCCTATCTTGTAAACCGCAATTTGATTAGCAATCCGCAGGACTTTATCATGCCTTTACCACACATCAGTTTTGTGGAAGGTAGGGAGAATGTCACGTTTTTGAAAAATCGGATGGAAGCGCTGTCAAAGAATCCGCTTTTTAAAGGGATGGAATATTCCGAGGATCCTAACAAGCTGCAGGAATGGATGCCTCTTATGATGGAAGGGCGGACGTCCAAGGAACCGATTGCGGCAACCAAAATTGATTCCGGAACGGATGTCAATTTCGGTGCTTTGACACGGATGCTGTTTGATCATTTGGAAAAGAGTAATGTGGAAGTACATTACGAGCATAGTGTAGATGATATAAAACGTGCCAGCGACGGATCATGGGAATTGAAAATACGTGATATCAAAACTGGCAAAACGGAATATCATCATGCCAAATTCGTCTTTATCGGCGGTGGGGGCGGCAGTCTTCCTCTCCTTCAGAAAACCGGTATCCCGGAGTCGAAGAATATTGGCGGATTCCCGGTAAGTGGTTTGTTCCTGTCATGTAACAATCCTGAAGTAGTCGAGCGGCATCATGCGAAAGTGTATGGGAAGGCGAAAGTTGGAGCTCCTCCAATGTCCGTGCCGCATCTTGATACAAGGTATATTAACAATAAAAAGAGCTTACTGTTCGGACCATTTGCAGGCTTCTCTCCGAAGTTTCTGAAAACCGGCTCCAATTTGGATCTGATAGGTTCTGTGAAGCCATATAATGTTATGACCATGTTGTCGGCAGGATTTAAAGAGATGTCCTTGACCAAGTACCTGATTCAGCAGGTTCTGTTATCGAATGAAAAGCGCATCGACGAGTTGCGTGAGTTTATTCCGAATGCGAAAAGCGAGGATTGGGAGATCGTCGTGGCCGGTCAACGTGTACAAGTTATCAAGGACACCGAGGCTGGTGGCAAAGGGACGCTTCAATTCGGTACAGAAGTCGTCAGTGCTAGTGACGGCTCGATAGCCGCATTACTCGGTGCTTCTCCCGGGGCTTCCACGGCTGTTCACGTCATGTTAGAAGTCTTTGAAAAATGCTTCCCGGAGCATATGTTTGAATGGAAAGAGAAAATCAAGGAAATGATTCCTTCCTATGGTGTATCTTTAGTGGATAATCCGGAACTATTCGACGAGATTTTCGCCTCCACGGCGGAAACCCTCTTTCTTAGTGAAGGAAAAAAAGAGCTTTCCTACAATTAAAATTAATGGTGAAACCTTCAATCCTCCTTGGGATTGAAGGTTTTATGTTTTTTACACAGGAGAACATGGCACGAGCCGAAAACTTGAGATGACTCTTCCAAGTTCTGTATGCTAAAGGTAACTGAGATTAGAGAGGGGTTTTATTATGGGAACAGCTAAACGATTAATCCGGGACCATTGGAAGGTGCAATATAAAAATCCAGGCTACCCGCATGTTCAGCAGGGGTGGGTGCTACCTCCTGAACGTATGACAGATTATGACCCGTTCATTCTGATGGCGGACGATTGGTTCAAACGAGGAACCTTTTCCGATCACCCCCACCGCGGCTTCCAGACCATCACCTATGTAATTGATGGCAGGCTTGAGCATACCGACAACCAGGGTGGGCATTCTGTGTTGCACGCAGGGGATGTCCAGTACATGAATGCCGGAAGTGGTGCCCGCCATGCGGAGGAAGCCGTGGACGAGGATGTCATCCATACGTTGCAACTGTGGCTTAATTTGCCGAAGAGCTTGAAACAGACGGAGTCCTCTTATCAAAATGTTCTTATGGAAGATGTTCCTGTCGTAGAGTTGGATGGCGGATTTTTGCGTATTTACTCGGGAAGTGCGGAGGGGGTGACAGGTCCAATGAACTCACTTGTTCCTATCAATATGTTCGAAGTCTATTTAAAAGCGGGGGAAAGCTATTCCCTAGAACTGCCTTCCAATCACAATGGCCATGTCTACATGCTACAAGGCAAGATGACGTTTGCAGCGGACGTGACGTTGGGTAAAACAGAAGTTGGACTGCTTTCTTTCGACGAGCAGGCAAGTGACGGTGTGGCGGATGTGTTACATATCAAGGCGGAGGAACGCTCGAGAATGCTTATCTATACCGGGAAGCCTCTTAGGGAGCCCCTTGTTGCCAGAGGTCCTTTTGTGATGAACACGGATAAGGAGATAGAGGACGCATTTGAAGACTTTCGGAGAGGGAGGTTTGGGCCGTCTTCTCAATGAAACCTACAGAAGTGGCGGGGAGTTTTTTACGTTGGTTGAAAGATTGGTGAATTATAGATATTATAAGCGAAGATGAGCTTGGGACGACAACTTGTTTAGGTTTCCATAAACCACTCTTCGAACCACGGGAGGTCACGTTCTAATATCTATACTGTTCAGATAGGGAAATGAGGTTGACATGTTCAAAACTAGTAAACGAAAATATATTCTATTCTACATCATTTTGGCAACTTGCTTGTTCTCCTCCTACTTATTTGTTCAGAACAACCATTCCTTTTATGAGCGACCAATAGCCAAAGTAATAGAAACAAAGCTTGAGGATCAATCAGAACTGGTTGACATGTACAATAATGAAGATGTCCTGTACAGACAGCAAATTATTGCAGAGTTGCAAAATGGAAAAGAAAAAGGAGAACGCATCTCCTTGATGAATGAGTATTCGAATTCCGGCGCGTACGATCAGGAGTACCATGTAGGAAACGAGCTTTTTGTTTCCATTCAGTCCCCCTCAGAAGACGATACCATGTTGAAGGGAACGATCGAGGATGTTAAGCGGGATAAGTTTCTTCTTTTAACAGCATGGTTTTTTGTCCTGGTTTTAATTTTGGTAGGGAAGAAGCAAGGGTTTTATTCTATAGTAAGCCTCGTCGTTAACGCCGTTTTATTATCGTATGCTCTGAATATTTATATGAACTCCTCCAACTTAAGCTTGGTTTTAATATGCGGGATTAGTGCCATTTTATTTACGGTTATTTCTCTCCTGCTTGTAAATGGAAGGAATGAAAAGTCCTATGCGGCTGTCATAGCGACCTTGCTTGGTACCTTGGCATTAATGCTCATCACCTACTTTGTTATCGGGGCGACTGCCGGCAACGGATTAAGGTACGAGGATATGCAGTTTTTAACCCGCCCCCCTGAGGTGGTGTTCATGGCTGGAATATTGGTGGGATCGCTCGGAGCGGTCATGGATATCGCCATCACCATGTCCTCTTCCATCTTCAGCTTATATGAGAAAAAGCCGAACATTTCGGTCAAAGCACTTGTTACATCAGGAATGGATATCGGAAAGGATATCATGGGGACCATGACGAACATTTTGTTCTTCGCTTATGTGAGCGGTTCTATTCCTATTCTTATTTTATATTTCATGAACGCTTCCCCTTTCGGTTACACCTTGTCCCTTAACCTCTCTTTAGAGCTTGCCAGGGCATTGGCAGGAGGAATTGGGATTGTGCTTACAATTCCCATTGGCTTGTATGTGTCGATATTTTTTGTCAACCGGAAGAGGGCGAGGGCATGAATGTATTAATTGTACTTGCAGTGATTTTGTTCATCTTGATGGTTATGGTCGGTGGGAAAAAAGGGGTACGTTCCTTCATTGCACTTTTTGTTAATTTTGGTGTGCTGTTTATGACGATTTTATTTATGACCGACCCCAATGCCAATCCAATTGTCTTGACCTTGATCGCCTGCATCATCATCAGCTGTGTTAGTCTGTTTTATATCAATGAATGGAACGTCAAAACTACCATTGCGTTCATATCGACGATCATCTCGATCATCATTATGCTGCTCTTCATTCTATTTATCACGAAGCATTCGATGATCCAGGGGTTCAGTGAAGAGGAAATTGAAGAGATGGGCATGTATTCCATGTACCTGGGAGTTGATTTTGTGAAAATAGGGGCTTCCGTCATTATCATGAGTACAATCGGGGCAATTGTTGATATTGCCATCTCCATCACATCTCCCATGCGGGAAATACATCACCATAACCCGACTATCAGCCGAAGAGAGCTGTTTCTGTCTGGAATGAGCATCGGGAGGGATATTCTCGGCACAAGTGCCAACACCATCTTTTTCGCCTTTTTTGGAGGCTATTTGGCCTTGCTCATCTGGTTTAAGGAGCTCTCCTATTCTGCTGGGCAAATCATTAATTCCAAAGTATTTAGTGCAGAGATGATTACAATTCTTTGTGCGGGTACAGGTATAGCTATTGTGATTCCTATCACCTCTTGGATTACGGCTTCTGTCTTGGTGAAATCAAGTAAGGATATAGAAAAGTAGATGTATTTGAAACCACTCCTCGGAGTGGTTTTTTGGTTTGAATTTTAATAGCTTCCACTTTTATGTTAGTGTTAATATATTGGAATAATAGTGTGCATTTTATAAAATCACAACAAAAATTGGGGGTCCCACCATGTCGTCAAAACAGAAGAACACATACAATGATTTACATAAGCCCACTAAAAGTAATTGGAGTGTCCTGCTCGGTGCAGCTTTCTTGATGGGGGCATCTGCTATCGGACCTGGATTTTTGACACAGACGGCTGTATTCACGGAACAACTTCTTGCGAGCTTCGGTTTTGTTATTTTAATGTCCATTATCCTCGATATCGGGGTACAGATAAATGTTTGGAGGATTATTGCGGTTTCCAAGAAAAGGGGTCAGGATATTGCCAATATGGTTTTACCGGGCCTAGGTTATTTCTTGGCTTTCGCTGTGGCCTTGGGCGGCCTTGCATTTAATGTCGGTAACATCGGTGGCGCGGGTCTTGGAATGAACGTGCTATTTGGTATTGATGTCCGAATTGGGGCAGTCATTACTGCTGTTATTGCCGTCGGGATTTTCCTCTCTAAAGAAGCGGGAGTCACGATGGACAAGATTGCACGAATCTTAGGGTTGATGATGGTATTGCTCACGCTCTTCGTGGCTTTCAAAAGTAACCCGCCTGTAGGGGAGGCTGTTTTCCGCACATTTGCTCCGGAAACGATTGATGTGTTTGCAATCATTACCTTGGTTGGCGGGACGGTTGGAGGCTATATCACTTTCGCTGGAGGACACAGACTATTAGATGCAGGAATTAGCGGGAAGGAAAACCTTCACCAGGTGACAAAAAGTTCTGTAACTGGAATTGTAATAGCATCGATTATGCGGATCTTCTTATTCCTTGCCGTGCTTGGTGTAGTCGCGACCGGCTTTACATTGGATCCAAACAATCCACCCGCATCCGTGTTCATGGAGGCAGCGGGTATGGTCGGATATAAAATGTTCGGTCTTGTACTATGGGCTGCAGGGATTACTTCCGTAGTTGGAGCCGCCTACACGTCCGTTTCGTTTTTACGTACTTTGTCCAAGAAGATAGACAGGAATAATTCAAAATTCATTATCGGTTTCATTGTTGTTTCGACTATTATTTTTGCATTCATCGGCGAGCCGGTTCTATTGTTGATTCTGGCGGGAGCCTTCAACGGACTTATTTTACCTGTGGCACTTGGAACGTTGCTGATTGCAGCTTATAAAAAAGAGATTGTAGGCGATTATAAACATCCGTTATGGTTAACGATTTTTGGAGCGGTTGTTTTCATCGCAACAGCATACTTGGCAGCAGTCACGCTCATTAACCAAGTGCCGAAGCTGTTTTCTTAAATGATTGGAGGGGAAGCCAAAGTGAAGACCCACTTTTTTCCTTTGGGAGATACAGGAGTACAAGTTCAATTTGGTTCCGACATTTCGGAAGAGACGAACCAACAAATCAGGATTTTTGCAGATTATCTCAAAAAGCATCCGGTGGACGGAATAGTGGAGTGGGTGCCAGCCTATACAACCCTGACCATTTTTTACCGTCCAGATAAAATTCTCTATAAGGATTTGTGCAATGAGCTTGAAACGATAATCGAAGCTCTACAGGGGGCAGACGAGGGGTCCACCTCGATCGTCTATGAAATACCTGTCCTGTATGGAGGAGAGGCGGGGCCGGATCTGTCAGAGGTGGCAAGCCACAATGGCTTGACCGAAGAGGAGGTCATCTCCATTCATTCCAGTCAAGCCTATCTCATTTACATGATGGGCTTTGTACCTGGTTTTCCATACCTAGGTGGCATGCCGAAACAGATAGCTACCCCAAGGCGTGAAAACCCGAGGGCGAAAATTGAAGCAGGCTCTGTGGGAATAGCAGGGGAACAGACCGGCGTGTATCCTTTAGAAACTCCAGGTGGTTGGCAGATTATCGGGAGGACGCCTCTTAAGCTCTATGATGCCGCCAAAGAAGATCCTATTCTTTTATCTGCAGGCCATTATCTGCGTTTTGTTTCAGTGGATCATAAAGAATTTGAAGAAATAGAAGAGGCCATCAGCCTTGGTGAATATAAGGTGAAAAGCTATGAAAAAGGGGGGAGGAAACGATGAGGACCATTGATTTGAACAGTGATTTAGGCGAAAGTTTCGGTGCTTATACGATTGGAAATGACCAAGAAGTGCTCAAGTACATTTCGTCTGCGAATATTGCTTGCGGTTTTCATGCTGGGGATTACAACGTATTAATGGAAACCGTCAAGACTGCTTCCGGTCTCGGCGTCTCAATAGGTGCCCATCCCGGATTTCCTGACCTGGCTGGATTCGGTCGCCGTGATATGTCCATGAGCCGGGAGGAAATCTTCAATCTCGTAGTATATCAAGTGGGGGCAATACAGGCTGCTGTTACCGTATTTGGTACACTGGTCCGTCATGTTAAACCACACGGTGCCCTGTATAATATGGCATCCAAAAATGAAACCGTAGCTTTAGCCATCGCTGAAGCAGTCCATGCGGTTAACCCGAATCTAATACTATACGGCTTGGCAGGAAGTGAACTGGTCCGGGCAGGGGAGAAAGTAGGGTTAAGAGTGGCGCATGAAGTGTTTGCCGACAGAACTTATCAACCTGATGGAACGCTTACTCCAAGGTCACAGGCCAATGCCATGATACACGATGCAGATCTTGCTGTTGAGCGGGTTCTGAGAATGGTGAAGGAAGGAAAAGTGACTGATGTAGAAGGACACGATATATCCATTCAGGCGGATACAATCTGTGTGCACGGAGATGAGCCGGAAGCGTTGGAATTCGTACGGAAGCTACGAGAGAAACTGGAGGAAGAAAAAGTGGGAATTCAAGCCTTTGGGGCGGTGAATATCCATGACTAAACCTTTGTTTCAAGTAATTAAACCCGGATTGTTGACAACCTTGCAGGATTTGGGCCGGACAGGCTTTCAGGAGTTCGGGGTGGTTGTTTCTGGTGCGATGGATGATTATGCCCTTCAAATAGGGAATTTATTGGTCGGAAACAATAAAGGGGAAGCGGGACTTGAAGTGACCATCATGGGGCCCGAATTGAAGGCGTTGGAAGACGTGGTCATCGCCATATGCGGGGGAAATCTATCCCCGAAGGTCAATGGCAAACGAGCACCAATGTGGAAGAGTTTTTCGGTAAAAAAAGGAGAGTTCATCGAGTTCGGCCAGCCGTTGGAAGGAGCACGTGCCTACATCTGTGTAGCAGGAGGTTTCGATGTGCCGATAGTAATGGGAAGTAAATCGACCTATTTGAAAGCGCAAATTGGCGGGTTGGATGGCCGCGGGCTTGAAAAGGATGATATCTTGTACGGAGAAGTTCACGATAGAGTGAGAGCTGGACGATCCATCCATCCTGATGAAATCCCTTCCTATAAAAAAGAGATGGAAATCAGAGTTTGCCTGGGACCTCATCATCATGTTTTTCATGAATCATCTGTGGAAACATTTTTGACCTCCACTTTTGAAGTGACCCCACAATCAGATCGGATGGGCTATCGACTGAAAGGACCTAAAATAGAACATAAAACATCTGCAGATATCATTTCAGAAGCTATCCCTCTTGGTGGGATTCAAGTGCCTGCAGATGGAAGCCCAATACTACTAATGGCCGACCGGCAAACAACGGGCGGATATACAAGGATTGCCACTGTCATTTCCTATGATATCCCACTGCTGGCACAAGCCCAGCCTGGCTCCACTATCCGGTTCCGGGAAGTGTCTGTAGAAGAGGCACAGGCGTTCTATTTGAAAAGAGCCAAGTTTTTCCGTGTTCTTGAAAAAGTGACATGACCTATCACAAACTTTATTTTTGGCTCTTTTCTCAAAGATTGTTGCTATTCACTAGTAAAAAGTCGGTTATTGGACTTTTTACGACTTACCTACTCTAAAATAGGCATGTAGTTTACTCTCGATACCAGAGAAAAGAGCACGACAGTAAGGAATATAACGGTTGGTTTATAAATACGAAAAAACAACAAAGTTTACGAAAACAGCCTTATTTTTAAAGCATTAGGGGAATCCACTCCCGTTAACCCTAAATAGCAGAGGACCTGGTCTTCTGCTATTTTTTTGCCTCTGACTGAATAAAAGAACTTTCTGTATAATGAACAAGTGAAGCTAGTGAACTATAATTAGAGAGAGGCAACAGTGGGAGGGTCGATAGTGGGAAGACATAATAAATGGATTGAAAAAGAGAATAGAAATGTGAGAGAAATCGGCTATTACTCCACGCCTGATTTTGTGGCCAAGTACCTTAGTAAAAGGCTGTTGATGATTAACCCCAATGGAGAAAAGGTTCTTGACCCCTGCTGTGGAAAGGAAGAGTTGCTGGAAGCGTTTTTTCATCGGCAACTTCAGGTGGACGGCATGGATATCGAATCCTATAAATCGGAATACTGTTGCAGCTTCCACCTACAGGATTTTGTCCGGTTCCATGAAAAAATCCAGCGGGATAAGGCAAACCTGCAGGAGCAGGATTATGACTATTACATTGCGAACCCTCCGTATAACTGCCATGAAGTCGATTTTATCAGTAAGAATAAAACTACCCTGATGAAACAGTTTTCTGATGTGGGAGTATTGAATATGTACAGTATGTTCATCTCTGCGCTCATTGATATGGCAAAAGAGGGGGCTTTGATAGGGCTTATAACAGCCGACTCCTTTTTCACGGCAAAAGGCCATGAAAAGTTGAGAAGAAAGATAGTGGAAACCTGTGCAATCCATGAAATCACCATGTGCTCCAACGATTTGTTCCATAACCAGGCTGCAGATGTTAGGACAAGTATCGTTATCCTTCAAAAAGGGAAGAAATTTCAACGAGAAGTGGTCACGAACAATCGACCTTTATCTAGAACTATATTTGAAAAACAGCTGGATAAACAGTTGGAAATGATACGAATAGAACAACATGCCGGCATCTCGTTGGATGAACTATTAATGGCCAACCCTGTAGACAATATGGAATTCGTTATTGGTTGCCCGCCTGATATTAAAGGTTTGTTCGCGGGAGCACGGATTGCAGACGAATATAAGTGTGTGACTGGCATTTCCACAGGCAGAGACGAGCTCTATCTATCCAAGGAAAAGACCGGACCCTACACAGTCCCGTTCTATAAAAACCCTGGAAGAAAAAGATTCTATACCGAAAACCATCTCTATTTACATAAGGAATTTCTGACTTTTGATAAAGAGATCAAGAATTTTATCGTGAGAAACAAGCCATTACTGTTTCAATCCGGAATTACCTGTTCTTCGATGGGGGTTGAATTTGCGGCTGCTAGGTTGCCTAAGAATGCGACATATGGTGTAAATGCCAATATTATTTGTGATGAAGATGATGCTTGGTGGCTATTGGCATACCTTAATTCCGACCTTGTCACCTATATGGTAAGAGGTGTCCTCATACGATCGAATATGATTACATCCGGCTATGTTTCCCGGATTCCGTTAATTGCAATGGAAGAGAGAGACAAAACCATATTGGGAAGCCTGGCAAGGAAAGCGCATGACCTTGCCCAAGAAGGACACCCCTTTGAAAAAGAGTTGAAAGAAATCAATCAACGGGTCAACCACTTATCGGGAATAAGCGTAGAAAGCGAAGAAGTGATTGGCAGATTCAAAAGGAATCTGATTAAGAGTACATAAAACCTCGTTGTAGTTAATGAATAAACTAAAAAAGCCTGATCTCCAAATAAATGGAGTCAGGATTTTTTTGTTTAATTCGTTTCACCTACAGCATTCTTCACGCCTTTTTCGGTGTTCCCGCGCTTCCAGAAAAACTGTAGCGCAAGCATGATACCAAACGCGATGAACCCGAAGATATCAGTGTTCGATTCAGGATAGATCAATAATAAACCGATAGAAACCGTAAGAATACGTTCGATCCAGTGAAGCTTTCTATACCAGAACCCGATAAGCCCTGCACCAATGGAGATCATTCCAATGATGGAGGTTACCAGAATCCAGGAAACCTCTGGAATGGTCGTATCAATCATCAATAGCTGTGGCTGGAAGACAAACATATACGGAATAATGAACGCCGCTATTGCAAGCTTGGAAGCATTTATTCCAGTACGTATCGGTTCTCCTTTTGATATCCCTGTAGCAGCAAATGCGGCCAGGGCAACCGGTGGAGTGATGTCAGCGACAATTCCGAAATAGAACACGAACATGTGCGCAGCGAGAACCGGAATAGCAACCTCCAATTGATCATTTAGCGCTAAAATTGCCGGTAATGCAATCGTAGACGTAATGATATAGTTCGCAGTCGTCGGTGAACCCATTCCTAAGATGATAGATGCAATCATCGTAAAGAATAGAGTAAGTAATAATAGTAAAGTAGGTGTGGACGTAATGGAAGCTGCGATACTTACAAGGCTGTTTCCAAGCTTAAGTCCAAGACCTGTCTTTGTAACAACACCAACGATAATACCTGCACATGCTGTTGCTGCAGCCACTCCAAGAGCGGTGCGTGCACCATTTGTCAGTGCCAGCATAAATTTGGTTGGGGTGATTCGGGTATCTTTCCTAAACAAACTAACGATAATCGTACTTAAAATACCTAGTAAAGCAGTTCTTTCTATACTGTACCCTTGGAATAAAAGAACGACAATAACCAGAATTGGTAATAGTAAATGAATCTTTTTCAATACTTCCATCTTTTTCGGTATTTCTTCTTTTGGTAATCCGAGTAATCCTTGTTTCTTTGCTTCAAGGTGGGTCATGATCCAGATACCGGAGAAGTAGAGAATGGCAGGGATGGTCGCCGCTTTGGCAATGTCCCAATAAGGGACCCCGGCAAACTCAATCATCAGGAAGGCGGCTGCTCCCATGATTGGAGGCATGATCTGTCCTCCAGTCGACGAGGCTGCTTCTACGGCTCCGGCGAAGTTCCGGTGATATCCAAGTCGTTTCATTAACGGAATGGTATAAGAACCGGTGGTAACTGTGTTGGCAACCGAACTACCAGAAATGGTACCTTGTAAGGCACTGGAGAAGATCGCAACTTTCGCAGGTCCCCCTGTACGTCTTCCGGCAAAGGAGATAGCCAAATCATTGAAGTAGTTCCCTACCCCGGTCTGAACCAGGAATGCACCAAATAATAAGAATAAGAAAATATACGTGGATGATACCTGTAACGGTGTACCCAAAATTCCATCTGTCGTAAAGAACATAGATTGAATCAATTGAGTTAAACTGAGTCCTCTATGGATCAGCCAACCCGGCATATAAGGGCCAAACAACGCGTAGATCATGAACACAACGGCGATAATGGTAATCGGAAGACCGATTGCACGCCTCGTTGCTTCAATTACTAAAAGGATGGCCAACCCGCCAATGACCGCTTGGGCGGAAGTGATACTACCAATCTGCTGAACCAACGTATCATAGTAAACAGGCCAATAGCCGCAAACGACAATCGTCAATCCTACTAATATGTAGTCATACCAAGCAATCTTGGTTTTATTTCCACCTTTTCTAGCAGGATATAACAAGAATATGAGAGTCAGGGCAAAACCTAAGTGAACGGTACGTTGCAGGTATGCTGTAAGCTGACCGAATATTCCTGTGTATAATTGAAACAGGGAAAAGGCAATCAATAGAAAGAAGATCACTTTAGCTGCGTAGCCGGAAAGGGTCCGTGTTTTTGCGTCCGGATCGTATTTCTCAAGCAGCTTTTCTTGTTCTTCCGCCGTCAATTCCTTTTGATCGTTTCTATCACTCATTTATTTTCATTCCTTTCATATACTGCCATAATGTCAATTTTTCTACTCTTACATTATACCAGTCTCCTGGAGTAAAGTATTCGTTGAACCACACCATCTTTTCTCCATTTTCACCCCAGGCAAGGCGATTCTTGGAAACGGTTTTTCCATTTCGGACATTCATGGAGGAGAAAACATTGTTTAATTCTCTGATATGATACTTTCCATCTTCATATACAAATTCTTCTCCCTCTTCCGCATTAGATGGCATGCCAATCCCGAATTCTTCGTAAGTGATTTCTGTTTGAACGATTTGGTGGTCATCTCTCACCTTATATTTTTCCACCACATCGGTTAAATGGATAGAGTGTGTAAAGATGATTTGAAATGGTTCCTCTTCATCAATGGGGAGGAATGCTTGTATTTGTTCGGTGTTTTGCACATGGAAAACTAGCGCGGTTCGGAAAGGGACCAAGAAAAGGCCCATTAAGAGTATTAAAATAGTAGAGGATATAATAATAGCTAAAACTTTCTTCTTCATAGTAACCCACCTAATAAAAAGGTACTGTTGCACTCAAACAAGTCTTTACAGAGCCAAAAAAAATAAAAAAGAAGGACCGACAGCAAAATGAATATTAAGTGTCGGCCTGCCTATTCCTCATATCAAAAAATTAATCTAGTAAACCTTCTTCTTTAAAGTACTTCTCAGCACCAGGGTGGAAATCAATACCGATTCCGTCTGTTGCCGTTTCAAGTGTAATGAATTCACCCTTAGCATGGGAAATGCCATCCGTGTTTTCATAGATAGCTTTTGTAATGTTATAAACTAGATCCTCAGAAAGGTCTTTTGACACCGCAAGCATTGCAAGAACTGCAACTGTATTAACTTCGTTGTCCATACCATAAGTTCCAGAAGGAATTGTGTCTGCAGCATAGTATGGATATTTCTCTATTAGCTCATCAACCTTATCCTGTTCAATAGAAACGATGCTTACAGGGTTAGTAGCAGATAATCCATCAACCGCACCTGTTGGAGTTCCGGAAGTGATGAATGCCGCATCGATGTTGCCATCTTGGATACCACCAGTGGATTCACCGAAGTCAAGGTTTTGCGCATCGATATCGTCCATTGTCATACCGTGAACTTCAAGAATTTGCTCAGCATTGATGTAAGTACCTGAACCAGGTGCACCTACAGAAACTTTTTTTCCTTTTAAATCTTCAACACTGGAAATTCCAGATTTTGCAAGAGTTACAATTTGAATCGTTTCAGGATATAAAGAACCGATTGCCATTACGTTATCAACAGCTTTGCCTTCAAATGCATTCGTACCTTCAATCGCATTAGCAATAACGTCTGTTTGAACAAAAGCCAGCTCAGCATTTCCTTCGGATAGAGCGATTACATTATCTGCAGAAGCGTTGGATGAAACCGCATCTGTTTGAATTCCTGTTTCGTCTGTAATAATCTTAGCCATAGCTCCACCAAGTGGATAATATGTACCACTAGTTCCACCTGTCAACATACTCATTAATTTCGGATCTTCTGAACTACCTTCACCATTAGATCCATTATCCCCGCCACATGCAGCCAAGAATAAAGATAGTACCAGAACCATAGATAAGACTACAAAACTATTCTTCTTCATCAAACTCCCCCTAGTATTAAATTTACATCTCCTATTTTACAGTTATTACAGTGATTTATCAAATATGAACCCAATATTTAGGTGATTTTCTGTTCTATTCACTTACTCTAGAAGATTGTGTGTCCTATTACACTACTACTTTAACATGATAAGATAAAGATATTATTAGCCTAATGAGTAGGGGAGATTTTGTCATGAAAATAACGAATATCCTTTTTACAGGTAGATTAGTCAACGAGTTGAAGACTATGCTGACAGCAAAAGATGCATTGAAAGGATTGAATCTCCGCTTTATTGCTGAGAGTCAGGTAACAGGGGAGGACATGGATTGGGCCGATGGTTTTGTAGCATTTCAGCCGACAGAGGAATTCCAATTTGGCAATATCAAGTGGATACACTCTTTAGGAGCTGGGGTGGATCGTTATATGGCACTAGGGAGTTGGCCCGAAAATGTTCTTTTGACAAGAACTGTTACATCGTTTGGTCAGAAAATAGGGGAGTACACGCTAAGTCATATCTTAAAAGATCTTCAACACCACGATAAATTTCAGCGGCAACAGGGGGAAAAAGAATGGACAGTCCATTCTCCACGTCCTCTCCATGAGGTGAAGGTAATCATTTATGGAACAGGGGAAATCGGTCAGGAGGTAGCCAGGATCCTTACTTTCTTCGGAGTGGAAGTGTACGGTGTTTCCCGTAGTGGAGCGGATAAGGAGAACTTTCGCATGGTTATGCCTTTGGAGGATGTGGAAGAGAGCATTCTCGGGAAAATGGATTATGTAATAAACACATTACCATTGACGGAAGAGACTACGAATCTGTTTAGTCATAGTTTTTTTGAATGGGTAAATCAAGCAGTTTTGATTAACGTTGGAAGGGGGAGAACCATTGACTCTGAAGCTTTGTTAGTAGCATTACATTCAGGAAAGCTGAAGGCTGCCGTTCTGGATGTATTAGAAGAGGAACCATTGCCGGCAGACAGTCCGTTATGGGCTCATCCGAAAGTGAACATCACCCCACACATCTCCGCCATTACCACGCCTGAAGAAGCGGTAGAATGTTTTTTGGAGACGTTGGCATTGCTTAAGGATGGGCGGGAATTGCGGAATAAGGTGGATGTTGGGAAGGGCTATTGAAGGGGGGCTGCGTATTATTGAGTGGGCGGGTCTCTAACCGCCCGACGCACCCAAAAAACCCCCTAATAGAACCACTCCATCCTCTGAACCACCATAAACTACCACATTACTCGCCTGCCCCCCACCTCCAATGCAACAATTAATTTCAGGTTTCATTTTCCAAAAAATGTGCTATTAAAGTAGTAGTACTTTTCGTCCGGTTGGGTGTAATTCGACTTACTCCGCACAAAATCAGCACAATCCAACCCAATTCTCACAAAATAGTATAAATTACCCATTTAAATACAACCAAAAATAAATAGTTTTCATCATTTTGGCATTTTTCTTCCATGTTATAGTAGAAGGTATTGAGAAATTGATCTATACCACCCGTGTACATACCCAATCCAAAATAAAACCAATAGATTCCTTATGAGGTGATAATATTGTCTATCGCATATTATAATGCTTTGCTCAGAGAAAAGCAGTTGCATCTGCAGCGACTTCAAAGCTGTCAAAGTCAGCTGAGGGGCAAACAGCAAGAGTTTGCCAGCTTCAGAGCTTCTGTAACAAGGCCTGATCTTTCCTCCTTTACATGGCAAGGGACTCTTGCAAACCGATTTGAAGATATCCGAACAAATGGGATGCTTCATTATTTTAATGATATGGAACAGAGCCAATTCAGTGCCATCTTCTCAGGCATAGAGATTAAAATCCAGCAGCTTCATCGTGAAATAAGTTCCATAAAGCAAACAATTGCTTCATTAGAATTGCAACTGGCAGAAGAACAAGCAGCCAAGCGATTCAATTAAGATCATTGGAGGTGTCCACATGAGTACCGAAATTAAAATTAAGCAAAGTGATATAGAGCAGGTCCTTACGCAAATCAAATCCTCATCAGAAGCTCTTACTTCCTCTTTTCCCACCACAATAGGCAGTGGTAACCGTTTAGATGTAGTCAACAGACTAAATGAAATAAACCGAACACTTGAGCAACTTACCGAAAACTATAAGGCGTTGCTTCTACATAATGAAGAGATGACCCGTCAATCTGTCCAACAAATGGTGGAGAAGGATCGGCAGATTTCCTCCAATATTCAGCTGCGGTAGCAGGAGGGAGGAGAGAGGGTGAAAAGTCAAACAGTCTTCCTAGACACAAATAAAATAGAAGAAGCAGTTGCGAATTTGAATAATATATAAATGTGGAAGAGTGTCTAGCATTTAAAACATTCAAGGCAGGCACTCTTTATTTTATCAACAGATTTCGAAAAATACAGAATATTATTTGAAGTGAAACTATTATTCTGGTAAAATATTTCCGAACGCTTTTTTTGTACGATTTTTAACTACGAAGGGGAGGGTTAATCATGAAAAAATTCAAGAAATTAGGCACGACGATTGTAAGCGCTTTAGCCATTAGCTCTATGCTTGTGGCATGTGGCGGAGGTGAAGGGACAAGTAATGGGGACGGAGAAGGATTGGATACTAGATTGGTAACAATCGCTACCGGTGGATCTTCAGGTCCGTATAATATTATTGGTTCTTCCCTAGCAAATATTTATTCCGATGAATATGGAGTAAACTCCAAGTCACAGGCGACAGGTGCTTCTGTAGAAAATATCAACCTAATCAAAGAAGGCAAGATCGAAATGGCCTTTGTCATGAGTGATGTATTGACAGAAGCGGTCGAGGGGACTGGTAACTTCTCAGAAAAAGTGGAGAATGTGGCACAAGTTGCAACGCTTTATCCGAACTTTGTACAGATTGTAACTACTGAAGGTTCAGGCATTGAAACGGTTGAGGACCTGGTTGGAAAACGTGTGGCAGTTGGGGACCAGAACTCGGGGGTGGAAGTGAATGCGAGAAATCTTCTTGCAGGTCACGACATCTCTTATGATGACATTTCAGTAGATTATTTGGGGTACGCTGAAGCGGCTGATGGACTGAAGTCAGGAGCCATCGACGCAGCGTTTTTGACAAGCGGACTACCAAATGCATCCGTATTGGAGCTTGCTAAAACAGTCGATCTCAAGCTTGTAACGGTGGACCCTGCCAAGATTGAAGAGATTGCACAAGATCAACCTTATTTTGTCGCGCTGGATATTCCGGCAGGTACGTATGATAACGAAGAAGCGGTACCAACTGCGGCAATTATGAACGCCTTGGTGGTAAACAGTGATTTAAGCGAAGATGATGTGTATGAATTGACGAAAACGTTCTTTGATAGCTTGGATACATTAGGAAATGCTCACCAGGCTGCCACGGAAATTTCCTTGGAGAAAGCACAAGAGGGCACGGTTGCACCAATTCATCCAGGAGCACAGAAGTTCTTCGATGAACAATAAGATTTTCATTTTTGGGAGCACAATTTTAATCGTGCTCCTTCTTTTCCTTTTTGTGAAGATTCCAGTCTTATACGTTTCCTATGAAGGTGGCGGCTTTTCATTGAAGGATGACTCGTTTGAAGTTACTTGGATCCATTCCGTCGAAAAGGAAGCTTGGATGGAAACCTATGAGAAAAAAGGGAACCGTCTTTATCTGGTGAAAACGAAATTTAAGACCTTCGGTGCAGGCACTCCTTCAGACGGAGAAATCATTCCATCCAATGATGGCTTTGTCCATATGAAGATAGACAGGGAAGTGGAAGCGATCGATCTGATCGTGTCAGCAAACGTGGAAACAACGCTTACCACGAATTCGAAAGAGTACCGTCTATATGAGATGGTGGAAGATTACGGAAATGTTTTGATTGAAATAAAAAAACTACCGTTGTGGGAGTTTCTAAGAGGTGAGATACAATGACGGATAAAAAGAAAATAAACGATCCTTTAAAGGATACCGATATGATTTCGGAAGAAAAGAAGGCAGAGGTTCTTGAAAAGTATGATGCAGAGTCGAAGGTCCGTAAGTTTGCAAACAAGAAAATAGTCCTATTGGTTTCAGCCATCGCAATCCTCTATTCCTTATTTCATTTATATATCACGTTTAATCCTATACCTGCCCTACAACAGAGAGCCATCCATGTGGCAGTCGGGATCGCCTTGATCTTCGTTTTGTATCCCGTTACGAAAACACAGGATCGAAAAAGGGTAGCATGGTACGACTGGATCCTATTCTTCCTTGCACTTGGGTCTGCAGGATACTTGATTGTGGAATACACACAAATTGTAACCTCCCGAGGTGGTATTCCTAATACGCTTGATATCCTTGTGGCCGTGATGACCGTCCTACTGGTCCTTGAAGCGGCTAGGCGTGTAACAGGCATCATTTTACCGATCATTGCTCTTATTTTCCTGGCATATCCTTTTGTCAGTCATATGAACTGGATGCCACTTAAGATGGCAACACGTCCTTATGATCTTGGAGATATATTTGGTCAATTATTTTTGAAAACAGAAGGACTGTATTCCACAGCCATTGGTGCGTCGGTTAACTTTATCTTCCTGTTCATCTTGTTCGGAGCCTTCTTGGCACGTTCCGGCATGGGGCAGTTCTTCAACGACCTTGCCTTGGCACTTGCAGGTCACAAGCAGGGGGGACCTGCGAAAGTAGCGGTCATCTCGAGTGGATTTATGGGAAGTATCAATGGTGCAGCTGTAGCAAATGTGGTTGGTACCGGAGCTTTCACCATTCCATTGATGAAGAAAATAGGCTATTCCCGTAACTTTTCCGGTGCAGTCGAGGCAAGTGCCTCTGTTGGTGGACAAATACTTCCGCCAATCATGGGTGCAAGTGCCTTCATCATGGCGGAAACAACTGGTATTGCTTATGGTACCATCGCACTTGCCGCGTTGATTCCGGCAGTTCTTTATTTCCTTGGCGTTATTATGCAGGTCCATTTCCGTGCCGGCAAGGATAACCTGAAAGGCATACCGAAAGCGGACCTGCCGAAAGTAAAAGAGATCATGAAAGAGCGCGGACATCTATTGCTGCCTATCGTTTTTCTGATTGTATTACTTTATCAAAACCTCCCGATTGCTCATGCAGCATTCTACACCATCATTTCGACGGTGGTAGTGGCAGCCTTCAGAAAGAATACTAGAATGTCTTTCAAGGATATTCTTGGGGCGCTTGAAAATGGTGCAAGACAGTCCCTTGCCGTTATGGTGGCCTGTGCAGTGGTGGGTATCATCATTGGAGTGGTAAGTTTGACAAGTTTCGGTAACGTGATGACGTCATCCATTACAAGCCTTGGGGCGGATTCCTTGTTCCTTACTCTGTTCTTCACGATGATCGCTTCCATGGTATTAGGAATGGGCTTACCATCCATCCCGGCGTATATCATTACGGCTACGATGGCTGCACCTGCATTGGCGGAGTTCGGTATTCCGATCCTGGTTGCGCATATGTTCGTGTTCTATTTCGGTATTTTTGCCAATATCACACCACCTGTTGCGCTTGCGGCGTTTGCCGGAGCGGGGATATCTGGTGGAGATCCGATGCGAACCGGCTTCAATGCCTTGAAGCTCTCGATAGCTGGATTCATCATACCGTATCTGTTTGTCTACAATCCGGCAATGCTAATGATTGATACAACAGATATCGCTACTAACGCGCGGGAGTTTGCAATGCCACCGGTGATGGAAATCGTGCTGATATCCGTTACGGCAATCATTGGAATCATCGCATTGAGTGCGGCAGTAGAAGGGTATTTCAGAACCAACTTGAATGTGGTATTGCGTATTCTGATGGGTGCTGGAGCACTAATGATGATTTTACCTGAATCCAATTCGGACATCTTTGGAATCATCATCGTAGGTGTGACGATGGCATTTAATTTTATCCAAGGTAAGAAACAAGAAGAGCAGCCTAATTTGAATGTATAGAAAAAGCAAGGCCCCTGCAGGAACATCGTAGGGGCATTGCTTTTTTTTCTTAGGATTATTCTTGTACACGGTGTACAAGACGTTGCCTCTTTTCTTTGAACCAGTTAAAAAACTCGCTCGCTTCTTCTTTGGAGACGCCGTGCAATTCACTTATTTGAAGGGGATTTGCCCGGTTGTGAAAATACAGGGAGGCGATGCCGAATTTTCTCTGCAACCAGGAATGTTCCACCGACACCTGCTGGATTCGTCTGTAATGTGTAATAAATGTTTCGTTTGTAAGTCCGCCCTTTCGGATCTGGACAGTGTTCCCTTGGCGAAGGTAGCTGGTAAACAAGTAATCCAATATTCTGGTGGTCAAAGCTATTGCAAGGATAATACCGGCAACCCAGATCCACTCCCTTTTGAAAATAAAAAGACCGACAGCTGTAATAATAGTGAAGTAATAAGGCACCAGCAACTTGTACCAAAGCACCTTCATCGGAAATCGTTCCATCTCCTCCTGGATTGGATAGTTTGGAAGTAACGTCTCCAATAGTTGATAAGCCTCGTGTTTTGGCATGAAAGGGTAGAGCGAGCTTGTTTCCTGCTCTTCCGTTTTCATCGCGCCAACACTGATGAGCTTTACAGAGGCTAAGCCGAGCAAGCGTTTGATCAGAGACTGCTCTACTGCAACGGCTTGGACTTTCTCCTTTTGAATGACAAAGCTGCTTGTGTTCCCGACACCTTTGACAATATAGATGCGCTCGTCATCATCACTGATCTCGTAGTTACCATACTTGATGGTCGTTTGCAGATAACCGATGCCGACAGAAATAATCAATGCCAGCACGAATAGGACAATCAGCATCCACCAATGCAGAAGCAAGTAGTCAAAAGCACCTTCCGCCGTATCCTCCAAGTTGAAAAAATCGGCCAGGTTGAAGTAGATGGTGGTTAATAAGGGGAATATGGCCAGAAAGCTCAATGATGTAAAGGAAGCTTTCAGTAAATCCTTTTTATTGGAACGGAAATGAACCGTCCTACCTGCCTGTCCAACTACTTTATGGTCATCTTCCACTACAGGAACTTTCTGTTCAAGTTTTGAAAGAATCCGTTCCTTTTCTGCCACTGTCAATACAGGGAAATATACGGCCGCTCCCTCCAATGTCGTCCCTGTCTCAAGCGTTAAAGAGGTCAGACCCAGCCATCTATGCAAAAAAGTAGTCTTGGTATGGTGATTCTGTATTTTTTCAAAAGAAACAGTCCGGTGCTCCTTTACAAAAACTCCTTCAGTAAGGACAAAAGAGTCTCCAATCACTTCATACCGATAATAAAGCCATTTCAATACAATCATGATGATGGTCCAAACGACACCGATAAAAAATATGTAACGACCCCAAACTATCCAGTCGGACGTAGAATTGATTTTCAAAACAAAAAGGAATAGAAAGATAGCGATGGAATTTTTAATCAGCTTGGTAAATTCGAGTGCGATCCATGCAGGATGAAATCTTTTCACCTCTTGTGACATTAACCTTCCTCTCCTTCAGTCAAATCACTCTCTTTCACCTTAGCCAGCTGGGCAATCTTAGCCTTCAACACCTTGGCTTTTTCTGCAGGAATAGCGGGAATGGTGTGCTGGGAAGTGGTGGTCCCGATTATAAGGGTGTAGAGTCCATAACGTCTCAGGATTGGACCTTGCTCTGTACGGACAAACTCCACCTTTTCCATTGGTAATAGTGTATGACTTTCATTCCACTTTCCATTTTTCATCTGAATAAATTCTTCATCAATCTCATAACGCCAAGTCCTCTGTAGAAAAACAGGCTCAATAAAGATGGAAAAAACGGCTGAGACACTTATTAGACCAATTAGTATATACAGAATAATTTGTACCCAACTGTACCAGCTAAAATGCTCGCTGCAAAAAAGCAGGATTCCTAAAACTACCAAGGTGATTCCATGTCCGATCGTATTGGATATGCGCCAAATCTGGACTGCTTGATCTGCAATTTTCTCACTAGGTTCTTTAATTGTCATATACATTCTTCTCACGCTCCCACTAACTATACGGTTATGGAAAAAGGATGGTTTCAAAAATAATTATGGGCGTTAGGGAAAACCTATTTAAGGGAATAAAAAAGGATGAAATAAAAGTTCTGGAGGAGACATCATGTTACTAAAATACTTTTATGACGAAAACTTAGCACAGGCATCCTACATGGTAGGCTGCCAGGCTTCCAAAGAGGCAGTCATTATTGATCCGGCGAGAGATATCCTGCCATATATAGAGGCAGCTACAAAAGAAGGTCTGAGCATTGTGGGGGCATTCGAAACTCATATCCACGCTGATTTTGTTGCAGGATCAAGAGAGTTGGCCCAACGATTAGGTGCGAAAATGTATCTTTCCGATGAAGGGGACAAGGACTGGAAATATGAAAATGTGGAACAGCTTCCCCATCACCTGGTAAAGGACGGGGAGGAAATAAAGCTCGGAAATATACTATTTAAGGTTATTCATACACCAGGGCATACACCTGAAAGTATTTCCTTTTTGGTGACGGATGGTGGTGCGAAGACAGACAAACCTATGGGTATTTTTACAGGGGATTTCGTCTTTGTAGGGGATGTCGGCAGGCCGGATCTTTTGGAAAAGTCGGCACAACAAGCAGGAACCGCCGATAAGGGTGCCAAAGAAATGTACGATTCCATTACAAAATTCAAGAGCCTTCCCGATTATGTGCAGGTGTGGCCAGGTCACGGGGCGGGGAGTCCATGCGGAAAATCTCTTGGTGCCATTCCTTCATCCACTGTCGGCTACGAGAAGCAGGTGAATTGGGCATTCCAGCATGATAATCATGAATCATTTGCAAATGAGCTATTGGAAGGCCAGCCGGAACCTCCAACATATTTTGCAGTGATGAAGCGTGTGAACAAAGTTGGTCCCAATTTCACATTAGAAATCCCTTCGCCGAAACGCCTGGATGATATAACGGTCCTTAGTAAGAAAATCAAGGAAGGGGCTCAAGTCATTGATACTCGGGAAGCAGCCCTTTTTTCCAAACAGCATATCGAGGGAACCATAAACATTCCATTCAACCAGGCCTTTACCAACTGGGCTGGATGGATCATTGATTATGAGCGTCCGCTCTATCTGTTGACCGATCCGGATAAAATTGGGGAGATACAGAAGACCCTTCAATCAATTGGAGTAGATAAACTGGAATTTTTTATGGATAGTGACATAGCGATCCGGATGTCACCAGAGCTTGAATCCTATCATGATATTACTCCTGACGAGGCGAAGGTGTTGATGGATGAGGAAGGGGCGCAAGTGGTTGATGTAAGGCATGATTCGGAATGGAAGACCGGGCATATCGAGGGGGCAAAGCATATAATGCTAGGCACTTTGCTTGATAGACTTGATGAAGTACCTAAGAACCGTCCCCTTATTCTTCAGTGCGGATCAGGCGTCAGATCAGCGATAGCAATTAGTCTGCTGCAGGCAAGGGGAATAAAGGATGTCCGCAATATGCTCGGTGGGTATGCAAGGTGGCAAAAGGATATTACGTAGAAAATGGGGAATGCATCATGTTATATGAGGTTCCCCTTGTTGATTGGAGTGCAAGGTGTGAGACTCCAGCGGGAGGTAGCGGTAGACTTGAGACCCCACAGGCGAAGCCGAGGAGGCTCAAGCACCGCCCCGCGGAAAGCGAACACCTAGAAAGAAAATCGAGAGGAGTTAAACAGATCAATCCACAATTTTTAGAGTAGCCTTTCTAATTAGCTTTCGATTGATAAGGAACAATATAAATTCCATCATCTTTTATCCAGTCGGCATATAACACATCCTCTATCTTAAAATAGCCTTTAGCGTGTATTTGCTGCTGTAGCCATTCCAGGTCATAGCCGAGATGTGTGACATTGTCCTGCAGTACCTCTCCATCAATTATCAAAGACGTACTGAGGTAGGTTGGCTGTGGGACAATTTGTAAGTCTTGGAGAGTAACTTTTTGATATTTATTTTTCTTTAAGATACTGATGGAACCATTGGATTCCAATATTGCATATGCCACTTCCCTAATGGAGAAAGTCTCACTTTGCCTTAATACACTTAACAGCTGGTTGATATTCATACGATTCTTTTTCAGTTGATGCCGGTCAATCTGCCCATCTCGGATGATAATGGCAGGATTTCCCTCTAAAATACCTCTCAGGCTTTTGAATTTCAATAGTAATTTTTCAACGATTACCATCAATAATCCCCATACAAAAATAGTGAAAAATATATAAGCTATATGAACACTCTCTTCATAGATTCCATTCCCAAGTAGCTCCGAGAGGACGATTGCGGAGATGAAGTCAAAGGGTGTCAGTTGCTTAATGGTAGTTTTTCCGAGAACTTGAGTAATCGTGAAAAGTAAAAAGAAGCCGATTACAACTTTTAATAAAATTTCTATCCAATTAAGTTCCACTTTTAATAACCTCGCCATCCTTCATTTTATCTCTCTCTGACTATCAGTTTGTACGATAATAGAAGCTTTTAATCTTCTAAAATGGAAAGTTTGGTTTCACGTGAAACACTAAATATTAAATTATTTATCATTATTTTTCAGAAATATGTCAAAATAGTATTGACTTGAAAATGATTATCATTACAATAGTAGTTGAGAGTGATTATCATTTCTAATGAAAACTACATACATAGGGAGTGTCAATGGTGAAAAAGTTTACGATCATTTTGAGCATGATGCTGGCATTAATGCTAGCTTTAACAGGCTGTGTAAGCAGCACAAATAACAACGGAAATACAGCTTCTCAGAACAATACAGGGGAAGAAAACAACGAAGAAGCGACAAATGAGCAAGAATCCGGCGAAGTGAACGTATATACAAGCCGTCATTATGAAGCGGATCAAACGCTTTACAAAAAGTTTGAAGAAGAAACTGGAATTAAAGTGAACGTGGTAGAAGGAAAAGGCGAAGAGTTAATGGAGCGCTTGAACATTGAAGGGGAAGATACAGATGCGGATGTGTACATTACAGCAGATGCAGGTAACCTTCACCAGGCGAAAGAGCGTGAATTATTGCAAGCTGTTGAAAGTGATGTTCTAGCTGAAAATATTCCGGAAAAATTACGTGACGTTGATAATCAATGGTTCGGTTTAACAAAGCGTGCACGTGTTATCGTTTATGATAAAGAACGTGTAAGCCCTGAGGAACTTTCCACATACGAAGCACTAACAGAACCAGAATGGAAAGACCGTGTGGTTGTTAGATCTTCTGAAAACATGTACAACATGTCATTACTAGCATCTTTTATTGACATCATGGGTAGAGATCAAGCGAAAGAATGGGCGCAAGGAATTGCAGATAACATGGCGCGCGATCCTGAAGGCGGAGACCGCGACCAAGCGAAGGCTGTAGTAGCAGGAGAAGCGGATGTAGCCATCATGAACACCTATTATATCGGTGTTATGTTAAACGGAACGGACGAAGAAGAGAAGAAAGTAGCTGAAAACGTAGGCGTATTCTTCCCGAACCAGGAAACGACTGGTACACACATCAACATCAGTGGTGCAGGTGTGACAAAACATGCGAAAAACAAAGAGAATGCCATCAAGTTCATTGAATTCCTTAGTGGCGAAGAAGCACAAGGTCAATTTGCTGAAGCAAACTCTGAATACCCTGTTAATGAGAAAGTAGAACCATCCGAACTTCTAAAATCTTGGGGTGAGTTCAAAGAACAGGACATTAACCTTTCTAAACTAGGTGAAAACCAACAAGAAGCAATCCGTATCTTCAACGAGGTTGGCTGGAAATAAAATATGAACAAACCATGAACCGAAGCACATCAGATAGTGCTTCGGTTCTATTTATTTGCAATCTTTTGTTCCATTTGAGAATGATTTTCGTTATAATTTAGCTTGGAGAAAGACAAAGGCAACAGGCTCTTTGAGGCTCTTTTCTATAGGATTGTTGCTATAGCTAGTAAAAAGTCGGTATTTGGACTTTTTACGGTATATCTGCTCTAAATACGGCATGCAATTTCTCCTGTACACTCAGGAAAAGAGCACGACAGCAACAAGTCTAACGATTGTTTGAAAAATTCAATAAAACAAAAACTGCGAAACGGCCTCTAAGAACAAAGGATGTGTCATCTGTGAATCGGTTCCATTGGTCAAGGGTGCGCCATAAAGGCTGGGCTCTTGCTAGTCTTCTTTTTATAACGATTATTTTAATTCCAAATTTACTTATAGCCGTTGAATTCTTTACAAAAGGAAATGATAACTGGCTTCATATTAGAGAATACTTACTGAAGGATTATCTTCAGAATTCGGCAGTGATCATCATTTTTACTGCTTTGGCCACGATGCTGATAGGCACGAGTCTTGCATGGTTAATTACCATCTATCAATTTCCGATGCGGAATTTCTTGAAATGGGCATTAATTTTACCTTTGGCGATCCCGCCATATATCGCTGCTTATACATTTCACGGTATTCTGAACTATACCGGTGTGATCCAGACCACCCTGCGAAACTCGTTTGATATGCAGGTGAATCAGTCTTATTTCAACATCATGAGCATACAGGGAGCCATTTTCATTTTTACGGTTACTCTGTTTCCATATGTGTATGCCATTACGAGAAGCTTCTTCCAGAATCTATCTGCGTCCGTATTGGAGAATGCGAGATTACTAGGCGGAAACGATATCGATACCTTTTTCCGCATAGCATTGCCGATTTCAAGGGCGGCGATAGTCGGAAGTGTGACACTTGTTATACTGGAAGTTTTAAATGACTACGGGGTAACAAGCTATTTCGGAATTCAAACAGTCAGTACCGCCATTTTCAGAACATGGTATGGCATGATGGATCTGGATTCAGCGTTGAAACTTGCTGGAACCTTAATGATTTTAGTGATGGTTGTCTTGATGTTTGAACGATTTCTCAGAGGGAGAAAGAAATTTTATGATCCTTCCTCTAAAGTACGTCCAATTCAGCCAAAAAAGCTTACCGGTGCGAAGGCTTGGGGAGTATTTGCTTACTGTTTCGGAATTTTCACCATTGCATTTATCATTCCGTTGCTTCAATTGTTGCGATGGGCGTTCATGACGTATGAAAAAGTGTTTAACTTACAGTTTATTACCCTTGCCAAAAACTCGATTTTTGTTGCCACCATTGCATCAGTTATTATCATTTTTATCGCGTTGATCATTTCTAACTATACGCGATTGCAGTCAGGGCTTTTGACCAAGTTCATTTCAAGGGTTACTACTCTTGGCTACTCCATACCAGGAGCAGCGATCGCCATTGCGGTCATTACAATATTCATGTCGTTGGACCAATATATTGTGACGTTCTTGGCGCAGTTTAACTTGAAGCCGGAATTTGTTTTACGAACAACCCTGGTCATGTTGATTTTTGCTTATGTGATAAGATTCCTTGCCATCGGGTTTAATAATATCGAGGCTGGGTTTGAAAAGATAGGAAACAGATACTCGGAAACTTCACGGATGCTTGGAGCATCGACATTGAGGACATTCTTTCTTGTCGATCTTCCGTTGTTACGTGGAGCGATTGCAAGCGGGTTTATTCTAGTGTTTGTGGATATTCTAAAAGAATTACCGTTAACCTTGTTTTTACAGCCGTTCAATTTCTCGACGCTTGCCACACAGGCTTTTAAATATGCAAATGATGAACGAGTGCAGGAGGCTTCCATCGCTTCCCTGATGATCATCTTCATAAGTGCGTTATGTATCTTTATTTTTCATCGCGTACTTGATAAGGAGGCAAACTAATGTTTATCCAGATTAGAGACTTGCAGTTCCAATATAAAAATACGAATAGCAATACACTCGATCGTATTAATGTGGATATTAATCGTGGAGAGATAGTGTCCATTCTCGGGAAGAGCGGGAGCGGAAAAAGCACATTGTTACGTATTATAGCAGGGCTTGAAAATCCGACGGCAGGGAGCATGAAAGTCAATGGTGATGTTATGTTCGATTCAAAAACATTCATCGTTCCGGAGAAACGTGGAATCGGCGTAGTGTTCCAGGATTATGCCTTGTTTCCTCATATGACCGTTGCCCAAAACATCAAGTATGGATTGCGAAAGATGAACCGGAAGCAAAAGCAGGAGCGATTAGAGGAAATGTTGTCCCTGATTAATCTGGCCGATTATGGACACCGTTATCCGTATGAACTGAGTGGAGGACAGCAGCAGCGTGTGGCACTTGCCCGTGCATTGGCACCAGCACCTTCCCTGTTGCTGCTTGATGAACCGTTCAGTAATTTAGATGCCCATCTTCAGCAAAAAATTCGAGACGAACTGAAAGAGATACTGAAGAAAGCCGACATCACATCCATCTTCGTCACCCATGACTTTGCAGACGCCAAAGCCATTGCCGACCGCATTCTTTACATTGATGAGGGGCAATTAGTGAATAGAGCCTGTGACTTGGTGATGAGTTAAAGGGATAAAAGGGGTCTGACCATCACCGCTTTACAGCGGTGAAGGTCAGACCCCTTTTCTTTTTGTACAAAGTTTATTTCTTCAGAAGCAGGTACATGAAGTAAGGCGCCCCTATCAACGCGACCATGATACCTGCGGGGATTCCGCTCTCTATCAGATTACGTCCGAGCGTGTCTGCAAACAGTAACAGCCAGCCCCCGATCAAAATCGCTACAGGTAGGAATAATTGATTTCTAGGTCCCACTAAAGATTTTGCCATATGAGGTGCCATCAATCCGATGAAAGCAATTCCGCCTGTAACGGAAACAGCAGAAGCTGCTAGAGCTACGGCAGTTAAAAGCAGAATCATCCTTTCCTTTTCAAGGGATACCCCAACCCCAATCGCCACAGGCTCACTCATGCCAAGGAGGTTTAGCCGGTTGGCTTTATATAAGGTAAAAGGGACCAACACAAGCAGCCATGGCAATAAAGTCAATATGAAAGGCCAATCAGCACCCCAAATGTTGCCTGCCAACCACTTAGCGATGAAATCCACTTTTACACGTTCTGCAGAAGAAATTAAGATGATCATCATACCGGAAAGTGCCATGGAAAATCCGACCCCTACTAATACAAGCCGGACAGGCTGAAGCCCGCCATTTTTCTGATAAGAGAACAAATAAATGAACATGGCTGTGATTAGTGCCCCGATAAAGGCAACCGCTGGTAACATATAAACAAAGGAACCAACGTTAATAGGGACATATAGGAAGAAAATTGATATAGCCACACCTGCCCCTGCGTTAATTCCGATAATCCCAGGGTCCGCTAAATCATTACGAGTCACCCCTTGAAGGATGGCCCCTGATAATGCGAGCGCCATTCCTGCAAGAATGGTGATCACAATGCGTGGAAGCCTGATGGAAAACAATACAAACTCCTCTTTAAAACTACCTTGACCCAAAATCGTTGGTATCAACCGATCGAATGACAGAGATGCTGGTCCAACTCCTATACCGACAACTACGGTGAGCAAGATAAGCAAAGCTAATAAAAACACAATAATACGTTGCTTTTTTATAATAGACGGATGAATCATGAGAATGCTTTCCCTCCTTTACGGACAATAACAAGGAAGAAGGGGAGGCCGACCATTGCTACGATAGCAGCTACAGGCGTTTCAAAAGGAGCGTTGATGGTGCGCCCCAATGTGTCGGCAAAAAGCATGAAGGTGGCTCCCACTATTGCCGACATAGGCAATATGAAGCGGTAATCCGTTCCGACGATGGCGCGCACGATATGTGGAATCATCAATCCGATAAAGGCCATATTCCCGACGAGTGCCACAGAAGCACCCGTCAACAATATGATGACGACAAACAATATCCCTTTGACCGCTGCAATCTTTTGTCCCAAACCGACAGCCACTTCCTCACTGAGACTAAGGATGGTCAGTTGTCTGGAGAGGTAGAGTGCCACCAACAGTCCTGCCGTAATCAACGGAATAATCAACTGCAACTGTCCCCAGGTTGTTCCAATAATCCCCCCGGCAGTCCACATGGATACATCCTTGGAAAGTTTAAATGTTAATGCGACCCCTTCAGCCACGGCAAAAAGAAAGGCAGAAACGGCTGCTCCGGCAAGGACGATGCGAAGAGGAGAGAATCCACCTTTTTTCATCGCACCTAAACCGAACACCATGATGGCCCCGACTGCTGCCCCGATAAAACAAGCAATAGTGATGCCGTAATAGTTAATAGAAGGAAAAAATGCAAGGGTGATAGCAAGGGCAGCATTTGCTCCAGCAGTCAAACCGAGCAAACCGGGGTCTGCAAGAGGATTCCGGGTCATCCCTTGCATAATGGCACCGGCAACCGATAGCCCGGCACCGACAAAGATCGCGGCAACTTCACGTGGAAGCCGGATTTCGCGGATAATCAAAATTTTATCTCCACTCGTTGTAGGAGATGTTAAGGCCAACCACACATCCCGAATAGTAGTATCAGCTGCCCCAAGTATCATGGCAGCAAAAAACACCGCCACAAAGACGATGAGTGCCCCGATAAATTTAATTATAAAAGGAATGCCTCGTTCCAACGCAATCTTCATTTTCCTCATCTTTTCTGTATTAGAATGGGAGTGGTAACAATAGAATAAAAGGGACCCTCCTATAAAAGAAGAATCCCTCTGTTTGATGTTAGTTTCCTAAAAAGCTATCCTTAAAGAATTCCAACTGAAAATCAAGGGAAATCGGATCATTAAAGTAAAACTCTTTCGCATCCGCTTCAAAAACCTGACCATTCTTCACAGCCGGAATATTTTTGTACGTATCCGTTTCCTGGAACGAAGTATCTCCATCAGAATTCTTACTGAAAACCATATAATCTCCAGCAAACTCAGGCAACACTTCAAAAGAAAGCGTATAATATCCAGCTGCTAAAGCTTCTTCTTTCACTCTCTCTGGCATCTTCAACTTCATTTCTTGATAAAGAATTTCTGTTCCACGTCCCCAATTGTCGCCGAAAACGTAAAGCTCTTTATCAAAGTTTTCAATAACGGAGACCGTCGCATCCTCACCGATTTTAGCTCGAATTTCTTCTCCAGCTTCCTGCGAGCGAGTCTTGAAGTCATCCACCCATTTCTGAGCTTCTTCTTCTTTATTCAATAATTTTCCTATCTCCACATGCTGGGTAAGATAGTCGACTTTTCCGTATGTGTACGCAACAGTTGGTGCAATATCTCCAAGCTTATCTAGATTGTTTGCGTTGGAGGCAGCGATAATAAGGTCTGGGTCTAATTCAATAATTTTCTCTAGATCTTGATCAGTCACTTCAACTGCATCTCCTAAGTATTCTTCATAACGGGGATTTGCCATTGCCCAAGAGTCCGTCCCAACAATATTGGTTCCAAGAGCCATGACATTTCCAGCTACGAAAGAGTTAATTACAACGACTCTTTGAGGATTTGCAGGTACATCGATTGGTCCTGTTTCCGCTTCATACGTGATCGTTTCAGAGGAGGAAGCATTTCCCTCATTGGAATTTTCAGCATCGTTATTATCGGTATTATTAGTGGTGTTCCCGCAGGCACTAACGACCAGCAAGAGCAGGAATAAGAATGGAATCATTAATTTTTTCATTGTAGTTTTCCCCTTTAAGTAAGTTGTAGGTTAAGCACATAGGTTTATGTGTTCTTGGATCTCTGCCAATTTCAGCATCGATTTGAAAGACTTCTCTTAGCACTTCTGGTGTAATTACTTCTTCGCAATTACCTGACTTAATGATGTTTCCGTCCTTTAAGGCAATTAGGTAATCGGCAAACCTGGCAGCCTGGTTTAAGTCGTGTAGGACCATAATAATGGTGCGTTCCTGGTCTCTATTCAACTTTTGTAATAGCTCCAGCACTTCCAATTGGTGAGCCATGTCCAGATAGGTGGTAGGTTCATCAAGGAAGATAATTTCCGTTTCTTGCGCCAGTGCCATCGCAATCCAGACACGTTGTCGTTGACCACCGGATAGTGCATCCACAGGGCGGTATTTGAATTCTGTTGTCCCTGTCACTTCAAGGGCCCAGTCCATGACCTCGTAATCTTTTTTGGTCAATCGTCCAAAACCTTTTTGATAAGGAAAACGACCATAAGAAACTAGTTCACCAACTGTTAATCCGCTTACACTTTCAGGTGTTTGAGGGAGAATGGCCATTTTTTTTGCCAATGATTTGGTGTTTTCTTTGGCAATTTCCTGACCATCCAGCAAAATGGATCCCGATTGGTGGGAAATAATTCTGGTAATGGCCTTTAATAGGGTGGATTTTCCGCAACCATTGGATCCGATGATGGTAGTAATCTGCTTATCTGGTATTTCAATCGATAAGTCCTTTATGATCAGACGTTCACCATAGCCAATGTTCAAGTCCTTTGTGTGTAGGCGAACCATTATGTAACCTCCAGTTTATAATAAGTTTACACTAGTGATAATGATTATCAATTTCGTTACAAATATTACTATAAGACTATCAATGAAAGATGTCAATGACTAATTGAGAAAGAAAATCACTGATGGGTGCACTCAATAAAAAAAGCCTGTCCTTTAACTGTCATTTCGACGGCGGGGACAGGCTTTTTAAGTTACCATTCTTTAGGTTCATAATCCAAATCTGCAAACAGCTGGCGTTTTTCCTTTTTGCTGAGGTCACGCCACTGGCCCATTGGAAGGTTTCCAAGCTGTATATTCATGATCCGGGTACGTTGCAGGCGCAGGACTTCATACCCGAGTTCGGCACACATACGGCGGATCTGACGGTTCAATCCTTGGGTCAGGATAATTTTGAAATCAAACTTCGATAGCTGCTCCACTTCACAAGGAAGGGTTTTTGTATCAAGGATCCGGACACCCTCGGACATCTGTTTCACAAAGTCTTGGGTAATCGGCTTATCGACAGAAACGATATATTCTTTTTCATGCTTATTTTCAGGGCGCAAAATCTCATTGATGATGTCGCCGTCATTGGTAAGCAGAATCAGTCCTTCCGATTCCTTATCCAGGCGCCCGATATGGGAAAGACGAAGAGGGTGATTTACAAGGTCGATGATATTGCCCTTCACCTGTTTTTCCGTAGTGGAGGTAATGCCTATTGGTTTATTCAAGGCGATATAGACATTGTCCCGAGCAATTCGAATGAGCTGTCCGTTAACTAACACCTCGTCGCCCGGATTAACCTGTCCGCCAATCTTCGCGACTTTCCCGTTGATCTTCACTCTGCCCTCTTCAATCAGCTTATCGGCTCCACGTCTAGAGGCAACACCGGAGTCACTTATAAATTTGTTTATTCGCAATCAAAACACGTCCTTAAAAGTAGAAATAGAACTCACTCTTATATAAGAAGAAGTGAGGGATTATTTTTGTTTTTTCTTTGCTATAGAAAAATTGTAGATTCTTAAATATCCTAGCTGGTGATTGGAGTTCAGGGCAAAGACTCCGGCGGGAGATAGCGCTTAGCGGAGACCCCGCAGGCAAAGCCGAGGAGGCTCCGCTAGTGCCCCGCGGAAAGCGAAGCCCGGTGCGGAAATCACCAGCGGTGCTTAACAAAGTTTTTGTTTTTGTACACTTATCATACAATAAATGATGAACAGCTTACAAATGGATGGGAAAAGTGGATTCAACTAGGTAGGAAATTGTGATTGGCCGATTACACCAGTGGTTGTGAGATTTTTAAATTAAAGAGTAATGGTGGGAAAAAGCTCATTTGTGGGGGGATTATCTTGAGTTATGGTTTAATTCCATTCTGGTATGGGGGGAATAATCTGTTCTTTGGGGGGATTATGATGACGATGGGGGAATTGTTGTAATATATGGGGGGATTCCCCTCTATTGCTGGTTGGAATAAGTACCTATGATAACGAGAAAGACGATTTGAGTGGGGGGATGATAAAGAAAAAGGATGGAATGTGGAATTTGGAGGTGAAATATTACTTTACGCCGGTGGAAAGTCGAGAGAAAGATTGATTTCCACTGCCTTTGGGCAAAAAAACTTATCTAAAAGTGATTAGTCAAGGTTGTTTTCTGTCTCTTTATATCAGTCGTATAATCGTTTGTTGTCGTGTTCTATTCCTCTATGTACAAAATATTAAAAAACTAAAATGCTTTCATGCTTTAAAGGAGAGCGGGTCAGACCCCTTTGTAGTAATTTCTACCATATCTACCAAAGCAAATATTAGAAAGTCAGTATTTATCTGCAATTTTTCGACAATTTTCTTAACTAGGTAATTTTATTCATGAAAATATGTTCATCTTTGAAAAACATATATTGAAATATTGGAAGTTTACGAATATAGTAATGATAGTAAGGGTTTTCAATTTACTATAAATTTTAAATTTTGGGGGAGTTAGGGCATGAAAAAGGGATTAATTACAACGATCATCATGGTTTTAACAACGATGGTCTTTTTGGTAGGTTGTGGAACGGACAACAAAGGCGGTTCTGAATCTGCATCAGGCGATAACAGCGGTTCCGACATGTTAGTTGGAATGGTTACGGATGCTGGAACGATTGATGACAAGTCTTTTAACGAAGGTACTTGGAATGGGATTCTTCAAGCTAAAGAAGAATTCGGCATTAAAGAGAAGTATTTAAAGCCGGCTGGTACAACAGAAGCTGATTACATGCAAGAGATTACAAACCTGTATGATGCAGAATATAAGTTTATCGTTACTCCTGGATTTAAATTTGAAACAGCGGTATTCCAGGCGCAAAGTCAATTTGAAGATGCAAAGTTCGTTCTTATCGATGGATCACCACATAACGGTGATTTCAACCCGGTAGTAGGGGAAAATACAGTATCCATCTTCTTTGCTGAGCACGAAGCTGGTTTCTTAGCTGGTGTTGCAACAGCTTTAGAACTTAAAGAGGGCGAAGCTGGATTCATCGGTGGTATGGAAATTCCTCCAGTTCAAAAATTTAACTGGGGCTTCCAACAAGGTATTGCCTATGCAAATGAGAACTTAGATACAAATGTAAGCATTAAAGAAGAAAACGTAGTGTACCAAGGTACGTTTGATGCAGTAGCTGCAGGTCAGCAAATTGCTGCAGCAATGTTCGATCGTGGAGTAAATGTTATTTTCGCAGCAGCGGGTGGAGTTGGAGTTGGGGCAATCAACGAAGCGAAAACTCGTGTTGAAGGCGGAGACGATGTATGGATGGTCGGAGTAGACGTTGACCAGTACGAAGAAGGAAAGATGGATAATGGCGATTCTGTTATCTTAACTTCTGCTATGAAGAAAATTGACACTGCAGCTGCTGACATGATCAAAGCAGAAATCGATGGAGAGTTCCCAGGTGGCGAAACGCTTACATTCGATGCGAAAAACGACGGAGTTGGACTTCCTGAAGAAAATCCAAACCTAAGTGATGAAACAACTTCTAAAGTGAATGAAATCTTTGAACTGATTAAATCCGGTGAAGTAGAAGTTTCTTCTGAGCAAGGCGATTTGATTAAGTAATATATATTAATACCTGGCATGTCTATCTGAGCCACGTTTATGTATGTTTCAAATTAATAAAGAAAAAGGCGGGGAGTCCCGCCTTTTTTAATGCCTATGTAAGAGGTTAGTTGTCTGTCCTCTTGGGATAAAAAAACAAAAAAGGGAGAATCGCTCTATGGACTATGTAGTGGAGATGCTCAATATCCGGAAAGAGTTTACTGGAATAGTTGCCAATGATGATATTACACTTCGTCTAAAGCAAGGGGAAATTCACGCCCTTCTGGGGGAAAATGGTGCCGGGAAATCAACGTTGATGGCGATACTGTTCGGGATGTATCAACCGGATAGAGGATCTATAAAAATTAATGGCAAGGAAACGAAAATTGCCAATCCTAACGTCGCGACAAAGCTTGGAATCGGGATGGTACACCAACACTTCAAACTGGTCAGTAACTTTACGGTAACAGAAAATATTATGCTAGGTTCTGAGTTGCATAAGATGTATGTACTCGACAAAAAGACTGCCAGCAAAAGAATTGAGGATTTGTCTAAAAAGTATGGGTTGAACGTGGATCCCCATGCCAAAATTGAAGACATTTCCGTTGGGATGCAGCAGCGTGTGGAAATTCTGAAGATGCTCTATCGACAAGCTGACGTGCTGATTTTGGACGAGCCTACTGCAGTTCTTACTCCTCAGGAGATCATAGAACTTGGGAAAATCATGAAAAACCTGATTGCAGAAGGTAAATCGATTATCATCATCACCCATAAGCTGAAAGAGATCAAGGCGATGGCAGATCGTTGTACCGTTATCAGAAGAGGAAAGACAATTGGCACAGTAAACGTAGCAGAAACAAGTAAAGAACAAATGGCTGAAATGATGGTAGGCCGTGAAGTCAACTTCAAAGTCAGCAAAAAAGAAGCAACACCAGGTGAAGTCGTCCTGAAAATGGATAACGTGTCTGTGAAGAAGGGCAAGGATGTAATCGCCCTTAAGAATATGTCATTAGAACTGAAAAAAGGCGAGATCCTTGGAATCGCAGGAGTGGATGGAAACGGCCAATCCGAAATCGTGGAAAGCATTACAGGATTGAAGCAAGCTGACACCGGATCCATCCTTTTCGAAGGAAAAGATATTACCAAAATGCCAGTACGCTCTAGAATTGCAAGCGGAATTGCCCATATTCCAGAAGACCGTCATAAGCATGGACTTGTCCTTGATTATACGATTGAGGAGAACATGGTGCTTGAGCTGTATCATAAAGAGCCATATTCCAAGCGTGGCGTCCTTAATTTTCCCGCTATCAAAAAGCATGCAGAAAACATTATTAAAAGCTTTGATGTGCGTTCAGGAGAAGGTGGGAAATCGATTGCCCGTTCCCTATCAGGGGGAAATCAGCAAAAAGCAGTTATCGGAAGGGAAATTGAACTAGACCCAACGCTCTTGATCGCTGTTCAGCCAACTCGTGGCCTTGATGTTGGCTCGATTGAATACATCCATAAGAGACTTGTGGAACAAAGGGACAAAGGAAAGGCTGTTCTGCTTGTATCCTTGGAATTAGATGAAGTAATAAATGTTTCAGATCGCATTGCCGTTGTTAATAATGGCCAATTAGTCGGAATCGTGAATGCAAAAGAAACAAACGAAAACGAACTGGGCCTGATGATGGCTGGCGTGATGAAGGGGGAAGAAGAATGAGAAATGGCATAATCTCGTTGCTTGCTGTCCTTTTCGGTTTAATTGCAGGTGCGATATTGATGGCAGTCACAGGAAACAATCCTGTTGAAGGATATAAATACTTGTTTGAAGGCGGATTGAAGAATCTGTCCAGAATAGGAAATACGCTAGCTACAGCGACTCCACTGATCTTCACCGGATTATCGGTAGCTTTTGCATTCCGGACTGGATTATTTAATATCGGAGCTGCTGGCCAAATGCTTTTCGGAGGTTTTTGTGCCGTAGCAGTGGGCTTGACGTTTGATTTGTCCAGACCTCTATTATTGGTTTGTATGGTATTGGCTGGTTTTATCGGAGGAGCTCTTTGGGCGTTCGTCCCTGGTCTTTTAAAAGCTAAATTCAATGTTCACGAAGTAGTTTCCACCATCATGATGAACTGGATTGCTTACTGGACGGTCTATTACGCGGTGCCGGCTTACTTTAAAGGAGAGTTTTTAGAAACAGAATCTAAAAAGCTATCGGAATCTGCGTCTTTACGCACACCGATTTTAACGGACATGTTTGATGGCTCTTACATTAACTTAGGGTTATTTATTGCAGCAATAACCGTTATTATTTTCTCTTTTATTATTAATAAAACAACGCTTGGATACGAGTTGAAGGCAGTTGGTTTTAACCGTAATTCTGCTGAATATGCAGGAATTGCTGTAAACAGAAGTATCGTCACATCCATGGTCATTTCCGGCGGACTTGCTGGTCTTGGCGGGGTGGCATTTTATACAGGGAATGCGACAAGCATCCAGATCGGGATTTTGCCAACACAGGGATTTGACGGAATTGCTGTGGCGCTCCTTGGAGCAAACACGGGAATCGGGGTATTATTGGCGGCAATCTTCTTCGGTCTTCTTTATTCCGGCCGTGGATTCATGAATGCCATGACAGACATTCCACCTGAAATTGCTGATTCTATCATTGCGATCATTATCTACTTCGCTGCGACAAGTATCCTGATAGATAGAATGATTCGCTACTTCATCAATAAAAAGAAGAATAAAAAACAACCAGCAATCATTCAGAACACGACTGAGAAGAAGGAGGAGGTATAAGGTATGTGGACAACGATTCAGCAGATAGCTCCGTATGCAATTATCTTTACTATCCCTCTTTTGATCACAGCGCTGGGAGCATTATTCAGTGAACGAAGTGGTGTCGTTAACATCGGTTTGGAAGGGTTAATGGTCATCGGTGCTTTCACAGGTGCCCTTGTCATCCTGAAAATGCAGGCGATGATGCCCGGTCAGCAAAAAGCGATCTGGATTGGTCTTGCCCTGGCAACCTTGATGGGACTATTGTTCTCCCTCCTTCATGCCTTTGCAAGTATCAATCTTCACGCCAATCAGATTATCAGTGGTACAGCCATCAATATGATCGCTGCTGCCATCACGGTATTCTTGGCACGTAATATCACCGGAAGCGGTAACATACAAATTAGTACGTTAAAACCATTCAACATTCCGTTTCTATCGGATCTTCCTGTGATAGGTAGCTTATTTTTCACACGAACGTATGCAACTACTTGGTTAGTTCTAGCCATTTTGCTTCTTAGCGCGTTTTTACTTTACAAAACGCCATTTGGGCTGCGCTTGCGTTCTTGCGGGGAACATCCGCATGCTGCAGAGGCGGCCGGTATCAGCGTATATAAAATGCGGTATATCGGAGTCATGATCTCTGGAGCTTTCTCTGGACTTGGCGGAGCCGTATTTATCGTAACAACAGGTGGAGAATTCAATGGTACGGTTGCGGGTCTTGGTTTCTTGGCGCTTGCTTCCTTAATCTTCGGTCAATGGAAGCCTCTTGGCATCCTGGCAGCAACGCTATTCTTTGGCTTTGCGACTACCGTTGCGAACGTTTCCCAGGTTGTACCTTCCTTGGCCGTGATTCCGCCGGTATTTTTGAAGGTATTCCCTTATGTCGTTACATTAATCGCATTGATTATTTTCTCCAAATCCTCTCAGGCTCCAAAAGCAGTCGGAGAGCCATTTGATTCTGGAAAACGATAAGGATTATAATAGTTTTGGACACGACACGCTCTCTTGATGGGAGCGTGTTTTTCTGTGTAGAGGAATGGGACGACTGTCAGGGAGGCAGAGGTGTCGAATCTTGATGTCATTTGTTGATTGGCATGTATTGTAGTGAGTTTGGACAGTAAATGAGTCAGTTTGGCTTGTATTTTCAAAAGTTCGGACAGTATTTCCCTTAAACGGACAGTAAATGACTGACTTCGGAGAGTAAGTTGCGGTAGATGGGATTGGGAGAGGTTTCGATCGTCAGGGAAGCACTTTGTGATCAATTTATTTACTAGGATGATGAAAAACAGTCTACTTGCTTTTAATTTTTACTGTATTGCTCTTATATATGATCTGAAAACATCTACTCTAGAAATCTCCACACGAAGGAACCATTTAAACCCTCACTGAAAAAACGCTTACAAATCTGACTATTTTAAATAAAGTATATTGACAGAATTTTTGCTGGGTTTATAATAAAGTTAACATATGTTCAAAAGTATATTTACAAAAGTTTATTAAAGCGCTTACCACCATAGAAAAAACCTAGTTTTCTACAAAAATCATCATGTTTCTAAGCACTTTCGTACATTTTCGATGAACATAATTTGAAAATCGGGTGAAACGAGCATGCAAAATGAAAAAATAGCCCGTTTAGTAGAAGTGGCTAAAATGTATTATTTATTCAATTACAGCCAACAGGAGATCGCCAAAAAGCTTGGTGTATCTCGTCCGACCGTATCACGCCTATTGGATCAGGCGAAACAAGATGGAGTCGTACATATAAAAATCTGTGATCCAACAGAAGATGTGAATGGACTGGCTGCGCAACTCCAGGAAAGATTCAAACTGAAAGACTGCATCGTCACTTCCGTTCCTGCCTATGAAGATAGCCATATCAAAAATAAAATCGGGGAGGCGGCAGCCGAGTATTTATACGGCATCGTCAAAAATGGAGATACAATCGGTATTACCTGGGGAACGACTTTATATCAATTGTCCCTCCAGCTTAATCCCAAAAGTGTCCACGATGTGGAAATCGTGCAACTGAATGGCGGAGTAAGCTATTCAGAGCTCAATACCCACGCATCCGATATTATTAATGGACTGGCTGCAGCCTTTCATACAACGCCACATTTTCTTCCTGTTCCGGCAGTGGTCGATCACCCTGTCGTAAAGCAGGCGATTGTCGCGGATCGGCATATCAATAAAGTGCTCGATCTTGGGAGGAAAGCCAATATTGCCATCTATACGGTAGGAGAAGCTGGGGAGCAGTCGACCTTGATGCGGGCGGGGTACTTTCTGGACAGTGATGTGGAAACGTTGAAGAAGAATGAAACAGTGGCAGATATCTGCTCAAGGTTCATCGACATCAAAGGCCATATCAGCAACCAATCACTGAATGACCGCACCATTGGAATCGAACTTTCCCATCTGGCGGAAAAAGAGTACAGCATCCTTGTGGCAGGTGGAAACAAGAAAGTGGAAGGCATTTTGGGGGCACTAAACGCCCAATATGCCAATGTCCTGATTACAGATCAATATACAGCAAAGGCATTGTTGGAAATGGGGGAGAGAAAAAATGGATCGAGCGACTATTAAGGCGTTGGTGCAAGAGGTGGTTCAGAACACCCTGCAAACATCAAAGACACAGGTCCCGATTGCCGTATCCAACCGGCATATCCATCTGTCTCCCGAGCATGTAGAACGGCTCTTTGGTAGGGGGTATGAACTGAAAAAGCAAAAGGACCTCTCACAACCTAACCAGTTTGCTGCCAAGGAAACCGTTACACTAATAGGTCCAAAAGGAAGAATTCAGAATGTACGGGTACTTGGCCCTGCAAGGGGGAAAACCCAAGTCGAAGTTTCCTTGTTTGACGGATTTACTCTCGGGGTGACACCGCCAATCCGCCAATCAGGAGATCTTGCAGGATCGGAATCCATCACCATCATGGGACCAAGAGGACAAATTAAAGTAGAAGAAGGATTGATTTGCGCTTCCCGGCATATCCATATGCATCCGGATGACGGAGATAATTTTGGCGTGAAGGACGGAGACATGGTAGACATTAAAGTAGATGGTCCTCGTGGCGTCACCTACTCCAACGTCCTTATCAGGGTCTCCCCGAAATATAAGCTGGAGATGCATATCGATCTCGATGAGGCCAATGCAGCCAACATAAAAAATGGGCAGCTTGGAGAAATCACCGCAATCAAATGTTCTCCGGAAAGGGAGGGAGGTTGTGGCTGTGGATGTAAAGGAAACGGTTAGAGAGCTGGTCAAGCGGGCTGTCGAAGCGTACATGGCTGAACAAGGCAATCTCTCCTCAAAGGAAAAAACGAAGCCATCCATTACCGTTCTTTTAAGCTATCCATCTTCCGATCCAAAAGGTGTTTTGAAAGCGGTTTCGGATATTAAAGCTTCTTTTCAGGTGACATTGGTAACTTCAAGGGATTGGGTGGAGATGCTCAAGGATACAGAAGGTGTGATTCCGCTTGAGAGTACCGATTATGAGGAAGTGCAGGCACTTTGGACATCAACAGACCTGCTTATCCTCCCGGTTGCTTCCTTCCAGCTCGTATCGAAGCTTGCATTAATGGTGGATGACGATCGGGCCGCACAAACAGCCATCCAGTTTCAGCTGTTAGGCAAGCCGATTGTCATTGCCAACAACGAAGTGGAGCTTGGGGTGTATCAACAAATTCTGGCACCACATTCCGTGCAGGAAAAATTACAAGGATATTTACGTACCACACAAAAAGACCAGGTTAAATGGGTACCCTTGAATCAGCTTTTACATACAGCAAAAGAACAGCATCAGCTGTACCAGGAAAAGCAACCACTTATACTGGCAAAGCACATTGAACATGCATCCAGGGAAAATGTAAAAGCCATTACGGTCCCGAAAGATAGCAAAATTACACCAGTTGCCAAAGACATGGCCAGAGAGTTAAAGATTCATATTCAAAAAGAAACATAAGGCTGACAGGGACAGTGGATTGGAGCGGCCAAACTTAACAAAGAACAGCCCAAAGTAAGCGGCTCCTAGAAAGGAGGCAACGAAGCATGATTATTGCAAAAGTGACAGGCTCCATCGTCGCAACCACAAAAGCGGAAAAGCTCAAGGGCAAAAAGCTGCTGATCGTCACACCGCTTGATATGAAAACCATCGAAGAGGATGGAAAGCCCCTTGTTGCCATTGATACTGTCGGATCTGGCGTAGGAGAAGTCGTGTTAATCGTAAGTGGAAGCTCCGCCAGACAGACGGAAATTACAAACGGGGTACCCGTCGACGCAGCCATCGTAGGCATCGTGGATCAGATTGAACTGAATGGATCCCAGACCTTTTCAAAAGGAGGTAATTAATCGTGCAAATCAAGGAAAGCGACATAAAGGAAATGGTTGCCCAAGTGCTTGCCAAGCTTGGTGATGAAAGCAATTCTTCATCATCCTCTAAACAGGGAAGCAGTGAGGTTCCACTTGGAAATGGCGTGTTCCGCACCGTCGATGAAGCGGCAGATGCTGCGACAGAAGCGTGGGACAAGCTGAGAGCGACCTCGCTTGAAACACGAAAGAGAATGATAGAGAAAATGCGTGAAGTGAGTCGTGATCATGCTCATGCACTAGCAGAACTCGCGGTAAAGGAAACAGGACTTGGACGAGTGGAGGACAAAGTGGCAAAGAATTTATTGGCTGCCAATAAAACTCCAGGGGTAGAGGACATTGTTGCCACCACCTACTCAGGTGACGGGGGTCTGACCCTTGTGGAATACTCAGCTATGGGCGTGTATGGTGCCATTACTCCATCCACCAACCCAGCGGCGACCATAATCAACAACTCTATTTCTCTAGTAGCAGCAGGTAACGCGGTTGTTTTCAACCCGCACCCAAGTGCCAAGCAAGTATCTATCAAAGCGATGCAGCTGTTGAACGAGGCGATTGTGGCAGCAGGGGGACCTGCTAACACACTCACTTCTGTTGCAAGTCCCAAAATTGAGACATCCAACGAAGTGATGAGGCATCCGAAAGTTAGAGCGCTTGTCGTAACCGGCGGTGGCGTGGTGGTCCAGGCCGCAATGAGTTCAGGAAAAAAAGTGATCGCAGCAGGACCCGGGAATCCCCCGGTTGTCGTGGATGAAACAGCGGTCATCTCCAAGGCGGCCAAGGACATCGTAACCGGCGCAAGCTTTGATAACAATGTATTGTGTACAGCGGAAAAAGAAGTCTTTGTCGTCGAAAAAGTGGCAAACTCCCTGAAAAGTGAGATGACCAAAAACGGCGCCATCGAACTGAAAGGATACCAGCTGGAAAAGCTTCTCGGGAAAATATTAGTCAAAAAAGGCGAAAAATACTATCCGAACCGAGATTATATCGGAAAGAATGCATCCGTTCTGCTCGAAGCGGCAGGTATCAGGGCAGACGCCAATGTAAGGCTGATCATTGCCGAAACAAAGGAAGACCACCCACTGGTCAACACGGAAATGCTGATGCCGATTCTGCCTATCGTAAGAGTGGCAGATGTCGATAAGGGAATCGCCTTGGCGGTCAAAGCCGAAAAAGGCAATCGACATACTGCCATCATGCATTCTCAGAATGTCACCAACCTGACAAAGATGGCAAAAGAAATTCAAGCGACTATCTTTGTGAAAAACGGTCCATCTGTTGCTGGCCTCGGCTATCAGAGCGAAGGGTTTACCACCTTAACCATCGCAGGTCCAACGGGAGAAGGGCTGACGTCAGCCAAAACTTTCACCCGTCAAAGACGCTGCGTGTTGGTAGACGGCTTCAGAATTATTTAAGAGGGGGATGAAGTATGGCAGAACTGAATGAGCTACCTCAAGAGGGGCAGCCTGTGGAACCACCTAAAAAAACGAAAAAGCAATCCAAATCCAAAACTATTAAACAACCATTAGGAGGAATTCAAATGAGTCAAGAAGCATTAGGAATGATCGAAACAAAAGGTCTAATCGGGGCAATTGAAGCAGCGGACGCAATGGTAAAGGCTGCAAACGTAACACTTGTAGGAAAAGAATTTGTTGGTGGCGGTCTTGTAGCAGTAATGGTACGCGGTGATGTAGGAGCTGTTAAAGCGGCAACTGAAGCTGGAGCAGATGCAGCCGGAAGAGTTGGAAACCTGGTATCTGTACACGTGATTCCACGTCCAAACTCAGAAGTTAACGGAATTTTACCGGCAGCGAAATAGGTAGATAAGGATGGATCAATCCATAAAAGCCTATATAAAACAACTTGTCCAGGAGGCTTTACAGCAATTCGCAGGACCATTGAACAGCTTGCCATCCGGCAGGAAGCAATACGTCATCGCCAATTGGAAGATGAACAAAAACATCCAAGAAACGATGGAGTTTTTACAGCAGATAAATGAAGACAATGGGGTGGAAGTGGTGGTTTGTCCGCCATCCCCACTCCTCTATCCCGCTAAGCTTTATGTTCAGGGACAGAACAAAGGGATTCAAATTGGTGCGCAAAACGTCCACCAGGAAGAAAAAGGCGCCTACACAGGGGAAACGGCTGCGAGTCTTTTAAAAGACATCGGCTGCTCCTATTGCATCATCGGCCACTCTGAAAGAAGGCAATATGTAAAAGAAGATGATGCGCTTATCAACCTGAAGGCTAAACAGGCATTAAAAAAGGGTCTGACCCCTATCATCTGTATTGGGGAAACGCTGGAACAAAAGCAGCTGAATCAGACAGAAAAAGTGTTAACCACCCAAATACTTGGAGCCTTGGACGGAATCGATGCATCGGAAGTGGTGTTTGCCTACGAGCCGGTTTGGGCGATTGGAACCGGGGAATCCGCAACAGCGGAAGAAGCGCAGCGCATCCACGCATACAGCCGGGCCGTTCTCGCTCATCTCGATGAACAAAACGCAGAGAAGGTCAGCATTTTATACGGTGGATCTGTCAATGAAAACAATGCAATAGAATTCTCGTCGATGCCGGATATCGATGGAGTCCTTGTCGGTGGCGCCAGCTTACAGGTGGATTCTTTTCAGAAAATAATCGCTGTATTTGCCAAAGGAGCGTAGAAAATGAAAAAAGTTGCAATCGGTAGCGACCATGGTGGATACGAGCTGAAAGAAGCGTTAAAAGGCTATTTGACGGAACTTGGATACGAATACCTCGATTTCGGCTGCAAGGCCAAAGAAGCAGTGGATTACCCGGATATCGCATTCCTCGTTGGAGAGTGTGTAGCGACCAATCCAGATTACGTTGGCATCATGATTGATGGAGTCGGCGTCGGGAGTGGCATGGTATTGAACAAGATACCAGGTGTCCGAGGAGCTGTATGCTGGGACTTGTCTTCTGTCATTAACAGCCGTGAACACAATAACGCCAATGTCTTATCCATCGGTGGCCAGTTTATCGGGGAAGGCCTTGCCAAGCAATTGGTGAAGAAATGGCTGGAAACTGAATTTGCAGGCGGCCGCCACGACCGTCGCGTTACAAAAGTAATGGAGATTGAAAGTCGTTTTATTAAACGCTGAAAGCAGGTTTAAAACATGTTTGTAGCAAAAGTGATTGGAAATATGATCTGTACACATAAAGACGAAAACCTAAAAGGGTTGAAGCTGTTAATCGTCCAACCAGTAGATGGTCAGTTGCAGGATAAAGGAAAACCACTTGTTGCTATTGACACAATCGGTCAATCGGGAGAAGGGGACCTTGTTTATCTTGCAAAAAGCCGGGAATCCTCTCTGCCATTGAACAAAGACCTCGTCCCATCAGACGCAGGAATTCTTGGAATTATCGACTATTACAACGTAAAACGAATGGAGGAAATATAAATGAGCAACGCATTAGGTATGATTGAAACAAAAGGTCTAGTAGGTGCAATCGAAGCGGCAGATGCAATGATGAAGGCTGCAAACGTTTCTCTTGTAGGAAAAGTACAAGTTGGTGGCGGATTGGTAGCTGTCCTGGTACGCGGTGATGTAGGAGCTGTAAAGGCAGCAACAGAAGCTGGAGCGGATGCAGCTCAACGTGTAGGCGAATTCCTATCTGTGCATGTGATCCCAAGACCACATTCCGATATCGAAAAAATTCTACCTACCACTCTATGAAACTAGCAAAAGTCGTTGGAAATGTCGTTTCGACGATTAAAACACCAAGTCATCAAAACAAAAAGCTCATGGTTGTCATTCCTGTAGATGCAAGCGGAAAAGAGTGTGGCGACGCTATGATTGCATTCGACCGCTTTCACGCAGGAGCCGGGGACTATGTACTGATACTCGAAGAAGGTGGAGCGGCAAGAGATATTTTAGAAGACCCAAAAGGCTCTTTTGATGCAGTTATTGCCGGAATTGTCGACCGATTAAACTAACAGCTAATTAATGCGAGGTGAACACAATGCAAATGGAAGCATTGGTGGAACAAATTACGAATCAAATTATGGAACAACTGACAAATAAACAACAGCTGGCAGAAGGGAAACCTGCAGCCTCAAATACGACAAGTTCAAACGGGAACAGCTATGCAAACGCAGCTTCCAACCTAATTACAGGCCCGTCCGTCGCAAGAATGATCGACCATACATTATTAAAGCCAGAAAGCACGAAAGAGCAGGTTGTAAAGCTTTGTGAGGAAGCGAAAGAATACAACTTCGCAACAGTATGTGTCAATCCTTACTGGGTTTCCACAGCTGCACAAGAATTGAAAGGCTCCAATGTCGGGATTACAACGGTTGTCGGCTTTCCACTTGGTGCTACAAACAGTTTTGTAAAAGTTTCCGAGACACGCGATGCGATTGCAAGTGGTGCAACGGAAATTGACATGGTAATGAACATCGGAGCCCTAAAATCCGGTGACTTTGAAACGGTGAAAAAAGACATTGAAGCGGTCGTGCTTGCTGCAAAAGGTTATGCACCGGTAAAAGTCATTATTGAAACAGGTCTTTTGGAAACGGAAGAAAAGAAAAAGGCTTGTATTCTGGCAAAAATGGCCGGAGCGGATTTTGTTAAGACTTCTACAGGCTTCGGACCAGGCTGTGCAACAGCAGAGGACATCAAACTCATGCGCGAAGCAGTTGGACCAGATTTAGGCGTCAAGGCTTCTGCATGTGTTCGTGACCTGGATACAGCAAGAAAGCTAGTTCAAGCAGGCGCAACAAGAATCGGCGCAAGCTCCGGAATCGCCATTGTAACAGGCGGTAAAGGGACTGGATACTAAAACTTTCACAGAACAGGATGCTATAAGGATAACTCCTTGGCATCCTGTTGTTTTTAAAAGTTAAAAGTAATCTAGCTGGTGATTGGAGCACATGGCGAAGACTCCTACGGGAGGTAGCGCTTAGAGGAGACCCCGCAGGCTTGCCGAGGAGGCTCCGCAAGCGCCCCGTGGAAAGCGAAGCCAAGTGCGGAAATCACCAGCGGTGTATAACAATTAATGTTGAAAAATTCTAAAAATTTTAATATAATTAATTGCAAGCGTTTTCATTCATAATGTAAATCTAGAGGGGGATTAAGGTGAAACATATCGGAAATCAACTAAAGAATGCCAGAACAAGACAAGAGATAGAAATTGATCAACTTGCCATGCTGACGGGGCTGCCGTCAGATACCATTGCTGCGATTGAAGCGGGGACGGTAGATGTGCAAGTATCCACCTTACATAAACTCTCAGAAGCGTTAAGATGCTCATTCGCTGTTGGAGATATGTCCATATAATAACTTCCTAAGGAACCGGGAAAACTCCGGTTCCTTTTCTATTTTAGGTTTTTCCTCAGCATCCCCCTATCTATAGACAAAAAGCCCCGTGAAACAAAACTACAAAATAATGATTGATTTATGAAACTTTATTTTATAGAATGAAAAGTAAGAAATATCTGAAAAAGAGGAAACCTTTATGAATAGAGAATTGATTTTTATCCAGGAAAGCCTGCATACTTTCAAGCCATCGGAACGGAAAGTAGCGGAATTCATATTGGAAAAACCGGCTGAAGTGGTGAATATCTCCATTCAAAAGCTGGCTGAGAGTACCCAGGTCAGTGAAGCGACCATCATTCGCCTTTCCCGCTCGCTTCAATGCCGGGGATTCAAAGAGCTCAAATTGAAAATTGCCTATGACTTAGCAAAAGCAAAAGCAGAAAAGAATCTGGAAGGCTATGAGGATATTCCAAGGGATGACTCGGTTTCCTCGATGATTCGCTCTGTTTCACACAATAACATTCAGGCGATTCACAACACAATGGATGTATTAGATGAATCCGAGCTGGAAAAAGCCATTGAGCTGATTTCAAAAGCCAGAATTGTTGCGGTATATGGGATTGGGGCATCAGGGCTTATTGCGATGGACTTCAAGCAAAAACTCACACGCATCAATAGATGGTGTGAAGCGGCATATGACAAGGACACCCAGGTAACCATCGCGGCAAATTTATCAGAAGCGGATGTGGCATTTGGCATTTCTTATAGCGGCCAGACAAAAGATATCATCGAATCGCTGAAGGTGGCAAAAGAAAATGGAGCATCTGTCATTACCCTCACAAGATCGGGGGAGAATCCGACTTCGGCCCTGGCAGATGTGAAATTGAACACCACAAGCTTAGAGAGAAATGTCCGGAGCGGCGCAACGAGCTCCCGGATTGCTCAGCTGAATGTCATCGATATTTTATTTTTCGGTGTGATGAAGCTGGATCAGAACCGGAATATCAAGGCATTGGATAAAACGCGTAAGGCAGTGGAGGCGTCCAAGCAGAATGTATAAAAAATATATAGATAGTTTGATAGAAAACAAGGAACTGCCAGGTGCAGTCCTTTATGTGAGCAGGAAGAAGCAACCTTTGTGCTACAAGGCCGTCGGTAGTTTCACTGGTGCAGATGAGCAGAATTATCCAGTAACGGAAAAGACATTGTTTGATATTGCTTCCCTGACCAAGGTGGTGGCAACATTGCCAGCGAGTCTACTGTTAATGGCACGAGAGGAATTGCACCTCGAAAAAGAAGTGCAACACTACCTGCCTGATTTCAAGCATGCCGAAGTGAAAGTGGAGGATCTGCTGACACATCGCTCTGGACTGCCACCGGACCTTCCATTTGTGCCAAGAGATGGGCAAAGGGATGTGATGGCAGTCATCTATCAAACGGAGCTTCAGCAAGCTCCAGGAAAGGTGGTTGCGTATAGTGACCTGGGGATGATCCTTTTAGGTAAAATTATTGAAAAAATTGCCGGACAATCACTGGATCACTTTACGAGAGAACACATTTTTACACCATGGGGATTACATAATACAAGCTACAATATTAAACCAGAATTGAGAGCGCTCGCTGCATCGACGGAAAAGGTTGGCTCTTGCTTCGTGCAAGGGGAAGTGCATGATGAAAAGGCCTTCCATCTGGGAGGAGTGAGTGGCAGTGCCGGATTATTTTCCACAGCCGAAGATGTCGGCAGGTTTGCCACACACTTTCTGTATCCGGAAGAACAGGATGTCATTCCACCAGACCTGATGAGAATGGCCACTCACCATAAGCAATCAAACCGGGGACTCGGTTTTGAAGTGTGGAACGGAGAAGGGGACCCGCTTTCTTGTGGAGGTAGTTGGCCAATTAGATCTTTCGGTCATACAGGCTTCACTGGTACCAGCGTCTGGGTGGAACCGCAGAAGGAACTTGTAGTGGTATTCCTGACCAATGCGGTCCATTACGGAAGGGCCACCAACATAAGAACCATCAGAAAAACATTACACACGATGATATACTCCTCCATCTAGGAGGAGATTTCATAAATAGTTTAGGCTCTTTTATTGCATGCCGTTGGTTTGAAGTCATTCTAGCTGGTGATTGGAGCGATAGTCGAAGACTCCTGCGGGAGGTAGAGCTTGGTGGAGACCCCGCAGGCTTGCCGAGGAGGCTCCAGCAGGTCCCCGCGGAAAGCGAAGGCTGGCGCGGAAATCAACAGCGGTGTACGAACAGAGCCATATTTTAAAAAACAAGGGGGATTCACAGTGAAGGGTATAGGGAGAGTTTGTTTATTAGGCTTAATGGCACTAATGCTAGTCGTTTCATCAGCATGTTCCAACGAATCTGGAGGATCAAACAGCGACAATAATAATGACGAAGACAGCGTCACATTGACCATCGGTAGCTGGAGAACAGAGGATGGACCAAACTATAAAAAAGTGATTGAGGCATTCAACGAAAAGCACCCAGAAATCAAAGTGGAATTCAAACCATCCAAAAACACGGAGTATAACACGATTCTAAACACGTCCCTGCAAGCAGGAGAGGGCCCGGACATCATTCACCTTCGTCCATATGCACCAGGTCTTGAATTAGCCAAAGCAGGCTATGTGGAGCCGATTGATGGCTTAAACGGGTTGGATACGTTCCCAGATGAAACCTTGCAGGCATCAAGAGGGGAAGATGGCACACAATATGGCGTTCCTTTGAACTTAAGTACAACACAAGTATTTTATAATAAAGCTATTTTCAAAGAGCATGGTCTAGAAGAGCCGAAAACTTGGGATGAGTTTATGGCAATCAATGACAAGCTGAAAGAAGAAGGGGTTACACCACTTGCATTCGGAACAAAAGAAGGCTGGTTGTTATCTCTAGCTCACGGTATTTTCGGTCCTGCACACTGGGGTGGAAATGAATTCGTAGAGAAAATCTCTAAAGGTGACACTGATTTTACAAGCCCTGAGTTTGTGAAATCCATTCAAGTAATGGAAGATCTTAAAGAATACTTCCCTAACAACTCGGAAGGGCTTGGCATGGAAGATATTCGTACTCTATTCTTTACAGGACAGGCAGCAATGTTCCCTCTAGGAAGCTGGGAGATTGAAGTATTACGTGACATGAACCCTGATCTGGAGCTTGGTTTCTTCCCGATGCCATCAGCAGTTGGTGGAGAGCCTACGCTTACAACTTGGGTGGATGGATCCTTTGGTATCAACGCTAACTCCAAGCATAAAGAAGAAGCGAAGAAATTCCTAGAGTTCTTAACAACAGAGGAATTCGGCGAAATGTTCACAACAAACTTCAAGATGATTAGTGCGATCCCAGGCGTTCAATCCGACAATGAGTTGGTAAACGATCTTAGCGCAGCGGTAACTGACTACTCTACACCATATATGATGCTTGTTTACTTTGCTGGCGGTAACCCATCCTCCAAAGTAACCATCGAAACAGAGCTGCAAGGTATGTATATCGGCGAACAAGACGTAGACGGCGTCGTCAAAACATTGCAAGAAAACACAGAGGCTTGGTTTGAGCCGTTTCAATAAGTATTGCTAATTTTCAAGCTGTTGATTGGAGCCCAGGGCGAAGACTCCGGCGGGAGGTAGCGCGTAGTGGAGACCCCGCAGGCTTGCCGAGGAGGCTCGACAGGCGCCCCGCGGAAAGCGAAGCCCAGGGCGGAAATCAACAGCGGTGTTCAAGCAAAACAGCACAATAATAAGTAAGGTGGCGGAGAATATGCAAATCGAAACCAATACAACCATTGTCAAACAAAAGAAAACGAGAAACTGGAAAAGATGGGCTATCCATCTTTTCCCTATTCCCGCCCTGCTTATCTTCAGTATTTTTATCGTCTATCCTTTAGTTGCTGCCATATCCTATAGTTTTTACGATTGGAACGGCATTACTAGAGGGGCATTTGTAGGGTTGGCAAATTTCATCGACCTGTTCACACTGCAGCCATTCAGCAGTATGTTCTGGAATGCAGCCAAGAATAATGTATTGTATTTCGTCGTGCAGATGATCGTTCAAAATGGGATTGCATTTATCTTGGCTTTTATTATCTACAAGAAGATTAAAGGGGCGGAATTCTTTAAGATTGCCTATTTTTTACCGAGATTATTGTCAGTCATTGTCGTTGGTTTCCTGTGGAAGCTAATCTTGAATCCGAACTTTGGTGCACTGAATGTCATTTTTGGTGAACTTGGCATGGAATCTTTACAGAAAGCGTGGCTTGGTGACCCTAAAACAGCACTTATGGCAATTATTTTGGTCAATTGTTGGTTTGGCATCGGATTTGCGATGTTAATTTTCCTGGCTGGGCTTCAATCCATTCCAAAAGAGCTGATTGAAGCGGCAAAGTTGGATGGAGCTAATGGTACGAAGGTCATTACCAAAATCATTCTTCCTTTAATGGTTCCATCCATCATGATTATGACGGTTTTAACATTCATTCAATCATTTGAGGCATTTGAACTCGTATATGCCATGCAGGGATCACAAGGGGAGCCCTATTACTCCACAGACTTGCTGGCAGTATTCTTTTACCGTCTAGCATTCGGTGGTTCAGCAGCTGGCAGTTCAACTGCAGTAGGCTTAGGTTCCGCGCTTGCCGTGGTACTGTTCTTATTTATTGCAACATGTACAGCTCTATTGCTTAAATTCATGCAGAAAAAACAAGTGGAAATGTAGGTGAAAAAGGTGAAACAGACATTATGGACGAGACCAATTTACTATATCATTGCCTTTGCATTCGCCACCATCAGCTTGTATCCGATTGTGTTAATGGTTCTTTCATCCTTTAAGCCAAGTGCTGAGATATTCATGAACCCTCTTTCCTTTCCGAAGAGTTTCAGCCTCGATACCTACAGAAGGCTGTTGGAGGAAGTGCCTTTTGGTACATACTTTTTCAATAGTGTTTTTGTAAGTGTCGTTTCAGTTCTTCTTATATTGATTACCACCTCGTTAGCTGCATTTTATATTGCTAGATATACGTTTTGGTGGAATAATATCTTATTCTTCTTTTTCTTGATGGGAATGATGATTCCTATTAAATTGGGGATTGTACCTTTATTCATCCTGATGAAAGATTTTGGTTTGTTAAATTCCCTATGGTCTCTTATTTTTATGTACACAGCTGGGGGAATTCCACTATCCATCTTGATATTGACCGGTTTCTTCCGGACGATGCCGGTGGAGTTAGAGGAAGCAGCAAGAATGGATGGTGCGAGTGATCTTAGGATCCTGTGGAGCGTGTTGATACCTTTGATACGACCGGCATTAGGGACTGTAATGATTATTAACTTCATCTCCTCATGGAATGATTTCTTCTTCCCGTTAATATTTATAACCGATGAAATGAAAAAGACAATCCCTGTGGGTATGCTTTCATTATTTGGGGAATATTCCGCGGATTGGGGGACGCTTTTTGCCGGATTGACCTTATCCTCCCTTCCTATGATCATCTTATTCTTTATCGCATCTAAACAATTTATGGATGGCCTGACAGCCGGGGCCGTGAAATAAAGTGTCTGCTTTAACCGGATTGGAGGAACGTAATGAATGATTTTGATATTAACCCTATACATTTAACAGAAATGAAAAATCTTCACTCGGAAAATCTTCATGATTTTTCGACCATGGAAATTATTAAAGTGATGAATCAAGAGGATAAAACGGTAGCCAATGTCGTAGAACAAGCGCTGCCACAAATAGGGAAGGCCATTGATGCCATCACAAAAGTACTCGAGTCAGGTGGCAGACTCTATTATATCGGAGCAGGGACGAGCGGCCGTCTTGGGGTACTGGACGCGTCTGAGTGCCCTCCTACCTTTGGTGTACCTGGAACACTGGTCAACGGAATAATTGCAGGCGGGGAGCAAGCCATTCGCTTTCCAATTGAAAACGCAGAAGATGACGAAGAGGCAGGAGCGGACGAGGTGGCCTCCCTCCTGACAAAGCATGATGTGCTTGTGGGGATTGCTTCTAGCGGGAGAACACCATACGTACTTGGCGCTATAAAAAAGGCCAATGAGTTTGGCATTCCGACAGTGGGTATTTCTTGTAATGAAGGTTCTGTGTTGTGCTCCTTATCTGAGTATCCGATCGATCTTCCTGTAGGGCCAGAGGTAGTGACAGGATCGACTAGGCTAAAGGCGGGTACCGCTCAGAAGATGGTTCTGAATATGATTACTACAGCGACCATGATCAAGCTTGGTAAGGTCTACAATAATTTAATGGTCAATGTGCAGGCAACGAATGAAAAGTTGAGAAAGCGGTCCATCTCCATCATCCAGGACATTACTGGTACGGATGAAGCGACAGCAAAAGAGATGAACATCAAGGCAAATGGGGACACGAGAGTGGCGATTCTGATGATTCTGTATGGATTGGATGTCCAGGAAGCACAGAACGCTATTCGTGAGAACCATGACCACTTTCCGAGGGCGATCAACGCACTTGAGAAGAGAAAATAGGTGAAAGGCATGCATTCCGAGTGGGGGATGTGTGCCTTTTGTTAATTCAGAGGATCTTTGGAGGGATTTTACCTGTCGACTTTTGATACTTGCTATATTTTTTGAGCCAACTTTTGATTTTATAATCCAAGTTTTGATTTTATAAGCCATTTGAAGTGATATAAATGCCATTCGACACAAAATCACAAAAAGTGACATCCCCCATCCCTACGCCCTCACCACCCTTCCCCCATGATAAGGTATGTCTGCCCTGTCCAACTTTTCTTAACTTTTCCAATTATCCAGTTTGCTCCTCTTTTTTATAGGGTACGGAAAAAAGGTATGTCTTTTTTACATATCTAATTTAAGGAGTGGAGCGGCTAAGTGAGTAAAAAAGTGAACGAGCAGAGCAAACATGACCAATTAGATCAGTATCGGGTGGATGATGAAGGAAAGAAGATGACCACCAATCAGGGACTCAAGGTTTCAGAGGACGAGTTTTCCTTAAAGGCAGGCGAACGCGGACCGACCCTAATGGAGGACTTCCACTTTAGAGAAAAGATGACACACTTCGACCATGAGCGCATCCCGGAAAGAATTGTCCATGCACGGGGATTTGCGGCACATGGTGAGTTTGAATTATATGAATCGATGGAGAAATATACTAAAGCTAAATTCCTGCAGGATCCTTCCGTGAAAACCCCTGTATTTGTACGTTTTTCAACAGTTGCGGGCTCAAGGGGATCTGCGGAAACGGTTCGAGATGCACGAGGCTTTGCAACAAAATTTTATACGGAAGAAGGGAACTACGACCTTGTGGGAAACAATATTCCTGTATTTTTCATCCAAGATGCGATGAAGTTTCCCGACCTTGTCCATGCATTAAAGCCTGAACCGCACAACGAAATGCCACAAGCGGCTTCTGCCCATGATACATTCTGGGACTTTGTAGCCAACAACCAGGAAGCGGCTCATATGGTGATGTGGGCGATGTCAGACCGCGCCATTCCGAGAAGTCTGCGCATGATGGAAGGCTTTGGTGTGCATACGTTCCGATTTGTTAACGCAGAAGGGAAAGCCCATTTTGTAAAATTCCATTGGAAGCCGGTGCTAGGGACTCATTCCCTTGTTTGGGACGAAGCACAGAAAATCAACGGGAAAGACCCTGATTTTCATCGTCGCGACCTTTGGGAGTCCATTGAAAACGGGGACTACCCGGAGTACGAGTTCGGTGTCCAGCTATTAGCAGAAGAGGATGAGTTCAAATTCGACTTTGATATTCTCGATCCGACAAAGATTTGGCCGGAAGAAGATGTTCCAGTAAAACTCATTGGAAAACTGACCTTGAACCGCAATGTCGACAATGTATTTGCCGAAACAGAACAGGTAGCCTTCCATCCTGGCCATGTAGTACCCGGCATTGATTTTTCCAACGACCCATTATTGCAGGGACGTCTGTTTTCCTATACAGATACACAGCTTATCCGCTTAGGCGGTCCCAACTTCCACGAGCTGCCAATCAACAGACCGGTATGCCCGTTCCATAATAACCAAAGGGATGGATATGGACGTCAAACCATTAATAAAGGTCCGGTAAGCTACCATAAAAATTCTTTAGCTTCCAATACCCCTAGACCAGCTAGTGAAGAAGAAGGAGGCTATGTTCACTATCAGGAGAAAGTGGAAGGAAGGAAAGTGAGAACGAGAAGTGACAGTTTCAAGGACCATTTCTCACAAGCGACCTTGTTCTGGAACAGCATGAGTAAGCCGGAGAAAGAACATATCAAAGAGGCGTTCAGCTTCGAACTTGGAAAAGTGAAGAGTGATGACGTGAGACAGCAGGTGGTCGACATGTTTGCCAATGTAAGCATGGAGCTTGCTGAAACGGTGGCAGAGGCGATTGATGCAACTCCACCAAAAGGTGCAGGATCCACTGTCACCAAATCATCACCAGCACTAAGTCAGGAAAATACCGTGAAGAAGCCTGCCACTAGAAAAGTGGGGGTTATCATTTCTAATGACTTCCACGGCAAGGAAGTAGCATCTGTCGTGGAATCCTTGAAAGCGGAGGGAATGCAACCTGAGCTTATCAGCAGTAAGCTTGGTACGGTGACAGGTACCGGTGGCGTCGAGCTTGAGGTGGACCATACGTTCCTGACTTGTGATTCCGTTCTGTTTGATGCGCTTTATGCAGTCGGCGGTAAGGATCTAGACAAGAAATTCCACCGTGAAACTACTTATTTCCTTGAGGAAGCCTATGATCACTTCAAGCCGATCGGGGCTACACATGAAGGGAAACAATGGTTGGAGAAACTGGAGATTTCGAATGCTCCAGGTGTGGTTAGTGGAGACGAACCAGATCAATTTGTGAAGAGCTTTGTTGAAGCGATTTCTGCACATAGACATTGGAACAGGGAAGAAATTTAAAGTTCTGAGTTTAAGGAAAAATAGCATTCATTTTGAACAGAAACAGTCCAATTAGGTCCATAATTGGGCTGTTCTTTTTGGATGGGAGGATAGAATTAGAAGGAGGTAGAAGGACCACAAGAATGCCTTATAAGAAGAGTAGCCAGTCCGCGAAGGAGGAATGATTTTAATTGGCCTCTACTCTTCCTCTTCACAACTCTCCGTCCCCCATTTGCATAAAGATTTCATGGTCGGCTGCAGGCTGAGAGCTTCTTCTGTCAGCTCATACTCCACATGTAAGGTCTTTCCGGGGTATTCTGTTCGTTTTACCATCTTTAATTGCTCAAGCTCTCGAAGCTGGTCAGTCAGAACTTTCCGGTTAATTTCCGGGATCTCTCTTTCCAGCTCAGAAAAGCGTTTAGGACCGTTTTCGAGGGCACAATAAACTTGCGGTCGCCATTTACCACCTATTACATTCAAAGCGCGATTTACTGGGAATTCTGTCGGTTCCACTTGAAACAGTCCTTTCTATGTCAAATCATCAGGTCAGTTACCTGAAAGTGCGTACTTTTTTATTTCTGAATTATATTTTAACCTATCATTATTAGCAAAATTAATCGAGGAGGATGCAAATTGAGATACCCAAGAACGTTTTCACATATAGGTTTATCGGTTCCCAACCTAGAACAGGCAGTGGAATTTTATACAGAAGTGATGGGATGGTACGTTATCATGGAACCAGCAGAAGTGGTGGAAGATGACTCTGCAATTGGTATCATGTGTACGGATGTATTTGGAAAAGGCTGGGGGAAATTCCGCATCGCGCATCTTGCAACTGGAGACAAAATTGGGATTGAACTATTTGAGTTTCCTGAAAATGAAAAACCGCAAAATAATTTTGAATACTGGAAGACAGGTATTTTCCATTACTGCGTTCAAGACCCTGATGTAGAAGGTCTGGTAGAAAAAATTGTTGAGCATGGAGGCAAACAGCGCATGCCAATACGTGAATACTACCCTGGTGAAAAACCATATCGCATGGTCTACTGCGAAGATCCATTCGGTAACTTGGTAGAAATCTATTCACATTCATACGAGCTTACCTATTCAGAAGGTGCTTATTAATAAAGCTTTTTTCGCAAAGTTTGATACTTAGGAAAAGTTTAGACCAAGGAGTGGATTGAAGCGGAAGGCACTCGACTCCGGCGGGAGGTAGCGGTAGTCTTGAGACCCCTGAAGCGTTGTGAGGAGGCTCAAGCACCGCCCCGCGGAAAGCGAGTGCCTGCAGAGAAAAGGAACGGTTAAACTTTGTAGACAATACAACGTCTTTTAGAAAACAACCATAATTTAAGAAGGTGGTGTAACGAAATGAAAGGATGGTTGTTAAAGGAAGCAGGAAGTCTGGATCACTTGGAATGGGGAGAAATTGCTGACCCGAAAGAGGAGAAAGGCGAGCTATTAATCAAAGTAAGAGCGGTTGCGTTAAATCCTGTTGATTATAAAGTAGCCTTAAACGGCAACCCGACCTGGAGCTACCCATATATAGTCGGTGTAGATCTTGCTGGTGAAGTAGTTTCAGTTGAAGAGGGCGCTAAGAATTTTAAAATTGGCGACCGTGTCGCAGTTCACACAAGCTTGGCGAAAAAAGGTGCATTTGCAGAACTGGCGGTAGTAGATGCCAGAGCAGCAGGCCGTATTCCTGAGGAAGTTTCTTTTGAAGATGCAGCAGCGATTTTATGTGCAGGGATGACAGCATATGAGGCAGTGGTGCAAAAATTAAATGCCACGCATAAGAAGAACATCCTTATCCATGCAGGTGCCGGTGGAGTTGGTGGTTTTGCCATCCAATTGGCGAAAATGCAGGGGCTAAAAGTGTTCACCACAGCTTCAACAGCTAATCATGAATGGGTGAAGAAGCTTGGTGCGGATGTTGCCATTGACTATAAAGAAGAAGATGTGACGGAGCGCATCATGGAAGAAATAGAAGGGCGTGGTGCCGACCTGATACTTAATACGGTTGGCAGCGAAGTCGCTACAGAGGATTTGCAGCGCTTGGCCTTCTCAGGTCACCTGGCGTACATTGCAGGCGCTCCAGACCTATCCGGTGTCAAACCCATTCTCCTTATCTCCCTCGATCCATGAAGTGGCTCTGGGAGCGGCACACGCCAGCGGGGATGATCGAGCAGTCAGCAATCTGGCTTTCATGGCAGAGGAGCTTATGGGAATGGTAAAAGAAGGTCGACTTGATTCACTTGTAACGAAAGTTCTCCCGCGGGAAGAGTTAGTGGAGGGAATGAAGGAGCTGAGAGGACGGCATGTAAGAGGGAAAATCATAGTGAAAATGTAGGGGCAATGTGCCGGGAGAACTTCTTCCCGGCTTTTTTGTTTGGACGGAGGTAAGTGATGTCGATATTTTTATAGCAAAATGACAAATATATATTGCATAAAGTAATATATATTTGTATAATAATGAGTATAATCCAAATTTTACAAAGAGGTGATGGGAAATGAATTTTTTCGGCGGGGCAACAAAGGTGGAAGATGAGCGGATTGTAAATGCTCAAAACAAGATTTATAGAGAAATCTATTTTCTCGTATTGGGAATCTGTCTAATATCCATAGGTTTCAAGTTTTATCATTACGGTTTTGGTTTTAGTCCAATCTATACGGAACTAGCAATACTTTTCCTGCAAGGTGTTTATTATACGTCAAGGGGATCGAGTTTAGGCGTGCTGTCAGATGAAGTAGAAATGCATGATCGAAAAAGTAAGGTACCTATGAAGTGGAAGACTCTTCTTTGGGGGCTAGCTTTTGGTGTAATCATCGCAATTTTCTTCGGCTTAAACAGCGCCTTTAATTATGCTGACACGACTGCACAGGCATATTCCTACTTTTTCATGGTGTTCTTTGTTTCCTTGATCATATATATACCGTTCTTAGTATTATTATCAGGAGGTACCTTCCTTGCTGCTATGAACCGTAGCAAAAAGGTGGCAGATAAAGAACTAGATGAAGACGAAATAGAGCGGTGAACAAGATGAAAAACATAAAAATGAAACTGGCTAGAGTAGAAAAGGATTTGTCTCAAGAGGAGTTGGCTAAAATTGTAGGGGTGTCCAGGCAGACGATTGGCCTGATTGAACTCGGCAAATACAATCCAAGCCTCAGCCTATGCCTTTCTATATGCAAAGCCTTATCTAAAACGCTAGATCAGTTATTTTGGGAAGAATAGAAACGTACACAGTCACAATTAAAAGAGATAATTTCCCCCCTACGAAAATATACTTAGGTATAGCAATCAATAGGGGGGATATTTTTGTCAAAAATAGAAGTGAAACCTGGTGTAGAGCTCTATTACGACGACCAGGGAAAAGGAACACCGGTCATTTTTATTCATGGGGTGTGGATGAGCAGGAAGTTCTTCCAAAAACAGCTGCCTTATTTCAGCAAGGAACATCGTGCGATAACCATAGATCTTAGGGGACACGGTGATTCATCGCAAGTTTCTGTAGGCCACACCATCTCCACGTATGCGAAGGATCTACAAGCATTCATTTCCAAGCTTGGATTGAAAGATGTCATATTAGTGGGCTGGTCGATGGGCGCATTTGTCATTTGGGAATACCTGCAGCAATTCGGGGAAGAAAATGTAAGAGGGACGGTCATAGTAGACGAACTCGCGTCTGACTTCAAGTGGCCAGATTTTCCCATTGGCGCCTTTGATCTACCAACCTTGACCCATTTCATGAGAGAGGTTCAGGATAACAGGGAAGAATTTCTGAAAGGCTTTATTCCTCTCATGTTCAAGGAGGATGTGCCCCCTGAAGAGATGGAGTGGATGCTTGAGGAAACAATGAAGCCTGAGACAGGTGTGGCAAGTGCCATTCTTTTCGACCAATCCGTAGTGGATTATCGCTCCACTTTTTCCACCTTAACCAAACCAACTTTGTTGTGCTTCGGCAGAGAGGAAAAGCTGATACCGGTTGCTGCGGGTGAGCATCTGAAGGAATCCATAGCAAATAGTGAACTAGTTCTCTTTGAGGAAAGTTGCCACTGTCCGTTTCTGGAAGAGACAGAACGATTTAACCACGAAGTATCCAATTTCATAGATTCACTTTGATAAGGGCCTGGCCACAGTTGAAATGACTGGCCAGGCCCTTCGTGTTGATGAACCAGGTCTTTTTCCTTACAATGAAAGTATGTAATATTCTGAAAAAAGAGGTGAAAAGTTTGAAGCTGACTGATGAATTAAAGAGGTTTCCATATCCTTTTAAAGGTGATACCTATCGCTATTCCAATAACTCGACTCTTCTAACCCCTCCCAAAAGCATCGACATTGCGGAGGACTATCACAAGGAAATGAATCTAAAAAGAACTTTATTAACCCATCATCATTCACGTTGTTATCACTCTTTTCCGCATACCAAGAGGGCGCAGTGGGAGGCGCTGGAGCTCGTTATGACACATTTGGTTACCTATTTTCCCGATAGCTTTTCTTTCAAGAAAGAAGGCGGAAAGCACATCTTCATCAACCACATTCTTCAGGAAGAGCATGAATTTATAATGGGCGATGACTTCACTCTAGCTACTGAGCCTCTAGACTTTATAGGCAGGCATGTGCAAGAAGACCTAATCTTGATGATGCAAAAAGACGGAGATCTTTATCTGGACGCTGGCCAGCTATGTTTCCCTGCCAATTGGTCACTAGCTTTTAATCATGGAATGAGTTTCAGGAACATCCATTTTCCTATTCCAGGATTCAAGGGAGAAGGTTTGGATGAGCGGATACTTCAATTTTTATTGGGGCTGGAAGCGGGAAATCCCTGGGGGAGAAAAAACTGGTCTCTCATGGCTGGTAACAGAATGGATACCTCTTTGGAGACATTTGATGTGTGGGGGAAGGACAGGAGAAAGGTAACTGTGGAAAATGCCGGTAAGTTCGTGCACTTGCGGGTGGAGGTTCAAAAACTGTTTCGACTGCCGCGTTCCAATGCCATCCTATTTACCATACATACACACCTTTTACCTTTAGAAAAATTAATGACAATCCCAGAGTGGCATCGACAGTTGTATCAAATTTTATTGGAGCTACCACCGCACATATCGGACTATAAAGGGATTTCATTATACAAGGATAAGGTTATGGCGTATATGGAACAGAAAGGGGATAGCGGCCTGTGAGCGATATTAAGAACGATCCGGTCTTCCATCCAGGAAAAAGGCACTACGTTCTCTGTGGTGATGAGGCTGGAATGAAGAAGTTGAAATCAGTAAAGAAAATTTTAGCTGATCAACTTGTGTCCTTTGAAGAAATACACCTATTTCAGGAGTGTTCTTCTGAGGTGGACAATCATCTTGGTAGGCAGATGATAGGGTCTTATTTATTTGTTGCAGCAGAATGGAAAACCTTGCGAGAATTCATGGGTTTGACTAAAAAGCTTGGGTATTCTTCTGAAGATGTGCAATTCATTATAGTGGGAGAAGAAGAAAAGAGGATATTCTGTTGTAGATGTCACTTTATTTCAATTTTAAAAAGCTCCATCACTACAGGAGACTGGATACCCTGTAGTGGGTGCGGATTGAAACTGGAATTGTCCGATCATTATTCTCCTATAAAAGATGCCTATTTAGGATATGTAGCCCAAACATAATGAAGAAAAGGGGAGATTATTGTGGTGCCGGAAAACAGGTTAGAAGTGATGATAAAAACTATCACTAATGAAACCAAGACTATTAAGCATTTTACTTTCTCTCGGACAGATGAAGAGGCATTACCTGCTTTTAGTGCGGGGTCTCATATAATAGTTTACCTGAAGGGGAGGGGAGAAGAGCTTGAAAGACGTTATTCACTTGTTGGAAATCCAGATAGTTCAGATAACTATCAAATCGCAGTAAAACTTAATGAAAATTCCGCAGGTGGTTCATCCTATTTACATAATAGTGCTAATGTAGGAGATATCTTGAAAATTAGTTTCCCAAAAAACTATTTTCCTCTTAGTTTTACTGCTCGACACCATGTTTTTTGTGCTGCAGGGATCGGTATTACTCCTTTTTTATCCATGATGTGTGAATTAAAAGCACAAGGTAAGTCATTTGAACTTCATTATGCGGCAAAAACAAAGGAAGATTGTGCATTTTACTCCTATCTATTAAAGGAGTATCCTCAACAAACACATTTCTACTTTTCCAAAGAAGGGGACCGGTTGGATACTAGCATTCTATTAGATCATTATGTGGGTACACATGTTTATCTATGTGGTCCCGAAAGGTTTACTACCTCTTTTTCTCATGCTGCTACCTCTTATGGCTATCCATCTGCAAGCATTCATTACGAATATTTTTCACCACCTATCTTACATAAGCCTCATCCTTTCTTGTTAGAACTTTCAGATGGTAGTTTATTGTCTGTTCCTGTTGAAAAAACTACCTTGGAAACTTTATTGGAAGCTGGTTACACTGTTCCATACTCCTGTAAAGTTGGCCGCTGTGGAACTTGTGAGCTTTCCATTTTAGAAGGGGAGGCGGAACACCATGATTCCTTTTTTACAACAGACCATAAGAAATCTCAAATTAGTTTTTTACCATGTGTATCCAGGGGTAAAATGGAAAAACTTAAGGTTGATTGTCGTTGAAGTAGGACAGTCTAAATGGGATATTAAGGAAGTTTACAAAAACTGTGTACATGTTTACACATTGTAAACAAAAGTACACAAAAATGTTTACAAGTGTACAAAGTCGTACACAAGCTTATTTAGAGGTATGTGTACAATTTGTGAATACAAGTAAACACAAAGTGTACACAAGTACACACTTGTAGACATAAACGTAAACATTTTTACACTTTCATTACTTTTCATGAGAATGATTGAATAGTAGAGGAACTTTCTGTACGCTTAAGGTATACTTACTAGATTTATTTTCTACTTAAGGAAACAAATAAAGTAATGAGGAAAAGAAAGGAAGATGAATAATGAGTTATTCAAGAATTGCAGCAGTTGACGTAGGTAATGATTCTATTAAAGCTATTTTTGGAAAAATGGATTCTGAATTAAACATTCCGAATGTTATCGCTAGAGATATTGAAGATCGCCCAGTAATTGGAATTGAAGAGTTGGACAGCAAGGATCCTTTAGATGGTATCCATGTTCGTGTTCACTCCCCTGCCCTGATGGACAATAACGCCATCTATCGTATTGGGAACCTGGCAACAAAGAGCAATAATGCAACAGAGCTTGACCCGGGTAGCAGCAAATCGGAAGAAGACCAAACATTGGTCATGCTTTTCGCTACTTTAGCATTGGATGCGGTAAGTGGACAAAATGAAAAAACATTCCCTCGAAATAAAAATGTGGTGGATGCAAATTATACATTAGGAACAGGTCTCCCTTTAAGAGAAGTAAAAGAAGGCAAGGATGCCGGGTACCGTTCCAAACTACTAGGTTCTGTCCATCAGGTTGAATTCCTGATTACTCCTAAATACCAAGGTATCAAAGTGAATATCAAGTTTGATGAAATCAAGGTTTATCCGGAAGGCTTTGCTGCCTACATAAATCTTGTATTGGACAACAACGGAAACATCATTAACAAGGACTTGATCGACAAGCGCATCCTTATCCAGGATATCGGGGGTCTTTCGACAGATATCGCGGTAATTAAGAATCGTAATGTGGATGATGATAAAGCACAAGGCTTTAACCTTGGAGTATCTGAAGCACTTGAGCAGATCCGTGAAGAGATCCGTTCCAAGCATGGTATCGAGCTTGATAGCAGAAGAGATGTTGTAGAAATCATTACGAAAAAGAATGACCGTAACCACATCATGGTGCGCGGTAGCAGAACAAGTGTACATGATATCACGGACCGCATTCTTTTGGATTTGGCGAAAAAGCAGTATCGTTTATTGAGAAACATCTGGCAGAAAAACTCCCAGTCGGAAATCTGCTATTTTGTCGGCGGTGGGTCTACAGTATTGAAAGAATACTTGAAGACATTAAACAACAACTTAGATGGCTATAACATCGATTTCTTTGAAGATGAAAAAGAGAGCATCTGGATGATGGCAAATGCTTATTATAAGTTGATTGCAGACTACGCAAAGAAAACAGGCAAAGAGAAAGAGTCAAAAGACCATAAACCTGTGAAAGCTTAAGTAAGGTGATCTGATGAAGAATACCAGTTCAAGTCAGGGTATTCAGAGAGGACAAGCTATTTCATTTCGTATCCCCTCTGATACCCCTGACCATCTAATCAAGCACTTACAACGCCTTAAAGAGACGGAAAGAAGGAACTTTTCAAGTAAGATTGCCGAGTATGTACTTCAGGGAGTAACAAGTTCACATGCCCGTGAAAAAGAGACTATTTCCATCCCCCTTCCAAAATCTTTGTCCAAAACACAGAGAGATTGGTTGAAACACCAGCACTCGGAAGCATTGCTTGGCAATATTGTGTACCAATTGCTGTCTGATCCTGTGCGGGCAATAAGTATTCTAGCAGCGATGAACAGCAATTCCACCGATATAGATCAAGCCTTGTACCTGCAGGAGGAAAAGAGCTACCAACATGAAGAAGTGGCACATGATAAGGTGGATTCGGCCAACTCTGCAAACGATGATGATTTGGAATCATTTGACTGGGATGCAGCTCTTCAAGAGCAAGCATCCACCGAAGAAGAGGAAGAGTTGGATGTGGAGGATGTCGATCAGCTTTTGGGGGATTTCCTGTCCCATATGAACAAATAAATCCATAGGATACAGCTAGGGAAAGGTCGCTATGAAGTTAGCGGCCTTTTTATCTATGTTTTTTTGCTTATGAAAGAATAGAATCTCCTTAAACTGGCCATAACTGATAATAAAAAAAGTTAGAGACAGGAGCAGGAGTCTATGTATTTATTATTGGTTATTGTAGTTTGGATCTTATTTGCATATCGGTTTATTGATTGGAGTGATTGGAGAAAGCACTATTCGACTGTACTGTTTTTTATCGTCATTAATATGACATACAACATGATCTATTTCAATCACACACTGTGGGCTTTTCGAGGGATTACGTTGGATTGGTTGAACCATACGATTATTAATTTTTGTTTTACATTTATCATTGTACCAGCAGGTTTGTTAATCTTCTTGCAGCGTTTTCCGAAACAAAAACGCAATCAACTTATCTATCTTGCAGTTTGGGCTGCCTTTTATACAGGAATACAGTGGCTGTTCTCCTTAAAAGGCATGTTTGTTTACGATAATGGCTGGAATAATTGGTTTAACATCATTCTGAACTTGGTATTGTTTTTAGTATTAAGAATGCACGATAAGAATCCTGTAAGGGCATTAATAGTTTCCGTCGTTTTGGGAATACTATTTATATTGATATTCCCTGTGCCAATGGAAAGTCTCAAATAACTAGAGGTGATGGACCAATGATTATACGTGACGTATTGTCAGTGCCGGTTTTTTTAACAATATTGATTTCTATCTACATCATAATGTGGGTCTATATCAAACAAGAAATCAAAAAAGAGCGCCAGAAGTAGAAAGAATTCTAATTGTTTAGGATCTTTTTTACTTTTGGAGATAAAACTGCCTTTATTCCCGGGAAATAAAGGCAAAATCTTATTGAATTGAGCAATGCTAAACGACAGAAGATACCTCACTTAGTAATGCATGAGTATTACCCTCAGAATTCTTAAAGAAAGTCATCCACGTTTCAGTAATGCCGACCTTGGCTACAAGATGGGGTTCATCTATCATTAACACCTCTTTATCTACCAATTCCTGGTAGCTTGACTGTATATCCTCCACTTGAAAATAAATAACGGAACTACTTGCGTCTGCAAATTCCTCATTCTCTGGGGCGCTCAACAAGATCCGCACACCGTCGCAATCGAAAAAGGCCATATTTCCACTTGAAAATAAATGGGTCAACCCAAGTGTTTTTTTATAAAACAAAGTAGCTCTGTTTATATCTTGGACAGGTACACCAATTTGGCTGATTTTACTTATTTCCATATCAAAAACTCCTTTGTTGTTTAATTTATCAATATATTTAGCCTATTTAAATTATCACAAACAAGTAGCTATTACTCAAGCTCTACCGGTTGAAATATGATAATATGAGGACTATAAATTTTTCATGAGTTTAGTTATAGCTGCAGTTAAAAGGGTATAGAATAGAATGGTCCAAAAATCCGAAAGACGTTCGAACTATATGGCAGCGGAATTAAAATAAATGCAAGAGACGAAGTTACTAGATCATTTTAATTACAAAAAGTGCTTTTCGTAAGACATATATGGATGCGATAAAAGCCTAAAAAATAATGTGAAATGATTGGTGGAGGGTAAAATGACACAGGAAAACAAATTTATTAGTAAAACGTATTTTGAAACTTTCATGCTCGATGTTGAGACGAAGCATCCTGTACAAGTACTTGGGGAGGCTTTTCTTGCTGAACAGACCAACGAGGTGTATGATCTTTCGTTTATTCGTTATGCACAAGGTGAAGTCTATTTTCATAGCAAGGATTACGAAACTGCCATTTTCAAATGGGAGAATGTACACAATGAATTGGAGCCTTGGGCAAAGAAAAATATTGCAGATGCCTACTATGAATTGGGAATGCTTGTAGAGGCGGAAGATATATATTCCAAGATCAAAACAGATAATAATACCCTGAAAATTGAAGTGGCACTTCAATTGTTTACACTATACATCCAACGAGGCAAGCTTGATCATGCCTATAAAAATATCAAAAAAGCGATTACCATCAACCCTGACTATCCGCACGTCACCCAGACGGCCCGAACATTCTACGAAGAGCAACAAGACAGCCAACATGCAGTGGAGTTAGCTGTAAGTGAAGCGCTTAGAACCGGTTCGGAAGCATGGTACGATTGCCTGAAAAATTATATAGATACTGGCTATACAAAAGAATTTGCTCCAGACTATTTCCAAGAAGTCTTACTCCAGTTGATGGAAATTAATCAACAGAAATTCGAGAGCCTTACCGCATCCCTTTGGTACAGCTACGAGGGTCACCAGCTCTACTTGGAGTGGGTGAAAACGGCAAATAGCCTATTCATGAACTTGGACAGAGATGCAGAGGTCTCATGGGCGAAAGTGGAACAGCTACATCAACATACCTACTTATCTCTCATCGAAGGAAAATACTTGATTAAAGAACTACAAGGTATTGTTCCGGAACTACTAGGAAACTGGTTGAAGGTCTCCAATAGATCCAAATCCTTATTCGCGTCCGCAGCGGTCATGTCCTGGAATGAGGTTTTTCCGACAGCCCTGCCTGCCCATGTCCTAGGTGATGCAGAAAATAGAATTTTCCATTACGAGCATGACAGCATCCAGCTGAGTTACACGGTCGAACTGTTCAAAACACTTATTGATTGGGCAAAAGATAACCATTTGGAAGTGGCACATCAGAAGAAGTGGCTTTTCTCTCAACTTAGCAACCTGAACAGAAAACACCTTGTTGTTACAGGTACCGTACAAAACGGAAAAACCTCCTTTATCAATTCTCTTATTGGAGAGAAGCTTCTTGGAGATGAAACGGTTCCAGTATTTGTCTCTTCTAATGGAGATATTGCGGAAATGAACGAAATCTCAACCATAGGTACCTCCGCATTAGGAGACATCAGTGAGCATAAACAGGGTTCCTTGATTGATCTGAAGTGGCCTTCCCAATTTCTCGAGGATGAGGAGTATTCCTTGATCAGCACGCCGGAATTCAGTGCGGATGAGATAGAAAACAATGAAACAATGAAATATATACCGTTAGCAGACGGCTTATTATACATTTTAGATGCGCAAACACCATTCACGGAGGACGAACTGAAGGTGTTGGTAAAAATTAAAGAACGAGCACCGGAAGTACCGGTACACTTTGTCATCAATAAGATGGATACAGCCTTCCATGAAGCGGAAGCTACCCAGATTGTGGAGGAGGCAAAGCACCGCATCAATGAATTCTTCCCTGATGCGAGAGTGTTCCCTTACTCTTCCCTTCGTTCTGCAAGTAAACAGCATCAAGGGTTGGCGACCTTTATGGAAGCCAATTTCAAGCTTCGTGCCAAAGCGGTGGAGGAGCGTCGTACGACCAAGCTGCTTCAGCTAATCCGTTCCACGTTAACGGAGCTGCTTAATAGCCGTATTGAAATGGAAGATAACCTGACTAGAACGGTAGCGTTCAATGAAGACATTCTAAGCAGGCTGAGTGGTTTCATCAACCACTTGCATGATGCAGAGTCTGAAAAAATTCGCAGCATCACAGAGAACTATCGCGCTGTAACGATTGAGATGAAACGGGAAGCAAGTAAAGCAATTCCTCGTTTATTAAGAGAGTGTTCAAGCTACGTGAAGGAAGATAGCAACTTCAAAACGTTGCACCAGGAACTGAATGAGCGCATGAACGAAACAATTCGTACCTATATGCACTCAGACCTGCTTCCAAGATTGCGTCAGGAGCTCCAGCTATGGCTGGATACATCCAACCGTGAGCTGATAGACAGCCAGGAATATCTTCACGAAATGAGTGAAACGTTCAACGGTCTTTACAAGGAAGAAAAAATGCATCTTAACTGTGACTTCAAGGTCATGGAAGACTGGCGCCGTGACATAAACAGAATGCTAAGCAGAGTCGAAGTGGAAAAAGAAAACATCCTGAACCGTCAGAGCACAACTCAATATCTTTTAAAAGGGGCGGGGCGCCTGTTCGGCTCTTTGCAGCAGAGCAATCAGCTACTCTTTTCACAGTATAAAAAATATATTGAAAACGAGCGCTTCACAGATGTTTCCCAATCGGTCGTAGATAAGTTCTTCCTGGAGTTCGACCTGTTTGAAAAGGCACTAAAAGCGGACATCAACATGTTCTATGAAGCGTCATTCACAGAACTAAACCAAACTGTTGAAGACACAGAACTTGCTATCCACAACGCCAACAAAAAGCTCGAACAAATGAAAGCAAGCCCAGAACGCTACTACGACCCACTGAAACTATTCGAAGTACGCCTACTTCAATACGAATTCATGGTCAAAGCATGCGAAGAAAACTCCATGCTCCCATCGCACTAAATAGCAGGTCTAATTCGCACATGAATTAGACCTGTTATTTTTTTAATATGACTCCATTTTGCAAATTCCAAATTTGACCTTTTAGTCTGATGTTGAAACCTATACATTTATCATCCGTATGTAATGTATAGGAACCAACTGATATGGAGGTTAAAGGAAATGGAATACATTCTAATTTTATTAATCTCACTAATAGTAGTGAATTTAACGGCTAAGGTGAATAAATTAGAGGGGCGCATGAAAAAAATGCAATATATTTTAGACCACGTAACCAAACATTCAGAAATACCGGAAAACCCACTAAATGATGAGCTTCGGAAGCTAATAAAAGAGGGAAAAGACGTAAAAGCGATTAAAAAAGTAAGAGAAGAGTGGGGACTCTCACTACTTGAAGGAAAAGAATATATTGATAAGTTGAAATCAGAAAAACTATAAAAAAAGAGGTGAAAAAAAGTGGACTTATTACTCTGGATAACTATTGGATTCATCATAATCGGATTGGTTGTTCTCACCTCTATGAAAAAAAGTATGGAAAGTAAACTTGCTTTTATAAAAGCAAATACGGAAGATGAGGAAAGTTCAAAAAAAGCTAAATCCATCATTTGGTGGATAGCGAGTGCCACAGCTTGGGGAATAGTGAGTATAACCCTTATTATTTGGTCTTTTCATAATCACTTTGGATAACTTTTATAAGAAATATTAACAAAGGGGTATTTTAAGTGAATGAAAAAGTTAATCTGTGGTCATTCTTATTTTCTAACTATTATTGCGACTATCATCCTTTTTTTCAGAAGTCTTTTAAGCTGAATAATTCTATTTAAATGGCTCTTTTCTCAAAGATTGTTGCTATTCACTAGTAAAAAGTCGGCAATTGGACCTTTTACAGGATATCTACTCTAAAACAGGCATGTAGTTTTTCCGTACAGCCGGGAAAAGAGCACGACAGTAAGGAATATAACGGTTGGTTTAACATTTCGAAAAAGCAACAAAGTTTACGAAAACAGCCATTTAAATAAAAGCATCCATTCGTCTTCCACTCTCATTTGCGTTATAATACAACCACACTAAAAACCCAAAAAGATTGGATGAAAGCATGCGACAGCAACTAACCCTTAAAGTGAAAAATAAATTCGCCAAACCCTATAAAAACGGATACCCGCTTATCTCTAAGCAGTCCCTCCTTAACGGCAATGACCTAAAAGAAGAAGGCACACTTGTAAAGCTGGTAGACGAACAGAACAACTTCCTCGGCAAAGGCTACTACGGGAACCAGAACAAAGGATACGGCTGGATTGTCAGCAAAGATCCTAACGAAGAAATGGACATCCCTTTCTTCAAACGTGCGCTCCAAAAAGCTGTAAACAAACGTACAGCGCTTATAAAAGCAGAAGACACCAACGCATTCCGCCTTTTTAACGGAGAAGGCGACGGAATCGGCGGCTTTACCATCGAATACTTCAACGGTTATTTGGTAATCAACTGGTATAGCAAAGGGATCTATTCCTTCTGTAAAGAAATTCTAGACGCCATTGAAGGAGTCATCGAGCACAAAGGAATTTACGAAAAGAAACGATTTAACACGGACGGTCAATATGTAGAGGACGATGATTTTGTAAAAGGAGAACGAGCCCCATCACCCCTTGTCATCAAAGAAAACGGAGTCAATTTTGCCGTGCACTTGAACGATGGTGCTATGGTAGGGATATTCCTTGACCAACGGGAAGTAAGAAAAACCATTCGGAATAAATATGCCAAAGGAAAAACAGTACTTAACACCTTTTCCTATACAGGAGCTTTCTCTGTTTATGCAGCATTAGGCGGTGCCGTCAAAACTACAAGCGTAGACTTGGCTAAACGCAGTCTGCCCAAAACAACAGAACAATTTAACGTTAATAATATTGACGAAAATACGCAATCCATTCTCGTAGAAGAGGTATTCCATTACTTCAAATATGCGAAAAGGAAAAACCTGAAATTCGATGTAGTCATTATGGATCCGCCAAGCTTTGCCCGCTCAAAGAAAGTGACTTTCCGTGCTGAAAAGGACTATACAAGTCTTGTAACAGACGCCATTGCCATCACAGAAAAGAACGGCGTGATTGTCGCTTCCACCAACGCCGCTACATTCGGCATGGACAAGTTCAAAGGCTTTATCGACCAGGCTTTTAAAGAAAACAAAGTGGACTACAAAATCGTAGAAGAGTTCTCCCTACCAAGCGACTTCGCGACCATCAAGGAGTTTAAGGAAGGGAACTATCTGAAGGTATTGTTTATAAAAAGAATAGGATAAGAAAAGGAGTCAGCTTCTTAGCTGGCTCCTTTGATCTTCGTACTGGATTCCTCCAAAAAAATTTCTTCAAGGGAAGGCTCTTCCACGTTTATTCTATAAACATCGATATTTTCTTTCGTAAATGCTTTAACGACAGCAGCAATCTTATCATCAGAATCTACCGTAAACGACGTATATTGCTCTTCTGCAGAAACCTGTGTGGCAAAACGCTTTAACATTTGGCCCACACTTTTTGGGTTTTTTAAAGCAGAATGTTTTATCTTCACCTCAATGGAAGAGGAATAATGAGCCCGCAATTCTTCCAGAGTTCCTTCATTGATAATGACACCGTCTTTCATAATCGCAATCCGAGTACAGATTTTCTCTACCTCATTCAAGTTATGAGATGTCATGAAGATGGTCTTTCCTTCTTCTTGTAGATCCCGTATCAACTGCTGTATGCTCAACCCAGACTCTGCATCGATGCCGGATGTGGGTTCGTCTAGGAAAATTAATTCGGGATTATGAGCGATGGCCTGTGCAATTCCCAGCTTCTTTTTCATACCAAAAGAGAACTTTCCTACCTTCTTTTTTGCATGCTCCAAAAGGCCAACTCGATCCAATACAGCATTTGTCTCAGTGGTAGACAGTTTGCATCCGTTGATCTTACCAAAAAATTTAATGTGATCAACGGCGGTCATACTATCATAGAACTGTGAATAATCAGGAAGCACCCCAATCCTGTTCCGCACTAACTGTAGATCAGACTCACCTAACAGCCGAAACGTTCCTGAAGTTGGTAGGATGATTCCAGTAATCATATTGATAAAAGTGGATTTACCGGCCCCATTTCGACCAAGAAACCCGTATATCTCCCCTTTAGCAACGGTTAGATCCACCTTATTTACTACCGTTTTTCCTCCAAATGCTTTGGTTAAATGTCCAGCCTCTATTACACTCATCAAAAATCCCTCCTTTTAAATAACCAATATGCAATAAAAAGCAGTAAGAACGTATAGAGTCCATTTATCAAAATATAATAGTCTGCTAGTGAAGAATAATAATAAGGAGTTAGAAATTTAAACCATGAAATGTACAACTTCCCTGAAAATATTGCCCAAAAGCTTAAAGCCGGAAATACTAAAGCAAAGGTAATCCCCACAAACATCGTAACGCCAGGCTTTGGTATGACAATGGAAAACACAAGATTTAACGCCAAAGCTACAGAAAGAAACAACATCGTATCGACCAAACCCAGCCACATAAATTCCTTTGATTTAATAGTGATTAATAGAAAACAGATAACCATACAGAAAAGCCAAAAGAACCATACTCCTAAGTATTTTCCCAACAGCACATTTAATCTAGAAGTCTTTGTCACTAGAAATCGCATGGTTCTTTCGCTGACTTCCCGGTTGATGATGTCGTGAGAAAGACCGGTAATAAAGAAAAAACCAAGCACAAAGATTAAGATAATAATCCCGGTAGCATACCCATCCTTTCCTAACTCTGCCGCTTCTTCTGGAAAGTTTGCCATCAGGTTACTCATTAAATCGGCGGTTAAATAGGTTACCCCAAAAATAATCGCAATGACCACAATCGACTTAAAACTCTTAAAATGTCCTTTAAATTCATTTAAACAAATTGCCCACATTTCATCTCGCTCCCTTCATAGTTTAGTATAATAATGGTAGTTTATTAGAAAATTAAGGGAACCTTAACATTACCTTAAAAAGGAGTTTACAAATGGAACACGCAAGGATATTAATGGTCGATGATGAACAATCCATTATAGATATGATGAAATTAGTGCTAACAAAAGAGGGGTTTCAACATGTAGATACATGCAGCACGGGTGAAATGGCCATACATAAGTTGAAGCATCACTCCTATGACCTGATATTACTCGACATCATGCTCCCTGATATGACAGGTTATGAAATTTGCCAGGCAATAAGAAAAACGACAGAGGCACCAATCTTTTTCTTATCGGCAAAAACCTCAGATCTGGATAAATTGACGGGATTTGCACACGGTGGAGATGACTATATCACCAAACCGTTCAACCCGTTAGAAGTAGTAGCCAGAATTAAGGTGCAACTAAATCGGTATCTGAAGACCACTCCGAACAAAGAAGAGGACGTCCTTGAATTTGGCAGATTTAAGCTAAACCTCCAGTCTGCAGAACTTACAGTACTAGGGGAGAGCGTCGTGTTAAGCGGTCAGCTTTATCACTTACTAGTGTTCTTCTGTAAAAATCCAAATAGAATTTTTACAAAAGAACAGCTCTATTACCACGTATGGGGAGGTCATATCCTGGTTGATGATAACACCGTGATGGTTCATATCCGTAAGCTCAGAGAAAAGATAGAAGAAAATCCAAGCAAGCCTCAATACATCAAAACGGTTAGAGGAATCGGGTATAAACTCGTACCTGCTGCAGGTAATCAGCGATGAATGTAAGTAAAAAGCTGGCTTTTCATTTTGTTAAGCAATTATTTGTCCTCTTAGTGATCATAATAATCGCTTTGACCGCCGCGTTATTATTCTTCGCCTCCCACTTAACAGAGTCGGAAATGAAAGCAAGTTTTACAAGGACGGACCCATATTTTCTTGAGCTTGAAATGGATGTCAAGTCAGAAGAGAATATTCAAATTAGTGAGACTGTAAAAACAGCTGTCCACCAAAATGACGGCTGGCTCCAACTGATAAATAAAGATGGAATTGTCGTCAAAGAGGTAAATGCTCCTGCAGGTTTAAAGAAGGCATACACGTTTCAAGAGCTCGCCGATTTTGACGTTCCCGGTTACCGGACTTCTTATTGGAGGGTGTTCAAGAACGACAGTGACCTTGTCGTGTTGTACGGGGAGAAGAACCTGAGCGAAGAAATACTTACTGAGCTGCAAAAACTAGGTGAGCTATCCGCTATTACAGAGGAAGGCAGAAAGTTCCTTGAGAACCAAAAAGCATGGCTACAAGTATATGATTCCACTGGGGAAAAAGTCGAGCAATGGAATGCCCCAGAAGACCTTACACTTACAGCCAGGGACTTCCTATCCATTAAGGAAAGGCCGTGGAACTACACATACGACATATCCACCTTACTAGAAGGGGACAAAGTCTATGTTGTTGGTATGGATAATGCCTATTATGCTCCGGATGACGTACTGGATGGTCTGGTAGGTGCCTCTTTGGTCAAAAGCTTCCTACTAGTAATTGTAGTGCTTCTAGTGATCATTATCGCGCTCTCTATATGGTACGGCAGGACGTTTGGGGTGCCATTGCTTTACATGATGGACTGGATCAAAAGAATGTCCAAAGGGGACTTATCTGTACCAAGGAACAAAAAGGGAAAAATCCCCTTCCGGAACAAGAAGGGCAAGCTGCACAAACGCTTCCGAATCTTCCGGGATATACTTTTCTCCATCCGAAAACTTGCAAACACGCTCGAAAAGAATGAACAATACCAAAAGCGAGTAGATCAGACAAGGGAAGAGTGGATTACCGGCTTAAGCCATGACCTTAAAACTCCCTTAAGCTCCATATATGGCTATGCAAAAATACTCGAAACAGGATCATACAAATGGTCTGAGGAAGAAATACAGGTGATGGGGAGCACCATGACAGAAAAAGCTTCCTATATGAGCGATTTAATTGAGGACCTGAATCTTACCTACCGTCTAAAAAATAACGCCTTGCCTATAGAAAAGAGTGTACAAGACATTGTTCCACTCATGAAGGATGTCATCAAGTCACTGAACAACACAGACTCAATAATTCTCATGGAAAACGTGGAAACGGAAGTTCGTCTGGCTGTTGATTCCAAATGGTTCACTCGCATTCTCACCAATCTACTGGCAAATGCGCATAAGCATAATCCAAAAGGAACAGAGATAACACTAAGTGTCTCACGAAATCCGGAATATACCTTTATTATGATTAAGGATAACGGAGTGGGGATGGACGAAGAAACCCAAAGTAAACTGTTTGACCGATATTACAGAGGCGGTAGCACAACAGATAAGTCAAACGGAACCGGACTTGGAATGGCCATCGCTCACCAGTTGGTCTTGGCCCACGGAGGAAAAGTCTTTGTAGAAAGCGAAAAAGGAAAAGGCACCACAATTACCATAACTTTACCTAACGGATTGGATGATAGCACCTCAGACAAAATAAATTAATAATAAAAGGTCTGCCTATAACAGATGGCAGACCCTAGCACTATTCAACTACTATCCCTCAACATATACTGATACGACTTGGATTCCTCCACCATCCCCATCTCCAGATAGAGCTTCGATAACCACTTGATGGAGCGAATATTGGTTGGATCCAGCTCCAGCTCCCAGTTAAAGCATTCCACTGCCTCTGATAGCTGTTTAAATTCATAATACAATTCTCCAAGCGCATACATTTTGTCCGGATCGTCCTTCAGGGAAGCCATCCTTCTTATTTTCATTAAAATTGGTATGCTTGGATACCTTGAACAGTAGGGTGAGATCCATTCCTCGGTGTATTCCAGCCCTTTCGTGTTAAGAAGGTTCGGCACAATGATTTGGAAGAGTGACTGAACTTGTGCAAGTGATATGTCGTCGTCGAAATGGAAGGAAAGGTCATTAAGCCAATCGGAACTCTCTGTCCATTTTACATGCAGCATTGCTTCATGTAGGTAGGGAAGGTCTTGAGCAGAGATAGGAGCATTATTTTTTGTCAGAAGGATTACTAGGTCTTCGTAGCGTTGGGATTCTTTCAGTAAACTTAGTAGATCACGGTACAACAATTCATGATAAGCTCCTCTATTCCTTAGGATATAGCTGAGGAGATTCACTTTTTCATCGTTCAGGGTGTCCGGGGGAAAACTTGCAACCATTTGTTTATAGCTGTTAGTGTCATCCTTTTTACTGGTGATAAGGGAGTAGGTGTATAGGCAGAGTTGTTCCATTTTCCTGTCTTCCTTTTTCAATTTCTCCTGGAGGAGGGAGAGGTATTCCTCCTGTTCCATATGATCGTAGCAGTATCTTTCCACATAAAGCGGATCTTTGGTTAGCAGGGAAGCTGGATTGGAAGTATAAAGTGTGTGATAGGACTGGTATTGAAGGCTTTTGGACATTTCTTGAGCCCATTTGTTGGCCGGATAAATATCTGTCAGAAAATGCAGAAGTTGATACGTGTGCAGGAGCTGGCCCTCTCTACGGTATTGTAGCGCAAATTCTTTTATCACTTTAATGATCTTGTCTTTTTTCATATAGGAGTCGAAAATGGTAAGAATGACGGAAGCTTCGAGTGGTGTGTATTTCTTTTGTATTCTTTCCCAAAGTGGGGTCAAGGCAGGGAATGTGTGAATTCGGTTGTGAGTGAGTAAATAGGTCAATAGTGGATGATCTGAAGAAAAGTGAATTCCTTTTTGCAAGATGGAGCTGAGTTGGGATTTTCTCTTTATTTTGGTTGTGCATTTTCCGGTGAGGTAGGAAGTCTTATAGAAAAATAAATAGTAACATTCTGTGTGATCTTCATCAAAAGCTTCTATAACTTGAAATCCTTGGTATAAATACACGTTGTCAGGCTTGAGGAGCAATTGTTTTTTCTCGTGCTGAATGGTAATAATCGTTTCATTTGTCATGTAATTCCCTCCTATTTGGTCGTACACCTTTTTGAGAGATTGCTTAGTAAGAGTGTAACACGAAAATAGGAAAAAAGAAAAAAACGAAGAAGAGGACGACCTATGGCCATCCTCTTCTCTATATATTTAAGGGGGGGTCAAACTTAGTTCAGGGTCTTTTCACTTATAATGTAGTGCTGGTAGTTGTATCTTTTACCACTAGAATCACTTTACCGTGATCAAGCTTTTCTTCTAATTGTTCCGCTTCCGGAGCTGTGAATCCAAGCTCTTGGAATTGAGCACGAAGCTCATCGCCTTTGCTGCGGAAAATATTTTTCACGTACGTATCCAAACCAACTTCACCGGCGCTAACAGTATTAGCATCAGCGTTATCAGCTACACGTTTTGTGCGGTCATCATCATGAGTAATGACGTAGATGTCATTCTCGTGAACACCTCTTACCTTTAGCTCTTGTACTGCTCCTACTACTTGTTCATCATTTTGAAACTCTTTATAAGTGGGTTTCATTTTTTATCGCCTCCTTGGTTATGTAATTAAGATACCCGGCTCACAGAAAGTGAAACATGCTCTATAAATTTTTTTTTGATTTGCAAATATAACTTATTTGATAATACGCCGAAAACTTCAAATACTATAAAGCATATTATGAGAGAATGGGGAGCTTAATTTGGTGTATGACTGTATCATAATCGGGGGAGGAATTGCCGGAATGCAGGCAGCCATCCAATTGGGAAGGTATCAACATAAAGTGCTGGTTTTAGATGACAATAACGGGCGTTCGAGTATTTGCCAATGCTATCACAACCTTCTTGGGTGGCCGGAGGGAGTGAGTGGCGAGAAACTTCGGAGTCTTGGGAAAGCACATGCACTGAGGATGGGAGTCCAGTTTGAAGAACAACGTGTGGAGACAGTGGGAATGTTGGATGAACTGTTTTTCGCAACCACCACAACGTCTCAGCAGTTCACCGGAAAAAGGCTTCTGCTCGCAACAGGTATCAAAGACAATATTCCACCGTTTCCAGCCCTTATGCCGTGTCTTGGAAAAAGTGTATTCGTATGCCCTGATTGTGATGGCTACGAAATCCTTGGACGGCAATCCCTTGTGATTGGTTCAGGAAATGCAGGAGCATCCATGGCCCTTACCCTCACCCATTGGACAGATGCCCTCACTTTTATCAACCATGGGAAAGGGGAAATTGATTCCAACACAAAGGAAAAACTAGAAAAAAGAGGCATTCCCATCATTTCAAGCGCAATAAATGAAATACTTGCTGATAATTCTCTCTTCCTTGGTGTGACATTAGAAAGCGGGGAACGCATCAATTCCTCTTATGCCTTCCTGGCGCTTGGTGGCAACTCTCCGAAAACAGAACTTGCCTTGCAACTGGGAGTGGGATTGGATAAAAATAAACACATATTGGTAGATCCTCGGACAAAAATGACCAATGTCGAAAATGTTTGGGCTGCGGGTGATATTGTTGTTCACTCCGAACAAGCGGCCATCGCAATGGGGGACGGCATTCAGTCTGCCATCTGGATTCATAAAAGCTTGCTCCAAAGTTGACCTCCCCGCTTATTTGTAGCTTGACAGTTAATTGTCCGAGTGCGTAACATGAAATGTAAGGGTTTACATATTTTCCGAACGGGAAAGCCCACATCTTCAAGTATTTGAATATTTCGCTACTTTTTTAATCTACACATGCAGTTTGTTTATTAAACTGATAAAGTTATATATATGAATGAATATAGAAGAACTCAAACAACCGTTTCGTTATTAAACTATCATTTCGTTTTTTGCCCTCGTTATAGAAGGAAAATTTTTCTTGTGGAGGAGGTAGAAAAACGTTTTAAAGAATTGGTGCAAGAGATCTGTGAAAAGGTGGAAATACAAATTGTTGCTATTGAATGTGACAAGGACCACGCACATATGTTTCTTAACGCACTACCCAAACTAAGTCCGTCGGACATCATGGCGAAAATTAAAGGATACACTTCAAAAAAACTTAGAGATGAATTCCCTCACCTTCAACACTTGCCTAGCCTTTGGACACGTTCGTTTTTCGTGTCCACTGCTGGTAATGTTTCTAGCGAAACTATTAAACGATACGTTGAAAATCAAAAGAAAAGTAACTAGAGAGGAGTGAAAATCCTATGGCAAGAAAAACGAAACCAACTTATACCATTGAATTTCCTCTACATATTCCAACTTGGCAACAAGACCGTTTGGAAAAGAAATTCAAAATTGCTAAAACGGTATATAATTCTTGCCTAGGTGAAGCTTTAAAACGACACAAAGCTGTAAAGTCGGATAAAGAATATCGTAAATTTCTTAAAGAACCTAAGTCTAAAGAACGTGATAGTCAACTTTTAGATATTCGTCTAAATTATGGCTTTTCCGAATATGGAATACATAGCTTTGTGAAGTCTGTTCAAAGAAAGTTCAAAGAACACATCGGAAGTTTCGAAGCGCAAAAGCTTGCAACCAGAGCATTTCAGACGGTGGAGAAACTCCATTATAGGAAATCGAAAAAATGTCACTTTAAAAAATCCATTGATGATATTTCAGTTGAAAATAAATCAAATAAAACGGGATTAAGGTTTGTAGATGGCAACATTCTTTGGGGAGATAAACCAACAAAGAATAATCCTAGACCCAAAAATTGGCTCTCTATGCCTGTTTCGCCGAAACCTAAAGATGAATATGCACATTTAGCTTTAATGGATAGGACGAAGTACGTTCGTATATTAAAACGTGAAGTGCGCGGGAAAGTTCGCTACTTTGTTCAACTTATTCAAGAAGGTTATCCACCAACGAAAAGAAATCGTGAGATTTCTAACGATGAAACTAAACGAGTAGGCATAGATATAGGTACGTCTACTATTGCGATATGTAGCGAAGATAAGGTCCAACTGCAAGAACTCGCACCGGAATGTAAAACCAACGAAAAAGAACTAAAACGAATTCAGCGTAAAATGGATAGGTCTAAACGAAGTACAAATTCTAATAATTTCAACGAAAACGGAACAATAAAAAAAGGTAGGCAAACTTGGATATACTCAAAAAAATACGAGAAACTACGCAAAAAAAGAAAAGAACTTTATCGTAAAATCACTGTTCAACGTAAAATGTCACACGAAAAAATGGCTAATGACATCCTTTCTCTTGGTTCTGATGTTCGAGTGGAAACCATGCGGTTTCAATCTCTGCAAAAGCGTACGAAAAATACCACACGCAATAAGAAAAATGGCAAAATCAATCGCAAAAAGAGGTTTGGAAAATCAATCGCCAATCGTGCTCCAGCAATGTTGTTAACGATAATTGACCGAAAACTTGGATATCATGGGCGTTCTTTAAAGAAAATAGATACTCACGCCACAAAAGCAAGTCAATTCAACCATATAACAGGAGAATGCAGTAAAAAACAACTTTCAGAACGTTGGAATGTTTTTGGAGAAATTCTTATCCAACGGGATTTATACAGTGCCTTTTTAATAAGTAACACAACTGAAACGCTTAATTCTGTTGATATAAAATTATGCAATGCTCAGTGGAATAATTTTGTGAAACTTCATAATCTTGAGGTTGCACACCTAAAACAATCTCAAAGCAAAACGTTGCGTTGGTTTATCGCATAAAACAAATCGAATTGGTCGTGACAACGCCCAATAAAAGTCGGAACGAAAAGCATATCAAGAGTCTTTCTAGGCTTGTTGAGAGAGGTGCCTTGCTATACGCAATACGTCCGTTAATGTTTTAGGAGAAAGCACGCCAGTGCGTTGGTGGAAACTCTTTTCGAAAGGAAAGATAAGGGCACCATCGAGAAGCGTAAAAGTACCCTAGAACCCCACTGCTTTAGCTGTGGGAGTTGTCAGGAGCAATTAATCATAATTTAATCTTTTGAAAAATTTCGAAAAATATGTTTATAGAAGGTTGGTTTCAGGGAATAGGATGTATAAGGAGCAATTCCGAGCATACATACGAAACATAGGTTATCAGGTCTTCTGAAGTTAGAATTTACTGAATTATTTACAAATATGGAATAAGAGCTTATTTGTGGTAGTTTTCCGTAATTGTTAACATAGAAGGGAGACGAAAAAAATAGACACTAAGGGGGATTTTGGAAATTGAAAAAAAGGATATTGTTAGTCACGTTATTTTTGTTGTCTACGATTCTAGCAGCTTGCGGTGGTAAGACAACAACAAGTGAAGGGTATGAATTAGTAAAGGAAGATAAGTTTATATTTGCTTCTTCAGGAGAATTTGCGCCATTTAGTGTTACAGATGGTTCCGGAAACATGACCGGGTTTGATATCGAGGTCGGAGAAGCTATTGCAGCTGAACTAGGCTTGGAACCAGAGCAGGAAAAGTACACATTTGCGAGTATTGTTGAAGGAGTGAAAAACGGCCGCTTTGATGCTGCGGTTGCGAGTCATACCATTACAGAAGAGAGATTAAAAGAAGTGGACTTCTCCACACCGTACTACTATTCAGGTGCTCAGATTTTCGTACGTCCCGACAGTGACATCCAGACCTTGGATGATTTAGAGGGAATGGAGATCGCCGTTTCAAGAGGATCTACCTATGCAGATCTAGTGAAGGATGTATCTGATAACGTTGTAAACTACGATAGTGATGTTGTTGCATTGGAGGCGCTTAACAATGGCCGGCACGATGCTGTGGTGACAGATTTTGTTACAGGGCGTGAAGCAATCGGATCCGGGATGGAGCTTGAGGCCCGCGAACTATTGGATCGCAGTGAACAAGCTGTAGCTGTAGCCAAAGGAAATGAAGCATTATTGGAAGCTGTTAATGAAGCGCTGGAAGCGTTACGTGAAAGCGGAAAATTAGCAGAGATAAGTGAAAAATATTTTGGTGAAGACATAACATCAGACCCGGGTGAGTAATAGCGATCAGTGAATAAGTAATCCTGACTCTGAAATGTGTGGTGTTCATTCACCACACATTTTTTATCAGCTTGTACCTGAACTAATAGCACACAAAAACAGAGAAGCATAAGGGAGTGAAGCAAAGTATGCCGAGTTTAGCGCATTTTTTTGATGTATTTTTCAGTTCTTACGATATGTTTTTAAGAGGGATGCTAAAAACTCTCCAAATTACAGCAATCTCGATCGTTATTGCACTATTTGTTGGCTTATTTTTTGCATTTTTAAAAATATCCAAGATTAAAGTCCTTGAATGGATCGCCAATACCTACATATATCTTGTACGTGGTACACCGTTAATTGTTCAAATTTTTGTTTTCTACTATGGGTTAGTCCAGTTTGGAATCACTGCATTCTGGTCCATCACATTGGCACTTGCATTCCACAATGGTGCCTATATTGCAGAGATATTCAGGGGAACCATTCAATCCATTGACAAAGGACAAATGGAAGCTGGCCGTTCTTTGGGGATGACCAGCAATCTGGCGATGAGAAGAATCATTTTACCTCAGGCTTTCAGGAGAGCCCTTCCTCCACTTGGAAATCAGTTTATAATCTGTTTAAAGGATTCATCCTTAGCAGCTTTTATCGGTTTTTACGAGCTGTTTAACGTAGCCCAAACACAAGGTGCGAACAGCTTTGACTATATGACATATCTCTTGGTAGTTTCAGTGTACTACCTATTCCTAGTAGGACTGATTGGAATCTTTGTTAATCTGTTAGAACGTAAATTCGCAGCGAGTGATAGATAGGAGGTAGAATGATGAGTAACAAAATAGAAGTCATAGACTTAAATAAATCTTTTGGAGATCTACATGTTTTGAAAGATATATCCTTAACGGTAAAAAATAAAGAAGTGGTCTGCTTAATCGGTGCCAGTGGATCTGGTAAGAGTACCATCCTTCGCTGCTTGAACTTCCTTGAAGTGAAGGATAGCGGGACAGTGGTCATAGATGGTAAGGAAGTGGACGTAGATAAGGATAATTTAAATAAAGTCCGTCAAAAAGTGGGCATGGTGTTTCAACATTTTCACCTTTTCCCACATAAAACAGTTTTGGAAAATGTCATGGAGGCTCCTGTTCAGGTGGAGAAGCTGAAAAAAGAGGAAGCCAGAAAAATTGCATCCGACCTTTTGGCAAAGGTAGGATTGTCAGATAAGGAAAATGTCTATCCCGAAAAGCTTTCCGGCGGACAAAAACAACGTGTGGCTATTGCCCGTGCCCTTGCCATGAGACCGGAAGTCATGCTTTTTGACGAGCCGACATCTGCCCTTGACCCCGAACTAGTCGGAGAAGTACTGAAAACAATGAAAGAACTAGCTGAAGAGGGGATGACGATGGTGGTTGTAACCCATGAGATGGGGTTCGCCCAGGAAGTCGCCGACCGGGTCATCTACATGCATGAAGGAAAAATCGTCGAAGAAGGCTCCCCACAAGAACTGTTCAACAATCCAAAAAATCAAAGAACTAGAGACTTCCTAGAAGCAGTGCTGTAAGTAGTAATCATTTGGGTGATGCAGATTTCCCCTGTTTTCTGGAGTGCAAGGTGTGAGACTCCTGAGGGAGATAGCGGTAGGTTGAGACCCCGCAGCGCAGCGAGGAGGCTCAAACACCGCCCCTAGGAAAGGAACACCTGGAACGCAAGAAAACAGGGAGTTACATGCAAGTGTAAACAAAAAGACCTACAACAACGGAATAACTCCCCATTGTTTGTAGGTCTTCTCTTATTTTTTCTTAAAAACAAAAAACGCACCAATCAAAATCAACAAAACCGGCCAAAAAGTATGTAAACTAGCAACTCCAGTCTCCACAACACCAAGCATCTCCATAAACGTATCATAGAAAAGGAAAAAACTTGCAAGAATACACAACAGCACTCCTTCAAACATCCCGCCCTTCGTCTTCTGTGAGCGTAAGATAAACCCGATACCAATAATCAAGATGATGACAGCGAAATGATCCGGCCATACAATCACCGTATCCTTCAGCTGAAAGTGCGATCCGATTCCCAACAGTATGAAGCCGGGGAGAATATTAGGGTGGTCGTTCTGTTTATAAGCTTGTAATAAAAGTGCAACTCCTGTAATAACGAGTATGGTGGACCAATGGAACATCCCGTTCCAAAGAACAATGTTTAATTGTTGTAACAGGAAATACAAACCAAAAAACAATAAAAGTAAACCTGGCAGAAAGCTATTTTTCTTCATATTTTCCTCCTTGAGATCGAGGCTGAAACCTTGATTCTACAATGAATTTCTGTTAATGTACAAGTTGGTGAATAAAAGAATTGTAATGTTTGTAATATATAACTAAGAGAAACGATGAAAACGGTGAACTTTTAGGCAACTTTATTTCTTAATTGGAAACTATTTGTTCACATTTTAACAAAAGTATCTAGCATTAGTCATGTTATAATTTTAGTAGATGATATTATTTTTTTGTGGGGGTGTACGAACAAGTGCATATCATAGTAGTCAGTGTTAATTATAAAACGGCCCCTGTTGAAATACGTGAAAAATTAACTTTTAATCCAGCTGATCTGAACAAGGCAATGATAACTCTAAAGGACCGTAAGTCCATTTTGGAAAACATCATTGTATCTACCTGCAATCGGACGGAAGTCTATGCAGTAGTCGATCAGTTGCATACTGGACGTTATTATATTAAAGCTTTCCTTGCAGACTGGTTCGGTCTGGACAAGGAAGAGTTTTCTCCTTACTTGAACATATATGAAAATGACGGAGCGATTGAGCATTTGTACCGGGTTTCCTGTGGATTGGATTCCATGGTGCTTGGAGAAACGCAGATTCTGGGTCAAATCCGTACAAGCTTCCTTGCCGCACAAGAGCATAGAACGGTCGGAACCATTTTCAATCAATTATTCAAACAAGCTATAACGCTTGCAAAGCGTGCGCATTCTGAAACGGATATCGGATCAAATGCAGTATCTGTCAGCTATGCAGCAGTGGAGCTTGCGAAAAAGATATTCGGGGATTTAAAAAACAAGCATGTTTTAATATTAGGCGCAGGGAAAATGGGAGAACTCGCCGTCCAGAACCTTCACAGCAACGGGGTAGAAAAGGTTACGGTCATCAACCGTACCATGGAAAAAGCAACAAACCTGGCGAATCGTTTCGCAGGCCAGGCAAAATCGATGCAGGAGCTTTCCTGTGCGTTGGTAGAAGCGGATATCCTTATCTCTTCTACCGGAGCCAAAGAATATGTAATTACAAAAGACGATATGACCTATGTCGAGCGTATGAGAAAAGGTCGTCCACTCTTCATGGTGGATATTGCGGTTCCAAGGGATTTGGATCCTGAACTGGAAAAGCTGGAAAGTGTCTTCTTATACGATATTGATGATCTCGAAGGAATCGTCAATGCCAACTTGGCAGAACGCAAGAAAGCAGCAGAAGAGATTGAACTGTTAATTGAAGAGGAAATTGTGGAGTTCAAATATTGGCTTAACACTTTAGGTGTCGTGCCGGTCATTTCTGCTCTACGCCAAAAAGCGCTGGATATCCAATCCGAAACGATGCAGAGTATCCAACGAAAGCTTCCTCACCTATCGGAACGGGAGATCAAAGTGTTGAACAAGCATACGAAAAGTATCATCAACCAGATGCTACGCGACCCGATTTTACGTGCGAAAGAATTGTCAGCAGAATCTGACGCTAAAGAATCTCTAGAACTGTTCACGAAAATCTTTAATATCGAAGAAGCGGTTCAGCAAGAAGTCCAAACACAGTATTATTCTGTGAAAAAGGAAAAAAGCTCGCCAGTAACTGTGGGCATCCCGCTTCCTCAAGCTGCGACATATAGGTCGTAAGAGAGGCTGTTAACTATGCTAGAGATGACTATCGCAAGGCTATATGAATTAACGATTATCATCTATGCCTTAAGCGTACTCTTATATTTTATCGATTTTCTTCAACATAACCAGAAGGCTAACAAAACGGCTTTCTGGTTACTTGCAATTGTATGGGTATTGCAAACAGTTTTCTTATTTTTACGAATGCTGGATACCGGACGTTTTCCGATATTGACGTTGTATGAAGGGATGTATTTCTATACGTGGGTATTGATCACCTTTTCCTTGGTCATCAATAGGATTTTACGTGTGGACTTCATCGTATTTTTTACAAATGTGATAGGCTTTCTAGTGCTGGCCTTGCATACGTTCACCCCGATTCAGCATGAGTCGCAGGTGGTGGCGCAGGCTCTGGTTTCCGAACTTCTTATCATACATATCACGATGGCAATCTTGTCATATGGTGCATTTTCATTATCCTTCGCCTTCTCCTTGCTTTATGTGATTCAATATAAGCTTTTGAAGGAGAAAAAGTGGGGTAAACGGTTATTGCGCATACAAGACTTGGCAAAGCTTGATCATATGTCCTATGTTTTGAATGTCATCGGGGTGCCGATGCTTCTGCTATCACTTATTTTGGGAAGTATATGGGCTTCTGTAAAACTGTCCGAGTTTCAGTGGTATGACATGAAAGTGATCGGATCCTTTATTGTAATTACCGCATACAGCTATTATTTTTATCAAAGACTTGCTAAAGGAATTAGTGGAAGGGCAATTGCGAACTGGAATATTGCAGCGTTTCTAGTCGTCCTTATCAACTTTTTCCTCTTCGGCAGATTATCAAATTTTCATTTTTGGATCTTATGATCTTAAAGGAGAATCCCAATGGTTTTGGGTAAGGAGGAAGTATGAGAAAAATAATTGTAGGTTCTAGAAGAAGTAAACTAGCTCTAACCCAAACGAACTGGGTCATTGATCAACTGAAGGCATTAGGTGCCCCTTTTGATTTTGAAGTGAAGGAGATCGTGACTAAGGGTGATCAGATCCTTGATGTAACCTTATCCAAGGTCGGTGGAAAAGGTCTTTTTGTAAAAGAGATCGAGCAGGCAATGCTTGATAAGGAAATAGATATGGCAGTCCACAGCATGAAGGATATGCCGGCAGAACTTCCTGAGGGCTTGATGATTGGTTGCATCCCGTTCCGTGAGGATCATCGCGATGCATTCATCTCCAAAGACCATGTGAAATTTGCTGATCTTCCTAGCGGATCTATCGTAGGAACAAGCAGCCTGCGCCGTGGTGCACAGCTGCTTGCAAAGCGTCCGGACCTTGAAATCAAATGGATTCGAGGCAATATTGATACGCGACTTGCCAAGCTACAAAATGAAGACTATGATGCGATTATTTTGGCAGCAGCTGGTCTTGCAAGAATGGGCTGGTCCAGTGATGTTGTAACGGAATTTTTGGATGAAGATCTGTGTTTACCGGCAGTCGGACAAGGTGCGCTTTCCATCGAATGCCGTGAAGATGATGCTGAGCTACTCGAGGTACTTGGATTATTTACGGATGCAGTTACGGAAAAAGCGGTTATTGCAGAACGTGCATTCCTTCATAAAATGGAGGGCGGATGCCAGGTTCCGATTGCAGGCTTTGCTTCTGTAGGACAGGAAGACACAGTTACGTTGACCGTTCTTGTAGGTGCGCCGGACGGATCTGTATTATATAAAGAAAGAATTACAGGAACAGACCCTGTGAAGGTCGGGCTTGAAGCAGCAGAGAGCCTGACGGAACAGGGTGGAAAGAAATTGATTGATGATGTGAAAAAGGAGCTTGATCAGTAATGGATCGTACTTTGCCGTTAGCCGATAAACGCATTCTTATTACAAGAGGCAAAGAGCAGGCAAGGTACTTTTCCATGCAGATTCAAGCGCTCGGAGGGACCTCACTGGAAGTCCCTCTTATTCAATTTCAGAGAGTTTCCGAAAGTGTCAGTGTTTCAACGGAGATTAAAGAGAGCCTGCCCCACTATGAGTGGATTGTGTTCACAAGTGTCAATGGCGTTAAGTATTTCTTTGAAATGTTTGAAGGTCGTCTGCCCAACAGGATTGCAGCGGTAGGCAATAAAACAAAAGATGCTTTGGAAGCCTTAGGTTGTCTGGTGGAAATGGTACCTGAGCGCTTTTCAGCTGAAGACTTGGTGGATAGTTTTGAAAAGGTGACGCCAACCTCTGTGCTACTGATTCAGGGCAATCTGGCCCGACCCCTTTTGCGTGAAGAACTGGGGAGAATAGGGTACAATGTTAAGCAGATAGTAGTCTATGAAAATAAGCTCCGAAAACCTGATGAGAAGGAAATGAACTATTTGAAGAAGGGGAAGGTTGACCTCTACACCTTTACCAGTCCTTCTACTGTACATAATTTTATCGAGTTATTTGGACTTCCTGCTGGCCCTGTGGCAGCAATAGGTCCCATCACAAGGCAAGCTGCTGAACAGGCTGGTGTTGAAGTGGCCATCAGCCCATCTGAATATACAATGGATGGATTGCTGGAAGAAATCGTGCAATATTTTAAAAGGGAGGATACATAATATGAAAGACTTGCAATTTAATCGTCATCGCAGATTAAGAAATTCCGATAACTTGCGTTCCTTGGTGCGTGAAACATATTTACATAAGGAAGATTTCATTTACCCTATCTTCGTGGTAGAAGGAGAAAACATCCGCAACGAAGTACCTTCTATGCCAGGGGTGTACCACCTTTCCCTAAACCTGTTGAATGCCGAAATGGCCGAGGTTTCAGAGCTTGGCATCAAATCGGTTATTGTTTTCGGTGTACCAAAAGAGAAGGATGAGGTGGGAACTCAGGCATATCATGAACACGGGATTGTGCAACAGGCGATTACCCAAATTAAAGTTAACTTCCCTGAACTTGTGGTAATTGCAGACACTTGCCTATGCCAATACACTTCTCACGGTCACTGTGGCATCGTGGAAGAGGGACGGATCTTAAATGATCCGACACTAGATCTGTTGGCACGCACTGCTGTCAGCCAGGCACGTGCAGGTGCGGATATCATTGCCCCATCAAACATGATGGACGGCTTTGTAGCGGCAATCAGAGCAGGGTTGGATGAGAACGGCTTTGAAGATGTGCCAATCATGTCTTATGCAGTCAAGTATTCCTCCGCTTTCTACGGACCTTTCCGAGATGCTGCACACAGCTCTCCACAATTCGGGGACAGAAAAACATATCAGATGGATCCGGCGAACCGACAGGAGGCACTTCGGGAAGCGGAATCCGATATGCTTGAAGGAGCAGACTTCCTAATTGTAAAGCCTGCAATGGCATACCTGGATATCATCCGTGATGTAAAAAACAACTTCAATGTTCCTGTCGTGGCTTACAATGTGAGTGGTGAGTATTCCATGATCAAAGCGGCTGCCATGAACGGCTGGATCAATGAGCGGGAAATCGTAATGGAGAAATTGATCGGCATGAAGCGTGCAGGTGTAGACTTGATCATTACATACTATGCGAAAGATGTAGCACGCTGGTTGGACGAGAAGTGATTTTTTGATGAGGGGCGGTTCTGCTGGAGAAATGGTGGGGCCGCTTCGCTTTAAGGAAGGCTGTTTTTCGCAAAGTTTGTTGTTGAGAAGAGGTTAGACAAACCGAGTGGAATGGAGCGGAAGGCACTCGACTCAAGAGGGAGGTAGAGGGAAACGGGAGACCCCGCAGGCTTGCCGAGGAGGCTCCCGGCCCTCCCCGCGGAAAGCGAGTGACTGCAGCGAAAAGGAACGGTCAAACTTGATAACAAATAACAAAAATCTCTTAGAAAACAGCTTTAATGTAAGGTGAAATCCATTCGAGATAAAAGAAAGGATGATAAAAAATGAGAAGTTATGAAAAGTCTAAAGAAGCTTTTGTAGAAGCATCGAAATTGATGCCAGGTGGGGTAAATAGTCCAGTTCGTGCATTTAAATCAGTGGACATGGACCCAATCTTCATGGAACGTGGAAAAGGCTCCAAAATATACGATGTGGATGGAAACGAATACATAGATTACGTACTTTCTTGGGGACCCCTGATACACGGTCACTCCAACGATCGAGTAGTGGAAGCAATCAAAAAGGTAACGGAATCCGGAACAAGTTTCGGTGCTCCTACCCTCATTGAAAATGAACTGGCAAAGCTTGTGATCGATCGCGTACCTTCCATCGAAGTGGTGCGTATGGTAAGCTCCGGTACAGAAGCAACGATGAGTGCACTTCGCTTGGCGCGTGGTTACACTGGACGCAACAAAATCGTTAAGTTTGAAGGCTGCTACCATGGCCATGGGGATTCCCTATTGATTAAAGCCGGTTCTGGGGTCGCTACCCTCGGATTGCCGGACAGCCCTGGTGTTCCTGAAGGTGTCGCACAAAACACCATCACAGTGCCTTACAATGACCTAGAAAGCATCCGTTATGCGTTCAAAGAGTTCGGTGACGATATTGCTGGTGTCATTGTTGAGCCTGTTGCCGGAAACATGGGAGTTGTACCTCCACAGCCGGGATTCCTGGAAGGATTGCGTGATGTGACTTCAGAATTCGGTGCACTATTGATCTTTGATGAGGTAATGACCGGTTTCAGAGTGGATTACAATTGTGCACAAGGTTACTATGGTGTGACACCTGACTTGACCTGTCTTGGTAAAGTAATCGGTGGTGGTCTGCCTGTTGGAGCATATGGAGGAAAAGCGGAAATCATGGCTCAAATCGCTCCGAGCGGGCCGATTTATCAAGCTGGAACACTTTCTGGAAACCCGCTTGCGATGACAGCAGGTTATGAGACATTGTCTCAGTTAACACCGGAAACTTATAAAGAGTTTGCTAAGAAAGCCGACCGTCTGGAAGAGGGCATTGTCGCTCTTGGCGAGAAGTATGATGTACCTGTATCTGTGAACCGTGCTGGTTCCATGATCGGTTTCTTCTTCAATTCCGAAGAAGTCGTAAACTATGATGTTGCCAAATCCTCGGACTTGGGTTATTTCGCGAAGTTCTTCCGCGAGATGGCGAACAACGGCGTGTTCTTGCCACCATCCCAGTTTGAAGGATTGTTCTTATCCACAGCACATACGGATGAAGACATCGAAAAGACATTGGATGCGATCGAGAAGTCGTTTGCAGCAATTAAAGAATAATAAACAGATAGGTTATAACCCGCCCCAGTGGGATCGATTAATTGGGACGGGTTTTTTGTGTTTTTTGGATGCTTCTACATGGAATATGTTCGTGGTGTTTACAGGGGTAGGTGCTTCTACATTTCCCGGAGTTGGTCCTACATTTCCCAAGTCAGCTTGTACATTTCCCAAGTCAACGTCTACATTTCCCAAGCTCGCTTCTACCGTTCAGCACCAATGTCCTACCATTAAGACCAAAAGTCACCCAAATCAAAAATAACAAATCAATAAACTTAACATCTCCCAGGTATCAAACTTACACTGAAATCATAATATCTACTAACCTCCTCTAATTTACCAACAAGGTCAAGATCAAGATCAAATCAAGATACCATAGAAAAGCGGCCCCTTCGACATGCATTCAAAATCTCCTGTAGGGGTCTGACCCCTCACCCCAAATTTCTTTTTTCATTCATATTCCTCTCAATCCAATCATACATCTTTATTGATATAGTAAATTTTTTTAGGTGTGAAGGGAGGAACCACTTTGTCTTCAGAACAACAATCGTGCTTACGGTTTTCAGTAGAGGAATCGATTTGGTTTCAAAAAGGACAGGAAGTATCTGAGCTCATTTCTATTGCGTTAGATCCAGATATACAAATTTATGAGCAAGATCAATATGTTTCCATAAGGGGAGCTTTATTGTTAACGGGGGAATACCAGGTGAATGCAGAATCGGATGCTGAGGAAGAGGAATATCATCCACAGGCCCGCGTTGTGCAAGAAGTGGAGGAACGGGAAGATGGCGTTTGCGTCTTGAATCATCGTTTTCCAGTGGACATTACGATCCCGAAAAACAGGATTCAAAGTCTAGACGATATTTACGTGGCAATCGAATCATTCGATTACAGTGTTCCTACCCGTGGGTGTTTGCAGTTGGATGCAGAATTGTCCATCTCCGGCATTTATGGTCATCAACAGAGCAGTCCTGCTTGGGAAGAGAACCAGGAAGAAGCTTATGAAGTGGAACCTAACAGGGACCATGAAGAGGCATACGCTTCACAAAATCAAGAACAATCTTACGAGCAAGCAGAGGAAGAGGTAGAAGAGGAAGAGATAGAAGAGGAAGAAGTGGCGCTCGAATTCGAACCGATGTACCGCAGTGCAAATTCCGATAATGAGTATGAAGAAGATACCTACAAGTACTATACAGAAGATGATGAGGAAGAGGAAATCCTCAATCAGCATGAAATCGATGCGAACGTGCAATACAATTATAACGATGATGGGGAGTATGCTCCGTTTGAAGTGGAGGCGAGAAAAGCTCCGGCGACAGAGGAGGAAGCGCCATACAATCCAGCAGACTATATTTATCAGGATAAAGCGGAAGATGCTTATGCACCGTTGCATTCGTTACATGCCGGCCATCATACACAAACAGAAGAAGAAGCATCAAATATTGTTTCTTTCTTTGATAAACGGAAAGGGCAACAGGCTGTCGCAGATGTAGATGAGCATGAATATGACAATTATTCGGATGAACCAAGAGATGAAAATGATTTATCCTTGACCAAAATTTTTGCTGATGAAGAAGGCGAAAACTTCACCAAGTTGAAAATTTGTATTGTCCAACAGGGGGAATCAATGGATCATATTGCCGATCGCTATGATGTGACAATTCAGCAGCTGATCCGGGTCAACAGGCTTTCCACGGATGATCATGTCAGTGAAGGGCAGTTGCTATATATTCCGGTAAAAGCTTCCTCTAAAAGTCTATAACCGGCTGTTGAGGAATGTGAGGGAGGGGTAACCTTTCTCACTTCTTTTTTACCTGAAAATATCAGAGGAAGTGAGTTATTGCTATGCAGACGAACGAGCAAAGCATCGAAGAGTTGGTATATCAATATGGCATAACCCCGGAATTCGTTGAACAGCATGGGGGAGTATGGCGAATCGCGACCAAAAATGGTGCTTATGCATTGAAGAAAATAAGGAAGGAACATGCATATCCGTTGTTCCGGAATATTCATTCTCTTTTTCAGCGAGGCATCAAGACAGTGGTACCTATTTACCAGACGAAACAGGGCTATTATTTTATTGAAAGTTATACAGATGCCTACTATTTGATGCCCTGGATCGAGGATAATGAAGAGCGGGAATTGGACTTCAAGGACAGCTTAATGTTCAAAGAACTTGCCAAGCTCCATAGCATGACGGTAAAGGAGAAAGAGTATCCTGAAGAGGAGATTACAGCCTTTCATAGCAGGGTTTCTGAGGAGTGGACAAAAGAGCAGGAGGATCTGGAGAAATTTGTGGATGTTTGTGAAAAGAAGCTGTATATGTCCCCTTTTGAGCTTCAGGTGTGCACCTACGCCCATGAAATTTCGCTTGCTCAGAAGTTTTCTCTCCAAAAACTAGAGAGCTGGCAAGAGGCGGTAAAAGAGACAAAGAAGCATCGAGTAGCTATGACACATGGAAGGGTATCATTCCACCATTTCGTCAAGGATACCGAAGGCAGGGGCTACTTCATAAGCTGGGAAAGAGCAAAGCAGGCAGCACCTGCGAACGACATCATCTCTTTTTATAATCGATATTTAAGAACTTATCCGCTTTTCTGTGATGACTGTATCGATTGGTTCTATGATTATCAAAAGGGCTTCGCTCTTCAGGAGTATGAAAAGGACCTGACGTTGAGCTATCTCTCGCACCCCTCCTCCTTTATGCAGGCGGTCGATCAGTTCCAACAGCCTCCTAACCCCAATCAAAGACGCTCATTATCAGAACGGGAATTGGTGAAAAAGGTTCAGGGAAGCTACTGGCTCGCCAAGAACATTGAGTATGTGGCAGGAAGAATCAACCAGATTGAAGAGCAGAACAAAAACAAAGAGGCCCAAACCAGTTAAGCTGGTATGGGCCTTTAATTTAGCAAAAAGCAAAATTTTATTTGTGAACAGCCTTCTGCAACAACGTCTCGGTTAACAAGGACAGGCTCACAGTCGATTGATTGATTTTCTTAAAAGAGTTAACGATGATATCAAGGTCGGCTTTATTTTTATTGAAGCGGTCGAGATAGTTGTCCATTTCCATTTTCACTGTGACAATACCGCCCTTTACTTGGACGATGTTCTGCTGGGACTGGGCGGTCACTTTGTGCATGGAGGACATCATGCTCGTTACGTTGGTAATCTGCTGGTCACTTTTGTCGATCAGTACTTTAATTTTACTACTGAGATCCTTCGAGCTTTCCGCAAGTTTTCGTACTTCACTCGCAACCACGGCGAAACCACGGCCTTCATCACCGGCACGAGCTGCTTCAATAGAAGCGTTCAAAGCAAGTAGATTCGTCTGATCGGCAATATTATCAATCCCCTGGGTCATGGTGATGATATCCTCAGAAACGGATTTTAATGTGTGCATCTCTTCTAAAGATTGACTAACCTCTTTCATGACTTTTTCAAAATTACCAACCATTTTCTCCATCTGCATTTCATTATCATTTGTCAGATTTAAAAGATTCTGGCTACTCTTTTGTGTCAAATCCGTGTCTTTCAGCACCTCTTCAGCCTTCAGTGTAACCGTTTGGATGGTCTCCTCGGTTTCTGTGACAGTGCCTGCAACCTCTTCACTGATTTTGGTCAGCTCAGCCTGCAGGGTACGATTTGCTTCGTTGGCCTGTTCAAGCAGGTCGATTCGCACATGGATATACTCTTCCACCACTAGCTGAGAGTCAAGATTGATGATATGCGTCAATGCAGTTAAGGTTGTCACAAGGTCTTTAGGGGAATCTTGAAGCTCCTCCACTACTTTTGGAAGCAGGAGCGTCTGCATGGCTGAATAGGTTGCCAAAAACCAAGTAACAGGAAGGTGGACACCGTTATGTGTTTGTCCAATTCGTTTTCGCATTTTGAAAAAAACCTCATCAAGTTTTCCACTCAATAAGCTTTGGAAATACTGAACGAATACGGCCTTAAGCCTATCCCTACTGGAATTGGTTGTGGCAACACGCTTCATAGGCGGTTGTTTATATAGATGTTCGAGAACTTTTTCTAGAACTTCATCTAATAAATCAAAAACAATAGGTTTGGCATTCTGTAAAGCTTGCAGGTGTTCTTTTGTGAATCCCATATAATAAAGGCGGCTCGCCAAATCGGCATCTTTAGGGTGGGTGATGACAGCCTGTCTGTCTGGAAACTGCATGTCGGTAGTATAAGGGGCCTTTTTGTTTTTTTGCATAAATGAAATCATGTGTATCTCCTTTTGAATCGAAATTGGTAGAATATTCATATCTTTATGTATTATTATGGAGGAAAATAGGGAAATATGCTATATGTAATGTGTCGTTAGAAAAAATAAAAAAACTGCCACTTGATGAAGTGGGCAGTTTTTTTGCTAGATCCATTCCAGATGAAAACAGATTGCGACAACAATACAGATGGCTAAGATCAGAACGTCAAAGGTTGTGGGAAGAAAGATGGTACGTATTCCTTGAAATACACAAATAGGAATAATAAATTGCGCACATACACCTCGAACCTGTCTGAGCCATGGCGGCAGGGAATAGGGGTTGTATTTTCGCATAAGGTACCTCCTTTAAAGCACACTTTTCTCGAAGTATATATACCTAAGATATGATTCGGAGCGGAAAATAGTGCCCAATTCGGAACAAATATTTATTTTTGTGCATAACTTAATAAAAAATTGGAGAAGCTTATTGACTATTAGCATATCCATTATGTAACATAGTAAGGTAATAAGATAACGAGTAAATACAGTGACAGGGAAGAGTACAATGCCAGGCTCCTTTAGAGAGGGAAACCATCAGCTGAAAGGTTTCTCAGGATCGTCGGATTGGAAGGTCGCCCTCGAGTAGTTTCAGCGAACGCAATTTGTGAGTAGTTGAAACCGGTGGAGAGCCGTTAACAGATTTGAGTGTACAGGGGATAGTTTATCTATTTTCACCCTGTAAAAAAAGGTGGTACCGCGAAACTTAACTCCTTTCGTCCTTTTATTTGGATGAAGGGAGTTTTTTATTTTGGTTCTGTTATATTAGTCTTTGAAAAGTTCCATAGCTGGTGATTGGAGCGAAAGGCGCAGACTCCGGCGGGAGGTAGCGGTAGCTTGAGACCCCGCAACGAAGTGAGGAGGCTCAAGCATCGCCCCGCGGAAAGCGAAGCCTAGCGCGGAAATCAACAGCGGTGTTAACAGAGCCATTTTCTAAAAGAGAATAGGAGGAATTAGGATGGAAATGAATGAAGTAAACCTTCCGACAAAATACGATCCACAAACAATTGAAAAAAACCGATACCAATATTGGTTGGACGGCCGTTTCTTTGAAGCGACGAACGACCAGGACAAAACACCATACACCATCGTTATCCCACCACCGAACGTAACAGGACGGCTTCACTTGGGTCACGCATGGGACACAACCCTACAGGACATCATCACCCGTATGAAGCGCATGCAAGGCTTTGACGTTCTATGGTTACCTGGAATGGACCACGCTGGAATTGCCACACAGGCGAAAGTGGATGAAAAGCTTCGCAACCAAGGGATTAACCGCTATAAACTCGGCCGTGAAAAATTCATGGAAGAATCATGGAAATGGAAAGACGAATATGCAAAGCATATCCGAGAACAATGGTCCAAGCTTGGCCTTGGCCTTGATTATAGCCGCGAGCGCTTCACTTTGGACGAAGGGCTTTCCAAAGCAGTTAATGAGGTTTTTGTTACACTTTTCAAAAAAGGTCTTATCTATCGCGGTGAATACATCATCAACTGGGATCCGGCAACTAAAACGGCCCTTTCTGATATTGAAGTAATCCACCAGGATGTTCAAGGTGCGTTCTACCATATGAGATATCCACTTACTGATGGTTCTGGACATATTGAAATTGCAACAACCCGTCCTGAAACAATGCTTGGGGATACAGCTGTTGCTGTTCATCCAGAAGATGAGCGTTACAAGCACTTGATTGGTAAAATGGTGACACTACCTATCACAGGCCGTGAGATTCCGATTGTTGCAGACGATTACGTTGACATGGAATTTGGTTCTGGTGCAGTGAAAATCACCCCTGCCCATGACCCGAATGATTTCGAAATCGGGAACCGTCATAACCTAGAGCGTATCCTTGTTATGAATGAAGATGGCAGCATGAACGAAAAAGCAGGCAAGTACAAAGACATGGACCGCTTTGAGTGCCGTAAGCAGCTTGTTAAAGACCTTCAGGAAAGCGGCGTTCTTTTCAAAATAGAAGAGCACTTGCATTCTGTTGGGCACAGTGAACGTAGTGGAGCGGTGGTAGAACCGTATCTTTCTACACAATGGTTCGTTAAAATGCAGCCGCTTGCGGACAAGGCAATCGACCTTCAGTCCCAAGAAGACAAGGTTAATTTTGTACCAAATCGATTTGAGAACACATACATGCGCTGGATGGAAAATATTCGCGATTGGTGTATCTCACGTCAACTATGGTGGGGCCACCGAATTCCGGCTTGGTATAACAAAGAAACAGGAGAAATCCATGTTGACCATAACCCTCCGGAAGATATCGAAAAGTGGGAGCAGGATACGGACGTTCTTGATACATGGTTCAGTTCCGCATTATGGCCGTTCTCCACAATGGGCTGGCCTGAAACGGAATCACCTGATTTCCAACGCTTTTACCCAACAGATGCTTTAGTAACCGGCTATGACATCATTGCATTCTGGGTTTCCCGAATGATTTTCCAAGGGTTGGAGTTCACTGGTGAGCGTCCATTCAAAGACGTATTGATTCACGGACTTGTTCGTGATGAGGAAGGCCGTAAGATGAGTAAATCCCTTGGAAACGGTGTGGATCCAATGGATGTTATTGAGAAGTACGGAGCGGATTCCCTGCGTTACTTCCTATCTACAGGAAGCTCACCAGGTCAGGACCTGCGCTTCAGCTATGAAAAAGTGGAATCCACTTGGAACTTTGCCAACAAGATCTGGAACGCATCCCGTTTTGCATTGATGAACATGGGTGATATGAAGTTTGAGGATATTGACTTGAGCGGTGAAAAATCTGTTGCAGACAAGTGGATCCTGACTCGTTTGAATGAAACGATTGAGACAGTTACGAAGCTTGCCGAGAAGTATGAATTCGGAGAAGTGGGCCGTGCCCTTTACAACTTCATCTGGGATGATTTCTGTGACTGGTATATCGAAATGGCGAAAATTCCATTGTACGGTGAAGATGAAGCGGCGAAAAAGACAACCCGTTCGATTCTCGCTTATGTACTAGATAACACGATGCGTCTATTGCATCCGTTCATGCCATTCATCACAGAGGAAATCTGGCAACAGCTTCCTCACGAAGGCGAGTCCATCACGGTTGCAAAATGGCCGGAAGTTCGCGATGAGCTGACAGACAAGGAAGCAGCGTCCGATATGCGTCTGCTAGTGGACATCATCCGCAGCGTTCGTAACGTACGTGCTGAAGTGAACACACCAATGAGCAAGCAGGTTAAACTGCTTGTGAAAGCAAAGACTTCCGAGATCTCCGGCAAGCTTGAACGAAACCGATCATATCTTGAGCGTTTCTGTAACCCAAGTGAGTTGTTGATCGGGACGGATGTTGCTTTAGATGGCGGCGAGAAGGCGATGACAGCTGTTATAACGGGAGCGGAATTGATTCTTCCGTTGCAAGGGCTGATCAACATTGACGAAGAGATTGCTCGACTTAACAAGGAGCTTGCGAAGCTTGATAAGGAAGTGGAGCGGGTTCAGAAGAAGCTTTCCAACCAAGGTTTCATCGCGAAAGCACCAGCAAATGTAATTGAAGAAGAGAAAGCAAAAGAGCAAGATTATGTAGAAAAGCGTGATGCTGTTCAAGCTCGCATTGATGAGTTGAAGGGATAAGTGCTTTTTGTAAAATAGATCCTGGGTGGCTGTCCTAAGTAAGGGGTAGTCGCCTAGGATTTTTTTATTGGAGTTAGGTGGGGGGATCTAGTGGCTGAGTGCGTGTGTCGAAAATTGTTGAAAGGTAGAAGAGAGCCGGTGAACAGTAGAATCTCGCCTGCGAAAGGTAGAAGTATTAAGCTAAACGGTAGAAGTATGTTTGGGAAATGTACAAGTGGGTCTGGGAAATGTAGAAACTAGAAATCCAGTAATCCTAAAATTCAAACTAACTAAAAAACGCTCCGGCTATCCTCTTTCCCAAGTTCAAGAGGTGGCCGAAGCATTTAATTATCCAATATCATTCAAAGAATCCTTCCAAATCTCCTTGGCACTGCCGATCATCGACTGAGTACCAACGATAAAGATGAGGGTAGGTTCAAAGCTTCGCACCAGCGGAACAGCCTCTGATAGCAAGCTTACCTCCATTGCTCCCTTATGATATCTACGTGCAACCGTTAATGCATCCGCTGGAAAGCTTTTATGGGAGTGGTCAGGTTTGGTAACAACGAGTATATCTGAAAACTCACTGCATACGTTTATGACCCCTTCATAATCTTTATTTTCCGGGATAGCAATGATCGTAGCTACTTTAGTTGCGTCCACAAGGGGAAGTACTTCCTTTAGATAAGCAGCAGAAACCCGATTAATGGAGCCGTCCAACACGACGGTAGGATGCTCCTCCACCACTTCCAATCTGCCTGGCCACCTTAACTCTCGAAAACAATTATTTAATAAGGCTTCATCTATTGGTTCGCCAACTATCGTTTCACAGGCCTGTATGGCAAGTGCGGCGTTTTCGACCTGGAACGAGCCAAGCAACGGAAGGGAGATTTCTCCATATGTACTCAGCTTGGTCTGTAAGGAAAATATGCTTCCTTTCAAAATTGCACTCTTTAAGGTGGAGGAAAAATCTTCATCAAAAAACAATGGATGCTGGACAATTTTTTTCATCATTATTTGCCTTACCTGTTCCGTTTGCCTTCCAACTATCACATGTTCCGTAGATTCCTTCACAATCCCGATTTTATGTCCGACAATCTCCTCGAGCGAATTTCCCAGGTAACCTATGTGCTCCTCCATCACTCTCGATAAGACAGCCCAATTGTTTTCAAGAACATTCGTGTCATCGTATGTACCGCCTCTACCTATTTCTATGACATTGATATCGGTCTCTTCTTTTATAAAATGGGCAAGAGCGATAGAGAGCAGAATACCTGTCGGACCAAGGTATTGCTGGGGATTTGTTATAGATGCCAGTATCTTTTCAATAGCAGGTAATTGATCATTAAGATGGCTTAAAAACGCTTCATCTGAAATGGCTTTTCCGTTCACTCTGATTCGCTCGTTATAATCGACAAGGTGAGGGGAGGTGTATAGGCCGACTTTGTACCCTTTTTGGCGGAGGATGGCAGCGATCATTCTCGATGTGGAGCCTTTACCTTTACTTCCGGTAACCAGGATGACTTTCTCCTTTGGGAGGAGCAGGCCTAAGCTTGCCAACAGCTCCTTCGTTAAATGTGGTGACCGGATAATTGCATCATCTAACTCTCTCTGGTGGGGCTTTGCTTTTAGATAGGAAGCGTACACGTAGGGGAGGGCTTCCTTCATGTATTGAAATTTCATGATTTACCCCCGGTTGCATCAAGCTTCCCCAAAATGAATTCCAGGTAACGCCTCACAATATTGATATCGGTTGTCTGACACAGCATCCGGCAGCCGACCACATCTTCTATTTCATTAAAAAGAAGTTGCCCTTTTTCGTTAAATAAGAAATCAACGCCAACGAGGCCGAAATCGAATTGATCCATGATCTTCTCCACCAATTCCCGCTCCACATCACTTAACGTGTAAACTTCAGCCGAGCCCCCTAGGGAGTAGTTCGCTTTGAAACTATTTTCATTGGTACGCAGGACAGCTGCTACAATCTCTTTGCCGAGCACATATACACGTAGATCTTTTCCGGGTACCTCGGCTAGTGGTTGAACAACGAGTGGGAGGGAGGAAAGCTCTTCTTTGGTTGTCTCCAACTGCTCCTCATTTTCTACTAAAAACACCTCGACTCCACCTCTGCCTGCTGATGACTTCACCACAAACGGGTAAGGAAGGGGAAGGTTTCCAGGTTGAAGTTCATCGGACGTAACAAAATAAGTATCCAGCATCGGGATGCCTTTCCCTGCCAAAAATTGATGCGTTTTTGCCTTGTCATTACAAATAGCGGCTACTTGATGGGAATTGAAGCATGGAATGTTCATGCGCTCCAATTGCTCACTGAACAAGGGGGAAATGTTTCGCATGACGACGAAGTCTGGAGCTTCAGATTTTTGCCCATCGATCATTATTTCCAACTGACTATCCCTTATACCAAAGAATATCTGGGATTGTAGCAGGAACGTCAAGTCTATATCTAACTCTTCGGATTCTTCCACAAACCATTGAATAAAGGATTTGTTCTTTTTGGAATGTTTCTCCTCGTATATAAGCCAGCCTCTTTTTCTCATCATCTCGACTCTTTCCATTTTTTTATAATATGGGAGACAATATAGGTAGCGACATTAATCCCGGTGTAGCTATGGACAGCTTTGAAGTGGGCGTTGGAGTTGATTTCACATAAAAGCGGCGAGCCGTCTTCTCCGATCAGCAGGTCAACTCCGGCAAAGTCCGCTCCGACCAGATTCGAGCTTCTTATGGCTAATTCTTTTTCATACTCTGTGGGATTATACTTGATCATTCTTCCGCCATTGCCGACGTTTGCTCGAAAGTCAGTCTCTGAGATACGCATCACGGACGCAACAACTTGATCACCCACGACATTCAAGCGAATATCCTTGCCTTTGCTTGATGCAATGAATTCCTGTAGCAGAAACGGGCGGTTCCCCATTTCCTTCACTTTCCCAAGCAGTTCTTCCATGTTATGCACTAGATACACTTGCATGCCGAATGAACCATAGGCTTCCTTCACTACCAACGGAAAGCCTAGAACTTCTCCAGCTCGATCAAAGGTCTCATAGTCTTGGTGGACGTGAAAAACCAAGGGAGCCAACAGTGTTTTAGGCATAGGAATACCATTTCCTGCAAGCGCTTGGAAGGTGAGAGATTTATTATCACAAGTCTCAATGCAAGCGGCGCTGTTATAGACAGGTATGCCCATCAGTTCAAGATGTTTGGCAAGAATCACATCTTTATCAAAAAATATGATGAAATCCGGAAGTGGTTCGTCATGAGCACGTATCAGATCTGGCTTTCCGTCCACAATAGCTGGAATCAGTTGATTGTTTTTCACGAGTTTGCTTGAGATGGAATGCTCCATTGCCACATTATTGATCCAAGTAGCCATCTCAATAAATTTCTCTTCAGGCAGGTTTCCGTTATAAATGATCCAGCAAAGGTAATTTGACATGGTAAAGCCCTCGTTTTCTATGATAAAGTTTGCTATAACAATAATTATGGAATGATAAAAAGTGGTAACATCCATTATTTTAACCTAAGGCTATCCCGACTTCTACTATTGGTTTCTATACTATGATAGAAAAAACAAATCAAAAAGGAGTACAATATGTTTACCTCATTTAAGGAGCTTCAAGAGCATATTAGTTTTACAATGAAAAGCGAGATTAACCTGGGGTTGGAACGGATGGTCCGTTTTTTGGAGAAGATCGGTAATCCTCAGGATCAAATAAAAATAGTGCACATTGGAGGAACGAACGGCAAGGGCTCTACACTAAGACTTTTGGAAAGTATGCTGAAAGAGGGGGGGCATAGGGTTGGTACTTTCCATTCCCCTGCCTATCAATACATAAATGACCAGATTTCCGTGGATGGACACTACATATCGGATAAGGAAATGGTGGAGATAATAGAGATTTTTAATGAGAGTGGGTTGGAAGAAGCCGGATTGACCGAGTTTGAATTGCAGACTGTCATGGCATTCTATTACTTTGCCTGCCTGAAAAAAGTAGATTTTGCTCTGATCGAGGTTGGCCTAGGTGGGAGAGGAGATTCAACAAATGTCATAAAACCGGTGCTTTCCATCATTACCAATGTAGGGTTTGACCATATCGGTTTCTTGGGGACCACCATCGGAGAAATTGCCTATCAAAAAGCTGGTATCATTAAAAAAGGCATTCCGATTATTAGTGGTGAACAAAAACAGGAAGCAAAGGAAGTAATCAAAAAGGAAGCAGTACTCAACGAAAGTCCTGCTTATTTCAGTGGAGAGGATTTTGCCTATTCACTAGTAGAAAGGGAGCAGGTAAGTGAGGAGTTTACTTTTAATGGTAAAAAAAGATTGATAGAGAACGTAAGAATTTCGATGCAGGGAGAACATCAGGTAGCTAACGCTTCACTTGCAATTAAGGCTTACTTGACATTAGCAAAGATGGGGCTAACCGAATATGAGGAGGAACATCTAAAAGCAGGTCTCTTAAAAGCAAAGCATCCGGGAAGGTTTGAAGTGGTTAGCCGTAACCCGCTAATTATCATCGATGGGGCACATAATGACGAGGCAATGGAAGCATTGGTGCGTTCTGTCGAAAGAAGATATGCCAAAAGGAAGATAGTCGTTTTATTTAGTGCATTAAAAGATAAACCGATTGAATCGATGGTGAGACAGTTGGAAAAGCTTGCATCTGAAATTATTTTTACTTCCTTTGATTTTTCTAGAGCTGCTCGGGCAGAAGATATTTTCCATCTAAGTCATCACCATACTAAACAGTTTGAAGAGAATTGGAAAACAGCCATGGATGCTGCTGTATCAAGGCTGGATGATGATTTTATGCTGCTTGTTACGGGGAGTTTATATTTTATTTCCGAAACTAGGTCTTATCTCACACAAAGTGGGGAAAAGGAATAAGGGATATTTATCCTATTTTTGTTGTGACAAATGTTAGAAAATTTGATAATATTTAATTATTGCAAAAGTGCGTCGAAAAATGGATAGAGAAGGGAGGGGTTAGTTTGGTAGCTCAGGCAGTGAATCGCCAAAAGGAAATGGTGATATGGACAAGCTTTGTTGTATTGGTCCCCATCTTTTTATGGCTAGGATATCAGCTTTCTCCCGTTGTTTTGGAAGATTTGCCAGTGTGGCACCTTGTTGGATTTATAGCGTTAGCGATAATACTTGCTCTTATTCCGATAGTGGTTGGAGAGGTACCACTATTTCTTGCACAAGGTGTGTCGCTTGCTGCCCTTCTGTCCTTTGGTTTATTTATCGAGATGGTAGTGACGCTCATCTCCGTTCTTGCACTGATGGTCTATATGCGTGTGAACAGGCAGAATCTAGTCCGTATTCCCATTAATGTGCTTATGTTTTCAAGCATATCATTGGTTGCCGGTTTTGTTTTCTACTCTCTTGGTGGCACACACGGGGATACGAGGTTATTGAATATTGGCGTCCTTACACCGATTCTTGCACATGAAATGGTTTATTTCACACTAAACACAGTTGGCCTATATTTTATACAGGTATCCATTTATGAACGAAAAAGTAAATTCATCACTTCCGACACAAAGTGGGATGGAATTACAAGCATCATGGTTCTACCGGTAGGGTTGATCCTCTACACCCTCTATGAACAAGTCGGAGCGGTTGCATTGTTATATGTCGGTTTGCCATTTGTCATTCTCACCTTGATCCTTCAACTCTATCATTCCAGTCAGAAGGTTAACGTCCACCTCCAACAAGCAGCGGATGTCGGACATCAGTTAACCGAAAGGCTTGATACACAAGGGGTATTGGATGTTTTCCTTGAAAAGATCTCCACTCTCTTTAAGGTTGATTACGCTGCCATCATTGACGTAAACGGGGAAAAAATCATGAAGGTCCTCCGTGTGATGGACAAGGAGAACAGCATCGAGGCCAATACCATCCTTCATACAGATGATGAAGAACTCCTAGCCTATGTATTGAAACGCGGAAAAAGCGTCTGCTATTTAACGAAGAAAGAATGGAAGCAGATGTCTAAAACACATCTTCCGGCTTCCATACAGAGTCTGATGTGTGTCCCGGTCATCCGGAATCATAAAATTGAAGGGCTTTTACTGCTCGCAAGCTCCTCTAAACGTACCTACGATAAATCACAATTGATGATAGTCGATATTCTTTGCTCCTATTTCGGGGTGGCAATGGAAAAAGCACGACATTACCAAGAGACCAAACGAAAGAGCGAACGTTGTGCGTTGACCAAGCTATATAATTACCGATTTTTCGAAAGTGTACTTGATAAAGAGTATGATAAGCTGAACAATGGCCAATCTAAATCTCTCTCACTCATCATGCTGGATCTAGATCATTTCAAAAAAATCAATGATGTGTACGGACATCAGAGCGGAAATGAAATCCTCATGCAGGTCGCTGATCGACTAACAGCCCTTGTAGGCAACAAAGGGACGGTGGCAAGATATGGCGGCGAGGAATTCGTCATCCTGCTTCCGAATGTGGAGCGAGGACAATGCTTTGAACTGGCCGAACGCATCAGGGTCCATCTGGCCACAAGGTCGTTCCCGCTCAAGCAGCACATCCGTGATACCCAAGGTGCCCAGCTTGTAAAAGTAACGGCAAGCATCGGATTTGCAACTGCGCCAGATGATGCGGAAGACACGCTCGACCTGATCCGCCATGCCGATCGCGCGATGTATGTCGGGGCAAAACAGGCTGGAAGGAATAAGGTTGCGGAGTATAGGAAGACATCATAATGGAAAACGAAAACTCCCGTCAAAGGTGGCGGGAGTTTTTGTATGAGGTCTGTAAAAATCTTTCTTCTTTTGCCTTGGTTGAAAACTATGTCCCCCTGTTGACTGGAGTGCAAGGTGTGAGACTCCGGAGGGAGATAGCGGTAGCTTGAGACCCCACAGCAAAGCGAGGAGGCTCAAGCACCGCCCCTCGGAAAGCGAACACCTGGAACGGAAGAAAACAGGGAGTTCGACGGGAAAACTCTCTTTATAAAAGGGGATTTAAGGGAAGGAAAAGTAATAGAGAGGAAAAACATTTTTTTAATAAAATGTCTTATCTTGTAATCTACTATTTCAAATTACCTGGCTTTATTATACAATAATAATAGTCTACTTCGCTCTACAAATTCCGTAAAAAATACATAGAAAGCGGTGAGACTTTGGGGGATTATCTATTTGCCGGACTGGCACTTCTCTTACTGACGGCACTCTTCTTTTTGTTTCCAATGAAATTTTCTAAAATAGGAAAATGGGTCATTCCAGTGATCGCTTTTCTAGTCAGCGTATTAGGAATATACATATTTGAACTTCTCACTTTATGGCATAGCATACTATCAATGGTACTTCTTCTACTGCTAACCGCTATCCTACTTCAACGATTACCATTATTCATTACTTCAAAAGAAACAGAAACTATTCAATCTCAGAATACAATGGAACAAAAAAATAGAATCACCTAATCAGCCCATTCTTCAAAAGCTTCAAGAAGCAAGCCTGCACTTGAAGAACTGTCCGATGAGCTGATCGAAAATTTGGAGGGAACAGGATGCAAAGTCTGAAGCTGCTAGTTGCTTTGCTCGTATGTACAGTATTTATATTTGGATTTTCCCAGGTTGGAACCTTGGTAACCAATCAGTGGCTTCCACACACCAATTCGTTCGCGGAGGCGACACTTATTGCGAATGAAGAGGTGAGCAACACATCCAAACCGGATGCGACGGAAAAAATGGAGGCAGCTAAAAACACATGGTTAACCACTGGAACCATCTATTTTGAATGGGCGGGGGAAATACAGCCCTTTCCTAAAGATGCCTTTACTTATTACATATCCGAATCGGTGGAATATGCCGTGGATGGCTCCCAGAACAAGTTAAAAGTGGAACTTCCTAATGGAACGCTGCTGGAGCAGATTGAAGCGCTCTCCCAGACAAGTGACATTTTTTCTGCCATGGATACGGAAAAATTAAAAAAGGATCTGGAGGAAGTGGCGTCCCAACTGAAAGAGGGCGATCATACTTTTTCCTTTTCCAACTATCTCGTCGATGAAGAAGTAATGAATCAGACCGCTCTCCAAGTGAAACTGAATCTATTCGGACAGACTGCCGGAGCGGAACTGAATGCAGCATTGAACGGAAAAGAGATAAAGCTTCGAGGCAATGAAATGTTTTCCGTGGAAACATGGTTGACCAATGAAGAGGTGACATTATCGGATGAGGCGGCAAGCATGTTTGCCTCGATGTTGTTCGAGCTTATAGCGCCAACCAACTTTGGAATCGTGGAGCGTCATATTTCAAAGGAATTACCTGCCTGGGCAACTGCTGGATATGAAGCACGCTTTCAAATGGAAAAGATGGATTTCGCTTTTACCAATCCAAATAGCAGCGATTTTATTATCACACTATCCGCTGATTCAAGCTCCCTATCCGGAGAGTTGAATGGCGGGCCACTACCTTATGTGTATGACGTGAAACAGGTGGAGACGCAGACACTTTCACCCAAAACGGTCGTTCAGTATTCTGCAACGGTCCCTGGTACTGGAAAGCAGGTAAAGGAAGCGGGTAAAAACGGCTCCTATATCCAGATGGTCCGCACATCTACTGACGTTGCAGGCAAAGTCATGGAAACACTCGTGTACAGTGAGGATTTCTATGCCCCTATCCAGCGTGTCGAACTGCACGCTCTGACCAAGCCTCCAGTTGTTGTAGATAATAACAATACCAATACACCTGGAACTAATACGGGTACGAATACAGGGACAAATACTGGTATAAATACTGGTACAAATACCAATGTCAATACAGGAAACAACACTAATACAGGTACTAACACAAATACCGGTTCAAATACGAATACAAACACCAACACAGGTACGAATAACAATACCAACCCATCCAATACAACCGGAGGGGAAAACAATAACAACGGTGGGTCCAATAACACGACGAACCCAGGCACAGGAAACGGCAATAATGATGACGATGATGACAAAGGTCCGGGGACTGGTTCTGGGAGTACAGGCAAATAAGTGAAGTAAAAGGATGATCTCAATATGGTTCAAACTAGAAAGAGACTTGGTGACCTGCTTGTAGATGCCGGGATCATCACAGAAAGCCAATTGCAAAGCGCTTTAAAAGAGAAAACACGTGAACAGAAGATTGGAGATGTATTGCTTCAAAAAGGCTATATAACTGAGCAACAGCTGATAGAAGTGCTCGAATTCCAACTGGGTATTCCCCATGTGAGCCTATACCGATATCCGCTTGATGAGAAGCTGGTACATCTGATTTCCAAGAATTTTGCAAAAAGAAACTTGATTATTCCGCTCAAAAAAGAACAGGATAAGCTGTTTGTTGCCATGGCAGATCCGATGGACTTTTTTGCCATGGATGACCTTCGTCTATCCACTGGATTCGAAGTGGAGCCAGTGATCGCTACAAAGGACGATATTCTGCGATCCATCAATAAATATTATGAAACGACCGATTCCATGGACGAGCTTTTGGATGGCTTTGAACCGAATGTGGAAGTGAAGGTGCAGGAAGAGAGCATCACAGAAGATGACTCTCCAATTGTGCGGATTGTGAACCAGCTTCTTCAAAATGCCGTACAACAGCGGGCAAGTGATATCCATATCGACCCTCATGAAACAAAGGTGGTCGTGCGCTACCGTATTGACGGGGTACTTAGGACAGAACGGACATTGCCTAAGCATACTCAAAACGTGCTAATCGCCAGAATCAAGATTTTAGGCAAAATGGATATTACCGAGCACCGAGTTCCACAGGACGGCCGGATCAAGACCAATATCGACTTTCATCCTATTGATGTCCGTGTATCCACATTGCCAACGGTCTTCGGCGAAAAAATCGTTATGCGTATCCTTGATATGAGCAGTGCATTGAACGATATTGCCCAGCTAGGCTTCAACCAAAAAAACAGCGAGCGGTTCATGGATCTGATCCATCGACCGACAGGGATTATTCTGATAACCGGTCCAACCGGTTCTGGTAAATCCTCGACCCTTTATGCTGCCCTCAATCATTTAAACAGTGAAGAGGTTAACATCATTACCGTTGAGGATCCCGTGGAATATCAGCTAGAGGGAATCAACCAGATCCAAGTGAACACAAATGTCGGGATGACTTTTGCCAAGGGACTTCGTGCCATTCTCCGACAGGACCCGAACGTCATCATGGTAGGGGAGATCCGTGACAGGGAAACGGCGGAAGTGGCCATACGTGCGTCCTTAACAGGTCACCTTGTTCTCAGTACACTACATACCAATGATTCTATTAGTACAATTACGAGATTGATTGATATGAAGGTCGAACCTTTCCTTGTCGCTTCCTCCATCAATGGAGTGCTTGCACAGCGTCTCGTCAGAAAAGTGTGCCGTGACTGCTCCAAAATGGAAGAGCCGACAGCGAGAGAGATCGAGATCTTTGCAAAGCGCGGCTTGACGGTGGAAAAGGTACCAAGAGGAAAGGGCTGTGGAACTTGCAATATGACGGGATATAAGGGCCGTCTTGCCATCCACGAGCTTTTGGTCATCAATGACAAGATGAAAAAGCTCATCATGAACAATGAACCCGTATCCACCATTCGTGAACTAGCGTACGAACAGGACACCGTCTTTTTAATAGACGATGGATTGGAAAAAGTGAAAAAAGGATTGACGACGACCGAGGAAATCTTGCGTGTCGCTTTATTGGAGTAGGTGAATGTGATGATTGAAAAAATAAATGATTGGCTTCATGCAGCTTACGAATACAAAGCATCCGATATCCATCTATCCGTCGGAGTGACCCCTGTTTTCCGTATCAATGGGGAACTGAAACGATACGGGGAGGACATTCTGACCCCAGAAGATACGGAAACACTTGCCAAGCAGATGATTCCTGAATTTATGTGGAACAGATTTGAAGAAAAAGGCGAACTGGACTTCTCCTATAGTGTCCCCGGTATCTCGCGTTTCCGTGTTAATGCATACAGGCAACGAAATTCAGTTGCGATTGCGATACGGATCATTCCAACAAGGATACCATCACTGGAGGAGCTGCAGCTACCATCCATTCTTCAGAAAATGATGGACAAGCCTCAAGGATTGATACTCGTTACCGGCCCTACAGGGAGTGGGAAATCAACGACTCTTGCATCAATGATCGATTTTATGAACAGATCTCAAAAAAAGCATATCATCACGCTTGAAGATCCGATTGAATATTTGCACCGCCATAATCAGTGCATCATTGACCAGCGTGAAGTCGGCTTTGATACAAAAACCTTTGCCACAGGCTTACGCGCTTCGTTGCGACAGGATCCCGACATTATTCTGGTGGGAGAGCTACGCGATCTGGAAACGATACAGACTGCCATCACTGCAGCGGAAACAGGACATCTAGTATTAGGTACCTTACATACGACAAGTGCACCATCCACCATTGACCGGATTATTGATGTGTTTCCTGGGCCTCAACAGGCACAGATTCGGATTCAGCTTGCTTCCGTCTTGGTTTCCATTGTCTCACAAAGACTGTTTCCGACTATCGATAGACAAGGACGAAAGGTGGCGACAGAGATTCTCGTCAATACACCGGCAGTGGCCAACCTGATCCGCAATGAAAAGATCCATCAAATCCAGAATGTTATGCAGACAAGCCGTGCGCTTGGTATGCATACGCTGGAAATGAGTATTAAACAGCTCATCCAACAAGGCGTTATAAGCAGGATATCCGCCGAGAGCTTCCTACAGGAGTCGATGCAAAATGCCTAGGTTCACCTATACTGGCAGAAATACGGCAGGCAAGCAAACAGGAAATATCACAAGCAGCTCCCGCCGTGAAGCGTTTGTGATGCTGAAGGAAAAAGGGATTCGGGTGATGAACCTGGAGGAAGTCCCGGAATCCATATTTACAAAGGAAATAACTATCGGGAACCCGGTCAAGTTGAGGGATTTCGTTATCTTTCTTCGCCAATTCTCTACTCTAATCCGCGCTGGAATTTCAGTGGTAGAAGCAACTAATGTCCTGGCACAGCAGACAACGAGTAAGGCATTGAAACGCGTACTATTTGATGTCGAGGAAGAATTGAAACAAGGGAATCCGCTTTCAGAGGCGGCTGCCAAGCATCCAAAGGTTTTTTCCACCATGTTCATTAACATGATTAAGGCAGGGGAGGCAAGTGGAGCGCTGGACGACACGCTGGACCGCCTTGCCACACAATTTGAAAAGCAGAACGAGACTAGACAGAAAATTGTTTCCGCTTTGACCTATCCATTGGTGCTTGGAGTCATCGCAATCGGAGTTGTCATCTTTCTACTTGTAGGGGTGGTTCCAACATTCGTGTCTATGTTCAGCGACTTTGGAGCGGACTTGCCATTGATTACCAGATTCGTACTCGGTGCAAGTGAATGGATGCAAAGCTTCTGGTGGCTGTTTCTTCTCATAGTTTTGGGAGCGATAATGGGACTGATGGCAATGAACAAGCAGAAGCATACGAAATATTACATCGACTATGCTTTATTGCGGATGCCAATCTTCGGACCATTATTGCAGAAGGCGGTCATTGCGAGGCTGACCAGGACACTCAGCTCTTTATTTTCAAGTTCCGTACCGATATTACAGGCCATCTCCATTGTGGAAAAAATTGTCGAAAACGAAGTCATAGCACGAGTATTGGCTCGTAGTAAAATAGAACTAGAAAAAGGCGAATCACTTACTGGACCAATGAAAGAGCATTGGGCCTTCCCACCACTTGTCACACAGATGATTACTATCGGGGAAAGCACAGGTTCGCTTGATTCCATGCTGGACAAAATAGCCGAATTCTATGAAAAAGAAGTCGACTATGCAACCGATCGGCTGAAGAGTTTAATCGAGCCACTAATGATTGTCGTGCTCGCTGTCATAGTCGGGACTATAGTCACATCTATACTAGTTCCAATGTTTGATATTTTTAACCACATCCAAATGTAGAATCATGTAAAATCTTATTGAGTTTTGAAAGATAGTATAATAGAATGATATGTAGATAGATTACTACATATTTCCATAATGGGAGGAAAATTACGATGTTACAAAAATGTAGAAAAATGCTTCGGAACGAAAAAGGATTAACGCTTATCGAGTTACTTGCTGTTGTTGTTATTTTGGGGATTATTGCTGCGATTGCTATACCGAGTATTGGGAATATTATTGAAAAGAGTAGAAATGATGCACATGTTGCGAATGCGCAACAAGTTGTGAATGCTGCAAGGCTAGCGGCTACAAGCGAATCTTCACTAAGTGTTGGTACAAAGTATATATCTTTAGAGTTTTTACTCCAAGCAGGGTACTTAGAGAAAATTCAAGACCCGGATGATAAGTCAAATAGTTATACTACTGGTGGTGCCAATACTCTGGAGCTTACTAGTGCTCTTAATTCAGCCCCTACTAGTTCTTATGTGCAATTAACTGAAGGTAAACCTACTGAGGTTAAAATATTTGCTTCTAAGAAAAAGGTTGAAGCTACAGCTTCTAATGGTAATCTGAATATCAATAATACTGCAGTAACAGCTAATCCCTAATAGATTTGTATAATATTGATATGATAAATTACTTATTTATTGGAATCTTCGCCCTCCTCCTAGGCTCCTTCTACAACGTAGTAGGCCTTCGGATTCCAAAGGGTGAATCAATAGTCACACCTAGATCACATTGTACGAATTGCAAGACCACATTGACGGGGCTAGATTTAGTTCCCGTCCTTTCATATGTATTTCTTAGAGGGAGATGTCGGCACTGTCAAAAGTCCGTGTCTCCTATTTATCCATTATTCGAGCTTTTGACGGCTGTGCTTTTTGTACTAGCTCCATTTCTGATAGGTTGGTCCTATGAATTGATTGTCGCTTGGACCTTCATTTCCATGCTCATTATCATTGTCATATCGGACTTGCATTATATGATTATCCCGAACAAAATCCTGCTTTTCTTCTTTGGCCTATTCATTATCGAACGATTTTTCATTCCCTACCAATCTATACAGGACCACCTGATAGGCATGGCAGTAGGGTTTCTCATCCCCTTTTTAGTTGCTATCATTTCAAAAGGCGGAATGGGTGGGGGAGATGTGAAGCTTTTTGCCGTACTGGGGTTTGTTCTTGGATGGGAGCTTGTCATATTGACGTTTTTCCTTGCAGCACTCATCGGCATGATTGCAGCCCTCATCGGAATGCTGCTAGGAAAAGTAAAAAGGGGAGTACCGTTTCCATTCGGACCTTCTATCGCACTTGCTGCACTTATTACTTATTTTAAAGGGGAGCAGGTACTGAACTGGTATTTTTCCTTACTCTTTTAGCAAATCATTTTACATAAGGAGCTTTCTGGATGGAATTTTCGTTTCTGCAACCAAAGCAAAACAATTTCATAAATTTGATTATCCGTGACCATGTCATTCGAATGGTAGAGTTGAAGAGTTTGAATCCACTGACCGTCAAACGCACAAATGAGCGATATTTGCCGCCAAATATCATTCGGGATGGTAAAATTGTCGATGAAAATATTTTTCGTCTCATTTTAGAAGAATGTGTAGAAGACTGGGGATTGAAACGGAAGCATGTCCGCTTTGTCGTACCGGATCAGTACGTTGTCACCCGAAAACTAATGATCCCTTCCAACATCATGGATGACGAAATCATCGGTCATTTGTATTTGGAATTAGGATCGACCATCCATCTGCCGTTTGAGGATCCGGTGTTTGATGTACATGTACTCCATCGCTCGGAAAAGACGGAGCTCGTGCTCTTTGCTTCACCGGAGGAGGTGGTCACCGAGATGTCCACAATACTTGAAGAGAACAAACTCAAACCGGCGGCAGCTGATGTCTCGTCCCTTTGTTTATATCGCCTATACTATGAATTTGGTCAGCGGAATGAACAGGACCACCTATTAGTGATCCATTTTGATGTGAGCTGTATCACCCTGAGCATCTTTATGAATCATGTTCCTGTCTTCATGCGTACCGTTGCGTTTCCGCAGGACATGAAGGTATGGGAAGTATCTGTTACAAACACTCAGCTTGAGTGGGCGGGGGATATTGTACAGTTCAATGTGTTTTTGGAAGACTTCATCATTGAAGTGGAACGCATCATGAACTTTTTCCGTTATTCCTTAAACCAGGGGAATGAGGAGATTAACCGGATTCTTTTATACGGTGACCATCCGAACTTGCCGATGATACTAGCAAAGTTGAAAGAGAAGACTACTGTGAAAGTGGATACGTTCGAACAGGATGTCTATACACAAGACCAAGAGGTGGTTGACCCGAAATATTTCTACTCCATAGGGTTGGCGTTAAAAGAGGTGCAATGATGTTAGTAGATATTGATTTATTACCGAAAAGGAAATCTCGAAATATTACAACGCCTCTTGTGTATGGCATCTGTGCGTTCTTTCTTTTATTTGTTGCCATTATTCTCCTTACGTTCACCAATATGGTTAAAAACGATGTCCAGACGGCGGAACAGGATCTGGAAATGGTCCAGCAGTTGCGGATTGCAAAAGAAGAGGCGATGAATCGACCGCAAAATTCTTCTTCTGCACAGCGCCTCGAGGATACGGTAGTGTGGGCGGAGGAATATCCTCTAGAGATGGTACCGGTCATGCAAGACCTTATCAGGCTGTTGCCAGAAAGAGGATTCATTCAAAGCTTCACCTATGACGAAACAGGACTTTTGAATTTATCGGTCCAATTCGACGAATCCAGGGATGCTGCCTATTTTCTTTATCATTTGAATGAATCTCCACTCTACCATTCTATCGATCTTTCATCGATATCCACTGTAGACGTTGGAACGGAAGAAACGGTCGGTGTGCTGCCAAGGTATATCGGACAATATACACTTGGCTTTGACCGTAATGCATTCCAGGCAGTCGATGAAGAAGAAGCTGAAGAGGAAGACGGTACCGTTACTGAAGAGGAGGAGGACGAAGAGCTATGATGATTGAACTGGAAAAGAAACACTACATCCTGCTTAGCTCTTGTGTCCTCCTTATCGTATTGGGCATTGCCGGCTTCTATTATTTATCCTATGCACCAAAAGAGGCTAGAGCAGAACAGCTTCAGGAAGAAAAAAGGATTGAGGAACAGCTAATCCAAGTGTTGGAGCAGCAGGAAGAAACAGCTAATGCAACTGGAAATACAACAGTTGAACTTCAGCGAAAGATTCCTGTTACCCCTTATTTGGAGCAGCTTATTCTGGAATTGGAGAAGGCGGAAGTCCTTGCTGATAGTAGAATTTTAAGCATGTCTTTCGGGGAGGGGGAATTCCTCCCTGCTAGCAATACCTTGGAAGAATATGAGAACATACACGAAGAGGAAGAAGGAACGGTACAGGAGGAAGCATATCTACCAGAAGGCCTGAAAAAGCTTACAGTCAACCTGTCTGTTGAATCGGATGTATATGAAGACCTGACTACATTCCTTTCTTCCTTAGAAAAGCTGACACGTATCACACAGATTGAATCTGTTAGTTTTTCCGGTCAACCGGAAGTGACTTCCACTGAGCAGGAAATGGGACCTTTGACTTATTCGGTAACCCTGTCTGCATTTTATCACCCAGAACTGAATGATCTGATGGAAGATCTCCCACCATTGTCCGTCCCTGAGCCAAGTAATAGAACCAATCCATTTATCGACAACAATTAGTTTATTTCCGTGGAAATAGTCGAATTTATCTATGAGTTAGATAATGTGTCGGAAAAGAATTAGGACAAGACGACAAAAGTCTTGTTCTTTTTTTTGTTGCCTATGATAGGCTAAAACAAATCTAACCAAGACAAAATTTGTCAAACGTAAACGGAGGTGGGGAAAGTGGACAATCACCAAGTGAAGATAAAGATAAATGGGAAAGAAAAATCGTACGGTAATGGAAAGAAGAGAAAAAAGAACGCCAAGGAAAATGTGTCGTCCCAGCAAAACAATACGCCAATAAAGGATAATTTTCCGGAAGATGATCTGCCTATCATTATTGTGGACGAGTCAGCCGCAGCAGCCGAGAAAAAAGAAGACGAGTTTGAATGGGTGCTACCGAAAGAGCCCCCTAAAGATGCTAAAGAGTCAACAGAGAATACCACATACATTGAAGATCTTCGTCAGCTGAATAAGGACAAAGGAACAAAAGTTCGTCCAACCCCTTTTGGAAAAAAGAAAAAACTTGCACCACCGTCTTTCTCAAAGCAACTGCTATTATCCATAGGAATGGCTATAGGTATCGGTACATGTTTAGGCTTTCTTATCCTTGCAGTCATGAATATGTCCGGTACACCAGTTAATCCAGAAGTGCCAGCGTCTGCCCCAGTTACAAACGAAACGACTGAAACACCAGAAACTCCGGCAGTAAGTGGTGACGGAAGTGCTACCGTTTCCGCTCAAACAATTTCAGTCCTCCAAGCTGGTGCCTTTACAACGGCAGAAGGAGCAAGCGCTGAAATCGAACGTCTAAAGGCTGCCGGTTTCCCAGCAGTAGCTGTAAGTTCTGATCCTACTTATGTCTTCATGGCAGTCGGACAGAACGTAGAGGGGATGAAGCAGATTGCAGGAGAAGCACAAGCAAAGGGATTTGAACCTTATGCAAAAGAACTCTCTCTATCAGATAAAACGGTGAACTCCCTCACGGAACAGGATATTCAATTGCTTCAGGACGGACAGGTACTGTACAAGCAGCTTACCGTTGCAACGGCACTTCTGTTACAGGGTAGCACTTTGGATGCTGCAACCGCTGAAACGCTTGGAGCATCCTTCGACAAAGTAGCCGCCATCCAAGACTCAGAACTGACCGAATCTATTAAAGAGTGGAAGGCCTCACTCTCTGGAGCCTATGAAAGCCTACAATCCCATCAGCAGTCCAATAACAACCAAGCTTTATGGGATGCCCAACAAAAACTTTTAGATGCGACCAAATTCTTGTATTAATTCAAGGGTTGTGTCCTTATAGTTTTGAAATTGATGTAGATTAGTGGATTGAAGCGAAAGTCACTTGACTCCTGCGGGAGGAAGGGACAGGGGAGACCCCTGAAGCGTGGAGGCAACTGAAAAAGTACTGAATTTTAGTTCTTGGGTAAACACCGCTGTTGATTTCCGCAAATAGCTTCGCTTTCCGCGGGGCGACCTTGAGCCTCCTCGGGCTGCGCCCTGCGGGGTCTCAAGATTGTCGCTACTCCCCTGCAGGAGTCTACGCTATTTGCTCCAATCCACAGCTAGAAACCATTAAAAACAATTCGTTTTCAGTTTTTCAGTGCCCCGCAGGCTTGCCGAGGAGGCTCCAGGACCGCCAGCGGAAAGCAAGTGACTGTAGCGAAAGCGAAAAGCAACGTCAAACTTATTACCAATATTCAATAGATAAAGGTCCTAAAACAAGATTTTAGGACCTTTTTTCTGTTCGAAAAACAATTTTCCCAGTTCGTGGGAAGATGTTTGGTCAGCCCACTTCCTATGTGATAGGATTAAAATGTATCTCTCATTTTAAGACTACTAGCGGAAGGTGATAAAACATGAAACCTCTTATCTTAGCCTCAGGATCCCCCAGAAGAAAGGAACTTCTCCAACAAGTCCATCTCCCCTTTACAGTGAAGGTGAGCAACATCGAAGAAACCTTCGACCCAGCCCTGGTACCGGAGGAAATAGCAACTACCCTTGCCTACCAGAAAGCCCAGAATGTTTTTCAGGAAAATCAGGATGCAATTGTCATAGGTTCCGATACCATCGTTGTCCTGGGTGACCAAGTGCTTGGAAAACCAAAAGACGAAGATGAGGCAAGGGCTACTCTTCGGACTCTAAGCGGGAACACACACCATGTAATAAGTGGCGTTGCCATTCTAAGTGAAGAAAAACAGGTGACTTTTTTTGAAAAAACTTCAGTCACATTCTGGGAACTGACCGACGAGGATATCGAGTTCTATATTAAGTCAGGAGAACCGATGGACAAAGCTGGTTCCTATGGTATCCAAGAAGTCGGAGCGTTGTTTGTAAAAGAGATTAAAGGAGACTATTTTTCTATTGTGGGGCTTCCGCTTTCAAGAACGATTCGTGAATTGAAAAGTTTTCAATAGAATGGTCGTTGCATGACCCTCCATCCGTAAAAAGAGGAGGAAGAAAAAATTGGAATCCACCAAAACCACCACATTGATGATCAAAGACTACCCAGAAGATCAACGGCCAAGAGAACGAATGATACAGGACGGACCGAAAAGCCTGTCCAACCATGAATTGCTCGCCATTCTGCTTCGCACAGGATCCAAGGAGGAATCGGTCCTCCAGCAGGCAAATAAGCTCCTGATAAATTTTGAAGGGCTGCGCCTGCTAAAGGATGCTTCCATCGAAGAGATTACGGATACGAAAGGGATTGGAAAGGTAAAAGCGGTCCAAATAATGGCAGCTGTGGAACTCGGTAGAAGAATTCACCGCCTGCAATATGAAGATCGCTATGTAATCCGTTCTCCCGAAGATGCTGCGAATTTCGTGATGGAAGACATGCGCTTTTTATCTCAAGAGCATTTTGTCTGCCTCTACTTGAATACGAAAAATCAGGTTCTCCATCAACAGACCATCTTCATCGGGAGCCTGAATGCTAGCATCGTACACCCACGCGAGGTCTTCAAGGAAGCTTTCAGGCGTTCTGCCGCATCGTTCATTTGCATCCATAATCACCCATCCGGAGACCCTGCGCCGAGCCGTGAGGATATCGATGTGACCAAACGGTTAAGTGAATGTGGAAAGCTAATAGGCATAGAGCTTTTGGACCATTTGATCATCGGTGATCAGAAATTCATCAGTTTAAAAGAAAAAGGCTATGTGTAAGTACTAGGCATTTTTCTTATCCTACGCTATAATATTACTCATGAGTTTGGAAGGCCAACCTTCCTAATCCATCAAATTTCTACAAAAAAATATTATCCACTTGTTGATGAAAATATATGGGCATGCTTCGTCCGTTTTATCACTTTTCATTTACCACTATTACGCATTAGTATCAGAAAGGGAGATACACTTATATGTTTGGAACGAGAGATCTTGGTATTGACTTGGGAACAGCCAATACATTAGTTTTTATTAAAGGAAAAGGAATTGTGGTGCGTGAGCCATCCGTTGTGGCATTGCAGACAGATAACAGGCAGATTGTCGCTGTAGGTAACGATGCCAAAAACATGATCGGTCGTACTCCGGGGAATGTTGTCGCACTGCGTCCGATGAAAGATGGGGTCATTGCGGACTATGAAACAACCGCAATTATGATGAAATATTATATTAAACAAGCATTGAAAAACAAAAGCTACTTCTCACGCAAGCCATATGTGATGGTATGTGTTCCATCGGGAATCACTGCGGTCGAAGAGAGAGCGGTAATTGATGCAACACGTCAAGCCGGTGCACGCGATGCTTATCCGATTGAAGAGCCATTTGCGGCAGCTATCGGTGCCAATCTTCCTGTATGGGAACCGACTGGGAGCATGGTTGTGGATATTGGAGGCGGTACGACGGAAGTTGCCATCATTTCACTTGGAGGGATTGTTACAAGCCAATCCATCCGTGTTGCAGGGGACGAAATGGACGATGCAATCATTGCCTATATTCGCAAGAACTACAACCTGATGATTGGGGAACGTACAGCTGAGGCGTTGAAGCTTGAGGTCGGTTCTGCAGGAGATCCGGAAGGCATTGAGCCAATGGATATCCGTGGCCGTGACCTACTGACAGGACTCCCGAAAACGGTGGAAATCACTGCCAAAGAAGTGGGAGAAGCTCTGAAGGATACGGTAACAGCCATTGTAGATTCTGTTAAGGCGACATTGGAGCGCACACCGCCGGAACTGGCTTCTGATATTATGGACAGAGGCATTGTGCTGACAGGTGGCGGAGCTTTATTGCGTAACCTTGATAAAGTAATCAGTGATGAAACAAAAATGCCAGTAATTATCGCCGAAAATCCTTTGGATTGTGTAGCAATCGGAACAGGTAAAGCATTGGATTATATTGATGAGTTTAAAAAGAAATCAAGAGATTATCGCTAAGTAGGTGTTAAGTCATGCCACAATTTTTCCTCAATAAAAGGTTGATTATTTTGTTGGTGAGCTTGATTTTTCTAGTGGCATTGATTGGTTTCTCTTTAAAAGAACGGGACGATTTGACATGGCCTGAACAGTTTGTAAAGGACTCGACAGGTTTTGTCCAATCTATCTTTTATAGGCCCGCACATTTTGTCGCGGGCTTCTTTGATAATGTAGGATATCTAAAAGATACGTATGAAGAGAATAAATTGTTGCGTGCTAGACTAGAAGAATATGCTCTTTTAGAAACAAAAGTCCAGAAGCTGGAACAAGAAAATGAAGAATTTCGTGAAGTGATCGGGGAGCTCGATTCGCTTCGTGACTATGAACCAAAGCCAGCCACTGTCATTGGCAGAAATCCTGATCAATGGGTTGAGCAGATTACAGTAAATAAGGGTAAGCAAAACGGCGTGGAAAAGGACATGGCAGTTATCACGTCAGGTGGACTGATCGGAAAGGTCAAGCATGCCAATGCATTCACCTCCACCGTGCAGCTTCTAAGCTCATTGGATCCTAAGAACCGTATCTCTGCATACATACAAGGGGAAGAGGATATATTCGGGCTGATCGAAGGATATGACGAAGAGAAGGGTGCCCTGCTGTTAAAGCGTATCCCTCACCAAGCGGAAGTGAAAGAAGGGGAAACCGTATTGTCCTCCGGGCTAGGTGGTGTATTCCCTGAAGGCTTGATGATCGGGGAAGTCACAGAGGTTGTAGCCGATGAATATGGCTTGACGCAGATGGCCTATGTCAAACCTGCAGCCAACTTCTATAATATCAGTCAGGTGATGATTGTAAAACGAACAATTATATCTGAAGAAGAGGAAACGACAGAAGCTTCCGAAGAGGGGGGCTCTGAGTGAGAAAATATGTCTTACCAGTCCTGCTTCTTTTCTTGTTTATACTGGAAAGTATGAGCATCGATTTCTTTGGACTTCACGGAATACGGGAAGACTGGATTATCGTGCCAAGGTATATGCTGATCGTCATCGTCCTATGTGCCATCTACACGAGCCCATTTGTAGGACTGATCTGCGCCATGCTATTCGGCTTTCTATATGATGTAGTCTATACAGAAATTCTTGGTGTCTATCTGTTTGCATTCGGAGTGTCGGTTTATATCATCTCCGGAATCCTAAGATTTGTGAACACGAATTACCTAATATCCTTTTTAATGGTGCTGCTGTCCATTACCATCATGGAGCACCTCGTATTTGGAATCCATTCCCTAATCGGAACAACTCAGATGACACATTCCGACTTTTTATCCATGCGAGTAGTGCCGACACTAGCCTTTAATGCCATCATTGCATTACTGCTGTTATTTCCAATCAAGCTGTTCATGGAACGCCTAGCAATCGAACAGAAGGATGAACTTTAAAAACAACCGGAAGACTATTCTGTCTCTAGCTGTTGGTTGGAGCGGAAGGTATGAGACTCCTGCGGGAGGTAGCGGTAGACTTGAGACCCCGCAGGCTTGCCGAGGAGGCTCAAGCACCGCCCCGCGGAAAGCGAATACCTGCAGCGTAAACCAACAGCGGAGCTGTAAGAGATATTTAACTATTCAAAAGCCCCATCCCCAACCAAGGGACGGGCTTTTCCATTACATAAAAAATCTAGCAATCTTTTTATATTTTATGGATATAGGAAAAAGGAAATACAAGGACGATGTCGAATTATATACTTGTTGAGGTGAACGCCGTGAATAGACAAAAACAACAGTATGTAACCATTAAGGGCACAAAAGAGGGCCTAACCCTGCATCTCGATGATACATGCTCGTTTCCAGAGCTTTTAGCTGAAATAGAAGCAAAATTAACGTCGAATAGCAATCCTGACGAAACGCCACTCTTGGGAGTCCGTCTAAGAGTCGGGAATCGTTATTTAACCAATAAGCAGCAGGAAAAATTACGAAATGTAATACGAAGCAAGAAAAACTTTATTGTGGAGGACATTGAGAGCAATGTGGTCACAAAAGAACAGGCAAACCAGTGGAAAAAGGAATCTGAGATCGTTCCGGTTGCACGGATGATTCGTTCCGGACAGGTGCTTGAGGTGGAGGGAGATCTCCTACTGATAGGGGATGTCAACCCTGGTGGCACGGTAAAAGCTGGTGGCAATGTGTTTGTTATGGGTGCATTGCGAGGAAGCGCCTACGCCGGGCTCCAAGGGAAAAAGGATGCCATCATTGCAGCAAGTCTGATGAAGCCTTCTTTGCTTTCAATAGATAACACGATAAACCGCGCTCCAGATTTAAGTGAGCAACTAGAAGGAAGCAGTGAAATGGAATGCGCCTATATAGATGACCAAGATCAAATTGTCATAGACCGCTTACAATTGCTTTCACATCTAAGACCGATGTTAACACGGCTTGAAAGGAGAATGTAACAAGTGGGAGAAGCTATCGTAATTACTTCCGGTAAAGGTGGAGTCGGCAAAACGACAACTTCTGCAAATATAGGGACGGCTCTTGCTTTACAAGGAAAAAGAGTATGTTTAGTAGATACAGATATCGGGCTTAGAAACCTCGATGTTGTCATGGGACTCGAAAACCGTATCATTTATGACTTAGTCGACGTTGTTGAAGGACGTTGCAAAACGCATCAGGCCTTGATCAATGATAAACGCTTTGAATGCTTAAAGCTCCTGCCGGCTGCCCAAACGAGTGACAAGTCGGCTGTGAATCCTGCACAGATGAAGAAGCTCATCATGGAGCTGAAGCAAGACTATGATTATATCATCATAGATTGCCCTGCAGGAATCGAGCAAGGCTTCCAAAATGCCATCGCCGGTGCAGACAGAGCCATCGTCGTCACAACACCTGAAGTATCCTCCGTACGTGACGCAGACCGTATTATCGGACTGCTTGAAAAAGAGGAAAACATCCAACCACCAAGACTGGTTGTCAACCGTATTAGAAACCATATGGTGAAAAACGGGGAAATGCTCGATGTGGATGAAATCGTATCCATCCTGGCAATCGATATTATCGGTATTGTTGCGGATGATGACAGTGTCATCCGTGCCTCCAATAGCGGGGAACCAATCGTCATGGATCCAACGAGCAAAGCGTCCATCGCATACCGAAACATCGCGCGACGCATCCTTGGTGAATCCGTTCCATTGCAATCCCTTGAAGATGAAAACAAGGGCGTTATGTTTAAAATTAAAAAATTCTTTGGTGTACGCTAAAGAATTAATTCAGCCGTCTCTTAAATAGGGACGGCTTTGTTTTGGATGAAAAGGAGATAAACCATATGAAAAAAGTTAAAATGGTCCTAAGGTATGCCGGAGGGGTTTTGATAATTTTACTAGGATTCATGTTTCTCAACAACACATCGCTTTTCATGTCGAAGGAGAGTGGAAAGGCGTCATTCCTCGCCCATCGAGGAGTACATCAAACCTTCTCAATGGAAATGATCACGGGCGAATCCTGTACTGCAGAACAAATCTACGAGCCAGAGCATTCTTACATAGAAAACACCATTGCATCCATGGAAGAGGCCTTCCGACTAGGAGCGTCTGTGGTGGAGCTAGACGTGCATCCCACCACAGACGGAGAATTCGCAGTATTTCATGACTGGACATTGGAATGTCGAACGGACGGTGAAGGAGTAACACGTGAACACTCCATGGAAGAGCTCCGACAATTGGATGTCGGGTATGGCTATACGACGGATGGAGGAAAGACCTACCCATTCCATGGTAAAGGAGTCGGGTTAATTCCGACGCTTGCCGAAGTACTGGAACAATTTCCGGACCAAGAACAGGAGCTGCTAATTCATATTAAAAGTGATGATCCGGAAGAAGGGGAGCTACTAGCGAATTACTTGGAAAGCTACCCAATTAAAAACATTGATCAATTGGCAGTATATGGGGGAGATCTACCAATCTCTGTACTGAAAGATAGAATGCCTGAATTGAAGGTAATGTCCAAAGTGACGATGAAGAGCTGCCTCATTCCGTACCTGGCTATTGGTTGGACAGGCTTTGTTCCAGAAGCCTGCGAAGGGACCCAGCTCCATATCCCAGAAAAGATTGGCCCGTTTCTATGGGGATGGTCCGGTAAATTTCAGGAACGTATGGAAAAGGTGGACACAAAGGTCATCATAGTTGCTGGAAATGGGGGATTCTCGGAAGGTTTTGATTCGATTGCGGACCTGAAGAGGATTCCGGATAATTTCTCGGGATATATTTGGACGAACCGGATAGATGTAGTATTTAATGAATAAAGTAAAAGCTGCTCAGGTTTAGTGAGCAGCTTTTACTATTCAAACGGAAGTGCATTTTCATTTGGGAAAAAGTTCTCAATATTGTTGAATGTAATTGATGGGTTTGTTTGTGTATAGAAACCGTCTCTAGCAATAACAATTCCTTCGAATGATGCACCACCAAATGTTACTTTTCCGTAAGGGGCTATAAGAATTCCTTTTAAACCTTTTGCGCCTAATCCTGTAATAGTAATGTCTCCTTTACTTACCACAACAACATTATTGAGGTTGTTGTGGTTGTAGGCAGTGGAATAGTAATTATTAGTAAAGATTTTTGTGTTTTCTTGTAGGACTCCACCAGAAACATAGCTGTTGTTTTGATACCAACTATCTTCTTTTAACACAGGCATGACATTATCAAATAGATCTTCATTAGAAGGTACTTCACCTGCATTGTATGTTTTTATATTTCCTACAACATTCCCGCTATGCCGCTCAGTAATCTTTCCTGCAATATAAACCTCATCTGCTTGTATAAGCGCGGACCAGTTTCCGAAATTAACATCCCCACTTATAAATACTTTTTTTGCAGTGATTTTTCCACTACTTCCAAAGTGCACGCTACCATTAATAACAACGGTATCTGCATTGATTTCCGATCCACCGTTATTTAAGTTCACATTTCCATTAATATGAATAATCTCAGTTGTTCCCATTCTCCCAAGTTTGGTACTACTATCGAACGTAACGGCATTCCCTTTTTTATCAATTATAATTCTATGTACCACTACTTGGTTGTTTCCGGTAAATCTTAAATCCTTTTTATTGTAATTGTTAATTAGAATAGTACCAAGCTTTTCTTTTGGTACACCGTTTACAGGTGTTGAGCCGTATATACCGAAATCAGAGCCGAATATAAAAATATTTTCATATAAAAAAGAATCGTATATTGTAGGTGGAGGTTCTTCGAAACTTGGTGCGTCTTTGTATATATTATTGATTGCACTGTGAACCTGGCTGGGTTCTAGCGTCGTACTTACATTAAAAGTTTTGTTGAATGTATCAACTAGTGTAAAATCAACATCTATTTGTTCAGACGTATTAACTTCCATACAATCATTTTCTTCTATAATGGTTTGATTAATAGAGAAATCCATGAATCCCAACTCGTTGTTGGATACTAAGTTTCCAGGGCATAAGGAATAGGTAGGCGAAGGTTTCTGATGATCTTGTCTTATGGTTGAGATAATGATATTGGATTCTTGTCTTAAATTAATATGTGAACTTGTTGTTTTTTCATGATTTATTGTTGTAATAAGAACACTGAAAGTTAAAGTTCCTAAGAATGCAAGAATAGCAAGTGAGACAAGTACTTCTAATAGAGTGACTCCGGATTGATTTAAAATTATTTTTCTTTTCATGAGTAATAATCTCCTATAAAGAATTTTCTTCTAGGTCAAAATTTATTACGGGAATAGACATTTCTTTTGAAAAATCTTTCACTGATCCTCTATTTAGGGAAGTAGTAATTTGATAGCTAATGGTTCCGGTTGCTTGCATGACACGAATATTAGTAAGCTCAATTTTATATCCATCTGTTTCCAAAAAAATGGAGTTGTGTTCTTTCTCTATTTTGCTTTTTACATTTAGCAGGACATAATCGTTTAGATTGTCATTTTTCTCCGCAGGGGACTTTGTTTCCCAACCTTCTCTATCTTCAGGAGTCCAATCTTCAGGAAACTCCCAATCTTCCAGTATATCAATTACGATTCTTTCAAAATATACGGTTCCCATTTCTGCTAGCTTTTCATGCTGAAGATTTTCTTCTGTTTTTTTGTATTGGACATTACTTGTAAGTATAGAATTCATTAAAGGTGGGATAAACAGCCCGATCAGTACAATAGTTATTAAGACGTATAGAAGTGCATAACCTCTTTGGGAGTAATTGGGTAGCATCAAATTAATTTCCCTCCCTATAACTATAGATCTCCGTAGTTAAAGACGCAGGTGAAAAAGAGGGATCGGTATACACTTTAACAACCAGTGGCATCAACTCCATAGATTGATGAGCGGAGAGATCAGTAATTTCAACGTAATAGTTTTTCCCGTTTATAGTGTGCTCTGAGCCATACGAATTGGTCGTTTTGTATTCAGATAACATTTTTTCAGCCAAATTTATAGAAGTGATTTTATTATCAGCATGAGAGGAGTACTTTACCATTTGAGAGAAAAATCCTAGCATACCAGTAAGAATGATGCCTAAAATAACAATGGAAGCCAGAATTTCTATCAGAGTCAGTCCTTTTTGATTATGTATGTTTTGTTTTGTTTTCACTAAATTCCCCTTCTTTTCAAACGGAGTTTTTTATACCCCTACTTTATTACTACATCCTATTATACTAAAACTTGTAAAAGTTAATATATCTTTTCCTAAAAATAATAGATTTTAAAAGCAATTGGTTAACCCGTCATATCCTCCCCGGACAAGTCATAAACTGGTACAAACCTATTTGCGGGAAGGGTGTTTGTATGAATGATCGGATAGCGGAGATAAAAAGGAGAGCCGCAAAAAGAAGACGGCAGCGTCAGAATCAGCTGCCAAAACGTAGCAACTTGGGGTCAACACAACACATTATGCGCGATGAAGAGCGGTATGGAGGTTCAAGCTATACCTCCTATGAAGGCGGACCGGATGGGAATGGGGGACATCCGCTATTCAACAAGGAGCTGTTCCTGTTCAAGATTTTGGCCTCTGCCATTCTTGTGTTGGTGGTGGCGATCATGTTTCAAAATCCTTCCAGTTCGTTTGAAAAGCCGCGTCAATTTGTCTCAAAAACGATGGAGCAGAGCTTTCAGTTCGCAGCTTTCTCCAACTGGTATGAGGAGCAGTTCGGAAAGTCATTGGCACTTTTGCCATTACCGAACAATAGCGGACAGCCAAATGTGAATTCCGAGGACTATGTCATCCCAGCTTCCGGAAGAGTGTTCGAAAGCTTTGAAGTAAACGGGCAGGGAATAATGGTGGAAACGCAGGCTCATTCCAGTGTTGAAGCTATGAATGGAGGGTTTGTGTCGTTCGTTGGGAACAAGGAGGATACAGGAAAGACGGTGATCATTCAGCACTCGGATAACAGCTACACGTGGTATGGGCAGCTTGGGGAAGTAGAAGTGAAGCTCTTTGATTTTATTGAGACGGGCGATGTGCTTGGAAAAACGACGGCGCTCGAAGATGGTTCGAAAGGGATGTTCTATTTTGCCATCCAGAAGGACAATGAATTTATCGACCCTATGCAGGTGATTTCATTTGAATAATAAATGGCTGGTTCTATTTCAAAAAATACATGTACATCCACTTATGTGGTTTTTGGTTGGACTGGCCATCCTGACAGCAAACTTCCGAGAGCTCCTGATTCTATTTTTCATTGTGCTGGTCCATGAACTTGGCCATGGCATTGCGGCTACACACTATAATTGGCGAATCAAACAGGTACTGCTATTGCCGTTTGGTGGGGTGGCCGAGATGGAGGAGCATGGGAACCGTCCCTTAAAAGAAGAACTCGTTGTAACACTTGCGGGGCCGTTACAGCACGTATGGCTTGGAGCAGGGGGATTCCTTCTTTTTAAGCTTGGTTATTTGTCAGTCGGGATGTGGGAATTATTTTTTACTTTCAATGTGATGATTTTCCTTGTGAACCTTTTGCCGATCTGGCCACTAGATGGTGGGAAGATTATGGGGATCTTATTTAGCAGGTTTTCCGCTTTTGCAGGGGCTCATGAGCGAACTTTGAAGGTTTCCTTTGTCTTTTTGGCGCTTTTTACTGCGACTTATTTATTCATTGATCCATTACACATAAATGTCTGGATTATTACCGTGTTTTTATTTTTCTCTCTCTATACGGAATGGAAGCAGAGGCATTTCTTGTTTATGCGATTCCTGATGGAGCGGTATTATGGAAAAAATAATTCTTTCTCGACCATTACTCCGATTATCGTTGATGAGAAAGAGAAAATCCATCAGGTTCTTCAAAAGTTCAAGCGCGATTGCAAGCATAATATTATTGTCATGAAGGGGACCACTAAACAGCCCCCACTTGATGAAAATGAGCTATTGCATGCTTATTTCAAGGAGAAGTTGACGACAATTGATATAGGAGATATCCTTTATTCATACTAGGTTCTTTTCGTACACGGTGTATCAACAATGTTTGAGAAAAGAGCCTTACTAAAACTTCACTTCGAAAGCTGAGGCTAATTCATTGTTAGAATTAATTATGGATATGAAAGCGACCGAGAAACGGGTTGCGATAAAAGAGGATGATAAAATCGTCGAGCTGCTGATTGACAGGCCGACATCTCATCCAATAGAAGGAAATATATATGTGGGTCGCGTTGTGAATGTTCTGCCAGGCATGCAAGCCGCTTTTGTTGATTTTGGGCAAAAGAAACCAGGATATCTTCACCGCGACCATTTGTGTTCTTATCAAACCTCCAAGCTTTCTAAAGCGGAAAAGGAGCAAAAAGGAATATCTCATTTTGTCCACCAGGGAGAAGCAATTCTTGTGCAGGTGGTGAAGGAAGGGGAAGGAACAAAAGGGGCAAAGTTGACTGGACTTCTAGAGTTTCCTGGTACACATATCGTGTATCAGCCTTACGGAAAATACAAAGCAATTTCTAAAAAGATGTCGGAACCCAAAAGGCAGGAATGGCGTAAGCTTCTCCAAGAATGGATGACTTCAGAAGAGGGAGTTATTTTACGAACGGCTAGTGAGCACGTTCCGGCTGAGGTGGTGGAGGAGGAATTGCTTGAACTGCAGAGACAGTTTCTAGAGGTACAGGAGAAACTCGCCACGGGCAAGGTACCTTCTCTAGTTCATGAAGAAGATCATTTTTTATCCAAAATACTCCGGGAGATCTCTCCTGACGAGGTGAAGCTCGTTGAGGTGGATGAGGTCAACACCTCCCAACTTATGAAAAGAAAAGGCTATCCTGTCCGTTTTTATCAAGGGAAGGAAGGCATCTTCAAAAGAAGGGGCATGGAGCAGGAGCTTGAGAAAGCATTGAAGCGGATAGTGTGGCTGCCAAGCGGAGGCTACATCATCATTGAACACACCGAAGCGATGACGGTGATTGATGTGAATACCGGAAAATACATAGGAAAGACGGGCCAGCAGGAAACGGTGCTGAAAACCAATCTAGAGGCGGCAGTCGAGATTGCAAGGCAGCTACGTCTAAGGCAGATCGGCGGAATCATTATTGTTGATTTCATCGATATGGCAAATGACGTGGAGCGCGAGCAGGTATTGCGCACGGTGCAAGAGTCGGTTCGAAAAGACCGTTCTCATTTGAGGGTGATTGGTTTTACCGAATTGAATCTACTGCAGCTGACACGTAAAAAGGTGCGAGAGCCGTTAACAAAAATGCTGTTGCAGCCATGCCAACCTTGTGACGGGAAAGGTGTGGTGTTCTCATTAGATACAGTCACCTATCAGCTGGAGCGGGAACTTCTGGAGTACAAGGGAAGCGATGTCGAGGCAGTGGTAGTGGAAGCAAGTAAGGAAGTTGTCGACAAACTGATGAGTTTTTCTGGTATAATGGAAAGAACGGGTCTCGAGGTTTATTTTGTAAAAAAAGACGGGGTGCCCCGTTTTGAGGTGAGATTTGCCGGGTCTGTCGAGGACGCGACAGAAAGGTTAAAAACGCTCTGAAACCTTATTGACATAAGGGTTTGGAATATGCTAAGATGTTCTTTGTTAGTTTGTAGCACCCGTGCTACAACCGCACAGTCCAGGTTCCATTAAATATGGGCGTGAATTCGTTACATATACCTGACACTGGCGAGTCTGAGTCTATTGAGGAGGTGCAAGAGAATGTACGCAATTATTGAAACAGGTGGTAAGCAAATCAAGGTTGAAGCAGGTCAATCGATCTACATCGAAAAACTTGATGGTGCTGCTGGAGATGTAGTAACTTTCGACAAAGTTCTTTTCGTTGGTGGCGACGATGTTAAAGTCGGTAGCCCACTAGTAGCGGGAGCAACTGTAACGGCTAAAGTTGAACAACAAGGTCGTGCGAAGAAGATTACTGTATTCAAGTACAAAGCGAAGAAAAACTACCGTAAAAAACAAGGTCATCGTCAACCTTTCACAAAAGTTACTGTTGATGCTATCAACCTGTAATCTTAAGGTGATTAGATGATTAAAGTTACAATTAAGCGAGACGATCAAAAGCTGATCCAATCGTTTACCATAACTGGACATGCTAACTTTGCCAAAAAGGGTGCGGACATTGTGTGTGCCGGAGTTTCTGCCGTATCATTCGGTGCTTTAAACGCGGTCATGTCATTATGTCAGGTCACTCCTGATATTGAGCAGGGTGCAGATGGATTTTTAAGGTGTTCGGTACCATCCAGCCTGGATGAATCGACACATGAGAAGGTACAGCTGTTGCTAGAAGGTATGGTTGTGTCTTTAGAGACGATTGAACGTGACTATGGAAATTATATAACCATTTCTAAGTAGGAGGTGGAATACATGTTAAGATTAGATCTTCAGTTCTTTGCTTCCAAAAAGGGAGTAGGTAGTACTAAAAACGGTCGTGACTCTATCTCTAAGCGTCTTGGCGCTAAGCGTGCAGACGGTCAACAAGTAACTGGTGGTTCAATTTTATACCGTCAACGCGGTACTAAAATTTACCCAGGAGCAAACGTTGGACGTGGTGGAGACGATACATTGTTCGCGAAGGTTGACGGAATCGTTCGTTTCGAGCGTCTAGGCCGTGACCGCAAACAAGTTAGCGTATATCCTGTTGCTCAAGAAGCATAATTCCAAAGGAACTCTAGCCTAAGTTTTAGGTTAGGGTTTTTTTATTGGGAACAGACAAATGTACTGAACTATTGTAAAAGAAAAACTCTATACTATTCGACGTTCTCAAGCAAAATCCTTTAGGGGTCTGACCCCCTTTTTCGCCCTTTTTCCTCTTTTTTGTGCTATAATCGACATAGTTAAAAAGGATTTGGAACTAAAGTTTGGACTAGGAGTACGGTATTATGAGAAAAAGAGGGACGTTGGATGTGTTGCGCCATTCGAGGCATGATTGGCTTAATAGTATTCAGTTGATTAAGGCGAATATGTCGCTTGGGCGTATTGACCGGGTGAATAACTTGATAGATGAGATTGTGCTGGAAGCCAATCATGAATCCAACTTGACAAATTTGCACGCCCCGACATTTGCGGAATTCTTAATCACCTTCCACTGGGAACCGAGACTGTTTTCAATGGAATACGAAGTCATTGGGCAACCTGTGAACTTGTCAAAAGTGGATGAGATATTGTACAAATGGATTTCTTCTTTGTTTACCGACCTGGAAAATGCGGTAAACAAAAAAGCAGATAACCATTTGTTTTTAAGTTTGAATGTAGAAGAGGCGGAAGTTCGTTTCTTTTTTGATATAAATGGAATACTAGAAGATACAGACTTTTTAACGGAGTGGCTGCAAACACAGCCGGATGGATTCTCAGTGGTGGGACAAGAAATAACGCCCGATGAGAGTACCCTCCAGGTGTCTTACAAGCTATAAAAAATGAGCGCAAAAGGCGAGGAATCAAATAATGTCATAACGCCTTTTGACATATCGGAGTGAATAATCAATGTTTGTCGATCAGGTCAAGATTTATGTAAAAGGTGGCGACGGTGGGAACGGAATGGTTGCTTTCCGTCGTGAAAAATATGTTCCGGATGGTGGACCAGCCGGTGGTGATGGTGGAAAAGGTGCGAACGTCATTCTTCAAGTAGAAGAAGGACTGCGTACACTGATGGATTTCCGTTACAAACGTCACTTTAAAGCAAACCGTGGCGAGCACGGAATGTCCAAAAACCAACACGGAAGAAATTCAGAAGCTATGATTGTAAAGGTTCCACCAGGAACAGTGGTCATGGACGATGATACAAAAGAAACATTGGCAGACCTAACAGAGCATGGTCAGCAATATGTAGTGGCAAAAGGTGGTCGTGGAGGCCGCGGTAACACGCGCTTTGCAACACCTAGAAACCCGGCTCCGGAAGTTGCCGAAAATGGTGAACCAGGTCAGGAGCGCTATGTTGTACTTGAGCTGAAAGTGCTTGCTGATGTAGGACTTGTTGGATTCCCAAGCGTAGGAAAATCCACACTTCTTTCTGTTGTATCTGCTGCTAAACCTAAGATTGCCGAATACCATTTTACAACCATTGTACCTAACCTTGGTGTAGTAGAAACGGAAGACGGCCGAAGCTTTGTCATGGCCGATCTACCGGGATTGATTCAAGGCGCGCATGAAGGTGTAGGACTAGGGCATCAATTCCTTCGTCATATCGAGCGTACAAGAGTTATCATCCATGTGGTAGATATGGGCGGATTGGAAGGCCGTGATCCTTACGAGGATTACAAAACGATCAATGAAGAGCTGAAGGAATACAATCTGCGTCTGACAGAGCGTGCCCAAATTGTAGTAGCGAATAAAATGGACATGCCGGATGCAGAAGAAAATCTTGAAACATTCAAGCAGCAACTTGGCGAAGATGTTAAGGTTTTCCCTATTTCCGCCCTTACTCGCAGCGGTCTTCGCGACCTATTGTATGCAGTGGCGGATGAGCTCGAGCATGCACCAGAATATCCGCTTTATGAAGAAGAAGCGATTGAGCAACGTGTTGTGTACAAGCATGAAAAAGAAGAAGCGGATTTCAGAATCACAAGAGATCCGGATGGTGCATATGTACTTTCTGGTGAAAACCTTGAAAAGCTGTTTGTTATGACCAACTTCAATCATGAAGAGTCCATCAAACGCTTTGCCCGTCAGCTTCGAGGAATGGGTGTCGATGAAGCATTGCGTGCACGTGGCGCCAAAGACGGCGACATCGTACGTCTTCAAAAATACGAATTCGAATTTGTAGAATAGATTGGCCGGAGGGGATAATTCATTTTATCCTCTCTTCTTTACATATAGCTCTTTTAACACCGCTGTTAAATTCCGCACTGGGCTTCGCTTTCCACGGGGCGCTTGCGGAGCCTCCTCGGCAATCCTGCGGGGTCTCCGCTAAGCACTACCTCCCGTAGGAGTCTTCGCCCTATGCTCCATTCAACAGATAGAATACTTATAAAAAGGAGAGATATCCGATGTTAGAGGAGAAGTTCTTTTTAGTGCGAGAAGATGTACTGCCCGAAGCGATGAAGAAGTCGCTTGAAGTGAAAGAAATGCTTGCTCGAGGGAAAGTTGATTCCATTGCCGAAGCAGTCCAGAAAGTCGATCTCAGCCGCAGTGCTTTTTACAAATACCGCGACACCGTCTTTCCGTTCCATACCATGGTAAAAGAAAAAATCATGACCTTGTTTTTTCACCTCGAAGATCAGACAGGTGCGTTGTCGCAGCTTCTTGCAACCGTTGCTTCTGTTGGATGTAACGTCTTGACTATTCACCAGACCATCCCGCTCCAAGGTAAGGCAAACGTTACACTTTCCCTTGATATGTCCGGATTAAAAGGTGATATCAACGCTTTACTTTCGATGCTGAAGCGATTAGAATTTGTAGATAAAGTAGAGATCTTAGGGACAGGCGCTTAATACCGGATTCCTTCTGGAAGGTGCTACCCTGAGTAAGCATAGTTTAGATAGGGGAGTAGAGAGAATGACACCATTACAGCAAAGAATTGGGTTTTTAGGACCGAAAGCAACTTTTACTGATATGGCAGTAACGAAGTTTTTCCCGAAATCAACTAAAAAAGCCTTTTCCACCATACCGGAATGCATGGATGCGGTGCTCGAGGGGAAGGTTGAATTTGCGGTGGTTCCATTAGAAAATGCCATCGAAGGATCGGTTAATGTAACACTAGATTATCTGATTCATGATTGCCCTCTTCCAATAGTGGGGGAACTGACGATTCCGATTAGTCAGCACCTTTTAGTACACCCTGAAAATATTCATAATGGCGAAGAGTTGGAAGTGATTTACTCGCATTCCCATGCCATTGCACAATGTCATAAATTTTTACATAAGAATTACCCAAATGCGGTCTATGAAACGACATCGTCCACAGCTGCCGCGGCTAAACTGATTTCTGATCACAGGGTTTCCAAAAAGGCTGCATGTATTGCCAACTCACTTGCCGCAAAGGAATACAACCTGAAAATCCTTCAAGAAAACATTCATGATTATGAAAACAACCATACGAAGTTCATCATTCTCCATCGGGATGAAACGGTGAACCTTTATAATGGGGAATACAAAAGTGCAGGGGAGAAGACCACCATGACGGTGACGCTTCCGACCGACCAATCCGGTGCACTACATCAGGTGTTGTCCGTGTTTGCTTGGAGAAAATTGAACCTGTCCAAGATTGAATCAAGACCGATGAAAACGGGTTTAGGTAATTATTTTTTCATCATTGATGTGAATGAAGAAATGGACCACCCCCTGATCCCGCCAGCCATTGAGGAGCTGGAGGCGCTGGGCTGTTCGGTGAAGGTGTTGGGGAGATATAATAGTTATTTATTAAAATAGGACAATAGAAAGGCCTGTCTAGGATGCAGATGTGTGCATGTTTAGGCAGGCCTTTGTTTTGGATAAGTAGGGTTTCAGCTTTGGTGTTTTTTGTCGAACGGCACGTATTTATTGCCGTTTGGATCCTATTATCGTTTTACGGAAAATAAATAGTCGATTTCGGCACGAATATCAATGTAACCGAAAATAAAAATGGGAGTTTGGAAAAAAACTAGCTTTAGCTCCTAAGTTTGGACAGTATTTAGCTCCGCGATCGATAGTATATGAATGGCATCACGTGAAAAAAGCTAAAAAAAGGAGCTTTGAGTCCCTCCCACTTTCATTCCACAATCATCCCAGCTTCCTTCAAAGCAGCGCACGCCGCATCGAGCTTTTCCTCGGAATCCGCCTCTATGGTATGCAGGTGTGTTCCGTCTGTTAGCTGTGAAAGATAGGAGGCGTTGGTCTGCTTAATCTTACGGATGAAAGCATCAACTTCGGCGCGGCTGCTAACCATGACAGAAGCGTTCAAATCACCGTAGACCGGATGCTCAATCCGCACGTCCTTCACCGTCACACCGTGATCGACCAGGATATACAGTTCTTCTTTTGTGTGGTGTGGTTCATGAAAGGAGACGATGATGCGCTCCTTTTTAACCTGTTCTCCAAAAGGCTTCATATACACGTAGCCCTGGCTTGTTGCCAAAATTGGTTCGTTTTTTGCTTTCAAAAGGGAGATGTCCTGGACAATAACCTGTCTGCTTACATTGGTCCGTCCAGCCAATTCTCCGCCGGTCAGTGGCTTATCTTCCGTCTGCAGCCAGTGCAACAGCAGGTTTCTTCGTTCTTCCCCTAGTACTTTTTTTTCTTGGGTCATCAATCAGCCGCTCCTTTTCATCCATTCTTCTATGATTTCTTTCAAAGCCTGCACAGCAAGCTCTAGATCTTTTAAAGTAGTATGTTTACCAAATGAGATGCGAATGAATTCCCGTGCTTCATCCTCTGTTTTCCCAGAAGCAAGCATGGTGCGTGAGGGGGATTGGGATCCGACCTGACACGCGCTTCCTGTAGAAATTGCGATGCCTTTTCTATTGCATTCAAGCATCACATGTTGCCCCTCCATCCCTGAAAGTCTCAGGCCGAGAATATGCGGGAGACCTTTGGCATGTTCACCTTCAACGGTAATCGGAAGCCATAGCTGCTGAATCTGTCTCAAAAAATAGATCCGGAGCATCTCGTACTTTTCTTTCGTATCCAACATCATTGATTCCATCACCTGAGCGGCAGTCACAAATGAAGCGATACCTGGAACGTTTACAGTTCCAGGACGCATACCATTTTCATGGCTGGCTTCTTCGTATGGCGATTTCCAGGTTGCTTTTGGATTGATATATAATGCCCCCACACCCTTGGGACCGTAGATTTTATGGGCGGATATGGACAGGCTTGTCAGTTGAAGCTTTTCAACATCTATTGGTATTTTACCAAATGTCTGTACACAATCGCTATTAAAGAGAATGTTTTTCTCCTTTAAAAGGGAGCCAATCGCTTCAAGCGGCTGCAGGATCCCTGTTTCCGAATTGGCATGTTGGATACTGACTAGGCAGGTATCCTCCCGAAGTGCCGCTTTTAATTGAGATAAAGCAATGATTCCATTCGAGTCTACAGGGAGCCAGGTTACTTCATAGTCCTCTTTTTCAAGAGCCTTGCAAAGCGCATGGATAGAAGCGTGTTCTGTCTCTGTGGTGATGATATGCTTTCCTTTATGTTCGTTTCCCCTCAGGAGAGAGCGGATAGCCAGGTAGTTAGCTTCACTTCCACCGCTTGTAAAGTAAATTCCCTCTGCTTTTCCAGAGATCATCCGGGCAAGTTCAGTTCTGCATGTTTCAAGAATATTGGAAGAGGTACTCCCGTAATCATGTAAACTGCTGCTGTTGCCGTAATATTGGCGTGCCACCTGTTGATAAGCCTCCAAGGCTTCATTACTCATTGGGGTAGTAGCTGCATAATCCAAATAAATCATAATATAAACTCCCTTCCCCATAGAAGTGTGCCAAACTGGTTAATCTAGCAATCTTCTGTTCTTTAAAAGAGCTTTAAAAAAATCTCTTGTCATTAGTATAGAAATATGTAAATATAGGTGTCAAGACACTTATATACACAGGAGGTTTTTTTGTGTCTATTTTACAGCCCAATGTCATTGTAGTCGGGAGCGGACTGTCCGCATTGCTGACTGCAAATTATTTAAGTGAGCATATGAATGTGATTATTTTCACAAAGTCCAGCAAGAATGATAATAATTCTTTTCTGGCACAAGGTGGAGTTGCTTGTGCGATAGAACATACAGATTCTTGGCAATTGCATTATGAGGATACCCTTTCGGCGGGCTGCTACCACAATGCCGAGGAGGCTGTGGAAGTCCTTACAAAGCTTGGTCCAAAAGAGTTGCAAACGTTAATTCATAAAGGTATGAAATTTGATCAAAACTCGCAGGGAGAATTTTCCCTGGGAATGGAGGGGGCCCATTCAAAAAGGAGAATCCTACATGCCGGGGGAGATCAAACTGGTAAAGAGCTGATGGAGTGGCTTCAATCGACGCTTTCAGAGAAAGTACTTATGGTGGAGCATGAAACCGTTATCAGGCTTCTGGTTGATAACAACACCTGTTATGGCGTTCAAACGATGAACAGAAGCGGGGAGAGAACAGATTACTCTGCATCGTATGTGGTTTTGGCCACTGGTGGAGCCGGTGCTCTTTACCCATACACATCGAATAATGAGAGTATTACCGGCATGGCCCTGTCCCTGGCATATCAGGCCGGAGCGGCACTGACGGATCTTGAGTTCATGCAGTTTCATCCGACAATGCTTTCGGTGGAAGGAAAAGCGGTAGGGCTTATCTCGGAAGCGGTGCGGGGAGAGGGTGCTTACCTCCAAAACGGCAAGGGTGACCGTTTTATGGAAACGAATCATCCATTAAAAGATTTGGCACCAAGAGATGTGGTCTCAAGGGCGATTTTCCATGAGCTGGACATGGGAGAAACTGTCTACTTGAATATTAAAGACGTTGAAAATTTTGAAGAGCGGTTTCCTGCAATTACAAGCCTTTGCAAAAAGAATGGTATCAATTTGAAAACAAATCGTATTCCTGTTGTCCCTGGCGCACATTTTTATATGGGAGGTATTCATACAACCATTCACGGTGATACGACTCTTCCTGGACTGTACGCTGTTGGGGAGGCCGCTTGCAATGGGGTACACGGAGCCAATAGACTCGCAAGCAATTCCCTGTTGGAGACTATCGTATTTTCCAAAACGCTTGCCGATCATCTTTTAACTTTAAAACCAACTGACCAGCTACTGCTCTGGAGCCGAAGAGCAAATGTTATAAAGGATACGGATGTGCTGCAGCAACGGGCGATGCCACTCCCGACAAAAGCAGATATACAACAAATGATGATGAAGCATGCGGGAATTGTCCGCAATGAGGAAGGTTTAATGGAATTGAAATGCTGGTTGCAAATCTTTCAACCTTATTGGATAGCAATTGATCATCTAACAGAAATTTTTGATATAGAAGAAATAGAAAAAATCCACATGCTTCATCTATGCTATTTGATTACTGAGGCAGCTCTCCAAAGACAGGAAAGCAGAGGTGCTCATTATCGATCTGACCATCCGTTATCCAAGGAAGTGTGGAGACAAAACAGAATCATGCATGTACAGATGGAAAAAAACGTGGGGATAGAGGAGAGGGTTACAGATGAATACAATCATGTTGCAAGAGATGCTGCGTCATTTCTATAAAGAAGATATCGGAGAAAGAGATGTAACCTCGGAGGCGCTTTTTGATGAAAATGAGATGGGGGCAGGTACGTTCCTGGCAAAAGAGAGCGGGATATTTGTAGGACAGCAAATAGTGAAACAAGCTTTTAGCATCCTAGATCCTGCCAGTAAGGTAACACTTTTCAAAAATGATGGAGAGTGGATAGAGAAAGGGGATGTACTCGGAACGGTGGAAGGTAATATGAGAGCTTTATTGGGAGCTGAGAGAGTGACGCTGAACCTAATTCAGAGACTCAGCGGGATTGCCACTCTGACATCTGAAGCCGTATCCAACCTGAGAAGTGAGCATACAAAAGTGTGTGATACAAGAAAAACCACTCCGGGATTGCGCATGTTGGAAAAGTATGCAGTCACTTGCGGCGGCGGATACAACCACCGTTTTGGATTATATGACGGAGTGATGATCAAGGACAACCATATTGAATTCGCCGGATCCATTACAGAAGCTGTAAAACGAGTACGCGAGAAAATAGGGCACATGGTAAAAATCGAGGTGGAAACGGAATCCCTGGCTCAGGTGCAGGAAGCTGTGGAAGCAGGTGCGGATGTCATCATGTTTGATAACAGGACTCCTGATGAAATCAGAGACTACATCCAGCATGTACCGAAGAATGTGATCACAGAAGCTTCCGGGGGGATCAACCTCACCAATATCGCTTCCTTCCGGGAAACAGGAGTCGATTATATATCTTTAGGTTTCCTCACCCATTCAGCTAAGGCGCTGGATATAAGTTTTAATGTTGGAACGAAAGGAGTTTAACAACATGAATATTTTAGACTTAGTGAAAAAAGACAATGGGATGCTGCCTTCCAAATATCGTGACATGACAACAGACGAAATGAAAGTGAGAGTTAAGGAAATAAAGGCGAAACTGGGATCCGACCTATTTATCCCGGGACACCATTATCAAAAAGATGAAGTGATAGAGTTTGCCGATGCGACTGGGGATTCCCTTCAGCTTGCCCAAGCTGCGGCAGAGACGACCGCTTCCTATATAGTTTTCTGTGGTGTTCACTTTATGGCGGAAACAGCAGATATTCTGACAAATCCAAACCAGGTAGTGGTGCTGCCGGATATGCGAGCAGGCTGTTCCATGGCTGACATGGCAGATATCCATCAAACGGAGCGTGCATGGACAAAGCTGGAACAGGTCTTTGGAGAGACGATGCTGCCGCTTACCTATGTGAATTCGACCGCTGCTATCAAAGCCTTTTGCGGAAAAAGAGGAGGGGCAACAGTAACTTCCTCCAACGCGCACAAAATGGTGGAATGGGCATTTACTCAGAAAGAAAGAATCTTATTTTTGCCAGATCAACACCTCGGGAGAAATACAGCCTATGATCTAGGAATACCTCTAGAGGAAATGGCTGTTTGGAACCCTATCACAGACGAGTTGGAATATGATGGTGACCCTTCTAATGTAAAGGTTATTTTATGGAAAGGACATTGTTCCGTCCATGAAAAATTCACGCTCGGAAACATTGCCCAGCTGAGAACAGAAAAGCCGGAAATGAAAATCATTGTCCATCCTGAATGCACATGGGAAGTCGTGCAACAAAGTGACCAAGCAGGAAGTACAAAATATATAATTGAAACAATTAAAGGTGCAACAGCCGGAAGCAAGTGGGCAATCGGAACGGAAATGAACCTTGTCAACAGAATCATTCAACAGCATCCCGACAAGGAAATTGTTTCGCTCAATCCGAACATGTGCCCATGCCTCACAATGAACCGTATCGATCTTCCGCACCTATTATGGGCCCTTGAGTCCATTGAAAACGGAGAAATCATCAATAGGATAACAGTTGAAGATGAAGTAGCAGAACAAGCAATTTCCGCCCTAGACAAAATGTTAGAACATGCCTGATATTATTGTACCAGCCTAGATGCACGTAGCTTAGGTGGTGGGATCCAATAGGTGAACCTTGACGCAGAGGACGAATAAAAGGGGCATGACAGCTGAGAAAATGGGTTTGGCATCAACTCGGTGTGTTTTGGCATGAACTAGTGCTGTTTTGGCACGAACTCGAGGCAGTTTGGCATCAACTCACCTCCGCTTGGCACGAACTTTAAAGAAAGTACTTGGTTAGTGTGGATTTACCAAGAAAAAAGTATGATTTTTCGGCTTTTTACTTTGTTTTTATAAAAACGTATGAAATTTTTCATAGATGATTAGTAACAACCTTATTTTTGACTTTTTATTAGCAAATAACATTACTCTTGAATAAAAGCGGTTCAACCCCCTAAGTTTGGACACATACTCCATTTTTCTAGGGTTATCTCAAGATTTCAATTTCCTACCGCGCTTCCGCTTGGTTGCCCCGAGAAGAAAGGTTAAAGAGAATCGCTTTAACCTTTCTTCTCGGGGTAAACATTACATCGTTAATTCTACTGGATTCACCGTTTTAGCTAACCATTTGGCATAATATTCGCTTGGACTGTAGTCGTTTAGACTGCCGTGATACCTTCTATTATTATAAAATTCAATATAAGTATCTACTGTATCAAACGCATGATCAAAAGTAATAAATTCGTTTTTCTGATAACATTCTCTCTCAAGCACACTATGAAAAGACTCTATATAAGCATTCATATTTGGTGATTTTGGTGGGATCCTTTCATGTTCAAACTTATCTATACTGAACTGTTGAAAATGATTACTTATGAACTGTGGACCATTATCTGAACGGATAATAAGTCTACTCTCGTCTTCAACGGCTTTTGTCATTTTAATACCGCGCTTCATCATAGCTTTCATCAACATTTTCGTAATTTTTGGCGCTTCGCAAGTCTTCCCAAGATAGTACCCTACAATCTTTCGATCATACACATCTATGGCGCTCACAAGATAGAAGAAACGTCGAGAATTCATCACATATCCATACTTAATATCAACCTGCCACAACTGATTAGGACCTGTAATCTTACGATTCTTGGCGAGCTTACGTGGGTGCTTTTGTTTCGTTTGCCGTTGAGGCATCAAGATATCAAGCTCCTTACATAGTCGATACACTTTCTTCTTGTTGATAATGAGATGATACATCTTTCTTAAGACTTTTGTTAATTTCCTATATCCGTATATCTCCTCTTCGCCTTCTATGAGCTGCATTAAATAAACCTTGATGGTTTTATCTTTGACCTTCTTCTTCGTTTTTCTATTCAGAGAGTATCCTGGTATAGGCCTTCCCCCCGTAGCTACCTTAGCTATTGGTGGATTAGCCAAACGATAATAGTAAGTAGAACGGGTAATGGAAGCATACTTTAATACACGACTGGCCGGAAATCCCTCATCGATCCACTCTTTGGCAAAAGCTATTTGTTCCGAAAGGTCGGTAAGTTTTTTTTTACCATCTCACGAAGCATCGCTACCTCTAGTTCTTTCTCGCCTAAAAGTTTCATGGCATGGTCATACTTCTTTTGCAGTTCTTGAGTAGAAGGAGACTCTGAAAGAGGGGTAACACCATCTGTTTCCATTTCTGCTTCTATTTCATCACGGTACTGTTTTATCCAATTACCTAAGGTAGAACTACTCACTCCTGTTTTCCTAGCTATAAAAGCAGTATTTCCAGATTCAAGTGCCATTCTTACGTATTGCTTTTTTACATCTTCCATTGGTCCATTGCGTTTACTCATTTGGACTCCTCCTTTGATACTTCTATGATAATATCTTTTGAAGTAGGTGTCCAAATGAGTTAGGGGGCTAAATAGAAAGCACCTTCCAAAAATAGGATCATGTTGTTTGCATGCTCCCCTTGTAGCCGGATTGAAAGGGAATAGGGAGATGAGCGAGGATCATGAAGCTCACAGATTTCCCCTGTAGCCTGAAGTGCAAGGTGAGAGACTCCAGCGGGAGGTAGCGGTAGACTTGAGACCCCACAACGAAGTGTGGGAGGCTCAAGCACCGCCCCGCGGGAAGCGAACACCTGGAACGAAAGACTACAGGGAGATAAAGCTATCACCAAATCTATAATCACAATAAAAATGGGCGCCAACGGAAAAATAAACTTTTTCCCTGTGGTGTCCATGTTTTTTATCATAAATTCCCTTTTTCACGCATATGTTGATGTGAAGAATAGTGGCAAAATGCCTACACGACTCATAGACTGTAGAGACTTTGCTAAGGAGGGAAAATCCTTGAAAATCCATATTGTCCAAAAAGGGGATACATTGTGGAAGATTGCCCAGAAATATAACGTGAACTTCGAAGAGTTAAAGAAATCGAATTCACAATTAAGCAATCCTGACATGATTATGCCTGGAATGAAAATAAAAGTGCCGATGGCTGGTGTGCCAGTCAAGAAAGAAAGCCAAGTGATGGGTGTGACGAAAGAAGCACCAAAACAAGTGATGGGCGTACAGGCGCCGAAAGCACAGCATCCTTATAAGGAGATGCCGAAGAAGCCTGCGGTAAAAGAGCAACCGGTTAAAGAGGCGCAGAAAACACCATACACACCAAAGATGCCCCAATTGAAGCCATACTTCCCAGAGGTGGAAGTGAATAACTATTTTACCCAAAAACAGCCGACAAATGTGAAAATGCCTAACGAAAAAATGCCGAACGAGAAGATGCCTAACATGAAAATGCCTAATGTCAAAATGCCGAATATGAAGATGCCTAACATAAACATGCCTAACGTGAACATGCCCGTGAACATACCTAAACCAAAAGAGGAGAGTCCGGAAAGTCCGGAGCAAGTGATGGGTGTCCAGCAACCTGCTCCACAGATGGAAGAGTGCTATCCTGTATCTCCGGTTTTACCTGGTAGCGGTTTATGTCCTCCTCCATGTCCTCCGAAACACCATCATCACCATGGTTGGGGTCCAGGATGGGGAGCTCCAGGAATGGGAATGCCAGGAATGATGCCCGGAATGCAAGGAATGGGAATGCCAGGAATGATGCCCGGAATGCAAGGAATGGGAATGCCAGGAATGATGCCTGGAATGCAAGGAATGGGAATGCCAGGAATGATGCCTGGTATGCAAGGAATGGGAATGCCAGGGATGATGCCTGGAATGCAAGGAATGGGAATGCCAGGAATGATGCCTGGAATGCAAGAAATGGGAATGCCAGGAATGATGCCTGGAATGCAAGAAATGGGAATGCCGGGGATGATGCCTGGAATGCAAGGAATGGATGGATCGCAAGTAATGGGAGTGGAGCAAGGCGAAGAATCTCCCGATGTTGATTACGGGCAAATGCAACAACAAATGATGCAACAGATGCAACAGTTGCAACAGATGGGACAAATGCCGAATATGAGCCATGAAGAGATGGAAAATGCCGTGATGGGCGTTCAGGATCAGATGGGTCAAAACGGTATGCAAGGAATGGGAATGCCACAAATGATGCCAGGGATGATGCCTGGAATGCAGGGAATGGGAATGCCGCAAATGATGCCACAAGGAATGCCTATGGGTCCGATGGGCGGAATGGGCGGATATCCATGTTATCCAATGGGACCAGTTTCACCAGGTTCAGGATTCGGGCCAATGGGTGGCGACCAGCAACAAGTAGCAGGAGCAAGTTCCGGTGGGGATTGCGGGTGTGGAGCACCGCAAGGCTATCGTAGCGATGGAACATATGGTTACGCCCCATACGGCTATCCTATGGCACCTCCAGGGTATTATAACCCACAAGGATATGGTTACGGCTACGCCAATGACGAGCGGAATGAAGGGTCAGATTTTGAAGGTCCGGATAACGATGATGAAAGCTGATCAACCGAACTGTAGAGACGATTTCAATCGAAATCGTCTTTTCTTCCGTTTAATTTATGAAACGGACCTGCAAATTCAAAGTTACAGTAAAATAAAAAACAACCTATTTAAAATTCATACAGACGAGGGTATCTATATTTTAAAAGGATATGCAGAACTCGGAAACCTTGATTCCATCATTCAATTCAGCCATCTCCTACATATTAACGGATTCAGTGTAGGGGCTATGTATGAGAAATTCAGCGATGGACGGTATGTCATAGCTGACCAAGGGTATTATTGGGTTCTCACACGTTTCATCCCCGCAAAAAGGAGATTTTCTTTCCTAAAAGAAGAGGACAGGGTGGCTGGATTGCTTGTTCTCCAAGATTTTCACCACCATTCCAAAAAAATCATTCCTTCTCTTCCCCTGGATATTCCACTTGAAACGACGATACAAAAGTGGAGAAATCGTCTCGAATTGTTTGATCAAAATGCACCTTTTTTGGCAAAATGGTTTAATCCCGGAGTAATTAGTGAAATTGTATATTATAGTCACCTTTCACTTAAAGAGTTGACCGCGAATGTAACCAATTCGGAAAATGTTGTTTTGCATGGGGATGTGGCAAGTCATAATTTTATCCGAAGTACAGATAATAAAGTGTATTTAATCGACTTTGACCTGCTTTCAATTGGTAATGGGGAATGGGACTACGTTCAGTATGCCAGTCGGATTCTGCCTTTCCTCAAATGGAACAGGGCCCAGTTTGAGTCGCATTCTTTTCTAGAGGACAAACTCAAAAGGCTTCCGTGGTTCTGTGCAGCACTTTCTTTTCCGATGGACATCCTGAGAGAGGGAAACCGGTTCTCCCAAACCATGGATGATGAAGCAGTGCCAAGCAGTTATGCCAATCTCTCCTTTTTCATTTCTACCTGGAACCTACGCAAACAATTTTTGACGAATTACAACAATCTGATACAATAATCAATAATGCCAAATGGAGGGAAGAATACGTAATGGAAGAAAAAATTGCCAAGTTAGTACAATGGATTCAAGAAAAAGTGAAGGATGCAGGATTAAACGGAGCAATTGTCGGTGTTAGTGGAGGAATCGATTCCGCAGTTGTCGCCCACCTGATCAAAAGAGCATTCCCCGAAGATTCCCTAGGTGTGATTATGCCATGTAAAAGTGACCCAAAGGACCAGGAACATGCACTTGAAGTAATTGAAAGCTGTGGAATCTCCCACACGACAATCGATCTTTCCGATACACATACCGTGCTTTTTTCTGCGATGGAAAAGCAACTGAAGGAAAAAGGCGAATGGAACGAAGAAACTTCCCGTCTAGGAGATGCAAATACCCGTGCACGTCTTCGCATGACCACCCTCTATGCAGTGGCGAACAACTATGGCTATTTGGTTGTAGGGACAGACAATGCAGCGGAATGGCACACAGGGTATTTCACCAAATATGGTGATGGAGGAGTCGATCTTGTACCTCTTGTACATTTTACAAAAGGGGAAGTCCGAGATATGGCAAAGGTGCTTGGAGTACCGGATAGCATTGTCAATAAGGCTCCGAGCGCAGGACTATGGGAAGGTCAGACGGATGAAAATGAAATGGGAACAACTTACAACATGATAGACAGCTTTCTCAAAGGCGAGGAAGTTCCCGAAAAAGACAAGCAAATCATTGATAGAATGCACAAACGCACGGAGCATAAAAGACAATTGGCCTACGGACCTCCAAAATTTTAAGAACTTGGAGAGAACTAACAAAATAAAACACCCCTTAACTTGTCACCCTAATGGAGAGTACATCTATAGTACTCAACTGACTCGTTAGGGGGTTTTTACATTGAGGAAGTCACTATTCACTGTAACCTCTGCGGCACTTTTACTTGGCGGTCTAGCCGGCTGCGGCCAAAAGGAAAGTGCAACAGACAATAGGTATTATGAGGAAACAAGACCTATTGGATATTACACAAGCGAACACAATCCTTATGTAAACAATGACCGTACACGTCGTGAACCGGAAGAAAGAGGGAATGCCCGTCTTCTGGAAGATAATGATGGTCCACTGAACGAAATTCTGGACCGCTCTGTTATCTATGACGAAAAAAGAGTAAGACGCAACAAGGACGAGGGAGTCAGACAGACAAGAAACAGAACCGATTACGGCGGTATTATGAACATCGGAAATGATACTCCACGTTTCAGCCGTACAGATAAAAATTACCACGGCAGCCTGAATGGTATCGAAAATGTCGGCAACCCGTCATATTATAATAACTATGATGGCAAATTGGCCGATCGCTTGTCAAAGCGAGCAGACAAGGTCGATGGAGTGAACGGTGCCCGTGCCCTTATAAATGGGGATGAGATCATAGTCGCAGTAAACCCTGAAAAGGATGCAGACACCCGTAAGCTGAAGCGAGAGGTGCGAAGTGCTGTAGAACCTCTAGTGGAAAATAAAGAATTGCGTATATCTACAGAGGAAAGTGTCTATAACACCGTTCTCACTGTGGATAACGACTTGCGAAAAGGTGAGTGGCATCTGAAAGACCTTGATCATACAATGCGTGGAATTTATCGAACGATGACAAGATAAACCGCCTATAAAACAGCCTCTGCTATTGGGGGCTGTTTTTTCGTATTTCTCTACATTTTCTTAATTTGACAAGCAACGTGTTGAAGTTTTGGATATCTCAGCTGTTTATTGGAGCCCGGGGCGAAGACTCCAGCGGGAGGTAGCGGTTGGTGGAGACCCCGCAGGCTTGCCGAGGAGGCTCCAGCAGCGCCCCGCGGAAAGCGAAGCCCAGGGCGGAAATAAACAGCGTTGATTAACAGAAACTTTTCATTAGAAAAATTCCCCACTAAGCATGGTTAATATTCCTAAATATGGTCAAACTAAAAAAGATAAGACTAGCAAATTACTTAGAAATTAAACTAAACAGAATGTGAGGGGGCAATGTAACAATGAAACCCATCATACTAAAAAAGTGGATTTTACTTGTCACAGCGTTTGCAACCGCGTTTGGATTGTTTTATACGTTTGCCACTTTTGAAGGTGCAGCAGATGAGAATCAATATGTAGATGAAGAGATTCTTGAGGATGCGTTTGAGGTCAGCGGTCCCTTGACACTGAAGGTTGTACTGGAGCGAATCTATCTCGATGGAGAAGTAAGTGAGGAAATTCTGGATGAAACCGTTTGGGCGATGGAGGATTTCTGGGCTCAGTATGATGAGTGGCAGGTTATCGATTTGGATGGAGAACAGGTAGTATTTCAACAATACATTGACGATATATCACCACTATTGAAATCCAATGGCTATTTTGGCATCTCCAAAGAAGGGATTCTGACCATCTATGAAGGAAAGCCGACGGAAGCATCAAAAATCATCCAATCCTTTTTCCAAATTGATGTTGGAAAGCTGGAAAGCCACCAGCACGAACAATTAAAGGGTGGAATTAGAGTGGTATCAAAAGATGACTATGTACAAGTGCTAGAAACCTTCAAGCCTTATACTACCAAAAAACAATAGGCAGACCGGCATTTATGCTGGTCTGTTTTTTAATTTTTGGGAATTCTATCTTACTAGTGTTTGTATCTTAACAATTACACTAAAATATGCTATCTTTTTCTTTTGAGCCGATTGTTTGTTCTATTCATGGTAAAATGGAGAATAGAAGTTAAACATAAAGGGGAGTATTTGGACGTTGATCGATTTTATTAGAGGTTTTGTGGAATATGTGTCACCGGAATATGTCGTTGTGGAAGTGATGGGAGTGGGATATCAGGTTTACACCCCGAACCCTTTCATCTACAGGGTGGACAAGGATAAAGAAGTGACAATCTATACATACCAGCACGTGAGAGAAGATATATTGGCCTTGTATGGCTTTAAAACAAGAGAAGATAAAAATCTGTTCATGAAGCTGTTGAACGTGACAGGCATCGGACCAAAAGGGGCACTTGCCATTTTGGCATCAGGACAACCAGCCCAGGTCGTACATGCCATTGAGAACGAAGATGAAAAATTCCTGGTGAAATTCCCTGGAGTCGGGAAGAAAACAGCAAGGCAAATCATTCTTGACCTTAAAGGAAAGCTGAACGATTTGGTTCCAAGTGCTTTTCCAGATCTGTTTCAACCGGATGTGGAAATAGCAGTACCGGGTTCCAGCAGCTCAGCATTGGATGAGGCTTTGGAAGCACTGAAGGTACTTGGCTATGGAGAACGCGAAATCAAGAAAATCGTCCCTGCCTTGCAGAAAGAAGACTTAACAACCGACCAATATGTAAAAAGAGCGTTGCAGTTGCTCTTGAAATAATGAGGGACCGGACAGAGTCCCAGAAGGGGGGAACCAAATGATGGATGACCGCATGGTATCTCAGGATGCGACCTTGGAGGAGCATTCTTTGGAATATAGTTTACGACCGCAGAGATTACAGCAATATATTGGCCAAGATAAAGTGAAGGAAAATCTGGAGGTGTTTATTCAAGCAGCGAAAATGCGGCAGGAAACATTGGATCATGTTTTGCTTTACGGACCGCCTGGACTTGGAAAAACGACATTGGCAGCAATCATTGCAAATGAGATGGGAGTGCAGCTCCGCACAACCGCGGGACCTGCCATTGAACGGCCAGGGGATTTGGCAGCGATACTGTCCGCTCTCGAACCGGGGGATGTCCTATTTATTGACGAAATCCACCGTCTTCACCGTTCCATTGAAGAAGTCCTTTATCCTGCCATGGAGGATTACTGCCTAGATATTGTGATAGGAAAAGGACCAACTTCCAAATCCGTCCGTTTGGATCTTCCTCCTTTCACACTCGTTGGCGCGACAACAAGAGTGGGATTGCTGACAGCACCTCTCAGGGACCGTTTCGGGGTTCTCAGCCGACTGGAATACTATAACGAAGCACAGCTTACCGAAATCTGCCTACGGACCGCACAGATCCTTGAGATAGGACTCGAACAGGATGCAGCTACGGAAATAAGCAGAAGAGCAAGGGGCACCCCTCGTATCGCCAATCGACTTTTGCGTCGGGTCAGGGATTTTGCCCAAGTATTAGGAAAAGACACCATAAGTGCTTCTTTGGCAACAGAAGCGTTGGACCGCTTGCAAGTGGACAAGCTCGGATTAGATCACATCGATCATAAACTGTTGATGGGCATCATCGAAAAGTTTCGCGGAGGACCTGTCGGCGTTGATACGATTGCTGCTACCATCGGAGAAGAATCGCACACTATTGAAGATGTCTATGAACCATACCTATTACAGATAGGGTTCCTGCAACGGACTCCTCGTGGTCGGGTTGTAACAGATCTAGTGTATCGTCATTTCAATATGGAGGTGCCAAAAGAATAATGGAACTGCCTAAAATGCTGATGGTACTTGGAGCGGTTCTGCTAATTGTAGGACTGTTATGGCAAGTGGTCGGGAAAATACCAGGTGACATTGTCGTGAAAAAAGGGAACATGACCTTTTTCTTCCCGATTGTTACATCCATTATTATAAGTATCGTATTAAGCTTGGTCTTTTATTTTATAGGCCGTTTCAGATAAAGAACACCCTATTTTCAGGGAAGCAAACAAGAAAAGGTGACAGAAATGAAGATAGATTTATTTGATTTCCATTTACCGGAGGAACTCATTGCGCAAACTCCACTGGAACAAAGGGAAGCATCGCGATTGTTGGTGCTGAATAAGGAAACCGGAGAACTGACGCATGAGCAAAGCTTCCGTTCAATATTGGACTACGTTAACGAAGGTGACTGTCTTGTATTAAATGACACAAGAGTACTGCCCGCACGCCTTTTTGGCGTAAAGAGTGAAACAGGCGCTAAAATAGAAGTCCTCTTGTTGAAACAACTAGAAGGCGACACTTGGGAGACGCTCATTAAACCTGCTAAACGAGTGAAAGAAGGTACGGTAGTATCATTTGGTGATGGCAGACTCACGGCAGTATGTGTAGGAGAAAGCGAGCATGGTGGAAGACAGCTCGCTTTCCGCTATGAGGGAATCTTTTACGAAGTGCTAGATAGCTTGGGAGAAATGCCGCTTCCTCCTTATATCAAGGAACAACTAGAGGATCGTAATCGCTATCAGACCGTTTTCGCAAGGGAAACAGGATCAGCTGCAGCTCCGACTGCCGGTCTTCACTTTACGGAAGAATTGCTTGGTGCATTGAAGGACAAAGGTGTCCATACGGCATTCATCACGCTGCACGTTGGGCTTGGCACATTCCGCCCAGTTAGCGTAGATACAGTAGAAGAGCATGATATGCACGCAGAGTTCTACCAGGTGTCAGAAGGGACCGCACGCCTGCTGAATGATGTCCGCAGTAAAGGTGGAAGAATTATTACAGTAGGAACAACGTCAACGAGAACTCTTGAAACAATTGCTCGTGACCATGGCGAGTTTAAAGAGGCGAGCGGATGGACAAACATATTTATATACCCAGGTTATGAGTTTGCTGCCATTGACGGCATGATTACAAACTTTCACCTGCCGAAATCGACCTTGATCATGCTTGTCAGTGCACTAGCAGGACGTGACCACGTGATGAGTGCATACGAAGAAGCCGTCAAACAGAAATACCGCTTCTTCAGCTTCGGGGATGCAATGCTAATACTTTAAATGCAAAGAAAAGCGTTGTGAAACTAGCACCCCCTGTAGATTGAAGTGCAGGGTGTGAGACTCCTGCGGGAGGAAGGGACAGGGAAGACCCCGCAACGAAGTGAGGAGGCTTCCGGACCGCCCGCGGAAAGCGAACACCCGGAACGGAAATCTACAGGAGTTACCCAAACAAACGAAATGCTTTATAGAAATCCTAAGGAGAATACAATGACAGCAATCAGATACGAACTAATCAAAACATGTAAACAGACAGGTGCCCGTCTGGGAATCGTCCACACACCACACGGAAGCTTTGAAACACCGGTCTTCATGCCGGTAGGAACCCTTGCCACCGTAAAAACAATGTCACCAGAAGACGTCAAAGCGATGGGGGCAGGAATCATCCTGAGCAACACCTACCACCTATGGCTGCGTCCAGGTAACGAAATCGTCAAAGAAGCAGGTGGACTCCATAAGTTCATGAACTGGGATCGTGCCATTCTGACCGATTCCGGCGGTTTCCAAGTCTTCAGTCTGAGTGACCTTCGCAAAATTGAAGAAGAGGGAGTTCACTTCCGTAACCATATGAATGGGGATAAACTTTTCCTATCGCCAGAAAAAGCGATGCACATCCAGAACGACCTTGGCTCTGACATCATGATGGCATTTGACGAATGTCCACCATACCCTGCCACACATGAATACATGAAAAAATCGGTCGAGCGTACATCCCGCTGGGCAGAGCGCTGTCTTGAAGCGCATCAACGCCCACAAGATCAAGGGTTATTCGGAATTGTACAAGGTGGAGAATATGAGGACCTTCGTAAATTGAGTGCCCAGGACCTTGTATCCATGGACTTCCCAGGCTATGCGGTCGGAGGACTTTCAGTAGGAGAACCGAAAGACGTGATGAACCGTACACTGGAGTTTACAACACCTTGGTTGCCGACAGACAAACCACGTTATTTGATGGGGGTAGGGTCACCAGATTCCCTTATTGATGGAGCGATTCGTGGAATCGATATGTTTGACTGCGTATTACCGACTAGAATTGCCCGTAATGGGACATTAATGACTAGTGAAGGCCGATTGGTAGTGAAGAATGCGAAGTTTGCACGCGACTTTGGACCTTTAGACCCTGAGTGTGACTGTTATACTTGTACAAATTATTCCAGAGCTTACATTCGTCACCTAATCAAATGTGACGAAACTTTGGGAATTCGACTTACAACTTACCATAACCTATATTTTCTGGTAAAATTAATGGAGAATGTCAGACAAGCGATCCGTGAAGACCGACTTGGAGACTTCAAAGAAGAGTTTTTTGAGAAATATGGATTCAATAAACCGAATGCAAAGAACTTCTAAAATCTCTTCACATACATGACTTAAGAGAAAGGAGGCGTTACAACATGGAAGGAATGGCTGGTGCTATTTTACCTTTAGTATTAATGTTTGCTATTTTCTACTTCTTGTTAATTCGCCCGCAACAAAAGCGTCAAAAGCAAGTTCGTGAAATGCAGACTAACCTGCAAAAAGGGGACAAGGTCGTAACAATCGGTGGATTACACGGTATCGTGGATGCATTGGATGAAAACAAGATTGTCGTTAAAGCAGGCGACGGAGCTCGTCTTACATTTGACCGTCAAGCGGTTAGAGATGTAAACCAAGACTGATTCTACAACGAAAAGGAGCATGCACCCACTGGGTCATGCTCTTTTTTCTAGGCTCTTTTCTAATAGATTGTTGGTATTTACTAGTAAAAAGTCGGCAATTGGACTTTTTACTAGGAAATAGTCGGCATTTGGACTTTTTACAGTGTATCTACTTTCAAAATATCATGCAGTTTCTCCTGAATAACCAGGAAAAGAGCACGCCAGTAACAATTATTACGGTTGTTTTAAAAATACGAAAAAGCAACAAAGTTTACGAAAACAGCTTTTTTCTATGCCTTTGATATATTTCCGCCGCTCAGATTCACTCCAATGATCCCGCCGAGAGCTGCTATTCCGATAAATCCAAGATGGAACATCATCTGGTGAAGGCTAAACAGGGAGTCGTTCCCTAAATATTGAAATAGGAAGATGATAAGCGTATATGCTCCACCTGTAGCTCCTCCAAGTAACCAACCCTTTTCCTTCCCTTTTCCACCAGATATGAAGCCGCCAATGAATAGAGTTATAAAAGATAATGTCACAATGATCCAGGCGACACTGGTTTCCTGCAGAGAGGTGAAACGTAAGAGTAATGAAAATATAAGACTAATTGCTATTGCGAACATAAAAACGGTGATCAGGCCATACATGATGGCCAATCCAAGTCGTTTTGACTCCATGCTTACTCTTCCCCTTTCGTGGTACATGCTAAGTAATACAAGCATATTCACAAGTTAAACCAAATAGAATAAAAATTTTTTTTAGGTTATGTCTCATCAATGTCTAGGATGGGGAATCCATTAGGGAGAATTTGGTATATACTTCATGTCATGAAAACCGCTTCTTCGTTTAAAACTAAACATAATCGTGTTTACTTTTGTGCTTAAATGTTGTTAGGGGGGCGGACTTATGATGGAAGAGTACGTGCTGATGATAGCCAGGACCATTTTTCTTTATATTGTCATCCTCTTTATCTTCCGTGTCATGGGTAAACGGGAAATTGGTGAACTTAGTGTCCTCGATCTTGTCGTCTTCATCATGATTGCGGAAATGGCAGTGATGGCAATAGAGAACCCGAAGGATCCTTTAATACATACAATGGTACCGATGTTTTTATTGATGGGAATACAAATACTCCTCGCTTACGTTTCCTTAAAAAGTCGGCGGTTCAGGAATGTCATTGACGGAAAACCCAGTGTCATCATAAACAATGGCAAAATTGATGAGAAGGTTATGAAAAAACAACGCTATAACTTTGACGACCTTCTTATCCAACTTAGAGATAAAAATGTAAAAAATGTAGCAGATGTAGAGTTCGCCATTCTTGAACCTTCAGGAAAACTCTCGGTGTTCGAGAAAAAGCAGGATGAAGGAACGTCCCCGGATGAGCACCAAGAGGAAGAAGGTACTTTAAATCTTCCTTTGATAATGGACGGTGCGATACAAGAGGAACATCTCAAAAAGATCAACAAAACCAATCTATGGCTCCGGCAGCAATTAAGGTCCTTAGGGTACAAGAATTTTAAGAACATATCCTTCTGTAGCTATAATAAAGGTGTGTTTTTTATTGATTTAAAAGATGAGTAGGGGAAGGTGGAGGGCCCAGTGGGCTGACCGCCTTTTCTGGATAGAAAAAGGAACCCTGCCGCAGAGAAAACAGGCAGCAGGATCCTCAAGTTAATTCCTATTCACCTTGCCAACCACTTCTTCAAAAATGGCAGCCTTGCAAGTTCTTCTCTCTTAACTAATCCAAAAATCAGCAATAACACCATATACAATAGGCAGGTCAGCAAAATCATCAAACCGCTCCTTGGACCGACACCAAGCCCGAGCCAGAGATTGTCAACCATCCACATTCCGAACAGTACGCAAACTCCCATAGTAATAAAGCTTTTTACATAATCCCTCACATAAAGGGAGTAAGATAATATTTTCATAATTGTTGCCATATGCAACAAGGTAACAAGCATCATCCCGATGACAATCCCAAGAGCAGCCCCCATTATTCCAAATGCAGGCTTACTTGCCAGAACAAAGATGACGGCCGTCTTTACCGCTGCCCCGATAAAGCTGTTAATCATGGCAGCCTTAGCGAGATCTAAAGCTTGCAGGGTTGCCTGAAGTGGTCCTTGAAAATAGTAGAATAGAAAGAATGGTGCCATTACTTTGATATAGATAGCTGCCTTGCTACTGCCATACATCAATAGCATGATGGGTTCTGCGTACACAAAGAGAAGCACAACCGCAATTCCACCTGTTGCAAAAGACAGTCTTAAAGCCTGTTGGAGGCGATGCTCGATTAGGATATTATTTTTTTTGGCTGCCGCTTCACTTATTGCAGGAACAAGGGCTGTGGATAAGGAATAAGTAATAAAGGATGGCAGCATCATGAGTGGAAGGGCAAAGCCAACCAGTTCTCCGTATTGTTTGGTGGCCATAGCAGTAGCAACACCGGCGATAGCCAAGCTCTGGGCTACGACAATCGGTTCAAAAAACCAGGCGATGGAACCAATCATTCTGCTTCCGGTAGTTGGAATGGCGATGCGCATCAAATCACGGAACGTTTCCTTACCTTCTCCAACATAATTAAAAAATTTTCTGCGTAAGCGGAATTTCTTTTTGTTTTTGAAAACGAATAGCATGTACAACAAGGACATCAGTTCACCCACGACTGCAGAAAGCATGGCTCCTGCTGCTGCATATTCTATGCCATATGGAAGCAATGCTTTTGTACAGGCTGCAACAAGCGAGATTCTTACAACCTGCTCGATGACTTGTGAAATGGCAGACGGTTTCATATTTTGCCTACCCTGGAAGTACCCGCGCAGGACGGAGGAGATGGCGATGATTGGAACGACAGGTGCTATGGCCATTAATGGATAATAGGTTCTAGGGTCTGTAAACAGGTTATTGGAAAGGTACGGAGCGAGGAGAATCATGGCAGGTGTGAAAACAAGGCTGAGTGCTCCGGTTGTTGCAAGGGAAACTACCAGTATTTTTTTGATTTTACGGTGATTACCTTGGGCTTCAGCCTCTGCTACCAACTTGGAAATTGCAACAGGTAACCCGAGTTGGGTAATGGTTATTGTCAGTACAAGAGTAGGAACGGCCATCATATACAGTCCCACGCCCTCTTCCCCTATAAACCTTGCCACCACAATCCGATTCACAAAACCTAGCACCCTCGTAATAAGTCCTGCAACAATCAGTATTAAGGTCCCTTTTAGAAATGTTTGCTTTGTCATGCGATTCCCTGCCTTCTCAATTACTGAGATTTCATATACAATTATCTATATGCTAGTTAGTGGGCCAAGCATGACAAGTATTATTAAGGTGCAGGTGATAGCGAAAGAAGGGTATCCGAAATAAGCATTTTGAATAGAGAGTGAATTGAATGGGGGTTCAATAAACAATGAAAAAGGAAACCAACGACCACGCTTATGATCTTTTCCGATACGAACTGGGTCCTGTTCTACAAAGCAAGCTGGAGGAGTTCGAGTTATTCGGATATGATACTGTAACAGAGGATGCGTTGTGGGAGTGCTTGACAAAAAAGAAATGGAAGCGCCCTGAAACGAAGAGGCTATATGAACTGGTCAACGATGTGTACAGTTTGTCTGCGACAGATTATATGAGCTATATCACAATTGAAGCATATAAGGCACCGAACTACTTCACAAACCAAAAAGATTAAATTTTCAGCAAAAATTGACAGGCATTAATGGATGAATCATAATGGTACATGATGGCATGAAAACGGCTTTTATTGAACATTTTTACATAATTATACATACAGGAAATGTGAAGCATGTAGGCTGCCCAAGTATCCATATTACAATTTCATTTCATCGATTGTAAGAGCAGAAGGAGGATTTTTTACGCATGGTCAAAAGAGGAAGGATCGTTGCATTCTTTTTACTTCTTATTTTAATCGGAAGCACAATCGGAGTGTTTACGAACCCAATTACAAAAGATATTAAACTTGGTCTTGATCTTCAAGGAGGATTTGAGGTCCTTTATGAAGTAACGCCAATCAATGAAAATAGTGAAATTAATAGGGACGTACTTCTGAGTACGGTGAGCGCGTTGAATAAACGTGTCAACGTGCTTGGTGTAAGTGAACCGAATATTCAGATTGAAGGGGATGACAGGATCCGCGTCCAGCTTGCCGGAGTGGATGACCAGTCAAGAGCAAGGGAGCTCTTATCAACAGAAGCTAAGCTGACGTTCCGTGATGTCGACGACAAATTGTTGATGGACGGTTCTTCTCTGGCTGAGAACGGGGCTTCTCAATCCTTTGATCCGAGTAACAGGCCAAGTGTTGCACTTACATTGAGAGATGCTTCCGAATTTGCGGAAGTAACTCGTCAAGTACGTGATATGGGACTCGACAATTCAGGTCGCAACCTAATGGTCATCTGGCTGGATTTTGAAGAAGGTGTCGATTCATACGAGGCAGAAGCAGGGAAGGCTGACCCGAAATACCTTTCTGCTGCAGGTGTAGATCGCGTTTTTAATGATACAAATGTTCAGATTACAGGTAACTTCTCCATTGAAGAGGCAAAGGAGCTTGCGGAGTTGCTCAATGCCGGTTCACTTCCTGTAGAACTAGAAGAAATATACTCCACATCTGTTGGAGCCAAATTCGGGGAAACAGCACTTCAGAAAACGGTGTTGGCAGGGATGATTGGTATCAGTGCCATCCTGCTGTTCATGCTTGTGGGATACCGTTTACCAGGCTTAGTGGCTGTTCTGACATTAAGTGCTTATATATTCTTGATTCTTTTAGTATTCGAATTGATGAACGGGGTCCTTACACTGCCAGGAATTGCAGCCCTTATTTTAGGGGTGGGGATGGCCGTAGATGCCAATATCATAACCTATGAACGGATAAAAGAGGAATTGAAACTAGGAAGATCGGCGATGTCCGCTTTCCGTGCAGGAAACCGTAATTCTCTATCCACCATATTAGATGCGAACATTACGACATTGCTTGCAGCAGGTGTCATGTTCGTCTATGGGACAAGTTCAGTAAAAGGATTTGCTACCATGTTGATTGTTAGTATCCTTCTGAGCTTCCTGACGGCGGTACTTGGTACTCGTTTACTGCTCGGCCTGTGGGTAAGCAGCAAGTTCATGAATAACAAGCCTCACCTGTTCGGTGTGAAGAAAAAGGATATACTTGATATTAACAAGACGGATGAGAATACGGAGCCACCGAACCGTTTCTCCCATTGGGATTTTGTAAAGCACCGTAAAAAGTTCTTTATTTTCTCAGGTGCCATGATTGTAATAGGAATAATCCTTCTGGCAGCTTTCCGTTTGAATCTTGGTATTGATTTTGCTGCTGGAACGCGTGTGGAAATCATGAGTGACTCTCGTCTAACAGCAGAGGAGATCACTGAGGAACTGGCATCCATCGACTATGAGCCGAAAGACGTTGTCTTAGCTGGTACGAACAATGAAATTGCAGTTGCCCGTTATGTGGATGACTTCTCGCAAACTGAAATTGCAGAGATCAAGCAGTATATAGAAGGGAAGTACGGCTCTGAACCAAGTGTCAGCACCGTTTCTCCAACAGTTGGACAGGAGCTTGCACGCAACGCATTCTTTGCAGTGCTGATAGCGGCTATCGGAATCATCATCTATGTAACAATCCGTTTTGAATGGCTCTTTGCTGTAGCAGCCATTGTAGCATTGTTCCATGATGCATTCTTTATCGTTGCGTTCTTCAGCCTTGTTCGCTTGGAGGTCGATATCACCTTCATTGCCGCCGTCCTGACGATTGTCGGGTATTCGATAAATGATACGATAGTCACCTTTGACAGGATACGTGAAAACCTGAAGCGGAAAAAGCGTGTCAAAACATTTGAAGACCTTGCAGAAGTGGTGAACCGAAGTCTCCAGCAGACTTTCGTCCGATCCATTAATACGGTAGCGACGGTCATGGTTGCCGTAATCGCCTTGTTGATATTCGGAAGCGAGTCGATTACAAACTTCTCGGTTGCGTTATTGGTAGGGTTGGTAGTCGGTACTTACTCTTCTTTGTTCATCGCAGCACAGCTTTGGTTGATCTGGAAGCACAAACAGTTAAGTAAGCCTAAAAAGGCACCAGTGGAAGATCCGGAGCCGGAAGTATAAATGGAATGTCGCGGAGCATATTGTTGCTTTGCGACATTTTTTTAAGCTTATTTTTCGGAGGTTTTGCTTGTGTTCGGGTACAATAGAAGAAGAGATTAGAAAGAGGTGTGCGGTATGGACCATAATGAGCGTTTTAAGAAAGCCGAATTTGCCGCCTTGGTAGGTGTGGTGGGAAATATCGTTTTGGCAGTTTTGAAAGGATGGGTAGGTGTTGTGGCCAACAGTCGCGCACTTGTCGCAGACGCGGTGCACTCAGCGTCTGATGTAGCGGGTTCAATGGCAGTGTACATAGGGCTCAAAGCGGCTAAGCAACCCCCTGACAAGGACCATCCGTATGGTCATGGAAAGGCTGAAAATATTGCAGCAATTATTGTTGCGGTACTTTTACTGATTGTAGGATTTGAAATTGGCAAATCGTCGTTCCAGGCCTTCTTTGAACCAATTGAAGCACCAAAGGCGTTAGCCATCTATGCAGTGGTCATATCCATCATTGTAAAAGAGGCGATGTTTCGATATAAGTACAAATTGGGAAAAAGAATTAAAAGTGATGCCATTATCGTTAATGCGTACGAACACCGCTCGGATGTGTTTTCCTCCATTGCGGCTCTGTTCGGAATTGCCGGGGCCGTATTGGGGGGTTATATCGGAGTGGACTGGCTTGTCTACCTTGACCCTGTAGCGGGAATAGTGGTTGCTCTCCTTATTATTAAAATAGCATGGCAACTGGGATCAGAGTCCATCCATAACACAATGGATCATGTTATGCATGAAGAAGACACAGAAGAGTTTCGTGATGTGGTCGTAACCGTTCCAGGTGTTATGAAGCTTGACAGCCTGCACGCTAGGGAACATGGACACTATGTCATCATTGATTTAAAAATTTCAGTAGATCCATTTATGACGGTGGAAGATGGCCATCATATCGGCAAGAAGGTCAAAGCGAAATTGATGGAAAACAAAGAGGTGCAGGATGTTTTTGTGCACATAAATCCATACTCTGAATAATAAAAATTAGAGGGGGGGAGATAAAGTTGAAAACTCAATGGTACTTGTTGGCTGGAGTGCTGTTCACAATTGTTGTCGCTATTTTTGCCGTACTCAATGTGGCACCTGTAGAGGTGAACTTCCTATTTGGTACCGCTGAATGGCCCTTAGTACTCGTCATTTTATTTTCTACGTTGATGGGTATCGTGATTGCGGGATCAATAGGAATCTACCAGGTGATTATGGTTAAGCGGAGACTGCAACATAAGTTAGAGGATGCAGGAAAGACCGCTGAAGCTGAAACTGCAGAAACAAAAACGAATAACGAAACTACGATAGAAACAGTAGGGGAGAGACGCAGGTCGAAATAATGGCCTGTGTTTTTTTGTTGCGGTACCTGGGGTTATTGAAGCAACCTCCACTCTCTAGTATAATTAGGAAAGCTAAGGGAGGAATCAGATTGTTAGCTTCTAAATCAAGATGGACTGTAAATGAAACGAATAGAGAGCAAGTCGAACAACTAGCACAATCACTGGAAATTGCCCCTCTTATTGCTTCCCTTTTAGCAAATAGAGGATTTGAAACGATAGATGCAGCAAGAGAATTTCTATATACAAATGACCAAGAATTTCACGATCCTTTTCTTTTGGAGGATATGGACAAGCTTGTTAAACGTGTAAATCAAGCGATGGAGAATGGGGAGAAAATCCTTGTGTTCGGTGACTATGATGCCGATGGAGTCAGCAGTACGACCGTAATGGTTACTGCTCTTCGTGAAATTGGCGCGCTTGTTGATTTTTATATCCCCAACCGCTTTACAGAAGGATACGGTCCAAACGAAAATGCCTTCAGACAGGCAAAAGAAAACGGATATTCTGTAATTATTACAGTTGACACAGGTATCTCAGCTCTTCATGAAGCAAAAGTGGCAAAAGAGTTGGACATTGATCTTATCATCACCGACCACCATGAGCCGGGACCTGTGCTGCCTGATGCTTTTGCCATTATTCATCCAAAAAAGGAAACGTGCTCCTATCCGTTTGATGACCTGGCTGGTGTGGGGGTTGCCTACAAGGTGGCTCATGCGCTTTTAGGAAAAAATCCGGAGCACCTTTTGGAGATTGCGGCAATCGGAACCATTGCTGACCTTGTACCTTTAGTGGGGGAAAACAGGTTGTTGGCTTCCAAGGGAATCAAAAAAATGCAGCAGACCACCCGTGTCGGACTCAAAGCGCTTCTGCAAAAATGTGGAGTGGAGCTGCATACGATAACGGAAGAAACAGTCGGATTTTCCATCGGGCCAAGAATCAACGCAGTTGGCCGTCTGGATAATGCCGATCCTGCTGTACACCTTCTCATGACAGATGATGTGGAAGAAGCGAAAATGCTTGCCGAAGAAATGGAAAGTTACAATAAAGAGCGGCAGCAGATTGTCACACAGATTACGGAAGAAGCCATCAAACAGGTGGAAGAGAAGTATTCTCCACAGGAAAACAGCTTCATCATCGTAGAGGGACATAATTGGAACGCAGGAGTTATTGGGATTGTGGCATCACGTCTCGTTGATCGCTTCTACCGACCGACTATCGTTCTAAGTCTGGATGAAGAAAAAGGACTGGCGAAGGGATCCGCACGTTCCATTGCAGGCTTTGATCTTTTTGAGAACCTATCGGAATGTCGCGATATCCTGCCTCATTTTGGGGGTCACCCAATGGCAGCTGGTATGACTCTTAAAATGGAAGATGTAGAAGAACTCAGACAAAGAATGAATCTAAAAGCATCTGAAATTTTAACGGAAGAAGATTATACATCTATTACCAATGTGGATATGGAGTGCAGGGTGGAAGAGGTTACTCTCGAAACGATTGAGCAGCTGGAAATGCTTGCTCCATTCGGTGTTGCAAACCCGAAACCAAAAGTGCTTGTAAAAGATGTGCTTCCACAACAGATCCGTCAGATTGGTAACAAAAGCAATCACCTGAAATTGGTGATTGAACAGGAAGGAAGCTCTTTGGATTGTGTAGGATTCGGGTTCGGGGAAATATACCATCACGTATCGCCGGGAGCATCCCTTGATATCCTTGGAGAGCTTTCCATCAACGAATGGAACAATTTCAGAAAGCCTCAGGTATTTTTGAAGGATATCAGGGTGACAGATTGGCAGCTATTTGACATCCGCTCTATTAAACAGCTGAATCAGGCACTTGCTGGCATAGATAGGGAGAAACTTCACATCATCTATTTTCATGAAAATACGGTGGATGACGTGAGGCTTCAGGAGGAACTACGTCCTTTTGCTACTCATATAAATGGTGAGGCTACACTTGACATCACAGGGAAATATGTTGTTATTTTGGATATCCCTGATGAAGAGACATTGCTTTCAACCATGTTGGAGAACGCAAATCCTGAGAGAATCTATGCGTCGTTCTATCAAAAAGAAAATCATTTCTTTTCCACTATCCCAACAAGGGAGCACTTTAAGTGGTTCTATGCACTGCTATCCAAAAAAGGGTCGTTTGACCTGAACAAGCATGCAGAAGATATTGCCAAACACCGTGGCTGGTCAAAAGAAACAATAGATTTTATATCACAGGTGTTTTTTGACTTAGAATTTGTTACAATAGACAAGGGTTTTATCGCTTTAAACCATGCAGCGAAAAAACGTGACTTCGAGGAGTCTCCAAGTTATCGTAAAAAGCAACAGCAAGTGATGCTTGAAAACTTGTTTTTATACTCATCATATAAACAATTGAAAGCGTGGTTTGATCAGCATCTAACCAAGCAATGCACTGTTCATTCATAGGAGGAAAATAGAAGATGGATTTAAAGAAATTCATAACAATCGTTCCTGATTGGCCAAAACCTGGAATTCAATTTAAGGATATAACAACGCTGATGGACAATGGTGATGCATACCGCTATGCAACCGACCAGATCGTTGAATATGCTCGTGATAAAGAAGTGGACTTGATCGTTGGACCGGAAGCTCGTGGTTTCATCATCGGCTGCCCGGTAGCGTATTCTCTTGGAGTAGGTTTTGCACCAGTTCGTAAAGAAGGTAAGCTTCCACGTGAAGTGGCACGTGTGGAATATGGTTTGGAGTACGGGAAAGATGTACTGACAATCCATAAAGATGCAATCAAGCCGGGACAACGTGTATTGATAACGGATGATCTTCTTGCAACAGGCGGAACGATTGAAGCGACAATCAAACTTGTACAAGAGCTTGGTGGAGTAGTTGCGGGTATTGCCTTCCTGATTGAGCTATCCTACCTGGATGGCCGTGACAAGCTGGACGGATTCGATATCCTGACATTGATGAAATATTAAGACTTTTTATAAGAACTAGGGCAATTAGGTTGCTCTAGTTTTTTATATATGATTAAAAATACTCAATACTTTTTCTAGCTATTATCAATAGAGTGGAATAATAGGTAAAAAGGCTTCTTTTATTAGAAAAGTATATTTTTTACACCAATTCCTGAAAAATCTGTCGACAAATCTTTATTTTTCCCTCATAATCTCTTTACATCCACATAAAATTTCACGATAATAGAAACAATATACTTTTTTGTGATATCCAAGTAATGAACGAAAGAATCTTGACCATAATGGTAAGAATTAATGAGAATACACTAGCGCGTGCGCTTTTTTAATAGGTTTTGTTAAATAAAATGCTATGTTAACGTATATGATTTATGGATATTTTTAGCTGTTGATTGGAGCACAGGGCGAAGACTCCGACGGGAGGTAGCGCTTAGTGGAGACCCCGCAGGCTTGCCGAGGAGGCTCCACAAGTGCCCCGCGGAAATCAACAGCGGCGTCTAACAAAGCCAAATAAAAATAAGAAAGTCAAAAAGGTGAGTAGAAATATGGCAAATGAGCAAGTATTAACTGCAGACCAGGTGATAGATAATGCGAGGCGCTATCTAAAAGGTAAGGATATCGCCTTTTTGGAAAGAGCGTATGAGTTTGCTAAAAATGCTCATGCAGAACAGTATCGCAAATCCGGTGAGCCTTATATTATACATCCAATACAGGTCGCAGGAATCCTTGTGGACCTTGATCTAGATCCATCCACCATTGCGGCTGGATTTCTTCATGATGTCGTAGAGGATACGTCCATTTCTTTGGAGGAGATCAAGGAAGCCTTCAATGCGGAAGTGGCAATGCTAGTTGACGGCGTAACAAAGCTCGGGAAAATCAAGTATAAGTCCCAAGAAGAACAGCAAGCAGAAAACCACCGTAAAATGTTTGTAGCAATGGCCCAGGATATCCGTGTCATCTTGATCAAACTGGCTGATCGACTTCATAATATGAGAACCTTGAAGCATCTTCCGCAAGAAAAGCAGCGCCGTATCTCTAACGAAACCCTTGAGATTTTCGCGCCACTTGCCCATCGACTGGGTATCAGTAAAATCAAATGGGAGCTGGAGGATACTGCCTTACGGTATCTAAACCCACAGCAATATTACCGTATCGTCAACCTGATGAAACGCAAGCGTGCCGAGCGTGAGGAGTATATCTCAGAAGTAATGAATGAAGTAAACGACCGTCTCGAAGAAGTGGAAATAACTGCTGAGCTGTCCGGACGTCCCAAGCACATTTATAGCATCTATCGTAAAATGGCTAAGCAAAACAAGCAGTTTAGCGAGATTTACGATCTGTTAGCTGTACGCATTATCGTTAACAGTATAAAAGATTGCTATGCGGTGCTTGGAATCATTCACACCTGCTGGAAACCGATGCCTGGCCGCTTCAAAGACTATATCGCCATGCCAAAACCGAATATGTATCAGTCCCTGCATACAACCGTCATCGGACCAAAGGGCGATCCATTGGAAGTACAGATTCGTACAAGCGATATGCACCAGATTGCAGAGTACGGGATTGCTGCACACTGGGCATACAAAGAGGACAAAGAGGCAGATGACCGTGCTTCCTTTGAAGAGAAGTTGACATGGTTCCGTGAAATTCTGGAGTGGCAGAATGATGCTACCAACGCGGAAGAGTTCATGGAATCCCTGAAAATCGATCTATTCTCGGATATGGTTTTCGTGTTTACACCTAAGGGAGACGTAATCGAACTGCCTTCCGGATCTGTTCCTATCGACTTTTCCTATCGTATCCACTCGGAAATCGGGAACAAAACAATTGGGGCCAAAGTGAACGGTAAAATGGTCACCCTGGATTATAAATTGAAGACAGGTGACATCATCGAGATCCTGACGTCCAAGCATTCCTATGGACCGAGCCAGGACTGGCTGAAACTTGCTCAAACATCCCAGGCGAAAAATAGAATCCGTCAGTTCTTCAAGAAGCAGCGCCGGGAAGAGAATGTCGAAAAAGGCCGTGACCTTGTTGAAAAAGAAATCAAGGGATTGGACTTCGACCTGAAAGAAATTCTGAATGCTGAAAATATCAACCGTGTGTCCGAAAAATTCAATTTCATGACAGCAGAAGACATGTTTGCTGCGGTTGGTTATAGCGGAATCACCGCTCTCCAAGTTGCAAATCGTCTGACGGAAAAACAGCGACGTCAGCGTGACAAGGAACAGCAGATTTCAGATATTACCGAAAATGCTGAGAAAAAGAAGACAGCTCCGGTAAAGAAGCGCAAAGACGCAGGTGTGGTAGTACAAGGTATTGATAGCTTGCTTGTCCGTCTTTCAAAGTGCTGTAATCCGGTACCTGGTGATGAAATTGTTGGTTTCATCACAAGAGGCCGCGGGGTTTCTGTCCATCGTGCGGATTGTGCGAACGTGGAAGCGGAAGGGACGAACGACCGTCTTATCGAAGTTGATTGGGAAAGTGATGTAAAAGATAACCGTGAGTACAATGTCGAAATTGAAATCACCGGCTATGATCGCCGTGGTCTCCTGAATGAGGTGCTACAGGCTGTCAATGAAACGAAAACCGATATTACAGCTGTGTCTGGTCGATCTGATAGAAATAAGATGGCAACGATCCATATGGCAATTGCCATCCATAATATCAACCACCTGCACAAAGTGGTGGAGCGGATCAAACAGATTTCCGATATTTATGCCGTACGAAGAATTATCCAGTAAGCTCTTTTCTCAAAGATTATTGCTATCCGCTAGTAAAAAGTCAGCAATTGGACTTTTTCGCTTATCTACTCTTAGAATAAGCCTGCAGTTTTTCTGTACAGCCAGGAAAAGAGCACGACAGCAAAGAGAATAACGGTTATGTAAAAATACGAAAAAGCAACAAAGTTTACGAAAATAGCCATGCAGTAAGTGAGGTTTAATTGAAATGAGAGTTGTTTTGCAAAGAGCCAAAAATGCGGAAGTCCGTGTAAATGGTGAAGTCGTCGGGAAGATAGATCGCGGTTTGATGCTTCTTGTTGGTGTCACGCATGAAGATTCCCATGAGGATGCAGCCTATGTTGCCGAAAAGGTGGCCAACCTGCGTATTTTCGAGGATGATCATGACAAAATGAATCTGTCATTGCTGGATGTGAAAGGTCAGATTCTTTCTGTATCGCAATTTACCTTGTATGGCGACTGCCGAAAAGGTCGCCGTCCGAACTTCATGGATGCAGCTAAGCCGGATCATGCAGAAACCATCTACGAAGCTTTTAATGAAGCGTTGCGCAGCAAAGGCGTGACCGTGGAAACCGGTCAGTTCGGTGCTATGATGGACGTGGATTTTGTGAATGATGGACCTGTGACGTTGATTGTGGAGAGTAAATAATTGTATTGTTGGAGTTCGTCGCTGGTCAGAAGCCTTCTAAAGGAGGTGGATGGCCAGCGGCTTTTTTGTTGGTGATAGAAGAATAGATAATAGGGGACACTGGGGAATCGTAAGAATTCATTCGGACGTTTTGTTGATTGGTCAAATTGTACCATTGTTACAATAAGCCCCTGAAAAATTACAATCCGCTCTGAAAAAGTCACAATAACCTTCATAAAAGTCACAATCACAAAAAATGCACAGACTGAAGAACAAGCAATCTACTTTAAGCACCGCAAAAACCAGAAACACCTGCCATAATCAACAGAAAAGAGGACCTCCAATTACAAGGTCCTCTACTTTACTCTACATCTCCCTGTTATTCACAGGTTTTATGACAAAACCCTGTTAGTTCCCCCTAAAATACTGTGCCAATCCCTGATAGATGGCAGTGGAAGCTCTTTCCTGGAAATCACCGGAGAGCACGGTAATCTCTTCCCCGCGGTTACTGATATACCCCAGTTCGAGAAGTAATGATGGTTGCATGCTTTCTCTCAAAATAAGGTAATTTTCTTGACGGACATTCCGGTCCCGCAGATTCGTGAACTGAATGAGAGAGGAATGTACACTGTCAGCCAGTCCTTTGTCAGTTGGGCTATAGTAGAATGTTGTGGTTCCTGTGACACTTGAATCATCGATGCTATCGTAATGCACACTTATGAAAGCATCCGCACCATGATAGTTGGCCATCTGAGGGCGTGCTTGCAAGGATACTGATGTATCACCATGACGTGTCATGTACACTGTCGCACCAGCAGCTTTTAGCTTATCCTGCAATAACAATGAGGTCCTTAAGGTCAAATCCTTCTCATAGGTGCCCTGAACTCCAATAGCTCCGACATCTCTTCCTCCATGTCCTGGATCAATTACAATCACTTTATTGGATAGGTATTGTTCAGCTCCAGCCCTTGAAATACTTGGAGTGTTTCCTTTTGCAGCCACAATCCAACCGGCAACATAGGCTTCCGTACCATCTGTAAGCTGTATTTTATACCAGCTGTCCTCCACGCCTATGATGGTGAATTCTTCCCCTTCGTTTGCACGGAGGATGACCTTGGCATTTGTAGAAGGTGCGTTTCGAATATTGGTGGCGTCATCTACAATGACAATTTTACCGCCACTTTCCGTGGAAGGGGGAGCGGATGGGACACCATTTTTTTCAAGGAACCAGCCAGCTATCCAACCTTTTTTTCCGTTGTCATATTCAATCTCACACCAATTATTCCTCTCACGGATGATGGTGACAGTCGCCCCTTGTGGAAGCTGATCTAATACCTTACTGTTAAGAGTCGGCTCGCTCCGCACATTAAGTCCGGCCACTTTAATGGTCGCTTCTGTTTTTGGAGTGCGTACGCCTTGATCTCCGGAGTCGGTTGCTCCGATGTTTGCATAATCACTGTGAATCCATCCTATAGTACCGTTAATAGAAATGTTCAACCAATTTCCTCGAACCGCGAGAACTTCAACTTGTTGTCCACTAGATAAGGAGCCTAGCACCTCACTTTGTGTGGAAGGCTCGCTTCGAATGTTCAAACCGTCTGTTGTAATGGTGGCAATCTGCTCTGTACTTTCCGGTGTTTCATCTGGTAGCTCTTCCTTCTTTTTGGCAAGAATGGTGACGAACTCTTTGGCAACCCATCCTTCCACACCGTCAGAATGAACCTTTACCCAGTTTTCATTCTCATCAAGATACTGAACTGCTGTAGCGGATGAATGGAGAGACCCTACCACGGAAAAGTTCGTGCCGGGACCTGACCTCACCCGGAGATCGTCTGTCAGGATTTGCACGGCAGCATCACTTGAGGCTCTTGATGCAGTGGAACGTCCACCGTGGCTGCTCTCAGTAACAAGGAACGATGCCACCCAGCCAGCTTTAGTCGAAGTGACTTGTATTTTCAGCCATTCCCCTTGGGTATCTACAACAGGGTAAGATTCCCCTCTTTGGACTTTGGATATAATCACCCCGTCCGCATCAGGTGTTTCACGTACATTCAATACATCTGTTGCAACTACGACGGTCCTATTGGCCTCTGCTGTTGAAGCATCCATAAATGAAAAGATGGTAGTAAATAATAATAGTGCTGTAAGAAAAATATGTAATTTATGACGCAATTCTCGGCCTCCTTAAAGAAAGTTTAAACTTTCTTTTTCTACAAAAGTGGAAAAAATTCCTGCTAAACCTGAAAGAAATAGGAAAAAAGGGACAGGATATATATTAGTGTAGCAAAAAAGGAGCCGAAAAAGATGAAATTCAGTGATAAACATAACCGTGCATATGGCAGTAGAGATGTATTTGGCGTGAGTTTTCATGATTTTATTGAAAAAGAAAAGGATTCCACCTACGTAGAACTGGCATCAGAGTTCGGAATTACGATGCGTGATGTAAAGTCGTTAAAAAAACAATTGAACCGAATTCAATAAAGCCTTGACAATTGGAATTGAAAGTATATATACTAGCAAGTATCTTACATAACAACCAGTCGCGTTAATGGACTAAAATATTTGATACCGATGATGGAGAACAGTAGTTGGGAACCACATGGAAAGAGAAGAAATGCCCTGGGCTGAAAGCATTTCCCCTTGATGACTCAATGAATGAACACTCCGTAGGATCCGCTCTGAAAAAGCCATGCCAGGCAGCTGCCGCAGATATTGCCGCAGACTATGCAAAGTACGGTTCTACTAGGAGATGGACGTTGCAGGCGTTAACTGCTTGAGTGGAAGTAACCAAAGGCACCGAGCATCATGCTACAATGCCTTTAAACTTCAATTAGGGTGGCACCACGGGATATACAACTCCCGTCCCTTGTTTAGATAATAAACAAGGGACGGGAGTTTTTTGTGTTTTTAAAGTAATCCTTTAATGAATTAACGTAAAGGGGGTCAGACCCCCTTTAGCAATTTAAACAATTAAAAGGGGTCTGACCCCTTAAAGGAGGAACCGCGAATGGCGATTCAGATACCGCGTGGTACGCAGGATATTTTACCTGGTACGGTGGAGAAGTGGCAGTATATTGAGGCGAAGGCAAAGGAGATTTGCGAGCTTTATAATTATAAGGAAATCAGGACGCCGATTTTTGAGAGCACTGAGTTGTTCTTAAGAGGTGTTGGGGATACGACAGATGTTGTGCAGAAGGAGATGTACACATTCGAAGACCGAGGTGGCAGAAGCCTTACACTTCGTCCAGAAGGAACGGCTTCAGTAGCGCGTTCTTATGTAAACAACAAAATGTTCGGTTCTCCTACGCAGCCGACGAAACTATACTATATCGGCCAGATGTTCCGCTACGAACGTCCGCAGGCAGGGCGTTTCCGTCAGTTTGTACAGTTCGGAATTGAAGCACTAGGAAGCAATGATCCATCCATTGATGCCGAAGTAATTGCATTGGCAGTGGAATTATATAAGAGTTTAGGTCTAAACAACTTGAAGGTTGTAATCAATAGCTTAGGTGACAAAGAAAGTCGTCAAGCTCACAGAGATGCACTGATTAACCACTTCAAACCAAGAATCGATGAGTTCTGTGGCGATTGCCAGGGCCGCCTCGAGAAAAATCCATTAAGAATCCTTGATTGCAAGAAAGACCGTGATCACGAGTTGATGGCAACAGCACCATCCATCCTTGATTACTTGAATGAAGAATCAAAGGTTTATTTTGATAAAGTGGTAGCGTACCTTACCGCTCTTGGTATCCAATATGAAATCGATCCAAACCTAGTACGCGGACTCGATTACTATTACCACACAGCGTTTGAAATCATGAGCACTTCAGAAGGCTTCGGTGCCATCACAACTCTATGTGGTGGAGGACGATACAACGGACTCGTTCAAGAAATCGGCGGACCGGAAACACCAGGAATCGGTTTTGCACTGAGTATCGAGCGTCTTATCTCTGCAATGGAAGCAGAAAATGTGAAGTTCCCGTTCGAAGAGTCCATCGATTGCTATGTTGTTGCACTAGGAGACAAAGCGAAGGAAACAGCAGTAAAGCTACTGTTTGACTTAAGAAAAGCAGGAATTGTCGCGGAAAAGGACTATCAGGACAAAAAACTAAAAGGACAATTTAAAGCGGCAGATCGCCTGCAAGCAAAATACACCATCGTATTTGGTGATGACGAGCTGGATAAAGGCGTTGTATCCATAAAAGAAATGGAAACAGGCGAGCAACAGGAAGTTTCTTTTAAAGATGCTGTAGCATACATCGCTGAAAAGAAAAGTGGGGAGAGATAAATGATGCAAGGAAGAACATATAGCTGTGGCGAAGTTCCACAATCATCCATCGGAGAACAAATCGAATTAAAAGGGTGGGTGCAAAAGCGCCGTGACCTTGGAGGGCTGATTTTCCTTGACCTTCGTGACCGTACTGGAATTGTTCAAATCGTGTTCAATCCGGACGTATCAGCAGAAGCTCTTCAGACTGCAGAAAATGTACGTAACGAATACGTATTATATATAAAAGGGAAAGTGGTTGCGCGTGACGAAGCGACCGTGAACCCTAACTTGAAAACAGGTGCCATCGAAGTCCAAGCGGAAGCGATCGAAGTGTTGAATGCAGCAAAAACACCGCCATTCGTATTGGACAACAAAACGGAAGTGAACGAAGATATCCGATTGAAATACCGTTATCTAGATCTTCGTCGTCCAGTTATGTTCGACACATTGAAAATGCGCCACGACGTGACACGCTCTATCCGTGAATTCCTGAACGACCAGCAATTCATGGAAGTGGAAACACCTATTTTAACCAAAAGCACGCCAGAAGGAGCACGTGATTATCTAGTACCAAGCCGTGTACACCCAGGTGAGTTTTACGCGTTGCCGCAATCACCGCAAATTTTCAAGCAATTGTTGATGGTTTCCGGCGTGGAACGCTATTACCAGATTGCCCGCTGTTTCCGAGATGAGGATCTTCGTGCAGACAGACAGCCTGAGTTCACGCAAGTCGACATCGAAACTTCTTTCCTGTCACAAGAAGAGATCATCGGTATGATGGAAGATATGATGAGAATGGTAATGAAGAATACGAAGGACGTTGAAGTGCCAGAAAACTTCCCTCGTATCACCTATCAGGATGCTATGAGCAGATACGGTTCCGACAAGCCAGACACCCGTTTTGACATGGAACTGGTTGACCTGTCCGAACAGGTGGTTGACTGCGGGTTTAAAGTATTCAGCGCAGCTGTAACAAACGGTGGGCAAGTAAAAGCGCTCAATGTAAAAGGCGCGGCAGGCAAGTACTCCCGTAAAGACATTGATGCCCTGACTGAATTTGTTAGCGTATATGGAGCAAAAGGGCTAGCATGGTTAAAGGTAGAAGCAGAAGGGTTAAAAGGACCTATCGCAAAATTCTTCAATGAAGAGGAACAGCAAGGATTCATCCAAACCCTTGACGCTACTGAAGGTGACTTGATCCTGTTTGTGGCGGACAAGAAATCAGTTGTGGCAGATGCTCTTGGAGCATTACGCATGAAACTAGGGAAAGAGCTAGGTCTGATTGACGAAAGCAAGTTCAACTTCTTATGGGTAACAGACTGGCCGTTACTGGAGTATGACGAAGAAGCCGGCCGCTACTTCGCCGCTCACCATCCATTCACGATGCCGGTACGTGAAGACCTGCCTTTGCTTGAAACGAACCCAGGTGAAGTTCGTGCCCAAGCTTATGATTTGGTCTTGAACGGGTATGAGCTTGGTGGAGGATCCCTTCGTATTTATGAACGTGACATCCAGGAAAAAATGTTTGAAGTACTTGGATTTACTAAAGAAGAGGCAACAGAGCAATTTGGATTCCTGCTTGAGGCATTTGAATATGGAACACCTCCACATGGCGGAATCGCCCTTGGATTGGACCGCCTAGTCATGTTGTTGGCAGGTAGAACGAACCTACGTGACACCATTGCATTCCCTAAAACGGCAAGTGCAAGCTGCATCCTGACAGAAGCGCCAAGTCCTGTTGAAGGTGGGCAATTAGACGAGTTACATTTGTCGCTAGCTGTCAAAAAAGAGTAGATTTTCCCATACGGTGATAGCTTGAAAATAGCAAACACGTGTGTTAAGATAATTTCAAGAAGTTGCAAGTCCTGATGTGTTCGTCGTATAACCTATTGTTTTGACCGAACAATAGATTATACGGGAGCTCAGAGTTTTCGTTGCTGCGTACATGCCTTCCTCGTGAGGACTTACTATATGCATGAAACAGAGCACCCACCTGCTGTGAGCGGGGATCAAAACGAAGGCATCAACGACGGCACGATTGGGACTTGCCTACATACGGATCAAAAACTGGTACTTCGCTCTATGCGGGTGCCGGTTTTTTTGTTATTGGGAACTTATTCCTGCTTCCTACTCAATGAACCCCAGGGAGTGAAAAAGCTTGCCAAGATTGTCCTCATAGCCGTTCTATGACGCCCTGCGCCGCCAAAATCCTCCCAACGCTGTCCTCATTTGAACCACAAAAAAACAACCCTCACTCAAAATGAAGGTTGTCTAATTTCAAAAAACACTATTATCTCGCAGACTTCCGATACCCCTTTGCCTGCGCCTCTTCTTCTGTATGAAACCATTCCACAGGAGTTGTCCTATTATAGAAAACGCCTCCCGGAACATGATAGATGTATTCGCCACGCGCATTCTTGTTTGCTTTTATCAAAGGGGGATTCTCTTGATGTTCCAAGTCCAAGTTTTCTACTTTTTCATTTGGTGTTTCTAACGCTTTAGAGTTTTGGACAAACGGACCCGCGTTAATAGCTTCAACTTGCGATAAACGCTCATTTTCCATTGTTTTCTCCAAAGTCGCAGCAATCGCCTCCAACGTCTGCTTCACCTGGAAGGAAGTCGTCTCTCTTGCCATCAACTGCTTATTTGTTTTGTTCAAGCGAAAGATTGTTACTAACCCACTGCCAATCACTAAGAAGAAAGATAAGGCCTTCAACAGATTTTTCATTGCAAACTCCCCGCCTTCAATAAAAATAAATATCCAGTTACTATTCCCTTTATTATAAGGCATTGAAACCAATTTAGTAAAAAAGAAAAATTCCTATCCGACTACTTGCTTTTCATTCAAAGTATGTTATATTCGATTTCGGGTACAATCTTTAAAAGACGAATGAAATGAAACAAGCGATAAATGGAGTTGATATGCAATGCTACACCAATTTTCAAGAAACGAATTGGCAATAGGTAAAGAAGGTTTAGAAACCCTGAAAAATAGTACGGTTGCAGTATTAGGAATAGGCGGGGTCGGATCTTTCTCAGCGGAAGCGTTAGCACGTTCCGGAGTTGGACGCCTTATTTTAGTGGATAAAGATGATGTGGATATTACAAACGTAAACCGTCAGATTCACGCACTTATGTCCACAGTAGGGCAGCCGAAAGCTGATCTGATGAAAGCGCGAATCGAAGACATCAATCCTGATTGTGAAGTGATAGCACTAAAAATGTTCTATACGGAAGAGACTTACGAAGAGTTCTTCAGCTACAATCTTGATTATGTGATCGATGCATCTGATACGATTTCGTACAAAATCCACTTGATTAAAGAGTGCCTAAAGCGGAAAATACCGCTGGTTTCCAGTATGGGAGCTGCTAATAAAATGGATCCTACACGCTTCAAGATGGCCGACATCTCGAAAACGCACACAGATCCAATTGCGAAGGTTATTCGCACACGACTTCGCAAAGAGGGAATTCATCGAGGTGTCAAAGTGGTTTTCTCGGACGAGAGCCCAATTGTCATTCGTGAGGATGTTCGTAAAACGGTCGGTAATGATAATGCGGAAATACGTAAAGCGAAAATGCCACCTTCCTCTAATGCATTCGTCCCTTCTGTTGCAGGGCTTATCCTTGGAGGATATGTGATCAACGATATCCTGAAAGATGTAAAAATCCAGCGTGTTGGTGGTCAGCAATAATTAAAAAGAAGGTCTCGTCGATTCTGACGAGACCTTTTTTTACTTATTACATCACTTCATCCTGAACTACACCGGTCATTCTTCTTGCACGGTCCATGATCTGGACAAGCATTTCGTAATCTTCGTTAATTGCAACTTGTTGTTCTTCTAGATTCTTAAGCTGTTTCTCAAGTGACTGATTTTTCTGTTTCAACAATTGATTTTCCCTTTGCAATCTTTCACTTTCCAACTGCAAGCGATAATCAGAGTTCTGGTTCTGTTGGAAGTTTTGCAGGAATTGTATGCAGTCATCCAGGGTTATAGAGGATGCAACAGCCGCGTTTCTTACTGGAAGTGGTGCAAACTCTTCGTCTTCCATATCATATTCAAATGGAAGCTTGTTTTCATTTTCGCTTGAAATTGTTTTAGGAGCAGGCAGCCACTCCATTTCCAGAGGTTTATTGATTACTCTTTTCGTAGGAACTGACTCGCTTTTTTGTTTTTCTTGTAGCTTTGTCTGTTTTTCTTGCGCTCGCTTCTTCTCTTTTCGTTGCTTCTTTGCTATGGCAACTGCAGGTTCAAATTTTTTTCTAACCTCAGCATTCCATCTGAATCCACAAGCGGCTGATGTACGGTTTAACGCATCACCAACATCTTCAAAAGCGGCAAGTTGCGTGCCACCATCTCTTATGTATCTTAGAACAGTCTCTGCAAGTAAAAGATCATCTTCATGAGACCATGCATCCTGTCTTACTTTCATTCTAATCCACTCCTTGAAACGGTCTTTTTTTATCTATTCTTTCCACAAAAGTGAAAATATATACGGGAGTTTACTAGGAAAAGTAGGGAAACCCGTTAGTTTACGAGAAGGAGTGTATGGAAGTTGATTTATTAGGAGGAAATTGGAGTGGGAAAAGTGGCAGGATTCGAGATTAATAGCCAAAAGGGGGGGAACTCGTCCCCCTTATTTTTTCTTCTTCTTCGTATTTTCATATATCTGCGCAAGTGCGGTCTCGAACTTGCTCGTATCTTTCGGTTTGTAATAAGATTTATGCTTTAACTTGTCCGGTAGATATTGCTGGGCAACCCATCCGCTTGGATAATCATGAGGGTATTTATATTCGACTCCACGTCCTAGGCTGGCAGCGCCCTTGTAATGCGCATCATTCAAGTGGGCGGGCACTTCGCCGACCAGCCCTTTTCGGATATCCGCCAAAGCTTCATCTAACGCTTTATAGGCAGAGTTGGATTTAGGAGATAGGCAAAGTTCGATGACGGCGTTTGCCAGTGGAATACGGGCTTCCGGAAAGCCTAGACGTTCAGCAGTCTCAATTGCAGACAATGTTCGTGCCCCGGCCTGCGGGTTGGCCAAACTGATATCTTCATAGGCAATGACAAGGAGACGCCTTCCGATGCTCACCAGATCTCCCGCTTCAATTAATCTTCCCAAATAATGCAGTGCCGCATCTACATCACTGCCCCGAATGGACTTTTGGAAAGCAGAGAGAACGTCATAGTGTCCATCTCCATCCTTATCATGATAAAAGCTTTTTTTCTGCAGGCATTCTTCGGCCGTTTCCAATCCTATGAAAATTTCCCCATCTTCATTTGGACTTGTGGAAAGTACCGCAAGTTCCAACGCATTCAACGCTGAACGGACATCCCCGCCGCATCCATTTGCAAAATGCTCCAAAGCTCCATCATCAAGTTTTACCTGTTTTTCTCCAAGACCTCGTTCCTTGTCATCCATTGCCTGCGTGATAACATGCTTGATTTCGCCCACAGACAGAGGATGAAGCTCGAAAATTTGGCATCTGCTCCGAATGGCAGGATTGATGGCATGATAAGGGTTGCTCGTAGTTGCCCCAATAAGCACGATTCTTCCATTTTCAAGGTGAGGCAATAGAAAATCCTGTTTTGCCTTATCCAATCGATGCACCTCATCCAAAATAAGGATGACCTTCCCTGACATTTTCGCTTCTTCCACGACTATTTCCATATCTTTTTTATTATGAACCACCGCATTCAATGTCCGGAATGCATATTGCGTGCTTCCGGCAATTGCTGTTGCGATCGACGTTTTACCTATTCCCGGTGGCCCGTAAAGAATCATGGAGGAGAGGTGCCTTGCTTTTACCATTCTTTGAATGATTTTGCCTTCCCCTACTAGATGTTCCTGACCAACCATTTCTTCTATCGTGCGCGGCCTCATCCGAAAAGCTAGTGGTTTGTTATTCATTGAAATAAACACCTTCCTGCATACAATGACATCTAATGTCCCATACCCACTTTACCACAATTATCACCATGGTTTAAAATGTAAAACCTTTGGAATTATGCTATAATAGGATAGATTTTAAGTAGAGACAGAAATTAGCTAAACAGAAGGGTAGAGACGGCATGCAAGGAGAGCGGAGTATAGTCAGAAGAGTGTTTTTTGCAAAGTGGTGCGTCTATTTTATTGGATTGTTTATCATGGCTTTTGGTATCGTACTGATGATACGTGCAGATCTTGGCAGTGCGCCATGGGATGTCTTTCATATCGGGCTTTTCTACCAGATCGGACTGACGATTGGTACATGGTCCATCATTGTGGGCTTTTTTATTTTGGTGATTTCTTCTCTCATTGTTAAAAAGCTTCCGCCAATAGGAGCTTTTTTGAATATGCTGATGGTCGGAATCTTTATTGATCTGTACTTGATGATTCCTCAATTGCACACTCCCGCCTCAATTATGGGGAAAATGACAATGCTTGTGCTTGGGATCGTGATTATAGGTTTAGGAATAGGCATATACATTTCATCGCGTTGTGGTGCAGGGCCAAGAGATAGCCTGATGATCGCCCTGACGGAAGTGACAGGATGGAAAGTGCAACATATTAGATTAGGAATGGAATTAGTAGTATTATGTTTAGGTTGGCTATTAGGTGGACCGATATTTATCGGAACCATACTCTTCAGTCTTACTATCGGAAGCATCGTCGGCCTGACACTTCCGGCCTGCCAGAAAACAACGGACTCAATACTTAATAAAATTCAACATAGAAACGATAAAAAGGTAACTTTTCAAATATAGAAACTGAATAGAAAGAGTAGAGGTGTTCGGAAATGAAAATATCAACTAAAGGACGTTACGGATTGACAATTATGATCGAACTAGCAAAAAACGTGGGGGAAGGCCCGCTTTCCTTAAAAACGATTGCACAGACGCATGATCTGTCAGAGCACTATCTTGAGCAACTTATCGCTCCATTACGTAACGCAGGACTGGTAAAAAGTATAAGAGGTGCATACGGTGGATATATTTTAGCAGACGAGCCTACTAAAATTACGGCTGGAGACATTATTCGTGTTCTTGAAGGTCCAATTAGCCCGGTTGAAGTTATTGATGACGAAGAGCCGGCAAAACGAGAACTTTGGATTCGGATTCGTGATGCGGTAAAAGACGTACTTGACAGCACAACACTTGACGACCTGGCGAATTATGAAGGTGGAGATCAAGAAGCATACATGTTCTATATCTAAGATATAGATTTATCCAACCAGCCTTCCTTGCAGATCGTTATGCAAGGAGTGGAATAGGGGAACATTATTTATGATGAAAGGAGGCGTTCTCATTGAAACAGATCTATTTAGACCATGCAGCAACGGCACCATTGCATCCGGCTGTCCTCGATAGCATGCTTCCTGTCATGAGAGAAGATTTCGGCAATCCCTCCAGCATTCATGGCTTTGGCAGAAAAACCAGACACCTGGTGGATGAGGCGAGATATGTTGCTGCCAAAGCGATAGGGGCAAAAGAAACGGAAATCATTTTCACAAGCGGTGGGACAGAAGCAGACAACCTGGCAATTATCGGTGTCGCCCGTGCCAACAAATCCCGCGGAAAGCATATCATTTCTACGCAGATCGAACACCACGCGGTTCTTCATACTTGTGAGCAACTAGAAAAAGAAGGATTTGAAGTGACGTATTTGCCTGTAGATGAAAAAGGGCAAATAAGCATCAATGACCTCAAAGAAGCCTTAAAAGACCAGACCATTTTAGTCACCATCATGTATGGAAACAACGAGGTCGGAACTGTTCAACCCATCACCGAAATAGGAGAGTTGTTGAAGGAACATGGAGCCTATTTCCATACAGATGCAGTTCAAGCTTTCGGCCTCCTTCCGATCGACGTGGAAGAACAGGGAATCGATTTCCTATCCATGTCCTCCCACAAAATCAACGGACCAAAGGGAGTAGGCTTCTTATATGCCAGAACCGGCACAAACTTTTCTACACTCACCTTTGGCGGGGAACAGGAAAGAAAACGCCGTGCAGGTACAGAAAATGTGGCAGGCATAGTCGGACTGAAAACAGCCATTGAATTAAGCATGGAGCAAACGAAAAATAAGGTGTCGTTATATAACAGCTTCAAAGAAACGATGATCCGGGTATGGCAGGAGGAAGAAGTCCCTTTTGAAATAAACAGTAGTGCGGAAGAAACGTTACCACATGTACTGAATGTTTATTTTCCCGGGACGAATGTGGAATCCTTGCTGGTAAACCTTGATTTAGCGGGAATTGCCGTATCAAGCGGTTCAGCGTGCACGGCAGGTTCCATTGATCCTTCCCATGTCCTTGTAGCACTGTTCAGGAAAAATTCAGATAGAATTGCATCTTCCATCCGTTTCAGTTTCGGACTGGGCAACAATATGGACGATATCACATACGCTGCCCAAGCAACAGCAAAAGTCGTAAAACGGTTAACGAGAAAAAAGTAACATCAGAGTCAAAGTTACAGGAGTTATACAGAATACAAAATTAATACGGGGTGATCAAGATGACAAAAGCACCAAAAGATACCCGTGTAGTAATAGGAATGTCTGGTGGAGTAGATTCATCCGTAGCTGCCCTTCTTCTCAAAGAACAAGGCTACGATGTAATCGGCATTTTCATGAAAAACTGGGACGACACGGATGAATTCGGAGTTTGTACGGCAACGGAGGACTACAACGATGTCATCCGGGTCTGCAACCAGATCGGAATCCCTTATTACGCGGTAAATTTCGAAAAACAATACTGGGACAAAGTGTTCCAATACTTTTTAGATGAATACAAAGCAGGACGCACACCAAATCCTGATGTCATGTGCAACAAGGAAATCAAGTTTAAGGCTTTCCTTGAGCATGCCTTAGACCTAGGAGCGGACTATTTGGCAACAGGTCATTACGCACAGGTGGCATTCCGCGATGGAGAATACAAAATGCTTCGCGGCCTGGACGATAACAAAGACCAAACATATTTCTTGAATCAATTGGGTCAGGAACAACTTTCTAAAGTAATGTTCCCGATCGGCAACATCGAAAAGTCGGAAGTGCGTGAAATTGCAATGCGTGCTGGGTTAGCGACAGCAACAAAGAAAGACAGCACGGGAATCTGCTTTATCGGCGAACGCAATTTTAAAGAATTCTTAAGCGGATACCTTCCGGCGCAACCTGGAAACATGTTGACGATGGATGGAGAAGTGAAAGGGAAACATGATGGACTGATGTACTATACCATCGGTCAACGTCATGGCCTTGGAATCGGTGGAAGCGGTGATCCTTGGTTTGTAATCGGCAAAGACTTGGAAAAAAACGTTCTATATGTGGGACAAAGCTTCCACAACGAACTGCTTTACTCTGATTCCATTACTGCTGTGGATATCAGTTGGGTTTCCGATAATGCACCAGCAGACGGTACTGCTTGCACCGCAAAGTTCCGCTATCGTCAAGCAGACAACAAGGTTACCATCCAGCACCTTGAAGATAACAAAGTCAAGGTTATCTTTGATGAGCCGGTTCGCGCAGTGACTCCTGGACAAGCAGTTGTTTTCTACAATGGAGATGAGTGTCTAGGAGGCGGAACCATTGATCATGTGTTCAGAAACAACGAAAAGCTCTGGTATGTAGGGTAAAAGTGAAAACCTCTATTCTCTAATGGGAATGGAGGTTTTTCCTGTGTTATACTAATAGGGCTAAAATATATGATGCAACACTAAGTGGAAAAATTACAGTCAAGAACTGATATTAAATGAGGTGTACCGATAGATGAAAGACAACAATGCATTAGGTATCAAATTCCTGCAAGAAGGTAAATACGAAGAAGCACTTGCCGCTTTTTCAGAAGAAATAGAACAGAATCCAGATAACGCTGTAGCGTATGTGAACTTCGGAAATGTCCTTAGTGCTGTAGGGGAGCTTGAAAAAGCCATGAAGTTTTTTGAACGAGCATTAGAGAAAAACGAAACAATTGGAACAGCCCATTACGGGTTAGGTAATGTATATTATCAGCTTGAAAAATGGAATGAAGCAAAAGTCCAATTCGAGCTTGCTATGAAAAAAGGTGTAAACGACAGCGATATCTTCTTCATGTTAGGCATGACATTATTGCAGTTTGACCAGCCGAAACTTGCTCTGCCTTATTTTCAGCGCGCAGTAGAAATGAAACCGGAAGATGCGGAAGCAAGATTCCAATATGGTCTTTGCCTAGCGGGTCAAGGTTTGATTAAAGAAGCAACAGCCGAGTTTGAAAAAGTGGTGGAAGCGGATGAAATGCATGCAGATGCTTTCTACAACTTAGGTGTTGCATATGCCTATCAGGAGAATAGAGAAAAAGCGTTGAAGAATCTCGATAAAGCATTGGATGTCCAAGCGGATCATATGCTTGCAGCTCACGCAAAAAAAATTCTGACAGAAAACTAGGGAACGGAGGGAAATTCCCATGAAGGACCAAAAGCAACAATCCTCCCTCGATCTATTCGAGGAACATGAAAAATTTATTAAGGGATCGCATCTAGTCACGATTTTCCATAATGAATCCAATATGTATTCGGTAGTGCGGATCAGAGTGACAGAAACGAATGTTGCTTATGAGGAAAAAGAGGCGGTCGTCACTGGTTATTTCCCTCGCATCCATGAAGACGAGACCTATATATTTTTCGGACAGATGAAAGAACATCCCCGTTTCGGCCTTCAGTTTCATGTTGAACACTTCCGCAAGGATATTCCACAGACAAAACAGGGAATCGTCCAATATCTTTCAAGTGATCTCTTCTCAGGAATCGGAAGAAAGACAGCCGAGAAAATTGCGGATGCACTCGGGGAAAATGCCATCTCGAAAATTCTCGAAAACCCCTCTGTGTTGGACTCCATACCGAAACTTGCAGGAGATAAAGCAAAGCTCCTATACGACACATTGATGGAGCATCAGGGATTGGAACAGGTCATGATTGCCCTATCTCAGTTCGGCTTTGGTCCGCAGCTTTCCATGAAAATATATCAAGCCTACAAAGACCAGACTATTGAAACACTCCAAAAAAATCCATATCAATTGGTAGAGTCCGTGGAAGGGATAGGGTTTGCAAGAGCAGACGAGCTCGGAAATCACTTTGGAATCTCTGGGAATCATCCTGATCGTATCAGAGCAGGATGCCTATACATGTTAGAGCAGCATTCTATGCAAGAAGGTCATTGCTTTGTAAAAGAAAACCGGTTGGCGGAAGCGGTAGTAAGACTTTTAAATGAAAAACAGCAAGGCCTAGTTGCAGACTCTGACATTTCTCGGGAAATTTTGCAACTGACAGAAGAGGGGAAACTTAAGGCGGAAGAAGGAAGAGTGTACTTACCGAGTCTCTATTTTTCTGAACAGGGTGTTGTTACAAATATTAACCGTGTGCTTGAGCAGACGCAATATGCCGATCAGTTTCCGGAGTCAGAGTTTCTGCTTGCTTTAGGTGAATTGGAGGACAGGCTGAAAGTGCAATATGCCCCTTCGCAAAAGGAAGCTATTCAGCAGGCGTTAATGACTCCGATGCTTCTTTTAACAGGTGGTCCAGGTACAGGTAAAACAACTGTTATTAAAGGGATTGTGGAATTGTACGCAGACCTTCATGGCTGTTCCTTGCAACCTGAGGATTATAGCAAGGATGATCCGTTTCCGATTATGCTTGTCGCCCCGACAGGACGTGCTGCCAAACGGATGAGTGAAGCGACAGGATTGCCATCCCTTACTATACATAGGCTGCTTGGTTGGAATGGTTCGGAGGGTTTCCAGCACGATGAAGAAAACCCTATAGCGGGTAAGCTTTTGATTGTCGACGAAGTGTCGATGGTGGATATTTGGCTTGCCAATCAGCTGTTTAAATCCCTTCCTGATGACATTCAAGTCGTATTGGTGGGGGATGAGGATCAGCTTCCTTCCGTCGGTCCAGGACAGGTGTTAAAGGACCTTTTGGCTTCAAAGGTCATCCCTACCGTGCAGTTGACTGATATCTACAGGCAAGCGGATGGTTCCTCCATTATTGAGCTCGCTCATGATATGAAGGATGGAGTCGTTCCGGCTGATATTTCTTTAGGGAAAAAAGACCGTTCATTCATTAAATGCGGTCAGGCGCACATATTGGATGTTGTGAAAAAAGTCTGTGCTAATGCGCAGAGCAAAGGATATACAGCACGTGATATCCAAGTCTTGGCTCCCATGTACAGGGGAAATGCAGGGATAGATAAACTCAATGAAATGCTTCAGGAGCTTTTCAACCCTAAAAGTGAACAGCGCAGGGAACTAAACTTCGGTAATATAGTCTATAGGACAGGCGATAAGGTACTGCAGCTTGTCAATCAGCCGGAAAGTCACGTGTTCAACGGCGACATTGGCGAAGTTGTTTCCATCTTTTATGCAAAAGAGAATACGGAAAAACAGGACATGGTTATAGTATCCTTTGATGGCAATGAGGTGACATACACAAAACAAGATCTCGGTCAGATCACACATGCATATTGCTGTTCCATTCATAAGTCTCAGGGGAGCGAATTCCCGATTGTGGTGTTGCCTGTAGTGAAAAGCTATTATAGGATGTTGCGGCGGAACTTGTTATACACTGCAGTAACCCGTGCCAAGCGTTTTTTGATTCTTTGTGGAGAAGAGGATGCACTGAGGCTTGGCGTTCAGCGTGCGGATGAGCAGGCAAGGCAGACATCTTTAAGGGAACGTCTTCAAGTGAAGCAATCAGGAGATGGACCGGTAGAGGCTGCGGGTGATCCTGTTTTAGAGGAGGTTCCTTTCTGGAGAGATGCGAATATCGGCATGGAAAATGTCAGTCCTTATGATTTTATGGATGAAGAGTAGTACACTTTTTGAATCGAGTAAGTACCAATGAGAAAGAGGCCTGTCCACCTATGGGCAAGCCTCTTTTGACTTTAGGAAATCAGTCTTCCTGTTTGATTTCTGCAGCAGTGAATGTGATAGGGCCGTAAGCGAAGACATTCAAGTCCTCAGAAAACTGTCCTTTTTGAGCAGTCAGAAAATAGGTCACGTCTTTTCCGTCTGCTTTGATAACGTCAACGAACTGAGTTACAGATTCTGTTGCGTCATCGTTTCCTTCCGCATCAATTTCAACGATGCTCTGATAAATCAGGTTTGCAGGGGAGATGTTGCCACGGTAAATTCTTGTAATTAAGTCTGCAAATTCTGGAGAGTTGTTGTTCACATGGTATAGTCCATTTAACCATACGACATTGCCCTTTTCTACATTTTTCAGAGTGGCTGTAGCAACGACTTGCGGCTGGGTGCTTAGAGGGAAGTTTAGAGGTAGTGATAATGGTGTAATTGGATCAAATGTTTGATATGCAAATTCCACTAGTTTTGAACCATGCTTTTTCTTTTCTTTTTTATCATGATCCTTTTCACATTTCTTATCATGCTTTTTATCATGATCGGTATCGTGCTTTTTACAATGATCTTTTTTGTCATGTTTTTTATAATCATATTCTGCTGCGTTATTGTCCCTGATTTCTTTCTTTTCATTCATGTAGTAATAGTATTTTGCCATTCATATCACCTCCCTCCAATGGATTCTTTACATATTATTCGACTTGCGAAATACTGCTTGGTCAATGGTGGAGAATTTCAGCCTGTTTTTGTTTTTTAACACCTATTTATTCAAATGGAAAACCTTTCGCAGTATGAGGTGAACCATCCAGACAAAAGCTAGTAATGTTCGAAAAGAGGTGGATTCTTTGAGAACATTTTCTCGAGTGATTGGGATGCTAATTTATGATATGGCATCTGGCAATAAACTTGGCCGAGTGATGGATCTTTGTATTGAGGAGCCGGGGATTGTCAAAGGGCTGATTATCGATGGAAAAGGCATTTTCCGTCGAGCAAAGTTTCTCCCTTTTGAATTCATTCAGTCATTTGGTGATGAAGGAATCATGGTTGGAGAGCATGAGCTCACACCGATTACCAAAGTGGATGGGCAAGTGTATTATCACCACTTCCATGGTATAAAAGGGAAGTCCTTTATCACAGGAGAGGGAGATAAGCTTGGCCTTCTTGACGATGTATATTTCGAGGATGAAACGGGCACAATCGTAGGATATGAGGTAACGGACGGTTTTTTTGCAGACTTGTCAGAAGGGAAGAAGATTGTAAAGAATCCTTCAGATCTTGTCATTGGGAAAGATACCGTCGTCGTTTCTGTATTAACCTAACGCGAGGTGTCTAAGATGGTCCTTTGTTGTCCTAACTGCAAAAGCAAAGATATCGGCAAAATCGGTGTGAATCAGTATTATTGTTGGGGTTGTTTTATTGAACTTTCCGTATCCAAAGGCATGGTCCATACTCATCAAGTGGAGGAAGATGGAACGTTAAGTTCTTTGGATGATTTGTTTCATGAAGACGATCGACAAATTAGTATGTAACTAAAACTTGGGAGTGAGTCGCATGAACAGAGCTATGACATCCTTGTTAATGATTGGCCTTGGAGCCGCTGCCACTCGACTTAGCCGAAACAACGATGTGCAAAACTTTTTGGGGGACATGACTTCCAAACGTAATATGAAAAAGATGAGAAAACAAGCCAAGCGTTTGTTTTCTTGATGAGAGCCCGTTCCTTTTATAGGAGCGGGCTTTTCTTTTCGTGCTCATCCCGCCACCACTTTACACTTTGGACAGTCCTGACCCATTATCATTTAACATTATGTATAGTGAAATGCGAGCCTAAAGGCAGTAGAATATACATAAAGTTCTAATTATTCTAATAATTTAATTTATTTTATTTATATTCATCAAAAGGAGGTTAATACATGTCCGATAAAGTGATGATTGGTTTAATTCAGGCGTCGAATGATGTGGATGGCAAGGAAGCTGTTGAGGTCCACAAGAAGGCGGCTATTGAAAAACACATTAATTTGGTACGTGAAGCAAAATCAAAAGGTGCGCAGATTATTTGTCTGCAAGAAATATTCTATGGTCCGTACTTTTGCAGTGAACAGAATGCAAAATGGTACGAGGCAGCAGAAGAAATACCTAATGGCCCGACAACAAAGCTGTTTCAAGATCTTGCAAAGGAACTGGAAGTGGTTATTGTCTTACCTATCTATGAGCGGGAAGGCATTGCAACGTATTATAATACGGCCGCGGTTATTGATGCGGACGGAAAATATCTTGGCAAGTACCGAAAGCAACATATTCCTCAAGTGGGCGTAGGAGATCAGGGACATGGTTTTTGGGAGAAGTTCTACTTTAAGCCAGGTAACCTTGGCTATCCGATTTTTGATACAGCTTATGCAAAAGTTGGCGTGTACATATGTTATGACCGCCATTTTCCGGAAGGGGCACGTTTGCTGGGACTAAAAGGTGCGGAGATTGTATTTAATCCTTCCGCAACGGTGGCTGGACTTTCCGAATATCTGTGGAAGCTTGAACAGCCTGCACATGCAGTAGCAAACGGATATTACGTTGGAGCCATCAACAGGGTTGGTGTCGAAGGCCCTTGGAAAATGGGGGAATTTTATGGACAGTCCTATCTTGTGGACCCGAGAGGATCTTTCGTTTCCATCGGAAGCAGAGATCAAGATGAAGTTATCATTGGTGAGATGAACAAGAAATTAATCCGTGAAGTGAGAGATGTATGGCAGTTTTACCGTGACAGAAGACCTGAAACATATGAAGAAATGACAGCACTTTTACCTTAAGGCTGTTTTCGTAAACTTTATTCCTTTTCGTATTAATAAACCAACCGTTTTATTCCTTGCTGTCGTGCTCTTTTCCCGGCTGTAAGGAATAGACTGCAAGCTTATTTTAGATTAGATAAGCTGTGAAAAATCCAAAGGCCGACTTTTCTTGGTAAAAAGTCCAATTGCCGACATTTTTCTAGTGAATAGCAACAATCTTTGAGAAAAGAGCCTACCGTAAAGGTCAAGGGTAACTCATTCGTAGTTTGTGAACCTGATTCCTGTATAGAATATTGGGCACATCCGTCGATTTGGGTTACCTTTTTTCTTGCGAGTCTGCAAAAAAGGAGAGTGGGTATGTGAAAGGGGCAACGAAACGAATCGATTTTGAAAATTTGGCAGTGAACTTTTTTGAAACCAAGCCAGGATTGACAGACAGGGAAGCGGTGGAAGAGGCGAACCGATGTTTATACTGCTATGATGCACCATGCATTGTGGCATGTCCAACAAGTATAGACATTCCTTCTTTTATCAAAAAGATAGCATCAGGAAATCTGAAGGGCTCCGCGAAAACGATAATGAGCGCCAATCCGGTAGGTGCAAGCTGTTCACGTGTGTGTCCAACAGAGGAGTTGTGTGAAGGAGCATGCGTCCTGAATCATCATACAAAACCGATTGTCATTGGCGATCTCCAGAGATATGCAACTGATTGGGCTATCCGGAACGACCAGACACTTTTCGAAAAAGGTAAATCCAATGGTAAAAAAGTGGCGATTGTGGGTGGTGGACCAGCAGGACTTTCTGCAGCGAGGGAACTTGCGCTGCTCGGATTTCAAGTAACGATCTTTGAAGCCGAGAAGGAAGCCGGTGGGCTGAATACGTATGGTATTGTGTCATTTCGTCTTCCAAAACGTGTTTCCTATTGGGAAGTGGACCAGGTAAGAAGCTTGGATGTGGAAATCCGTACAAGTACAAGAGTAGGAGAGGACATATCCGTAGAGGAGATTCTTTCCCATTACGACGGGGTCATTTTAGCAATTGGAATGGCAAGTGTACCGATGCTTGGAATAGATGGGGAGGACCTGAATGGAGTCTATGACGCAATCGAATTCGTCAAAGAAACCAAAACGAATGCCATTACAGATAAATTCCTTGGAAAAAATGTGGTGGTGATTGGCGCAGGAAATACCGCGATAGATGGTGCAACCTGTTCTGTGAGGCTTGGTGCAGAGAATGTGAAAATTCTTTATCGCAGAACGCAGGAAGAGATGACAGCTTACGATTTTGAGTATGAGTTCGCCAAACAGGATGGGGTTGAATTCCGTTGGCTGACTGCACCAAACCGAATTATTGGAAATGAAAAGGGCGAGGTCACGGCCATTGAATGTGTGAAGATGGAGCTTGCCAGTCCTGATGCGGATGGCAGAAGAAGACCTGTAAAGGTGGAAGGTTCAGAATTCACATTACAGGTGGATGCAGTCATTAAAGCTATCGGGCAGACGAGATACACAAATCTGATTGAACAGTTCGGCCTTTTCCATGATGGAGGGGTTGTAAAAATAGACCCGACCACACATCAGACATCACATGAAAAGGTGTTTGCATGTGGAGATGTCGTGTTCGGAAAAGGTCAGGGCGAGGCGATGGTGGTAACCGCCGCTGAACAAGGCAAGTTAACTGCCTATGCACTTTATGAAAAATTGGTAAAAAGCAGAATAGAAACGGCATAACAAACTTTGTGAGGGGGGAAAGCATTGGCAGATCTTTCGATAAATTTGGCAGGTATAAAAGCTCCAAACCCGTTTTGGCTGGCTTCCGCACCACCGACCAACTCCGGGTATCAGGTGCAACGGGCATTTGAAGCAGGCTGGGGAGGGGCTGTTTGGAAAACGCTTGGAGATCCAATCATCAATGTATCATCCCGGTTTGCTGCTGTTAGTTTCAACGGGCAGCGAGTAGCAGGTTTCAATAATATTGAGCTTATTACGGACAGACCCTTGGAAGTAAACCTAAGGGAAATCGAGGAAACCAAAAAGAGATTTCCGGATAGAGCGGTAATTGCGTCTTTGATGGTGGAACCGAAACAGGAGAAATGGCATGAAATTGTCAAAAAAGTGGAAGCGGTGGGAGTCGATGGACTGGAATTGAATTTCGGCTGTCCACATGGAATGGCAGAACGCGGGATGGGATCCGCTTCAGGCCAAGTTCCAGACCTTGTCGAAAAGCAGACATATTGGGCAAAAGAAGCAGCAAAAACCCCAGTTATTGTAAAGCTTACTCCTAATATTACGGATATCACTGTGACAGCTGAGGCTGCTGTAAGAGGTGGAGCAGATGCTGTCAGTATGATCAATACCATCAACAGTCTGGCTGGTGTTGATCTCGATAGCTGGAATACAGTTCCGCATGTTGGCGGAAAAGGCGCACATGGCGGGTATTGTGGACCTGCTGTAAAACCGATAGCACTAAACATGGTCGGGGAATGCGCAAGAAACCCTAGAGTCAATGTTCCTATTTCAGGAATGGGTGGAGTATCGAACTGGCAGAATGCAGTGGAATTTATGCTGATGGGTGCGACAGGTGTTCAAATCTGTACAGCAGCCATGCACCATGGTTTCCGCATTGTGGAAGATATGCTCGATGGACTGAACAATTACCTGGATGAAAAAGGGATTGCAAGAGTCATGGACCTTGTTGGAAAATCAGTCCCTAAATATTCCGATTGGGGCAATCTCGATCTGAACTACAAGATTGTGGCAAGAATCAATCAGGATACCTGTATCAACTGTAATAAGTGCCATATCGCCTGTGAAGATACATCTCACCAATGTATCGATATGCTGAAGGACTCTTCAGGAAAATCCTATTTACAGGTAAGAGAAGAGGATTGTGTAGGCTGTAACTTGTGCTCCATTGTATGTCCGGTGGAAGATGCCATTACCATGGTAGAACCTCCGCATGAACAGCCGCCGATGACATGGAATGACCGACAGACCGCACTTGGATTATTGAAGCAATGTGAAGTGGATACGGTTAAATAAAGGGGGAAGTAATAAAAATGGCAATAAAAAAGCTAATAAAGAATGGAATAATCGTGACGGCAAGCGACCAGTACGAAGCGGATATATTGATTGATGGCGAAACAATTTCCTCTATAGGCCTCAATCTTTCATCGACTGATGCAGAAGTAATTGATGCGAAAGGGTGCTACATCTTCCCTGGCGCTATCGATCCGCACACTCATTTGGATATGCCATTTGGAGGAACCGTTACAAAGGATGATTTCGAAAGTGGAACAATGGCGGCCGCTTTTGGCGGAACGACTACTGTTATCGATTTCTGCCTGACGGATAAAGGCAAGCCTCTCCAAAATGCCATTCAGACATGGCACGACAAGTCGAAAGACAAAGCGGTCATTGATTACAGCTTCCATTTGATGATCGGAGAAATGAATGAAAACGTTCTGAATGAGCTTCCAAAAGTCATAGAAAAGGAAGGTATCACCTCTTTTAAAGTGTTCATGGCCTATAAAAATGTATTCCAGGCGGACGATGCTACATTGTTCCATACACTAAAGGCTGCCAAGGAGCTTGGTGCCCTTGTCATGGTTCATGCAGAAAACGGGGATGTAATTGATTATCTCACGAAGGAAGCTTTGGAAAAAGGCAATACTGATCCGATTTACCATGCGCTTACAAGACCTCCAGAGGTGGAAGGGGAAGCAACTGGAAGGGCTGCACAGCTCACCTCCCTTGCTGATTCCCAGCTCTATGTAGTCCACGTATCCTGTGCAGAGGCGGTAGAAAAGATTGCAGAGGCAAGAAACAAAGGGGTTGAGATCTGGGGAGAAACCTGCCCTCAATACCTGGCCTTGGATCAAAGCTATTTGGAAAAACCGAACTTCGAAGGTGCGAAATATGTCTGGTCGCCGCCATTGCGTGAAAAGTGGCACCAGGAAGTATTATGGAATGCACTAAAAAGCGGTCAGCTTCAAACACTCGGATCTGATCAATGCTCATTTGACTTTAACGGTCAAAAAAGTCTTGGAAAAGGGGACTTTACGAAGATACCGAATGGTGGGCCGATGATTGAAGACAGGGTAAGCATCCTGTTCTCGGAGGGGGTTAAAAAGGGACGCATATCCATCAATCAATTCGTGGATATTGTATCCACTCGTGTAGCGAAACTCTTCGGGATGTTTCCGAAGAAAGGAACCATATCTGTTGGTGCAGATGCGGACATAGTCATATTTGACCCGAACCAAGAGCGCACCATCTCAGCATCTACCCACCACATGGCCGTTGATTATAATGCCTTTGAAGGAATGAAAGTAACTGGCGAGCCAGTATCCGTATTGGTTCGAGGGGAATTTGTCGTCCGTGATAAGCAATTTGTCGGCAAGGCAGGAAGTGGTCAATACATCAAACGAAATAAGTATGGAGCGACAACCCAATTAAAACAGAACGAGACGCTGTCCATTTAAACTACCAATCTTAAAGTACTGCATTCTGCCAACCTCCGTATGCTTGACCTACATAATCTCTTTAGGTCAAGCATTTGTTGTATCAAAAAGCATTTTTAACCCAAACTTTAATTCTAGTGTTAATCCCCCTATAGATTGCAGTGCAGGTGAGAGACTCCGGCGGGAGGTAGCGGTAGACTTGAGACCCCGCAGGCGCAGCCGAGGAGGCTCAAGCACCGCCCCGCGGAAAGCGAACACCCGGAACGGAAATCTATAGGAGTTAAACGAAACCCTAAACTATTTTTAAGCTTGCCTTCTTATATTAAATTATTGGGGGTGTTGAGATGAAGAAGAAAGAAAGCTATTTAAAATCACCTGACCTTTTGCCGATTTCACATTCAAACAGAAAAATTGGCACATTAGGTTTTGCAGTCATGTGGGTTGGAATGGCAGTAGTACTTGCCGCATTTGCTATTGGAGGAGCAGGTGTTCAGAGTTTATCCTTAGGTTGGGTTATTGTTGCGACCATTATTGGAAGTATAGCCATTGGTTTGTTCATGACCATTACAGGGGACATAGGCATTGAACACGGGCTCTCTTTTCCTGTATATATGCGTGCGCCATTCGGTACGATAGGGACCCATATCCCTTCCATTATCCGTGGATTGGCTGCTTCTTTCTGGTTTGGTATCAATACGTTCTTCGGTGCCACTGCAATGAATGCCATCCTTTTTACATTGACCGGTTTTGACAACTGGTTTGTCTGCTTCCTGATTTTTGCGGCAGTTCAGCTCTTAAATACGGCACTTGGAATCAAAGCAGTTGAACGGTTTGCAGATCTTGCTGCACCGATCATCATCATCATTTCTGCCTGGATGTACACGACGCTTTCGGAAAAAGCGTTGGAGCAGGGTAGAGATGTATGGTCGTGGATTGAAAGTCCTGTAACAGGTGGAGCGGCGGTAACGGCTTTTCTTATCGTCATCTTCAGTAATATGGGGTTCTGGGCAACATTGGCTGCTGACATTCCTTCTATTTCCCGATTCATCAAGGCTCCTAAGTACGAAAGGAATTGGTTGAAACGCAACAAATCAAGCATTGTAGGAAGTGTAATCGCCTTGCCGCTTACTCAAACATTTATGGTAGCTATCGGGGGCGTTTCCTATATCGCGGTATCAAACTATGATCCAGTTGTGGCCTTGCAGCAAGCAGCATCATCCGGTATCATTCTTGGAGTTTTACTACTGATGATCATTTTTGCGCAGTGGTCTACCAATGCATCGGCGAACCTCATTCCCGCTGCGACGATTTTCTCGAATGTGGGAGGGCCAAAGGTGCCATTCTGGGCTGGGGTTGTGATTGCAGGGATTGTTGGGTCGGTGGTTCAACCGTGGAACCTGTTTGACATATTGATTCCGATCCTATTGATTGTAGGTGGAATCCTATCTGCCATTGTAGGGATATTGTTTGCAGATTATTATTTATTGAGGAAACGAAGAGTGAATGTACACGATCTGTATGAGGACAATGGCCAGTTCAAATACACGAAGGGGTTTAATGTCGCAGGATTCATCGCCTGGTTCGTCGGTGGAGGGGCAGCATATTTTCTGGCCAACTATTCTTTTATTGTCGGATTTGTTGTAGGTGGAGGATTGTATTACATCCTAGCAAAATATTGGTATTTCAAAAAGTATCAACAGGCTGAAATCGAAGACCCTGATGATGAGAAGTATTTAGGAATAACGGTCGGAAGGGATTGGATCATTAAGGATGAGGCCGAAGCGTACGAAGAACCAAAAGAGCTTTCGAGTTGATAATAGAGAGGAGGAATATTTTTGAGTGATTATCAACAATATATTGCTGAAAAAGATAAGATAGATTTTTTTATAAATAAAGGGTTCCGAATCAAGAATGTAGAAGAGAACTTAGAGGGGGCATTTCTTGTTCTGGAAATGGACGCTGAAAATAAAGACATTCCTCATGAAGAAACTCTACACATAAAACATGCAGATTCAAGGAAGTATTTTGCTTCCCTTTTAATCAAACAGCAGCGGCAGGAAAATTAACAAAACCCTCATAGTTTGAATATGGTTAGAATAAAATCATGTAAACTGCATTGTGAAAGGAGTTTTCTATTTATGGAATATCAATTGAAATGTAAAGCAAGTGCCTACCCTTGCGAGGTGACCATTGACGAGGACAATAACAGGTTCACGATCCGCAAAGCGGATTCAAGTGGAGAATTTTTTAATTCCCCGGAAGAACTGGTAAATTGGATTCTGGAGAACTGGGATTCAAGTGACTTTAATGATGAAGGTGAGTTCCAGGAAATGGTTCAAGAAATTCAACTTAATTTTCCGATTAATAACTAGGTTCGAAATCCCAAAGTGATAAGGTGACATGTTGGCTACAGCTGAACATGTCACCTTTTGTTTTATTTTGTCAGAATTTTTAGTTAAATAGACGGTGTTCTTAGGTTATAATAAAGTATGAGATTAGGATCTAGTCTTATTTTAGGCCAATAAAGAGGTGAATGAATGAAGACAATGTTATCCTTACAGGAAATCATGAACCGTAAACAGTTTGAAAAGGCGGAAGTAATGGCGGGTAAGCAAGGGATGCACCGCCAAGTGAAGTGGGTTCATGTTGTGGAAATAACTAATATTGAAAAGCTGCTGAACGGACAAGAACTCATTCTCTCAACCGGCGTATCCTTTGGAGGGGAGATTGATAAATTCCGTTCTTTCGTCCAACAGCTTATAAACTGCCAAGCTGCAGGATTATGTATTGAAAAAGGAACCTACATCCCCACCATCCCACAGGAAATTATAGATTTAGCCGATACACAACAATTCCCTCTCATCCTCTTTCATCAAGAAGTGTCATTTGTAGATATTACGCAAGATATTCACTCTGTGTTAATCAATCAACAATATCAGATGATTTCTCAACTGGAAAGCTACTCTCAGACCTTGAACAAGAAACTATTGACCATTACCCATGAACTAGAAATACTGGCCTATCTTCAAGAACATTTGGAGACTCAGATCATATACGAGAATGGCAATCAGGAAAAGTTCTTTATTCCTGATGTCCCCATACATGAAAGGAAAGCCGTCCTTTGCTCACTGAAATCCCCTCAGCAAACGGAAAAATGTCTGCAGGAGTCCGTGCAGGTTTTGGATAAACAGCATGGAGTCATACACATCCTTTCAAAGGATCGTACCTTGAGCGAGTTCGATCATCTTCTTTTGGACCGTACTGTTACAGCTCTTGCCCAACATATCTTAAGAGGGCTTTATGTGGAGGAAAAGAGAAGATTGGAAGAAAGTGAGTGGCTGCGTAGCTGGCTAGAAGGCGGACAAAGCAAGGAGTCCATCAGGGATTTCCTGGGAAGGAACGAGGCGGTTTTTCATAAAGGAGGAGTCGTCCTTTTATGTAAAAAGAGGAACCAGCAAGCCCCGACCTTGGATAAAACGTATCTTACCCTTTTATTTCGCTCCGTTTTTGAACAACAGGGGTTTTCTGTGTTTTTTACAGAAATGAAAAATACGTTGACCGTCATATTGATCAACAGACGTGAGGAGAGAGGGTGGAAGGAACGTCTGACAGAGGGCGCATCGGTTCTAATGGACAAACAAAAGGACAAAAAAGGTCTCCCTTCGCTCAGATTCGCAGTAGGAAAATATGTTCAGCCGCTAGATCAGATATCCAGAAGCTATCAATCTTCCCGAGAGGCAATGCAAATACAGGAACAGTTGTTAAAAGGTGAGCACTTCTCCTTATTTGAAGATCTTCACATCTACCGATTGATTTCGTTTATGCAAAAGCATCATGATCTTCGTGATTTTGTCATGGAGTATTTGCAGCCAGTCATTGACTATGATGAAAAGCATAATGGCAAATTGCTAGAGACCTTGAAAATCTATTTAGCCTGCAACGGGTCCAAGAAAGAGACGGCAAGCAGGCTCTACATTGTTAGACAAACTCTCTATCACCGCATTCAAAAGCTTGAGAACTTACTTGGAGAGGATTTTATGATCTCTGAAAAAAGGCTTGTAATTGAATTTATGGTCATGATCTATGAGTATCTCAATACAACGAATGCATACTTGGACGGTGATAGCAAAACATTCTCATTATAAATGATTTGCAAAGAGGCAGGAGTTCCATATGGAGTTCCTGCCATTTTTTCGTTCTTCCATAATGTCATGGCCAACACCTTATCCATTTTACATTTTGTCTAATGAAAGCCTTTCTATTTTGTCAGATAATAGTCATAAGTTCTAAAAATTCTTTAAATGAATGAGGAGGACAAAAACATGACAGTCACTTCAAAAGAAACAGCAGTTTTGCAGAATTTTATAGATGGAAAATGGGTGAATTCCAAAGGGTCGGAACAGATGGAAGTAATCAACCCTGCGACAAAGGAATGCTTGGCGAAGGTCCCAATCTCTACAAAAGAAGATGTACAGGAAGCGGTTAAGGCAGCAAAGTCCGCTTTTCAAACGTGGAAAAATACTCCCGTCCCAAAGCGCGCTCGCATTATGTATGCCTACCACCACCTGCTGACGGAAAATCATGATGAATTGGCAAAACTCATCGTGCTCGAAAACGGAAAAGCCTTCAAAGAAGCACATGGAGAAGTTCAAAGAGGCTTGGAATGTGTGGAGTTTGCAGCTGGGGCCCCAACATTGATGATGGGGGAAACCTTATCCAACATTGCAGAAGATATTGACTCCAGCATGTACCGTTATCCACTGGGAGTGGTGGGGGGCATTACGCCGTTCAACTTTCCGATGATGGTTCCGCTATGGATGTTCCCTCTTGCAATTGCGTGCGGAAATACATTTGTCCTGAAGCCTTCAGAACGCACTCCTATGCTGGCTAATCGTTTGGTGGAGCTGTTTTCAGAAGCCGGAGCGCCTGATGGGGTGTTGAATATCGTTCATGGGGCGCATGATGTGGTAAATGGCCTGCTAGATCATGAGGATGTCAAAGCAATCTCATTTGTGGGTTCCCAGCCTGTTGCTAAATACGTGTATGAGACAGCGGCGAAAAATGGCAAGCGTGTCCAGGCGCTATCTGGAGCGAAAAACCACCATGTGGTCATGCAGGATGCAAACCTGGAGAAAGCAGCCCAGCATATCCTGACTTCGGCTTTCGGAAGCGCAGGACAACGCTGTATGGCATGCAGCGCAGTGGTAGTTGTCGGTGATAATGACCAATTTGTAGAAGAATTGAAAAATAAGGCAAACTCTTTGACAATCGGAAACGGAATGGACGAGGAAGTATTGCTGACGCCTGTCATTCGTGAAAGCCATCGTGAAAAAGTGCTGGGATATATCAAGCAGGGTGTTACAGAAGGAGCTTCCCTGATCAGGGATGGACGGAAGGAAATGGAGGAGATGACAGAAGGGAATTATCTTGGCCCAACCATATTTGACCATGTGACGCCAGAAATGACAATCGCCAAGGAAGAGATCTTCGCACCTGTCCTTAGCCTTTTGCGGGCAAAAGATCTTGATGAGGCATTGTCCCATATAGAGAAATCACGTTTCGGAAATGGTGCCACCATCTACACCAAAGACGCCAAAGCTGTTCGCCAGTTCAGGGAAGAGGCTGACGCTGGCATGATCGGTGTGAATGTAGGTGTGCCTGCAACCATGGCATTCTTCCCATTTTCGGGTTGGAAGGATTCCTTCTACGGAGATCTCCATGTAAACGGAAAAGACGGAGTGAATTTCTTCACCCGTAAAAAAATGATTACATCAAGATTCGATTTTTGAAATAAGGATTAGTTAATAGGATATCCCAGCTGTTGATTGGAGCACAGGGCGAAGACTCCTACGGGAGGTAGCGCTTAGAGGAGACCCCGCAGGCTTGCCGAGGAGGCTCCGCAAGCGCCCCGTGGAAAGCGAAGCCCTGTGCGGAAATCAACAGCGGCATTAGCGTTTTCCAAAATCCTTTAAGATGGAAAGGGTGTATCGGATGGCGAAAATAAATCAAACGCAAGAACACAACTTGTTGGGTCTGGATGATCGCTATGTGTGGCACTCCATGAAGCCTTACAGCCCAACTTCCACGATGGTGGTAAAAGAGGCCAAAGGGGCGTGGGTGACAGATATTGACGGGAACCGTTATTTGGATGGCATGTCAGGCCTTTGGTGTGTGAATGTCGGTTATGGAAGAACAGAACTTGCAGAAGCGGCGTATGAACAGCTGAAAGAACTAGCTTACTTTCCTTTAACACAAAGCCATGTTCCTGCCATCAAGCTTGCCGAAAAGCTGAACGAGTGGCTAGGGGAGGAATATGTAATCTTTTTTTCCAACAGTGGATCGGAAGCGAATGAAACAGCCTTTAAGATAGCGAGGCAGTACCATGCCCAGCGTGGTGATGCCAACCGCTATAAAATCGTTTCAAGATACCGTTCGTATCACGGAAATACAATGGGGTCCCTTGCCGCCACAGGACAGGCGCAACGCAAATACAAATATGAGCCATTGGCACCTGGTTTTGTGCACATTCCACCACCTGACACATATAGAATGGAGGATGCCCAAACGGAAGATCCCATGAAAATGCGATGCGTAAAAGATGTAGATCAGGTCATGACCTGGGAGCTCAGTGAAACGATTGCTGCGATGATAATGGAACCTATTATAACAGGAGGAGGAATATTAACCCCGCCTGAAAATTATATGGGGGCTGTCGCTGAAATTTGCAAAAAACATGGGGCACTTTTGATTGTTGATGAAGTAATCTGTGGTTTCGGAAGAACAGGGAAGCCATTCGGGTTCATGAATTATGGCGTAAAACCTGACATCATAACAATGGCTAAAGGTATCACTAGCGCATACCTTCCGCTATCAGTCACAGCGGTAAAAAAGGAAATCTATGAACAATTCAAAGGGTCGGAAGAGTACGACTATCTGCGCCATGTCAACACTTTCGGTGGTAGCCCTGCTTCTTGTGCACTTGCATTAAAAAATCTTGAAATCATGGAGAATGAAAAGCTGATAGAGCGTTCGGCAGAAAAAGGAGCAGTCCTTTTGAGTGAGCTCAGATCACGATTATCAGCTAATCCATATGTGGGTGATGTGCGTGGAAAAGGGCTGCTTGTCGGATTGGAACTTGTTAAAAATAAGGATACGAAAGAACCAATCGAAATCGAGAAAATAAATGAGGTCATTGCTTCATGTAAAAAGAAAGGCCTGATAGTGGGAAAAAACGGGGCGACTGTAGCTGGATTCAATAATGTGCTGACCCTTTCACCACCCCTGTCGATTAGTGATGAAGACCTTCAGTTTATCATTATGACGGTTGTGGATTCTATTTCTGACTTGAAGTAAAATGCCCGTATAAATACGTATAACTATATAGAGAATAACGAGTAGGAGGCGTTTCCCTTGGAAAATCAGAAGAAATGGCTGTTACGCCTAGGTACACTTCTACTCGTTATGATCATTTTGTATGTCTTCATGAAGCTGAGCCCGTTATGGGGACCGGTTCTGAGGGTTTTGTTTATTATAAGTATCCCATTTTTTATCAGTATTTTTATTACATATCTTTTGCACCCGGTTGTAGAATACACACATAACAGGGGAATGCCTAGACCTATCGCCATTCTTCTGATATACCTTCTGTTTTTTGGTGGAATCGGTTTCATATCCTATAAAGGGATACCTGTCATCATTGACCAGATGTGGGAGCTTTCAGATAATTTTCCACGTCTGGCTCAAACTTATAGTGGTTGGATTAAGCAGATTCATAGCTCCACTTCCAGTTGGCCGGAGGGGATTCATGAAAGGGTGGATAAGACCTTTAGTGAATTCGAAGAGATGCTTTCTAACCTTATGACAAGGGTCGTAGCGGGATTGAAGGGGCTGTTAAATTCCTTTTTCATCTTGATTGTCATCCCTTTCATTGTGTTTTACCTGTTGAAGGATTATGATCAGGTGAAGAAAACGGTCTGGTATCTTACCCCGAGAAAATGGCGTGAACCAGGATTGGCATTTTTAAAAGATGTCGATATCTCTCTGGGCAGCTATATAAGAGGGCAGCTGACTGTCTGTTTAATCATTGGTTTTTTGGCAACGGCTTGTCTTTGGTTGAGTGGAATGAAATATCCCTTGGTGCTTGGTGTGATTATCGGGATCACCAATATCATCCCTTATTTTGGACCGATTATCGGTGCATTTCCCGCAGTAATCATCGCTGCAACTATTTCAATGAAAATGGTCTTTCTCGTCATCATTATTATATTCGGCTTACAGTTTGTAGAAGGGAACATTTTATCTCCACTAATTGTTGGTAAGAGTCTGCATATCCATCCGGTATTCATCATTTTGGCACTCTTGATTGGAGGAGAGGTGGCGGGGGTTGTAGGATTGATTTTGGCGGTGCCGGTATTTGCCGTTTTAAAAGTTACGTTGACTCATCTAACCGCCCATTTCATCAAACATTGACAACGGTCTTTCTGTTGCATATAATCGAAGCATAATAGCTACATACATTAATTCAAAGAAGGATCTGAGTACCTTATAGTCCATCCTGATGAGCATTGCTCGGATAGAGAGGAATTCCATGGCTGAAAGAATTCCAGGGTGAAGGATAAGGGAAAGCTAATCCGGAGAGCAGGGTAAAATCCTGCCGGTTTGCACCGTTAATGCAATCTGAGAGATGATGGAGTTTTTCTGTCATAATCAGGGTGGTACCGCGAGAACACTCTCGTCCCTGTTTTTAGGGACGGGAGTTTTTTGTTTTCCTGGAACGAAAGGAAACAGGAGTATTGACAGTAACATTTAAAGGAGGAAAATCACATGAAACACCTAACATCCGCTCAAGTGCGCCAAATGTTCCTAGACTTCTTTAAAGAAAAAGGACATGCAGTAGAGCCTAGCGCATCGCTTGTCCCACACGAAGATCCATCCCTTTTATGGATCAATAGTGGTGTGGCGACATTGAAAAAATACTTTGATGGACGTGTCATCCCGGCAAATCCTCGAATTTGCAACGCACAAAAATCCATACGTACAAATGATATCGAAAACGTCGGCAAAACTGCCCGTCATCACACTTTTTTTGAAATGCTCGGTAACTTCTCCATTGGAGAATACTTCAAGAAAGAAGCAATCGACTGGGCTTGGGAGTTTCTTACAAGTGAAAAATGGATTGGCTTTGATCCGGAAAAACTTTCTGTCACCATCCATCCTGAAGATGAAGAGGCTTATCAGTATTGGAATGAAGTGATTGGTGTTCCGGCAGAAAGAATCATCCGTCTTGAGGGTAACTTCTGGGATATAGGAGAAGGCCCAAGTGGACCAAATACCGAGATTTTCTATGACCGCGGTGAAAGCTACGGTAACGACGAGAATGATCCGGAACTATATCCTGGAGGCGAAAACGAACGCTACCTCGAAATTTGGAACCTGGTATTCTCCGAGTTCAACCATAATCCTGATCATACCTACACTCCACTTCCGAAGAAAAATATAGATACAGGAATGGGCTTAGAGCGCATGGTCTCCGTCATCCAGGATGTGCCGACTAACTTTGATACGGACCTGTTCATTCCAATTATCGAGGCGACTGAAAATGTTTCTGGTGAAAAATACAGAACAGACATAGAAAAGGATGTTGCATTTAAAGTGGTTGCAGACCATATCCGTACTGTCACATTTGCAGTCGGTGACGGAGCTCTTCCTTCCAATGAAGGTCGTGGCTATGTATTGCGCCGTCTATTGAGAAGAGCGGTCCGCTATGCAAAACAACTTGGTATCAACCGTCCATTTATGTACGAGCTAGTACCAGTTGTAGCTGAAATCATGATCGATTTCTATCCGGAGGTAAAAGAAAAGCAGGATTTCATCCAGCGTGTAATGAAAACAGAAGAAGAGCGTTTCCATGAAACTCTGAATGATGGCTTAGCTATCCTTTCCACCGTTATTGCAAAAGCGAAAGAAGAAGGCAAAACAGTGGTTTCCGGTGCAGACGCATTCCGTCTTTATGATACGTACGGATTTCCGGTCGAACTAACAGAAGAGTATGTGGAAGAACAGGGCATGTCTCTTGATCACGAAGGTTTTGAAAAAGAGATGGAAGAACAGCGTGATCGCGCTCGTTCCGCTCGTCAGGATTCAAGCTCCATGCAGGTGCAATCCGGAGTACTTGGTGAGATCCGTTCTGAAAGCAGCTTTATCGGGTATGACCAGCTAACTGCAGAAACGACCCTTTCTGTTATTGTAAAAAAAGGGGAGTTGGCAGATTCAGCCGTAACCGGTGATGAGGTTCAGGTCATTTTGGCAGAGACACCTTTTTATGCCGAGAGCGGTGGACAGATTGCAGATCACGGGTATATTGTGACTGAATCCGGCAGAGGATTTGTGAAGGATGTTCAAAAAGCTCCTAACGGCCAAAATTTACACACTATTGTTGTGGAAGAAGGTGTGCTGAACAGGGAACAAACGGTTAAAGCAGAAGTACATGCAAAAAACCGCGCTCAGATCATCAAAAATCACACTGCTACACATATTCTGCATCAAGCATTAAAGGATGTACTTGGAACACATGTCAACCAAGCCGGCTCCCAGGTTACTGCCGACCGCCTTCGTTTCGACTTCTCCCACTTTGGTCAGGTGACCCAGGAAGAAATCGAAAAAATCGAAGCGATCGTCAACGAAAAGATTTGGGCGAGTTTGAATGTGATCATTGAAAACAAATCTATTACAGAAGCAAAAGCGATGGGTGCAATGGCACTATTCGGTGAAAAGTACGGGGATATTGTTCGCGTCGTTCAAGTTGCCGATTACAGCCTGGAGCTTTGTGGGGGCTGTCATGTACCTAATACGTCTGAAATTGGACTGTTCAAAATCGTCTCCGAGTCAGGTATTGGTGCAGGAACCCGCAGAATGGAAGCAGTGACTGGTGAAGGGGCATACCGTCTGCTGAACGATCAGGTGCAGTTATTGAAAGAAGCTGCCGCTAAACTTAAAACAAAACCTCAGGAAATTGGTTCACGAATTGATGTCCTTTTGGCAGACATTAAAGAGTTGCAAAGGGAAAACCAATCCCTAGCTTCCAAGCTAGGTAATATCGAAGCATCCAGCTTATCATCCAAAGCAAAAGAAGTGAACGGTGTGACAATGCTTGTGAGCAAAGTGGCAGGTACGGACATGAATAACCTGCGTACCATGGTGGATGATTTAAAAAATAAGCTTGGTTCTGGTATCATAGTACTTGCAAGTGTCCAAGATGGGAAAGTGAACATTTCTGCAGGTGTAACAAAAGATTTGATTGAAAAAGGTTACCATGCCGGCAAGGTTGTCAAAGAAGTGGCTACACGCTGCGGTGGCGGCGGCGGTGGTCGACCTGATATGGCACAAGCGGGCGGAAAAAACCCGGAACAGGTCGATTCTGCATTACAATCTGTTGAAGATTGGATAAAATCCGTTTAACATTGCCGACATTTGGTGTACAATAAAGGTAACAATTTACAAGCAGATAGAAAAAATGAAGTCTAAGAGAGAGGTGCAAATGATGAGCTCCTTTGACAAAACAATGAAGTTTAACTTTGCGGAAGATGCATTGGATGCTAATGTTGATGACGTATTAATAACGGTATATGAAGCACTGCAGGAAAAAGGGTACAATCCGATCAATCAGATTGTCGGTTACCTGCTGTCCGGCGACCCGGCATATATTCCTCGTCATAAAGACGCAAGAACGCTTATTCGGAAAATTGAAAGGGACGAGCTAATTGAAGAATTGGTGAAGTCTTACTTAGAACAGCACCGCAAGGAGTAGTACATGCGCATTTTGGGCTTAGACGTCGGATCCAAAACTGTCGGTGTCGCCGTCAGTGATGAAATGGGATGGACGGCACAAGGTTTGGAAACGATAAAAATTGATGAAGCAGTAAAAAATCTGGGCTTTAAGCGATTGAAGCAAATTATCGCAGAATACAAGCCTGAAAAAGTGGTAATTGGATTACCCAAGAACATGAACGGTTCCATAGGTCCAAGGGGAGAAGCAAGCAAGCACTACGGTGAAAAGCTGACTGCCAAAACGGGACTGCCTGTCATCTATTGGGATGAACGACTTTCTACTGTAGCAGCAGAAAGGATTCTCCTCTCTGCTGACGTAAGTAGAAAAAAGAGAAAGCTAGTAATCGACAAAATGGCTGCAGCTGTTATTTTACAAGGGTATTTAGACAGCCAACAATAAATTAGAGGTGAGCAAAATGGAACACGGAGAACAAAATATTACAGTAGTAGACGAAAACGGGAACGAACAGTTATGTGAAGTGCTTTTCACATTTGACTCAGAAGAGTTTGGAAAGTCATATGTACTATACTATCCGGTAGGAGCAGAAAATGATGACCAGGATGACATTGAAATCCATGCATCAAGCTTCGTGCCTAGCGAATCAGAAGAAGGTGGCGACCTTCAGCCTGTTGAAACGGATGAAGAGTGGGACATGATTGAAGAAATGTTGAACACTTTCTTAGCGGAAGAAGAAGAGTAAAAAAAGAGAGCAAGCAGAAAAATTCTGTTTGCTCTTTTTTTAGGCTATTTTCTCAAAGATTGTTGCTATCACTGAGTAAAAAGTCGTCAATTGGACTTTTTACAGCTTACAAACTCTAAAATTAGCATGCAAGCTACCTTGTATAGCCAGGAAAAGAGCACGACAGCAAGGATTATAGCGGTTTGTTTATAAATACGAAAAAGCAACAAAGTTTGCGAAAACAGCCTTTTTTATGTGCTTTTCTCGCCATGCTCCTGTTCAGGAAATAATAGGGAGGTCAACTGTTCTCTGTTTGTAATCAAGTCTTGCAAGGTATATTGGTCTAACACTGAAATGAATGCTTGAAGTGCCTGATATAGGATCCCTTTCAGTCTACAAGTAGGGGAGATGACACAGGAGGAATGCTCCTGGAAACATTCGACCATATGAAAGTCTTCCTCAGTCTGTCGCACTAATTTACCTATGTTTACTTCTTCCGGCAGTACTGCCATCTTCAATCCACCATTCCGTCCTCGTATTGTATCTACATAGCCGAGTTTTCCTAGATGGAACGTAACTTTCATCAGGTGATTCTTGGAGATGCCATATGACTCAGCAATATCCTTGATCTGTACCAGCCTGTTTTCATCAGGTGCACTTGCTAAATATAATAAAACTCTCAACGAGTAATCTGTATAAAGTGTAAGTTTCATATTCTACCTCCACAATTTATAATACCATAACTACTATTATAGATGAAAATGGTAAAACTACTAAATGAAATCACGTGAAATAACCTAATAAATTCAAAAATATTAGGACAAAAGTAATGCGCTATTCGTGAAAAATGGTAAAATATGATGTAGGAATGTGTCGGAAAAGCAAAATCGCTTGTTTTTTTGTCAAAAACGCAATGGATTTGTTGTATAATTAATTGGTGTGCGAGAGGGGGGCTTTTTTTGTCAGAGAAAAATAATAAAGACAGTATTCAAGAAAAGTTGAAAGAGAAGCATTTTGAAGCGAAGATAGTTCGCCGCATCGTGTTTACCGTGTTTGTCATTCTTATGCTTGCCTTGACTGGCATTATCGGTGGCGGATATTTCTATATAAAAAATGCGTTAAAGCCTGTAAGTGAGGATGCAACAGAAACCAAAATGGTAGATATCCCAATAGGATCATCTCCAACCACGATAGGAAGTATCCTTGAAGAAAACGGGATTATTCATAACGGAAAAGCTTTCCGCTACTATGTGAAATTCAAAAATGAATCTGGATTTCAAGCAGGGGAGTATGAACTCAGCCCTTCCATGAATCTTGATGAAATCATCGGCTTCTTGAAGGAAGGGAAAGTACAACAGGATGTCCTATTCACTATTACCATCCCTGAAGGACGACAGTTGGAACAGATTGCTATTATCCTTGAGAACAGAATCGGCTTAAAAGAAGAAGATTTCCTTGAAACAGTCAATGATAAGGAGTTCATTGAAAGCATGATGGAAAAGTATCCTAATGTCTTGACAGAAGAGGTGCTGGATGAGGATATCAAGTATGCATTGGAGGGTTATCTGTTCCCTGCAACATATCCATTCTATGTGGAAAATCCCACTGCCGAAGAAGTCGTCGATGTTATGCTCCAGAAAACCGGGGAAATCTTAGAAGACGATGAAGTTCGAATCGGTATGGCAAACAGGGATTTTACACCACACCAATTGCTGACAATGGCTAGTCTAATTGAGGCGGAGGCCACAGTTCAAATGGATCGTGAAAGCATCTCAAGTGTCTTTTACAATCGTATGGATGTAGGAATGCCGCTTCAAACCGATCCGACAGTTCTATATGCTCTAGGGGAACATAAAGAGAGAACTTTATATGAACATCTGGAAGTGGATTCTCCGTATAATACTTATAAGCATCAAGGTCTCCCTCCTGGTCCGATTGCCAATGCAGGAGTATCCTCCTTGCAAGCGGCAATGCACCCTGCAGAAACGGAGTACTACTATTTCTTGGCGACTCCGGACGGGAAAGTAATCTTCAATGAAACGTTGGAACAGCATAATAACGATAAGAATCAATATATCACGAACCAAGACAACAGCTAGTGGCTGTAGGGGAGGTGCGAAATTAATTCGCATTCCCCATTTTTTTGTGATAAAATATATCGAGTTGTTTTGAACTGAAAGTATTAACATAAAAAGAGGGTTCCTCCTGTGAGGTCACCTCTATTTTCTTTGTTTATGGAGAGCATGAATTATCTTAAAATGTGTATGTCGATATATGTAAACGTTCCCCCTCAAGATTGTAGTGCAAGGTGTGAGACTCCAGCGGGGGTGTAACGGTTGGTTGAGACCCCACAGCGAAGCGAGGAGGCTCAAGCACCGTCCCGCGGAAAGCGAACACCTGGAACGGAAATCTAGAGGTGTTATTCAGGTTACCCCTGTTTAATTAGAAGAAGGAGGCTGCCTACCTTGGAAGCCAATGAAAATAAAGTGATTACCTATCTTGATTCCCTCGTCTCCCCAAGAAACGAAATTACTGCAAAAATGGAAAAGCTAGCACAAGAGGATAATGTTCCAATCATGGACCTTGTCGGAATGGAGACATTGCTCCAGCTCTTAAGACTGGCACAACCCAAGAGGATCCTTGAAATTGGTGCAGCAATCGGTTATTCTGCCATTCGCATGGCACAGGCCATACCGGATGTGACCATCGTAACAATCGAGCGTGATGAACATAGATATATGCAAGCAAAGCAGCATATTGCAGAAGCTAGTCTGGACAATCGGATTGATTTGATATTCGGGGATGCTCTTGAGGTGTTTGAGCAAGTACAACAGCGAGGACGGTTCGATCTGATTTTCATTGATGCAGCTAAAGGGCAGTACGAGCGCTTTTTTACGATGTATGAGACTCTTTTAGATGATGCAGGCGTCATCATTACAGATAATGTACTGTTCCGTGGACTGGTTGCTGAGAACCATGAAGCGATTGAACCGAAAAGAATAAGAAATCTGGTGAAAAAAATCGACTGCTATAACAGATGGTTGATGGAACACCCAAATTATATTACCACCATCATGCCGGTCGGAGATGGAATTGCCATCAGTAAAAAAAGAGGTGAAACAAGATGAAGAAACCGGAACTGTTAGTGACTCCAATTAATATAGAAAATATGAAGGATCTGATTGCTGCTGGTGCAGACGCATTCGTAATCGGCGAACAACGTTATGGACTGCGTCTAGCAGGAGAGTTTGGCAGAGATGAAGTGAAAGAGGCGATTGCTCTTGCACATGGTCAGAATAAAAAAGTCTATGTGGCAATGAATGCCCTTTTTCATAACGAAAAAGTGGAAGAGCTGTCAGACTATCTGCAATTCCTGGTGGAAGTGAAAGCAGATGCCGTAATCTTTGGAGATCCTGCCGTATTGATGGCAGCAAAAGAAGTGGCGCCTGAGATGAAGCTTCACTGGAACACGGAAACGACCGCGACCAATTATTACACCTGTAACTATTGGGGCAGAAAAGGTTCAAAGCGTGCCGTTCTTGCCCGTGAGTTGAATATGGATTCCATTGTGGAAATCAAGGGAAATGCGGAAGTGGAAATTGAGGTGCAGGTCCACGGCATGACCTGTATGTTCCAGTCCAAACGTTCCTTGATCGGCCATTACTTCGAATATCAAGGGAAAACGATGGAAGTGGAAAAAGGTAAAGAAAGAGCGATGCTTCTTCATGATAAAGAGCGGAACAACAAATACCCGGTCTATGAAGATGAAAACGGGACCCATATCATGAGTCCGAATGACATGTGCATCATCGATGAGTTGGAAGAGATGATTGATGCAGAAGTGGATTGCTTCAAAATCGATGGAGTTCTTCAAACTCCAGGTTACATGGTGGAAGTGACGAAGCGTTATCGTAAAGCGATAGATTTGTGCGTGAAAGATAGAGAGCAATATGAAGATATCAAAGACGATCTTCTTGCTGAACTGGAAGAACTTCAACAGGAACACCGTCCGTTGGATACAGGATTCTTCTTTAAGGAAACAGTCTATTAAGCAGAAAAGGAGGTAGCCTAAATGACAACCTACGTAAATGATAAGATTTCAAAAATTGTTGATGGAAAACGTGTTATCGTGAAAAAGCCTGAGTTGCTAGCTCCAGCTGGTAATCTGGAAAAGTTGAAGATTGCCGTTCAATATGGTGCAGACGCAGTTTTCATCGGTGGCCAAGAATACGGACTTCGCTCAAACGCTGGGAATTTTACCTTCGAAGAAATGGCTGAAGGTGTACAATTTGCAGATAAATTTGGAGCTCGAATTTATGTTACTACCAATATTTTTGCTCACAATGAAAACATGGACGGACTTGATGATTATCTTCGCGGTATTGAAGGTGCAGGGGTGCACGGAATCATTGTAGCCGACCCGCTCATCATTGAGACCTGCCGCAGAGTGGCACCGAAACTTGAAGTCCACCTGAGCACCCAGCAATCCTTGTCCAACTGGAAAGCTGTTCAGTTCTGGAAAGAGGAAGGACTAGAACGTGTCGTCCTTGCACGGGAAACAAGTGCAGAAGAGATCCGTGAAATGAAAGAGAAGGTGGACATTGAGATTGAAACGTTCATCCATGGTGCCATGTGTATCGCCTATTCCGGACGTTGTACATTAAGTAACCATATGACAGCGAGGGACTCCAACCGGGGTGGCTGCTGCCAATCCTGTCGTTGGGATTATGATCTGTATGAACTCAAAGATGGAGAAGAGAAGGCGTTGTTCGCTGAGAAAGATGCACCATTCGCCATGAGCCCTAAGGATTTGAAGCTGATTGAATCTATTCCAAGAATGATAGAGCTTGGGATTGATAGCTTGAAAATTGAAGGACGCATGAAATCGATCCACTATGTGGCAACAGTGGTCAGTGTTTACCGCAAAGTGATAGATGCATATTGTGCAGATCCAGAGAACTTTGTTATCAAGCAAGAATGGCTGGAAGAGCTTGATAAATGCGCAAACCGTGAAACGGCACCAGCGTTCTTTGAAGGTGTTCCAGGGTATAAAGAGCAGATGTTTGGTAACCATAGCAAGAAGACTGCCTTTGATTTTATAGGACAAGTACTTGATTACGACACGGAGACGCAAATGGTAACATTGCAACAGAGAAACTTTTTCAAGCCTGGTGAAGATGTCGAGTTTTTCGGTCCAGAAATTGAAAACTTCACTCAAAAAATAGAGAAAATATGGGATGAAAAGGGCAATGAGTTGGATGCAGCACGTCACCCTTTACAAATCGTTACATTCAAAGTGAAAAAGCCGGTCTATCAGAATAACATGATGCGAAAGGGGCAGTAAGAAAATGGGGAAGAAACCGATCGTAATCGGGGTAGCCGGAGGTTCTGGCTCGGGAAAAACAAGTGTAACAAAAGCAATTTTTGATCATTTTACAGAGAAATCCATCCTGATGCTTGAACAGGATTATTATTATAAAGATCAAGCAGAGGTTCCAATGGAAGAGAGATTGAAAACCAATTATGATCATCCACTTGCATTCGACAATGATCTGCTTATCGAACATATTGAGAATTTATTACAATATGATACCGTGAATAAACCGGTTTATGATTACACACTTCATACAAGATCATCCCAGGTGATAGAAGTAGAACCAAAGGATGTTATAATTGTAGAAGGAATTTTGGTATTAGAAGACGAGCGTTTGCGTAACTTAATGGATATAAAGCTTTTTGTGGACACGGATGCCGATATCCGCATCATTCGTCGCATGCTTCGAGATATCAAGGAACGCGGTCGTACCATTGATTCTGTCATCGAACAATATGTAACTGTAGTTCGTCCGATGCATAATCAATTTATCGAACCGACGAAGAGATATGCAGATATCATTATCCCTGAAGGTGGACAAAATCACGTTGCCATCGACCTGATGGTAACAAAAATTCAAACAATTCTTGAACAAAAAGAGATTTTGTAATAACATATGAGAAGCTAGAGAATTTTCCAATTGTGGAAGGAACGCCGATGTATTCCATTAATGGGTACATCTTTTTCCACATTTACATAAGCTTTTGACTAAGCTGTCATATAGATACACGTAAATTGGGGAATGCAATTACTTGAAGGAGTGAATAGTCATGGCACAAGAGAAAGTATATCCAATGACACAAGCAGGGAAAGACAAGCTTGTACAAGAATTAGAGAACCTGAAATCCGTAAGACGTAAAGAAGTAGTAGAACGTATTAAAATAGCACGTAGCTTCGGAGACCTTTCCGAGAACTCCGAGTATGATTCTGCAAAAGAAGAGCAGGCATTCGTGGAAGGCCGTATCACGCTTCTTGAGCAAATGGTACGCAACGCGAAAATCATTCAGGAAGACAAGGAAACAGATGCTGTAGTTCTAGGTAAAACAGTAACATTTGTTGAGCTTCCAGAAGGCGAAGAAGAAACATACACAATCGTAGGAAGTGCAGAGGCTGATCCGTTCGAAGGAAACATCTCCAACGAATCACCTATGGGAAGCTCCTTGATGGGCAAACGTGTAAACGATGAAGTAACAATACAGACTCCAGGCGGAGAAATGAACGTGAAAATCGTTTCAGTTAAATAAGGTTTTGATTAAAAAGATTGCACCTCGTCAACAATGTTGATGAGGTGTTTTTTTATGCAACGGTTAATTAAAGGGAGAATCAATAAACTTGGAATCTGTGTCATACTGCTTTTAAGTCTGCTAATCGGCAGGCTTGTTCAAGTACAACTCATTAGTACAGAATCCTTTACGGCTGATCATATTAATCTAATTGAAGCCAGTGTCAAGCAACGGACACAATCTTTGGTGATTGATGAAGGACGTGGCCGGTTCATCGATCGTAACGGGCTGCCGCTTACCCACGATTATTTTCCAAGTGTCATATTGTTTCCTTTTCTTAACGGTCTTGATTGGCCCAAAGATGAACTTGCAAGCATACTTGGAATGAGTTCGATGAAGATTGACAGTTTGCTTGCTGATGCAGAAAAACCGGTAGTGCTTTCAGAAAGCCTGACGGAAGAGAAGATGGAGAAAATTAATGAACTTGACTATCCAGGTGTGGTGGCGTTGTATCGGCAGTTCGAGCTCGATGATCCTATTGCTGAACATGTAATTGGTGTAACGGGAGAGGACGCAGCTACGTTTGAAAAACGCTATCCGGAAAAAGTGACAAAAGAGAACTATTCCCCACATACGCCAATCGGAGTTTCCGGTTTGGAAGAGGCATTTGATGAAATCATCCTACCGGAAGGGTCCACCAAACTTTTATATCACGTAGACCGATTCGGTGGTCCACTATTCGGCATTGATGTCCGCTATATGTCACCGTCCAATCCGTATTATCCTTTATCAATCAAGACCACACTTGATAAGGACATCCAGCAGATGGCGGAAAAAGTGTTGGATGAATACCAAGTAAAGAAAGGTGGTCTGGTTATTTTGGATATTGCGACAAATGAAGTGGTCGCAATGGTGTCAAAGCCTTCCCTTGACCCTGAGAATCCCATAAAGGGTCCAGGGGCCCATAACCTGATGCTGGAGCCACATTTCCCTGGATCTGTCTTTAAGACTGTCGTAACAGCTGCTGCGATTGAAGAAAACATCGTAGATAAAGAAATGACATATAATTGTGATTTGGATATTAGAGGCGAACTGCTGACGGACGACAAAAAACGTATGGGTACCCTTAATCTAGAAACAAGTTTTGCACAAAGTTGCAACCATACCTTCGGAGAAATAGGGAAACAGCTTATGGAAAAGGACAAGAATGTGCTGAATAAATATGCAGAAATATTAGGATTGACAGGAATAGTCGGGTGGAGGGGAGACGTGTTCGGCTTCGAAGATTTCATTCAGATCCCCTCTGAAAAAGAGAATGTCGTCTGGACAAATGATAAAGAAAAAAGCGTCCCACTCGCTGTTGCTCAAACTTCCATTGGACAAAAGGATGTAAAGGTGACTCCGCTTGCCGTTGCCAACATGATGGCAACGATAGCCCGTGGCGGGAAATCAAAGGAAGTAAAGCTTGTCAGTGATATCCTTTATAAAAACGGCACATCTCTCTATACTTTTCCAGACCATGACAGAGAAGTAGACAAGCTTTCTCCTTATACGGTCATGCAACTTCAACATCTTCTGAGGGAAGTTGTGGCAGCGGATACAGGCACTGGCTGGAGGATGCGTGGGCTTCCCTATGAAGTGGCAGGCAAAAGCGGTACTGCCCAGACGGGAAAACTTGTGGAAGGTAACAGGGAATTGCTTAATAGGTGGTTCGCGGGATACTTTCCTATCCAGAGCCCTAAATATGCTATGGTCATGGTGGAACTGGATGTATTGGATGAGAACAATGTCTCATCTGTCTATGCGGACATGGTTCAGCAGTTGTACGACAGGGAAAATCCGGAAAGATAATGCCAATCCTTTTCACTGTGCTTTTTATAGTATTGATGTTACAATAAGCTATTGTAATAATACTATTATTGGCTCTGACTAGGAGGGACTGTCTTGTCTTTAAACTTTAACAAAGGTGGCTCACGTTACGGCCGAACAACCAAACGCAAAAAAACAAACATGATCTTGAATATCCTGATTGGTGTTGTATTCATATTTATTATTGTCCTGGTTTCTTCCTTGTTCTTCGGGAAAAATGATCCTGCTACTGATAGCGAAAATCAAATGTCTACAGAGGAACAGGAACTGAGCGAAACACAAGAGAACGAAGCGGAAGAAGAGTCCGAGGAAGCCGCTCCTCCTGAAGAAGAGGAAAAATCCAATTCTGAAGAAGAGGAAAAAGCTGAAGAGGCTGAGAAAGAGAAAGAAGAAAAAGAGAAAGAAGAAAAGGAAAAAAAGGAGAAGGAAAAAGAGGATGAGTCCAATGAGTCTGACGATTCCGAAACCGAAGTTTCCGAAAACTCCGATGACCCGAATGTCATCAAAACAATGACAAATCCAGGTTGGGGACCAGTGGGAACTTCTCAATCCGAACCGCATACTTCCATCTATGATGAAGGCCATGTGGACTGGAAGGAAAAGCTGGATGCCGTTCATGCAGCAACCGGCTTGAATAGTGGTGACTACACCTTATACTTCTTAGGGAATGGTGGTAGTGAGCACCTTGCCGTAGCATCCATAAAAAACAAATCCACCGGTGAAAACTACAAAGTGTATTTGGAATGGGTGAAAAACAAAGGTTGGAAACCTACCAAGGTGGAGCAAGTTAAGTCGTTGTAATATAAGTGTGAGTGTTGGGCCTATCCGTTTGGGGTGGGTCTTTTTTATTGGGGGTGAGATGTACCCGTAGTGCTGCATGTTAAAAGCTTTGGGTCAAGGGATTGAAGTGTGGAAGGGCTTTAAACGGGAGAGCTGTAGCGAGGTTGAGGGTGGGATGGTGTTTGGGGTTGCTGGAAATAGGTAATTGGGTTTTTGTTTTGGGGTGAAGGGGAGCAGCGGGATGCGAGTTTCGTTTTGTCTTTTTATGAAGCATTTTGTCGAAAGGTACGAAAATGTTGTGTTTTGGATCGAAAATTTGTTTATTGGAAAATAAATTGTGAGTTTCGGCTCGTATTTTCTCCGAATGGAAAATAATATAAGGAGTTTGGAAAATAAGTATTCAAGAGGTATTTTGAGAATGGCAGGCAATCACAAATGCCTAAAAAAAGCTGATCTAAAAGCAGGAAATTAGCCGAAATGAAGAGAATTATAGTTAAGAATCAAAAAAAGGAGGTATTAAATGATTAAAAAGCAGAGAGAAAAGTCGCATAGGCTTCTAACTCATGAGGCAGGAATGCGGAGAGTGCCAAAAAACCATCCAAAATATCCATTTTTGGAAAAAGAACACGGTAGGTTGTTTTACGGTCATAAAGGAGAAGAGGCAATGGATTACTTTCTAACCTTTCTTCCTGACGATAATTACTTAATTCTTCATAGTCTGAGGCTTGAAGATCCAAAAGGTAGATATTTTCAGTTGGATACGGTACTCCTCTCACCAACACACTGTGTTATCATTGACGCAAAATATATTACTGGAGTATTGGAGTTTGATGAACAAACAAATCAACTATTAAGACACTCACCTGATAATGGCGGGATAGAAAAGCTAGGAGATCCTGTTTCGCAAATAGCACGTCAAAGACACCAGCTTGCTCTTTGGTTAGAAAAACATAATTTCCCCCCAATTCCAATCGCAAGTCTCATAGTCTTAACTCATACTAGTGCCACTCTTATCAAAACAACACCCTCCATTAGAAAAAAAGTCACTTTCCATACGAACCTTCCAAAAAGAATAAAAGAGATTAAAGACAAACATACTGTTGAACAACTAAGTATGAAAGAACTTCATAAACTCTCCAAATTAATGATAAAAAAGCATACTCCTGATAAGTTTAATCTTCTTGCCTATTATAAGTTAGAACCTCATGAATTAATTACTGGAGTGATCTGTCCTGCATGTACATGTACCCCAATGCATAAAAGGAGGTCAACATGGTTTTGTCTTACATGTGGAGCATATTCTAAAACCGCACATTTGGAAGGGATATTTGATCATAAATTATTGCTAGGGGAGACCGTTACAAACAAAGAAATACGATGGTTTCTCCAATTACCATCCCCAACTGTCACTTCCAAATACTTATCCTCTCTGAACCTCAAATTTGAAGGTAACTATAAAGGTCGGAGGTATTTTTTATAGTTGCTACTAAAAATGACATTAGAAGTAGAGGGAAGTGAAAACGAAAAAAGCGCTCACTCCCGAGCGCTTTCGTCGACCTCTATCAAAAAAACGACACCGTTAATGGGTTCTCCTCTAGACGTCCCAATCTGCCAAAAAATTACAGTGATGCCGAACCCCTATTTCGCACGCAACTTAAAATGCACCACGGCACTATAAAACCGTCTGCCTTCCTCGTCAAGATGCATCTGATGGGATACGGAGTGGACACCTAGCATGATGGCGCGATTATGATCAATTTGCTCGTTAATTTTCTTCTCCAGAGTCTTCAAATCAAGCGCTTCAAAGAATTCAACTTTATCTTCCAGTAAACTAAATTCAAAGTTCATAATTCCAAGTCCTTTCATCGGGTTTGATTTACAGAAAAATCCGAACCTTTGTAACCGTTCTAATCCTTCTATTACCAGCTTTCTGTGTACATCTTACCAAACAATATCGTTGAAGAAAATAGTGAGATGTGATAGATTAAGAACAGTTATTTTTTAAAAGCATACTATACTTATAGGAATTATATAAATTAATCATGGAGTGATCATCAATGGGACGTGAATTCGTCGAACTGTTTAATGATTGGGCAAACTATTATGATGCAACGGTCAGCGGGAAGGACCAGGAGTATGCGGAGGTTTTCCGTGGTTATGAGGACATATTAAAGGACGTGGCGTCTAAGGCATTGAGTCCTGTCGTAGAATTTGGAGTAGGTACTGGTAATCTGACAAAGGAGCTTCTGAACAATGGGCACAAAGTGTATGCTATTGAGCCATCACAAACGATGAGGGAGAAGGCGGCTGAAAAGCTTCCACAGACTGTCAGCCTCGAGGATGGAGACTTTTTGAGCTTTCCTGAACCACCTGAACAGATCCAATCCATCGTCAGTACCTATGCTTTTCATCACCTGACAGATGCAGAAAAAGAAGAAGCGGTGGCGCACTATGGAAAGTTACTCGATAAAGGTGGTAAAATAGTATTTGCTGATACGGTCTTTGAAAATAAAGAAGCGTACAGAGCGACAATTGAACAGGCAGAAAAGCATACGTTTCTGAATTTAGCGAACGATTTGAAAACGGAATACTATACAACGATGGACATCCTCACCAATATTTTCAAAAAAAATGGTTTCAAAGTGGAGTTCCAACGTTTTAATCATTTTGTCTGGGTAATGGAAGCGATTAAACAATAGCAGATGGGCATTTACTTTCTCTCTTTTCAAAAGTGAGTCGGCCCATCCGCTAATTCTATGAAAAGAGGGATTCTCATAATGAAAGTAGCAATCATCGGAGCAATGGAAGAAGAAGTAACAATAATGCGTGAAAAGATTGAAGGTATGGAGACAACGACCGTTGCAGGTTGTGAATATTATACAGGAACACTAAATGGCGTTGATATCATCCTTTCGAAATCTGGAATCGGAAAAGTGAATGCGGCGCTCAGCACGGCATTGCTTCTCGAACGTTTCAAACCGGAGGCTGTCATCAACACTGGTTCTGCTGGTGGGTTCTCACCAGCGTTGAACGTTGGGGATGTTGTTATTTCAACCGAAGTTCGTCACCACGATGTGGACGTGACGGCATTTGGATATGAGTATGGACAAGTTCCGGGCTTGCCTGCAGCCTTTGTGGCGGATGCAAATCTTATGGCTGTTGCAAAAAAAGCAGCTGAAAACGTAAGCGGTATGCAAGTTGTGGAAGGGCTAATTGCGACAGGTGATTCCTTCATGAATGACCCGGTACGTGTGGAGGCTGTTCGTGAAAAGATGCCTGAACTGCAGGCGGCGGAAATGGAAGCAGCAGCAATTGCACAGGTATGCCATTCCTTTGAAGTTCCGTTTGTGGTAATTCGAGCCTTATCTGATATCGCAGGGAAAGAATCCAATATCAGCTTTGATCAATTTTTAAGCAAAGCGGCATTGCATTCTTCCATGCTGATTGAAAATATGCTAAGCGAGCTGAAAAACGCGTAACACACAGTTGTAATGTGTGCGGGGGGATACATGATGAATGTTTTTAAAAATGTCCACGGCCTGATAGGCAACACCCCGGTTGTGGAGCTGAGCAAATTTGATGTGCCGGAAGGAGTGCGCCTTTTTGCCAAACTTGAATTCTATAACCCTGGTGGTAGTATCAAGGATCGTCTTGGAAAAGAGCTTTTGGAGGATGCAATTCGTTCCGGAAAGCTGAAGGAAGGCGGAACCATCATTGAGCCGACAGCAGGAAATACAGGAATAGGCCTGGCCTTGGCAGCTGTTGGAACAAGTTATAAGGTGATGGTATGTATGCCTGAGAAGTTCAGTGTGGAAAAGCAGGAGCTTATGAAAGCTCTTGGTGCAACCATTGTCCATACGCCGACGCCACTTGGAATGAAGGGTGCGATTGAAAAAGCTCAGGAGCTTATCAAGGAGATTCCAAATTCCTATTGTCCGCAACAGTTCGGCAACCCGGCAAATCCCGAAACTTACTACAAGACGCTTGGTCCTGAGCTATGGGAGCAGCTGGACGGAAATGTGGATGTGTTCGTTGCGGGTGCTGGAACCGGTGGGACCTTCATGGGTACGGCAAAATATTTGAAAGAAAAGAATCATGATGTGAAGACAGTAATCGTGGAACCGGAAGGATCAATATTGAATGGCGGGGAAACAGGTCCGCATAAAACCGAAGGCATTGGGATGGAATTTCTCCCGGGCTATATGGATGAGACATATTTCGACGCCATTCACACGGTATTTGATGTGGATGCGTTCCACCGCGTCAAGGAATTGGCACAAAAAGAAGGCTTGTTGGTTGGCAGCTCTTCGGGTGCAGCATTGCATGCAGCCTTGGAAGAAGCAAAATTGGCAGAAGCGGGAACCAACATAGTTATGATTTTTGCTGACAGCAGTGAACGTTATCTAAGCAAAAAGATTTATGAAGGAGGCATTTGATATGCATAAGAAAACGAAATTGATACATGGTGGAATCTTCGGAGATCCACATACGGGCGCTGTATCCACTCCAATCTACCAGGTGAGCACATATAAACAGGAGAGTGTAGGGAATTTCAAGGGATATGAATATTCCAGAACAGGAAACCCAACACGTCATGCGCTAGAAGAGCTGATTAACGACCTAGAGAACGGTAAAGCCGGCTTTGCATTTGGTTCAGGTATGGCGGCAATAACAGCTGTCATGATGCTGTTTGACAGTGGTGACCACGTAGTGCTGACGGATGATGTCTACGGTGGAACCTATCGTGTCATGACGAAGGTATTAAACCGAATGGGAATCAGTTCCACTTTTGTTGATACGAGTAAAGTGGAAAATATTGAAGCGGCTATTAAAGAAAATACAAAAGCAGTATTCATTGAAACGCCCACTAATCCATTACTAAAAGTGACAGACATCCAGAAAGCAAGCCTGGTTGCTAAAAAACATAACTTATTGACGATTGTCGATAATACGTTCAGTACGCCTTACTGGCAGACACCAATCAACCTTGGAGCGGATATTGTCCTTCACAGTGCGACCAAATATATCGGTGGGCACAGTGATGTGGTAGCAGGTCTGGTTGTCGTTAATTCCGAGAAGCTGGCAGAAGAGCTACACTTCGTTCAAAACTCGACAGGTGGTATCTTGGGACCTCAGGATTCCTGGTTATTGATGCGTGGAATCAAAACGCTGGGATTACGTATGGAAGCGACAGAGAAGAATACACGCCGTATTGTAGAGTTTCTTGAAAGCCACCCATTTGTAGGGAATGTTTACTATCCTGGGTTGGAAGACCATCCGAACCACGATGTTGCTAAGCAACAGGCAGGAGGATTTGGCGGAATGGTATCGTTTGATATCGGAAGTGCAGAGAAAGCCGATCAGCTGTTGGCAAGAATCAAGTACTTCACATTGGCGGAAAGTCTTGGAGCGGTGGAGAGTCTTATCTCTGTGCCTGCTCGCATGACTCATGCGTCCATCCCTGCTGAACGTCGTGCGGAGCTTGGGATTGTAGATGGCCTAGTCCGTATTTCAGTGGGTATTGAAGATGTGGAAGATCTGATCGCTGATTTGAAGCAGGCTATTGAAGGTTAATAGATGAATTGCAAGCCCTATAGGAGCGAGACTCTTATAGGGTTTTATTGTGATTAAATTTTTATTCTCCGACAAAAATCTGTTATAATAGGAAAAGAATACATAATTTTCATACTATTTTTAATAGGGGGATAATAAATGTCAACAGTACCGGTTTTAGAAAAGAATGTTCAAGAAAAAGTAGATGCATTCAACAAGCTTGATGAAAAGCTTTGTCATTATAGTGATGTATTAGGACTGCTTAGTTGGGACTCCAAAACGAAAGCACCGAAGAAGGGTAGGTCCCTATTTGGAAAAGCGCGTGGAACACTATCAACAGAAGCATTTAAGCTATCCATCTCAGAAGAAATGGGCGAGTTGCTCGCTTTTTTAACAGATAAGAATGTTTGGGAACAGTTGGATGAAGCGACAAAGGCTTGTGTGGGTGAACGTAAAAAGAATTTTGAAAAGTCAAGCAAAATCCCGACGGAGGAATATCAGGAGTATGTAATCTTGGTCAATGATGCCAACGAGACGTGGGAAGAAGCTCGTGAAAAAAATGACTTCGCATCCTATGCTCCAGTACTTGAAAAGGTGTTGACCTTTAAAAAGAAATTTGGCGAGTATTATGGCTATGAGGGTCACCCGTATAACGCAATGCTGAATGAGTTCGAGCCAGGACTTACCGTGGAAAAGCTGGATGTGCTGTTCAAAGAACTTCGTGAAAAAAGCGTGGAGATTTTAAATAAGATCAAAGCTTCAAAGTCTCAGCCGCGCGAAGACATTTTTGCACAAGATTACGATATTGAAGCACAAAAGAAATTCAATCAATACATACTTCCGCTAATCGGGTTTGATATGGATGGCGGGCGTCTTGATGAAACAGTTCATCCATTTGCTTCTTCCGTCAACACAGGAGATGTCCGTATTACTACGCGATACCTGAAGGACAATGTCCGTTCTGCCATTTTTGGTACGATTCATGAAGCGGGTCATGGTATGTATGAGCAAGGCGTGAACCCTGAATTCGAAGGAAGAGTCATCCGCAGAGGAACCTCCTTTGGAATCCACGAATCCCAATCACGTTTCCTTGAAAATATGGTGGGACGCAGTAAAGAATTCTGGACCTTCTTCTACAAGGACCTTCAGGAACATTTTCCTGAACAGCTGAAGGAAGTTTCCCTGGAAGATTTCTATGCAGCGACAAACCGTGTGGACCCATCCTATATCCGTGTTGAAGCGGATGAACTGACGTATAATCTTCACATCATGATCCGTTATGAAATTGAAAAGGGACTATTTTCCGGAGAATATGAAGTGAAGGATCTTCCGGAGGTTTGGAATGAAAAGATGGAGGAATACCTTGGTATTACTCCTCCTACAGACACATTAGGAGTTCTGCAGGATGTGCACTGGTCCTTCGGCGGATTCGGTTATTTCCCTTCCTATTCACTAGGGAACCTATATGCTGCCCAGATTCTTTATACCTTTAACAAAGAAATGCCTGATTTCTACGATAAAATTGAGCAGGGGGATTTCATGGCCATCCGAGGATGGTTAAGAGAAAACATCCATCAACATGGTAAGCTCTATTCTCCGAACGAGTTGATAGTCAAAGTGACAGGGGAAGAACTAGATGCAAAATACCTTGTTCAATACCTAGAAGAAAAATATTCTGCGATATATCAATTTTAATATAAGGTTATAGTAGAATGTTGAATTTTTTAGATATTATAGCTGCTGATTGGAGCACAGCGCGAAGACTCCAGCGGGGGAGTAGCGACAATCTTGAGACCCCGCAGGGCAAAGCCTGAGAAGGCTCAAGGTCGCCCCGCGGAAAGCGAAGCTCTGTGCGGAAATCAACAGCGGCGTTAAACGGAAAAAGTCCTTCTGCCATATAGCAGAAGGACTTTTTTATGTTCAATTTTCATTCTTATTTTCCTCATTCTTTTTAGTATAAAGAGTACCGTCTTTAGCATTGTCCCTTGATTCACTTTCCGAATTCGGGGGATCGACAATAATGATTTCTTCCGTAGTATCACTTGCAGAGGAACAGGCTGTCAACAAGGATAAAAGGCAAAAAACGACGAATAGTTTTTTCATTTTCGTTCCTCCTCCCCAATTTTTATTGTTCCATTATAACGGGATTTACCAGTTGAAAACAGTTTTGTCTCTGTAAAAAAGCAGATTGATAGGAAATTCCTAAATAGAATTAAGTAAAGAGTAGGAAAAACGTTTCTTTTTAAGGGAGAATACGGAAAAAACCACGAACTTTTCTCCCCGTTCGGAAAAAATTACAAGCTGGAAAGACTAGTAAACTATGTTAAAGTGGTAATAGATGGGGGGAGTCTAGATGGATGCGAAAGAGTTACAAGCAAAGATTCAGGATTATACTAGATATGCCATGATATTAACGACCGTCAGTGCTTTTTTATATATAGGAGTCGCCTTTCAGCATGCAGGAAAAGAAGCGTTGCAGATTTATACGATGATGGGGACGACCGTCATAATGCTTAGTGGAGCTGTATTTTTCGTATTAAGAGCAAGAAAGTTGAAGAAACTGATGCAGGAACAAGACGATTAAAAAAACGATAAAAAAGGAGCCTGCTTGGGCTCCTTTTACTTATGGTTGTCATCTTTTCGATTTGCGGAATCCGGCTGCTTCTGCCTCTTTTTCTGTATCAAAGCATTCTTCGGGGATGGTTCTTTCATAGAATGCACCAGTCTTGACATGATAAATTTTTTCTCCGCTGGAACTGATATTTCCTTTGACCGTACAGTTTTTAGTGACAGGGTTTTCCTCCTGTGGAGCATCCTTTTCCGGGTCATCCACATATTCAGGGTAAAACCCGTCCTCTTGAGCATAGTTCTCTACACTCCATATGCCGACGCCTTCCACTTGCGCCTTTTCCTGAATGGCCTGGTACTGGTCAACATAGCGTGTATTTGGCGGGTATATATAGGCAACGCGCGCTAAGCCTCTCCGCAAAAGCTCCTCCTGGGCGGACACACCATCCACATAGACATAGGCCAATATTCTCCCATAATGATCTCGTTCGCTGACATCCAGTTCAATTTCCAACTTTTCGCCTTCAGCAAACTCTTCCATAAATTTTTTCGCTTCCGGTCCGAATGGCTGTGGTCCGTTCATTCTAGGGTGATTGGTTTCAGGGGTGTCTACCAACAGAAATCGAATATTTTCTTCTTTTCCATTTACCTTCACCTTTATAGTGTCACCATCAATTACACGTACGAGTGGAACCTCGATTCGTGGATATTCGTGTTCTTCATCTTCAAGGGGGGCAATTTCAGTTTCTTCTGATTCAAGTTCCTCTGAAACCTGTGTTTCCACTTGTTCTTCGTTAGCTGAGTTATTGGCAACCGACTCTGTGATGCTCTCCTCTGCAGTACAACCTGTTAATACCAATATCGCACTCAAAAACCATATATTCAATATTGCTTTCATAGCTGTCACCTTTCTGTCCGAAAAATCTTTCCCAATTATACCACGGAAAGTCCGTCCCTAGGGGTGATTTATAGTGCGTTGTTTAGCAGGGGGAAAAGTAGGGTATTTATAGTTTGTGCTTTTAGGAAATACTGTAGAGAGAATAATAAATTGTTTGGGGAGTGAGCAGGGTTTGATAACCTTTCAAGATGTAACGAAAACGTATGAGGATGGAACGACGGCAGTCCAATCCTTTGACCTCGAGATAAAAGAGGGAGAGTTTTTCGTATTAATAGGCCCGAGTGGATGTGGAAAAACAACCACATTAAAAATGATCAATCGACTACATAATGTAACAACTGGAGACATCCTGATTGATGGGAAAAGCATTTCAGAACATAATATTCATGAACTGCGCTGGAATATCGGCTATGTTTTGCAGCAGATTGCCCTGTTTCCGCATATGACGATTGAAGAGAACATTTCCATTGTACCGGAACTTAAATCCTGGAAAAAAGGAGATATCTCCAAACGGGTGGATGAACTTCTCGACCTTGTAGGTTTGGAACCATCTACATATAAGAAGCGGAAGCCATCTGAATTATCAGGAGGACAGCAGCAACGTGTCGGCGTCGCAAGAGCTCTGGCGGCAAATCCACCAATCATTTTGATGGATGAGCCATTCAGTGCACTCGACCCTCTAAGCCGGGAGCAGCTGCAACAGGACTTTCTGCGCTTGAAGGAAAAAATCCAAAAAACCATTGTCTTTGTTACGCATGATATGAACGAAGCGCTCACCCTTGGTGACCGGATTTGCCTGATGAAGGACGGAGAGACTGTCCAAGTGGGAACCCCGGAAGAGTTTATCAATCATCCAAAAAATGATTTTGTAAAGTCATTTATTGGCGATAGACGAAGTGTTCTTCATCACCCCATCGAAGAATTATTAGAGGACCTGCAACTTGACCCGCCAGTAGTCCCTGCTCGTGAAGTGGATAGCAGCGTTACTCTTGGTGAAGCGTTGGCAGTATTGAGTGAAGAAAAAGCCCTCACGGTAATGCGTGAAAATGAACCAATTGGAATACTGACAAGTGAAAAGGCGCTTCAATTCCTGCATGTTCATAGTCAGCAAGGAGGGCTATTGTAATGAAATTTCTTCAAGACTTATACGCTGCCCGCGGAGACCAGCTTTGGACCGCATTGCTTGAACATATTCAAATATCAGTCATAGCCCTTGCTATTGCAGTTTTCATTTCTGTTCCACTTGGTGTATTTTTAACGAGAAGAGAACGTATTGCAGAACCTGTTATCGGAGTGACAGCAGTTCTGCAGACCATTCCTTCCCTAGCTTTATTGGGACTGCTCATCCCTCTGGTGGGAATCGGGTTTGTACCAGCGATCATTGCATTATTTCTTTATGCATTGCTACCAATCCTAAGAAATACCTATACCGGGATAAAGGAAGTGGATCCATCGTTACGCGAAGCTGCGAAAGCGATGGGGATGACATCTATGAAAAGGCTGTTTCGAGTGGAGCTTCCGCTTGCGTTACCGGTTATCATGGCAGGAATCCGTACTGCAATGGTACTGATTATCGGAACCGCGACCATTGTCGCACTGATTGGCGCTGGAGGATTAGGAAGTCTCATCCTTCTTGGAATTGATCGAAACGACAATGCATTGATTTTGTTGGGAGCAATTCCTGCAGCGCTTCTGGCAATTCTGTTTGATATCGTATTGCGGATGATTGAAAGGGCGGCGAAAAAAGGATCGGGCAAAAAGGCATTGATTATTGGTGTCGTTGTTGTTCTTCTTTTCCTATCACCGTTTGCGATAATGAAAGCAACTAAAGCGAATCTTGTCATTAGTGGGAAAATCGGAGCTGAACCGGATATTATCATCAACATGTATAAATTATTGATTGAAGAAGAGACAGACTTGAGTGTCGAGTTACGTCCATCGCTTGGTAATACAAGCTTTGTTTATAGAGCATTGAAAAATGAAGACATCGACATCTATCCTGAGTATTCTGGAACAGCCATCGTCACCCTGTTGGAGCAAGAACCTGTAAGTATTGACGACGAAGAAGTGTTTGAACAGGCAAAACAAGGATTGTTGGAACAGGATGGACTAGTGTATCTGCAGCCGATGGGCTTTAACAACACCTACGCATTAGCTATTCCAGTAGATTTTGCGGAACAGAATGATATTAATACAATATCAGACTTGAACGGTGCAAAAAATGAAATCAAGGCAGGGTTCACTTTGGAATTCTCTGACCGTGAAGATGGTTATATTGGAATTCAGGAAGAGTACGGCATCACCTTTCCGAACCTGACTACGATGCAGGCGAAACTTAGATACCAGGCAGTGGAAAGCGGAGATGTCAACCTTGTTGATGCATACTCCACTGATGCTGAAATTAAACAGTTTGATCTTCGGGTTCTGGAGGATGATAAAAACCTCTTCCCTCCATACCAAGGAGCGGCATTGCTGAGAAAAGAGACTCTGGACAAACATCCTGAACTGGAAGATATCCTGAATAAGCTGGAAAATCAAATCAATGATGATGAAATGCGAGATATGAACTACCAGGTAACCGTAGAGGGTAAGACAACCTATGAAGTGGCTAAAGAATTTTTGGAAAGTAAAGGTTTGTTAGGGGAATAAACGTAAAAAACTAGGCTGGGAGGCCTAGTTTTTTTGTTTTTAATCGATTAATATGGATAATTCGTCTATTTTTTCTTTGATATGTTTAACAAATACCTTGTTTTCCTGAATGATAAAAATCTGAATGGACTTATTATAATATTCTATAGCAATGTCATGGTTAAGTAAAAGGCTGAAATTGTAGCCGATATGGTAGTAGAGGCTACCAAGTGCATACATGCTATTATGTTTTACACACCACTTTATTGCCTCTTTACAAGACTTTGTAGATTCTTCTAACATATTGAGTCGAGTTAAGGTCTTCGATTTATTGTATAAAATTTTAATTTTAATTGTTGGATCGTGATGATAAGGGATTTTCATATAACTTTCGATTGTGTAATTGTATATTTTTAATGCTTCTTCATAAGATTTCGTCTCAAAATGAATAATTGCGAGACTGTTAAGTATTTCAATTTCTCTCTCTCCCATAAGTTTAGACGTCATTTTCGTCAAATCAAGAGCACTTTGTAAAAGCTTTATTGCTTCTCGTTTATTTCGTTTTAAATGGTACACGCATATTCCTTCTGTCCATAGGAGGAATTGCTTATTCTTTCGATTATTAATAAACAAAGGGTTTTTCTTTTCGTTTTCTACAATAGTATAAACTTCCTCATATTCATTGCGGTGGAGAAGTTCTCTAACTTGTGTGAAGACCTCTTCGATATAGGATAATTGTGGGTTAGTTGCTAAATCATAAAAATAATTTATATCCACCCCAAGCCGTTCTGCTATATAATATAAAGTATTAGCAAGAGGAAACACTTCCCCTTTTTCAATTTTACTGATTTGTGATTGTGTACAAATCCCTTCGCTCAGTTCCGCTTGTGATAAGTTTAGTGCAGATCGTAGGATTTTTATCTCTTTTCCAATTAACGAAAAATCCACAATATATCACATCCTATCTAATAAAATATTCCTAGAGTTATAATTTGAATTGAAAAACGTAGAAAACAGAAGGAAAACATGATTTTCTTTTAGTAAACCTTAAATAATGAAGAAATAATGATTTTTTTAAATAGTGTAAAATACTTATATAAACATAGTTTGATAATAACAGAAAAAATAAGAGAAAGAGGTTATGATGATGAAAAGGTTTTTAATAACATTTCTAGTCGTTACTATTACTTTATTTGGAGCCAGTGCAGTTTCTTCTCAAGTAACCACTTTAGATGATGTCAAAACAAATGAACTACCATCTATACATTAATTTTAAACTCTAGTATCGATGTTCTGTCAACAATATGTACAAGTAAAAATTTAAAACCTGCTTAAATAAAATTAGAAAGAGGTAATGAAGATGAAAAAGTATTTTCTATCCTTGTTAGCAGTCTCTTTAATCAGCTTAGGGGCAAATGCAGTTACTTCTCATGCGAAAACTTCTGTTAGTAAAGAATTACCACCAATTCATATGGAACTACCACCGATCCATATGAGTGAGTTACCACCAATCCATATGGAACTACCACCGATTCACATGGGTAAGCTAGTTAGCGAGTTACCATCAATCCATATGGAATTACCACCAATTCACATGGGTGAGCTAGTTAGCGAATTACCACCAATTCATATGGAATTACCACCTATCCATATGTAAATGAAGAAATTTTAAATCTAAAAAAGGAAGGTTGATACCATGTCAGCGACAAGTACGAACACTTTTGAGCTTACATGCTTTTGGTTTATCGTTGTCGATCGTGAGCAAAAGGCACGTAGGCGTTACCGTGTTGCCCAGCTTGTAGATTACAAGAATAAAACATATGCAGAAGTCTCTAAGTGGTTTGAAACATTGTTTCAAGAGTACAGTGTGGTGAAAGTCGGCAAAGGTACCATTCCTTCTAAATTAAAAAAATATCCTTATATTCAATACTAAGATCTTCCTATTCAAATAGGAAGATTTTTTGTTCTGTGGGTTGAACATCTGTTCTTCTTATAGAAATTGTACCATTAATCGTCAGAATTGGCACATAAATTAATCTTTTCTAGGATAAGTCAGTATGACACTTAATTTTTGATTTATTTTGCAGTGTACTTGCACACTAAAGCCTTTTTCTACATAAGAATTACTACTGGGCTCTTGCCTAAACATTTCTATGGAGGTGAAAGTGTGTCAAGCATATTAGCATCGGTAGGATACTTAATCAAAGAACTTGTTTTTCTAGTTTCTTACGTCAAGAACAATGCATTTCCACAACCATTGTCATCCGGGGATGAAGCGAAATACCTGAAATTGATGGCAGAGGGAAATGAAGAGGCAAGGAATCTACTTATTGAACACAATCTGAGACTTGTGGCACATATAGTAAAAAAATTCGAAAATACCGGGGAAGATTCGGAAGATTTGATTTCCATCGGGACAATCGGTCTCATCAAAGCAATTGAAAGTTTCCACTCTGGCAAGGGGACAAAGCTAGCGACCTATGCGGCTCGTTGTATAGAAAACGAAATTTTGATGCATCTCAGAGCCTTGAAAAAAACGAAAAAAGATGTCTCGCTTCATGATCCGATCGGACAGGATAAAGAAGGAAATGAAATCAGCCTGATAGACGTCCTGAAGTCTGAATCCGAGGACGTTATAGATACCATTCAACTTAATATGGAGCTTGAAAAGATAAAGGTGTATATCGATGTACTTGATGAACGGGAACGGGAAGTAATTGTTGGCCGTTTCGGTCTGGACTTGAAAGATGAAAAGACCCAGAGGGAAATCGCCAAAGAACTCGGTATTTCCAGAAGCTACGTCTCACGTATCGAAAAGCGAGCCCTCATGAAAATGTTCCACGAATTCTACCGTGCAGAAAAAGAAAAGAAAAAACAATAACATGAAAAATATCATTGATATTGTACTAACCAACCCCTTGGGTACCATATGGTCCAAGGGGTTTCGACGTGAGGAGAGAAATTCCTGCCGGGGTCTGACCCCTCCCCAGGAATTTAATCCCGAAGTAACCAAAATGTAATGAACAATCTCAAATTAATTCCCGTTTTCTCCGCGTTTGCCCTGTCTCTTTTGTGGGATGTGCATATGGTAATAGTGTAGATACCTAGATGGAGAAAGGGGTTGTTGGTATGTACGGGTATCCTGGGTTTGGATGTTGTCCTCCCCCATATCCTGGACCATATGGACCTGGTTTTTATGGTGGATGGTTGTACGGACTTCTGGTCATTCTGTTTATTCTGTTGCTAATTGGCGGCGCATTTTATTGTAAACATCACCTTTACAGATAGGCTTATGCTTTCGGGCATAGGCTTTTTAATTTAAGGCTGTTTTCGTAAACGTTGTTACTTTTTCTTTATTTATCAACCAACCGTTATATTAGTTACTGTCGTGCTCTTTTCCCGGATATCCAGAGTAAACTACATGCCTATTTTAGAGTAGATAAGCTGTAAAAAGTCCAATAGCCGACTTTTTACTAGTGAATAGCAACAATCTTTGAGAAAAGAGCCTAATTTGAAGACATTTTAATTTTTTGATCCATTTGTCTAAATAATTTCGAAATACGAAATTTACGTATATCAAATAGTTTAGAATTATAGAAATATTTCCGCTTTTCGGTTATAATGGTCTTATAATGCAAAAAGGGGGACATTACAACGTGACAACTAAAACATACAGTGAAACTTGGGACTTGGATGTATTTTTCCAAGGAGGAAGTAATTCTGAAGAATTTCATACATATTTAACAGAAATCCAAAAGGAACTAAATCAGTTCGAGCAACAGATTCAAGCATTCTCAACAGACACTCTTGATGAAGTATTGAATTCCTATGAGAATGTTGTCAAAAAAGTGGTACAGGCATCAGCGTTCATCGGCTGTCTGCTTGCTCAAGACGTAAAGGACAAGACTGCTTCCCAGCTTCAAGGGAAAATCGCGCAACTGCACGCTAAGTTACAAGTGCAATTGGGTGCTTTGGATGAGAAACTAGTGGAAATAGATGAAGCGGAATGGGCTAAGCTCATACAGAAGGATGCCTTCCAGCCTTTGGAATATGTATTGAATGAAAGAAGACGTAGAGCGGGTGACAAGTTGCCGGCTGCACAGGAAAAATTGGTGACATCTCTTGCTGTTGATGGCTATCATGCCTGGGGTAAGTTATACAATTCCATCGTTGGGACCATTAAAATTCCGGTGGAAGAGAACGGGGAAGTGAAAGAGCTTTCGGTTGGGCAAGCACAAAACCGATTCTCCAATGGTGATCGTGAAGTCCGAAAAAAAGTCTCAGATGCGTGGAAGAAAGCGTGGGAAGGCCAAGCGGAAACTATCGGAGCTGCATTGAACCACCTTGGTGGCTTCCGTCTACAGGTATATGAGCAACGCGGATGGGACTCCGTTCTGAAAGAGCCACTTGAAAACAATCGGATGAAGCAAGAGACGCTTGATATGATGTGGCAGGTGATAACTGACCATAAAGGTACACTCAAGAAATATCTTGAGCGCAAGGCGGAGCTTTTAGGACTTGAGAAATTGAATATGTATGATGTGTCCGCTCCTTTATCCTCAGAAGAAACCATCCTGTCCTATCAGGAGGGTGCAGAATTTATCATAGAGCAATTCTCCAAGTTCGGTCCGGAGCTTACAGAGTTTACGAAACAATCATTTGAGGACAGTTGGATTGAGGCAGAAGACAGAGCAGGAAAACGTCCAGGCGGCTTCTGTACAAGTTTTCCAGTTTCCGGCCAGTCCAGAATCTTTATGACGTATTCAGGTACGTTGTCCAATGTATCCACACTGGCTCATGAACTTGGTCACGCATTCCACCAGCATGCGATGCATGGTGTTCCGACATTAAACCGTTTCTACGCAAGCAATGTTGCTGAAACGGCGTCCACATTCGCTGAGATGATTGTGGCTGATGCGGCCGTGAAGTATGCAAAGGATGAACAGGAGAAGATATCCCTCCTTGAAGATAAGATTCAGCGCAGTGTAGCATTCTACATGAATATCCATGCTCGCTTCCTGTTTGAAACCAGATTCTATGACGAGCGTAAAAATGGACTGGTAAGTGTGGAAAGGTTGAATGAATTGATGGTAGAGGCACAGAAAGAGGCGTATTGTGATTCTTTAGGTGAATACGATTCAACGTTCTGGGCTTCCAAAATGCACTTCTTTATTACACAGGTGCCTTTTTACAACTTCCCGTACACATTTGGATACTTGTTCTCATTAGGTATCTATACACAAGCGTTGGAGGAAGGGACAAATTACGAAGAGAAATATATTGCCTTGTTAAAAGATACCGCGTCCATGACGGTGGAGGATCTAGCCATGAAGCACCTTGGCGTCGATCTGACACAACGCGACTTCTGGGAAAAGGCAGTAAAGAAATCACTTGAAGATGTGGAAGAGTTCTTGCAACTGACAAATAAATAATAAATAGAAGAAAGAGGGATTTCCGTTCACCGGAAATTCCTCTTTCTTTATTGGCAGTATCGCCAATTAAAAACTATTAGTGTAGTTGCGGTCCAAATGTTATAATATCACTCATGGAGTCACGCTGACCGTAAATTAAAACAAAAAAATCCACCTAATATATAGATATTTTTACATGGAGGAATGCGAATTGTTGAAAAATGTGTATAGACTGTCCATTGAATTGACGAATCATAAACTGTCATCCATGGCAGTAAAGCGTTTTGCCAGTTCAAAGCTGAGCAAACGGTTTATCCCGTCGTTCGCGAAGGTATATAATATTAACATCGAAGAAATGCAGGAAAAGATCGATACGTTCCCAACCCTGCAGCAATTTTTCATCCGGAGCCTGAAGCCGACTGTTCGACCAATCGATTCAGGAAAGAATTCTGTTGTAAGCCCGGTGGATGCAGTGGTTGAAAAGACTGGTGCCATTACCGATGACCTTCTGCTCACAGCAAAAGGAATAGACTATTCTGTAGGGGAAATGCTCTCGGACCCGGAAATTGCAAGTAAATATATGGGTGGCTCTTACATGGTACTTTACCTGAGTCCAAGTCATTACCATAAAATCCACACCCCTATTACAGGGAATGTCACGAAACAATGGACACTTGGAGGAAAATCCTATCCTGTTAATCAGATGGGATTGAAGTATGGCAAGGAACCTCTTGCTAAAAATTATCGCCGATTAACAGAAATTGAAAATAGCGGGAAGCATGTAGTTGTCGTAAAGGTAGGGGCAATGTTTGTTAACAGTATAGAATTGACTCACGAAAGCGAGCAGCTTGTCAAAGGGGAAGAAATGGCGTACTTCTCGTTCGGTTCAACTGTTATCCTATTGTTTGAAAAGAACGGTTTTGTGATGGATGAAATGATAAAGGAAAAAGAAGAGGTCAAGGTAGGGCAAAAAATTGGAACGTGGCTAAGCTAGTGGAGGCACTAGCTTTTCTTTTTTTTAGGGTACTGGAAAACACCGCTGGTGATTTCCGCACTGGGCTTCGCTTTCCGCGGGGCACTTGTGTAGCCTCCTCGGCAAGCCAGCGGGGTTTCCACTAAGCGCTACCTCCCGCTGGAGTCTTCGCCCTGAGCTACAATCACCAGCCATGATACTCAATGTCTGAGTCCTTTTACATCCTTAAATTAAATCCTAAATTAAATAAAAAGAACCGGATACCGGCTCTTTTAGGAAGTTGCTTTAATTTTATAGCTGAGGGAACGGCGTTTAATCTCTAATTCGATCAGTAGAATAAAGTCGTTGCTTAATTTCAATTCCGTCGCTTTGTGATAGGATTCCAGTAAAAGTTCATCAGAAAGTTTTCTCATCGGTTTGGCCTCTGCCCTACACCTCCTAGTGGTCCGTCACTATGTATAGTCGAATTCAATATGTGTAAATATCAGTTCTAATCTCTATAAGATGATCATATAATTGTAAGTTCATTTTGTGTGTATGATAACTCTATCACGTATTTTTTCGTAGAACAACCGTTCTGTTATCCACAGCTAACAGTGGATAACATGTGGGTAATTTGTTTATAATTACCAATAATCGAGGTAGGACACACTGTATAATGTAGATAAGTTTATCCACAGGTGTTGAAACCGAAAGGGAATTGTCGAAAAATTTTTATTTTCTACACTTTTTATTATAATTTTGATGCATGCAAACACTAGAAATATCTATAATTTGCTTAACACGGACACGGAATTTAGGTAAGATGGTAAAGTGTTTAAATGTATAAGGGTACGTTCATTTGAATTTAGGGTTATGTTAAACAATACAGTTGAAACCCCCACGAGAGATAAACGGCGTTTTCAGAGCTGAATAGAAACAAATAAAGGGTGATTAGAATGATCAAATATTTTCTGCCTGCACAGCACGTAAAGAGCGTGTTTGAGATAAAGCCGCAAGAGTTGAAGGAAAAAGGAATTAAAGGAATCATTACGGACCTCGACAATACGCTAGTGGAATGGGATAGACCAGAAGCGACGCCTGCGTTGATTGAATGGTTCAAGGAAATGCAAGAGGTCGGCATTTTAGTGACGGTTGTTTCCAATAATAAGCTGAAACGTGTGAAATTGTTTTCAGACCCACTTGGTATCAACTATATTTATGATGCAAGAAAGCCGATGAGAAGAGCTTTCAGAAGAGCGCTTAAAGATATGAAGCTCCAAAAAGAAGAAGTGGTAGTAATCGGTGACCAGCTTCTGACAGACGTATTGGGAGGGAACCGTCTAGGGTTACACACAATCCTTGTTGTTCCGGTTGCCCAGACGGACGGTTTTATAACAAAGTTCAATCGCCGAGTGGAAAGGCGTATCCTTTCCTGGATGAAACGAAAAGGTATGATTAATTGGGAGGACTAACAGATATGGAAGAACAAGTAGTATGTATTGGGTGCGGAGTTGCCATTCAGACGGAACACCCCAAAGAGTTGGGGTATGCCCCTCCTTCTTCATTGGATAAGGAAGCGGTCATTTGTAAAAGATGCTTTCGCCTAAAACATTACAATGAAATACAGGATGTTTCTTTGACGGATGATGACTTTATTAGGATATTAAATTCGATTGGACACTCGAAAGGCCTCGTAGTGAAAATTGTTGATATCTTTGATTTTGACGGAAGCTGGTTACCAGGTTTGCATCGTTTTGTAGGAAACAATAAAGTGTTACTGGTAGGGAACAAGGTGGATCTTCTTCCTAAGTCCGTCAAGCCGAATAAGGTGATCAACTGGATGAAGCAGGCAGCAAAAGAGTTTGGCCTTAAACCGGAAGATGTTTTTCTTATCAGTGCAGATAAAGGAACCGGTGTTAAGGAATTGGCCCAGGCCATTGAGGACTACCGCGCAGGTGAGGATGTTTATGTGGTCGGCTGTACGAACGTTGGTAAATCGACCTTTATCAATCGCATTATACGGGAGTTCTCAGGTGAGAAGGATGTTATTACAACCTCCCAGTTTCCAGGGACCACACTTGATCTCATCGATATTGCGCTTGATAACGGAACATCTCTGTATGATACACCGGGAATCATCAACCGCCACCAGATGGCACATTTTGTAGATAAAAAGGAATTGAAAGTCATTTCCCCTAAAAAGGAAATCAAGCCAAGAATTTTCCAGCTGAATGAAGGACAAACCTTATTTTTTGGTGGATTGGCGCGGTTTGATTATGTAAAAGGTGGCCGCAACTCCTTTACATGCTATGTATCCAACGATCTATATATTCACCGGACGAAACTTGAGAATGCGGAGCATGTGTACAAGGAGCACCTGGGCGAACTTTTACAGCCTCCTGGTGAGGACTTTGCAGAAACTTTCCCTGAGCTTGTAGCCCATGAATTTACGATAAAAGATGAAAAAACGGACATTGTTTTTTCCGGTCTAGGATGGGTCACCATCAATGAACCTGGAATTAAGGTGGTCGCACATGTACCGAAAGGCGTAGGAGTGATGGTTCGTAAATCTTTGATCTAAAGGGAGGGAGACAGTGATGAGAAAACTATACGGTGTGATTGGTGCTCCCATTGCGCAATCCATGTCTCCGCTAATCCATAATGATGCTTTTCAGCAATTGGGCTATAACGCCGATTACCATGCCTTTCATATTGAACCGAATAAGCTTAATGCGGCAGTGGATGGTATGCGGGCACTTGGAGTGAGTGGCTTTAATGTCACCATTCCCCACAAAGGAGCGATCATTCCTCTGCTTGACGAAGTGGATGAAGCAGCCTGCAGGATTGGTGCTGTCAATACGGTAGTAAACAAAAATGGTGTACTCGTCGGATATAATACGGACGGTAGGGGATATGTGGAAGCATTGAAAGAAATAACCCCTTTGGAAAATAAGAACATCCTTATTATAGGGGCAGGTGGAGCTGCAAGGGCGATTTTCTATACCTTGGCTCAAGAGCAAGGCGTCCAAATTGATCTGTATAACCGAACTTCATCCAAGTCGGCTGATTTAATACATGAATTTTCACTGAATCATCTTGCCCAGAGCATATCAATCGACAAGGCTTTAGAAAAGCTTGAAGACTATGACCTTGTGGTACAGACTACTTCTGTCGGGATGTTTCCACATACCGAAGATACCCCGTTGCCATTGAAGTCAATCAAGCATGGGGCTATCTTCAGTGATATCATTTATAACCCGTATGAAACAAAACTTTTAAAAGATGCAAAAGCTCTTGGAGCAGTGACACAGAATGGTGTGCACATGTTTGCCTATCAGGCTGCACTTGCATTTGAACATTGGACAGGCCATTTACCTGATACCGATAGAATGAAAAATTTAGTAAAAGAACAACTAGGAGGATTATCATGTTAACAGGTAAACAAAAAAGATTTCTACGCGCAGAGGCGCATCATTTAGATCCGATTTTCCAAGTGGGAAAAGGTGGAGTAAATGAAAATATGACGAAGCAGATCTCAGAGGCTTTGGAAGTGAGAGAGCTATTGAAGGTCAGTGTGCTTCAAAATAACGATGAGGACCGTAAAGTGGTAGCCCAAGAGCTTGTAGCGGGAACAAAGGCGGAACTTGTCCAAGTAATCGGGAGCACCATCGTTCTGTACAAAGAATCCAGGGAAAACAAACAGATCGTTTTACCAAGATAAATGGATGGAGGGATTATGATGAACAAAGTAGGCATTATTGGCGGTACATTCGATCCGCCTCACCTAGGTCATCTTCTCATAGCAAATGATGTGAGACAGAAGTTGGATTTGGATGAAATCTGGTTCATGCCTAATCACATACCTCCCCATAAGCAGAGTGATGCCATTACACCAACTGAAATAAGGGTTGGAATGCTTAAGGCCGCTGTGGAATCAAACGAAAGTTTCCGGGTGGAAACCATTGAGCTTCAGCGGGAGGGTCCCTCCTATACATATGATACAATGTTGTTATTAAGGGAAAGAAATCCGGATACAAGCTTCTATTTTATTATAGGGGCGGATATGGTGGAGTACTTACCAAAATGGCACAACATAAAGGAACTGCTTGAAATTGTCACTTTTGTCGGCGTAAAACGTCCTGGATACTCTTTTTCTACGGAATATCAAGTACTTGAAGTGGAAACACCACAAATGGCCATCAGTTCCACGATGATACGGAAGCGGATTCAAGAAGGATGGACTTCTCAATATCTAGTGCCTGAGAGGGTAAAAGAAATAATAGAGGAGAAACGCCTATATGAATAGAGAAAAAGCATTAAGGTTGGTAAAAGATCAACTAACTGAGCGGAGATATGTGCATACACTTGGAGTAATGGAAACAGCGATTAAACTGGCAGAGCTTTATCAGGTAGATGTGGAAAAAGCAGAGCTTGCCGCCATCTTTCATGACTACGCCAAATTCCGGGACAAAGAGGAAATGCGCCAGATCATCATCGATCAAAAAATGCCTCAGGATCTTCTTAAGCACCATGACGAACTATGGCACGCACCGGTAGGAGCTTACTTGGTGGAAAAAGAGGCCAGTATTACCGATGAGGAAGTGTTGGAAGCTATAAGATGCCATACATCGGGAAAAATAAACATGAGCCTTCTGGACAAGGTACTGTATGTAGCGGATTATATTGAGCCAGGAAGGGATTTTCCAGGAGTGGAACAGGTTAGGGAATCTGCCGAGAGCTCACTTGATATAGCAGTCATACAGGCCATGAAGAATACGATCTCTTTTTTACTGAAACGTAATCAGCCGATTTACCCTGATACATTTCACGCATATAACGATATGACTATGAAGGTAAAAGAAAGGAAGTTAACATAAATGTCAAAAGAATTATTACAGCTTGCAGCAAAGGCTGCAGATGATAAACGTGCAGAAGAATTGGTTGCTTTGAATATGCAGGGAATCTCTTTAGTTTCGGATTATTTCCTGATATGCCACGGTAACTCGGACAAACAAGTGCAGGCGATTGCCCGTGCGATCAAGGAAGTGGCAGAGAAGAGCGGCCAAAATGTCCGCAGAATGGAAGGCTTTGATGAAGCTCGCTGGGTCCTAGTGGATTTAGGGGATGTCGTAGCCCATGTGTTCCATAAAGATGAACGTGGTTATTACAATTTAGAACGTCTTTGGGGAGACGCTCCTCGTGAAGATGTTCAAATCGAGTTAACGTAACATGGCTTACGGTCAATTTGCCTACATTTATGACCAATTGATGCAGGATGTACCTTACGAAAAGTGGGTCTCCTTTGTTCAGGGTGCCAAAGAACGTCACCTTGAAAGTGATTCCGAAAAGTTTTTTGTGGTGGATGTCGGGTGTGGGACAGGCGAACTTGTCATTCGATTTGCAAAAGAAGGATGGGAAGTGGCTGGGGTGGACCTGTCTGAGAGTATGCTAGTAATTGCTCATGAAAAGGCCGGCAATGCCGGAGTGTCCATTCCGTTTTATGAACAGAACATGGCAGAGCTTGATGGATTCCAAGGCGCCGATTGCATCACCATCTTCTGTGATTCTTTAAATTATCTGGAGTCAAAAGATGACGTTAAAAGGACCTTCTCATCTGCCTATAAGCAGTTGAAAGATGGGGGACTTCTATTATTTGACGTTCACTCCCTATACAAGATCACACAGGTCTTCATGAACAACACATTCACAAGCGTAGAGGAAGATGTGGCATACATATGGAACAGCTTTCCTGGAGAGCATCCAAACAGTGTGGAACATGAACTTTCTTTTTTTGTGCAAGAGGAGAAAACGGATAGATATACCCGGTTTGATGAGCTCCATTTCCAGCGCACCTTCAGTGTGGAAACCTATAGAAAATGGTTGGAGGAAGTGGGCTTCACCATATTATCGGTAACAGGGGATTACTCCTTAGAAAATTTAGCGGAGAATGCAGAAAGAGTATTTTTCGCCGCGAAGAAATAGGCCTCCCGGATGGGAAGCCTATTTCTTGCGTTTGCAATTATGACACAAACTAAAATATTTTTTAAAAAACTTAAAGGTATTTGTCGGCTGATGGCGAATAGTGAAGTTAGTGAAAAATCAATGAAACTGTTTTTTTACCTCCATTAAATCTTCGTCAAACTTCTCATGCGTTTTTTGGATTACATGATGAAACACATCACCCAACTCATTTTCAAGCACCTTGATTCCTTCTCCAGTGACACCGCCCTTTACGCAAACCTTTTCCTGTAAAGTCTGAAGTGTATAAATGTCTTTTTCAATCAATTTTCCCATTCCGATAATCATCTGGCTTGCCAGGTCTGTAGCCTGTTCCTTTGTGATAGACGTTTCACTAACTGCTCCGTCAATGAACCTCTGTAAAATATAACTAAAGAATGCTGGTCCGCAGCTGACAATATCTGATGCCACTCTTGTGACATTTTCCTTAATATGAATCGGTGTTGAGATCTTAGAACATACGCTTAATAGAAATTCTTGATAACTTTCACACACATTATCGCCGAATGTCACTAATGTGACGCCGGAGAGTGCCCGGTTTGTAATACTCGGAATTATACGTGCCACCTGGCAACTGACCAATGTTTCTAGCTGTGCAACGGATACAGGGCTGGTAATGGATATGACACATTTATCAGACGTAAGATGATGATTGGTTTTTGTTAAAAGGGGGTGAATGTCCAATGGTTTGACACATAAAAAAATGATATCAGAAGCCTGAACCAACTCTTCAGCGGTCTCCGCCACATGTATGTCAGGGTACTTGTTCTGTATCTTAAATGCCTTCTCTATCGAACGATTTGTAATCGTAATATTTTCAGGAGGTACTGCCTTCGAGTCGACAAATGATTCAACCAAGATTTTCCCCATGTTGCCTGTGCCGATCATTCCAATCTTCATGATACTTTCCCTCCTCCATCCAAAAAAGTTTCTCATACACTATATGTATTTAGGATCACTATTATGAATAGAAGGTGAATTGCAATGAAAGAATTGTGGTATGTCCATAAAACAAAAGTCCTGGTTGTTGTAGTTTTTTTTGTGCTATTCTGCTTCCTGATCTGGTCGAAATTATACGATTCCGTGGAAACCCAGGCAGAAAAGCAGGTTAGCTTTCTGGTGGAACCACCTCTTGAATTTGATATCAACGATGAGAATATGGATGAGACAGAAAAGGAAATGACAGGAGAAAAGCCGGTGGATATTGAATTGCTTATAGATATTAAAGGTGCTGTTTTGCATCCTGGTGTGTATAGAATGAAGTCAGGTGAACGGATCATTGATGCTGTGGAGCAGGCTGGTGGTTTCTTGGAGGATGCGGATACGAGAAAAGTGAATCTGGCGGCGCTACTGACTGATGAAATGGTCATTCTAGTCCCGCGTGAAGGTGAGGACTTGGAAGAAGCGGTCATTTTGCAGTCTGAGAATAATGGGAATGATCCCACTGCTCATAAAGAAGGGAAAGTAAATATTAATACAGCATCACTGGAGGAGCTGACAACACTCACAGGTGTTGGACCCGCAAAAGCGAAGGCCATTATCGATTACAGAACGGAACACGGCATGTTCAAACAAGTCGAGGATATTGTCAATGTAACCGGTATCGGAGAGAAATCCTTTGAAAAGATCCGTGATGAAATTACTGTAGCCAATTGACGAAAGATAAGTTCAGCCGATACACTAGTGATATTGTTTATTTGATTAGGGGGCATGATGCAAGATGACAAGGATTTCCTGGGATCAATATTTTATGGCTCAAAGCCATTTATTAGCACTGAGAAGTACCTGCACAAGACTAGCAGTTGGTGCAACAATTGTCCGCGATAAACGAATCATTGCAGGTGGCTACAACGGATCCATCGCGGGTGGTGTTCATTGCATAGATGAGGGCTGTTATGTCATTGATAATCATTGCGTCCGTACGATACATGCCGAAATGAATGCACTGCTTCAATGCTCCAAGTTTGGTGTGCCTACAAGTGGCGCCGAAATTTATGTAACACATTTTCCGTGTCTTCATTGCTGTAAAGCCATTATTCAGGCAGGAATCAGAACGGTCTATTATGCAATGGCATATAAGAACCATCCATACGCGCTTGAAATGTTTGAACAGGCCGATGTCCGGGTGGAACAGGTGGAACTTGCTGAAATGGCAGTCAGTCTGAACGATCCCGAGAAAATTGGCTTCATCAACAGTTTGATTGAAAGGTTGGAGGAATCTGGAGCCAATGACGAAGAATTAAAGCGCTGGTACGAACAATCCACTGAGTTGTTCAGTAAGCAAGGATAGTTCTGGATGAAAAGTAGGACGGGCTTCTACGCCTATTTGGCCATTGCAAGCTGTTTGGGAATTGCAGTCTCTAGGTCTGGTTTTCACTTGGGACTGCTTTCCTTGCTAATTGTTTATTTTAGTTGGATTTTTCTTCACGATCAAAAACCTCGAAGATTATTTTTTCTAAGTCTCCTCATCAGTGCCGGATTCTATGGCTATATGACCTTTATCGACTTCCATAATGAATCCTTACATCAAGAAAATGAAACACGTATCGTTGGATCCATCAACACGACCATTGATATTGACGGCAACAAAGCCGGATTTGAAATAATGAGTGACCGAAAAGAAACAATTCTTGTGGAATATTATCTCAATGAGCAAGAAGAGGTTCTCCATCTTAGATCTTTAGAAATAGGTGAACTTTGTGAATGGCACGGAGTTCTGAAACATCCCCAGCCAGCCACCAATCCCCATACTTTTGACTACAAAAATTACCTCTACGAACAGAGTATTCATTGGATATTTTCATTGGAAAAGCTACCTCAATCGTGTAAACCCAGCGAAAATCTTTCTGTGTTGAATGGTCTCCAAAAATATCGGGACAAGGGGATCAAAACAATTGTCCAACATGTTGATCCTGTAGTCGCGGGTTTCATGATTTCGCTTATTTTCGGAGACCGTAGTTTTCTTGAAAGGAGTCTGTTGGATGCTTATCAGCAGCTAGGACTTGTTCATCTATTGGCTATATCTGGCTTGCATGTAGGAATTATTACCGCTGCCGCTTTTTATGCAGGTATTCGAATAGGGCTGACAAGGCAATTGGTTAACATGCTTTTAATACTACTATTACCTGTGTATGTCATTCTTGCAGGTGGAGCACCTTCTGTAATGAGGGCAGCCACGATGACAGGGGTTGCCCTTGTACTGTTGATTATGAAAAAAAGGATTTTCTCTATTGATACAATAGGCCTTGCCTGCATCTTTGTATTGCTCGTTAATCCTTATTTCTTATATCATATTGGATTCCAGCTATCTTTTTCAGTCAGTTTGGCTTTGTTGTTATCTTCTAGAAAAATCAGCTTGTTGAAAAATGGAGTCCTCCAAATTTTTTATGTTTCATTTTTTGCCCAGGTGGCATCCCTTCCATTACTGTTGTTCCACTTTTACCAATTTTCCATCTGGAGTCTATTTCTGAATATATTATTTGTTCCTTTTTTCTCGCTATTTGTCCTTCCCTCCGTTTTTTTGCTCTTTTTTGTCCTGTTATTTTATCCGGGAATGCTCCCTCTGTTTGTTCTTATATTTTCTTTTCCCCTCCAACTCATGAATTCTCTTGCAGTCTGGTTTGCTGGTCTTCCAATTGGAACTTTGGTGTTTGGAAAACCATTCAGTTCGGTGATGTGGTTACTTGTGTCAGCAACCGTTTTATTTTTTTGTATGTGGGATAGGGGGAAATGGTTGGTTGCGTTGGCTGTTCTCGTAAGCTGTTTATGTATCCAATGGAACATTCAATCCTTTAATCCAGCAGGAAAAGTGGTGGTATTGGATATTGGACAGGGGGATGCCATATTTATTCAGTTGCCATTCAATAAAGGGACATATCTGGTAGATACTGGGGGAACTTTCCCTTTTCCGAAAGAAGAATGGAAAGAGAGAAGAAGAGAATTCGACAGTGGTGCAGATGTATTGGTGCCTTTTTTGAAGGCGGAAGGGGTTAGAAAACTGGATAAATTAATATTGTCCCACGGTGATTATGATCATATTGGAAATGTCGGGAGTCTCTGGAAGCATGTAAAGGTAAAGGAAGTGGTAATCCCTTCCGGATTTGGCGGGAGTGAGCTCGAAGAAGATATTTTGAGGGAAGCCGTGCTTAGAGGAGCAATTGTACAAACTGCCATTCCAAAAACAGGATGGGAGGCAGGTGGTGCCAGTTTTTTATACCTGCATCCAGCAGTACCTTATGAAAACAAAAATGAAGGTTCCGTCGTTCTTTATGCCTTTTTAAGTGGCAGGAGTTGGCTTTTTACAGGAGATATTGAAGCGGAAGGAGAGAAGGAGGTATTATTACGCTACCCGAATCTTGAAGTGGATGTATTAAAAGCTGGTCATCATGGGAGTAAGACCTCTTCAGGCCAGCTATTCGTGGATAAGCTGCAACCGAGTATCGCCATCATTTCCGCAGGAAGAAATAATCGTTTTGGGCATCCTCATCATGAAGTGCTCGAGAGGCTGGAAAGTGTAGGGGCAAAAGTCTACCGTACTGATGTGCAAGGAGCAATAATCTTTGATTTTACACATCGTGGAGGAACGTTTTCCACGGTACTACCATAGGATACAGTATCGAAAATGAAAAAGAGACTGCACCATTTAGACGCAGTCTCTTTTATAGCGAAGCTTTCAGAGATATCCTCATTCTTTTCACAACTGCTTTGGAAAAGAATCACGACGGTATGTATTTCTATGCCGCCATTAAGATCCTAGGTAATGAATCAACGTTGCCATCACAAAGATTGTTGCGAAAAAACCGAAGGATACGACAAAACCGACACCAGAATCTACTGCATCGTTACGTTTACTTTGGACGCTTTTCTCAAATTCGTTCATAAGTATCCCTCCTATCACATCAATAGTATAAGCTATACAACAAAAAAAATCCACCAGTCATTTTTGCTTTTCCACCTTTGACAAGAGTTGTCACAAATAGTTCGGAAATTCAAGGAGAACATAGTATTACACCCAAGCGGGGCAATCGTTAACGAGTGAGTTACCTGGGGCTTGCATCGTTGACGTTTATATAAAATGGAGATTAGTTTTTGTAGGTGAAAACTAATCTCCTTTGACATTTTATTTTGTTTTTGTTCATTGTTGCCAAGGTTATTCATGCTTGTCAATCCGCTCACCTCTCATGTACGATAAGAGGGAATAGAAACAGATGACGGGAGCAGAAAAATGGGATTCGAAGGATTGAAGAAAATAAAGGCCAAACATTTTGCGCCGATCTATTTATTATTAGGTACGGAAGCATTTTTAATGAGGGAAATCAGAGACGCCATTATAGAGCATGCACTTGATGAGGAAGAACAGGATTTCAACCTTTCCTATTACGATATGGCAGAACAGCCTGTAGATGCTGCCATCGAGGATGCGGAAACCCTGCCCTTCATGGGAGAGCGAAGAGTGGTGGTACTGACTAATCCTTTTTTTCTGACAGCGGAAAAAAGTAAAAGTAAGGTCGAACACAATACAGATCGATTTCTTTCCTACATACAAGAAGCGGCACCATATACCATTTTAGTCATACAGGCTTCCTACGAGAAGCTGGATGAGCGGAAAAAGATTGTTAAGCAGCTAAAAAAACAGGCGGAAGTCATTGAAGCTCAGCCTCTCGTGGAGCGTGAACTCAAGCTCTGGATGAAAGAGAAAGCAATGCAAAACGGAGCGGAATTGAGTGATGCGGCGTCCGAGGAATTGTTGAAGATTGCTGGAGTCAACCTCTCCGTTCTCGCTCAGGAAATCAACAAGATGGCCATGTATATTGGTGTTTCGGAACAAGAAATCACCGTAGATACCGTTAAGAAGCTGGCAGCCAAGTCCATTGAACATTCTGTATTTGAACTTATTGAAAAGATGGTACATAGGCGGATCGATGAGGCACTAGAGCTGTTTTATGACCTGGTTCGAAATAATGAGGAGCCGATAAAGCTTCACGCGTTGATTGCCAACCAATTCCGGCTACTGTATCAGGTGATGGATTTGAGCGAGCAGGGGTACAGCCAGCAGAAAATGGCAGGTATTTTAAAGGTTCATCCATACCGTGTGAAATTGGCTGCACAGCAAGGCCGCTATTTCACACGATCCGAGTTGATGAAAATGGTGGACGAGCTCGCCGAAGCAGATTATTTGATGAAGAGCGGAAAGATTGATAAACAGTTGGCGATGGAGATGTTGCTGATCAGGCTCGCGCCGGTGAAGTGATGATAAGTAGAAATTAAAGGAAAAACTAAATGTGGAGAAAATCTAGCCTGCTAGGACGTATAAACGTTTTAGTGGGCTTTTGTTTGTTGAAAAAGCGCAGTATCCTTATAAATTCGACATAAATCAAAAAAATCCTTTGGGGGTCTGACCCCCAAAGGACAAAAATAAAAAAACGACCCTACCGGATCGCCCTTTTATTATGCAGTTGCTCCGTTTACTTTTTTCGCTAGGCGAGATTTTTGACGGTTTGCTGCATTTTTGTGGATGATACCGTTTTGCGCAGCTTTGTCTAAACGTTTAGCAGCTTCTAGGTAAGCAGTTTTTGCACCTTCAACATCGTTGTTAGCAACAAAAGCTTCTACTTTCTTCACAGCAGTACGCATAGAAGACTTGATAGTAGCGTTATGAGCACGACGTACATCGTTAGTTTTTACACGTTTGATAGCAGATTTAATGTTTGGCATATCTTTCACCTCCATACAATTCAACGATCGAGATTATATAAACTCGACATTTCTTTACTTATGAGAACAAGTGATATTTTATCAAATCCATCATGATTATGCAATAGGGAGTCAAGGGAATTTTCTTTAATGTGAGTAACAACTATTTTCTTATGCATGAAAAAAGGCTGTAAGGTCACAATAAAACTAAAATTTGGCAATGCTGGAGGCGGAAATACATGAACCAATCACAACCATTGGATTTAAGTAAATATGAAGTGAGAACGGACTTAGCGGTAGAAGCAAATGAGATTGCTGTCGAAAAACAAAACAGGCAGTCCCAAACAACCCAACAGACCAATCAGGATCAGAATAAAGAAAACAACCAGACATCCCAGCATTCGGCTTCGGCAATAGAAGGTGTTGTTGTTAAAGACAGGCAGACGGATGGAATAAATATAACGACAGTGACCATTTCCGAAAAAGGAGCAGAAATGACCGGGAAGAAACCAGGAAACTACCTCACATTGGAAGCGGTGGGAATCCGTCAGAAGGATACGGACTTGCAGAAAAAAGTTGAAACAGTCTTTGCAAAGGAGTTCAGCGCATTTCTCACCTCCCTTAATATCTCCAAGGATGCCAGTTGCTTGGTGGTAGGGCTTGGCAATACAAACGTAACACCAGATGCACTTGGACCATTAGTATGTGAAAACCTGCTGATTACCAGGCACCTTTTCACATTGCAGCCTGAATCTGTCCAGGACGGATTCAGACCGGTAAGTGCGATTATCCCTGGCGTTATGGGGATTACGGGGATTGAAACAAGTGACATCATTGTAGGGGTAGTGGAAAAAACAAAGCCTGATTTTGTCATCGCCATTGATGCGTTGGCTGCCCGTTCCATCGAGCGTGTGAATGCAACGATTCAAATATCCGATACAGGCATTCATCCTGGCTCTGGTGTAGGGAACAAGCGAAAAGAGCTGAGTCAGGAAACGCTCGGAATCCCGGTAATTGCCATCGGTATTCCAACTGTGGTAGATGCAGTTTCCATGGCAAGCGACACCATCGACTTCATCCTGAAGCATTTTGGAAAAGAGATGAGAGAAGGGGATAGCCCATCAAGGTCGCTTGCACCTGCCGGAATGACATTTGGGGAGAAGCGGAAGCTGACAGAAGAGGACCTTCCGGGCGAAGAACATCGGAAGAATTTCCTAGGTATTGTTGGGACTTTGCCTGAAGAGGAGAAACGCAAGCTGATTCACGAGGTCCTTTCCCCTCTTGGTCATAACCTGATGGTAACACCGAAAGAAGTGGATGATTTTATAGAAGATATGGCAAATGTTGTGGCGGAAGGGTTGAACTCTGCACTACACTTCCATGTGAACCAGGATAATGTAGATGCATATACACACTAGGTGACATAGTTCTACTTTTTGTCCTTTTGCATACATATAGTAGCAACAAGTATGTGAAAGGGTGAGAAAATGAAGGGCTACCGCTCCTCACACGTCGTCGTAATAAATGGGACAAGCATTAAAAAATCAGTCGTAGCAGTGATCTTAGGATTCATTCTCGTATTTGCGGTATCCGGTATTATGACATCTTTAAAGCCAGAATACCGAGTCACCTCGAGTTCCATCAATGAGTTTTCCAAAAGATTTTCGGGGGAGTCGCTGTTATATATTCTCGGCTATACAAATGCCTATTTTACACAAGGCTTATCAAATGAAGCGAAGGCGCCTAACTACGCTTCCGCTTTATTTGAATTGACGACAAGTCTAAATCTCGATGATCCGCGTAGTCTAATTCGAAATGAGATTCCTGGTTTTGCCTATTATGATGGAGAGATCCTATTAGCAGGATCAGGAGTGAACTATACAGATATGCCGGTAGAGTCCTCTCCACCGATGGAAGTGCTGTTGGAAGAAAGACAAGCCTCCATTATTGATCTAGAGGAGGAAGAAGAAAATAACGAGAATGCTACACCTCCCGCCCAGACAACAGGAGTTAAGCGCACGGTTTTAATCTATCACTCCCATTCACGTGAGTCGTTCCTTCCATATCTCAAAGGTGTAACTAGTCCTAATGCTGCCAGTCACCCGGAAGTCAACGTAACCAGGCTTGGGAAAAAGCTTCAAGAAGAATTGGTTCAAAGGGGAATCGGAACCGATATAGATACAACCGATACTGCTTTAGCCCTAAAGAACAGGGGCTGGGTGTACGGTCAATCCTATGATGTGACAAGGCCGATAGTAGAAGAGGCGTTGGCGGGGAATCAGCACCTGAATTACCTAATTGATGTTCATCGTGATTCGGGCAGAAGGAAAAGCACTACAATGGACATAAACGGTGTTCCGCATGCAAGGCTTTATTTTGTAATAGGAAAGAAAAACCAAAACTATGAAAAGAACCAGTATTTGGCCGAGCAGATTCATAAAAAATTGGAGCAGATATATCCGGGGTTAAGCAAAGGTATATTTGTCCCACCTGCTGTCGAGACTCGTAATGGTATCTATAATCAAGACCTTTCTCCAAATTCGATGTTGGTTGAAGTAGGAGGAGTCGATAATACGTTCGAAGAGATGAACCGTACACTGGAGATCTTTGCAGATGTGTTCAGTGAAATTTACTGGCAGGCAGAAAAAGTGGACGGAACTCCTGATGGTGAAGCACAGTAAGCAGAAAAGGAGCTGAAAGTACGATGAAAAGATTTATGGTCAAATGTTTATTCATTTCTCTGGTGCTGTTTCTTGGAGTGCTTTTGGGGATGCAACAGGCAAATGAGGGAATGCGTAAAATGAAAGGGTACGATGATCCGGCCTTCAGTGGCCAGGCATTTCATGTGGCAGAGACGACGGATGGAATAAATGGCACAATTCTAGGACGCCAAATCAATTCTCAGGATATAAAAGAGAAGCAGGAGAAGCTGGAAGGGATTAAAGCTTATAACGTATTCTCTTCTGCAGGGAAAAAGCTGGCGGATGGCATGTCCGGAATGATGAGCGGAATATTTAATAAGGTGCAGGATACGATAGATGAAAAAACGGAAGAATGACCTAAATAGAGAGCGGGAGCCATGGGGTATTAAGATTCTAATTCATGGCTTGAGCTTTCTTTTTTATGCTCAATGTATCTTGTTGATATTTGGACAACTTAGCTGATGATTGGAGTGAAAGGCATAGACTCCGGCGGGAGGTAGCGCTTGGTGGAGACCCCGCAGGCTTGCCGAGGAGGCTCCAGCAGCGCCCCGCGGAAAGCGAAGCCTTTCACGGAAATCATCAGCTGTGTTAACAGAACTTTTTATGCAGAGAAAATCAAACCCTCCAAATTTCATTGAATCTTCTTCTTCGAATTGATATAATCAGAAATAGTGTACGTTGCCGAAAGTGTAGGAGTGAAACAGATAATGAACAGAGAAGATCGGTTAAAAAGACAATCAAAGATAAGAAACTTTTCAATCATTGCCCATATTGATCATGGGAAATCAACGCTTGCAGACCGTATTTTGGAAAAAACATCTGCATTGACACAAAGGGAAATGAAGAATCAATTGCTCGATTCCATGGATCTCGAACGTGAGCGCGGAATAACTATCAAATTAAATGCCGTTCAATTACGATATAAAGCAAACGATGGGGAAGAATACATTTTCCATCTTATTGATACACCGGGACATGTCGATTTTACATATGAGGTTTCCCGTAGTTTAGCCGCATGTGAGGGTGCCATTCTAGTGGTAGATGCAGCGCAAGGTATTGAAGCCCAAACGCTTGCAAACGTTTATTTGGCATTAGACAACAATCTGGAAATTATGCCAGTTATTAATAAGATAGACTTGCCTAGTGCAGAGCCAGAGCGTGTTCGCCAAGAAATAGAGGATGTTATTGGCTTGGATGCATCTGATGCAGTTTTAGCTAGTGCGAAGGCAGGCATTGGTATTGAAGATATTTTAGAGCAGGCTGTCGAGAGGATTCCTGCGCCACAAGGTGATCCTGATGCACCTTTGCAAGCACTTATTTTTGATAGTTTATTTGACCCATACCGTGGAGTTGTCGCTTACATTAGGGTAATGCATGGTACAGTTAAGGTTGGCGATAAAATCAAAATGATGGCAACGGGAAAAGAGTTCGAGGTTAACGAAGTAGGTGTATTCACACCGAAAGCGTTGATGCTGGATGAACTGACAGTCGGTGATGTAGGCTTCTTAACTGCTGCTATCAAAAACGTTGGCGATACTCGTGTTGGTGATACAATCACGAGTGCGAAGAATGGTGCTGTTACGCCGCTTCCAGGTTACCGAAAATTAAATCCGATGGTATACTGCGGACTTTACCCAATTGATTCAGCTAAATTCAATGATCTTCGTGATGCATTGGAAAAACTGGAACTTAATGATTCTGCACTACAATACGAACCTGAAACATCTCAAGCTTTAGGCTTTGGTTTCCGTTGTGGCTTCTTGGGATTGCTTCATATGGAAATCATTCAGGAACGTATCGAGCGAGAATTTAATATTGATTTAATTACGACAGCCCCGTCTGTTATTTACCAGGTACATTTAACGGATGGAACAGAGCTGAGTGTAGATAATCCATCAAATATGCCTGATCCACAAACGATTGATCGTGTGGAAGAGCCTTATGTGAAAGCAACAGTGATGGTTCCAAACGAATATGTTGGAGCAGTTATGGAGCTTTGCCAGGATAAGCGTGGAAACTTTATTGATATGCAATATCTCGATGATATTCGAGTGAGTATCGTTTATGAAATTCCATTAGCTGAAATCGTATATGACTTTTTTGACCAATTAAAATCGAATACAAAAGGGTATGCCTCCTTTGATTATGAGTTGATTGGGTACAAGCCTTCCAAACTTGTGAAGATGGATATTCTCCTAAATGCAGAAAAAGTGGATGCACTATCCTTTATTGTTCATAACGATTCTGCCTACGACCGCGGAAAAATAATCGTGGAGAAATTAAAGGAACTTATTCCAAGACAACAGTTTGAGGTTCCAATCCAAGCTGCAGTAGGTCAAAAGATTATCGCTAGGTCAACGATTAAATCGATGGGGAAAAACGTTCTTGCCAAATGTTACGGTGGAGATATTTCACGTAAACGTAAGCTTTTAGATAAGCAAAAAGAAGGTAAAAAACGTATGAAACAGGTTGGTTCTGTTGAAGTGCCACAAGAAGCGTTCATGGCGGTTCTGAAAATGGACGATGCAACGAAGAAAAAGTGATAGATTAATTAAGCTATAGTCGAAAAATACCGCAGAGATGCGGTATTTTTTCATAATAGAAATGCCTGTGCTATAGTTTAGATACTATTTAATGAAAGTGTGATTGTTGTGATTAAATCAGCCTATATCCATATTCCATTTTGTGAGCATATTTGTCATTATTGCGATTTTAATAAAGTTTTTCTAAAAAACCAGCCAGTGGATGCCTATTTGGAGTTCATGGATGTGGAAATGAAAAATACAATAGATCGTTTTCCGACTCAAAATTTGGAAACCATCTTTGTTGGAGGTGGAACTCCGACGGCTTTAAACCAAAAGCAGTTATCCTACCTATTGGAATCCATTCAACGAAACTTTGATGTGGTGCCTGACATAGAATATACCTTTGAAGCAAATCCTGGAGATTTATCTCTTGAGAAGCTGCGGTTATTAAAAGAGGGCGGGGTAAATCGCCTAAGTTTCGGCGTTCAAAGCTTTAATGATGACCTCTTGAAAAGAATAGGAAGATCTCATCGTAAAACGGATGTTTTTAAATCGATCGAGCATGCCAGAGAAGTTGGCTTTGATAATATTAGTGTGGATCTCATATACAGCCTTCCCGATCAAACGGTGGAGGATTTTCAGGATACCCTTCATACGGCATTTTCCCTTGGAATGGAACACTACTCTGCCTACTCATTGATTATTGAACCGAAAACGGTGTTCTATAATCTGATGAGTAAGGGGAAACTCCCGCTTCCGACTCAAGAGGAAGAAACCAGCATGTATGATGTTCTTTTGAATGAAATGGAAAAGCATGGGTACCACCAGTATGAAATATCAAATTTTGCCAAGGAAGGTTATGAGAGCAAGCACAATCTCACATACTGGGATAATGAGTCCTATTACGGAATCGGAGCGGGTGCTCACGGTTATACAGAAGGTGTTCGCCGAGCAAACCATGGACCACTGAAGAAATATATGGATTCCATCAGTGAGACTGGATTTCCTTATAAAGAGGAACATGTGGTGACAAGAGAAGAAAGAATCGAAGAAGAGATGTTCTTAGGCTTGCGCAAGACACAAGGAGTTTCTATCTCTAGATTTGAACGAAAATTCGACGCAGAGATGCTAAATATTCTTAAAGGGCCGATTGAAGAAAACATTCAAAAAGGGCTTTTGGAACAGCAAGGAGACTTTATTTGTTTAACAAAAAAAGGAAAATTTCTCGGTAATGAAGTTTTTCAGGCTTTTATTAGTGCGATCTGATTGACATGTGAATGGGTATTTGGTAATTTATTTATAGAATTAGCACTCGATGAATAGGAGTGCTAACAGAGGTGATGCTGAGTGCTTACAGAACGACAGTTGTTAGTATTGCAAGTCATAATTGACGACTTTATCCGATCTGCACAACCTGTTGGCTCCAGAACGCTTTCCAAGAAAGATGAAATCTCGTTCAGCTCTGCCACCATCAGAAATGAGATGGCAGATCTCGAAGAATTGGGATTCATAGAAAAAACACATACGTCATCAGGAAGAGTTCCATCGGAAAAAGGGTACCGCTATTATGTGGACCACCTTCTTTCCCCGGAAAGGCTTACGAAACAGGATATGTTTGAAATCAAATCCATCTTTCGGGAGCAAATATATGAGTTGGAAAAAACTGTTCAAAAATCAGCACAGATACTTTCTGATTTGACCAAGTACACATCGATTGTTCTTGGGCCCGGAGTAAGGGATCACAGGCTTAAAAACCTGCAGATTATTCCCATCAGTCCGGAACAGGCGGTGGCAATTATTGTGACCGATACGGGACATGTAGAAAACCGCATGTTTTCATTTCCGTCCAGTATGGATTCATCCGACATTCAGAAAATGGTCAATATCTTAAATGAACGGTTAGTAGGGGTACCACTTTCGGAACTGATTAATAAGCTTTATAAGGAAGTGGCAACACTCTTAAAATCTCATATCGGGAACTACGAAAACATTCTGCAGTCCTTGAGCTCCACACTGTATATGGAAGAAAAGGATAGGGTGTTTTTTGGAGGCAAAACCAATATGCTTGCCCAACCTGAGTTTAATGACATCAATAAAATTCGTTCACTCATGCTGTTGATTGACCAGGGGAAGGACCTGTCCCAGCATATTCGTGCAAAAGAAGCAGGTATCCATATCAAGATCGGCAGTGAGAATAACATTCCGGGCATGGAGGGCTGCAGCATTATTTCTGCAAGCTATTCCATCGGACCTGAACAGCTTGGAACCATTGCTTTACTCGGTCCGACCAGAATGGAATATTCCCGTGTAATCAGTCTCTTGCAGCTTGTTAGTTCCGATCTTTCGCATGCTGTCAATAAACTGTATCAAAAGGACTGAGCATGGAAATATTGTTAGAGGATGGAGTTGCTGCTCCGTCCTAAATCGATGGAAAAACATCAAGATTTTCACACTTTAAGGGAGGTGAAACCATTGGTAAACGAGAACGAACAAGCAACAGTTGAAAATGAAGAAGTATCAACAGAAGAAAATGAAGAAACGACCCAAAAGGTAAAAGAAGTGGAAGTTTCCGCAGAACAGGAGAAAATCTCCGAGCTGGAAGCAAAGCTTGAGGAGTCGGAAAACCGCCTGCTTCGCTTACAGGCAGACTTCGATAACTACCGTCGTCGTGTGAGACTTGACCAAGATGCTGCACAGAAATACCGTGCTCAAAATCTTGTTACAGATATACTTCCTGCCCTTGATAACTTTGAGCGTGCGCTTAAAGTGAATTCAGAGGATGAAAAAATCAAGACATTTTTACAAGGCATGGAAATGGTGCACCGTCAGTTAGTGGAGGCTCTTAAATCAGAAGGGCTTGAAGCTATCGAAGCGGTTGGACAGTCATTCGACCCACATCTACACCAAGCAGTCATGCAGGTGGAAGAAGGAGAAGAGGAATCCAACACTGTTTTGGAAGAGTTCCAAAAAGGGTATAAGCTGAAAGATCGTGTCATCCGACCATCTATGGTAAAAGTAAAGCAATAAAAACAAACCTAGTTGATTGTAGTGGAAGGCACGAGACTCCTGCGGGGGAGTAGCGACAATGTTGAGACCCGCAAGTGTTACGAGGAGGCTCAAGGTCGCCCCGTGGAAAGCGAGTGCCTGCAACGTAAATCAACTGTTAACGCGAAAAACAAAAAAACTACATATTAATGTAAGTTGCAATAGGAGGAAAAACAAAATGAGTAAAATCATCGGTATTGACTTAGGTACAACAAACTCATGTGTAGCTGTTCTAGAAGGCGGCGAACCAAAAGTAATTCCAAATCCAGAAGGTAACAGAACAACTCCATCCGTTGTTGCTTTCAAAAATGGCGAACGTCAAGTAGGGGAAGTGGCAAAGCGTCAATCCATCACAAACCCTAACACGATTATGTCTGTTAAGCGTCACATGGGAACAGACTATAAAGTAGAAGTAGAAGGAAAAGAATACTCTCCACAAGAGGTTTCTGCAATCATCCTTCAACACATAAAAGCTTATGCGGAAGAGTATCTTGGAGAGCCTGTAACAAAAGCGGTTATCACAGTTCCTGCTTACTTCAATGATGCAGAGCGTCAAGCTACAAAAGATGCTGGTAAAATTGCAGGTCTTGAAGTAGAGCGTATCATCAACGAGCCGACTGCTGCAGCATTAGCATACGGTCTTGACAAAATGGACGAAGACCAAACAATCCTTGTATATGACCTTGGTGGCGGAACGTTTGACGTTTCTGTACTAGAGCTTGGCGATGGGGTATTCGAAGTTCGTTCTACAGCTGGTGACAACCGCCTTGGTGGAGACGACTTTGACCAAGTGATCATCGACTACCTTGTAGCTGAATTCAAAAAAGAGAACGGCATTGACCTTTCTAAAGATAAAATGGCTCTTCAACGCTTGAAAGACGCAGCAGAAAAAGCGAAGAAAGATCTTTCTGGTGTTACTAATACACAAATCTCCCTACCATTCATCACTGCAGGTGAAGCTGGACCTCTTCACTTGGAAGTAAGTATGTCTCGTGCGAAATTCGATGACCTTACTTCAGGCCTTGTAGAACGTACAATGGGACCTGTTCGTCAAGCATTACAAGATGCTGGTATCTCTTCTTCCGAGCTTGACAAAGTAATCCTTGTAGGTGGTTCTACTCGTATCCCTGCAGTTCAAGATGCTATCAAGAAAGAAACTGGGAAAGACCCACATAAAGGAGTTAATCCGGATGAGGTTGTCGCACTTGGTGCTGCAATCCAAGGTGGAGTATTGACTGGAGACGTAAAAGACGTAGTACTTCTTGACGTAACACCACTTTCTTTAGGAATTGAAACAATGGGCAGCGTGTTCACGAAGCTTATTGAAAGAAACACTACCATTCCTACAAGTAAGTCCCAAGTATTCTCTACAGCTGCTGACAACCAAACAGCGGTAGACATTCACGTACTTCAAGGGGAGCGCCCTATGGCAAGCGACAACAAAACATTAGGTCGTTTCCAACTGACGGACATTCCACCGGCACCACGTGGCGTACCACAAATTGAAGTTTCTTTTGACATCGACAAAAACGGTATTGTTAATGTTCGTGCGAAAGACCTTGGTACAAATAAAGAGCAAACTATCACAATCAAATCTTCTTCTGGTTTATCTGAGGACGAAATCCAACGCATGGTGAAAGAAGCGGAAGAAAACGCAGATGCAGATAAGCAACGTAAAGAAGAAGTTGAACTTCGTAACGAAGCAGATCAGTTAGTATTCACTACTGAAAAAACACTTAAAGAAGTTGAAGGCAAAGTGGAAGAAGCAGAAGTGAAGAAAGCGGAAGACGCGAAAGAAGAACTGAAAGCAGCTATCGAGAAGAACGACTTAGCTGAAATTCGCACGAAGAAAGACGCTCTTCAGGAAATCGTACATCAGCTTTCCATGAAGCTTTATGAGCAAGCTGCACAAGCACAACAGGAAGCTCAAGGAGCAGAAGGTGCTGAAGGCACTACAAACAACGACGATGTAGTCGACGCAGAGTACGAAGAAGTAAACGACGATAAAAAGTAAGATAAGTCCTAGAGCTTTTCCGATAAAGATAAAAGAAAGTCGAAGCCATGGCTTTGGCTTTCTTTTTATGTAAGTAGGAGAAAGAAGCTTCCCTTGGTTCCTGGAGTGGAAGGTGGTCGACTCCTGCGGGGAGGTAGCGGTAGCTTGAGACCCCTGAAGCGTTGTGAGGAGGCTCAAGCACCGCCCCGCGGAAAGCGACCACCTGAAACGGAAGGTACCAAGGAGTTAACCAGACGCAGGGTTTAAGCATATAACTTTTATTGCTTTTTCCCTCTTTCAGGTGATACAATAACCTTTATGTGAATGAAACGGGAGTGGGTATTTAATGAGTAAACGCGATTACTATGAAGTGCTTGGCGTCAGTAAAAGCGCGTCGAAAGAAGAAATAAAGAAGGCTTACAGAAAGCTATCGAAACAATACCATCCGGACATCAATAAAGAAGCAGATGCAGCGGACAAATTTAAAGAAATCAAAGAAGCTTATGAAATTCTAAGTGACGATCAAAAGAAAGCACACTATGACCAATTCGGGCACACTGATCCTAACCAAGGCTTCGGTGGCGGAGCTGACTTTGGCGGTGGCTTTGGGTTTGAAGATATCTTTGAAACGTTCTTTGGTGGTCAAGGTGGCGGAAGAAGACGCCGTGATCCAAATGCACCAAGACAAGGAGCAGATCTTCAATACACAATGACTCTATCTTTTGAAGACGCAGCATTCGGGAAAGAAACAACCGTTGAAATCCCTTTAGAAGAAACGTGTAACACATGTTCAGGAACAGGTGCAAAGCCTGGTACAAAAGTGGAAACCTGTTCTCAATGTCGTGGATCCGGTCAGGAAAGCGTGGAACAGAACACGCCATTCGGACGAATTGTCAACAGAAGAACCTGCTCTAAATGTAATGGTTCCGGGAAATCCATCCCTAATAAATGTACGACATGTCATGGTGCAGGCCGTGTGAAGAAACGCAATACTATTAAAGTGAATATCCCTGCAGGTGTGGATGAAGGCCAACAACTACGAGTGGCAGGAAAAGGTGAGGCAGGCGTCAACGGTGGACCGGCTGGCGACTTGTATGTAGTCTTCCATGTCCGCAGACACGAATTCTTCGAGCGCGATGGGGATGATGTGTACTGCGAAATGCCAATCACCTTTGCTCAAGCTGCACTTGGTGATGAGGTAGAAGTGCCTACATTACAGGGAAAAGTGAAGCTTAAGGTGCCGGCTGGAACCCAGACAGGCACAAACTTCCGACTAAAAGGCAAGGGAATTGCAAATGTTCGTGGTTATGGTCAAGGTGATCAGCATATTAAGATCAGAGTAATCACTCCAACGAAACTGTCGGAAAAACAAAAACAATTGATCCGGGAATTTGCTGAAACAAGTGGTCAAGCCCCTGATGAACAAGAAGACAGTTTCTTCTCTAAAGTAAAGCGTGTCCTAAAAGGTGAATAAAACAAGTATCAATAGCTTTCAATAAGCTAGGATTGGAGTTGGTATATGTGAAATGGTCAGAGATTAGTATCCATACAACAAATGAGGCGGTGGAACCGATATCACACATTCTTCACGAGGCAGGCGCCAGTGGAGTGGTTATTGAGGACCCATTTGAACTCACAAAAGAAAGAGAAGATCAATTCGGAGAAATATACCAACTCAATCCAGATGATTACCCTGATGAGGGTGTCGTGATGAAAGCATACCTTCCTGTTAATAGCTTTTTAGGCGAAACAGTAGAAGGAATAAAAGATGCGATAAATAACCTTTTGGTCTATGATATTGACCTTGGATTAAACAATATTTCCATCAGTGAAGTGAACGAAGAAGAGTGGGCGACTGCCTGGAAAAAATACTATAATCCCGTGAAAATTTCCGAGAAGTTCACCATCGTACCTACATGGGAGACATATGAACCTGTAAGCTCCGACGAGAAAATCATCGAGCTTGACCCGGGAATGGCTTTCGGGACAGGAACACACCCCACTACAGTACTCTGTATCCAAGCAATCGAGAGAACAGTCAAGACTCAGGATAAAGTGATTGATGTAGGCACGGGTTCAGGTGTGTTAAGTATTGCTGCAGCGATGATGGGTGCAGAGGAAGTTCTCGCCCTTGATTTGGATGAAGTGGCAGTGGATTCAGCGAAACTGAACATTAAGCTGAACAAGGTGCATTCTACCGTCTCTGTAAAACAGAATAACCTTTTGAAAAATGTCGAAGGTCCGGTGAATGTTGTCGTGGCAAACATTTTGGCGGAAGTGATTGTCCGCTTTACAGATGATGTGTACCGCGTATTGGAAAACGGCGGAACATTCATTTCCTCAGGCATTATTAGCATGAAAAAACAAGAAGTGAAAGACGCCCTTATCAAATCAGGTTTTAAAATTGAAGAAACCATGATGATGGAAGACTGGGTGGCTTTTATTGCCAAAAAAGAAGAATAAGCGAGCGTGATGATCGTGCAACGTTATTTTATCGACTCCAATCAAATAGATGAAACCTCCATTACAATTACTGGTGATGATGTTCATCATATAGTACGGGTTATGAGGATGAACGTGGACGATCAACTTTTATGCAGCTGTTCGGAAACGAAGCAGACAGCCCTTTGCCAAATTGCTGAAATTACCAATGATATGGTGGTTACGCATATTGTAGAATGGAAAAAGGCTGAAACAGAAATTCCGGTTCGTGTCACCATTGCGAACGGGTTGCCTAAAGGGGATAAATTGGAACTAGTAATACAAAAGGGTACAGAACTCGGAGCAGAGTCGTTTATCCCTTTTAATGCTGCTCGTTCGATTGTCAAATTGGATGAAAAGAAAGGCAAAAAGAAAGTGGAGCGCTGGAACAAGATTGCCAAGGAAGCAGCAGAGCAATCACACCGTTCTATGGTTCCCAAAGTGGAGGAGCCTGCATCATTAGCCAATCTTTTAGATAAAAGCAAAGATTATACGTATAAAATTGTTGCCTATGAAGAGAGTGCAAAGGAAGGGGAACGGGCAGGATTTGCGACAACCCTTCAAAACATGAAACACGGTGAATCGATTCTATGTGTATTCGGTCCTGAAGGGGGCCTCACCGAAAAAGAAATCGCAAAACTGGTGGAACATGATTTTGTTCCTTGTGCGCTTGGACCAAGAATTTTAAGAACGGAAACGGCACCGCTTTATGCGCTTGCTGCGATTTCGTATCATTTTGAATTAATGTGAGGTGGAAAACATGTCAACTGTTGCCTTTCACACACTAGGGTGTAAAGTGAACCATTATGAAACAGAAGCTATTTGGCAGCTTTTCAAAGCAAATAATTATGAACGTACTGAATTTGAAGGTACGGCAGATGTGTATGTCATCAATACCTGTACCGTCACCAATACCGGGGATAAAAAGAGCCGTCAAGTAATCCGTCGTGCAATCCGTAAAAACCCGGATGCCGTTATCTGTGTTACAGGCTGTTACGCACAAACATCACCTGCAGAAATCATGGCGATTCCTGGAGTGGATGTGGTCGTTGGAACACAAGACCGTGTGAAAATGCTTGATTATATCGAGCAGTTCAAACAGGAACGCCAGCCAATCAATGGCGTCGGCAACATCATGAAGGCACGTGTATATGAAGAGTTGGACGTACCTGCATTCACTGACAGAACTCGTGCTTCCCTGAAAATCCAAGAGGGCTGTAACAACTTCTGTACGTTCTGTATCATCCCTTGGGCTCGCGGTCTTATGCGTTCACGTGACCCTCAAGAGGTTGTCACACAAGCGCAGCAATTGGTTGACGCAGGTTACAAGGAAATCGTCCTGACCGGAATACACACTGGTGGTTATGGAGAGGACATGAAGGACTACAACTTTGCAATGCTGCTTCGTGAGCTGGATGAAAAAGTCGTGGGCTTAAAGCGCATACGTATTTCTTCCATTGAAGCAAGTCAGATTACGGACGAAGTAATTGAAGTGCTAAACAATTCCGATAAAATAGTCCGTCACTTGCATATTCCGATTCAATCCGCTTCCAATACTGTTTTGAAAAGAATGCGTCGTAAATACACGATGGAATTCTTCGCAGAGCGCCTGGAGCGATTAAAAGAAGCGTTACCTGGTCTTGCGATTACATCAGATGTTATTGTCGGATTCCCGGGGGAAACTGAAGAAGAGTTCATGGAAACATATAATTTCATCAAAGAACAAAAATTTTCCGAATTGCATGTATTCCCGTACTCCAAACGTACAGGTACACCGGCAGCAAGAATGACCGATCAAGTAGACGAAGAAGTGAAAAATGAGCGTGTTCACCGCCTGATTGAACTTTCCAATCAACTGGCAAAAGAATATGCTTCCCTTTTTGAAAACGAAGTATTGGAAGTCATTCCGGAAGAAATCTTTAAAGATGCACCAGATCAAGGACTTTATGTTGGTTACACAGACAACTACTTGAAAGTCGTTTTTCCTGCAACGGAAGAGATGGTCGGTAAGCTTGTGAAGGTAAAAATCACTAAAGCCGGTTATCCTTACAACGAAGGGCAATTTGTTCGCGTGCTAGAAGATGCAACACGGTTGGAAAAAGAAGATGTTAGGTTAAGTTCATAAGAAAAGGCTGTTTTCGTAACATGCGAATAGCAACAACCTTTGAGAAAAGAGCCTAAGAAAATAATGAGAGTGATTCCATTTTTATGGGGTCACTTTTTTGTCGTGAAGAAAAAGTTGAGGGCAATACTAACATTGTACTCGCTAAAATTTATGAACCATGTTATGATGTTAGAGGTCAGACCTCTTAACTTGAAAGGAGTATGAACATGCATACAAATATTGGAGAAATGATTGATCATACATTATTGAAAGCCGATACAAAAAAAGAACAAATAGAAGTACTTTGCCAAGAAGCGAGAGAATATAACTTTGCATCTGTCTGTGTTAACCCGACTTGGGTGAAAACATCTGCAGAGCTTTTAGAAGGTAGCAACGTGAAGGTGTGTACTGTAATTGGATTCCCTCTTGGAGCAAACACTCCTGAAGTGAAAGCGTTTGAAACAACTAACGCTATCGAAAACGGTGCAACTGAAGTGGACATGGTTATCAACATTAGTGCACTAAAAGACGGTGACGATGAGTTAGTAGAAAGAGACATCCGTGCAGTGGTAGAAGCTGCAAAAGGTCGCGCTCTGACAAAAGTAATCATTGAAAGCTGCCTACTTACAAACGAAGAAAAAGTAAGAGCATGTAAATTGGCTGTAAAAGCTGGAACGGACTACGTGAAAACATCCACTGGTTTCTCTACAGGTGGAGCAACAGTTGCTGACATCACACTGATGAGAAAAACAGTAGGACCTGAAATTGGAGTGAAAGCTTCTGGTGGAGTTCGTGATGCAAAAGGTGCGGAAGAAATGATCGCAGCAGGCGCAACACGTATAGGAGCTAGTTCCGGTATTGCTATCGTAAAAGGTTTAACGGCTGATACAGATTATTAAGGTGAAATAGAAAAACACTCTCTAGGCATTTTTGCTTTAGAGAGTGTTTTGTTTTTGGTCCAAGAAAATCACCCATGCAACTTTTCCACAAACCTCGCAAAAGGTCGTACAAACGGCAAAGCCGCCGCTGAACTTATCACATTAAATATCAAGCTCGAATGGGCTAACTGGACATCGGCACTCGAAGCAAGCATCGCCACCAAACTACCTAACCATGGAATCAAAGGGAAGAAAACCGCCACCCCTATAACATTCAACCATATATGCGCATAAGCAGTTAACTTGGCTTCCCGTATGGAACCAAGACTTGCCAAGTAGGCAGTAACGCATGTCCCGATGTTCGAACCTAGCATAATCGCGATTCCTGCAGGAAGGGACAATAGACCATTACTCAAAAAGCTCATGCTGATTCCGGTTGTGGCAGAGCTCGATTGAATGATGGCAGTAAGGAGTGTCCCGATTCCAACACCAAACAGGTGGTGATCATTTGTCATTGCAAGCATGTCCTGAACTTTCGGGAAACCGGCAAGTGGAACAGCGAGCGATTCAAATCCATTCATTGCGACAAATAAGCATCCAAGACCGAACAGAGTCGACCCGAAACTGAAGGGCAATTTTTTTTTGGAAAACAAGAAAAGAAAACCTATGATCAACATCGGAAAAATCAACTGTGATATATCTATGGTGATAAGCTCTGTAATAAATGTCGATCCAATATTACTGCCAAGCATGATGCCGATTGATTGGTAAAAGGTCAGATAACCTGCCGCCACCAACCCGACGGTGATGACCATGACAGCAGAACTGCTTTGCAATAGGCCGGTAATCATTATCCCAATCACCAAACCTTTCCAAGGGAGGTCCGTAAATTTGGTCAGATACCCTTTTGTCCTCTCTTCGGATAATTGCAAGAGACCGGAACGCATAACGGTCATTCCAATTAAAAAAATCGCTAAATAAACAGATAATAACGTTATAATAGAAAACAAGCCCATCACCTCACTTTCAATATATGGCGAGTGGTGGACAAGAATGACAAGAAAAGGGGAGTGAGGAAGTGCGGGAATGGACGACCAATACAGTCATGCACAGCTATCCGGGTATGGTTGCCCTGGTGACAGCAAAGTGGAACGGAGAACAGAACATCATGGCTGCCGGCTGGCACAGCTATATTTCATATGAACCTCCGATCTATGGGGTTGCAATAGCGAAGGAAAGGTACACTCATCATTTAATGGAAAACTCAAAAGAATTTGCGATAAATTTCGTGCCAGAAAAATTCGCCCATTACATACAGCAGTCCGGCATGATTACCGGAAAAACGCATAATAAATTTGAAGAACTGAACATTGAATATGACCAAGGTAGAACAGTTTTTGCGCCAATTCTCAAAGAGGCTTACATTGCCTATGAATGCAAAGTGATGGACCAGCGGACGTACGGGGACCATGACTGGTTTGTAGGGGAGATGACTGGATTCTATAAAGAAAAAGAGCTATTTGCTGAAAACGGCCTGCCAGATTGGGGTAAGCTCTCGATCCCTCTTTATTTGGGGAGGTCCCAATATATGTTGGCAGACAAGGATTCCAAGGTATTAAACTTATATCGGAATAATAGTTAGTCCAGATTGTTTTAAAGCATTTCCTTATAATTGTTGACCAGCAATAGTGAATATATTATAATTGGTAAGTACATGTTCTATACATGCTTTTTTGCATTTATGGGATCATGTATTTTCTGAAAATGTTAGTGGTTGTTCTGGAGGGAGGGAATTAGAATGTCAAAAACAGTTGTTCGTAAAAACGAATCGCTTGAAGATGCTCTTCGCCGTTTCAAACGTACAGTTTCAAAGACTGGGACGTTGCAAGAAGCAAGAAAGCGTGAATTCTATGATAAGCCAAGCGTAAAACGAAAGAAAAAGTCTGAGGCTGCTAGAAAGCGTAAATTTTAACAAGAGGGTGTAAGAATGAGTCTTCTCGAGCGTTTAAATACCGATATTAAGCAAGCTATGAAGGATAAGGACAAAGAGAAGCTTTCCGTACTCCGAATGGTTAAGTCTTCGATTCAAAATGAATCGATCAAGCACGGCAGAGACTTATCCGAGGAGGAAGAACTTACCGTATTGTCTCGTGAATTAAAGCAACGTAAAGACTCCCTCCAAGAATTTGATAAAGCCGGTCGTGAAGACTTGGTTCATAAATTACAGGGTGAAATTGCAATAGTTGAACATTATATGCCTGAGCAGTTATCTGAAGAGGAACTGTCTGCCATCGTCCAACAGACGATTGCGGATGTGAATGCTACTTCGAAAGCTGACATGGGTAAAGTAATGGGAGCACTAATGCCTAAAGTTAAAGGCAAAGCGGACGGTAGCCTTGTTAACAAACTTGTACAACAACATCTTTCATAAAAACCCAAAATAGCACCTTACCCATGTAAGGTGCTATTTTTTAAGCTGTGATAGACAAGTCCGCCAATATGATGTTATATAGTCTGACTTACTGCACGGGTTTATCAATCTCCTGAATAAAAATCCCTTTCTTATTGGTTGTTCACATAACCGCCACATTCAGTTTTTATTTCATAAAAAAATCTGCAGCAATGAAACTTTGTGGTTTTCTATGCGTATTACATACTGGTTAGGGTGAAAATAAAATGAAAAGGTTTCTGGAGAGGAGGACATGATGAAAAAAGTTCTTCGTATTAGTTATGTTAGCGCTTTTGTGCTTGCACTTATTTTATCCGCTTTACCGCTTTTTCCAGCCCACACAAGCAGTGCAGATAAGCTGGTACACGTGATACCGGTGAATGGTACGGTGGAGAAGGGGTTGCTTGCATTTATCAATAGGTCCATCGAAACTGCAGAGAAATCGGGGGCCGACCTAATAGTCTTTGATATCAATACACCTGGTGGGGCTGTAGATGCAGCGAGTGAAATTGCAGACAGTTTTCAAGGCACTTCCATACCCACAGTCGCCTTTGTGAACAATCGGGCTTTATCTGCAGGAGCATATTTAGCCTTATATGCAGATGAAATTTATATGACTCCAAATGCAAGCATGGGTGCAGCTGCAGTCATTACAGGAGATGGCAATGCTGCCGAGGATAAAGCACAGTCATATTGGCTTAATGAAATGAAAAATGCTGCCGAGTCAAATGATCGTGATCCGAAATACGCATTGGCTATGGCGGATAAAGAGATTGACCTGCCGGAAGTAGGGGCTGCAAAAGGCTCTTTGCTTACATTAGGTCCCAAAAATGCTTTGGAAGTTGAATATTCAGAAGGAACAGTTTCCAGTCTGGATGAGCTGCTCGTCAATTTAGGTTATGAGGATGCAGAAGTTGTTACTGCTGAAGTGACATTCGCAGAGAAGATAGCACGATTCTTGACTGATCCTATTGTTGTTCCAATCTTATTATCCATCGGTTCTCTCGGTTTAGTACTTGAATTGTACTCCCCAGGCTTTGGAATTCCTGGTGCAATGGGAATCAGCGCATTGTTATTGTTCTTTTACGGCCATATGGTAGCTGGTCTTGCTGGAATGGAAACAATTATCCTTTTTGTAGTAGGTGTGGTATTAATTGTTCTGGAGCTCTTCGTGCCTGGTGGGATACTTGGTGTTATCGGACTGGGCGCAGTAATTACAAGCTTCTTTTTAGCAACAGATGATATTGCAGGAATGGGGTTATCCTTATTGATTGCTATGTTGGTAACTATAATTGCAATGGTATTACTCTTTACGGTATTTGGTAAGAAAATTCGGTTGTTCGACCGGATAGTACTTCGGGATTCAACCAATACTGAGCAGGGTTATGTATCAAATGTATCAAGAATTGAATTGGTAGGCCAGGAAGGGGTTACATTAACTCCATTACGGCCTGCAGGAACCGCTGTTATCAACGAAGAGCGAATCGACGTTGTCACAGAGGGGAATTTTATTGGCTCGGATAAACGAGTGAGGATTGTAAAAGCGGAAGGATCTCGCATTGTTGTACGGGAAATCCATTCTGTTGAATAATATTTAGGAGGAATTAGAATATGGATCCAAGTGTATTAATAATATTGTTAGCTGTTGTACTGGGAATCATCTTTTTATCTGTTTTACTTACATTTGTCCCGGTAATGCTGTGGATTTCTGCATTAGCAGCAGGTGTAAGAGTTAGTATTTTCACGCTGGTAGGGATGAGATTAAGAAGGGTTATCCCAAGTCGTGTAATAAACCCATTAATTAAAGCTCATAAAGCAGGGGTAGATGTTACAACGAACCAATTAGAAAGTCACTACTTAGCTGGTGGTAATGTTGACCGTGTGGTAAATGCACTTATCGCAGCTCAACGTGCGAACATTGAATTAACATTTGAGCGTGCTGCTGCAATTGATTTAGCAGGTCGTGACGTTTTAGAAGCGGTGCAAATGTCCGTTAACCCGAAAGTAATTGAAACTCCATTCATCGCTGGTGTTGCGATGGACGGAATTGAAGTGAAAGCAAAAGCTCGTATTACAGTTCGTGCGAACATCGAGCGTTTAGTCGGTGGAGCTGGTGAGGATACAGTAATCGCCCGTGTTGGTGAGGGTATCGTAAGTACAATCGGTTCTGCAACTGGACATAAAAAGGTATTGGAAAATCCTGATTTGATTTCTCAAACAGTACTTTCCAAAGGTTTGGACGCAGGTACTGCATTTGAAATCTTATCTATTGATATTGCGGATATTGATATCGGTAAAAACATAGGTGCAGAACTTCAAACGGACCAAGCAGAAGCAGATAAGAAAATTGCACAAGCGAAAGCGGAAGAACGCCGTGCAATGGCCGTTGCGCAAGAGCAAGAAATGCGCGCTCGCGTAGAAGAAATGCGTGCGAAAGTTGTGGAAGCGGAAGCGGAAGTTCCACTTGCAATGGCAGAAGCATTACGTTCTGGCAACATTGGTGTAATGGACTACATGAACATTCAAAACATTACAGCTGATACTGATATGAGAGACTCTATTGGTAAGCTTACAGATCAGCCGGAAGACGGAGAGAAATAAGTTAGATGATAAAGCGGGAAGAGTGACATGGCTTTTCCTGCAACTCCTTTAAGGAAGGGAGGATGATGTTCAATTGGAAGCTATTTTTGAAATATTTCAGAATGCTCCCTGGCTGTTGATTGTGCTTCTTGGTATTATCTCAAGCTTGTTTAGAGGTAAAAAAGGAGAGGAACAACAGCAACAGCAACAAAATCGTCAGCAACAGCAGCGCCAACAGCGCCAACAGGCTGCTACGCAGGCATCCCAAAGAAGGCAAGATGACTATGAGGATTACAGACGCGAAAGCGCCTCGACCCCTCAGCGGGAAGAAAAGCCTCGTTTTGATTGGGATATAGATATTTACGGGGAAGGGAAGCTTGAAGAACTGGAACAGAAAGTTCGAGAAAAAGTGAACCCTTACCTCGAAAAGATGGAAAAGAATAAAGAGAAAGTTACCCCGATAAGAGAGAAGGTTTCCCAAGAGGTGAGAGAACTGTCCATCAAAGGTCAGGAAATCTCGAAGGACAGTCCTATCTTAAAACAGGAGCTTCAACTTTCAGAAGGGAAAGTTGTAAATTCCCGATATCGTATTAAACCGAACCGTGTGGTGGAAGGTGTGATGTGGTCTGAGATATTAGGCCAGCCACGTTCCAGAAATCCTCATCGTCCTGTTTATACAGAACATTTCTCAAAAAGAAAATAAACAGTTAACCCCCTGTAAATGAAGGATACTTCATACAGGGGGTTTTCTTTTGAGTTGAGTCCAATCCGAACAACGGACTACCCACATTTTTAATCAACACCACCATTCGCAATATAACTCCTAACACCATTAACACCCGAAAAATTCTGTATTAAACCCGCTTCTCCCTTCATACATATGAAAGGAAAGGGGGTTTTTCCATGCTGAAAAAGTTTCGTTCTCGAATGAACAATTGGATCACCAACAATATGGAATTACCCGCAGATGTCATGATGGATCTGCCACGAATAACGATGATAGGACAATTACATATATATATTGAAAATCACCGGGGTTTAATAACGTTCAGCGATACGGAAATCCGGTTGTTGCTTAAACAGGGACAGCTTCTGGTCAAGGGAGATTCCTTTGTGATCAGAACCATCCTACCAGAAGAGATCCTGTTGGAAGGGAAAATCAGTCAAGTGATGTATTTGGAAGAATAATTTAGGAGGATACACATGAAAAATCAATGGATGAACTTTTTTTCAGGAACCGTTAAAATAATTATTCATGGCAAGGGAGTGGAAAGGTTTCTCAATGATTTAACTCGGAGCGGGATACAGATATGGAATGTGAAAAAAATGGGACAAGAGGCTTATACCTGCCATGTCCTCTTAAAAGATGTAAGGAAGCTGAGGTCACTTATTAAGAAGCAGGATTGTAAATTCAGGTTTCTGACACGAAAAGGCCTTCCTTTCCTGACGCAGTATTCACTCAAAAATAGTGGCTTGATTGTCGGGGTTATCGTTTGCTTCATTACTGTCTTTTTGTTATCAAATATGGTTTGGAGTATTGAAATCAAGGGTGCAGAACCTGCTACGGAGCATAAGATTATGCAGGAGCTGGACAAGCTTGGCTTGAAAAAGGGAAAGTTTCAATTTTTTATTCAAGATGTCGAGAGTATTCAACGCTCTTTAACGGACACAATAAGTGAAATTACTTGGATAGGCGTGGTTCTGAATGGGACATCCTATCATTTTGAAGTGGTAGAAAAAAATGAACCAGAAAAAATTGAAACATTAAACCCTAGAAGCCTTGTTGCAAAGAAAAAGGCAATGATAGCAAAAATCTATGTTGAAAAAGGACAATCAATGGTACAGGTGGATGATTATGTTGAGAAGGGGCAGGTACTTGTGTCCGGATTGATTGGAAAAGAAGATAACAAAAGATCCATTGCAGCAGTTGGAGAGGTGCTGGGGGAAACGTGGTATTTGACGAAAGTGGATGTGCCAATTAAGACGAAACTCCCCGTTTTAACTGGAGAAGCATACAATAGGCACTATGTTAAAGTAGGCAGTCTGAAGGTGCCGGTATGGGGATTCTTTACACCAGAATTTGAACGGCAGGAAGAATACGATGCGGAACGCCCTTTCTATTTCTGGAAATGGAAGCTCCCCTTTTCATATGTAGGGAATACTGTACATGAACAGGAAATCGTTGAGAGAATCTATGATGATGAGGAAGTAATCGAGCAGGCACTTAAAATCGGAAGAGATCAGGTTCTTTCCGATTTGGATGAAGAAGCAGAGATAAAAGGTGAAAAAGTTTTGCGCACTCATAAGGAGAATGGTAAAGTAAGTGTAGATATACATTACCAAGTCATTGAAAATATTGTAAAAATCGAACCAATTATTCAAGGAGACTAATGAATGTCAGAAGAACTAGTGATGATGAACCAACAACTAAATAATCCAAACGAAGCAATTGCTCTTTTCGGGAATCAGGATATAAATCTGAAGAGAATTGAAGAAGAGTTGAATGTATCCATTGTTACACGCGGTGAAACAGTAAATGTTTCAGGTGATGCCAATCAGGTGGAGCTAGTGGACACCGTAATTCAAAATCTGCTGCTGGTTATCCGTAAGGGTGTTTCCATCAGTGAGAGGGATGTTATTTACGCCATACAGCTTGCAAAAGAGGGCAAAATGGACTCATTCTTGGAGCTTTATGATGAAGAATTGACCAAGAATGTAAAGGGAAAATCCATTCGCGTAAAAACTTTGGGACAAAGACAGTATGTAGCAGCCATCCGTAAAAAAGATCTTGTATTCGGTATTGGTCCAGCGGGAACAGGGAAAACCTACCTGGCTGTCGTGATGGCAGTTACTGCATTGAAAAATGGACAAGTGAAGCGGATCATCCTGACGCGCCCTGCGGTGGAAGCAGGAGAGAGCTTAGGATTCCTTCCGGGAGATCTGAAGGAGAAAGTTGATCCATACTTGCGACCGTTATATGATGCTCTGCACGATGTCTTTGGTTCTGAGCACACACAAAGACTGATTGAAAGAGGAACAATCGAAATCGCTCCTTTGGCATATATGAGGGGCCGGACACTTGATGATGCATTTGTCATACTGGATGAAGCGCAGAACACTACTGCAGCCCAGATGAAAATGTTCCTTACAAGACTTGGCTTCGGTTCCAAAATGGTCATTACGGGAGATATCTCTCAAGTGGATCTTCCTAAAGGAATGAAGTCTGGACTTAGGGTTGTAAGAGATATACTAAAGAACACGTCAGGTATCCAGTTTATTGAATTGGAACAGTCTGATGTTGTTCGTCACCCATTGGTTGCTCGAATTATTGAAGCATATGATAAGTTGGAATCAAAATAAGGCCCCTTTAATGGGGCTCTTTCGCGTGTAGCGGATAGAATTTTTAGGTTATGTTTAACGCCGCTGTTGGTTTACGCACTGGGCTTCGCTTTCCACGGGGCACTTGCGGAGCCTCCTCAACAAGCCTGAGGGCACTGAAAAAATGAAAACGAATTGTTTTTAATGGTTTCTAGCTGTGGATTGGAGCAAATAGCGTAGAATCCTTAAAAATGCGAGCATTTTCTGCGTGCGATGTATCGCTGCCGTAGCCTTCCTTGTCCTGCAGGGGAGTAGCGACAATCTTGAGACCCCGCAGGGCGTAGCCCGAGGAGGCTCAAGGTCGCCCCGCGGAAATCAACAGCGGTGTTTACTCAAGAACTAAAATTCAGTACTTTTTCAGTGGTCTCGGCTTCGCCTGCGGGGTCTCCGCTAAGTGCTACCTCCCGTAGGAGTCACCGCCCCGTGCTCCAATCACCAGCTGTAGTATCTATTAATCTTATCAAATCCTATTTTTAAAGCGCGTCGTTTATGGAAGGGGATAAAAAAAGTGAAAAAGAAATCGAACCGTCGGAGAATTTCTTTTCAGCACTTGAGGACCTTTAAGTTTTACCATGTCATCATCTACATGTTATTAGGGCTTATCATGTTCGGAACCATGTTCAGTAACGTGAAACCGGAGAAAATAAATGTACAGCTGTTTACCAATGCAGAAAAGACGATTGTGGCACCACATAGCTTCGAGGACAGGGAAGCGACAGAAGCCCTTAGAAAAGAAGCAGAAGATAAAATCCCTGACCAGTACAACCGAGACAAAGATCAAGCTTATCAGCAGGTTGCTAGGGTAGAGAACTTCTTTGACGTATTGATAGATACCAAGAAACAGGTGGCAGAACTAGAGAAGGCACCAGTACCATCCACCCCTCCTTCTGAAGAAGAGGGAGATGCTTCTGCGACCCAAGAAGAGCCAGAACCTGTTCAGCTTACAGATACAGAGAAACTGGAGCTACTAGAGACGTCTCTTGACGGACAGGTTCCTGAACAATGGAACGAAGAACTCGATGATGAAGCCTTATTGTTTTTACTCGCTTCTAAGGAAACCGATCTGATCAGATACAAAAATGCAGCTGTGACTGCCATCAATAATGCTATGTCCAGAGATATACATACACCTGAAAATCTGACTGAGGCAAGAAACAGTGCGAGAACCGAACTTTCCGTATCTGGCAATGTTCCAAGTGTAATTATTAATCTTTCCAGCCTTTCTGTCGTGCACAATGTCATCTATGATTCAGCTCAAACACAGGAAAAGAGGCAACAGGCAATTGATTCCGTTGAACCTGTAAGAATTTCACAAGGAGATACGTTAGTGAAGGCAGGTCAATTTATAGATCGTGATGTATATAGACTTCTTACTGTCGCGGGATTTGTTGACCAATCGAACAGTATTGCTCCATTTATGGGATTATTAATTATTATCGGATTAATGATTTGTGCACTGATTTATTTGTTTAAAAACATCGATACGACCATTCATAGCAAAAATACGTATTTGACCATGTATCTATTGATATTTTCCATCACGCTGATTTTGTTGAAAATCTTCAGTTTCTTCCAAACGTTGAATACGACTGAAATAGGCTATATTGCACCAGTTGCAATGGGAGCCATGCTAATAAAAATGTTGATAAATGACCGTATCGCAATAATTTCCAGTATTATTTTCGGAATATGCGGGAGCTTCATTTTTAATATGGTACCTGGGGCGATGAACTATACGGTAGGTTCCTACCTTATAATCTCCGCAGTGGCATCTGTTCTTTTTTTGAATCAACATAACAGGCGTCTTACCATTCTCCAGACGGGTCTATTTGTGTCCTTTATTAACGTGGTAACGGTCATTGCGATGGTTCTTCTCACAAACAGGGATCTATCTGGAATGACGGAACTGTTGGAGCTTGGGATCAACGGAACCATGGCTATAGGCTCCGGAGTCGTATCAGCTGTTCTTACCATCGGGATTTTACCATTCTTCGAGGTGGGATTCGGAATGCTTTCTACGATGAAATTGTTGGAGCTTTCCAATCCGAACCATCCTTTATTAAGGAAAATCCTGATGGAAACGCCGGGTACGTACCATCATAGCGTAATGGTGGCAAATCTGTCCGAATCGGCCTGTGAAGCCGTGGGCGCAAACGGATTGCTTGCTAGGGTGGCTTCTTATTATCATGATATAGGCAAAACAAAAAGGCCGCATTATTTCATAGAAAACCAGATGGGGAGATCCAACCCCCATGACAAGCTTCCTCCTCAGACGAGCAGGAATATCATTGTCGCCCATGCTACGGACGGGGCTCAAATTCTACGTGATCATAATATGCCAAAAGAAATTGTGGACATTGCAGCCCAACATCATGGAACATCACTGTTGAAATTCTTTTATTTTAAAGCGAAAGAACAGAATGAACAAACCCCGGAAGAGGAGTACCGATATCCTGGGCCGAAAGCTTCCACCAAGGAGGCGGCGATAGTGGGGACTGCCGATAGCATTGAAGCAGCGGTAAGGTCATTGAATAACCCTACTCCCGATAAAATTGAGAGTATTGTAAAAGCTATTATCAAAGACCGACTCCAGGATGGCCAGTTTAGTGATTGCGCTTTGACATTTAAAGAGCTCGAGGAAATCGGCCGATCCTTCTGTGAAACGTTACAAGGAATATTTCACTCAAGAATCGAGTACCCGAAAGGAGACGAAGAATCATGATGGAAATTGATATGCTAGATGAAACTTCAAGACTGACTGATGAGCAATGGAAGGATATCAAAGACTTACTGATCTTTGCTGCTGATAAAGAATCGATTCAATCAGGGGCTGAATTGTCTGTAACCTTTGTGGATGATGAGAAAATCCAGGAAATCAACCGAGAATACCGCGAAAAGGACCGCCCTACAGATGTCATTTCTTTCCCCATGGAGGAAATGGGCGAGGGTGAAATAGAAATTCATTATGATGAGGAAGCGCCACGGATGCTCGGCGATATCATCATTTCTATTCAAAGAGCGGAAGTACAAGCCGAAGAATACGGACATTCTGTTAAGCGGGAACTTGGATTTCTTGCACTTCATGGACTATTGCATCTGCTAGGATATGACCATGAAAACGAAACGGATGAAAAAGTGATGTTTGATAAACAAAAGGAAATTTTGGATGCATATGGACTCTCGCGATCGTAACAATAAGGGATACCGAGGTTCCTTCACTCGCAGTTTTTCCTATGCTTTTGAAGGATTGCTATTTGTACTTCGAACAGAAAGAAACATTAAATTTCACTTGTTTACAGCTGTGATGATGATTGCTTTGTCCATATATTTTGATATTACCAAGGTGGAGTGGCTCGTTCTCTTCCTGGTAATCGGTGGGATGTTTGTGATTGAAATCATTAATACAGCGATTGAGAACGTGGTGGATCTTGTTACGGAGGAGTTCCATCCGCTTGCGAAAACGGCGAAAGATGTGGCGGCTTCTGCTGCCTTAGTTTTTGCTTGTATCTCTGTTATAATTGGTGTAATCTTATTTGGCCCTTATATAATGGTCCACCTTTAAATAAATTGAAAATTTAAAATTTTTTATATTTTTGTTTAATTTAAGGGTGATTTACAATGGAATTTAAGGTAAAATATAAGTAACGCGTACCTGAAGCTTACAGAAGAAAGGAAGAAACAACTGTGAACATCGAAGCTTTAATCGAAGAAGCAAAAGCAGCAAGAGAAATGGCATATGTGCCCTACTCAAAATTTAAAGTAGGAGCAGCATTATTAGGAAAAGACGGAAAGGTCTATCGCGGATGCAACATTGAAAACGCTGCATATAGTATGTGTAACTGCGCAGAGAGAACAGCGCTGTTCAAGGCGTATTCAGATGGCATGAGGGAATATGATGCCATTGCTGTTGTAGCCGATACAAAACGACCTGTTCCACCTTGTGGTGCTTGCCGTCAAGTCATCTCGGAGCTATGTGCACCTGAAATGAAAGTGATCCTGACGAACCTTCACGGTGATATACAGGAATTGACAGTGGGAGAATTGCTACCAGGAGCCTTTTCACCGGAGGATTTAGATGCATAACAATTCAACTACAAACTATAAATCAGGGTTTGTCTCCATCATTGGCAGGCCGAATGTTGGGAAATCCACCTTTCTAAATAGAGTAATCGGCCAAAAAATTGCGATAATGAGTGACAAGCCACAAACGACTCGTAATAAAATTCAGGGTGTATATACACAAGATGACGCTCAAATTGTATTCATTGACACACCAGGCATTCATAAGCCGAAGCATAAGCTTGGCGACTTTATGATGAAGGTGGCGCAAAACACGTTAAAAGAGGTTGATCTTGTCCTATTCATGATCAATGCGAAAGAGGGCTTAGGAAAAGGCGATGAATTTATCATCGAGAAGCTAAAGGAAACTTCAACTCCAGTCTATTTGGTAATTAACAAAATTGATGAAGTCCATCCGGATGAACTCCTCCCATTAATGGATATTTATAAAGCTTTATTTCCATTCAAAGAAATAGTACCCATTTCGGCTTTGCAAGGTAACAACATTGAAGTTCTGCTGGACCAGATAAAGAAATTCCTCCCGGAAGGACCACAGTATTACCCTGCAGATCAAGTGACAGACCATCCGGAACGTTTCATCGTTGCAGAACTTATCAGAGAGAAAGTGCTGCATCTGACAAGAGAAGAAGTACCGCACTCCATTGCTGTGGCAATCGACTCGATGAAAAAACGGGAAAACAAGGACATGGTTGATATTCAAGCCACCGTTGTAGTAGAGCGTGATTCTCAAAAGGGTATAGTCATAGGCAAGCAAGGAAAAGTCCTGAAAGAAGTGGGACAAAAAGCCAGAGTGGACATTGAAGCATTACTAGGCTCCAAAGTATTTCTCGAACTGTGGGTAAAAGTTCAGAAAGATTGGCGTAATAAGCAGTCGCAGCTTAGGGATTTTGGTTTTAATGAAAACGAATATTAATTGGGAAGACGAGCGGACGCAGTCAAATCATAACAGGAAATTTACAATATTTATCTAACATGTTTTGACCCTTCTGAGGTCATCATAGTCATATAGGAATTGGAATAAGCATGCTGGTCTTTACTACAGAAAGGGTGGGGTTTACAATGTTGGATTTTACCTGGAAGGTCTTTAAGGAAACAGGTAATATTGATACCTATCTTCTTTTTAAAGAGCTTGAGAAAGAGAATGGCGATATACCCGAACAGACAGAAGAGCTGGCAAATCATGACTTACCAATTTCATAATGACAGATGATCAAATAGTTAAGGCAATTTGCACACATGGATGTTGCGGATTGCCTTTTTATTTTGCAGACTTTACAATGATGTAAAAGCCTGATAAAAATGGACGGTGTACGATTTGCTACATAAATGTGAAGGTATTGTCATTCGAACGAATGCCTATGGAGAAAATAATAAAATTGTTACGATCTATTCAAAAGAGCTTGGGAAGGTGGGGGTGATGGCCAGGGGGGCGAACAAACCAAGCAGCCGCTTTACCGCTGTCTCCCAACTGTTTTCTCATGCAACCTTTGTCTTCCAAAGGGGGACAGGTCTTGGAAGTCTCCAACAAGGCGAAATCATGGAATCCATGAGATCTATCAGAGAGGATATCTTCCTCACAGCCTATGCCTCGTTTATCGTGGAAATGATGGACAAGACAACTGATGAAGGGAAACGTAATCCAGCCCTTTATGAACTGCTATATCTGGTGTTGCATTATATCAACGAAGGCATTGATGCTGAGATATTGACATTCATCTTTGAAATGAAGATGTGCGATGTAATCGGAATAACACCAGAACTTAGTCGTTGTGCATCTTGCGGAGCAACGGAAGGGACCTTTGCCTTTTCCATAAAAGAAGGCGGTTTCCTTTGCAACAGATGCTTCCATAAGGACCCGTATCTTATCAAAGTATCACCAGCAACTTTGAGACTGTTACGTACGTTTTATTATTATGATTTGAATCGAATCGGTAACCTATCATTAAAAGAAGAGACAAGAAAAGAACTTCGTTTTATCATAGATGAATATTATGAAGCTTATTCAGGGATAATGTTAAAATCCAAACGCTTTCTTAAACAAATTGGTTCATTAAAAGCGACTCTTCCTGAAAAAAAGTCTAAACCTGATTGACTTTACAAAAGAAATCATTTATTATCCAATTACATTCATTAAGATTGCGTTGAAGGAAAATAGTACTTATCAAACTCGATTTAAGCGAACCTAGGGTGGTGTGAGCTAGGGAATCAAGAGATAAGGAAGGCGTTCTGGAGCGATACGGATAAAGTGGTAAAAGGGGTCGTTAATCCTTTTACAAATAGGGTGGAACCGCGGGAGAACCTCTCGTCCCTATGCTGACAACAACTGTTGGCATAGAGACAAGAGGTTCTCCTTTTTTGTCCTAAAGCCAACGAATTGTAATTGAGGTATTGATTTTCTGAATGTTGATTATGTTTCCCTATTAATTGGAGTGCAAGGTGTGAGACTCCAGCGGGGGAGTAACGGTTGGTTGAGACCCCGCAACGAAGTGAGGAGGCTCAAGCTCCGTCCCGCGGAAAGCGAACACCTGGAACGGAAATTAACAGGAGTTTTCATCAGCAACCAATAAGAAAAGATAGGAAGGTGTCAAAATGAACATCCAAAACATGATCCTGACCCTGCAAAACCACTGGTCAGAACAAGGCTGCATCCTTATGCAAGCATACGACGTAGAAAAAGGCGCAGGAACAATGAGCCCCTATACATTCCTAAGAAGCATCGGCCCTGAGCCATGGAATGTCGCATACGTGGAACCATCCAGAAGACCAGTCGACGGCCGTTACGGGGAAAACCCGAACCGTCTATACCAGCATCACCAATTCCAAGTCATCATGAAGCCGTCACCCGACAACATCCAGGAGCTTTATCTCGAATCATTAAAGAAGCTAGGAATCGATCCCCTGAAACACGATATCCGATTTGTTGAAGACAACTGGGAAGCGCCAACCCTTGGCGCAGCAGGACTCGGTTGGGAGGTTTGGTTGGATGGAATGGAAATTACCCAATTCACCTACTTCCAACAGGTTGGCGGAATCGAGTGTAAACCAGTTTCTGTAGAAATCACATACGGAATTGAGCGTCTCGCTTCCTACATCCAGGATAAGGAAAATGTATTTGACCTAGAATGGACGGAAGGATTCACAGTTCGTGATATCTTCTTGCAGCCGGAATACGAGCATTCCAAATATACATTTGAAACATCTGATCCTGATATGCTATTCTCTTTATTTGATATCTATGAGAAAGAGGCGCACCGTCAGATGGATTACGGACTGGTTCACCCTGCCTATGATTATGTACTTAAATGCTCTCATACGTTCAATCAGTTGGACGCACGCGGTGCCATTTCCGTTACAGAGAGAACTGGTTATATCGGTAGGGTCAGAAACCTGGCTCGTAAAGTGGCAAGAACCTTCTATGAGGAAAGAGAAAAGCTAGGTTTCCCTATTTTGAAAAAGGAGGAGAGTACCCATGAATAAGAGAGATTTTTTATTTGAAATCGGATTAGAAGAGATGCCGGCGCGGTTTGTAACGGATTCCATGAACCAGCTTCAGGATAAAGTGAAAAGCTGGCTTGATACAAACCAGCTTTCTTACGAAAACATTCATGCGTATTCTACTCCTAGAAGACTTGCAGTGGTGGTAGATGGCCTTGTGGAAAAGCAAGAGGACGTTACCTTGGAAGCGAAAGGGCCAGCCAAGAAGGTCGCTTTAACAGCGGAAGGCGAATGGTCGAAAGCAGCTCAAGGCTTTACCAGAGGCCAAGGCCTGACGGTAGATGATATATATTTTAAAGAGATTAACGGTGTAGAATATGTACATGTACAAAAGCACGTAGAAGGAAAAGACACAAAAGAACTCCTTAGCTCCTTAGCTTCTGTTGCAACAAGTCTGCACTTCCCTAAAAACATGCGTTGGGGTGATGAGGATCTCAGGTATGTGCGTCCAATAAAATGGTTGATTGCTTTATTTGGTGAAGAAGTAATTCCCGTTGAAATTGCAAAAGTGAAATCAGACCGTGTGTCATCCGGACACCGTTTCCTCGGAAGTCAGGTAGAACTGAAGGATGCTGGAAGTTACGTGGAAGCGATGCTTTCTAACTATGTAATCGTCAATGCTGTAGAAAGAAAAGAAGCAATCAGGAAACAGTTGTCCATCATCGGAGAAGAAAATGGCTGGAACATTCCTGTAGAGGAAGACCTTCTTGAAGAAGTAAACAATCTTGTGGAATATCCTACTGCGTTGTTTGGGACTTTCGAGTCGGAATACCTGTCCCTGCCTGAAGAAGTACTGATTACGTCTATGAAAGAGCATCAGCGTTATTTTCCAGTTAAAAGCGAAGATGGAACACTTCTACCTTATTTCGTAACGGTTCGTAATGGAAATCATGAGAACCTTGATATTGTTGCGAGAGGGAATGAAAAAGTTTTGCGTGCAAGACTATCGGATGCCGCATTCTTTTCCAAAGAAGATGAAAAACTTGTAATTGAAGATGCTATTAAAAAGTTGGATAAAATCGTGTTCCATGAAGAGATCGGGACAACCGGTGATAAAGTAAGGCGTGTCCAAACCATTGCAACAGGTCTAGCAGAGCTTTTGAATGTGGACAGTGTAACAGTGGACCACGTGAAGCGTGCAGCTTCTATCTATAAATTTGACCTTGTGTCGCACATGGTCTATGAATTCCCGGAACTGCAAGGGGTTATGGGTGAAAAATATGCAGTGGCGAAAGGGGAAAGTCCAATAGTTGCGAAGGCTATTAATGAACACTATATGCCGCGTTCTGCCGAAGACCAGACACCAGCTTCTGATGTTGGAGCGATCCTTGGCATCGCAGAAAAAATGGATACTATCGTCGGATTCTTTGCAATCGGTGTAATTCCTACAGGTTCACAGGATCCTTATGCATTAAGACGCCAGGCATCCGGAATCATTCAAACAATCCTCAATAAAAAGTGGACTCTCTCTCTAGAAGAATTTATTCTGTCAGTAGTTGAGCGTTATGCTGAGAAAGGGATTGCGAAAAAGAACTCACAAGCAATTCTTGATGACCTAATAGCATTCTTCAAATTGCGGCTTAAAAACAATTTATCCGAGCGTGGAATACGTTACGATATCGTGGATGCGACCCTTGAGTTGCCATTGGAAAATATCTGTTCAACTGTTAAAAAGGCTGAGACACTCAATGAGAAAAAGAATGAAGCGGACTTTAAAGAAACAATGGAATCGTTGAGTCGTGTTTGCAACATTGCCAAAAAAGCGATACTCTCTGTCGATGTGAAGGAAGAGCTTTTAAAACAAGAGGAAGAGCAAGAGCTTTATAGACAATTTAATAACAAAAGGGAACGTGTGTTACAGGCGGCTGCAGTGCAGGATTTTGTAGTTGCTTACGACGAGCTTGCTTCGTTGAAGCCGGCTATTGATACATTCTTTGAGAACATTATGGTAATGACAGATGATGAGGCGATTAAAACAAATCGTCTTGCATTGATGGATAACCTTTCTAAAGTCATTTCCATTTTCGGAAATGTAAATGGAATTATCGTAAAGCAGTAAAAAGGACAAAGCCATAACCCTATGGTAAAATAGTTAAACACGCGAAAGAGGCTGACTAAAGGCATTACCTCACAATATTTAGTCAGCCTCTTTCCAATTCTTCTGTTTATCAGTATAATTAGTATATATCAATTACATATACAGTATGTCACAAATAGAAAAGCGGAAGGCACCCGTTCAGCGGCGTACAAACTGGACTGAGCCGTCTGAGATAAAGGAAACACGGAAGAGCGATAGCGATTCGGATGTTGAGCTTATCGTAAGAAGGCGAGGGAAGTTTGATAGACGCTGGGTGCCTGGAGCTGGACAATAGAAAAGCGGAGGGTATCCAGCACTCCATAACCCAATAGGTGGTGAACGACAATCGAACTGAATAAACGGCAAGAAACTATTTTGCAAATTGTAAAAGAACAAGGACCGGTTACCGGAGAGGCAATAGCAGATCAATTAAACCTAACGAGGGCTACTCTCCGTCCAGATCTTGCGATTTTGACAATGGCAGGTTATTTGGATGCAAGGCCACGAGTGGGCTACTTCTATACCGGTAAAACGGGGTCGCAACTATTATCTGATAAAATAAGTAAAATTCAGGTGCATAATCATCAATCCATACCGGTCGTTGTACTTGAAAGTGTTTCCGTCTATGACGCTATCTGCACGATGTTCCTCGAAGACGTAGGGACCCTGTTTGTAGTGGACAATTTCTCTATCATAGTAGGTGTGCTTTCACGAAAAGATCTGTTGCGGGCAAGTATCGGGAAACAGGAGCTTACATCTATCCCGGTCAATATCATCATGACGAGAATGCCCAATATCACGTTTTGTTTCAAAGAGGACCTCATCATTGATGTGGCTCAAAAACTAATTGAAAAACAAATAGATGCTCTTCCGGTCGTCAAGAAAACGGACAAAGGCTATGAAGTAATCGGTAGAATCACAAAAACAAATATTACGAAAGTGCTGGTTGCCTTAGCACACGATGACATTATCTAGATTGGAGGAAAATCATGGAAAAGCGTATCGTGTATATCGTATCTGATTCTGTTGGGGAAACAGCAGAACTGGCAGTAAAAGCGGCAATAAGCCAATTTAATGGAGCAAACTTCCATCTGAAAAGAATACCTTATGTAGAGGATATCGCTACATTGACGGAAGTGATATCCATTGCAAAACTAAACCATGCTCTCATCGCATTTACACTTGTTGTTCCGGAAATGAGAAAGCACCTTGTGTCTATGGCACAAAAAGAAGGGGTCAAAGTGTATGATATCATTGGACCTTTAGTTGATTTGATGGAACAGGAGTACGGAGTTAAACCAAAGTACCAACCTGGCCTCGTCCGTCAATTGGATGATGATTATTTCAAGAAAATAGAAGCGGTCGAGTTTGCCGTGAAATACGATGATGGAAGGGATCCTAGGGGTATTATCAAAGCGGATATCGTGCTGGTTGGGGTATCAAGAACGTCCAAGACACCATTATCCCAATATCTTGCCCACAAGCGTCTGAAAGTGGCGAACGTGCCAATTGTTCCGGAAGTGGATCCACCGGAAGAACTATTCAAAGTGAATCCCGAAAAATGCTTCGGACTTAAAATCAGCCCGGAGAAACTGAATGATATCCGAAAAGAAAGATTGAAAGCCTTAGGTCTGAATGATAAAGCTGCTTATGCCAATCTGGAAAGAATTAAGGAAGAATTGTCATTTTTCGAATCCGTTGTAAATAAAATAGGTTGTGAGGTTATCGACGTCACCAATAAAGCGGTGGAGGAAACGGCCAACCTGATTGCTAATATATATAATAAACGATAGAAATATTGGAGCGCTTTTCGAAGGGCTCTTTTTCTTGGACTTATTATCCGTAGTTATCGGTGCGAAACAGTAGTCATTTCATAAACTTTATACTATAATAAAAAATTGTGATAAAAAATTACTTGATAAGGTTTAGAGTGACTGATTATCGAATAAACTAAAACTAGCTATAAGTCAAGGGCATTAATATAGTTTCGTTCGACAACCGCAAAAAAACTAGCGAAAAAAAGAGGTTTTTGGGAAGGGATGTAGAAACCATTTAACATGCAAAATAATCGTAAACCTATTATTTTGGTAGACGCCGATGCTTGTCCTGTTAAAGAAGAAATAAGTAATATTAGTCATACATATAAAATTGATGTGTGCTACGTTGCTTCTTATTCCCATGTCATGACCAAAAAAACAGAAGGTACGTGGGTTCATGTGGATGATGAAAAGGAATCTGCAGATCTATATATTTTGAATCATGCCAAAAAGAATGATGTAGTCGTCACTCAAGATATTGGTCTAGCAAGTATGTTGGTATCGCGTAACGTTTATGTTCTCACTCCTCGTGGAAAACAGTATGAAGAGAGTGAAATGGAACTGAGCCTGCATATGAGATTTTTATCCGCGAAAGAGCGCCGTAAAGGGAACTATTCAAAGGGGCCAAAAGCTTTCACTTCCAAAGACAGGGAAAGATTTGTCCACTCACTTAAAAAAACTTTGTCGAAAATTGCAGGAATTCTCGAATAGAGAGAGAAATAGTTAGTCACGGAGTGTTGTTATGAATTATCGAATTCCTGAACAGACAATCGATCAGATAAGGCAGTCTACCGACATTGTTGATGTGATAAGTGAATACGTGCAATTGAAAAAGCAAGGTCGCAATTATTTCGGACTATGTCCGTTCCATGGGGAAAGTACTCCATCTTTTTCTGTCTCACCAGACAAACAGATCTATCATTGCTTCGGCTGCGGAGCTGGTGGAAACGCCTTTAACTTTATTATGGAAATTGATGGGGTAAGTTTTGTAGAGGCTGCACAGAAGCTTGCAAAGTCATCCAATGTGGATGTGGAAGTACCCGAATTTTCGAACACGGAGCAATCAGGACAGCCCAAAGAAACAAAATGGATGATGGATGCACATCTCCTTTTGCATAAATTTTACCATCATTTGTTATTAAATACAAAAGAAGGTCAAGAAGCATACGATTATGTGACCGGCAGGGGCTTCACCGATGAAACCTTAAAGAGATTCGGTGTCGGCTATGCTCTTAACAGCTGGGACTTTGCATTGAAGTTCTTGACCAAAAGAGGTTATAATCAACAGCTTTTAGAAAAAGCAGGCCTTTTGATTGAGAAGGAACACACGGCCGAATACTTCGATCGTTTCAGAAATCGGATCATGTTTCCCATCCATGATCATAAAGGGAATGTTATTGCTTTTTCCGGGCGTGTACTTGGAGAGGGAGAGCCAAAATACTTGAACTCACCAGAGACTCCACTTTTCAATAAAAGTAAGATTCTCTACAATTTCCATCAGGCACGACCTCATATCAGAAAGCAGGAACAGGTTATCCTCTTTGAGGGCTTTGCCGATGTCATTGCAGCTGATGGGGCCGGTTTTCCAAATGCCATAGCGACAATGGGGACGTCTTTGACAGAAGATCAGGCCCGTATCATTCGCAGGCATGTGGAGAGTGTCATCATCTGCTACGATGGAGATAACGCTGGTATAGAAGCTGCATATAGGGCAGCAAATATATTATTACAGCATGGTTGCTATGTAAGAATTGCTATGATACCCGATAAAATGGACCCTGATGACTATATCCGTAAAAAAGGATCAGACTCATTCAAACAGGATGTAATAGGGGCAAGTTTAACGTTCATGGCATTCAAGCTCAGGTATTTGCGTAGTGGCAGAAATATGAATGATGAAGGCGAACGGATGCGGTATGTGGAAGATGTTCTGAAAGAGATTAGTATGCTGACCAAAGCGGTTGAGCGGGATCATTATCTTCGCCAGTTATCTGATGAATTTTCGATCTCCTTGGATGCTTTGAAACAGCAACAGTTCCAAGTGTATAAATCTTTAGTGCAAAAAAAGGATTATAACGAGCAGAATAGAATAAATATACCTAACAAGCCAAAAATCTTCTCACAAGCATTAAAACCGGCTTATTTGAATGCTGAACGCTATTTGCTGGCACATATGCTGAAGGATAGGTCCGTTTCCGAAAAGGTGCAGGCTGCCATTGAAGGGTCCTTTATTGTGGAGGAACACCGGGCTATTGCCACTTATCTGTATGCCTTTTACGAAGAAGGCTACGAACCGAATATCAGCATATTCATGGAACGCATCCCCGAACAGGAGCTTAAGAAAATTATATCCGAGCTCGGTATGCTTACTGTTGAAGAGGAATTAAGTGATGCGGTATTACATGATTATATGAAACAGGTGTTTAATTATCCAAAATTGTTAACAATAAAAGAAAAAGAACAAGAAAAAAAACAGGCAGAGGCACAAAGTGACTTTATGGGTGCTGCACAAATCGCGATGGAAATAATCCAAATGAAAAAAGAGTTAAAACAATAAATATACCTCTTTATCGCGTTCAATGTTGGAAGGAGGGGACAGTTGATGGCTGAAAAATCAGCACAATCAAAAGAGATGGAAACAGAATTGACCATCGATCAAGTAAAAGAACAATTAACAGAAGTGGGTAAAAAACGTGGTGTCCTAACCTATGAAGAGATAGCCGAAAAAATGGCTGGATTTGAGATAGAGTCCGATCAGATGGATGAATACTACGAATACCTTGGTGAACAAGGAGTGGAAATCATCGGTGAAGCAGAATCCGATGATGATCCGAACACTCAACAACTTGCCAAAGAAGAAGAATTTGACCTAAATGATTTGACTGTGCCACCTGGCGTGAAAATTAATGACCCGGTAAGAATGTACTTAAAGGAAATTGGGCGTGTTGACCTTCTATCGGCAGAAGAAGAAATCAGTCTGGCGAATCGTATCGAAGAAGGCGACGAAGAAGCGAAACGCCGTCTTGCTGAAGCGAATCTACGTCTTGTTGTTAGTATTGCCAAACGCTATGTGGGCCGTGGGATGCTATTCCTTGATTTAATTCAGGAAGGAAACATGGGTCTGATCAAAGCAGTAGAAAAGTTTGACTATCGTAAAGGATTCAAATTTTCTACATATGCAACATGGTGGATTCGTCAAGCTATCACGCGTGCAATCGCTGACCAGGCAAGAACCATACGTATTCCTGTTCATATGGTGGAGACAATCAACAAGCTAATCCGTGTTCAACGCCAGTTGCTCCAGGATCTTGGACGTGAACCAAGTCCGGAAGAAATTGCAGAAGACATGGACTTAACACCTGATAAGGTCCGGGAGATCCTCAAAATCGCCCAGGAACCTGTGTCACTTGAAACACCGATAGGGGAAGAGGATGACTCCCACCTAGGAGACTTCATTGAAGATCAGGATGCAACTTCTCCGTCTGATCACGCTGCATATGAACTGTTGAAGGAACAATTGGAAGATGTTCTGGATACACTTACAGATCGTGAAGAGAATGTATTGAGACTACGTTTCGGGTTGGATGACGGCCGTACACGGACTCTTGAAGAAGTTGGTAAAGTCTTTGGAGTTACAAGAGAACGTATCCGACAGATTGAAGCCAAAGCACTTCGTAAACTGAGACACCCGAGTCGCAGCAAACGTCTAAAAGATTTTCTTGAATAGAATCATATATGGAAATAGTTTGCTTTTCTTAAAAAGAGTAAGCTATTTCCCTTTTTTTGCAATTCCTTAATTTTATAATATTCAGTTATCTATATCTGGACCTGTAATTGGAGTGTTAATCCGTGAACAAACAAAGGAAACAAACAATCGTACAAGAAATTGAGTACTGGAAGAAGAATCGTATGCTGCCGGAACAATATTGTGATTATTTAATGGCTTTATATACCGAGGGAGAAGGCGTTGATCAACCAGAAAAGCAAAAGAAAAAGATTTTCTTCATCCTTTATGCATGCCTGATACCCTTGCTGATTCCAATAACATTTCTTGTCATTTATTTTACTGAAATGCCAGATCATTTGCAAATGGTCCTGGTAACTTTTTTTATTCTGCTTTCTTTAATCGGATATTTTACTTTTCGAAGAGAGCATTTTTTGATACATATCCCTGTCATTGCAAGTGCACTACTTATTCTTATCCTATCCATCAAACTGTTGGAAACGGATACTTTCCAATTGCCGGCAACCTTTATTATCATTACATTTCAGGCATTGATCTGGTTTATTCTCGGTTACTTGAAGAGATGGTACTATTTAAACATTGCAGCTATTATAACTTTGTTGTTACTTGTGGTGAATATTATTGTAATGTAATATACGCACAATTTAATTATTTTAAAAAGTTGTGAAAATTCCCTCATATCTATTATAATACAAATGAAAGCGCATTCAGAATTTTACGAATGGTAGAAATTGCGGCTAAGGTTTTCCAAACAACAAGGGGGGAAAGATTTTGAATTTTGATTTAACGTCAGAACAAACGATGATTAAGAAAACAATTAGAGAGTTTTCCGATGAAGTGGTAGCTCCTGGAGCACTACAACGAGATCGCGATAAGAAATTTCCTGTTGAGGTTTTTCAACAGTTATCACAACTGGGGATGATGGGATTACCTTTTCCAGAGGAATATGAAGGTGCAGGCGCAGATACAGTAAGTTTTGCAATTGTGGTAGAAGAGCTGAGCCGTGCTTGTGGATCAACGGGTATTACTTACTCTGCACACGTTTCACTTGGTGGGGCACCACTGAATTTGTTTGGTACAGAGGAACAAAAGCGCAAGTATTTAGTGCCAATTTGCACGGGCGAATCACTTGGTGCGTTCGGGTTGACCGAACCGAATGCCGGATCTGATGCAGGTGGAACACAGACTACTGCTGTGGAAGATGGAGATGACTTCATCATTAACGGAAATAAATGCTTCATCACCAATGCAACATACGCCAAGCATTTGGCATTGACGGCAATTACAGATAAAAAAGGGAACGAAAAGGAAATATCAGCTGTAATCGTACCAACAGACGCCAAAGGGTTCCAAGTAATTGATAACTATGAAAAAATGGGTCTGAACGCATCCAACACGACGGAATTGGTATTAGAAGATGTACGCGTACCTCAAGAGAACCTATTAGGTAAACGTGGAGAAGGCTTCAGGCAATTTCTCGTCACCCTTGATGGAGGGCGTATCGGTATCGGTGCGATGGCTGTTGGTATTGCACAGGCAGCTTTTGAGCGAGCGCTCGCTTACTCTAAGGAAAGAAAACAATTCGGTCGTTCTCTCTCAAGCTTCCAGGTAAATCAATTCAAACTTGCCGATATGGCAATGAAATTGGAACTTGCCAGAAATATGGTCTATAAAGCGGCTTGGCTGAAGGATCAAGGCAGACCGTTCTCAAGGGAAGCTTCCATGTGTAAACTCTACGCATCGGAGGTATGCATGGAAATTGCAGACCAGGCTGTCCAGCTTCACGGCGGTTACGGATATATGAAAGAGTATCAAGTCGAACGCTTCATGCGTGATGGAAAACTCTTAGAAATCGGGGAAGGTACCTCCGAAGTACAAAGAATGGTAATTGCTAGATCACTTGGGATTTAATAAGTAGGACAACTAATTGTACTATTTAGGTTTCTAGCTGTTGATTGGAGCAAAAGGCTCAAGATTGTCGCCCAGCGGAAAGCGGAGCCGTTTGCGGAAATTAACAGGGGTGTATAAAAAATTCCCGAATCGCACATCAGTTGCCTCTTTTTGAGGTACAATATAGTCAAGAAACTTAAAAACCTTCATCTTTCATGATGAAGGTTTTTGTCTAAACTGTGAATTTACCATAGAAGTTGGCATTTAAGTCTTTTCCTATAGTAAAATATAAAGTAAAATAGAGAGTGCTTGTATAAGATAAGACTCACGTACATGTACATAAGGAGGTTTGAATAGCATGAATCGTAATCCGCTTATTCCTTTTGCATTTATTGCGGTATTAGGTCTCGGACTAATGTTCTTACTATCTTTCGTTGGACTTGATCAAGCAGACAAGATCGCATCAGGCGAAGATGAAACAGTAGAATTGACTGCGGAAGAACTTTACCAACAAAACTCTTGTATCGGCTGTCACGGCGGCAACTTGGAGGGGGCAGGGGCTGCTCCGGCATTGACCGATGTTGGCGAACGTCTTTCCCAAGATGAGATTAAAGACGTTATCGTGAATGGACAAGGATCAATGCCAGCTAACCTAGCTACACCTCAAGAAGCTGAAGTTCTTGCTGAGTGGCTTGCTAATGGTGCTGAAAGTGAAGAAGGTCAAGAAGAAGGCGAAGAGTAAGATTTGTTTTATTAGCAAAATGTTACACATATAAAAGATCCTTTGCAATTGTGAAGGGTTTTTTTTTATACTTGGTAGTAAGCATTTAAAATACATAAGCAAAGAGGATACAGACATGAATGAATTAAAGCTCTCAAAACGTTTGGAAGCAGTTGCTTCATATATACCGAAAGGCAGTGTATTGGCGGATATCGGCTCAGATCACGCCTATTTACCTTGTTATGCCTATCTGCAAGGGTTTATTAAAAAGGGGATAGCGGGTGAAGTGGTGGAAGGTCCTTTTCAATCTGCCGTACAACAGGTTCAAAAGACGGAAATCGATCACATCATTGAAGTGAGAAAAGGAGATGGGCTGGAAGTCATATCTCCAAATGAAGTGACTTGTATTACCATTGCCGGAATGGGTGGAACACTGATTCAATCCATCCTGGAAAAGGGAAAAGAGAAATTGGCAGGAGTTCAAACGCTAATTCTTCAGCCGAACATCGGCGCACAGAAAATCAGGGAATGGCTGCTTGATAATGGGTGGGAGCTTGTAGCAGAGCAGATTTTACTTGATGACGGAAGAATTTATGAGATTCTGGTGGCAGAGCGTGGGGATAGTGAAAAGCCATATGCTTTTAAAAAGGATGCGTATTTACTGGTAGGACCGTTTCTTGCCAATGAAAAAAATGATGTGTTTGTCCAAAAATGGACCCATGAGCTTGCACATTGGAAGAAAATCGTCTCACAGCTAGAAATAGCAGCAAAAACAGAGGCAAATGAACAGAAGATGATAGAACTCGGAGAGAAGATTCGACTTGTAGAGGAGGTATTGGGTGTTGAAAACAGCTAATGGCTTACAGATAATAGAATGGTTTGAGCAGTTTTCCCCGAAGAAGTACGCAGTCGAGGGGGATAAAATCGGTCTTCAGATTGGTTCATTGAATAAGCCCATTCATAAAGTGATGGTGACATTGGATGTGCTTGAAGAGGTCGTGGATGAAGCGATTGCCCTAAATGTGGATTTGATTATCGCTCATCATCCACCGATCTTCAGAGCCCTTCCAAATGTCACCGACAACTCTGCAGCAGGAAAGATTGTTACCAAATGCATCAAACACGACATCAGTGTCTATGTGGCACATACGAACCTTGATGTGGCAACTGGTGGTGTGAATGATCTGCTTGCAGAGGCTTTGGGGTTGGAAGACGTGAAAGTGCTTGTTCCGACTTATAGAGAGGAACTTCGAAAGCTGAGTGTGTTTGTTCCAGTGTCTCATGCAGAAGGGGTTAGGGAGGCACTCGGTGAGGCAGGTGCAGGACATATCGGAAACTATAGTCATTGTTCCTTTAGTGTGGAAGGTGAAGGGCGTTTTCTTCCTCTTGATGGGACGGAGCCTTTTATCGGAAAAAAGGGACAGCTTGAAACAGTAGACGAGGTAAGGGTAGAGACAGTTTACCCTGTAAGTTCTGAAAGGCGTGTCCTGAATGCTTTGTTTAAAGCCCACCCTTATGAAGAGGTTGCCTATGATGTTTATAAGCTTGAAAATGAAGGGGAATCTCTAGGATTGGGACGTGTAGGGAAATTGAAGGCGGGCATGACCTTAGCCGACTTTGCGTCCCATGTAAAAAAAGGCCTGGATGTCAAAAATGTAAGAGTGGTCGGGGATCTAAACAGCGAGATTAAGAAAGTTGCAGTGTTGGGAGGAGACGGAAATAAATATATCCATGCAGCAAAATTCGCCGGTGCGGATGTGTATGTGACAGGGGACCTTTATTTCCATACCGCACACGACGCCATGGCACTTGGATTAAATGTGATTGATCCGGGCCATTATGCGGAGAAGATTATGAAAAAGGGTGTGGCTGAGAGATTATCCGCAGCTGTGCAAGAGAAGAAATGGGAGCTAGACGTCTTGGTTTCAGAGACGAACACAGACCCATTTACGTTTATGTGATCTTTAGAGAAACGCTCCTCCTGAGGGGCGTTTTTTTTAATGATGGCTCTATTTTCAAGGATTGTTGCTATTGTATGACCCCTGGAGGAGTCCCAAAAGGTCGGAGTTAGTCCTCATAGGAGTTAGATTCACCCCCCCCCCGCTCAATCCGATCCAACTCCTAAACTCAAAAAAACACCCTCCAAATCCGGAGGGTGCAAATCTTTATGAGGTTTTCGCCCTTTTCACTTTTGGCAGGATCTTTTGCAATGGAACATTTTTCGTCGTGTTCCACGTATCCTTATTCAGTGGATCGAACTGCTCCACAAAGCGGATAACTTCTTTCGTAATAGGGGTTGGAGTCGATGCTCCGGCTGTAACGGCCACTGTGCTGGCACCCATCAACCACTCCACGTTCAGCTCACTAATATCGGAAATACGATAAGCAGGGGTTCCTGCAATCTCCTGTGATACCTGTGCTAAACGATTGGAGTTATTACTTTTAGGGTCACCAACTACTATCGTCACATCAGCCTGTCCGGCCTGCTCGGCAACTGCTTCCTGTCTGACCTGGGTGGCAAGGCATATTTCCTTGTGCTGTTCCACGTGTGGGTACTTTTCCTGTACCTTCACCATGATGTCAACAACATCCCATTGACTCATGGTCGTCTGGTTTGTGACAATGATTTTTTCACTCTTAATGGAAAGTGACTCCACATCTTCAGCCGTTTCCACCAGATGAACGATGGAAGGGGCGACACCAACAGCACCCTCAGGCTCTGGATGCCCTTTTTTACCGATATAGATCACTTCATACCCTTGAGCTTCTTTCATGCGAATTAGATCATGTGTACGTGTCACATCCGGGCATGTCGCGTCAATGGTAGTCAATCCTTTTTCCTTGGCTCGCACCTTTACTTCAGGTGATACACCATGGGCAGTGAAAATGACGGTACCTTCATGGATCTGGTCGAGAATCTCCAGTCGATTCGCACCGTCCAGTGTAATAATTCCTTCCTCTTCAAAAGCGTCCGTTACATGTTTATTATGAACAATCATACCTAAAATGTAGATTGGGCGTGGTAATGTCTTATCTAATGCTGCATTTCTGGCAATCACCATAGCATCAACTACACCATAGCAGTAGCCACGAGGGGCGATTTTAATAAGCTCCATATAGGGATAACCCTCCTTAAATCAATTGAGAGAGTGATAAACACTCTCTCACTACTTACCACTTATTATAATATAGAATGGAGGGTTAGTACAAAAGAAGATATTAGGAACTTCAGATATAAAGCTTTGGAGCGGAACTTCCTTTAGGTTTTTCTTCGACCTCTGCTGTTTCAGCTTTGGGTTTCTTTCCCATTTTTTTTATTTTTATCACATCTTCACCAAGGTCGTTTGAAACTTTTGACACCTTTACTTCGGTACCCTCATCTGTTGTTTCCTCCGTGGAAGTGTCTTGTGTGTCATCGTCTGTATCATCCACATTTTTTAATTCACTATAAAGCTTGATCATGGCAGGTACATTTCTCACAAGAGGTCCATATTGCTGAACCATCGGCATGACACCTTCAGCCATTTTTAAAGCTTTTTGAACATTACCCAGCATGCCTGTCAAATTATTGGGATTAATGAGCTGTTGAAGAGTACCGGCATTGGCCAGCTGTCCAAGCCCTCCTCTTGCTCCTGTATTAGCTGCCATCTGTCCAAGGCCGCCACCCATATTTCCAATGCCCCTAGCCCCTGTTCTTCCTAAAAGTCTGGCAAGCAGCCCTCCGCCGCCTCCATTATTTCCACCCATCCCCATACCTATTCCTCTGCCTGCTCCACCCATAAATGGAGAAGGGTTTCTCATCATCATGGAATTGGGCATGTTGGACATATTTCTCATGTTCGGATTGGGCATATTAAACATATTGAACATATTATTCGGTGGTTGCTGCCTAAATGGAGAGGGGCCCATGTGGAAAGGTGATTGTCGCATAGGCTGATGCATAGGTGACATAGATCGATTTGGTCCAAAAAACATGGTAATCCTCCTTTCTTCCGTATCAGTAATCGCTTTATTAAAAGCTTTTGTAATCAATTTCGGTCACTTACCAAGGGATAAACAAGATGGAAAAGCGCCTAATCTTTTCTGGTCTCCTATAATTTATGCGAATAGTGCTTGGCATGTTTATTGTCTGAAAAGAATGGGCACAACCGTAGTGTAGCCAAAATGGGAAAACTGCTTTATAATAGTGGTTTGGGGTTAAAATGAACGTATAGGACACACATAACTCATCAATATAAAATAGAAACTTTAAAATAATGACATAGATTCATATTCCATGCATGATTTTAAATGTGGAGGTAAATAGATGAATACAACGTTTGAAAAATTCAAAGTAAAACCGTTTATTTTGGAAGCGGTAAAAGAACTTCGTTTTCAAAAACCGACAGAAGTTCAAGAGAGAATGATTCCATCTCTATTGAATGGAGAAAGTGCCATTGGGCAGTCACAAACAGGGACTGGGAAAACCCATGCCTACCTGATTCCGATTCTAAGCAAAATAGATCCATCCGTGCAGGAAGTACAAGCGGTCATCACAGCGCCAACAAGAGAGCTTGCAAATCAGATCTATCAAGAAGTACTGAAGATCACTAAATTCTGTACAGAGGAAGAGATGATTACAGCACGCTGCTATATCGGGGGAACTGACAAGCAACGAACCATTGATCGTTTGAAGCAGCAACCACATATCGTTGTTGGTACACCAGGGCGTATCAAAGACTTAATGGTGGAAAATGCACTATTGGTTCATACAGCAAAAACAATTGTCGTGGATGAAGCGGATCTTATGCTTGATATGGGATTCATTGAGGATATTGATAAGGTTGCAGCAGCAATGCCGAAAAATTTGCAGATAATGGTATTTTCTGCGACAATTCCGGAAAAATTGAAGCCATTCTTACGCAAATATATGGAAAATCCGAGATATACACATGTTGCCCCTAAACAGGTAACAGCAGCTAAAATCAAGCATCTATTGATTCCGATTAAATCAAAAGCCAAGACAAAACTTTTGCATGATGTACTCGTAAGATACAATCCGTTTTTAGCTATTGTGTTTACAAACACAAAGAAAAAAGCGGATGAAGTGGCAGACAGCTTATTGGAGCAGGGGCTTAAAGTTGGAAGAATTCATGGGGACCTTACTCCTCGTGACCGTAAAAAGATGATGAAGCAGATCAACGAATTGGAGTATCAATACGTTGTAGCAACTGATTTGGCTTCCAGAGGGATTGATATTGAAGGGGTAAGCCATGTCATCAACTACGAGCTTCCGTCAGACCTGGACTTCTATGTTCACCGTGTAGGGCGTACAGCCCGTGCTGATTATTCAGGAAATGCCATTACACTATATGAACCAACAGACGAAAATGCTTTGGCTCAGATTGAAAAATTAGGCATTGAATTCACTCAAATGGATCTGAAGAACGGTGAACTCGTGGAAATTGGTCCGCGTAACAAACGTCAAAACCGCAAAAAACAGATCAACGAGATTGATGTAGCAGCAAAAACGTCCGTTAAAAAATCATCAAAAGTAAAGCCTGGATATAAAAAGAAACACAAATACGAGGTAGAGCAATTCAAGAAAAGACAACGCCGCCTGAAAAAGAGATAATAAGAGCACTTGGATAACCTTTCACGGCATCCTTATGTTAAAATAAAGACTGATTTTAAAAGAGGTGATGTTGTGGAAAACTTACTGATTGGCTCTCATGTATCAATGAGTGGAAAAAAGATGCTATTGGCAGCGAGTGAAGAGGCGGCATCTTACGGATCGAACGTATTCATGATCTACACAGGTGCCCCTCAGAATACACGAAGAAAAAAAATCGAAGACCTGAATATCGAAGCGGGCCTTGCACATATGAAAGAGCATGGACTAAAGGAAATAATTGTACACGCTCCATATATCATCAACATAGGCAATTCACAAAAGCCGGAAACATTCGAGCTTGGTGTGAATTTCCTGGCTGAAGAAGTCAGAAGGACAGAGGCGATAGGTGCAAAGCAGATTGTCTTGCATCCTGGTGCCCATGTAGGTGCTGGTACGGAAGTCGGCATACCGCAAATCATCAAAGGATTGAACGAAGCGCTGACGAAAGAGCAGAATGTCCAGATTGCATTGGAAACAATGGCAGGGAAGGGTTCGGAATGTGGCCGTACCTTTGAAGAGTTGGCTGCTATCATTGATGGGGTACACCTGAACGAAAAGCTTTCAATATGCTTGGATACATGTCACGTTCATGATGCAGGGTATGATATTGTGAATGATTTTGATGGGGTACTGAAACAGTTTGATGACATCATCGGATTGGATCGTCTGAAAGTCCTTCATATCAATGACAGTAAAAACGTATGCGGTGCTGGTAAAGACCGTCACGAGAACATCGGATTTGGTCATATCGGATTTGATGCCATCAATTACATTATCCATCATGATCAACTAAAGCATATTCCTAAAATATTGGAGACGCCTTATGTCGGGGAAGATAAAAAAGATCGAAAGCCGCCATATAAGCACGAAATTTCCATGCTAAAAAGCAAGCAGTTTGATGAGGAATTGTTAAATAAGATTACGAACGACTAAAAGTCAGAAGCCAGGAAGCAGGCTCCTGACTTCTTTTTTTTACTTGGTAAATTCCAAAAAGAGCTGATTCACTTTTTTGGCCGTTTCATGTCCAGTAATCTTTGCGACTTCCTTCATCAACTGGATCCTTTCGGATGTGTTGAATACATTCACTTTTTTGGATTGCAACAGTGTAGAGATTTTTTTTGCTTGATCGGGTGTCAATGAAATATTATACTCCCCACTGTACTTCATTAACTCATCTGCTGAAATGTTATGGAGCTTTTTATTGACGATTTGCTGATAGATATTCATCATATTATCCCTCCCATAGTAGCCTATGATAAAAAAACAAAAAGGCTACCTTTACGAAATAATATGACAAAGGTTGGGAAATTATTGTATAATTGAAATATTCCATAAACGAATGATATTCAAAGGGGTAACAAGGGGGAGTCACCTTGTCGTTTATAATAGATGAGAAAGAACAGGATATTTTTCAACATTTAAATTCAGATCTAAGGATTATAGTTAATGCGAATGGTTTTATTGAAGAATGGAATGAAAGGGCAAGCACGTTTCTTTCATCACTGGAGGAAGACCGTTCTTTTTTTCTTGGTTTTTCATCGAGCTATCGCCATGAGGTTTATACATATCTGCAGGATATTACGGAAGCAGAAGGGAAAATTGTAAAGAGAATACTCTTTCATCGAATAAATGGCAGCTACTTTGAAGTGGTTTATACCGGTGTACTTTCTGGAGAGCGAATCTACCTATTAGGTCATGTCATTGAAAACAACGACACTTCCGTTGTCCTCCCACTGCATTATGGGACCATTGAACAATCCTTAAAGGTCAATGAATTTATGACCCATTCATTGGACATTGCCATATTAGTAATAACAAAGGGTGGGAAAATAGAGTATATCAATAAGCGCTGCTTGACTTTATTGGAGTTGGATGTGGATGAAGACTACCTAAATCTTGATTTCGATGAAATAATTACTCCCGTCTTCTTGAAGGAAAAATTATTTGAAATTTATGAAGAGGTATTGGCCAACAAAAAGTTCAAAGAGCGTATCTGCTATGATGATGAAATGCTTTATCAGATCCAAGGAATTCATTTTGAACGTTCTGAGAAGGTATTCTTTATTATCCATGACCGTTCCTATCAACAGAAGTTTGAGAACCTTCTCATCTACAAACAACAGATGGAGTCCGTTTCCCAGATTTCTGCTGGGATGGCACATGAGTTAAGGAATCCATTGTCTGTCATCAAGGGTTTCATTCAGCTTTCCCAAATTACAAACAACTGGAGCAAATACTACGATACGATTATGGCGGAAATAAATCGGATGAATTCCATCATTGAGGATTTTTTATCTGTTTCCAGAAAAAAAGTGAAAAAACAGCTCATACAGCCACAAGCCATTTTGCAATCATTGGTATATATTTTTCAATCCGAATGTCTCTTACATAATATAGATTTTGACTTTGAAATTGATGATGTAGATAAATATGTAAACGTCAATGAAGCCATGATCAAACAGGTCATGCTAAACTTCCTGCGTAATGCTATCGAGGCTTATCATGCAGAACAGAGGAACAAGCTGTTTCTGCTACGAGCCAAGAAAGTTGATTCTTTTTATGAAATAACGGTCATTGATAACGGGAAGGGGATGGCTGAGGATATATTAGAACGTGTAGGAAAACCTTTCTTTACGACTAAGGAGAAAGGGAATGGCCTTGGGATTCCGCTTTGTAAAAAAATCATTGAAGACCATGATGGGGAATTATTTATTGATAGTAAAGTGGGAGAAGGGTCGACCTTTTGTTATCGATTACCACTACTTGAGGAAAAGCCTGAATAGGGCTTTTTTGTTTTAAAAAGCCGTTGATTTCCGTATGAAACACTACCTTCAGACAGTGCGCTTATATTTACTTTTGCTCCAGGCTGATGTATACTAATCTATTGTTATAAAATCGTAATGATTCTTATCTTTTAAGGTGTGATGAACATGGAAAATGTATTGGAAATCAAAGGTCTTTCGTTTAAATATGAAAAAGAAAATGTTATCGAAAATATTAATTTGGTCATCCCAAAAGGTGCGTTCCTAGGACTGGTAGGACCGAATGGCTCAGGCAAGTCTACACTATTGAAGTGTATTCTTGGGCTTTTGCGTCCACAAAGGGGAACCATTGAGCTTTTCGGTAAAGATATTCGAAAGTTTAAGGAGAGGAATAAAATCGGATTTGTCTCACAAAAAGCCAATAGCTTCAATTCCGGCTTTCCTGCTACAGTCTTTGAAGTTGTATCAACAGGACTTGTTTCAAAGGTAGGCTTGTTCCGATTCTTCAATAAACAGCATAAAATGCAGGTATTGGAAGCGATCAAGTCGGTAGGAATGGAGGATTTCACGGATAGGAATATTGGGGACCTATCCGGTGGACAACAGCAGCGTGTCTTTATTGCACGTGCTCTAGTCAGTGAACCTCAACTTCTTATCCTGGATGAGCCAACTGTAGGAGTGGATATCAAGAATGTACAGAATTTCTATTCGATGCTGGCTCACTTAAATAAAAGGCTAGGTATCACCCTGATATTGGTTACCCATGATGTTGGGACAATTACCGAAAAAGTGACACATGTAGCTTGCTTGAATAAAAATCTACATTTCCACGGTGTGACAGATGAATTTGAAAAGTTGCGTACAAATGACCTTTCCCAATTTTACGGACATGATGTGCACGTTTTAAGTCATGATCACCATCACCATGATGGAGGGCATATGTGATGATTTCAGCTTTTATGCAATTCGAGTTTTTAAGAAATGCGTTTTATACAGGAATTCTTATCGGATTTCTTGCACCTTTGCTAGGAGTATTTGTCGTGGTAAGAAGACTTTCCCTTATTGCAGATGCTTTAAGCCATGTCACTTTGGCGGGGATAGCGGCGAGCCTGCTTGTTGAGAAGAGGTTCGGTTTGATGGTCGGTGTGAGCCCGATTTATTTCGGGATGGCCTTTTCTGTGACAGGTGCCCTTTTTATTGAAAAGTTGCGCGGTGTCTATAAACACTATCAAGAATTGGCGATACCGATAATCCTTTCCTCCGGGATTGGGTTAGGGGTAATTTTCATTTCATTGGCGGATGGATTTAATACAGACTTATTCAATTTCCTTTTCGGAAGTGTCAGTGCCGTTACAAGAGCTGATTTCTGGACTGTGCTAATTGTCTCGGTCGGAGTGATCATCACAATAGTAATTTTTTATAAGGAGTTATTCGTTCTGTCTTTTGATGAAGAACATGCAAAGGTTTCAGGTGTGAATGCACGTTTGTTTCATTTGATATTTATCGTCATGGTGGCCCTCGTCATTGCAGCATCGATGCGAATTGTGGGAATTCTTCTCGTTTCTTCTCTTATGACTCTGCCGGTTGCAGCTAGCATGAGATTGAGCAGGGGATTCAAACAAACCATTCTATTAGCGATTCTGTTCGGAGAAATAGCCGTGATTGGAGGTTTGATTTCCTCGTTCTATCTGGATCTGGCTCCGGGAGGAACAATTGTCATCATCTCGGTGCTGATTTTGGTCATCACCATTCTTTGGAATAAAGTTAGGGGTGGAAATAAATGAATGTTTCACAGGCATTGACTCTAATGAAAAACAAGGGGTATAAGTACACAGGTAAAAGGCAGGAAATGCTCGAGCTGTTCGCTACTGAGGATAAGTATTTGACGGCAAAAGACGTTTTGGACTCGATGAAGGATAACTATCCTGGGTTAAGCTTTGATACTATTTACCGTAATCTTGCCGTGTTTGTGGATTTGGGTATATTGGAAAGTACAGAACTATCCGGTGAAAAGCACTTCCGCTTTACATGTTCAACCAAGCACCACCATCATCATTTCATTTGCATGCTGTGCGGAAAGACAAAGGAAATAGAGACTTGTCCAATGCAGAATTTGGAAGAAGACTTGAAAGGTTATGACGTAACAGGACACAAGTTTGAAATCTATGGCAAATGTCCGGAGTGTGTCTAAGTAACAATTTTCTGATTATCCCATATATATAGGTATTACCACCTATTTTCTTTGTGTGCCCTCTGAAAATGGATGGTTGTACACGAACCATGTTCTAAAAGTTGCGTAAGGGTGTATGAGATGACAGCAGAGAGTGAACAGCTTTCCACGTTAAGAAGAGAAGAACTTGTAGACATAATGAAACTGGTCAAAGATATGGGAACAAACAAGAAAGATATCAGCACAGAGGACTTTGTGAAGGCTATTGAGTTGCATCTGTTGCGTGCAATGGCAAGATCTAAATAGAAAAAGAGGCTGTCCGGAATCATGAACCATAGATTTCCGGGCAGCCTCTTTCTTATTCATCTATGTAACACTTATTTTTTGAAGCAATAATTGCACTTTGTGGTCTGCTTCCAACCAGTTGGAAACTCTGTGTACATTGGAAGGGACAGGTTCTCTGTTATATGGTGTATCAAACAAAATAACGGGAATCCCACATTCTTCGCTGATATCACAGGCGTTATCGTGCTTGTCTTCGAAAAACAGCTCAATTTCATGTTTTTTGACTGCGGCAATTTTATTATGGGTTCCAATCAATTCGAGATGGTCATAGTCAATTTTCTGCTGTGCAAACCAGTTACTGGTTACATCCATAAGGTGATTTCTGCGTGCGCTGATAAAGTAGAGGTCAAATTCATTTTTCCACCTCTGGACAACCTCTTTGGCCCCTTTTGCAAGAGGTGCATCTTTGTAGATGATGGGTTCCATTTCGTCCATCCATTTCCAGAAACCATCTTCATCCAATCCCATTAAAGGGGTAAGGTCATATTGCGTCATATCTTCGAGCGTAATGTTTTTATTTAACGTCTTGTTAATAAAAGGTACAAAAGTTGTGGGGCAAGTTAATGTCCCGTCAATGTCGATTCCAAATCTTTTTCGCATAATTGCCTCCAGTCGTCCGAGTCATTGTTTCATTTTATCATATTTTGTCCAGATTTCAGATATTTTTGGAGCTAGTTTTTGGGAAATGGGGGGCAAAACTTAACAAAGTTTGACACCCATTATTTTCGGTTTGCTTGTTCATACTAATAAATGCTCCTAACTTCCTACGAAAGCGAGGGATACGAATGGCAAGTGAATTTGAGAAAAACGAAGAGAAACTTGACCGTTTTGATTCAGACTTGGCTTATGAAGAACCTCATGTTTCTAGAGCGAAGGGACATCGGGACTTTTTAGAAGAGCATGCTGCTGAAGTGGCTGCAGTGCCTCCTGTTGTAAAATCGGATAGAAGCAGGGAAAGAGAAGCGATTTTTGAAGAAGAGCGCAGTGACGTAATGGGTATGAGTGGACGAGGATTAGGGATTCTGGGGTTAGCCTTATCCATCCTTTCCTTGTTCTTTCTGCCAATCATTATGGGAGCTGCCGGTATTATCGTCGGTTTTATTGCCCGTAAACGTGGGGCAGCAGGGTTAGGAGCATGGGCGATCGGAATCGGTATCGTTTCCATCGTTGTTGGGATTTTTGTTCTTCCATTGTTTTAACACCACCAAGGACTGGTGAGGGCAACCTCACCAGTTTCATTGTTTGAAAAGGCTCTTTTAAACGCCGCTGCTGATTTCCGCAATAGGCTTCGCTTATCCAGAGGGCGACCTTGAGCCTCCTCGTTTCACTGCGGGGTCTCAAGATTGTCGCTACCCCCCCCGCTGGAGTCTACGCCTTTTGCTACAATCAGCAGCTAGAAACTAGTCATAATCAAAAACCAACATTAACAAAGCAAAGTGAAAAGAAAAAAGCTTGGCACCAATTGGTGTCAAGCCTTTGCTTTTTCTGCTTCTGCTGCTTGATTTGCAAAGTATTCTTCTGCAATCTTATCAATTTCTTTTTTTAATTCTTCAACCATGGTTGCTTCCGGTACTTTACGTACAATTTCACCTTTTCGGAATAGCAATCCTTCATTTCGGGCACCGGCGATACCGATATCCGCTTCACGAGCTTCTCCCGGACCGTTTACCGCACAACCAAGTACAGCTACTTTGATTGGTGCTTTTATGGTGGAAATGTATTCTTCCACTTCATTAGCAATACTAATCAGGTCGATTTCAATACGTCCACATGTAGGGCAGGAAATCAACGTTGCCGCATTTGAAGATAAACCGAATGATTTCAGTAGCTCACGTGCGACTTTCACTTCCTCAACAGGGTCGGCACTTAAGGAAATACGCAGTGTATTTCCGATTCCTTTGCTTAAAACCGCTCCTAAACCTGCAGCACTTTTAACCGTACCGGCGAAAAGGGTACCTGACTCGGTAATGCCTAAATGTAATGGATAATCAAAAGCTTTTGCCGCTTTTTCATATGCTTCAATGGCTAAATTTACATCAGATGCCTTCATCGACACGATAATATCGTGGAAATCAAGGTCCTCCAATATTTTAATATGGTGAAGTGCACTTTCCACCATTCCATCAGCTGTTGGATAGCCGTATTTCTCGATAATTCGCTTCTCAAGGGAGCCAGCGTTCACTCCAATACGGATCGGAATGCCTTTTTCCTTACACGCTCTAACCACCGCTTCCACTTTCTCGCGGCGACCGATATTCCCCGGATTGATTCGGATTTTGTCAGCTCCACCTTCAATAGCCTTCAAAGCTAACTTATAGTCAAAATGAATGTCCACTACAAGTGGGATATTGATTTGTCGTTTTATATCAGCGATGGCATTAGCAGCACGTTCGTCAGGACATGCAACACGGATAACCTGGCATCCGGCCTCTTCCAAACGTTTGATCTCTGCAACTGTTGCCTCCACATCATGAGTCTTCGTGGTAGTCATACTTTGGATAAATAATTCATTGCTTCCGCCGATAGTCAGTTCTCCAACCTTTACAGGACGAGTTTTTGTACGATGTATAATTTCATTCACGAGTGAATCGCTCCTTTAGGAATGATCTACAGATCAAAACATCTTTCTTTCATCAGATTAACTTTAAATCAAAGAAAAAGCTAGCATTATCCACTAACTCCCAACATATTTTAACAATCGTCACTACTTCTGACAAGTGAAAAAGTTTCCTGTTACTCAGTAGACAGGAAACTTGTAGGTTTTACCTATTTGAATTTTCTCCGGTTTCATTCCTTCATTCATTTGCTCGAAGTCCACCACCAGCTGTGTAATGGAAACAGGTATTGGCTTATTGGCAATTTTCTCTGCTATCGTCAAAACGGTATCGCCGGCCTTGACTTCCACTTCTATGTACATTTTGTCACTGGAACTTTGATTAAAGGTTTCCGTTTCGGTTTCTGTATGGTCCGTTGTAGGAACAACTGCTGTTGCAGGAGTGGCAGGTTCTGGAATGGTGCCTGCGGATAAGTCGTAATAGATGCTGTATATGGTGATGAAGATTAATGCTACAACGAATAGACGGATCATTTTTCTTCCTCCTTGATATGTCCAAGCTTTCTATCACTATATGACTGTTCAAGAAGAGTATGACAAAAAAACACCGACAATATTTGCAAAAGGGTGTCGGTGTTTTAGTAAGATTAATTATCTGTTTGTGGAGGTACAGGTTTCTTCACTTTCACTTCCTTGATGATCAGGTAGAGCATAAAGAGGCTAACTCCAAAACTTAACAATGTTGATAAAGGCAAAGTGATTCTAGATGCTTGTAAAATCGCAAATATTAAAGTTGGAAGGGTAACAGCATAGGCCGATAAAATCCAAGTATGACGATATTGTAATTTGTTTCGTTTAAGTGTGTTTTTGAGAAACAATCCGAATAAGGCCAATATGGTAATTTGAATAAACTTGGTAGCAGTGAAGAACAAATATCCTAATAGAAGGAGAATGGTAATGATAATCGGAAACGAAGTGCCAACTGAATCCATGAATGAAATCAGGTCATCTTTTGTTACTTCCGTTCCTTGGAAATCACTTAATGGGACAAAGTCTGTTGTACCTGCTCCTTTGAAGATGATCTCTTTTGATTGGATCGCGATAACTTCTTCATAGGAACTGATCTCATTCAAAGACAATTCGTTGTCCGGGTCCAAAATGATGGTAAAGCCACCCTCTTCTGAAATAAATGGGTCTTCTATATCTGCAAAGAATTCGCCGTTTTGAATATAGAAGTCCGGAGTTTCGTTCTGCAGGAATTCATCCGTACTTTTCACTAAATTCACTGCACTTGTTCCAAAAGTGACAAACAAGGGAATAGAAGTAATGAGAACGAGCAAAAATACGTACAGGATGGTTTTACCTATTCCTTGAAAGCGGAAGGAGGCCATAGCTTTCGGGGAGTAAAGGCTTTTTACAAATTGTGAGAAAATGTTCAATCCTATCAGTCCTTTTATTGATGTAATATGCCAATTTCATGTTACCTTATTTTGGGTATGTAAACAATATTAAGTTACCTAATAGATGTGTTTGTAAATTTCAAGTTACAGTTTGTAAAGATAATGTAAATTTATCAGAAAGACTATTTACAATAGAACGCTTTTAGGTTAATAATTGTACTTGGTTTTGTAGATTTTTGTCGATATTATTAAGTCTTTTGATTAAGGGGTTGGAAGTATTGGACTTGGATGTTCAAAAGGTCATATTTGAATTTATAGGTGGTCTGGGTATTTTCCTTTTCGGGATTAAATACATGGGTGACGGACTGCAAAAATCAGCTGGTGAAAAGCTGAGGGATATCTTGGATAGATTTACAACGAATCCATTTATGGGTGTTTTGGCAGGTATATTTGTTACGATACTTTTACAAACCAGTACAGGAACGACGGTTCTAACAATTGGCCTTGTAAATGCAGGTTTCATGACCCTTCGCCAGGCTATCGGAGTTATCATGGGAGCAAATATTGGTACAACAGTTACAGCCTTTATTATCGGAATTAAGATTTCCGATTATGCACTTCCCATCATAGCGGTCGGTGCAGTGCTCTTGTTCTTCTTTAAGAGTAAAAAGGCATATTATATAGGACAGGTTATCTTTGGTTTCGGTGCTTTGTTCTTAGGACTAAAAATCATGGGTGATGGCTTGAAACCATTAACAGGTTTACAAGCGTTTTATGATCTGACAGTATCTATGAGTGAAAATCCAATTCTTGGGGTAGTTATCGGAACAGTATTTACAGTGGTAGTACAGAGTTCAAGTGCAACTATAGGGGTGCTTCAGGAACTGTTTGGGCAAGGGGCACTATCTTTAAAGGCAGCATTACCAGTATTGTTTGGCGATAATATTGGAACAACGATTACGGCCGTCCTTGCGTCCATTGGTGCGTCAGTAGCAGCAAGAAGAGCAGCACTAACACATGTAATCTTCAACCTGATTGGTGCAACAATAATTTTGATTATTATCGTACCTTTTACAAATTTGATTGCATACATTCAGGACTCTCTAGGTTTGAATCCGGAAATGACGATTGCCTTCGCACATGGTATATTCAACGTTTCCAACGTGTTTATCCAATTTCCGTTCATTGCCTTGTTAGCGATAATTGTTACCAAGCTAATTCCGGGTAATGATAGTGCAATTGAATACAAAGCAAAACATCTAGACCCTATATTCATCCAACAATCTCCTTCTCTGGCACTAAGCCAAGCGAAAGAAGAAGTACTCAGAATGGGTGAACTTGCTATTGTTGGACTTGAGGAAACACATAAATATTTGAAGACCGGAACACCAAAGCATTCGGAAGTTGCTTATCAACTAGAAGATGCTGTAAATAACCTGGATCGAAAAATTACAGACTACTTAGTGAAACTATCTTCAAGTTCCTTATCCGATAATGAGTCGGAAGAACATTCATCCTTGATGGATTCTGTAAGGGATATCGAGAGAATTGGAGACCACTTCGAAAATATTGTTGAATTGGTGGACTATCAAATCTCCAATAAAGTAAAGCTGACTGATTCCGCAGATGAAGATCTGGATGAAATGTACACACTCACAGTTACTGCTGTAAAAGAAGCGATTGAATCTTTACGAACAAACAATAAAGAGCTTGCAAATGACGTAAAACTTAAAGAGGACCGTATCGATAAGATGGAACGTACCCTACGCAAAAAACATATCCTTCGATTAAATGAAGGGTTATGTACAGGTCAAGCAGGTATCGTATTTGTCGATATTGTAAGTAACCTGGAGCGTATTGGTGACCACGCAGTAAATATTGCAGAAGCGGTATTGGGCGAAGATCACGGAACTTTATAAGAAAGAACAGCGTATAATTAGAACCAGACTCTTTAAGGGTCTGGTTTTTTTGAAATAGGGAGGTTAACTGATGGAAATAGTTTATTGGATTATTATCATTGCATTATTTGTCATTTCATTTGTAGGACTCGTCTATCCGATTATCCCTAGTGTTCTGTTTCTCGTAGGAGGATTTTTGTTATATGGTGTATTTTTCTCTTTTGAAGAACTAACTTTTCTATTTTGGGCCATTACCATCCTATTTGTCATATTGTTGTTTTTAGCCGATTATTTTGCCAATCTCTTAGGGGTGAAAAAATTTGGAGGTAGCAATGCCTCCATCTGGGGAAGCACAATAGGATTATTGATAGGTCCTTTTGTCATTCCGGTAGCAGGTATCATCCTTGGTCCGTTTCTGGGTGCTATCATTGGAGAGCTTCTGTTTAAAAGAAATAATTGGAAAGCTTCGGTGAAAGCAGGTTTCGGCTCGGTAGTAGGTTTATTTAGCAGTGCGCTTGTGAAAGGTATCATCCAGGCCGTTATGATTATCGTTTTCTTTATTTTCATCTGATCATTTTTGCATATCATTGGATTAGAGCGGTAATGGAATGGTTTAATAAGGATATACTAAAAGTGTTTCAAATGGGTGTTTGAGTGAAATAGCAATGATTGATACATAAAAAGGAGGGCTTTGATTGAAAACGATTGGTGTCTTAACTAGTGGAGGCGACTCGCCTGGAATGAATGCAGCTGTTCGTGCAGTCGTAAGAAAGGCGATTTATCACAATTTGAATGTCTATGGTATCTACCAGGGGTACGCAGGTCTCATGGCAGGTAATATTAAAAAATTGGAGCTTGGCTCTGTAGGTGATATCATTCACCGTGGAGGAACTGTCCTATATACTGCCAGAAGTGAAGAGTTCAAGACGATTGAGGGTCAGAAACAAGGTATTGAACAGCTGAAAAAACATGGTATTGAAGGTCTGGTTATTATCGGAGGAGATGGCTCTTACCGTGGGGCACAGAAGCTGACAGAACATGGTTTTCCTTGCATCGGGCTTCCGGGCACCATTGATAATGATATTGCCGGAACTGACTATACTATAGGTTTTAATACAGCGCTTCATACGGTTATTGACGCAATCGATAAAATAAGAGACACAGCAACCTCTCATGAACGTACCTTTATTATAGAAGTAATGGGGCGCCATGCTGGTGATATCGCATTATGGGCAGGGCTTGCAGGTGGAGCGGAAACCATCCTCATTCCGGAGATCGACTTCAAGCTCGAAGACGTGGTTGGTCGAATTAAGAGCGGTCAAAAGCGTGGGAAAAAGCATACCATCATCGTGTTGGCGGAAGGCGTAAGCAGCGGAATGGATTTTGCCAAACTGATTGAAAAAGAAACACAATTGGAAACACGAGTATCTGTACTTGGTCATATACAAAGAGGCGGAACACCAACTGCATTCGACCGTGTCCTTTCAAGCCGGCTAGGTGGCCGTGCTGTTGAACTGCTGATGGAGGGGAAAGCTGGAAGAGCTGTGGGAATGGAGAAGAATCAGATTGTGGACTATTCCTTTGATGAGGTCTTTTCGATGCCGCATAAGATTGATGAGAGTATGTACAGATTGTCGCAGGAGCTATCCATATAATTTCATCAGACGAATTATTATTTGATGAGTAGTATAAATATTTGCAACAGTGCAAGCAGATTAATTGAAAGATTGTACAAGTTTTGGTAATCTGAAACTAACGGATCAAAAAGGTACAACTTTTTTGGTTCAATTTTAATACATAAAAATTAGGAGGAGATAATTATGGCATACGAACTACCACAATTACCTTATGCATACGACGCATTGGAGCCTCACATCGACAAAGAAACAATGAACATTCACCACACGAAGCACCACAATACTTACGTTACAGGTATCAACGCTGCTTTGGAAGGTCAAGCGGAACTTCAAGGCAAAAGTGTTGAAGAGTTAATATCCAACATGGACGCTGTTCCTGAAAACATCAAAACTCCAGTTCGCAACCACGGTGGTGGCCACGCGAATCACAGCCTATTCTGGAACATTCTGACTCCAGGTGGCGCTACTTCTCCAAACGGCGAATTGGCTGACGCTTTAACAAGCAAGTTTGGAAGCTTTGACAACTTCAAAGATGAGTTTGCAAAAGCTGCAGCTACTCGTTTCGGATCCGGTTGGGCTTGGTTAGTTGTAAACAACGGTGAACTTGAAATCACAAGCACACCAAACCAGGACTCTCCATTAATGGAAGGTAAGACTCCGGTTCTTGGCCTTGATGTTTGGGAGCATGCTTACTACCTAAACTACCAAAACCGTCGCCCTGACTACATCAACGCATTCTTTAACGTAATTAACTGGGATGTAGTTGGAAAGCTTTACAACGAAGCTAAATAATTTAACCAAAACTCTCATCCTTAAATGGATGGGAGTTTTTATTTTTAAATTGATTTATAGCTGATGATTGGAGCAAAAGGCGAAGACTCCTGCGGGGGAGTAACGGTTGCTTGAGACCCGCAAGCGTTGTGAGGAGGCTCAAGCATCGTCCCGCGGAAAGCGAAGCCTTTTGCGGAAAGCATCAGCGGTGTACTGCAGTCCCTTTCATGTGGATTCACCCAACCAAAAAATCAAAGTACATAACTCCCACTCCTTTAAGCCACAATAAACGTAGATAAAGGAGCGGGGTAATGATGGCAGCTTTAAAAAAACTAATTGGTGATGTAGAAGTCAACAAAGATCTGTTGTTACTCTTAATCATTGGCGGACTTTATTCGCTGAGCATCGCCTTATCCAATACATTTGTAAATGTTTACTTATGGAAGCAGTCAGGGGAATTCAGTGATCTGGGCTTCTACAATTTAGCAATTGTTGTGTTCCAGCCATTGACATTTATTCTTGCGGGAAGATGGGCGAAAAAAATCGATCGAGTCATTGTGCTACGTTTAGGTGTTGTATTCTTAGCACTTTTTTATTTGTTTGTTTTATTTATCGCCGACAAGGCATCGACATACCTACTGATGCTCGGGGCGTTACTCGGAATAGGATATGGATTTTACTGGCTGGCTTTTAATGTGTTGACCTTTGAAATTACAGAACCTGAAACAAGGGATTTCTTTAATGGCTTTCTAGGTATTTTAACTTCAGTAGGGGGAATGATCGGTCCGTTTGCTGCAGGTTATATCATTTCCACCTTGGAAAAGTTCACAGGGTACACGGTTATTTTCACCATTTCTCTTTTTCTGTTCTTTGTGGCAGTAATTTTAAGCCTATTTCTGAAAAGGCGTGGAGCAGAAGGGAGATATGAACTTCGCCGCATTTTTCAAGAAAGAAAGAACAATGATAATTGGAGATACATAACAAATGCACATTTTTTTCAAGGATTACGGGAAGGGACATTTCTCTTTGCAGTATCTGTTCTGGTGTTTATTACGACGAACAGTGAGATGGCACTCGGAACGTTCGGACTTCTTAATTCAGCGGTTGCCTTTGTATGCTATTACCTAGCAACAAGGCTGATCAAAAAAGAGTACAGAAAAAAAGCGATTTTGGTTGGAGGACTGATTCTGTACGGAGCGATTTTCTTTCTCATTTTTGATTTAACCTATACGAAGCTTCTATTTTATGCAGTGACAATTGCCATCGCTTACCCACTTCTTCTGGTGCCGTATGTTTCGTTAACCTATGATGTAATTGGACGTGGATGGAAAGCGGGGGAAATGCGCATTGAGTATATTGTCGTTAGAGAAGTCTTTCTGAACATGGGACGAGCTGCCTCTATCATTCTTTTTTTGATTGCCGTAATTTTTTTCGATACAGACAAAAGTATTCCTGTGCTATTGTGTATTCTTGGGGCTGGGCATGCACTAATCTATCCGTTTGTCCGTAAAGTGGAACTGGATCCTCCGTCTTCGGAAGAAGAGCCTCATCCAATTGTGACAACTTTGCGAGACGGAGAAGGAGAATCGACACCCTAAGAATATTTATTAATAGAAATTCCATGCAATTTCCTATACAATAAGAAGAGACCCAGACACCTAGCCAAGCAAAAGATAGGTGTCTCTTGATTTTTTATGAAAAGGCTCTTAAGTTTAGCTATAGAGTGGATTGAAGCGAAAGGCACTCGACTCAGGCGGGAGGTAGAGGGAAACGGGAGACCCCGCAGGCTTGCCGAGGAGGCTCCCGGCCCTCCCCGCGGAAAGCGAGTGCCTGCAGCGGAAAGTAACGGTCTATCTATAAAGCAAAACCTAAAAAGAGCCATTAAAAATAAAACGAAAAGGTGTAGGGAATGACCAATCAAAAACAAAAAAAGAAAAAGAAGAATTATGTCCCATCCCGATTGAACCTTTTGTTTTTTGCGGTATTCATACTTTTCTCAGCTTTGATCCTAAGACTGGGATTCGTACAGATCGTATTCGGTGAGGATTATCGCAAAGAAGTGGATCGAACGGAAAATGTTACTGTTAACACGCTAGCCCCAAGAGGTAAAATATTTGATCGCTATGAAAATGTGGTGGTTGACAACACCCCGCTGAATGCCATTACATATACAAGAATGCAATCAACCAGTGCAAAGGAACAGCTGGAAGTTGCAAAGAAGCTCTCCGAAATCATCACAATGGATAAGAAGAAAATTCAGGAGCGTGACAGGAAGGATTATTGGATCCTTACCCGTCCTGATGAAGCGGCTGCGCTTATCACAGATGAAGATCGTAAAAAGGTTGCAGATGGAGAAATGGAAGAAAGTGACCTATACAAACTTCAATTGGATAGGATATCAAAAAGTCAATTAGCGGAGCTCACCCAGGAAGATGAAGAGGTACTGGCCATCTTCCGCGAATTTAACAAAGGATATTCACTCACTCCACAAATTGTTAAAAATCAGGATGTGACGGCAAAAGAATTTGCTATGGTTAGTGAAATGCTCTCCAGTCTTCCTGGTGTGGATATTACGACAGACTTTGTCAGAGATCATGTGTACGGCAACACGTTAAGATCCATTTTCGGAAAAGTATCCACTTCGGAAACCGGAATCCCAAGTGAACGGATCGACGAATTCCTTGCTAAAGGCTATAGTAGGAATGACCGTATCGGCATAAGTCAAATTGAAGCACAATATGAAAGTGTATTGCAGGGACAAAAAGCCCGAGTCCGTAATGTAACAGATACTGCAGGAAATCTTCTTCATCAAGAGAAAGTATTTGATGGTTCAAGAGGAAAAGATCTTGTTCTATCCATTGATATGGAATTTCAGCAAAAAGTGGAGGAGATTTTAACAGATGCATTGTTAAGAACGAAACCGAAGGCGGAAGCGAAATATCTGGACAGGGCGTTTGTGGTTGTCATGAACCCGAAAACCGGAGAAGTCCTCTCCCTTGCCGGGAAGCAAATAGTCCTGGAAGATGGAAAGTATGAAGTGCTGGATAATGCGCTTGGAACATTCCAGGAAGCATACGAACCAGGTTCCACTGTCAAGGGAGCGAGTGTTCTTGCAGGTATGGAACATGGAGTAGTGCATAATAACAAGTACTACCATGATGCTCCTGTGTATATCGGGTCACGGGAAAATTTCACTCGTAAAGCCTCCTATGTCAATATGGGAACAATCAATGAGCTTACTGCTCTAGAAAGGTCCTCCAACGTATACATGTTCAATATTGCTTTGGACATAGCGAAAGCAAAATACAGACCATACAATCCATTATTCATTGACCCTGCTGCCTATGATGTGTTCAGAAAATCACTAGCACAGTTCGGGCTTGGTGTGGAAACCGGAATAGATCTTCCAAGGGAATCAGCAGGTGTAATAGGTACTGACATAAGCCTGCCTGGTAAATACTTGGATTTATCGATTGGTCAGTACGATAACTATACCACCCTCCAATTGGCTCAATATGTATCGACTATAGCTAATGGAGGATACCGAATGAAGCCTCAGCTTGTAAGAGAGATCCGTGAACCTTCTCAGGAAGAAGGACTTGGTGCTGTTGCAAGAGGATTCAAGCCTGAAGTGTTGAACCGACTTGAAATGACGGATGACCAGATCAAACGGGTGCAGGAAGGATTTATTCGTGTTTACCACGGTATAGCCGGAACTGCCAAAGGCTCAAAGGTTAAAGAATATAAACCTGCAGGTAAATCCGGTACAGCCGAATCCCCAATTTTTAATATAGTTGGTCAAGATGCAGATGGTAATCCGATTTATGATAAAGTTGAAACCTTGAACTTCAATCTTGTTGGATATGCACCATATGACAATCCGGAAATGGCTTTTGCCATCGTCGTTCCAAAGGCATCCACAAACTTCAGTGTAACCGGTGGTGTTACTACTGAAATAGGCGATGCCGTAATGGAAGCTTATTTTGATCTTAAGCAAAAGCGTGCTCAGGGACAACCGACACTTGAGGAGCAGACGGAAGAAGAAGAGAATCAACAGGAAAACGAAGAAGAAACAGAATAATAGTAAAAAAGCACTCCAGAATGGAGTGCTTTTTCGTGTCTAAAAGACATTATTCTGAATATGCTATAGGAAACAACAACTAAAAACCCCTATCTTTCCCCAAAAACACCCGCAAAAATCGACATTTACAAAACCTTTACACATGATTCATACCCAGTTAACACACAAGTTATATTCTATTACTCGTAGGGCAAGACAAACAGAAACATCAACAAAACAGAAACCTTAGGGGGAATTAAGAAATGAAAAGCTTCAAACGTTTTTTATTACTATCTATCGTTGCATCACTTGCAGTATTCGCTGCAGCTTGTGGGAGCTCAAACAACGGATCTTCAGACGGAGCATCAGCTGAAGGTGGAGAAGAACTTGAAGGTAGTGTAGTTATTGATGGATCTGGTACGGTATATCCTTTCATGTCCGTTATGGCGGAGAAATACATGACAGAAGCTCAAGAAGGTGTTTCTGTTGAAGTAAGTCGAGCTGGTACATCTGCAGGATTCAAAAAATTCCTAGCGGAAAATGGTACAGACTTTAACAATGCTTCTCGCCACATCAAGGACGAAGAGAAAGCACAAGCGGATGAACTTGGCCTTGATGTTCATGAAATGAAAGTCGCTCTTGATGGATTAACAATTGTAATCAACCCAGAAAACGACTGGGCTAAAGAACTTACAGAACAAGAAATCATCGATATCTTCTTAGCAGAAGGAAATAAGAAAAAATGGTCTGACGTACGTCCTGAATTCCCGGATGAAGAAATCAAAACTTACGGACCAAACGAAAACCACGGAACATATGAATTCTTCTGGGAAACTATCCTTGAAGAAAAAGATTTAGCAGAAGGTACAAATTTACAACAAGAATACTCTACACTTGTAGATCTTGTTTCTAAAGATAAAAACGCAATCGGATTCTTCGGTTACGGTTATTATGCAAGCAACACGGACAAATTGACTGCTGTGAATGTTGACTTTGGTAACGGATCTGTAGAACCATCACTTGACACAATTGCTGAAGATGGCGACTATGCAAACTTCACTCGTCCAGTATTCACATATTTGAATAAAGACATGGCAAAAGAAAAGCCACAAGTTTTGGACTATGCAATCTTCACCATGCAAAATGCCCAAACTATTGCGAGTGAAACAGGATTTGCTCCTTTGACAGATGAAGAAATCAAAACGGCAGTAGAAGAGCTTGAAGGATTAAAGTAAGTAACTAGCAGAAGATGAGGAGCTGATGGCTGCTCATCTTCCTCTATGTATATCAACTAATAGGTCTTGGATGGTCCTTGTTATAGGGTGAAGGATGAAAGGGGATTTCAAATTGGCTAATCAGAAAGACAGCATCAATGTAAGAGAGTTGATCAATGAGAAAAAAACCACTCTTAACATAAATAGATTTATTGAAGCTTTCGTGCCAAAGTTTTTGCTGGTAATAGCTACAATATCGATTTTTACAACGCTTGGCATTATTTTTACTTTATTATTTGAAACAGTGGAGTTCTTTAAAAGGGTACCTTTTGTAGAATTCTTTACAGGCACAGTATTAAAACCATTAGGGGAAAATGCTCAATTCGGCGTGCTCCCGTTGTTGACTGGTACACTGATTTCCTCTTTGATTGCAATGGCTGTTGCTATTCCAATCGGATTGATGTCTGCCATTTTCTTAAGTGAATATGCTTCTGATAGAGTTAGAAGAATATTAAAACCAATCTTAGAGGTTCTTGCTGGTATCCCTACAATTGTATATGGATTCTTTGCATTTACCTTTGTAACACCAATATTAAGAGCCATCATTCCTGGATTGGAACCAACCAATATCCTCAGTCCCGGGATAGTGATGGGAATCATGATTATTCCAATGGTTGCCTCCTTATCGGAAGATGCAATGAGTTCTGTTCCTAATGCAATGAGAGAAGGAGCATTAGCACTAGGGTCTACCAAGTTGGAGGTAGCTTGGAAGGTTGTTGTTCCAGCAGCTATGTCGGGAATTATCGCTTCCTTTGTTCTAGGGATTTCCCGTGCAATCGGTGAAACAATGATTGTTACGATTGCAAGCGGAAGTACAAAGAATTTCACGTTTGATGTAACGCAATCTATGCAAACGATGACTGCATACATTGTGGAAGTAACCGGTGGAGATGCACCAGCTGGTTCAACTTTATATTATAGTTTGTATGCTGTAGCGATGACGTTGTTCGTATTCACACTCATCATGAACCTGATCGCTCAGTATATCTCTCGCAAATATAGGGAGGAATATTAAGATGAAGTATGTTGATGCAGTGCAAGTACAAAAGAAAATGAACTCAAGATTGACCGTCAATAACATAGCGAAATCATTATTCTTAATAGCTACATTAATCGGTCTTGTAGTTCTTGTCATATTATTTTACCGTGTTATTTCCCAGAGTATGGGCTGGATTGACCTTCAATTTATTACGAATAAGCTGTCTACCATGGCCGATAGAGCCGGAATCATGGGTGCCATCATGGGGACGCTGTGGCTGATGCTGGTGGTAGCACCTATCACCCTATTTCTGGGAGTTGGAACGGCTATCTATTTAGAAGAGTATGCAAAAAAAGGACGCCTGCAACGTTTTTTACAAATGAACATCTCTAACTTGGCTGGTGTACCTTCCATTGTATTCGGTATCTTGGGACTAACTATTTTTGTAAGAGCAGCTGGACTTGGAAACATTGTTTTAGCCGGTGGTCTTACAATGGCACTATTAGTTCTTCCTATTGTTGTAGTAGCAAGTCAAGAAGCGATTCGATCTGTGCCTGGCTATTTGAGAGAAGCATCCTACGGAATGGGTGCGACGAAATGGCAGACAATCAAGAATATTGTGTTGCCAGCATCATTACCAGGAATTTTAACAGGCGTCATCCTTGCGTTATCCCGTGCTATCGGGGAAACTGCTCCACTAGTTGTATTGGGTATTCCGGCATTATTGATCCCGTTACCTGAAGGGATTTTTGACAAATTCACGGTGCTTCCAATGCAAATTTACTACTGGACCATTGATGCAGCTCTTGTGGCAGAATACGCGAACCTTGCAGCAGCTACTATTGTGGTACTACTTTTCATATTACTTGTCATGAATTCCATTGCGGTTATCATTCGAAATAAATTCCAAAGAAGATTTTAATCATAGGAGGAATCATCTATGCAAATTGCGATACCTGAACGTGAAACGAAGAACAATCCTTCTTCTATAACCATCAATCCAACTGAAAAGAATATAGTTTATCATACAAAAGATTTAAACCTGTGGTACGGAGAAAACCTGGCATTGAAAAACATTAACCTGCCGATTTATGAGAATGAAGTGACGGCAATCATTGGTCCATCCGGTTGCGGTAAGTCCACTTATATCAAAACATTGAACCGTATGGTAGAGATGGTACCAAGTGTTAAAGTGTCAGGAGATATTCTTTATCGGGAGAAAAACATCCTTGCAAAATCTTTTAAAGTGGAAGAGTTAAGAACAAGTGTAGGCATGGTATTCCAAAAGCCTAACCCGTTCCCAAAGTCCATCTATGACAATATTGCTTACGGACCTAGAATCCACGGAATCCGTAACAAGAAAATACTTGATGAAATCGTAGAAAAAAGCTTGCGGGGTGCTGCTATCTGGGATGAGGTCAAGGACCGCTTGAAGGAAAATGCCTATGGACTTTCTGGTGGACAGCAACAACGTTTATGTATTGCAAGATGCCTAGCGATTGAACCGGACGTTATTCTTATGGACGAACCAACTTCCGCGCTTGATCCGATTTCAACATTGAAGGTGGAAGAATTAGTACAGGAATTAAAAAAAGACTACAGCATCGTCATTGTTACACACAACATGCAACAAGCTGCCCGTATTTCAGACAGAACGGCCTTTTTCTTAAATGGGGAAGTAGTGGAATATAGCGCAACAGACAAGCTGTTCTCCAACCCAACGGACAAGCGGACGGAAGACTATATCACTGGACGTTTCGGTTAATCTAAAGACAGAGAGGAAGAGTTAGGTGGTATTACGTCAATTTCATGTAGACTTAGAAACGTTAAGAGATAAATTACTCGAATTAGGGAGCTTGGCGGAAGTGGCAATGGGTAAATCCATCACAGCCTTAACCAACAAGGATATAGACCTTGCGCTTCAAATCATTGAAGAAGATAACAAAGCGGATCGGCTGGATGAGGAAATCAATGATTTTGCCATCCTGTTAATTGCCAAGCAGCAGCCTGTAGCGATTGATTTAAGAAGAATATTTGTTGCCATAAAAATTTCAACAGATGTGGAAAGAATAGCTGACTTTGCCGTGAACATTGCTAAGTCCACCATCCGTATCGGAAAAAGTGATCAGTCTCTTTTACCGATTGAGAAAATCGAGAAAATGCACAGCATTGCTACCGAAATGCTATCACTGTCTTTAAAAGCTTATTATGATGAGGATATTGTATTAGCTAAACAGGTAGCTGACATGGATGACCAGGTGGACGAGCTGTACGGTAAAAACATCCGTGAACTGTTGCAGATTACAAAGGATTACCCGGATATGATTCCTGAAATCACACAACTAAGCTTCATCTGCCGTTATATTGAACGGATGGCTGACCACACGACTAATATCTCAGAGAATATCCTCTATCTTGTGAAAGGTAGACACTATGAATTGAATGACTGATGAAGTGAGCTTTGTTCTTAGTGAACAGAGCTCTCTTTAATGCTCGGATGTACAAGAATCTTAAGGGTGTATTGTCAGAATAAAAAGACTTCAAGAATATGTCTATTTTTTGAAGAATATACGAAAATAATAGATAAGTAGAGAAAATAAGAGATTGAGAGAGATAAATTCGTATGTTTCCGTTTTCAAGCTAATTTTCAGGTTTCGAAATATATGGTATGATTCTTTCTGTTGCAAACGGACCCGACTTTCTTGAGAGTAGAGAGTCACAAAACTAAATAAAAAAGAAAGAGGTGTGCTATGAACGTAGCAAACTTAAAACAAGAATGGTTTGGTAACGTGCGTGGTGACGTACTTGCCGGTATGACCGTAGCATTAGCCCTCATTCCAGAAGCTATCGCATTCTCTATCATTGCGGGTGTTGATCCGATGGTAGGTTTATATGCGTCCTTCTGTATTGCGGTGGTTATCGCTTTCACTGGTGGACGACCAGGAATGATTTCAGCTGCAACCGGAGCGATGGCTTTACTGATGATTACATTGGTTGCCGATCATGGGGTGCAGTATCTATTCGCTGCCACCATTCTTACCGGTATCATTCAAATATTGATGGGTATCTTTAAGCTGGGTAAATATTTATCCTTCTTACCTCAAGCGGTAATTATCGGATTTGTTAATGCTTTAGCAATTTTGATTTTCACGGCTCAGTTAGAGCAATTCATTGGAGTAACATGGGTAATGTATGCTTTTGTAGCAGCAACACTAGCTATTATATATATTTTACCTCGTTTTACTAAAGCAATTCCTTCCGCATTATTTGCAATTGTCGTTATAACTGCTGTTGTTGTATTTGGTGGAGGATTTGGACTTGCAACTGTTGGGGATCAAGGGGAGATTACAAGAGCTTTACCGATCTTCAATATACCTATGGTTGAGTTATCCTGGGAAACATTCATGATCATCCTGCCTTATGCATTCACACTTGCAATCGTAGGTAACCTCGAGTCACTATTAACTGCAACAATCGTTGATGAGATGACAGATACAAAAAGTAACAAAAACCGTGAAATGAAGGGTCAGGGTATTGCAAACGTCGTAACTGGTTTCTTCGGTGGTATGGCTGGTTGTGCGATGATCGGACAGTCGGTTATCAATGTAAAATCAGGTGGACGTGGCAGGCTTTCGGCATTTGTAGCAGGTGTATTCTTATTATTCCTTATCATGGTACTTGGAGATGTTGTTGTCCAAATTCCAATGGCAGCTCTAGTGGGAGTTATGTTCATGGTTGCAATTGGCACATTTGATTGGCAGTCATTACGTGAAATTCACAAAATCCCTCGCGCCGATGCAGTTGTCATGATTGTAACAGTTGTGATTGTTGTTTACACACATGACCTTGCAAAAGGTGTAGCGGCAGGGGTTGTACTAAGCGCACTAATTTTTGGATGGAAGATGGCCAAAATCAAAGCCACAATGACATTGAAAGAAGATGCAATGCACTACAGAATTTCCGGTCAAATGTTTTTTGGAACTATGAGTCACTTTGTTGACTTGTTCGACTATAACAACGACCCGAAAGAAGTAGTCATTGACTTCAGCAACACTCATGTTTGGGATCAATCGGCAGTTACTGCAATTGCCAAGACTGTTCTGAAATACCAGCGACTAGGTAAAAAAGTTACCATAGTTGGGTTAAATGAAGAAAGTGAAGCACTCGTAAATAGAGTTGGATTATCTGCTCCGTCAGGACATTAATATAAAAAAGTCTGAGACTTATCGTCTTAGACTTTTTTTTATTTTACCACCATTACAGGGCACTTAGCGTCATGAAGAACCTGGTGACTGACGCTCCCGAAGATGACCTCCCCAAACGTTGTCAGCCCCCTGCTACCAATGATAATCAAATCCATCTGTTTTTCTTTTGAAACCCGGACTATCTCCTCAGCGGGTTCACCGATAGCAACTTCAAGCTCGAATTCTAAATTTTTCTCCGTAAAAGCACGAATAGTATGTATGAGCTTTTCGTAAGCATCATTTCTCAGAACTTTCTCAACGTCAAAGTTCGCTAAAACAAGTTTGCTCTTTGGAGGGGCTTCCTCAACTACATGGATAATAGTTAAGGTTATTTCCTTCAACTGCATAGCTAATTCGGCTGCCTTTCTTGCAGCATGTTGGGCGTGCTTGGAACCATCAAGTGCTATTAAGATCTTTTTTATCAAACAAATCACTCCCTACAGTCATTATACTATCTTTTGAAAATTCAAGACATAATAAAAAGGGACCATTAAGGCCCCTAAGAAGTGTGATGAAAAAATGAAAAGAATGCGGCTATAGAAGCCATCATTGATTTGGATTTTTTAACTTTATCTTTAATATCTGTTATTGCTTCTTCTTTTTCCACATGTAGGTTTTGAAAAGCTCGTCGTCTGTACTGATAGTCCATCATAACACAGCATCACCTTTCCCACTCATATGATATTGGAAGCGCTTTCTTGAGATTATTATACCAATTGGCAGATAATTCTGCAATTAATCTTCACAATTTCTTTACAAAAGAATGGTTGCACCAAATATATAAGTGTTTTATTATATAAGCAGATTGTTATATAAGTGTTTGATTATATTAGTTATCTTTTCCAAAGGCAGGTGTTGGTATGCAACAGTTATTGAAAATGGATGAAGCAGCAGTCACATTGAAGATCTTAGGAGATAAAACAAGATTGGCTATGGTGGCTCTCCTGCAGGATCATGATTGCTGCGTTTGTGAGTTTGTTGAAATCTTTCAGATGAGTCAACCTTCCATCAGTCAGCATGTGAAAAAGCTGAAAGAAGTAGGCCTTGTAAAAGAATCGAGAAAAGGTCAGTGGATTATGTATTCCATAAATACAGAACATCCACACTATGGTTTGATCACATCTATTCTGGTGCATGTTCCTTCACTCGAAGAGAAGATGAAAGAGCTAGAGGAAAAAGGACTTAGAATTACTTGTTGTTAAGGGGGGATATTTTTGCTGGATATTATTTTGGCATCTGTGATTTTTTTACTTACTTTAGTTTTTGTTATCTGGCAGCCTAAAGGATTATCCATCGGCTGGTCAGCATGTGGAGGGGCGCTACTAGCATTACTCTTTGGTGTTGTCACCTTTACCGACGTTATTGACGTTACAAGCATCGTATGGAATGCAACATTGACGTTTGTAGCTTTAATCATCATCTCCCTCATATTAGATGAAGTAGGTTTCTTTGAATGGTCGGCACTGCACATGGCCCGATTCGCTAAAGGAAGCGGAGTAAGAATGTTCATCTATATTACTTTACTTGGTGCATTGGTTGCTGCATTCTTCGCAAATGACGGTGCGGCACTTATCCTGACACCTATTGTGCTAGCAATGGTGAGGAACCTGCAGTTCAAAGAGAAGATGATCTTGCCGTTTATCATGGCTAGTGGGTTCATTGCGGACACCACTTCGCTACCACTGGTAGTAAGTAACCTGGTGAACATCGTGTCGGCTGACTTTTTTGACATTGGTTTCGTAGAATATGCTTCACGAATGATTGTTCCGAACTTCTTCGCTCTTGGCGCAAGTATTGTAGTGCTTTACTTGTTCTTCCGAAAGAGCATTCCGGAGAACTATGATATGTCTGTATTAAAGAAGCCAAGAGAAGCAATTAAAGATGTGAAGCTTTTCAACTTATCATGGATTGTACTAGCGGTCCTTCTTGTAGGGTACTTTGCAAGTGAATTTGCCGGTATTCCTGTTTCGTTCGTAGCAGCATCTGTAGCTATCATTTTTCTTTTAATAAGCAGAAACAGCCCGGTCATTCACACGAAACAAATTTTGAAAGGCGCACCATGGGCAATCGTATTCTTCTCGATTGGAATGTATGTGGTGGTATATGGCCTAAGAAATGTAGGATTGACGAGTGTGTTAACAGACGTCATCCAAATGGCAGCTGATGAAGGACTTTTCGTTGCAACCATCTCCATGGGCTTTATTGCAGCAATTCTTTCATCCTTTATGAACAACATGCCGACTGTCATGATTGATGCAATTGCAATCAAAGATACAGCAACAACCGGAACCATCAGGGAAGCCTTAATCTATGCCAATATCATCGGATCCGACCTTGGTCCAAAGATAACGCCAATCGGTTCCTTGGCAACGCTTCTATGGCTCCATGTATTAAGCCTGAAAGGTGTAAAGATCAGTTGGGGATACTACTTCAAAGTAGGTATCATCTTAACTATCCCAACCCTATTCATCACTTTACTTGGCCTCTATTTCTGGCTACTCATTATTGGTTAATAAATATAATATAAAGGAGTTTTCAACATGACTAAAAAAACAATCTACTTCCTATGCACAGGTAACTCTTGCCGCAGCCAAATGGCAGAAGGCTGGGGGAAAAAATACTTAAGCGACGAGTGGGACGTGTACTCAGCAGGTATAGAAGCACACGGTGTAAACCCAAATGCAGTAAAAGCAATGAATGAAGTGGACGTGGACATCACCAACCAAACTTCTGACACAATTGATACTGAAATCCTGAAAAAAGCAGACCTTGTCGTAACGCTTTGCGGACATGCTGCAGATGTTTGCCCGGCAACACCTCCGAACAAAGAGAGAGTACACTGGGGATTTGATGATCCTGCCAAGGCGGAAGGAACGGAAGAAGAAAAGTGGAAGTTTTTCCAACGTGTCCGTGACGAAATTGGCGGCCGAATCAAAACATTTGCTGAGACAGGAAAGTAAAAATATCAAAGATGGCCGAGCGATATAACTCGGCTATTTTTTCTATACCGAAAGGAGAGATAAAGGATGGCTAAAATTGAAATTTTTGATCCGGCAATGTGCTGTGCAACAGGAGTATGTGGACCAAGTGTAGACCCAGAACTTACAAGAGTGGCAAGTGCTGTATTTTCCTTGCAACAAAAAGGGATGGAAATCTCTCGCTACAATTTAGGCTCGGAACCTGAACCGTTTGTAACGAATCAAAAGGTGAATGGGCTATTGATGGAAAAAGGACCAGAATGCCTTCCGGTTGTAATGGTGGATGGTGAAGTGAAGAAGATGGCAGAGTATCCTACAAATGAAGAATTTGCTGAATGGACCGGTGTGAAAGAAGAGGAACTGGCGCATGAAAAACCGAAGAAAAAGCTTAATATCACATTAAACTCAATTAATTAGGAGGGTGGCTTTATGCTCCCAACATTCCAACCCAGTACAGACATCCAAACCCCATATCTATTTTTTACAGGTAAAGGTGGAGTAGGTAAGACGTCCACAGCATGTGCCACTTCCATCGCACTTGCAGAAGAAGGCAAGCGGGTGCTGATTGTAAGCACCGATCCTGCATCCAATCTGCAGGATGTGTTTGAGACTGAACTGACGAATGATATCTCCGAAATACCAGGTGTCAAAGGGCTTTATGCTTGCAATCTCGACCCTGAGGAAGCGGCAAGAGAATATCGCGAAAGTGTAATTGGTCCTTATAAAGGAAAACTTCCTGAATCGGTATTAGCAACGATGGAGGAACAGTTATCAGGGGCATGCACGGTTGAAATCGCTGCCTTTGATCAATTTTCCACATTACTTACACAAAAAGAGATAACCGGGCAGTATGATGTGATTGTGTTTGATACAGCTCCAACTGGTCATACACTCAGGTTGCTTTCCTTGCCGTCAGCGTGGAACAATTTTCTGGAGGAGAGTACTCATGGAGCTTCCTGCTTAGGACCGCTTTCAGGGCTTGGTGCCAAAAAGGAGCTGTATGAACGGACCGTGAAGGCACTGTCAGATCCATCACAGACTCAATTGTTTCTCGTAACGCGTCCTGATGAATCACCTATTCTGGAAGCCGCACGAGCTTCTAAGGAATTGCGAGAAATAGGGCTCCATAACCAACAACTTATTGTGAATGGTTTAATGGAAAAGCCTGTTATGGACGATGAAGTATCCTTGGCATTTTTTGAAAAGCAGCAGAAAGCCATGAGTATTTCCATGAATGTATTTAATGATATACCGATGACATATCTCCCATTTATATCGTATTCATTAACGGGAATCAAACCTTTAAAGGCATGGTTAAAAGGGGAAACGGTACAAGTTGAGGAACCTGGTAAAGTAAACCCTGAAATACTTACTGAACTAGCTGATTTTAATCAAGTAGCTGAGGAAATTGTAAACCAGAATCTTCGTGTGATATTTACAATGGGGAAAGGAGGCGTAGGGAAAACAACACTGGCAGCCAAATTAGCGATGAAGCTTGCAGACAAAGGCATAAAGGTTCATCTCACTACGACTGACCCTGCAGCCCATTTGGAGCATGCTCTTAAAGACAGAACGTTCAAGGACCATTTAACGGTCAGTAAAGTGGATCCCAAGGCAGAAGTGGAATCATATAAAAACAACGTGCTAAAACAGGCTGGAGACGGTCTCAGTGAGGAGCAACTTGCATACCTGGAGGAAGACCTCAATTCACCATGTACCGAGGAAATAGCGGTATTCCAGAAGTTTGCGAGGATAGTTGGCCAGGCGGACGAGGAAGTGGTTATCATCGATACAGCGCCGACAGGTCACACATTGTTACTCCTGGACGCGGCTCAATCGTATCAAAAGGAATTACTTCGTTCCACTGGTGAAGTTTCAAAAGAAGTTTCAAACCTTCTTCCACGCCTCAGAAATCCCGAAGAGACAGCGGTGCTCATTGTGACACTCCCGGAAGCAACCCCGGTACTCGAGGCGGAAAGATTACATGCTGACCTGGATCGTGCATCCATAACTCCACGTTGGTGGATCATCAATCAGAGCTTTGCTCTTACAAAAACAAAAGACCAATTGTTATCAGGTAGAGGGAAACATGAGCTGCCATGGATAGAGCGAGTAAAGACTACGAAAGAGAAGTGCGCCATTCTACCATGGGAAAAAGAGAACCTGCTATAAGGAGTGAAATACCATGAAAAACGAGAAAAGCTATCAATCATTAATAGAAAACGTTTTTATCGGAGGAGCGGATCAGGTAAAAGAAGCACACACAAATGAAGACCTGGATGTTATCATAGACTTGCGTGCTGAAACAGAAAACGTGGAAGACAATCTTCCTAGAATCCATATGCCAATCGTTGACGATGCAGCAAAACAGGATGAATCAGTGAAAGCTGCCATCGAGTACGTGGTGAAGGCTCAACAGGAAGGAAAGAAAGTGTACTTCCATTGCTCCGGTGGGCGGAACAGAACAGGAACGGTTGCAATGGGTACCCTCCTTCACATGGGGAAAGCTACTACTGTGGAAGAAGCGGAAAGGCTTGCAACTTCCATCCGTCCTGTCATTAATGTGAAACCGGAATTAAAAGAAGTGCTACAAAACATGTACGAAAAAAACTAATAGCAAATCTAAAATAAGTTAAAAAGGTAGGTGACTGGCCGTGAAGGTTTCAAACGAAGCAAGAGACGTTCTGACAGATGTACTGCGTGAAAACGGGGCAAACAACATCCGTGTACACTTTGCAGGCTGGGGCTGAGGAAGCCCACAATTAGGATTGTCTCTGGATGAGGCAAAAGCAGAAGATAAAGTGGAAACATTAAATACAATAAAAGTAGCAATCGATCCGAAAATCGAAAGCATGACAACGGATCTTGTCCTAGATGTTCAGGAAACTCCGCAAGGAAAAGGCCTTGTATTGTTGGGGATGAAGGATAGCGATTGTTGTTAACAATTGAAAAAAATAAAAACAGCAAATCCCGTAAGAGTGGGGATTTGCTGTTTTTATCATTATTCTTTTGTTTCTTCACTCTGCCTATAATCAAATTGATTGCGGACACACACTGTCTTGATTGCCATGTTGTCACTCCTTTAGTTGGTCAGGAGTCAATTAGTAAAGAATAATGAGTGAAAAAATGCGGATCATGTATGGTTGGCATTTTTTCCAGATCGGTATGCTTAATCCCATGCTTTGCCATGAATTTCTGTACCTCCAGCTGTGTACATACTAGATTAAGTATACCTTTGGTGTGTTGTGGAAAGGAAATGAGCTCGAGATTGCTGACAAAAAGATACCAGTTCTCTTCTCGCTTCTTAAATGCTAGCGTATAAAGTCTGCCGTCTATTACGACAGCGATTCTGATTTCCCCATTGATTGGGTTTTCAATAACAATATTCTGAATCTTAAATCCCGGTATTTTTCCTTCTTGTACTAATTTATAGGTCGTTATTTCACTTATTTGAAGATATTCTGCCACTTGTGAAATGGTCATAATCTCTGGGGTCATTTCCTTATATCCCTCCATGTCATCCATATATATATTTATTATGACAAGTTATAATTTAGTATAAAATAGGCTCTTTTTTATACCTTTAAATATAACCATTTATAATCTGGTTAAAAGGAATAGTTGGGGGAATGCTGGTAATAATTTTTGGGGGAAGTGCACAGGGGAGTTTTAAACGAGAATGAGCGAATGGGCTCATTCTCATTATTTTACAATCATCACAGGGCAACTGGCTCTTTTTGCTATTTTATGACTTACACTTCCTAGCACGAACTCTTGAAGAGTATTGAGCCCTCTGCTACCGATAACCACCAGATCAAAATCCTGTTCGTTTGCATACTTTACGATGGATGGGCCTGGGTCGCCTGTAAGGGTTTTGAATCCAAAGGATATTTGTGCCTCTTTCGCTCTTGCTTCCACCCATTGCATCTTGTTTTTTCTCTTTTCATCAAGATCTGCTTTATTCCAGTTCTGGAGTACATCAGATTTTGCCTGGTCGCCATCAATTACATATACAATTTCTAGGATGGAATCTTTGTTGCATTTCGCTATTTCGATTGCTTTCTCAGCAGCTCGTTTGGAATGGTCCGAACCATCTGAAGCAAGCAGGATTCTTTGAAACATACTTCATCCTCCTTCTTTAATGTGAGCCTAATTTGTTCGCTAATTTATCTATTAATTCTGAGCTAACCTCGTTTAACCCATTTAATGTCACAGTTTTTCCATTCTCTTCGAATTTGTGGACAATTCTATCGATGGCAGCAACTGCTGAATCATCCCATAAATGTGCCCTGCTCAGGTTAATTTCAACGGCACCAATATCCTCTTTATAATCGAATTTTGGAATCAGTTCTGTTACAGAGGCGAAGAAAAGTTGGCCTCTTAACTTATATATCCTTTTATGTCCTTCCCTCCTGGATTCTACACTCACTTTTGATATTTTGGAAACAAAGAATATTGCACTGAGAAGTATGCCTGTAAATACACCTATAGCTAAGTTATGTGTGAACACAACGGTCAGAACGGTCACAATCATTACGACTGCATCCGTTTTTGGAATAATGTGTAATGTTTTGATTGAATTCCAGTCAAAAGTACTGATTGCAACCATAATCATTACACCTGCTAAAGCGGCCATAGGGATTTGTATTACAATATCGCCAAGAACCACAATCAGAAAGATGAGAAATACTCCAGCTACTAGAGAGGATAATCTTCCACGTCCTCCTGAACTGACATTGATGATGGATTGTCCAATCATGGCACATCCAGCCATGCCTCCAAAGAAACCTGTCACGATATTGGCTATTCCCTGCCCCTTGCTTTCCGTATCTTTGTTACTTGGTGTATCTGTCATATCATCAACAATGGATGCTGTAAGTAAAGACTCCAATATTCCTACAATAGTCAAAGCGAAGGAATATGGCAAAATAATAAGCAATGTTTCCATATTCAGGGGGATGTCGGGAAAGAAGAAAGAAGGCAATGATCGAGCAATGTTTCCCATGCTTCCCACGTTTCTGACTCCAGTGTTATAAATGATTGCTATTGCAGTGACAATGACAATCGCAACCAGTGTTGAGGGAATGGCTTTGTTCAGATATGGAAACAGGTAAATGATTAGTAAAGTTAAAGCTACAAGTCCGTACATAATCCAGGATTCCCCAACAAAATGATCCAGTTGCGAAGTGAAGATCAAGACCGCCAAGGCATTTACGAAGCCCACCATCACGGATCTTGGTATGAATTTCATATATCTGGATAGCTTTAAGAGCCCGAAGACAATTTGAAGAATTCCAGTAAGTATCGTTGCCGCTAATAGATAATGGTATCCGTGCTCAGCAACTAAATGAATAAATAATAATGCCATTGCTCCGGTCGCACCGGAAATCATTCCTGGTCTTCCACCGATAAATGCGATTACTACACATATGGTGAAAGACGCATATAATCCTACCATCGGATCGACACCTGCGATAATTGAAAAAGCGATGGCTTCAGGTATTAAAGCAAGTGCAACAACGATACCTGAGAGAACGTCTCCTTTTATATTGCTGAACCAGGATGAGTAATAGTTTGTCTGTTCCATTGGATTTCCTCCTTTGCTATTTAGAATGGTCTAAATCTTTTAATTCATGTTATCCAACTTTAGTTTGCAACCTTGTTTACGCATTTATTTAAATTTGGTATAGTAAGACATGGATATTTAGACTGGCGAAATAAAAGTGTTTTTAAGGAGTACATCTATGAGAGAAAATAATAAGAATCGACTTCCGTTTAAACCTCCATTTTTTTACGGCTGGGTCATTGTTGCGATAGCTGCAATGTCTGTTTTCTTTTCCGGACCAGGTCAGACCTATTCCATTTCCATTTTTATCGCTGCATATTTAGATCATTTTGGATGGAGTAGTACGCTCGTATCCACGATGTATTTATTTGCAACGTTATTTGCAGGGCTGCTTCTATTTCTGGTCGGCAGACTGGTTGATAAATATGGGCAAAGGCGTATGACAGTTACAGTCGCAGCTCTACTTGGGGTAGCTTGTATATTTAATGCATTTCTAATAGGACCAACTATGCTGTTTATCGGATTCTTTATGCTACGGTTATTTGGCCAAGGGTCTTTGACTTTGATACCTGGAACCCTGATTCCTCAATGGTTTGTGGGGAAGAGGGGGAGGGCGATGAGTCTCTTGGCATTTGGAAGCTTTATGAGTGCCGCTGCATTACCACCATTTAATGCTTGGTTAATTGATCAGATGGGGTGGCAGGCGTCCTGGCTAATATGGGCAGGGTTATTGCTTGTTATATTTTTGCCCACTGCGTTCGTTTTAGTTAGAAACAGACCAGAAGATGTGGGGCTTCTCCCGGACAACTTGTCGAAAGAAGATCTTAAAAGAAATGATGTAAGTAAAACGTCCATTCATGAAGAAGCGTGGACAGTTAAAGAAGCAATGAAAACGAAACAATTCTGGTTATTGTTATTTTGTGTGGCTGTACCAGCCATGGTCAACACTGGAATAGTCTTTCACTTTGTACCGATTATGGCTGAAAGTGACATAGGGATAACCGAAGCGGCGTTCATATTAAGCATCATGGCCATTGTTTCTTTTCCAATAACATTTATAGCAGGGTTTATTGTGGAGAGAATAAAGGTTAACTACATTATTGCTATTGCTTTTCTTGGGCAGATTGGAATAATGGGAATGCTCGTGGTGACAGACTCTTACTCTGCTGCTATTCTTTTTGGAGTTGCCAGAGGGATAGTGGGGGGATTTGAGGCCATCAGTTTAGGAATCATTTGGCCGAACTATTTTGGAAGGGCTAATATAGGTAGTATTAAAGGAGTTTCTTCTACAGTTATGGTAGTGGGATCTGCTTTTGGCCCCCTCCCATTTGCACTGGCATATGATCAATTTGGAAGCTATCAAGAAATTTTAGTAATGATGATGATTTTCCCGTTAATCGGAATGTTTTTTGCTTTAATTTCCCAAAAGCCAAAAAAAGAAATGGATATAGTACAAAAGAAGGTATCCTCCTTTTAGAAATTGAAATAAAAAGAAGCTCCCTTGAAATGGGAGCTTCTTTTGCTTGTACTATTACCTTTTAGACACGTCCATTAAAATTGGGAGGATCATTGGACGTCGTTTAGTTATTTTATAAATGTATGGTTCCACCTGGTCTAGTATATCGGATCGGACGTCATTCCATCTTCTGTTCCCGGATTCAAGTGATTGTGTCGTTGCTGTGTATGCAATTTCTCTTAACTTGCCCATCAGCTGTTCGGATTCTCGGATGAAAACAAAGCCTCTTGAAATAATCTGAGGACCTGAAATTATTTTCTTTGCCCGGAAATCAATCGCCACTACTACAAGTAAAATACCGGATTCAGAAAATATTTTTCTATCCCTTAATACAATTGTTCCGATGTCCCCAATACCTTCTCCATCCACATAAACTGCATTAGCGGGAACATTCCCTGTAATACTTGCTTCATCCTCATTAACTTCTAAGATAGTACCATTATCCATGATGAAGGAGTGGTCAAGAGGTACACCGCATTCTTCTGCTAAGCTCACATGCTTTTTCAGCATTTTATATTCTCCGTGAATCGGTACAAAATATTTAGGTTTCAATAAACTGATCATCAGCTTCAGTTCTTCCTGTGCCCCGTGACCGGATGTGTGAATTTTCTTAAGTTTGTGATGTAACACGTTTGCCCCAGCACGACTAAGCTGGTCAATAATCCGATTGATACTTAAGGTATTTCCCGGAATAGGAGAGGAAGAAAAGATAACGGTATCCTTTTTCTGAATGGAAAGTTGAGGATGCTTGTTATAAGCAATCCTAGATAATGCTGCAAATGGTTCGCCTTGGCTTCCGGTACATATTACTAGTATTTGATCATCCGGATAATCATTTACAGCTGAAGCGTCTATGAGTGACTCCTTAGGAATTTTCAAGTAGCCAAGCTCAGAGCCAATTCTTACTGCTCTTAGAAGACTTCTTCCAAGTACAACAATCTTCCTGTTATGTAAAGCAGCCGCTTCAATGGCCTGTTTAAATCGATACATGTTAGATGCGAATGTAGCAAAAATAATTCTTCCTTTAATTTGACCAAATAAGTCATGAATCGTTCTGCTTATCTTATTTTCGGAAAGAGAATAACCTGGAATCTCACTATTTGTACTATCAGATAGAAGACATAATACGCCCTCTTTACCTATATCCGCTATCTTTGACATATTCGAAATCGGGCCAATCGGTGTCAGGTCGAATTTGAAATCCCCTGTATGAACAATATTACCATATGGTGTTTTTACACAAATTCCATAAGAGTCTGGAATGCTGTGAGTGGTCCGGAAAAAATCCACGGCTAAATGTTCGAAGGAAACAATTTTGTCCTCTTCAATTTCAATTAATTTTGCTTGTTTTAATAGACCGTGCTCTTTCAATCGTTCTTTGATAAGTTCCAATGCAAGTCTTCCCGCATAGATGGGGGCATCTATTTCTTTCAGTAAGTAGGGGATGCCACCAATATGATCTTCATGTCCGTGGGTAATAAACACCCCTTTGATCTTTTCCTTGTTTTGTATGAGATATGTATAATCTGGTATTACATAATCTATTCCAAAAAGCTCATCAGTGGGGAATTTAATACCAGCATCAATGAGTATAATTTCATCCTGATATTCTATAACATACGTGTTTTTACCTATTTCCCCTAATCCTCCAAGAGCAAAGATGGAAATGTTGGTTCCTGTAATTTTTTTCATTATAAATTCTCTCCGATCAGTGATATAAAAATAGTGTAACATAGTTGCAACAAAAATCATTAATAAGTCGTTCATCCAATATAAATTTTTAAATTTGCTAACTAAATTTATGGTAATAAGTGAAAACGAAAGTTAGGGAAAATTGTGTTATTGCCGGAAGAAGAATAATCAATCCTGACAGCGCTAATCTAAGCGATTGGCGCTGATTAGGAAAAATTTTTTGTATAATAGTTGCAAAATGCAAATAAAATACTATAATAGAAGTAAGAGGTGAAAATAATGGAAGATGTAAGAGGAATACTTCAGATTACAATGCGACGATTTGGTATGTTGAATAAGAACTGCTGCTCTGTAGATAATCATGATATTTCACAGGTACAAAGCCATATTCTGTATGAACTGGCAAGAACGGAAGGTCCTTCCATGCAGCAAGTGGCTGAAACAATCGGGATGGATATTACAACATTCAGCAGGCAGATTCAAACATTGGTAAAAATGGAACTGGTGGAAAAAAGACAATCCAGTGAAGACAAACGAATGTACCACTTATACCTCACTGAAAAAGGCAAGAAATTGGAAGATGAAATCCATCAACAGATGCTTCATTACTTAACAAACGTTTTTTCTAATTTAAGTGAAAAAGAGAGCGTTGAAGTGGTAGAGTCTTTAAAGGTATTGAATGGTGCGATGAGCAAAAGTAGTATGTGCTGTAAGCCATTATATTGAGCAAGTTTCAAAGCTTGCTTTTTTCTAGAATTAATACTTGCAAAATACAAATAAATAATAGGAGTGATCTTTATGTGGAAAGAAATAATCACAAGCTTTTTGTACATCGCCATGGAGTTAACGGTCCTGTTTGTCCTCATTACCTTTCTGGTTTCCATCATCCAATCAGTGGTCCCGTTTCATAAAATGGAGAAGTGGCTCAACCAGGGCAATACGCTTCTTAGCGCTTTATTGGCTGTCGTGTTCGCTTTTATTACACCGTTCTGTTCCTGTTCCACCATACCGATGGTGGTCACATTATTGAGAAAGAAGATACCTTTTGGGATTGTGATGGTTTTCCTTTTTGCATCACCTGTACTGGACCCGACCATTCTAACTATCATGACAGCTTTGCTTGGGTGGAAGGTGGCGCTTATCTATACAGTTACCACGACTGTTCTATCTATTCTAATTGGGTTGTCGCTAGGTAAATTAGGTTTTGAGAAGCAATTGAAAAATGTATTGCTGAAAAACTATCAGCCGGAGACTAAAGGGATTAATGTAAAAAGATCAGTAGTAGAAACGCTTACGCTTATGAAAACCGTTTATCCTTTCTTATTAATCGGCGCCGCTATCGGTGCGCTAATTCACGGAGCTGTACCAACATCCTTTATCACACAGTACCTTGGAGGAGACAATTGGTGGCTCGTTCCAATTGCAGCAATCATCGGGATTCCTTTATATATTCGACTTTCTACCATGATTCCGATTTCCCAGATGATGATTGCTAAAGGAATGGCCTTGGGACCGGTCATGGCGTTGCTTATCAGTTCTGCTGGTGCGAGCCTTCCAGAGGTCGCATTATTGAATAGTATATTTAAGAAAAAACTTGTGGCGGCTTTTGTTGTTTCGGTTATATGTATGTCCACGATTTCAGGGTTCCTGTTTTATCTTATTTAATGCAAGTTTAAAGAAGAGGAAAAGCAGGTTGGCTTAGATTTGCCGATTTGCTTTTTTAAAATGAATAAGTATATAATTCGGTTGATTTCCGTTCCAGGCGCTTCGCTTTCCTCCCGCGGGAGTCTGCGCGCCTCCACTACAATCAACTAGGTGGTTTCATTCCCCGTTAGAAGAACGAAAATCATCTCTACTAAAAAAGTGACTGAAGTAGCCATTAACCAAACTAATTAAGATTTATAGCTGTGGATTGGAGCAAATGGCGGAGACTCCTACGGGGGAGAAGCGACAATCTTGAGACCCCTCAAACGTTGTGAGGAGGCTCAAGGTCGCCCCGTGGAAAGCGCAGCCATTTGCGGAAAGGAACAGCGGAGGCTAACTCTATATTTAGCATTAATTGCCCGGGCGGTTTCTGCCCGGTTTTTCGTATGAATTAGCTCTGATGTGTTGACTATTCTCTGGAGCATAGCATATACTAATATTCAAATGAACGTTTGAATGTAAAGGGGAGCTTTCCGTGTCGACAAAATCAAATATAGTAAAGTGTCTGGAAGATTGTTCAGATGAAATAAAAGTAAATGAAGTAAAAGAGCAGATAGATGATTTGATGACAAATGACGTTGCTAGAATATATCGTGCCTTATCCGACCCGACTAGGTTGAAAATAGCTCAGGCTCTGAATCTTGCGGATGAGCTTTGTGTTCATGATGTTGCCACCATTACCGAATCGACTGTTGCAACAGCCTCCCACCATTTAAGGCTATTGCGGGACCTGGGACTGGCAAAATTCAGAAAAGAAGGTAAGCTTGTCTATTATTCATTGGATGATAATCACGTCAGGCAATTGATAGACATCGCCTTTACCCATCAAAAAGAGGTGAAGCATCGTGAAGAAAAATAACCAAGAGGATTATGTTTACCGTATTCAAGGATTAACTTGCGCCAATTGCGCACAAAAATTCGAAAATAATGTTAAAAAGATTAGTGGAGTTACCGATGCAAAAGTGAATTTCGGTGCATCAAAAGTTTCTGTATCTGGTGCTGCGAGTATAAGTGATATTGAGAAAGCTGGAGCTTTCGATAAAATAAAGGTTTTCCCTGAACAAGAGGAGATACCTGACGAAATTCCAGTGCCATTTTATAAAAAACATGCGACAGTTTTACTATCGTTTGTTTTCTTGATAGCAGGTTGGGTAGCATTCTTTCAGCAGGGAGAAAATCATATTTTCACCACATTCCTTTTTGCAACCTCTATTGTGGTAGGGGGATACAGGTTATTTTTCACCGGATTAAATAATCTGGTCCGACTGCAATTTGACATGAAGACATTGATGACCATCGCGATTATCGGAGCTGCGATAATTGGAGAATGGGGAGAAGGTGCCACTGTTGTCATCCTTTTTGCCATAAGTGAAGCATTGGAATCTTACTCCATGGAGAAAGCGAGAGCCTCGATCCGGTCACTCATGAATGTATCACCTAAACAAGCGACTATATTAATAGAAGGAAAAGAACAGCAATTAGCTGTTAAGGATATACAGATTGGAGACAGGATGCTTGTAAAGCCAGGCCAGAAGATAGCAATGGACGGTACGATATTGAAAGGTGCTGCATCAATCAGTGAAGCTGCGATTACAGGTGAAAGCATTCCTGTTGCCAGAAGTGTACATGATGAAGTGTTTGCCGGTACATTCAATGAAGATGGACTGTTGGAAGTGGAGGTTACCAAGAGGATAGAGGACACGACTATTGCCAAAATTATTCATCTCGTCGAAGAGGCCCAGGCGGAAAGGGCACCTTCCCAGGCATTTGTAGATAAGTTTGCGAAATATTATACGCCGCTTATCGTCATCATAGCATTTCTTGTTGCCACCGTTCCTCCATTGTTTCTTGGCTTGGGTTGGAACACTTGGATTTATCAGGGGCTTGCCGTACTTGTGGTCGGATGTCCATGTGCGCTCGTCATCTCCACTCCTATTGCCATCGTTACTGCAATCGGAAATGCTGCACGGAATGGCGTACTTATCAAAGGTGGTGTCTTCTTAGAGGAAGTAGGGCGGATCAAGGCGATTGCCTTCGACAAGACGGGAACCCTCACTCGGGGAGCACCGGAAGTGACGGATGTTCAGACATTTCAGCATACAGAGGAAGAGTTGCTAAGAATCATTGCAACGCTAGAAGGTGGATCCACCCATCCGTTAGCGTCTGCAATCCTCCAAAAAGCAGAGGAAGTTGGAGTAGCCGACAGTGTCTATACCATGGAGGATTTTGAATCTGTTGCCGGGAAAGGAATAAAGGCTTCCATCGAAGGTATCGTTTATAAAGCGGGAAGTCCGAATTGGTTCTTGAATGAAAAGCATCCTGATATGGAGAATTTTGCTGAAAAGATTCATCAACTTCAGAATACAGGGAAAACCGTTATAGTAATTGGGACCTCGGATAAGATTATAGGTTTTCTTGGTATCCGTGATGAAATTAGAGAAAGTAGTTCTGCAAGTGTAAAAGAATTGAAAGAGATGGGAATCCCTCATTTATATATGCTGACAGGGGACAACGGAAGGACTGCCGAAGCTATCGGACACGAGGTGGAAATCGATCATGTCAAATCGAGCCTACTTCCAGAGGATAAGCTTCGTTATATAAAAGAACTCAGAGATAAACATGGTGCTATGATGATGGTCGGGGATGGCATCAATGACGCCCCTGCCCTTGCAGCCTCCTCTGTCGGTGTGGCGATGGGAGGAGCGGGAACGGATACCGCGCTGGAAACGGCGGATGTGGCGTTGATGGGAGATGACCTCCGGAAGCTTCCATTTACCATCAGACTGAGCCGCAAAGCATTAACCATCATCAAGCAAAACATCGCTTTTTCATTGGGTCTGAAGATATTGGCGCTTCTACTGGTCATTCCAGGTTGGCTTACCTTATGGATTGCCATATTTGCCGATATGGGAGCGACATTGCTCGTAACCTTAAATAGTTTGAGACTTTTAAAAGTTAAAGATAAGCAGGAATAGAAAAATACAGAAATTGACTTAAAAAAAGCACTACCCATGCGGGTGGTGCTTTTTCAACGAAAACAGCCTATCTTATCAAGACTTCTGCTGCTTCTTTATAGCTCATGCCTTTTTTCATGGTGAAGGTACCGGAACGCACCTTTGTTGCAATGTTACGGTCTTCAAGGTACTCATCGAATTCCTTGTCATCCTCAATGATGCCTTCTCTTGCTAGTAGAGCTGTAATCTCGTAGGTTGCCATTCCATCAGGAATCACAATCTCGAATGGCTCGTTGGATTCTTCTTTTTCTTTTTCTTCCACTTCTTCTTTTTTACCATCTTCGTCTTTGGTCTCTTCCGTCACTTCTTCTTTAGGCTCTTCTTTTAAGTCTTCAGCTGGCTCTATAGCGGGCAATAACTCGTTATATTCTGTTTTAGTTAACAGGTACAGTTCATTTTCCTCTGCATAAGCCTTTATCGACTCTTCATTTAAGCTAGTCGCTCCAGCACTTACGACTGAATAGGCAACTCCCATAACTCCTGTAGCAAATAGTATCCCGATTGCGAAAGCCCTTAAATTAGTTTTCATTGGCTACATTCCCTTTAAGGTTTGCAGATTGGAGAATCTTTTCCACTTTATCCATAGAGGTGGAAGTGAATTGAGAGATTTGTGAAGGGGTGTACCCTTTTTGGTAAAGGGAGATAGTGACATCTTCCTCGCTGACGTTCTGATGGCTGGATACCTTTTTTGTCTTGCTCTTATGTATAGGAGTGGATCCGCCTAGCAACTCTTCTTCTAATACCTTCATCTTTCTTTCAAGCTTATACTTGTCCTGAACAACATCGAAAGATAATTGTTCCATTTCCTTTTCAAGATTGGAAAATTTATCATCCACAAAAAAGGAAATCACAATCACTGCGACTGCAATAACGATCAAAATTATACTTGCAATTAACATTTTGTCACCTCAATAAAAGTTTCTCTCTTTTTTATATCACAGGTGTAGAGATGGAAAAATAGCCTTTCGACAAATTCCTCAGAAACATTTGACAGTTTTGTGAACGTTTTATGGCAACGGACATAAAAATTTAACACTTTTTCACAAAAGACGACAAAAACCGGCTGTTGTGGAAAAGAATTTTCACATGATAAAATTGAAACAAAGATAGATTTATGGGGGAAGAGGTTTGAAACATGAGCAACAAAGAACTAAAAAAGGAATTTCTTCATCTTGTTTTGAACGATAATGGAAAACTGCAAGCCGAATGGCAAGTTCATCAATGGAGGAAAGATTTTGTTAAAGTGTATCAGCAAATTGCAGCGGAAACTCTGATACTCAGACTGATAGGTTGGAAAACAAGCTTACAACCTCGTAGAAAAGAAGCCTACTTCTTGGATATAATGACAGACAAAGATCGTGGTAGCCTGGTACTCCCGGAAGTCAGTGAATATACTATCATTCGTGCGGAAATCGGGGTGGGAGCAGGAAGTGCATTTTTCCCTTTCTTTCTAAGTAACGATATGAGAGTGGAGTGGAGTCATCAACATCATGTAGGGTCTTCATCTGTTGAATGGACACCATTAAACCTGATTGACAAGCGAAAGTGGCAATCCTTGTCTGCCTCATACACATATTATGAAAAAACGGGAGTGACGGGAAGGTGAAAGGAATAGTTGAAAAGGATATAAATCACACCATCTTCTCAAAAGGCACTGTAAATGATCCAACCACAAACAGCCGCAGCTCTCATTCTTCGCAACAAACATTATACCAGTTAGTTTCTGGTCCATTTCAGCAAACAGTTACTTCTGATGTATTCTATTCTGTAAATCAATCACATAATCATTTGTTACAAGAAGAAAATAAACGTAAATATCATATTGTCATGTTAGCTTGGGAGTTTCCTCCAGCTATAATTGGAGGGCTTGGGCAGCATGTTTGGGAATTGTCCAGACAACTGGCTCAGGTCGGTCATCAAGTAATGGTGGTGACGCCACATACCTTGGGGGCTCCTCAGATGGAAACGGTGGAAGGTGTTACGGTATATCGGGCCAAGGAAGTGGAAAGCTCCTATGATGATTTTCACCTCTTTGTCGCACAAACTAATATGAACTTGGCGGAAAGAGTGCGAGCACTATCTGATCAGTATAGGCTGGACATTATCCATGCTCATGATTGGCTTGTGGGGTTTGCAGCAAGGGCTCTAAAAAAAAGCTTAGCCATTCCTATTGTATCAACCATTCATGCACTAGAAGAAGGTAGAAGCAATCTTGAATTATCCATACAACAACGAACAAATAAATGGGAAGTGGCACTGATTAATGATTCGGATGTACTAATTGTTTGTAGCCCTTTTATGAAGAAGGAAGTAGAAAAGAAAATTCGCGACAAAAAAGCGATTCATATAATCCCGAATGGTGTCCAACTTTCCCATGGAACTAGTGAAAGTATAATGGACTTTTTAAACAGAAAATCATATTCCCATCTTGTTCTATTTTTAGGGAGAATGGTACCTGAAAAAGGAATCACCACTTTGATCGAGGCTGCAAGGAAAATACTTGAAAAGCACCCTGAATGTCTATTTGTCATAGGAGGGAAAGGCCCCTTCTTGTCGGAGTACAAAGCGAAGGTTCTGAACTTGGGGCTTGAAGAAAACATTTTATTTATCGGTTTCTTGAATGAAGTTGAAAAAGCGACGATGCTACAACAGTGTGACATATTGGTGGTACCAAGCCTTTATGAGCCATTCGGAATAGTGGCCATAGAAGGAATGGCAGCCGGAAAACCTGTTATTGCTGCGATGACAGGAGGGCTTTCTTCTATTATTGAGGATGAAGAAACTGGGTTGTTGTTTAACCCGGGAGATGGATTGGATCTGAGTGAAAAGATTAAATTTTCGCTTGGAAATCCATCTGTTTGTGCAACCCTAGGAGAAAAAGCAATGAAAGAAGTGAAGCAAAAATACAACTGGGAAGATGTAAGAGATCAGACAGAGGCGGTTTATGAGACAACAGTTACTACTTCTTCCGTCCAGTAGGAGGGATAAAGCATATGAAAGCGGTCATTTTAGCAGGGGGGAAAGGTACCCGGCTGTTGCCCTTAACCCAAAAACTCCCGAAGCCACTTGTACCACTTCTAAATAAACCTGTAATGGAATACAGTATTGAACTCTTGAAGGAGCATGGGATTACAGAAATCATCATCACTCTCCAATATTTGAGCGATAAAATCAGAAACTACTTCGGAGATGGATCTCAATGGGGAGTTCAGATAACATATCTACAGGAAAATATCCCACTCGGCACTGCGGGAAGTGTAAAAAATGCCGAACATTTACTAGATGAACCTTTCCTGGTCATAAGTGGAGATGCACTAACAGATTTCAACTTGTTAGCTGGAGTCGACTACCATGTGCAAAAACACTCCTTATTCACTATCTTTATGAAAGAAGTAAAGAAGCCGAACAAGTTCGGAATTATTGATACGGATGAGGAAGGGCACATCAGAAGGTTCGTGGAAAAACCAATGAAGGACCAGGAATTCAGTAAAGTGGTGAATACGGGGATATACGTGGTGGACCCGTTTGTTCTATGTATGATGGAAAAAGGAAAAGAGTATGATTTCAGCAAAGACATTTTCCCAAGACTGATCAAAAACGGCATGAGTCTCTATGGATTTCACGCAAATGGTTATTGGAAGGACATAGGCAGTCACGAAGATTACCGTCAAGCCCAGTACGATATGCTCGATAAAAAAGTGCAGGTCAACATTCCAGGGGAAGAAGTGCTTCCGAATTTGTGGGTGGGCTCTAATGTCAAAATGGAGAGCAATGTGACCATCAATCGACCAGCGTATATCGGTAACGACTCTTATCTTGGGGACCAGGTTGTGATAGGTAAATATACGATTATCGGTAAAAGCTCCAGAATTACAAAGGACTGTAAATTAAGCAGGAGCATTGTCTGGGATGATGTGACGATTGACCATACCCCTCAATCTGCCATAAGAAATGTTACCGTTGCTCCAAGATACCAGATTAGTGAGGGATATAAGGTAGGCACATCGGTGAAGGTGAAAAATAAAAAGAATATCAGCCCTGTGGAAGCAGGATAATGGCAAAAAAAATAAGCAGACAGGAAAATCCTGCTGCTTATTTTGTTTCACGGTGTACAGTTACTTTTTTCAATCTTGGGCTGTATTTTTTAAGCTCAAGACGATCTGGGTTGTTACGTTTATTTTTAGTAGTGATATAGTTACGATCACCAGTTTCAGTACAAGCTAAAGTTACGTTTACGCGCATCGTTATCCCTCCAAACATATAGTGCATTCAATTCAGACCTTACTATAATATCACTATTTTTTTTAGAATGCCAGTTTTTTTTCGGGTTAGAGGGAAATATAGTTTTGGTCTGTTGTGAACTCCCTGTTGTCTTCCGTTCCGGGTGTTCGCTTTCCGCGGGGCGGTGCTTGAGCCTCCTCACAACGCTCGGGGGTCTCAAGTCTACCGCTACCTCCCGCTGGAGTCTCACACCCTGCACTGCAGACAACAGGGGAGATAGGTTTGACTGATATGTTTGCCACTTCAAGGTATATCTTTCTTCCTTCATACGGGAAAATTGCCATTTTGAGATTTTTCTCTGTGTTGAAAAGCAAGTAATTTGGTATGGTAATAGTAGAGAAGGATGGATAGGAGTGGAGAGTGTGAAGGATAAGGGTATGTTAAGGGATGAGATGAAAACGTTATTAGGTGGACTGGATCGCTCCAGCTATGAAACATGGTGCACGCTGATTCATGAAAAGCTGTTCGCTTCAACGGAATGGAAAAAGGCACAAACCATCGGAGCTACCATTTCCCGTTTTCCGGAAGTGGACACAGAAGCCCTCATTACCCGTGCGTGGAATGAGGGGAAAAAAGTAGCAGTGCCTAAATGTTTCCCGAAGGATAAAAGTATGCAATTCTATTTTCTTGAAGACTTCGACCAACTTGAAACCGTGTATTTCGGGTTGAAAGAGCCGATTGTTTCAATAGTTACCCCTTGTCCAAAGCAAGAAATGGATTTGATGCTGGTTCCGGGTTTGCTTTTTGATAAGAAGGGTTACAGGATTGGATTTGGTGGAGGATATTACGACCGTTATCTAGTAGATTTTCTGGGGGAAAAGTTATCTTTGGCATTTTCACAGCAACTAGTTAATAAGGTCCCGACGGATAGTTTTGATATACCGGTACATAAAATAGTGACAAATGAGGATGAGTATGTCGACACTATTAGAAAATGAAATTTTATTAATAGTAGGAATTATAGTATTAGCTTGGGGAGGATTTAAGCTGAAGTCATTGACCTTCTCAGGAGCTGTGGGTACGTTTTTGGTTGGTATTCTCATCGCTTTGGGATTTAAAGGGTATGGACTTTTACTGATAGGCTTGTTCTTTGTAACCTCTAGCTTCTGGAGTAAATACAACCGGAAGAAAAAAGAAAACTTAAACGATATGCATGAAAAAGGTTCACAACGTGATATTGTGCAGGTACTTTCAAATGGTGGGGTGCCAGCACTAATAGGGATGATTGCCTACTTGTTCCCCGCAGAATATTGGATTTATGGGTTTGTTACATCTATCGCTGTAGCGAATTCCGATACGTGGGCATCGGAAATAGGGACGCTTAGCAGAAAACGGCCGTTTTCCGTCTTTCGGATGGAAAAAGTGGAGCCGGGAACATCAGGGGCGATATCCTTCTTAGGAACCCTTGCAGCAATTGCCGGATCGGCTTTAATTGGAGTTGCTTCCTATTTTTTATGGGAAGAATTAACGATAATGCCAGTTTTATTGATTATTACAATGGGTGTGGTTGGCTGTTTTATAGATACCATTTTGGGAGCAACTATACAGTCAGCCTTTCGCTGTAAAGTGTGCGGCAAACTGGTGGAAAAAAAGGTCCACTGTCATCAGCCTACTACATTAGTGAAAGGTATGGCTTTCGTAAACAATGATGTGGTGAATATTTCATCCATCGTCATTGCCACGGTGTTAATCTTCCTTATAAGCGTTTTGTGATGTAACAATATATACGAATATTGCTCAATATTTCACAATCTTTTCTGATATACTAATACTGTAACAGTAACCAAGGTGAAAAGAGGAGATACCATGAGAAACGGAATTAGTCGTGTTGCTTTAATAGGAACAGGGTTTGTCGGTTCGAGTTATGCCTTTGCCTTATTGAATCAAGGAGTAACAGAAGAGCTCGTATTGATTGATTTGAACAAGGAAAAATCAGAAGGCGATGCAATGGATCTTAATCATGGAATTGCATTTGCGCCAACACCAACAAAGATCTGGTATGGCGATTACAAGGATTGTCAGGATGCGGACATTGTGGTGATATGTGCAGGTGCCAACCAGAAGCCTGGTGAAACAAGACTGGATCTGGTGGAAAAGAATACAAAAATATTCAAGAGTATTGTGGATGAAGTTATGGGCAATGGATTTGATGGCATTTTCCTGGTTGCTACAAATCCGGTTGATATATTAACATATGCTACTTGGAAATTCTCAGGGTTGCCGAAAGAGCGGGTGATTGGATCGGGAACAATTCTGGATACTGCGAGATTCCGTTATGTTCTTGGTGATTACTTTCAAGTGGATGCACGTAATGTACACGCCTATATAATAGGAGAGCACGGAGATACGGAATTGCCTGTTTGGAGTAAAGCGGATATAGGCGGAAAGCCGATTCTTGAGCTGATGGCGAAACAGGAAAAGTACAAAGAGGAAGATTTGAATGAATTGTTTGTGAGTGTAAGAGATGCAGCCTATCATATTATTGAAAGGAAGGGTGCAACTTATTACGGGATAGCCATGGGGTTGGTGAGGCTTACTAAAGCCATTCTCCAGAATGAAAACTCTATTTTGACGGTTTCTGCCTATTTGGATGGAGAATATGACAGTGAAGATATTTACATTGGTGTACCTGCCATAGTAAACCGGAATGGCATCAGAGAGATTCGTCAGCTGGATCTGAGTGAAAAAGAGAACGAGCAGTTCCGACACTCTGTTAAAGTGCTGACAGAAATAAAGGATAAAGTATTTTAATAATTACTTATCATTAAACCACGAAAACATGTCTCTTATGAGGCATGTTTTTTCTATTTTTAAGCAAAATAAGAGTAGGAGGGATGAAGATGGGATTCTTACTAAGGATTTTTCTGATTGTTGTCGGTACATATGCGATTTATCAAAGTCGCTATAAAATTCTGAACTATGTTCTGGGAATAAGTAGTATCAGAAGGTTTGTAGTGGCATTCGGGATGGATTTACCATTTGTCCGAGACCGCTTCTTGCAGACCGTTTTCCGTGGATGAAAACGGGAGAACTCACCGCTTTTGATAGGAAAGTCATTTTATTAGACAGTACCGGTTTCTGGTGCTGTCTTTTTATAGTCTTTATAGTTGCTGTTTTCGTAATTTGAAAATTGAGCCTCACAGTTATATTTTTACTTTTCTGGACCTACCATATAAAATAAAAGAACGAGGAGGTGAGGAATTGAAGCAGGATATCGTTTTTTGGCAGCTCGTACAACACTTTGTTGTAAAAAAAGAGTATAGAATATTACATATATCTCCAGATCAGATGGAGGTTTGGCTTGAAGGGTTGATTCATAAAAAGGCACCAATCATCAGGCTTTATCGGCATGATCTTGATTGGAGCACCTGGCTCCAGCGGGATATGGAGAATGCCTCTCATCATGTAGTGAATTTTAAAAATCAATTACGAAAACGCAGTTTACGTGCTTTAAACATATACGTCTCCTCCTATCCTCCAGTAGATGATTGGGAGTTCCGAATTGAAGAACCCTTGGTAAATAAAAAGGCTGAGCTTCATTCAGTAGTGGTTCATGAGGGGAATCTACATGTAGCAATTGAAACAATATCAAATTTCACGGGTTATGAAGTACCGGTAGACGAGAACATAGTAATGGATGACTTGGGACTTTATCATCTTAAACAAAGTGTACTGAATGCCTCTTCCCAAAGAGTGAACATGGAAAGGTCCATCTTTCAGCATGGAAAACCTTTCTTTACGTATCTGTTTATCATTCTGCATCTTGTCATGTTTTATTTACTAGAAACAAACGGGGGAAGTCAGAATCCGGAGACACTGATGCAATATGGAGCAAAGTATAATCCGGCTATATTGGAGGGGGAATGGTGGCGTTTTTTCACACCGATTGTTCTCCATATTGGTTTTTTGCATCTTCTACTTAACACGATGGCTTTATTTTACTTAGGTACCGCGGTAGAGAGGATCTACGGAAATGCACGCTTCCTGCTTATCTATTTATTTGCCGGTTTTGCTGGCTCCCTTGCAAGCTTTGTGTTCACATCCTCCCTTTCAGCAGGAGCATCAGGAGCGATATTTGGTTGTTTTGGTGCTCTTTTGTTTGTAGGTATTACCTATCCAAAATTGTTTTTCCGTACGATGGGTATGAACATCCTCGTGCTAATCGGTATTAACCTGGCTATTGGATTTACAATTCCCGGAATTGATAACGCCGGGCATATTGGAGGGTTGATAGGTGGGTTCCTGGCATCGGCAATTGTCCATTTGCCAAAGCACACAAAACCTATTCCAAGGATATTGGGTTTTGGGGCTGCTGTAGGTCTGACATATTTTCTGCTCGTTCAAGGGTTTAACAGTGATAACCCACATATGCTCCTGAATCAAGCGGAAACGATGATTCAACAAGAAGAGTTTGAGGATGCACGCAGTCTGCTCACTAAGTTGGAAGATAGGGAAAGAGAATTTCCCGAAGTGCTTTTCTACCTTTCTTTTATCAATATAAAGGAAGGTAGAATAGAGGAAGCAAGAGAACAATTGGAAAAACTGACTTCCATTGCCCCGGAATTCCATGAAGCACATTATAATCTTGCACTTGTCTATTTGGAACTTGATGAAACGGAAAAAGCATCCGCTTCTATTAATAAAGCGGTTGAGCTAGATTCCACAGGAGAGAACTATATCAATTTACGAACCGAAATCAATCGCCTTTTAGAAGATGAGTAAAATTTAACTATAATCTATAACAAATAGCAGCGGTAACGACATTCCTTGACTAGAGGAATTATTGTTCCTACTGCTGTTTTTTTATTTCCAAGAAAGATATACTGAATTTTTTTTAAGGTATTGGCAAAAAATGAAAAGATGGATAGTGAAGATATCAACAAGTCACTCTTTAGGAGGAAGGAACTTTGACTTGGCATAAACCGACGAAAATAATGTCAGGAGATTTTGAAAAGGATGTTAAGTATTTAAAAGAAAGAATGGCCGTGGACAAGAGCTTTGATCTGATATTCCTTGACCTCCAATATGCTGGGAGAAGAATAGCAATGTTCCTGGTGGACGGGTTCGGTAAAGATGATATCATGCTGTTCCTGATGAAGTTCCTATCCGATCTGGTACCGGAGGACCTTGAGGAGCAACCGCTGGAAAAGCTTTTAAAAACTTACATACCTTATGTAGAAATTGATAAAACGGATGATTTAGAAACAGTCGTCGATCAGGTGCTTGCCGGACCTACAGTCATGATTGTGGAAGGCCTTCAGGAAGCCGTCATCATCGACTCAAGAACATACCCTGTCCGAGGGCCGGAAGAACCGGATATGGAAAGGGTTGTCCGGGGGTCGAGAGATGGGTTTGTCGAGACATTGATCTTTAACTGTGCATTGATTCGTCGAAGAGTGAGAGACAGCTCACTCAGAATGGAATATATGCAGGTAGGAAGAAGGTCAAAGACGGATATCAGTTTATGTTACCTAGACGAATTGGCAGATCCCGATCTAGTAAAGGAAATAAAGGAGTCCCTGGAGAAAATCGATACAGACGGTTTACCTATGGCAGAGAAGACCTTGGAGGAATTTGTCGGAGGCAGGCATTGGAACCCCTATCCGACTGTAAGGTACACAGAAAGGCCGGACACTGCGGCCGCACATTTATATGAAGGGCATGTATTGGTGATTGTGGATAACTCACCAAGTGTCATCATAACTCCGGCTACATTTTGGCATCATTTGCAACATGCCGAGGAGTACAGAAACAAGCCGGTTGTCGGGGCCTACTTGAGGCTAGTAAGATTTCTTGCAGTATGGGCATCCATTTTTATACTGCCATTATGGTATCTGCTTGCTACCAATACACAGCTTTTGCCTGAGCAGTTATCCTACATCGGTCCGAGCGAACCAGGTGCTGTTCCATTGATTGCCCAAATCCTCATTATTGAGGTAGGAATGGATATGCTGAGGATGGCAGCCATACATACACCAACCTCACTAGGTACTGCTCTTGGGCTTGTAGCAGCTATCCTTATTGGGGATGTAGCTGTAAAGGTAGGCTTGTTTGTTCCGGAAATAATCCTATATCTGGCGATTGCCGCCATCGGAACATTTTCGACTCCGAGTTATGAGCTAAGCCTTGCAAACAGACTGATCAGGATTGTCCTGCTGTTATTAACCTTTATGTTTGGCGTGGTAGGATTTATGGCAGGACTTCTTCTGCTCATTCTCTTCCTGATGATGATGAAATCGTATAACGTACCATATCTATGGCCGTTCATTCCATTCAATTACCGTGGATTCCGTGACGTATTGATACGATCACCAATCCCTTTGAAAAATAGAAGGCCGACGATTTTGCATCCGGAAGACCCAGACAGATGAGTTTGATTTATATAGAGAATTTAAAAAACGGATGGGACTTTTTCTCATCCGTTTTTTATACGTATTTTTCTTGCTTGACGTTGCAAGTGATTCCTTTATACTAAAAATGAAGTACATACCCTTTTACGTAGTAATGAAGAAAAGGTGAAGTTATGAAAACAATGTATGATGTAAGACAGCTACTGAAGAATTATGGGACCTTCATCTATACAGGTGACAAGATAGCGGACATCGAAATGATGGAAGATGAGATAAGGGAGCTTTACCGCTCAGGCGTTTTGGATGCTGGACTTTTCCAGTCTGCCATGATTATTTTACGAGGAGAGCTGTCCAAATTTAGATAAAGAAAAGGTGAATGGAAATGGAAAACAAATGGTTAGTTGGTGTTGATCTAGGCGGTACCACAATAAAAATGGCGTTCATTACACAGTATGGTGAAATCGCTCACAAGTGGGAAATCGTTACAAATATAAGTGAAAAGGGAAAATATATTACAACCGATATTGCCAAAGCTATCGATAGAAAATTGGAGGAACTTGGGGAAACAAAGTCCAAATTGAAAGCGCTCGGCATGGGTGCGCCAGGTCCGGTCAATATGGCAACAGGATTAATATATGAAGCAGTCAATCTTGGATGGGAAAACTATCCTCTAAAGGATCTGCTGGAAGTAGAAACAAGACTACCTGTAGTAGTGGATAACGATGCGAACCTTGCTGCTATTGGCGAGATGTGGAAAGGTGCAGGAGAGGGGTCCAAGGATCTGATCTGCGTAACACTTGGAACAGGAGTCGGTGGTGGCATTATCACAAATGGGGAAATTGTCCACGGTATAAATGGTGCCGGAGGAGAAATTGGACATATTACTGTACTCGCGGAAGGCGGCGCGCAGTGCAATTGTGGAAAAACGGGCTGTCTGGAAACGATTGCATCTGCTACTGGGATTGTTCGACTTGCCAAGGAAGCAATGGAGGAGAATCCAGGTAGCAGGTTGGAAGAAGTGGCTCAAATAGAAGGATTGACTGCAAAACTGGTTTTTGAACAGGCCGATGCAGGTGAAGAAGTGTCTCTATATGTGGTGAACAAAGTTTCGTCATACCTGGGGATTGCACTTGCCAATCTGGCTAATGCAATGAACCCGGAGAAGATCGTTATTGGCGGAGGAGTTTCCAAAGCGGGGGACAAACTATTAAATCCTGTTCGTGAACATTTTGTTAAGCATCTCTTCCCTAGAACAAAGGTTGGAGTGAAAATTGCAGAAGCTACACTCGGGAATGATGCTGGCGTTATTGGGGCTGCATATCTCGCAAAAACAAAATTGTAAAAAAGTGTATGGTTTATTCTTTCTGCCACTGGGGTAAAAAGGTAGAAAGAAGCAACATAGTGCGTAATGGAGGCTTCTTACACGGGAGTCTCTTTTTGTTTGACTATTCAAAATTTAACAACTTCTTATTTTTATGAAACTTTTTTGCTTGTACATCGTCTATTATATATAGTTGCACAAAGCACCCAAGACTACTATTCTACTTCTTCGTTGTAAATGCAGTATTAATTATCCATTGATTTTTTGTAAAAAAAGTTTTAAGATATGTCGTAGCCGAAATTTTTGAATGCTAAATTTAGGTTGTGGATACATCTAATCAGGATATTTATCAATAATAATAAATAAAATAAAGAGCTTCCCTGTCTTTCGCTTTAAGGAGGTTAAAAAGATGAAGCAAGCCTTTAAATCAAAAGTGCCTTTTATCCTTATAGCAGTGGTACTGCTTTGGGTAAAAACCTACATTGTTTATAAAACAAGTTTTAACATTACAATTGAATCAGTAAAACAAGAATTTATCCTTTTCATTAACCCGTTGAGTTTTATATTGCTTATTGCCGGGTTGGCCCTATTCTTTAAGGAAAAGGGCATGAAACGATATTTAATCATTACAAGTTTTATCGTTTCTTTTGTGCTTTATGCAAACGCGGTGTACTACCGTTTCTTCAATGATTTCATCACGATCCCGTTACTTTTCCAATCAGGTAACATGAGTGATCTTGGCGGAAGTATCACAGAGCTAATGTCTCCGATGGATTTATTGATGTTTACCGACGTAGTAATCCTTATTGCAATAGCTAAGTGGACACCTGCATTTGTTAGTATGTCTACTTGGAGACCTAAAGTACGTAAAATGTACTTCTTGTCCATCATAGGTATATTCCTATTCAACTTGGGATTAGCGGAAACAGAAAGACCGCAATTATTGACCCGAACTTTTGACCGGGAAATTCTTGTGAAAAATTTAGGGACTTATAACTATCACGTGTACGATGCAGTACTGCAATCCAAAACACGTGCTCAGCGTGCAATGGCAGACGGAAGTGAACTTGCCGAGATTCAGAACTACATTAATGCCAGCTATAAAGCTCCGAATGATGACTTATATGGCGTTGCAAAAGGTAAGAATGTCATAGTAGTGAAACTCGAATCGATGCAAAGCTTTGTAATCGACAATGAAATTAATGGAGAGCCTATTACCCCATTCCTGAACGAATTGAAAGACCAAAGTTACTATTTCAGTAATTTCTACCACCAGACCGGGCAAGGGAAGACGTCCGACTCTGAGTTCTTATTAGATAATTCTCTTTATCCTGTTGGTCGGGGTGCCGTGTTCTTTACGCATGGAACTAACGACTTCCATACGGCTACCCCTAATGCAGTCAAAGAAGAAGGTTACACACCTGTCACATTCCATGCAAACAACAAGAGTTTCTGGAACCGTGATGTAATGTATAAATCATTGGGATATGATAAGTTCTTTGATATTGAGAGCTATGACGTAAATGAAGAAAATTCTGTAGGTTGGGGCTTGAAAGATATTGAATTCTTCGAGCAATCCATCCCTTATATGCAAGAATTAGAAAAACCTTTTTATGCTAAATTCATCACATTAACCAACCACTTCCCATTCGTGCTGGATGAAGAAGATAAGTTTGTGGAAGAGTTCGACTCCAATAGTCGTACATTAAACCGTTACTTCCCAACAGCAAGATATAGTGATGAATCTGTAAAAGTATTATTTGACGAACTGAAAAAATCAGGTCTATATGAAGATTCCATCATCATCCTTTATGGTGACCATTATGGTATTTCAGAAAACCATAACGAAGCGATGAGCCAGTATTTAGGTAAAGAGATCACTCCATTTGAAAACGCACAGCTTCAACGTGTTCCAATGATCGTTCATATTCCTGGTGTAACAGATAAAAACCCTAAGGAATTTGATACAGTTGGAGGTCAGATCGACCTTAAGCCTACCATCAAGCATTTGCTTGGCATGGAAACAAAGAATGACATTCAATTTGGTGAAGATTTATTCTCCGAGGAACGAAATGATTTTGTTGTATTCCGTGATGGTAGCTTTGTAACAGAAGAAGTAGTTTATACAAAAAATGCTTGCTTTGACAAAGAAACAAAAGAAGAAGTAGAGCAAGAAGCGTGTGAACCATATATGGAAAAAGCTAAGAAAGAGCTGCAGTACTCTGATAAAATTGTGTACGGAGACTTGCTTCGCTTTTATGATGGAACATCCATTCAAGTTGACGAAAGCAAACTTGATGAGTAATTAATGTAAAGCTGTCATGAGGATCCCAAAGATCTTTATGGCAGCTTTTTTCTGTGGAAGAACAAGAAAGTATATAATTCTGTTGATTTCCGTTTCAGGCGCTTCGCTTTCCTGCGGGCGGTCCGTAAGCCTCCTCACTCCGTTGCGGGGTCTTACCTGTCCCTTCCTCCCGCGGGAGTCTGCGCACCTTCCACTTCAATCAACTATGTAATTTCATTCACCGTTAGAAGAACGAAAATCCTCTCTACTAAGTGACAAAAGTAGCCATTAACCGAACTTACTTAGCTTTGGATTGGAGCAAATGGCGGAGACTCCTTGAAAATGCGAGCATTTTCTGCGTGTGATGTATCGCTGCCGTAGCCTTCCTTGTCCTACGGGGGAGAAGCGACAATCTTGAGACCCGCAAGCGTTGTGAGGAGGCTCAAGGTCGCCCCGTGGAAAGCGCAGCCATTTGCGTAAAGGAACAGCGGTGATTAACCGAACAACTAAAATTTTTAGCTTTAAAAGGGAGCGGGCGGTTTCTGCCCGGTTTATCTTATTCATTTCCACCACACCTCCCTGACAAACGTTCTAAAACTTTCTTAACAACCATAAGTTTTATGTATAGACGCGTTTACTGGGTGGTGGTTATACTTTGAAGGTAGTGAGCAGGAGAGGGGATACGTTATGGTATTTCAGTCAAATATTCGATATTCCTCTTCAATTGGTTGTTGATTCAAATAAGGATCTATCAAATGGACACATTCTAAATAAAGGAAAAACAATATTCATACCAGGTTATATCCAATCTTCATATGAAGTTAAAAACGGTGACACGCTTCAATCAATTATTCATCAAAGAAGGATCCCGATGGACTGTATTTCCTTGATGAATCAAGAGAAGAAACTTTCCCGATTGAAAGTAGGAGAGGTAATCCGATTACCAGATAAAGTCCTAAATAAGATAGTGACCCCAAAGAAAAAGTATGATTACCATACATTGGTTCATGACCTTAACAGATTGAAAGTGATCTATCCGTTTATGGACTGCACCTCTATTGGACAATCCGTAATGGGCAAACCACTCCATCATGTAAGAATAGGAAATGGCCCCAAAAAGATCCACTGGAACGGAAGCTTCCATGCTAATGAATGGATAACTAGTGCTGTAATTATGAATTTACTTAATGATTATCTACTTGCCCTTACAAATGGTAACCAACTGAGAGGCTTACCATGCTTGCCATTGTATGAACAAACGGAACTGTCCATCGTACCTATGGTAAATCCGGATGGTGTAGATCTGGTGCTTAATGGGCCACCTAATTTAGAGCCGTTTAGACAAACGGTAGTGAAGATAAATCAAGAACGGGCAGATTTCATGGGATGGAAAGCGAACATTAGGGGAGTGGACCTGAACAAGCATTTTCCTGCTAATTGGATGGTGGAAAAAACCCGTAAAGAGGAAAAGGTCCCTTCACCTCGCGACTACCCTGGTGATACTCCTCTAACGGAGCCTGAAGCACTTGCAATGAGTAAACTTGCAGCAGGAAAGCACTTTGACAGGGTGATTGCCGTTCATACCCAAGGAGAAGAATTCTATTGGGGCTATGAAGGACTGGAACCTTTAGAGAGTAAGAGAATAGCCCTCGAATTCGAAAGAGTCAGTACCTATAAAAATGTGCAATATATAGATAGCCATGCAGGGTTCAAAGATTGGTTCATCCAAGAATTTAATAAACCGGGATTTACTCTTGAACTGGGAAAAGGAATCAATCCTCTGCCATTATCACAATATGATACGATTTACCCAAAAACATTGGGCATCTTTTTGGCATCCCTTTATATGTAATGAAATCTTTGGAAGGTGAAACAACCATAAGATTTCTAGTGGGAATGGGTACAGTGGGGCACCGAGGTGTAAATGCCTAGGATAGCCCTCCTGTCGCCCTGTAAATCCAATTACTTTAAGTGTTGGTCTCTTTTGAAAGGTAACATATCCATACTGTTTGAATAGATAAATATTACTTTAGGAATATTTATTTTTTTTTGCTTGTATTGAAACCTTTCCTGCCTCATAATCGTTATTAAGATAGGCAAAAAGGAGGGGTGCAATGAAGAAAATCTTTTTTATAGGTACGATAATTTTTTGCTTGTTGTCTGGATGTCAATCTCCTCCAACCCCCAAGGAAGTTAGCAATGCACCTTTACTATCTAATCATGCTAAACCAAAACCTTTCAATCCCTTATTCTTTCATAATGAATCGTATGAAAAGCTTTCGATTCCTGCTGAGCAATTTAGCACTGTCGCTGAATGGTTGAATGACGAAACCATTTTATATATAGCAAATGATGGAGATGGTTCAAAAGTACTTTCTTTTGATCTGTTTACTGGTGTAACGGAAATATTTTTTGAATCAGAGGAACCTGTTATTTCTGTAACTGCCAATAAGGATTTTGATCTCTTTTTAGTTCGTTCAGCACCATCTTACACAGAGGGGAAGTTGAGTGTTCTTTCTGAAAGTGGAGAATTAAAAGCGGAGTGGAAATTTGATGACTCCATTGATCTTGTCTCTACCTGGAATCCATTCACCGGGAATCAGCTTATGGTTTCTTCTTTCAAGGAGGATTGGTCCTACGATAGCTTTCTCCTTGATGTACCAACAAAGAATATGGTAAAACAAGATGTGGACGACCCATTTGTCCAATGGCTATCTGAAGAAAAGCTGGGGTATATTAATTGGAATCAAGAAATGCCTATATTGGAAGCACCGTTGTACACATTTGATCTTGCAACAAATGAAACCGTGGAGTTATTGGATAGTGTAGTAACGTTCCAAACCTATCACAACCTACTATTTACGGTAGGAAATATTAAGGATGAAGATATGGCTGTCTTTTCTTTTCGTCGTCTTCCAGATTTGAAGGAAGTCCATTCATACGAAGCGCCGCTTTTAACAATGTATTCCAATTACTTCATTCCATACTTTGCTTACGTAAATAGCGCAGAAAAATTTTATATTTTTGAAGCATTAAATGGAGGAAGTATCGATTCATACTCAGCTGGTTTTCAATTTATAATGATCGATGTTGAAGATGGAACGAAAAAAGTCATCTTTGAAAATGTGGAAAATAAACCGTTAAAATTTTCCCCGAATGGACTTTTAAGTTTATATGGATACCAGTTAGAGCAAATAATAATACCATCAACGGAAGAAAAATTGGATCTTGTAGATCTATTCTAGGGTGAGGAGCGATAGAAATGGCGATTGTCGATGTTACTGTGATTCCGATTGGAACAAACGGACCAAGTGTAAGTGACTACGTAGCAGATATCCAGGAAATTTTAGAGGGATTTAAAGAAGAAGGGAAAATCAACTATCAATTAACTCCGATGAGTACGATCATTGAAGGGGAACTTCCAACCCTGATGCATGTAATTCAGGTCATCCATGAAGCACCTTTTCAAAAGGGCTTGCATCGGGTGGCAACCAATATCAGAATAGATGATCGTCGGGACAAGAGTGTCCAGATGGATGATAAGTTACGTGCTGTGGAGTCCAAACGGTCAAATTCACTATGAGATAAAGTATGCCAAGCAACCAGTTGCTTGGCATTTGCTTTACATGAAGGTGTTTTGTAAAAGACACTAACGAATAGCAACATTCAGTGAGAAAAGAGCTTACATGAAAAATCCTTTCGTAATCCTTCCTTGCCCATTACACTTTGTACACTTTTTGTAGAAGGGGAGGATGAAGAGCTTTTTTCTCCCTGAACCATTGCAAGTGCCGCATAAAGTTTTTAGTGCCATTCCATATCAACCTCCAAGCAAATGGATACTAGCTTTATTATCACCAAATCTATCTGCAAATAACATCCTAACCATTGATTTAATTCAGTATATTCCCCGATGTGCCAATTTGCTTATTATTACAAAAGACTGTTTCCCTACAAACACAAAAAAAGTATTCCTTCCACTTGGGAAGGAATACTTTTTTGTGCAAGCGCAGGGCGCTCCATGTTTAAGTTAGTGTGCTACCGGGAAGCCGGAACGGATTAAAGTCATTACTGTAAACCAACCGAATACCGCAACTGTTCCGAAAGCGAAAAGAACTCCTAGGAAGTTTTTTTCTTTCAGGGAACGGACAAGTCCTAGTACACATAAAATTGTTACGAGTCCAAAGATAATAACTAATGGCAAGGTTAACGCCCCTTTCAGAGATCATTACTAATTGAAAGAAATCCCGAAAAATAAAGTATGTAATTGCACATTACACTCCAATTACATTTTAAATGTTTTCGCACTATTTGTCGAGGTCAAAAAATGACACTTCTATGTCATATGCCTTGGCCACTTTTATAATATATTCTTTATTTTCTTTATCAATAATATACGACTTTTTGTATTGTTCTTCAATTGCAATGATGGATTCCTCCAACTGGAAAAGAAACATATGAATATCTTCCTGTTTACCGCTTTCAATTCGGAAAATAGAGACCATATCCTGATATAGAAAATGATTGTTCTTTTTAGTTACAAAGCCATAATCGGTGAATAGGGGACTGGCTATCGGACTTTCCAGTAAAGACAGGGTGTATGTTTCCTCAAGGATATAACGATTGGCAAGCATGTTTTTAACAACTTTCGCTTCTAGGGCGGAATCGGCAATAAGAAGATTATCATCCACGTCAAAAACACTTGTTATCTCTTTTAACTGCAGCAAGAGATTTTGAAAGTATTGCGGTTTGTCATCGGCACATTGTATTTCTAAACCAAACATCGACTTCATCGGCAGTTTCCTTTCGTTTCTCAAGTTCTCTTTCTTAGTGTAAAATAGATGGATAGATACTTCAAGGAAGGTGTGGAAAGAAAATGAAATGGACTCAATTGCCTCTAGGACCATTACAAACAAATGCTTACCTGCTTATTAATGACAAAAAAGAATGTATCATTTTCGACCCGGGTAGTGAAGGGGATGCTTTTAATTCCTATCTGGAAGAGAAAGGCCTTAAACCTTTGGCTATTTTATTAACACATGCTCATTTTGATCATATCGGTGCAGTTGATTCGGTACGTAGTCATTGGAATATACCTGTTTATGTACATAAGAAAGAAAAGAATTGGTTAACTGACCCAAGCCTAAATGGTTCTCAATTTTTTCAACTTGGACCTATTACAGCTAACCAGGCAGACCGACTTATACAATCAGAAGAAAAAATCGTCATCTCTAACTTTAAGCTTGATGTGCTGTTTACACCAGGCCACTCACCAGGAAGTGTAAGCTTTTATCATGAACCGAGCAAAGTGGTTTTTTCTGGAGATGCACTATTTGCAGGAAGCATCGGAAGAACAGATCTGCCAGGAGGGAATCACGACCAACTTATACAAAGCATACACAACAAGCTTCTTGTTCTGCCAGAAGAAACGACCGTCCTATCAGGACATGGAATGACGACAACCATTGAAAAGGAAATGGACAGCAATCCGTTTCTTACCGGGTTTTAATGAATGATTCCTACGTTTCTACAAGAAAAAATAGAGAATGCTCCAGGAGGGAAAATTGATTTCTCCGAATACATGACGTCGGTGCTCTATCACCCTTCAGAAGGATATTACATGAAAGCAAGGGAAAAGGTGGGACAGAGAGGTGATTTCCTAACATCGAGTAACGTCCACACTATATACGGAAAGCTCTTCGCAAAATTATTAGTTCACTACTTTTATGAATCTGGAATCTCGCCCGTATTTATCGAGATAGGTGGCGGAAACGGCCGCTTTGCAAAACAGCTATTGGCAGAAGTGGAAACTTTGGATAAAACACTTTACGATACAATCAAATACATAATGGTGGAAATGAGCCCTTATCATATTGAACTTCAAAAAAGCACGCTTGGAAATAGGCCACAAATGTATTATTTCACTTCAATGGAAGATGTGCCTAAGAACCTTAGGAATGGTGTCCTTTTCTCTAATGAATTGTTTGATGCACTGCCTGTCCATGTTATTGAATATTCTAAAGGGACCTTCCATGAAATATTTATTGCCTTAGATGTGAACGGAAATCTGACAGAACGAGTCTGTCCTCTTGAAAATCCAGACATTCTTGCGTACATATCGGACAACAAGTTGACCTTTACTGAAGGTCAACGAATGGAAGTGCCATTAGCTATGATGGACTATGCCGAAATACTTGCAGAGTGGCTGCTCTCAGGTGCAATCTTAACGGTTGATTATGGATACCGGTTTTCCGAATTAATCAATCAGGAGCTAAAAGATGGCAGTATAAGAGGGTATTATCAGCATCAAATGGTGACGGACCCGTTGAAATATCCTGCCAAGATGGATTTAACGGCACATGTACATCTCGACTCCTTAGAAGAGAGCTTCAACGCTAAGGGGTTCAACCACATTTGTACGATGAGACAAGGGGAATTCCTTGTGGAAGCTGGAATACTTGATTACCTGCAGGAAAACCAGGACCCGAATCCTTTCTCTGAGAAAAGTAAACAGAACAGAGCAATCAGAACTCTTATTATGGACAGTAGCTGGAGCAACTCATTCCATGTAATAGTACATGAAAAGCAGACAAAAGTGTGGCATAAATTAATAGGTGACAAGTTTTAATCCCGCGGAAAGCGAACACCTGGAAAGAAAGGAAACAGGGAGGCTGAACAGGTATATATAACAGAATCTCCCCTGTTGACTGAAGTGCAAGGTGAGAACTCCAGCGGAAGGTAGCGGTAGACTTGAGACCCCGCAACGGAGTGAGGAGGCTCAAGCACCGCCCCGCGGAAAGCGAACACCTGAAACGAAAGGAAACAGGGAGTTATTTAGACAACCCCATTTATTGTTTTGAACCAACAATAAAAAGCGATGACAAATGTCATCGCTTTTTATTGTGTATCCACGTATGTTTAATGACCACCAGATCCAGGCACCATCATGAATGTTGTCCAATACGAAAAGGCAACAAAGAAAACTGTTAAATATGCTCCGAAAATATAGATGTACATACGTTCAGATAACTTAAGATAACTTAATAAAATGAAGAATACCGTTTGTCCGAAGAAAAGTAAAGACGTTTGAGTCATGTGGCCAAGATAGAACATAACTGCAAAAATCCCAGTCCAGAAACCCATTACACGGTACATACGATCCATATGTATCCCCTCCTTACGCACTAATCCTTATGCATGTCACTTTCCTATTATAATGTACCAATACTTTACTTGTAAATAAGCGTTTGTTTCTAGTTTGTGACGATTGCATGATAAGTACATTTTTCTCCAGCTGCATGCAGATTATACAGCTATTTTTCTATCATACATATTTCCATTATAATGCAATGTTAAACATCCGTCCTCCATTTTTGACATGAAACAAAAAGTTGTCGTTTTTTTGTCAAAAAATAAATATCATTTGACTATACAAAAGTTATACAAATAATGTACAATAAAAATATCAAATAACCTGAGTTAAAAACCTAATATGAACGGGGAGGTAAGCATGATGAATGAAATCATTTTTTACAGTTACCCAAGTTGTACTTCATGTAGAAAAACAAAAAAGTGGTTAAAGAGCAATAACATCAAGTTCCGGGAAAAGCATATTTTTAGAGAAACTCCGAACCATGATGAAATGATGAAGATTCTATCCTTAACTACAGAGGGAATAGATGAAATTTTGGCAACAAGAAGCCAGACATTCAAGGACCTTGGAATCGATGTAAACGAACTGACCCTGTCCGAACTGATTAAGCTCATCATTGAAGAGCCAAAACTGTTAAGAAGACCAATTATTACAAGTGGAAAAAAACTGATTGTTGGCTATAACGAATCCTCATTACAGAAATTATCCAGACAAAAACCAGCGCTGGATTTAAAGAAATCCGTTTCATAATAAAATAATAATCATAGTAATCTCAAGAACATTTCGGCAAGAATCAATGGCTGAAATGTTTTTTTATTTTTTTCAAACTCTTCACTACCTTTTTCCTTATTTTCTTTATATAGAAGGTGAAAGGGGGTGAGAACATGGCAGATTACGCAGTGGAAAATGTCCAACTCCGTCTTATGTATGAACTTGGAGAGGATGACAAGGGGAAGTTGATGTACCGTACGAAAAACTATAACAACGTAAAGGTGGATGCAGAGGCAGCAGAACTTTTACAAGCAGCGGGGGCAATTTCGGGTTTACAAACCACACCAGTATCGAATGTTAGACGCAGTGAGTTGCACTTCCTGGGATAACAGAAGCTGACTGGTAAAATCCATTAGAAAGGAGGAAAATGCATGTTTACATTGGAATTGCTGTTCTTGAATGAAGAAGGGTCAACCGTGAAGATTTCTGTAGATGATCCAAAAACGGATCTAACACCTGTGGAGATCGAACAGGCGATGGATACTATCATTGCTGCGGATGTCTTCACATCCAAAGGTGGAAACTTTGTCGAAAAAGATGGTGCAAGAATCATTGAACGGAACGTAACAGATTTTGAAATAGCTTAAAGCACTCAGGAAAGGTCTACTTATCGTGGTAGACCTTTTTTTCAATAGAAAGGAGGAATAGCATATGGACCAGTGGTGGACATGGATAAGCGAAGTAGGGTTCCCGATTGTGGTCACGTTTTACTTGTTGCATCGCATCGAACAAAAGTTGGAGAATGTAACTAAATCGTTGCAACAGCTTCCCTATCAATTATCTAAACAGTCACTGCCTTCAAGGGGAATAAAATAATTGTGGAATTAACACATATATTTTATCTTTTACAAATGAAAATATAGGAAGAGGGAGGGCTAATGAACAGGAAAATAGTTCATTAGCCTGTTTTTTTATAGGTTGGTTGTGTTAACGTCAAAGAATGAATACATTTGGTTGTACCAAGCTGCCAAAAATTAAAGGTAACAATAAAATTTTTGCCTTTCTACCATATTTCGATAATAATATAGAGTAGAGAGAATGACATGAAGGATGATGATACCATGACTAACAAAAAGATCGTGTTCACAGGCGGAGGCTCCGCAGGCCACGTCACACCAAATATCGCAATCATGAACAAATTGAAGGCGACAGGTTGGGATATTACATATATCGGTTCCAGAAATGGAATTGAGGAAGAAATTATAGGTAATGAGAAGATACCTTTCCGTGGAATATCTAGTGGAAAGCTACGTCGATATTTTGACTGGAAGAACTTCTCTGATCCTTTGCGCATCATTAAGGGTGCAATGGAGGCATTGTTTATCTTAAAAAAAGAAAAGCCGAGCGTCGTTTTCTCCAAAGGTGGATTTGTTACGGTACCTGTTGTGATGGCTGCCAAAATGCTGAAAATACCGGTTATCATTCATGAATCGGATATAACACCTGGGCTTGCAAATAAAATCGCCACAAAGTTTGCGACAAAAGTTTTTGTTACATTTGATGAAACCTTAAAGCACTTTCCAGCGGATAAAGTCCTTTTTACAGGATCTCCTATCAGAGAAGAGTTGTTTGCTGGAAAAGAGCAGGAAGGTAGGGCTTTGCTCGGATTTCATGAGAAAAAACCGATTCTGACAATTATGGGTGGAAGCCTCGGTGCAAAAAAAATCAATGAAACCCTACGTCAGATCTTGAATGAATTAACGGAGCAGTTCCAGATTGTTCATATTTGTGGCAAAGGGAATGTGGACAGTTCTCTTCAAGGTGTAAAAGGCTATAAACAGTTTGAATATATCAATCAACAACTTCCGGATGTGCTTGCCGCATCAGAATATATTATCTCGCGGGCAGGAGCTAACTCTATATTTGAATTTCTTGCATTGCGCAAGCCGATGTTGTTGATTCCACTTTCCCGCAATGCTAGTAGGGGAGACCAGATTTTGAATGCACAGTCCTTCGAGAAAAAAGGATTTGCTAAGGTTTTATTTGAGGAAGAATTAACAAGTGAAACATTGCGTAATCAACTGGAATCTCTAAAAGCGGATAAAGAACAACTTAAAAGTAAGATGTCTCAAGATAGTGCGCCAAACACATTGGATATCATTCTGCAAGAAATCATGAAAGCTACAAAATAGTTCAAAGAAAGCAATCTATTTGACTAGGTTGCTTTTTCTGTTTTCCATAATCATCTCAAGTGCCATCAAAAGGGACTTTTTTGTAAGTAAAATTTCCCATTTGGGGTAAACTAAAGTAATAATGATTCCTATCAAAACGAAAGAAAGAGGCCGAATACGATGAAAAAACAAACATTAAAATTGTTCACCATAACACTCATAGGATTTGTCATCATCATATCAGTCCTTTTATATTTCTTTTCTGAACGATTTACCCGCTCTTGGCTGCCAATTGATAATGGATTTGGAGAGACTGTCACTTTGTCGCCGGATGACCAATCTATTGTATTCCCGTTCTATCAAAGTGGGGACGGAGCACTTTATAAGGCCAATGTAGATGGAAGCGATGTAAATCAATTGACGTTTCCAAGACAGGCGGAGAGTCATGTGCATCCAAGATACTCTTCAAATGGAGAGAAAATACTCTTTCTTTCACAAGAAAAAGGGGAAGGAACATTAAAGCAATCCTTATATATCATGAAGAGTGATGGAAGTAATCTGGTCAGGCTATCAGAAGATGATGAGCTTATTACTGACGCAGTATTTTCCGAAGATGACCAATCTATCTACTATTTCGCAGCGCAAAACTACTTAGAAGGGGACGACTTGGATGCTGGACCGGCTAACATCGATCTATATTCCATTTCTGCTACAGGAGAAAATAAAGAACGGCTTACTCACGATGAAAGTATAAAGAAGAGAAGTCTTTCCCTTGCCGAAGATGGCACTAAGCTTGGTTTTGTGGAATGGAGCTTGGATGAAGAGGATGGTCTGACTTCTTCATTTGTCATAATGGATACCAAATCAATTGAAAAAGAGTACATTAACCCAAACTTCGAGTTTGAAAAAAATATAATCTATAGTGCAAAATTATCGCCTGAAGGTGACATTGTAGCTTTCTCAGCAGCAAGTGAAAATCCTCGTAAGAAATCTCAATTTATTTACGAAATGTACAAGATGGACACGGCTGGAAAAGAAGTGCAACCACTAACAAGCTTTCGCACATTGATTACAGAACCGGTATTTTTCCGTGAAAAGAACCGGGTATTGTTTATTCAAGATCAGAGCTGGCTTAGAGGCAAGCCGAATTATAAGCTGTGGGCGGTGGACATTGACGGGGAACAGATTCAGTCAATTACTTTACAGATGCCACAATTCTCCGGGACAATTCTCTAAATGGAGGAACAGTCGAACTAAAATAAAAAGCTGGGCCCAAGTCCATTTGACAAGGGCCCAGCTTCCTTTTTAGAGAAACTACCTTTTATTGAAGCATTGGCAGTAAGTAGCTAATGATGAACCAGATAATTCCAAAAAATATGATCAGATAAGCAGTATATTTAATAAAAGTGGATGCAACCATTCCTCTATCTTCTTTTGTCTCCCTTTTTTCTACTCTAACATCCTTATCTTCCATGTTAATACCTCCTGGAGATTTCTTTATTTACCGAATATATACCCTTTTGATTGCGGCATAAACATAATTCATTCTTGTGAAAAGAAAGCGCTATACTACAAAAGTAAGTAGAAATCTTGGTTCAGGAAAGTGTATAATGGAAAAACGGTATAATTCAGTAAAAACATGAACAACTTTCCCAAGTGGGACTTTGTATCTATATCAAGAATAAAAAGATATAATAATATAAGGCTCTTTTCTGAAAGAATGTTGCTATTCACCAGTAAAAAGTCGGCAATTGGACTTTTTAACGCTTATCTACTCTAAACTAGGCATGCAGTCTATCCCGTATAGCCAAGAAAAGAGCACGATAGCAAGGAATATAACGGTTGGTTTATAAATACGATAAAGCAACAAAGTTTACGAAAACAGCCTAATTATAAACAAACAAAGTGATGTTTAATTTCTCAATGAAAAAATGATTTTTAAAGATGTATGAGGTATTTTTATGAAAAAGAAATGGCTTAAGTTAATACCTTTAATCTATCTGTTATTTGGAATTGTATGGGTAGCCCTTACGGATTATTGGTTATATGTCTTAAAACAAAATAACTATTTCGTTATAGCGGAATATATCAATTTACTGAAAGGCTGGCTGTTTATTCTCATTACAACAATATTGTTGTATATGATGCTGAAGAAACACGAGGCACTGAAAGAACTGGAACAAAAGGAACAGGAACTTTCCACACTGATAAATAACATGCCTGATTTTGTCTGTTTCAAGGATGGAGAGGGCAGGTGGCTTCAGACTAATGACTATGGCCTGGCACTCTATGATTTACAGGCGGTCGATTATAAAGGAAAGACGGATCTGGAGCTGGCTGAGTACTCGCCTTATTTTAAAGAAGCATTTGAATACTGTACAGAAACTGACAGACAGACATGGGAGGAAGGTAAGTCCACCCGTGCGGAAGAGTCATTCTGTTTGGCGGATGGAGAATGGAAGACGTTTGATGTAATTAAAGTACCGTTATTCCAAGTGGATGGGCGCAGGAGAGCGCTTGTTACTATTGGTAGGGATATTTCCTCCTTGAAAAAGACGGAACAGCTGCTGGTCACCAAAGAAAAGCTATCAGTTGTAGGGGAATTATCCGCAGGTATTGCCCATGAAATAAAAAATCCATTGACTTCAATTAAAGGTTTTATTCAACTAATTCAAAAGACCGGAAAAACAAACCAGCATCATGTAGAGTTGGTGCTGTCCGAAATTGATAGAATCAATGAAATCGTCACGGAACTGCTGGTGCTCTCCAAGCCACAAAATAAAGAACTCACTCTTATTCCAATTTTGGACATCGTTCAATATGTTATTAACCTGGTAGGTAACGAAGCCCGTAGTAATAATATCACCATAGTAATAAACAATATGGAAGAGGATATGTTGATAAGAGGGGATAAAAACAATCTTAAGCAGGTATTCATAAACCTTATCAAAAATTCGATGGAGGCAATGCCAGCAGGTGGAAAAATAGAAATAAGCGGAGGGCATGATCCTGTTGAAGGTGTGAATGTCAAAATCAAAGATGGCGGAACTGGTATCAGCTATTCCAATCTTGAAAAACTTGGAGATCCCTTCTTTACATCAAAGGAAAAAGGGATGGGGCTTGGCTTGACAATTACCAAAAAAATTATACAGGAACATAAAGGGCAGCTGAAAATTGAAAGTGAAGAAGGCAACGGAACAACGGTCACTATCGTCTTACCAACTCAGTAAAAATGTGCGTTTGATAGAAGATGGATGTCCAAGCAGTTCATAGATTTATGCATAAAATATATCGTGTACAGCTTCCTTCTCCTTTCGTACACACGGGATAATTTGGACAGAGATTCTTCTCTGTCCTTTTTTCGTGCGTTCTATATAATCAACAGTTGATCAAAGATGATAGATTTCATGACAGCCTTTATAAAATGGGGAAGTAATTTTCGGAAATAAGGGTAATAAGGGTATAAATAAGACATTATAGATATAAATGGGGGAGTAAGATGTCAGAAAGTAGAATGTTTGACCTTATTGGAATAGGGGTTGGCCCTTTTAATTTAGGATTGGCGGCATTGATGGATGATCAGCCGAATATTACGTCCATCTTCTTTGATAAAGAGGAAGAATTCAATTGGCATCCCGGTATGCTTATTGAACAGTCCGATTTGCAAGTTCCCTTCATCGCAGATTTGGTTACATTTGCAGACCCGACAAGCAAATACAGTTTTCTGAACTATGTACATAAACAGAACAGATTGTTCCAATTTTTCTTTTATCGTCGCTTTGATATTCCGAGAAGAGAATATAACCTATATGCAAAGTGGGTCTCAGAGAAACTTCGGAACTGCCGATTTCAATCAGAGGTAGTGGCAGTTTCCTATGATGGCGATACCTATGAAGTAAAGGTGAAGCAAACAGCGACAAAGGAAGTCTTTACTTATCTTGCAAAGCATCTTGTTGTTGGGACGGGAAGTGTCCCGTTTATACCAGATAGCATTGAAAAAAGTGAACACGTGGTGCATACGAGTGAATATTTGCGAGATGCAAAAACTATCAAAGATTCCACATCAGTCATTGTCGTAGGCTCCGGTCAGAGTGCGGCAGAGGTATTCTATGAACTACTGGAAGACCAGAAACACAATCAATATTCCCTTACATGGTACACACGGTCCGCCATTTTTTCTCAACTAGAAAGTGCGAAACTTGGTCAGGAAGTGTTTTCACCAGATTATGTACACTATTTTCATGGACTTTCATACGAAAAGCGTAAAGAAGCCTTGGAAAGATTGGATTCGGTCCGCAATGGAGTGGATAAAGAAACGTTAATCAAGATCTATGACCTTCTATATAACCGTTCTGTCGAAGGGCGAGACAGAAAAATTACCATCCAGCCCCTAACTGAAGTGAATTCCATAAAGGAGGAAAACGGCTCCTTGATCGTGTCCTGTAAGCAATGGGAAAAAGAAGAGGAGTTTAAGGTCCATGCGGATAAAGTGGTGCTCGCAACTGGCTACAAGCCTCATATTCCCCAGTGGATCTGGGATAAAAAAGATGAAATCGTATGGGAGAGTGAAAAAGAATTTAAAGTTGATGAGAAGTTTAGGTTGGTCTGGAAGGAAGAAAAGAAGAATCACCTTTATATCTCCACCAACCTGGAACATTCACATGGTACCGCAGCCACCAATTTAAGCTTGGCAGTCATGCGAAATCAAACGATTATCAATGATTTGGCAGGTAGGGAGGTTTATCCTATTCAGAAGGATACCATTTTTCAGCAATTCATGCCCGATGTTTAACGGGACGTTTAGTTTGTCTGATGACGGGTATTTTAATTTATGTAACTTCAACAAATATAAAGAAGGAGTCGTTCTATAATGAGTAAAAAAATCGCAGTACTATTAACCAATGAATTTGAAGACTCAGAGTACACGGAGCCTGCCAAAGCCTTTGAGGAGGCCGGTCACCAGCTGACGGTGATTGAGAAGTCCAAGGGGGAAACCGTCAAAGGAAAAACAGATGGAGTGCAGGTTACCACTGACGCAGGAATTGATGATGTCAGCCCTAAGGATTTCGACGCATTACTGATTCCGGGAGGATTCTCACCTGATATTCTCAGAGCGGACGACCGATTTGTTTCGTTTACGAAAGCATTCATGGATGACAGGAAACCGGTTTTTGCCATCTGCCATGGTCCCCAATTACTTATCACGGCAGAAGCTCTTAAAGGACGAGATATTACAGGATTTACATCCATCAAGGTCGATCTGCAAAATGCAGGGGCACATTTCCACGACAAGGAAGTGGTGGTATGCCATGACCAACTGGTTTCTAGTAGAACCCCAGATGACATTCCAGCATTTATCAGAGAGTCGCTGAAACTTTTGAAATAGAAATGTAATAATAAGGCTCTTTTCTCAAAAAAGCAACAAAGTTTACGAAAACAACCAATAATAATAAGTTGAAAGATCCAGTAAAGGAGTAAAACTCCAACCTGGATCTTTTTTTGTGAAACAAAATTCCAAAATATACTAAAAAGTTTTATTGGAATACGTTTTTTCTATAGGCCAATTTATAATATTTATCCATAATTTCGTATAAAAATAGTTGACTATTTCGAATAATACTTGGTTTCATTAGGGTTTTTTACATATATATAAATAGTGTGAATAATTAGACTCATATTTTCCTAGTTTGATTGAATCATAAACATAATACTGTTATAATATTAAGAAAATTGTAACACGAAAGGAGGGAAATGGATGAATTTATATATTTCGGTGGATATGGAAGGGATTAGTGGTCTGGTAGATCATACCCATGTCGATTCAAGACTACATAACTATGAGCGTGGTCGTAAAATAATGACACAGGAAGCGAATGCGGTCGTGACCACAGCTTTTGAAAAAGGATTCAAGGAGGTTGTTGTAAATGACAGCCATTCAAAAATGAATAACATACTGATTGAGGACCTGCATCCCGATACCAAGTTAATCACAGGTGATGTGAAACCGTTCTCCATGGTGCAGGGATTGGATGAAAGCTTTGATGCTGCTATTTTTGTCGGATATCATGCTAGGGCTTCCATGAAAGGAGTCATGACCCACTCTATGATTTTCGGTGTGAGAAATATGTACATTAATGATGTGCAAGTTGGAGAATTAGGGTTTAATGCCTATGTAGCAGGTTATTATGGAGTACCTGTAATCATGGTGGCTGGAGATGACCAGACAGCATTGGAGGCGGAAAGTCTCATTCCTGGCATACATTGTGCGGTGGTAAAGGAGGCAGCATCACGGTCCGCTGCGAAATCATTGACTCCGATCAAAGCGCAAGAGCTTATTAAAGAACAGACCTCCAAGGCATTGGATGACATACATACTGTTAAACCGTTAGTACCACCTGATCACCCGACGCTTCGCATTGAGTTTGCTAATTACGGCCAAGCGGAATATGCAAACCTTATGCCCGGAACGGAAATAGAGCCTGGGACAACCATTGTCAGGTTTCAGGCCAAAGATATCAAAGAAGCCTATCAAGCTATGCTTGTGATGACAGAATTGGCGATGAGAACGACTTTTTGCTGATAAATTTTTTTGGAAATTACATAAGGCTGTTTAACAAAGTTTGTTCCTTTTAGAAAAATATAAAAAACGAGTGGATTGGAGCGGAAGGCACTCGACTCCGGCGGGAGGTAGCGGTAGACTTGAGACCCCTGAAGCGTTGTGAGGAGGCTCAAGCATCGCCCCGCGGAAAGCGAGTGACTGCAGCGAAAAGGAACGGTCAAACTTTATAGTCAATAACAACAATCTTTTAGAAAACAGCCTTACATAAAAACCCTATAGTGAAGAAAGTGTGAGTGGGAGAATGGGAACTTTTATAGCAAAACGATTACTAGCAATGCTCATAACTTTATGGGTCATCATCACATTGACCTTCTTCTTGATGCATGCCATACCGGGTTCACCACTTAATGAAGAGCGCTCCACAAGTGATGTGGTACAGCGTAACCTGGAAGCGCACTATCATTTGGACAAGCCGATACCTGTGCAATATGTGATGTATTTAAAGACATTAGCCACATTGGACTTTGGACCATCTATCAAACAGCCGTCCCAGACGGTAAATGATATGTTGGGGCGAGGCTTTCCGATTTCGTTCGAACTAGGCATGATTACCTTGGCGATTGCAGTTATTTCAGGAATCTTTTTAGGAGTGATTGCTGCACTGAAACGAAACGGTGTTATTGATTATATGGCCATGACATTTGCTGTGTTCGGGATATCCATTCCGAACTTTGTCCTTGCAACAATGCTCATACAGCAGATTGCAGTTACTTGGGGCTTGCTCCCGCCTGCCACTTGGTCGAGCTGGAAGCATATGATTTTGCCTACATTAGCACTTGCAACCGGACCGATGGCGATCATTGCGAGATTAACAAGGTCAAGCATGATGGAAGTACTGACGCAAGATTACATACGAACTGCGAAAGCAAAGGGGTTATCCCCTGTGAAAATAGTATTTAAGCACGCGCTTAGAAATGCGTTGCTGCCGGTAGTCACAATCTTGGGGACTCTTGCCGCAGGAATTTTGACCGGGACGTTTGTTATCGAGAAGATCTTTGCCATTCCAGGCATGGGGAAATACTTCGTAGAAAGCATCAATACTCGTGATTATCCGGTCATAATGGGTACGACGGTATTTTATAGTGCTTTCTTGATCATGATGCTTTTTCTTGTAGATATTGCTTATGGGATATTAGACCCTCGGATCAAGCTTTATAAAAAGGAGGGGAACTGATATGGCACATCGTAAACTTCAAGAAAATCAGTCGAACACTGTCCCTGATGAATGGTTCACCCCCGTTGATAAAAATAAGGGAGAGGCAGAAGCTGTTGTTCGACCGAGCCTTTCCTATTGGCAGGATGCTTGGCGCAGGCTCGTTAAGAATAAATTGGCAATGGCAGGGCTGGTCTTTCTGATCTTCTTGACCATCATGGCCATCTTCGGTCCGATCTTTTCCTCACACAGTGTAACGCAGACAAATCTGCCCAATCAGAACCAGTCGCCGTCATCGACCCATCTTTTCGGTACGGATGAGCTGGGGAGAGATGTTTTCACGCGTACCTGGTATGGTGCAAGAATCTCCTTATTTGTCGGTTTAATGGCCGCATTGATTGATTTTATCATCGGTGTTATCTACGGGGGGATTGCCGGCTATAAAGGCGGCAGAACTGATAATGCGATGATGCGTGTGGTGGAAGTATTATACGGCCTTCCTTATCTACTAGTCGTGATTTTATTAATGGTAGTAATGGGACCTGGCTTACTGACCATCATCATTGCCCTTACCGTAACCGGATGGGTCGGTATGGCCAGGATAGTAAGGGGACAAGTATTGCAAATAAAAAATTATGAGTTTGTGCTTGCATCCAAAACATTTGGAACGAAGACAGCTCGGATTATCAGAAAAAATCTCCTTCCAAATACGATGGGACCCATTATTGTTCAAATGACATTGACGGTTCCAGCAGCAATCTTTGCGGAAGCATTTTTAAGCTTTCTGGGTCTAGGGGTACAAGCTCCTTATGCTAGTTGGGGTGTAATGGCCAATGATGGATTGTCTACAATCATTTCCGGTCATTGGTGGCGCTTATTCTTCCCGGCATTCTTCATCTCCATGACCATGTTTGCGTTTAACGTGCTTGGAGACGGCTTACAAGACGCACTAGATCCAAAGCTGAGGAGGTAAGTGACATCATGGAAAAAGTACTACAAGTAAAAGACTTACATGTTTCCTTTACAACATACGGAGGGGAAGTAAAGGCTGTCCGCGGCGTAAGTTTTGACCTTCATAAAGGGGAAACGCTTGCAATCGTAGGGGAGTCAGGTTGCGGGAAAAGTGTAACGTCCCAAAGTATCATGCGTTTGATTCCAGAACCGCCAGGCCGTATTACCCAAGGGTCGGTCCTTTTTAAAGGCAAAGATCTCACGAAAGTGTCCGAGCCGGAAATGAGAAAAATTCGTGGTGCGGATATTTCAATGATTTTCCAAGATCCGATGACAGCGTTGAATCCTACGCTAACAGTCGGGGATCAGATTATGGAGGGGATTATCCAACATAAGAAGGTATCCAAAGCGGAAGCGAAAAAACAGGCTATTGAAATGCTGAACCTTGTGGGGATTCCAAGTCCGACAGAACGTCTGAAGCAATATCCGCACCAGTTCAGTGGAGGCATGAGGCAACGTATTGTCATTGCGATGTCCCTTGTCTGCCAGCCGGAAGTGTTGATTGCAGACGAACCGACAACAGCACTCGATGTGACGATTCAAGCTCAGATCTTAAATCTTTTCAAAGATATTCAAAAGAAAACAGGGGTTTCCATCATCATTATCACGCATGACCTTGGAGTGGTAGCACAAGTGGCGGATCGTGTCGCTGTTATGTATGCGGGAAGAATCGTGGAATCCGGAAACAGAAGAGAAATCTTCTACAGGGGAGAGCACCCATATACGAAGGGATTATTAAATTCTGTCCCGCGTCTTGATTTGGAAGATGAAGAGCTAGTACCTATTGTCGGCTCTCCTCCCGATCTGTTTTCGCCACCGATAGGATGTGCATTTGCAGCAAGATGCGATTATGCCATGGAGGTTTGTGAGCGCGTATATCCGATGAAGACGACCTTGTCTGAGGAACATCATGTAGATTGCTGGCTTCAGGACCCAAGAGCCCCTAAACCAGTAAAAACAGTGATTTCTACTATAAGGTAAGACTTATAGTGAAATAGAGTTTGTATACAGATGCCCTAGCTGTTGATAGAAGCCCAGTGCGGAAATCAACAGCGGCGTCTTACAATTTCAAATATGAAAAAGGGGGAGTAACACATGAAAAAGGTAATGTCATTACTAATGGCGGCAATGCTAATATTTGTACTTGCAGCATGTACGGCAAGCAACAATGCAGGCACCGACACGAGCGAAGGCTCAAACAACAACGATAACGCATCAGGAGAAAAGGTCCTTCGACTGAACAACGGATCTGAACCGACTTCATTAGATCCGCCAATCGGCTTTGACTCTTATTCCTGGAACGCCTTAAACAACCTGATGGAAGGATTGACTCGCTTGAATGACGAGCACCTGCCTCAAGAAGCTACTGCTGAGAAATGGGATGTTTCCGAAGATGGAAAAACGTACACGTTCTACATTCGTGACAATGCAAAATGGTCCAATGGGGATGCTGTAACTGCAGGTGACTTCGAATTTGCCTGGAAGCGTCTTTTAAACCCTGACACAGCATCTCCTGCTGCATTCCTTGGTTACTTTATCGAGGGTGGAGAAGCATTTAACAACGGTGAAGGCTCTGCTGATGACGTGAAGGTAACGGCAGTTGACGAAAAAACGTTGGAAGTTACACTTGTAGCTCCACAAACATATTTCTTGAGTGTTATCACAAACCCGGCCTTCTTCCCGATCAATGAGAAGGTAGCTACAGAAAATCCTGAATGGTTTACAGAAGCAGAGTCCTTTGTAGGTAATGGACCATTCAACCTGGATGAGTGGGAGCATGAAAGCCACTTTGTTATGGCAAAGAACGACCAATATTGGGATGCTGACGCAGTGAAACTTGATAAAGTTCACTGGGCAATGGTGAATGATTCCAATACGGAATACCAAATGTACCAAACAGGGGACCTGGATACTTCAGGAGTTCCTGCTGATGTTAGTGAGAAGTTATTCGACGAAGGGAAAGTAAATGTTGGGGAGCAAGCGGGAACATACTTCTTCCGTTTCGGTGTGGATCAAGAGCCATTCCAAAATGCCAACATCCGTAAAGCATTCGCAATGGCTGTAAACCAGCAAGATATTGTCGACTATATTACAAAAAGAGATGAAGAACCTGCAAAAGGTTTTGTTTCCGCTGGATTTACTGATCCATCCGGCAATGACTTCCGCGAAACAAACGGAGACCTTGTAACTTTTAATGCAGAAGAAGCAAAAACGCTACTGGAAAAAGGGATGGAAGAAGAAGGGTATGAAACATTACCTGAAGTAACGTTGACGTATAACACAAGTGATGAGCATAAGCGTATTGCTGAAACACTTCAACAAATGTTTAAAGACAATTTGGGAGTAGATGTGAAGCTTGCAAACATGGAATGGAACGTATTCCTTGATGCGCAGAGAAACCTTGAATTCCAATTCTCCCGCAGCTCTTTCTTGGCTGACTATGCAGATCCAATTAACTTCCTGGAGAATTTCCAGACTGGTCATTCTATGAACCGTACTGGCTGGACAAATTCCAAATATGATGAACTGATCCAAAATGCTCTTAACGAGGCAGATGAAGCAAAACGATTTGAGTACATGTATGATGCGGAAAAGGTATTATTTGAAGAAATGCCGATCATTCCATTGTATTTCTACAACCACGTTTACCTTCAAAATGAAGCGGTAAAAGGAATCGTCCGTCACCCGGTTGGCTACATCGAGCTTAAATGGGCGGACAAAGAGTAATAGAACAATAGAGCTTGAACTGGAGAAGGGTGTTCACTGAACACCCTTTTCATTGAAATAGAATACATATTGAGCAAGCATGACCATACATATACATATTTTGACGGAAACTTTACAGGAGAGGAGTGGCGAAGAATGAAGCCACTACGTTTGAAAAAAGGAGACACGGTTGGCGTCATCGCACCTGCAAGTCCCCCTAAACAGGAAAAGCTGAAACTAGCATTACCTTTTTTAGAAGAAGAACTAGGCTTGAAAATTAAGATGGGCAAGTATGTGGATGCTCCATACGGCTACCTTGCGTCCAAGGATGAGGAGAAACTGGAAGATCTTCATGCGATGTTTCTTGATAAAGAAGTAAAGGCAATTTTCTGTGCGTGTGGCGGATTTGGAACAGCAAGAATCGCCTCCGCCATAGATTATGACATTATTAAAAATAACCCCAAGATCTTTTGGGGGTACAGCGATATCACTTTTTTACATCAGGCATTCTATCAACAGGCTGATTTAACTTCTTTCCATGGTCCGATGCTGAGCTCGGATATCGGACTTGATAGCATCCACCCTCTATCAAAAGCCTATTTTCAGCAGCTGTTTTACCCAACTGAAATAGTTTATACAGAAGAACTTTCCCAACTTGGTGTGATGAACGAGGGCGTTGCAACCGGAGAGTTGGTTGGCGGAAACCTAACCTTGCTTGTGAGTTCGCTTGGTACCCCTTTTGAATTGCAGACCAAAGGAAAGATCCTCTTTTTTGAAGACATTGACGAACAACCTTACAAAGTGGACAGAATGCTCAACCAGCTGAAAATGGCAGGGAAATTCGCGGATGCAGAAGGAATTGTCATCGGCAATTTCCATAACTGTGTACCGGATGAAGGGAAAGCCTCATTGACCTTGGAGGAGGTCATCACTCAGCATGTAAAAGATGCAGGCAAACCGACCATGAGCGGCTTCCAATTCGGGCACTGCTCTCCAAACATCGCCATTCCGCATGGAGCGAAAGCGGAACTCAATACTTACAACAAGAAATTAACCATTCAAGCCGGAGTGGAATGAAAGGAGCGGGAAGCATGAACATACAACAAGTCGAAACTTTTCGTACCACAGTGCCTCTTACCAAACCATTTAAGACGGCGTTGCGTACGGTGTATGTTGCAGAAGCGATAGTAGTGAAAATCACCTGTGACAATGGAATGATAGGATGGGGAGAAGCGCCACCAACCCATGTGATCACGGGTGACAGCCTGGATAGTGTGGAATACGCCATTCAACAAATTTTCAAACCAATTCTACTAAACGAAAATCTTCTGAACTATGAGCCTCTAATGCAAAAATTACATAAATCCCTTGTACGCAATTTCAGTGCAAAGGCTGCGGTGGATATGGCAATCTATGACTGTTTGGCCCAGCAAAGTAGGCTTCCTCTTTATCAATATTTGGGAGGGGCCAAAAGCCAGCTTGAAACCGACTTCACGGTCAGTGTCAATTCCCCGAAGGAAATGGGGGAGGACGCATTGCTTTATCTAGAAAGAGGTTTCCAAGTACTCAAGGTAAAAGTCGGAAAAGACGATATGGCAAATGATATTGCTAGAATAAGAGAAATCAGGAACCGGGTGGGAGATTCTGTAGAAATTCGACTTGATGCCAACCAGGGTTGGACCGCCAAGGAAGCAATACGTGGCATTCGTAAGATGGAAGACTTGGGATTGAACATTGAACTTGTGGAACAGCCGGTTATCGCGCACGATATGGAAGGTTTGAAACAAGTAACAGATGAAGTGGAGACCCCAATCATGGCGGATGAGAGTGTCTTTACAGCCGAACAGGCACTTCAGGTGCTCAAAACGCGCAGTGCAGACCTGATCAATATCAAGCTTATGAAGTCAGGGGGCATTTTCCAGGCGGAGAAGATTAATAGTATCGCGGAAGCCTTCGGAGTCGAATGCATGGTAGGAAGCATGATTGAAACAAGGCTTGGCATCACGGCTGCAGCACATTTTGCCGCCAGTAAAAGCAATATCACACGATATGATTTCGATGCCCCACTCATGCTGGCCGAGGATATCGTAAAAGGCGGAATCATTTATAACGGACGTATTATAAGCTTCCCGGATGCCCATGGATTAGGAATCAGTAATGTACAAGTCAAAGGAGGAGTCAGCATTGAGTAAATATGTCATAAACGTACCGGTAGCCACCATCTGGACATCTTACGATTCAGCAAGAAAGCTGGATGAAAAGGCCACATCCAATCCAACTGATATCAGGAGCTGGTTGGATTCGCTTAATTTTGAAACAAGTTTGGAGCTCTGTGATGCCAACCTCATCCAGTCTCAGCTGCTTTACGGTCAGGAGGTTCTCGTTCTGGAAGAAAAAGAAGACTACTATCATATTATTGCCTTGACCCAGGGCTCATCCAAGGATGAGAGGGGATATCCGGGCTGGGTACCGAAATGTCAGATTACGGAAGTAACAGACTGGAAGCTTACGGATGGGTGTCCTGTGGCAGTGGTGACGAGCAACCTTGCTCCTTTATTTTCCACAACGGGTGAGAAAGAGTTGCTGGAGCTTAGCTTTCAAACCATTTTGCCAGTGCTGGAAAGAAGAGAGGGCACGGTAAAGGTCACCCTTCCGGATGGAACGGCAGGAGTACTGCGAGCTAGTGATAGTTCTGTCTACGATGGTCTATCCGCCATACCGAAGGGTTCTGGAGCAGACATCGTCCGGACTGGTGAAAGATTCCTCGACCTCCCATATTTATGGGGTGGTATGAGTGGATATGGCATGGATTGTTCTGGCTTCAGTTACACGATGTGCAAAGCAAACGGTTATATCATTCCGCGAGATGCCCATGACCAGGCAAAAGAGGGAGTGGAAGTGCCGTTGGATGCCTTGGAGCCTGGGGATCTTCTGTTCTTTGCTTATGAAGAAGGAAAGGGAAAACTCCACCACGTAGGAATCTACTATGGTGACGGCAAGCTTTTACACTCACCAAAAACAGGCAAGGATATTGAAATCCTTCCTATGGAAAACACCATCTATGAAAAAGAACTATGTGCAGCAAGAAGGTACTGGCAGAAGGACGGGGAATAAACATGCAAAAGAAACTACTTCAAGTGAAAAATCTGCAGAAATATTTTTTTCTGGGAAAAAATCAAACCCTGAAAGCGGTAGACAATGTCTCATTTGATATATATAAGGGAGAAACCTTTGGCCTTGTGGGAGAGTCCGGATGTGGGAAATCGACCACCGGACGGACCATCATCGGCCTTTATGGAAAAACATCAGGTGAAGTGAGTTTTAACGAGAAGGACGTCCATAACCTCACCGAAAAAGAGAAATTTGCCTTCCACCGGAACATGCAAATGATCTTTCAGGATCCCTATGCATCTCTAAATCCACGCTCCACGGTTAAAGAGATCATTTCCGAACCGATGGAAGTGCATGGAATCTATAAAAATAACAAAGAACGTACAGAACGTGTCTATCAGCTATTGGAGGATGTGGGTCTAAACCGCGAGCATGCTAACCGTTACCCGCATGAATTCAGTGGAGGACAAAGGCAGCGAATCGGAATTGCCCGTGCCTTGGCCTTGAATCCGGATTTTATCATAGCCGATGAACCGATTTCGGCATTGGATGTATCCGTACAGGCACAGGTAGTCAACTTGATGAAAAGATTACAGAAAGAAAAAGGATTGACCTATCTGTTTATCGCCCACGACCTATCCATGGTCAAACATATCAGTGATCGGATAGGAGTCATGTACCTCGGAAAAATGATGGAGCTGACCGAAAGCAAGGCTCTTTATAAAAAGCCTCTGCATCCATACACACAAGCCTTACTATCCGCGATACCTATACCGGACCCGGATGTAGAAGACAAGCGGGAAAGACAAATCGTTCAAGGAGAGATACCAAGCCCGATCAACCCACCTAGCGGCTGTGTATTTCGCACTCGCTGCCCACATGCGATGGAAGCCTGCAGCCAAACAGTGCCCCAGTGGCAGGAAGTAGAGGAAAGCCATTATGTGGCATGCCATTTATATAATGAAAAGATTGTCGGACCTGATAAGGTAAGGGAAATGGTGGCAAGTGCGCATGATGGAAACTGATACTCGGTTGTTGGAGTTGAAGAAACGTGTCCAGGGAGTGGTGGATTCCACTGCCGGGCACGTTAGTTTTGTGTTGGAGGACGATGGCGGGCGGCGGCTTGAGATGGATGCCGATGCTCAGAAAAAGGCGGCAAGTCTGATAAAGATACCTATATTGATGGCGGCATTTAAACAGGTGGAGTCAGGGGAATTGAAACTTACTGACAGGTTTTCGATAGAGGTAGAGGGGCGTGTCGGTGGAGCTGGTGTTATTCAATTTATGGATAGCGGGACAACTTTCACATTACGGGACTTGTTGACGTTGATGATCGTTGTATCAGATAATATCGCGACTAATAAGGTTTTAGACATTATCGGGATGGATGCTGTGGGCGAGTTCTGTGCGGAGCAAGGATTGAGCAGGACGAGACTTGAAAGAAAGATGATGGACTTTGAAGCGGTTGACGCAGGGTTAGAAAACAGGACAAGTGCTAGGGATATGCTGGCGTGTCTGAAGCTTCTGCATTTTGAAGGGGGCAAGACGGCTGCGTTCTCAGATGTGAGCAGGCAAAAGATGTTGAGTATTCTTGGTGGTCAGCAGCTCTTGGATAAGCTTCCGTTTTATATGGATCTTGATTCGGTGAAGGTTGCCAACAAAACAGGGGAGCTTCCAGGTGTCGAGCATGACTGCGGGATTGTTTCCTTTGGGGCGAAGAAGCTGATGGTAGCAGTGCTTGTCGATAACTTGTTTGATAACTCTATTGGCAAAAGGACTATTCAGGAGATTGGCAGATTAGTTGAGGAATATTTGAGAGGGAACAGGTCTTTCTGATTCCAAGGTGGGGTCCCTTCTTGCTCTTGTTGGGTTAGCGATGAATTCCTTTTAGTTTGAGCTGTAATTCTAGTGAAAGTTGTAACCTTTACTAATTACAAGCGATTTATATATCGCTTACTAATGAAAATGCGGTTCATACCATAAGAAGAGTCGATAATTTGCTCAGAAGGAGGGTGTTTACTAGAAGATAAGCCTCTTGTATTATACCCTTGGTGGGTATGTGGGATGTTTATTCAGCGATTTTTAAAATAATCCAGCGTTTCTGTAGATTATTCAGCGTTTATTTCTATAATCCAGCGAAAATCTAATTATTTCAGCGTTTCTTATCCATAATCCGGCGAAAAGAAAAATTGAGTGTAAGATTAATTCCATATACCCCTTCCTCTAATTTCCGAAGATCATTAAAGAAAACTGAATTTTTTTAAAAAAATAAAAAAACTTGCAGGAATCTGTCAATCCATGTAGAAAAACTTAGAGGCAGGAAATTTTTCAGAAAGGATTCTCTCAAGAACCAGTACCCAGTGACACTGTACCCAGTGACCTGCAACCTTAACATCATGTACCCCTGCATCCTCTACAACCACTATTTCAACAGCATCAAAGCCTCACTGGCCACCCAATCAGCTCACTCTCCCACCCAAAAAACAAACCAACACAAAATGAGGTGACAAATGAATATTGAAAAAAAGTGCGAAGAGATTGTTCGCCAAGCAGTACGTTTACGGGTATCTGATATCCACATCAAGCCTCTTGAAACGTTCGCCAAAGTATTGTTCCGTCTGGACCATTACCTCTATGATCAAGAAGAGCTCCCACTAGAAATCTATGAAAGAATGCTATCCCACCTTAAATTCCAAGCCGAAATGGATATAGGTGAAACAAGAAAACCCCAAAATGGCGCCTTGAGCCTTCATGTTGACTCCAAGCAAATTAACCTACGACTCTCGACCTTACCTACAGTGAACCAGGAAAGTCTGGTCATTCGGATCCTACCGCAGGATGACAGCCAACTCCCATTAAAACATTTATCTCTATTCCCGAACTCTACGAGAAAGCTTTTCTCATTAATGAAGCATTCCCATGGACTTGTTTTGTTCACTGGACCGACCGGCTCAGGCAAAACTACCACTTTGTATTCCATTCTGGAAGAATCAAAGGGGATGCTGCAACGGAATATCATTACGCTTGAGGATCCGGTGGAGCGGAGAAGCAGAAATGTTCTACAAGTACAGGTGAATGAAAAAGCAGGGATAACCTACGCTGCGGGATTAAAGGCGATACTCAGACATGACCCGGACATTATCATGGTCGGGGAGATTAGGGATGAAGAAACAGCGAAGATTGCCATAAGGGCATCGTTAACTGGTCATTTGGTGTTAAGTACTTTGCATACGAGGGATGCAAAAGGGGCGGTTCATCGCCTGTTGGAGTTCGGAGTCACTCAACAGGAGCTAGAACAAACACTGATAGCAATTTCGGCACAGAGGCTTGTGGAGTTGAAATGTCCATATTGCAAGGAGGAATGCACATCTTTCTGCAGGAAATACAGGCATCACCGATTGGCGAGTGTTTATGAACTTTTATATGGTCGGGAGCTGTCAAAGGTGATGGAAGAGTGTAAAGGGGCGAACGTGGAGCTATGCTATCCGACTCTGAAAGAAGTGATTAAAAAGGGAATTGCGCTGGGGTTTATTCACCAAATGGAATATGAAAAATGGGTGACAGATGGGAAAGGCTAGTAAGGGGTGGTCACTTAAGGTACAGGAGGATTTCCTGAAAAGGATGGGAGATCTCTATCAAAATGGATACTCTCTCCTGGAAGCCCTGGAGTTGATGAGCATCCACTTTGAAGCGGATAAGAAGAAAAGGCTGCTTGAGGCTATACAAGAGTTGAAAAAAGGGTACAGTGTCCATCGAGTGCTGGAAGGCCTTCAATTTCATCAAGATATTTTGTCCTTGTTGTTCTTTTCCCAGAAACATGGAAACCTCGGACAGGCCTTCCGGTCAGCTGGAGCGCTAATTGAACGAAAAAGGTATTACCGAAATAAAATCATCTCCATTCTTAGGTATCCAATCCTGCTCATATTTCTCGTGATTATTATGCTTGTTTTCGTACAAATAGTTCTTCTTCCCCAATTTCATCTACTGTTTTCGCAAATGAACATCACCTTGAGTCCAGTCATCTCCATCTTCTTCTTTTTGGTTGTCCATATTCCTATCGTACTGATGTGGGGGGCATTCTTTTTCATTGCAGTCTATTTCTTCTTGAAAATCTATGAAAAAAGATTATTGCCTTCCCAAAAGGTGAACCTGCTGATGAAGATACCTTTCGTCAAAACCTTTCTCTCTCTTCATTATTCTCACTATTTTACGCAACAGCTTAGTAGCTTGCTTTTAAGCGGGTTAACCATAAACGAATCCATTTCTGTATTCGAGCAACAACAATATCAACCATTTTTCCATACAAAAGCGAAAGAATTTCGTGACCGGCTTGTGGAAGGGGAGAAATTGGAGGAATTGGTGGAAAGTGAAAAGGTATTTGTAGGCGGATTGGCGGTAGTAATTGTCCATGGGCAGAAGAATGGAAAATTGGGACAGGAGCTCGAGCAGTACAGCAAGCTTCTGTTGGTGAAGATGCAGGAAAAAAGCGAGAGACTATTGGGAAGAATGCAACCAGTTTTGTTCCTGGGAGTAGGAGCATTTGTGTTTTTGTTATATTTGTGTATTTTCATTCCGATGTTTCAATTATTAGGAGGAGTATAAATGAGAAAATTTTTAAAGAATGAACGTGGATTTACGTTGGTGGAAATGCTGTTGGTCATGCTGGTTATCACTGTGTTGCTGTTGATCATGATTCCGAATGTAACAAAAAATACAAGCGTCATCGGGGATAAAGGCTGTGAGGCGCTGCTAAGCATGGTTGATGCCCAAATACAAACCTACCGATTGGATACAGGCAGCGAGCCAGAATCCATCGATGATCTGAAGTCGCCAGAATATCTTGAAGACCGGTTCGATGATGATACTGGTACATTGAATTGCCCAAATGGAAATATAATTACCATTGTCGATAACAAAGCTACGTCAGGTGACGGTGAGTAGATATAATAGCACCGGTGGCCACACACTGCTCGAGTCACTGCTTGTCCTCTCCATAGTCTCCGTCATTCTATCTGTAACCGTCCTGAAACTGTCGACCACTCAAGAAAAGCACATTGGAGACCAGTTTAGCGAACAATTGAGCAATGACCTCTTGTTCGCACAGCAATATGCACTTAGTACAAAGAGCAGTGTCTATATCATCTTTACCCCGAAAGAAAACTATTACCGAATACGACAAGGCACCTTTCAGATTAATGAACTTGTGCACAGAGATTACCATCCCACAATTAGAATAGACACCCGCACCATGGGGGAACGGATTACTTACCATGGAAATGGTAGCATTACAAAATCGGGTGCAATCGGGATCTATGTGGATGGAAAGGAATATTATCAATATGTCTTCACATTGGGAAAAGGGCGCTTTTATGTGGAGAGGTTGTAAAGGATTCACCTTAGTGGAGGTGTTGGCAGCGTTGGTTGTTTGGATGATGATCGCGTCTGTACTTCTTCCGGGTCTAATAAAAATTAATCAAGAGCGAAAAGGGTTTATTTTAGAGCAACAGGCAAGGTTCTTATTAACGCTGGAACTGGAAAACATTCGAACAGAAAAAGAGATGTTTACACCGAAAACGATCAATAAAGGCGGCATTATGTATTCACTATCACTATTAGAAGAAGACGAACCAACTAAGCTGTGTGTAAACTATACAGATTATAAGTTATTGGTGAAGGAAAGGTGTGTATATGTCCGCTATCCGTAAAGATGAGGGATTTACACTTTTGGAAGTGCTCGTCTGTTTTTCCCTCATTTTAATCCTAACAGCATTCTTTCCACTTTTAATAAAAAATCTTTTTCTCCTTACCCAAAAAGGAGAGGGAATCCATCCTCTTGAGCTGGAGGTTTTTATTCAACAGGCCACAAGGGAAGTGAGGAATGCCAAAACGGTTTCAGTGGATGGGGTGGCTTTGGTAATTATCAATGAGGCAGACCAACGGGTGACCTATGAATACTATCAGCAAAAATTAAGACGGAGAGTAAATGGTACCGGACACGAACTACTACTTCATAATGTTCAAAGTGTTCTATTTGAGAAAACCGCAAATGGAGCAATATTTAAGGTGAAAGGGAGAGACCATGTTACTCATGAATTCAGAATCAGTGCAATTCCAGACCAGTGGTTTTCAGAGTAGGAGGGAGAAAGGGTACATCTTTCCCGTTACACTTATGATGAGCGTTCTATTTTCTGCGTTTTTATTGCATCAGATTGAAAACTACCGTTTGGAAAAATTATTTTACCACGAATCCGACCAGCAGCTTGAATTGGAAGTGATGATGAAATACACATGGGACACTATTCATGAGGAGTTGAAAGAGGAAAAACATGTATTAACTGCGGATATTGTTTTTCCAACAGGAAATGCTTTGGTCACTACAAGAGACCTTGGTCCAGAAGTGGAAATTATTATTGTATGTTCAACCCAAAAAGGGAGGGAGTACAAAGCAACTATTTTGTACGATAAAGAGAACTATAAGGTGCGGGCTTGGTATGAAACCATTTAAATTATGTAACTAATTGGTGTTTCAGAAAGTGCTTCCTTCCTAAGGAGGGGGCACTTTTTTGAATAGGTAGAGGTGGAGGACAAGCCGTGTTTCAACTATAATAAATAAAAACAGAGGAATTATGGGTTTTGGTAACGAAAGAGAGGCAACGATAATGAAGAGCATCTATCTTACAGGATTTATGGGAGCGGGAAAAACGACAATTGGACAATCATTGGCACAAAGGCTTGATCTCCCTGTATATGACACCGACTCGGTAATTGAGCAGAAGATGGAAATAATAATAAAGGATATCTTCGAACAATACGGAGAGAGACACTTTCGCGAGTTGGAAACAAAAACGTTGCAGGACATTCCAGTAAATAACGCCATTGTAACGACTGGTGGAGGAATTGTTACTAGTCAATCGAACATTGATTGGATGAAGGAAAACGGCTGCATGATATTTCTGCACGCAGATCCGGAGGTCATTTGGAGTCGTCTGGAAAGTGATATAACAAGGCCCCTTGTGCAACAAAGAGAGAAAGAAGAGGTTCTGGAACTTTTTAAGTCACGGCTACCTCTTTATCGCCAAGCGCACCTAACGGTAGATACAACCGGGCTGACATTGGAAGAGGCCACAGAATCCGTACATAAAGCGATTAAAATATGGAACAACAGTCAACACTAAAGGCAAAAGATTTCTTTGGTGGTGGATGGCAATGAAAACAAACGACTATGTAAAATATGTGACACAACAGCTGGTCACGTATATGGATCAACCGAAAGAAGTGAAGCGAGAGCAAAAGCAAATCAGAAAACAGGAACGTTCTCCGATAGCTTTTCAGCTATTTGGGGTTATCCCTTACGCAATCATGATGCTCTTCAAAAAGAAAAAGAATGGAGTATAAGTCAAAAGTATTGCCAAGCTTTTGTTTTTTATGCTACAATCTCAACGGACAGTTAAGAAGCGTTCAACTACTTGTTAATGCAAATGCTTTCAACATAGATAAGAACTTTGCGTGTTACTGATACGATCAGGCATGAGTGAAGCGGTTTTGATCAATACTAAGGGGACAAGTGTACCCTTTTATAGAGACGAACCCCTTTCTCATGCCTTTTTCTATACTCTTTTCTACATATTCATCGCGATTAATGGTGAAAGCTACAGGGTATAGGAATAAAGGGAAACAAGGTTCTTTTAGTTGAATGGTTTCTGAATGAAAAATACACATATCCCAAAGGAGTTTGATTACAATGGCAGAAAAAATATTCAAAGTAACAGCAGATTCAGGAATTCACGCACGTCCAGCTACTCAATTAGTACAAACGGCAGGCAAGTTCGATGCGGACGTTAACCTTGAGTACAATGGTAAATCTGTAAACCTGAAATCCATCATGGGTGTAATGTCTTTAGGAATCCCTCAAGGTGCGGAAATTAAAATCGTTGCAGAAGGTTCTGATGAGAGCGAGGCAATTTCCGCAATTGGAGAAACTTTGAAATCAGAAGGGTTAGGGGAATAATGTCAAACACGATCCAGGGAATACCTGCTTCCAGCGGGATTGCCATTGCGAAAGCATATCGTCTGGAAAACCCGGAACTTTCCGCGGAAAAAAAGACAATCGACAATGCCCAAGCGGAAGTGGAAAGATTTGAAAAAGCAGTAGAAATCTCTAAAACGGAATTGGAAAAAATCAAGGAGCACGCACACAAGGAGCTTGGAGCGGACAAGGCTGAAATATTTTCTGCCCACCTGCTTGTATTAAGTGACCCAGAACTTTTAAATCCAATTAAAGATAAAATTATAAGCGACAATGTGAATGCTGAGTTCGCATTAGATGAAACAGCTGGCATGTTCATCAATATGTTCGAGCAGATGGACAATGAGTACATGAAGGAGCGTGCAGCGGATATCCGCGACGTGACAAAACGTGTGCTGGCACATTTATTGGGTGTTACTGTGTCCACCCCGGCACTTATTTCGGAAGAAGTTATCATTATTGCGGAAGATTTGACGCCATCAGATACGGCTCAACTTAACCGTCAATTTGTAAAAGCATTTACGACTGATATCGGTGGACGCACGTCTCACTCTGCTATCATGGCACGTTCTATGGAAATTCCAGCAGTAGTTGGATCAAAGAATGTCATGGAAACCATTCAAAATGACACGATGGTTATTGTCGATGGTTTAGATGGGGTGGTAATCGTTGATCCGACCGAAGACGAAATTGCTACTTACAAGGAAAAGCAACAAAAACATGAAGAGCAGAAAAAAGAGTGGGCAAAGCTTGTAAACGAGAAGAGTCTTTCTTCTGACGGACAAGAAGTCGAACTTGCTGCAAATATCGGAACGCCAAAAGATGTGAAGGGTGTTCTTGCCAATGGCGGAGAAGGCGTCGGTCTTTACCGTACAGAATTCTTATACATGGGCAGAACCGAACTTCCAACAGAGGACGAGCAGTACAAAGCCTATAAAGAGGTTCTTGAAAGCATGGAAGGAAAGCCAGTTGTAGTCCGCACATTGGACATCGGTGGAGATAAAGAACTTCCTTATCTGAACCTTCCTAAAGAAATGAACCCATTCCTTGGATTCCGTGCAATTCGCCTTTGCTTAGAGGAGCAGGATATCTTCCGTACCCAGCTTCGTGCATTATTGCGTGCTAGCTCTTATGGAAACCTGAAAATCATGTTCCCAATGATAGCGACATTGGACGAGTTCCGCCAAGCAAAAGCAATTCTAATGGAAGAAAAAGAAAAGCTTGTGAAGAACGGTACGACTGTAAACGAAAATATCGAGATTGGTATCATGGTGGAAATTCCATCTACTGCAGTACTTGCTGATATTTTCGCAAAAGAAGTTGATTTCTTCAGTATCGGAACAAACGACCTGATTCAATACACAATGGCAGCCGACCGTATGAACGAGCAGGTTTCCTATCTGTATCAGCCATACAACCCGGCAATCTTACGCCTAGTGGATAATGTCATCCAAGCTGCACACAAAAACGGCAAATGGGCCGGCATGTGTGGAGAAATGGCTGGCGATCCAATCGCGATTCCAATTCTTCTTGGACTTGGATTGGACGAGTTCAGCATGAGTGCGACATCCATCTTACCTGCACGAAGCCAATTGCGTGGCATCTCCAAGGAAGAAGCTGCTTCCTACCGTGAAGAGATCTTGAGCATGGGTACAGCAGAAGAAGTGGTGGAATTTGTTAAAGAGAAGTTTAATGTGTAAGCATTGAAATATTGTAAGAAGCTGACTTTCCCTTGGGGGAGGTTGGCTTTTTTTGTTTTCTGTCGGTATGAATTGTTTAGCAGGTTAGACTGAAAATTCGCAGTTATGATAAGGCTCGCATCAGGGAAAATGATTATCTCTTGCAAAGTTTTATCGAAAAATGAGGACAATTTAATATCTTTCCATTGATTTCCCCCATTAAAAACCAATTTCTCGTCATTATCAAGCACCATTCCCACCACTTGCGCTGCCAATCCCTCCACTTACAGTATCTGTTCCCCCCATATGATTTTTAATTCCCCCACAACATTTCGTTTTCCCCCCAATCGAAAAGGTTTTCCAACCATAAGTAGATGTTTCCCCCCCACAAATCGTCATAATCCCCCCATAACCCCAAAAATGTTCCATCAAGTCTACATTCTACAACCGAGATCCTATGATACAATAATCTCATCGACCATAAGGAGGTAATACTTAGTGATACAAGAAAAATTGACCAGATATGCTGAGCTTGCGTTGAAAGTTGGGATTAACCTGCAACCCAACCAGCCGCTTGTTATAAATGCACCAATATCAGCCGCACCTTTTGTCAGGGAGGTTGCAAAAATTGCGTACAAGCTAGGTGCTAAATACGTACATACAGAATGGAACGATGAACAGTTAACGAAAATTACATATGAAACGGCCTCAACCGAGTCTCTCAGGCATGTTCGAGAGTGGAAAGTTAGAGGAATGGAAGAGATGGCGGAAGAAGGAGCGGCATTTATGTCAATCGTTGCTTCCAATCCAGATCTTCTGAAAGACGTTGACCCTGAAAGAGTGTCCATTTCTAATAAGGCACAGGCAAAAGCCATGCAAAACTACAGAAAATACATTCAAACTGCCAAAGTCAGCTGGGCAATCGTTTCCGTGCCGTCACAGGAATGGGCAGCCAAGCTTTATCCGGAAAAGTCTCCGGAAGAACAAGTTGCAAGCCTTTGGGAAACTATTTTCCAAGTAACGCGAATAAATGAAAACGATCCTGTAGAAGCGTGGAACAAGCACATAAAAACCTTGCAAGAAAAGCTGCAAGTGCTGAACACGAAAAAATACAAAAAGCTTCATTACAAAGCACCAGGAACAGACCTGACCATCGAGCTTCCAAAAGAACAAGTTTGGCTTGGCGGTGGAATGAACAACGACCAAGGAACTTACTTTGTTCCTAACCTTCCAACAGAGGAAGTCTTTACGGCACCTGTCAAAACAGGAATAAACGGAGTGGTAGCTTCCACAAAACCGTTAAACCTTAACGGCAACCTTGTTGACAACTTCTCCCTCACATTCAAGGACGGAAAAGTGGTGGAGTTTTCTGCGGAGCAAGGTTATGAAGTGTTGAAAAAGCTTTTAGAAACCGATGAAGGAGCACTTCATTTAGGTGAGGTGGCGCTTGTACCGCACAGTTCACCAGTCTCCAAACAAGAAGTGATTTTCTATAATACACTGTTTGATGAAAATGCCTCTTGTCACTTGGCACTAGGCTCGGCCTACCCAATCAATATTGAAGGCGGAGCAAAAATGAGCAAGGAAGAGCTAGAAGCAAAGCGAATCAATACGAGTATGATTCATGTTGACTTCATGATTGGTTCAGAAAAGTTGAGCATTGATGGGGAAACGGCAGACGGAGTCAAAGAAACAATAATGACTGATGGAGAATGGGCCATCTAAATACAGAGCGGGGGAATTTCTTTTTTAAAAAAGAAGTTCTCCTGCTTTTTCTTTTGGTAAAATTAAAAGAAAGATTTTCCAAACTTCAGAGGGAGTAGTGTCGTCTAACTCTCATAAGTGAATGAATGGAAGAGAGGGTGAAGGCAGCCTTGGAAGAACCTTTGGATGTTATTGACCATAAAGAAAGACATCTGGAAAATGTCATGAATCAATATGGAAATAGTATTGTAAAATTGGCATATTCCTATGTGAAGGATTTTAATAAAGCTGAAGATATTTCACAGGAGGTATTTATAACCTATTTCAATAATCTGGATAGTTTTCGTGGCGAGTCCAGTGTGAAAACCTATCTTTACAGGATCACCATCAATAAATGTAAGGATTATTTGAAAAGCTGGAACTTTAGAAAAGTGAAGATTTCTGAAATGTTTGGCATGATGATTGCGGACCATACAAGTACACCTGAACAAACGGTTATAGAAAAAGAGCATAATATTGATTTGGCGGAATATGTGTTAGCCCTACCTTTGAAATATAGGGAAGTCGTTTTCCTCTTTTATTATGAGGAACTTAGCTTGAAGGAGATCAGCAGTTTTCTTCATACCAACCTCAGTACTGTCAAGACAAGACTGACTAGAGGGAAAGAGCTATTGCGAGTTCACTATACGGATGGAGGTAGGGGTAATGATTGAACAAGAGTTGAAGCAACTTCGAAAAAAGATGGATACTACTATATTCCAACAAGCGTCTTTTTCTGAAAATCGTAAACAAGCTGTATTCCAAAATATAAGTAAAGAACCTTCCAAAAGGAAATCGGTCATCCTTACATTTGGATTAGTGATGTCACTTTGTGTCTCTTTGTTGTTGGTGGTACTTATTATCAAGCCGTTTTATGAGCCGACCTCTTCCGTAATTACTGATCCAATTACTTCGCCTGACATTGATAGAGTAGTGTATGAAGAGGACATGATGTTATATGAATGGCATAGTGATGCCATGGATAGAGGAGATCATCATTTCTATAAGGATCTTCTTGTCATTGATCCGGCCTTTTATGAAGTGAATAGGGTGAGCCGTGGGGATGTTGTGTATTATACCTATCCTGAAGAGGTGAAAATCGATCCAAGTATGGTTGATAAGTACAATGAACCCAAAAATATATCAAGGATTGTGGGGTTGCCTGGAGAAACAATTCAATTGAAAGATGCTCAAATATATATTGATGATAAGAAGTTAGATGCGTTTTATGGAAGAGGTCTGGATAATGTTTATAATCGTCCATTATTTGAGGATTCGAAAGAATATGATACAGAAAAATTCACCATACCTGAGGATCATGTCTTCGTCCTGGGGGATGCCTGGTGGAGAAGCTTTGATAGCAGAAATTTCGGAGCGGTTCCGTTGGAAAATATAAACGGGAAGGTTTTAGGCTACCGGAAGTGGAAGTAATATTAGAGGTTATAGACGTGGAGACAAAAAAGAACCCACTCAGTATTAACAAAGGGGGCTCTCCATCAATCTCTAATTATTCTTCAGCTTATACGTATAAGGCGGAAACCTCACTACAGGCTCCTTTTCCTTCCGTATGTTCTTTGTAAAAGAGGAACTGACATTAACATTACTTTCCACCAGCTGTCTTGGTGTCAGTGCCATCCATTGGGCCAGGGAAACGTCCTCAAACCGGTCGCTTTTGAACATTTCGAGGAACCAGACCGTTTCATCACCTGTGTTCTGGATGTAGTGTCCAGTCGCAAAGGGGACGTAACCGACATCGCCGGCCATATAATCAAAGGTTCGGGCGGTCCCGTCCCCGAGGAAGACGGTCATGCGTGCTTTTCCGGTAAGGTAATATTGCCACTCATCGTTGTTCGGGTGCCAGTGTAGTTCCCGCATTCCACCGGGTTTTACTTCGACGAGGGCGGCGGCAACAGTTTTGGATATTTTGAAAACGGTGGAATCGACAATACGCACGGAACCGCCTGAAAACTCTAGTGGCGGTTGTTTTAGCATTTCATATTTGAACGGCAGGGGTACTTTTCCGTTAGGCGACTGGACAGCCTGTGTTTCAAGAGGTCCTGGCACCTCGCTTTGGTAGATATATAGCTGCCCTTTTGGACGGTCGTCAAATATGTTCTCGGGAACACCGAAATTAGCAGATAACACTTCTTTTGGAGTATGGGCGAACCAGTCGGAGATGGAGAGCGTGCTTAAATCGGAAAAATCACCGGAGTCAAAAACCAAAAGGAATTCACAATGTTCCAATCCTTGAATGGAATGGGGAATGCCAGGTGGAAAATACCACAAGTCACCAGGTCCGACATCAGCAATGAAATTCTTTCCGTTCTGGTCTACAGCTGTAATGCGGGCGCGGCCGAGTATCATATAGGACCATTCCGCCTCTTTGTGCCAATGAAGTTCCCTGACACCACCGGCGGTCAGACTCATATTTACACCAGCCAACGTGGTGGCGATGGGAAGCTCTCTGACCGTTATTTCTCTGGACCATCCACCATGTTTCAGAATCATAGATGTATCCGAGAAGGAGAAACGCAGATTTGGAACGATACCAGCATCCGTTTTGGGTGGCACCAGCAGATCAGGATTCTGTAGATCTCTCAATACATTTCGGGGACCGAGGTCTAATGCTCCTGCGCCATCGCTTCTTATGGGTTGGGGGATCCGTTTATCTATTTTATTTTCAGTCATCTTAATCACCCTTCATAAAAAATAATGGGAAAATACACACTATTCTATTGGTATGAAGAAAACTAAAAAATAGAAGAGAGACAAATTCATGAAAATTACATTACGACAAATAACAGCGGAAAATTGGCAAAAAGCGATTCAATTAAAAGTATCAGAGGACCAACAAAACTTCGTGGCATCCAACCTCTATTCGCTTGCACAGGTACAATTTTTACTGGACTTTAAAGCAATGGGAGTTTATGCGGAAGAAGAGATGGTGGGGTTTGCGATGTATGGGATTGATCCAGATGACGGGAATTACTGGATCTACCGACTAATGATAGACGAAAAATCACAAGGGAAAGGATTTGGAAAAGAAGCACTTTATGAGGTGCTGAAGGACATAAGAAACACAAACTCCACAGCCATTCCATTTGTCGTGCTTGGCTATGAACCGAACAACCAGGTAGCAAAAAAGATGTATGAGAATGCTGGTTTTGTAGAAACGGAAATAGCTTCGTGGGGGGAGCAACTCGCTAAGTTGGAACTTAGCACATTTAATGAAAACAAGGAGTCTAACGTAGTGGAAGCTTTGAGCGATCATAAGGAGTATTACACCGAAATGGCCTTAGATCTCTGGCCGGAAAGCACAGCGGAGGAACTTCATGAATCTTTTCATGAAATCATGGCTTCCAATCGGGACAAAATTTTATTTTACCGCTTAGGTTCCGAGTTTGTATCCTTCATTCATCTCTCCATCAGAGTGGATTATGTGGAGGGAACAGAATCCTCTCCGACAGGGTATATAGAAGGGGTATATGTGAAGCCAGAGCATAGAAGGAAAGGATACTCTGGGAAGCTAGTGGGAATTGGAAAACAATGGTTGAAACAGAAGGGCTGCAAGCAAATTGGTTCGGACATCCATTTGGATAACCATGTAAGCTATGATTTCCACATTGGGATGGGGTTTAAGGAATCAAGTAGATTAATTGCATTTATTAAAGACATAAAGGGGTAGTCATATGAATCATCTATTGGAAAGCAATCGCAAAAGTTGGGACAAGGTTGCACATTATTTTAACGGGGTGGATGCCCTGCCGAGTTATGGGCCGTTTTCACAGACGGAAGATGAATTGAAACTATTGGATGACCTGAAAAATAAAAAGGTGTTGGATATTGGTTTTGGGAGTGGTCATTCCTTAAAATATATGGCGGAGGTAAAACAAGCAGGCGAACTTTGGGGAGTGGATCTTTCTACTCAACAGAAACTTACTGCCGAAAAGACACTCAAAGGACATGCTCCTCGCTTATACTGTGCCGCGATGGAACAAGAAATAGACCTTCCAAAAGATTATTTCGATTGTGTCTATTCTATTTATGCTTTGGGATGGACAACGGATTTGACGGCAACCTTGAAGTTGATTCATTCTTACCTGAAAGAAAACGGAAGCTTCCTTTTCAGCTGGGACCATCCTTTATATGCTCATATAAAAAGTGAGAACGGCATCATGACACTTGAAGGCTCTTACCAGCAAGAAGGCCTGCACACCTTTGAAAAATTCAAAGGAGAAGATGCACCGATGACCATCCATACAAGAAAACTGGCAACCTACATAAACGAACTGATTCAAGCGGGCTTTACCATTGAGAAGGTAGTGGAAAGTGATGTGGGAGCTAGATATAAAGATGAGGAAGCCCCAGAATTGGACCGCTACTACTCTCTTTATAAGACTCGCAAGTTTCCATCGACACTAATTATTAAAGCCAGAAAATAAGGGGGATTATAATGTTTTGCATTAATGTGGAAGGTGCTGTGTACAGAGGGGACAAATGGCTGATGATTGAGCGGAGCCACAAAGAAGAGCATGCAGCTGGAATGCTTTCTTTTGTTGGAGGAACGGTCGATAAAGAAGGAGCTTCCTCTGATATTTTGGAACGGACCTTGAGACGAGAGTTGATGGAGGAAGTAGGCATCAGCGTTCAGGAAAAGATGACGTATGTGCGAAATACCTCTTTTGTTTTGGCGGATGGTCGGGAGGTAGTGGACATTGTCTTCCTATGTGAATGGCAGAGTGGAGAGCCTTATCCGAAAAGTCCGGATGAGGTAGAGGCCGTTCATTGGATGACGACCGAGGAAATAGTGGACCATCCGATGACTGAATCTTATTTACATGACAATATCAGAGAAGCGGATCGGTTGAGAACGAAGATGACGGTATAGAATGGAAAGTCATCCGCTTCAAATAACCTGTCACAACTGAGCACAAACGAACAGGAAATCAATCGTTTCCGTTGATAGGATAGACATAAGGAGTGAGGGCAATATGGCGTTGGTGGAATCGATTCAACGAGCAATCGAATATATGGAAGAGAATCTGTTGGAGGATATTTCAATAAAGGATATAGCTCGGCAGGCGAATGTTTCTTCCTTTCATTTTCAACGGACGTTCGGATTGCTGACAGATACCTCCGTTGCCGAATATCTGAGGAGGCGAAGGTTGACTCTTGCTGCACAAGATCTACTTACAACCGACAGTAAGATCATCGACATAGCCTACAAATATGGCTACGACACTCCCGAGGCTTTCACGAAAGCATTTCGCAGGCAACACGGCACTTCTCCAACCGAAGTGCGGAGGCATGAAGGGAAGCTGCAAACTTATAACCGCCTGGTCATCCAGGTGACATTGGAAGGGGCAGAACCGATGAAGTATAGTGTAGTGAACAAAGAGGCATTTACAGTGGCTGGGAAAAAGCGAAGATTTTCCTGTACCAACGATGAGCAGTCAATGGAGATTCCGAAGTTCTGGCAGGACGTGAATCAAGAAGGGTTCACAGATATGTTATTTACGTTAAATAATGGTCCGATTAAAGGAGTTCTTGGTGTATGTGAAGGAACCACCGAAGAAATGAAAACGGAGCAAGTGATGGACTACTGGGTATCTGCAGCCATGGAGGGTGACATCCCAGATGAATTGGAAAGGTTAGAGATTCCTGCTTCAAAATGGGTAGTCTTTGAAGTGCATGGTCCGATGCCACATGCCATGCAGGACACGTGGAAGCGCATCTTCTCGGAGTGGTTTCCATCTAACAGCTACGAGCATTCTGGTGCTCCTGATTTCGAATTGTACACAGATGATGATCCTTCGAGTCCAGATCTTTACTCGGAGATCTGGATACCGATCAAATAGAATACTAGTAGAGTGGGTCCACCTTAACGGACGTATATACCCGAAAGGTGGCTTCCCGGTTTCTGAAAAATAGAAAGGAGTGTGCGCTAGACCATTGGTTTAGCACTCACTCCTTTTCTCTTAATCAGCTGATTCATCCTTCTTTATATAACTTTCTACCTCATCAGGCAGCAGTGCAACATCCCATGGGTACCAGAAATAGTGTTTTCCATCATGCTGGATCATCTGTAGAAATGCTACAGGATCGTCTGTGTAGAAAACAAGTTCATATACGGAAGGGTCCCGATCCGTGGATTCAGGTTCATAGCCTTGCTCCTTATCGCTAATATTCAATATGGCAATTAAACCATCAAGTTCTTCTTGTTCTTCTAATACCGACGTTAGAGTCGGATCTTCTGGATTAGCCACATCATATATCTCGATTTTCTTTACTCTTTCAAGAGGAATGTCTTCAAAATTCCATCCGTACTCATATTTATCATCTTCAAGTGGATAGTACAAGGAATAACCATTTATTATATCTGAATCCTTTATTGCAAGTAGTTCCGAATCTCCCTTCACCTCATATATCTCGGTTCCTATCTCATGAAAAGCTGCGTCCCCGTCCTTGGTCTTATAATTTGGATTCCTCACTACATCTGCTACTTTATATTGTACGGTTCCCATATTTTCCCCTATGTACGATTCATCAGAAATAGCTCCAGAATAGATGCGATTGTATTCCACCCCATCCCAAATGACAAAATCCACCCAATCAATCACAGTCTGAGATGAGATAGGTCCATTTTGAATTGGATTACATCCGGACACAATGATTAAAAGTATTAATAATACAGTAATCTTTTTCATGAAACTACACCCCCTTCATCTATTGGACGAATAAAATCAGAATTGGTTTCTATCAATATGGATAAAATAGAAAATATTACAAATATATAGTTCTTAAAAAAGAACAAATCGGTTGCTATATAAAGAACGAAAAAGGTATAATTGTTCTTATAAATGAACGAGGGGGTAGGGGGATGGTCAGGAAATTATTAATCGCGCTGCTCATTTTGAATATATTTGATGGGGCCGCCACCTACTACGGACTGCACTTCCAACTAATTGAAGAAGGAAATCCTCTAATGAAAGCCCTCTATGAAACAAGCCCCCTTCTATTTATTTCCTTTAAATTAGGAATTTCGTTAATGTTATTGTTATTCATCAAAAGAAATCTGACACTGAGATCGTTCGTTTTGAAAGTGTTGAGTGTGGCTGCGGTTTGCGGCTATAGCATGGTCACCTTCCTACATATGTACTGGATTTTCTATTATTGGAGCTGAATTCTATTTCGAAATCAAAAAAATGGGGCGTCCCTATTGCCTCTAACATTAGTAGGACCACGCAAAATACACAATGGTAGGTTCATCTACCATTGTGTATTTTGTTTATAAAACCCTGACTTAAATAGAAAAGTCCTCCGTTAATAATCGTTACATGAATCTTCGGCTCATACTGCTCCTGTAGAGCCTTCTTCTCCGTTTCGAACGCTTCAGGCTTTTCTTCGTCATCTTCATAAAAATGCTGTAAAAGCTGAAGGTCCTTTTCCCATCTTTTTCTCGCTTCATCTGCCCATTGGTGATCCTGGCTTGCGATAAATCCATTCACATAATGCTCAAGCCTTGATAGTCCACTAGCAGGCATGATGATAGGGGTCATTGTGAAACAGAAATCAGGTATTTTGGGTGTAAGGTTCATCCTTCCTACCTCTTCTTGGAACCGTTCCAAAATGGTCCCCGTAATCAGGTGAATCCCTAGCGACATGATCACGTCCTTCTTGCGATCACATTGATAGCTTACTTTCATATTCACATTCAGCCAGGGATGAAGCGGAAGATGCCCCGCACCGTTATGCGCCTGAACATTTTCATACAGTCTGATATACCCTGCAAGACTCTTTGTGGACTCGAAAATCTGATGCATCCTAGGGGATCCAAAATGGACATGGTCCCCTTTAAGGTCTTCTGGTGCCTGGTTACTGTCGGTAATCAACGTCATTTTCATCGGATTCGGCACTCCGCCCGTTTTTTCAAGATAGTGCCAATAAAATGGACGGTTCATCAGTTCCTTGTCCATATCAATGGTCAACTGAACGGCGAGATGACTATTTGTATTCTCGACTATCTCACAGCTGTTTGCTGTAAAATAACGCTCCAAAAACCTATGAATTTCCCGCTGCTGCATGTGGTTCTTCCTCCTTTTTCATCTGATCGGCAAATTCAATGATAGATGAGAGGTTTTCCATTTTGATTTTCATTTCACCCTCGGACTTGGAGTGGAGCATGATATCTTGAATATGCTCTTCCAGGTTCTTGATCTCCATCTTCGTCAAGATATCATCCAGCTCCCCGATGACACGCTCGAACAGGTTTATCTTTTCATAGAGCAGCTTTAGTATATGCTCTTCGACGGTGTTGCTTGTGGCGAAATTGTAGATATGAACATCCCGTTCCTGTCCAAGCCTGTGAATGCGTCCAATTCGCTGCTCCAGCCTCATCGGATTCCAAGGAAGGTCATAATTGATGATATAGTTACAGAACTGAAGGTTGATTCCTTCGCCTCCCGCCTCGGTTGCAATCAATACCTGTACATGATTTTTGAACAGCTCCCGCATCCAATCCTTTTTCCCGCGCTTGAAGCCGCCTCGGAACGGAACGGAGGTAATGCCGTTCTGCTTCAGGAACCATTGAAGGTACATCTGAGTGGCTCTGTATTCCGTGAAGATAATGACTTTGTCATTCACTTTACGGATCAGCTCTAACACTTTTTCCGCTTTAGAATTCCGTCCAACCAGGTCAATCTTTTCAAAAATATTAAGCAGTCCCTGCGACGGTTGGTAGTGTGGATTTTCTTGCTGCTTTCTCTCTATCATGTTCTTTACCGTATAATAAACGGCCTCTCTGCTACTGCATGCCTCCCGCTGTAACGTCATGATTGAGAATTGGCTGGTAATAGGTACATAAGGATCGACCTTCAATTGATTAATCGCATCATATAAATCCTGTTCCTCTTTGGTAAATTCGATGATGCACGACTCCACATTCCGCTTAGGCCAATCAATTCCAGTGTCACCACGTCTGTTCCGGATCATCACCTTGTTAACGAGCTCTTTTAAGTATTCATCATTATCAAGCTTGCGGTTTTTTGCACGAAACACCTCGGCAAAATTGCTCTCACTCCCCAAATGACCAGGTTTAAGGAGGGACACCAAATTGAATATCTCCTCGACCTTATTTTGGATCGGTGTGGCAGTTAATAAAAGGCAGAACTTCTTCTTCAGATTCTGCACAAATTCATAGTTTTTGGTTTTATTGTTTTTCAGTTTATGAGCCTCATCTATAATCACCATGTCATACTCCAGGCTGTTGATGATTTCACGGTGCGGACTCCGCTTTGCAGTATCAATCGAAGAGACGACCACATCACACTGCTCCCACACATAGCTCTTACGCTGTGCGATTGCAGGAATGTAGAATTTCTGATTCAATTCGATGGCCCATTGGGAGACAAGGGAAGCCGGTACGAGAATCAATACCTTCTTGACCAATCCGCGAATCATATACTCCTTTAAAACGAGGCCAGCTTCAATCGTTTTTCCAAGCCCTACCTCATCGGCAAGTATTGCTTTCCCATTCATTTCTTCTACCACATTTTTGGCTACTTCCAACTGGTGGGGAAGTGGTGTCAGCTGTGGCAGGTGGAAAGGAGCGAGCAAACCTTCAAACTCAGGGATGCTAAGATGGTTTTCCACTTCCAATGCTAGTTTGAATAATTCGGAATTTGCCCAAGGTCCATCATCTGTCATGCGTTTCAGCAGTTCCTCCTGCCACTCCTTATCAAAAACAATCTCTACATTCATCGCTGTGCATCCTTTCTGAATTATCCAATTTATAGTATGTTGCAAAAGGATAGCGTTTTCATTAGTAAATATTGATAAATCAATTGTTTAAAGCCGAACATTTAGCTATATAAAAATAATAATGATAAGTGTTTTTGTATTGCCAGATTCCTTTGTCTAATGGTAGGATAATAGTGAGCTTTGAAAGACGATTTACCTAACAAAATAAACATGAATGTTGTAGCTTCATATTTAGTATGACCATGTTTGAAAAAAATATTATATTGCGAATGAGAACAAGGGGAGAGCCTGTCCAAAAATTTGTGGCAGCGCCGAAGGAGCAAGCAGACTAAATGTGAATCTCTCAGGCAAAAAGACTCTTGTTGGACGCAACTCTGGAGAGCGTTTATTCATGTTCTGCATGGAAAAACCACCAAAGGGGAAAGCCTTCTACATAAGGTAAACTTTCAGGTGCAAGGGACAGAGAACTCTTTTTGAAAAAGGAGTTTTTCTGTCCTTTTTTTGAGCAGAAAAGGTAAATAAGTAGGTTTAAATTCTTTTGGTTAGTAAAAGGAGGAGAAAAGTAATGACTGAACTTAAAAGAACACCTTTATATGAAGTGTATAAAGAGAATGGTGCCAAAACAATCGATTTTGGTGGATGGGATCTGCCGGTTCAATTTTCAAGTATTAAAGAGGAGCACGAAGCGGTACGTACCAAAGCCGGTTTATTTGATGTATCCCATATGGGAGAAATTGATGTAAAAGGAAAAGACAGTCTTGCTTACCTACAGAAAATGATGACAAATGATGTTTCCAAACTGAAAGACGGTGGCGCGCAGTACACAGCGATGTGCTATCCGGACGGAGGAACAGTGGATGACTTGCTTATTTATAAAAAAGCGGACGAAGATTACTTGCTTGTCGTGAATGCATCCAATATTGAAAAAGATTTTGATTGGTTAAAAAGCCATGCCACAGAAGAAGTGGAAGTAACGAATATCTCTGAAAGCATCGCACAGCTGGCGATTCAGGGCCCTTTAGCAGAGAAAGTCCTTCAAAAGCTGACAAGCACAGACCTTTCAACAATCAAGTTTTTTAAATTTAATGAAAAGGTAGATATCAATGGTGTATCTGCACTTGTTTCTAGAACCGGGTACACAGGAGAAGACGGATTTGAAATTTACTGTCAGCAGGAAGATGCTGTTCAGCTATGGAACACATTGCTTGAGGCCGGCAAAGAAGATGGACTTGTACCTTGCGGATTAGGGTCCCGTGATACGCTTCGCTTTGAAGCAAATCTAGCTCTATACGGCCAGGAACTTACAAAGGATATTACACCGCTAGAGGCAGGTATAGGTTTTGCAGTAAAAACGAACAAAGAAGAAGATTTCTTAGGAAAAGAAGTATTGAAAGAACAAAGAGAAAACGGTGCCCCTCGACGGATAGTGGGAATTGAAATGATCGACAAAGGAATTCCACGACACGGCTATGAAGTGTTTGTCGGGGATAAGAAAATCGGAGAAGTGACCACTGGTACACAGTCTCCTACCTTAAAGAAAAATATCGGCCTGGCGCTAGTGGATAAAGAATTCACGGAGCTTGATACCGAAGTGGAAGTACAGGTGCGCAAAAAACGTCTGAAAGCGAAAGTGGTCAAAACACCTTTCTACCAACGACCAAAAAACTAGACACTTTTTATAAAAGGTACTTCTTCTAACTTTGTAGTTTTAAAAGAAGTTAGACGAACAAGTGGATTGGAGCGGAAGGCACTCGACTCCAGCGGGAGATAGAGGGAAACGGGAGACCCCGCAGGCTTGCCGAGGAGGCTCCCGGCCCTCCCCGTGGAAGACGAGTGCCTGCAGCGTAAAGAAACGGTCAAACTTTTAAAGCAGTTTATAACATGAAATTAAAAACCCAAAACGAACCGGAGAGGGGAACTCACATGAAACATCGTTATTTACCGATGACAGACCAAGACATTCAGGAAATACTGCAAGTAATCGGTGTAGAAAACATACAAGAACTATTCTCGGATATCCCTGAAAGCGTCCGCTTTGACGGAGAACTAAAAATCAAAAAGGCAAAATCTGAATCAGAATTGATGCGTGAGCTTACTGATATGGCAGCGAAGAACAAGGATTTACGCAAACACGCATCCTTCTTAGGAGCTGGCGTTTACGATCACTATATGCCTGTCATCGTGGACCATGTCATTTCCCGTTCTGAATTTTACACAGCCTATACACCTTACCAGCCTGAGATTTCACAAGGGGAGCTGCAAGCAATCTTTGAATTTCAGACGATGATTTGCGAATTGACTGGCATGGATGTGGCAAACTCCTCCATGTATGACGGTCCAACAGCCTTTGCAGAAGCGGCGATGCTTGCATGCGGTCATACCAAAAAGAAGAAAGTGCTAATTTCAGGCGCTGTACATCCTGAAGCAAAAGCGGTGGTTACATCGTATGCCAAAGGTCAATATGTGGAAGTGGTAGAAATTCCAACGAAAAACGGAGTGACCGATGTCGCTGCACTAGAAGAAATGATGTCCAGTGACGTTGCGGCAGTAATGGTTCAATATCCGAACTTCTTCGGTCAAATCGAACCTCTTCAAGAAATTGAAAAGCTTGCTCATACAGATAAGGGAATGTTCGTTGTTTCCTCCAACCCATTGGCACTTGGAGCATTGACACCTCCAGGAAAATTCGGCGCTGATATTGTAACTGGTGATGCACAGCCATTCGGTATCCCGACTCAATTCGGTGGACCGCACTGTGGTTATTTTTCAGTAACATCCAAATTGATGCGTAAGGTTCCTGGTAGATTAGTAGGACAAACAGTGGACGAGGAAGGCCAACGCGGATTTGTTCTGACGCTTCAAGCACGTGAACAACATATCCGCCGTGACAAAGCTACTTCCAACATTTGCTCAAACCAAGCATTGAACGCACTTGCTGCCTCTGTTGCCATGACGGCACTTGGCAAAAAAGGTGTGAAGGAAATGGCCGTACAAAACATCCAAAAAGCGCAATATGCTAAGCGTACATTAGAAGCGGCGGGGCTTGAAGTAACATTCACCGGAGCATTCTTTAACGAATTTGTCGTGAAGTTGTCCACTCCAATCAAAGAAGTCAACCGCAAGCTTCTCGAAAAAGGTTTGATCGGTGGTTATGACTTGGGTACTTACTATCCTGAGCTTGAAAACCATATGCTACTTGCCGTAACGGAATTGCGTACAAAAGAGGAAATCGACACACTAGCGAGAGAAATGGGGGCTCATCAACAATGAAAAAGCAAAATCAACCACTCATTTTTGAAATGTCCAGAGAAGGTCGTATCGGATACAGCCTGCCTGAAAACGATGTACCAGAAGTAGATTTAGCGGAACTTTTCCCTGCTGAATTCATCCGCGAGGAAGCACCGGAACTACCGGAAGTTTCCGAGCTTGATATTATGCGCCATTATACAGCGCTGAGTAATCGTAACCACGGGGTGGATTCCGGCTTCTATCCTCTAGGTTCATGTACGATGAAATATAATCCGAAAATAAACGAAAACGTTGCACGATTCCCAGGATTCGCGCATATCCACCCACTTCAGGACGAATCAACTGTCCAAGGTGCATTGGAATTGATGCATGACCTGCAGGAACACCTAATTGAAATCACTGGAATGGACGAAGTAACACTTCAACCTGCAGCAGGAGCACATGGTGAGTGGACAGGACTTATGATGATCCGTGCCTTCCATGAAGCGAACAACGATCATAACCGTACAAAAGTAATCGTTCCTGATTCCGCACACGGAACAAACCCGGCATCTGCAACAGTAGCCGGTTTTGAAACTATTACCGTAAAATCCGACGAGAACGGCTTAGTAGACCTAGAGGATCTTCGCAGAGTGGTAGGGAAAGATACGGCTGCATTGATGCTGACCAACCCGAACACGCTTGGACTATTTGAAGAAAACATTCTTGAGATGGCCAGCATTATCCATGATGCAGGCGGAAAGCTCTATTACGATGGAGCGAACCTGAATGCGGTATTGAGCAAGGCACGCCCTGGGGACATGGGCTTTGATGTGGTTCACTTGAATTTGCACAAAACATTTACAGGTCCTCACGGCGGCGGTGGACCAGGTTCCGGTCCGGTTGGTGTAAAAGCGGATCTGATCCCTTATTTGCCAAAACCGCAAGTGGTGAAAAAAGAAGACGGCACATTCGGTTTCGATTACGATCGTCCGGATTCAATCGGCCGTGTGAAACCTTTCTACGGAAACTTTGGCATCAACGTTCGTGCGTACACTTATATTAGAAGTATGGGGCCGGATGGACTGAAAGCAGTAACAGAATATGCTGTACTGAATGCGAACTACATGATGCGTCGCCTTGCAGAGCATTATGACTTGCCGTTTGACAGACATTGCAAACATGAATTTGTATTGAGTGGTAAGCGTCAGAAAAAGCTTGGCGTTCGTACATTGGATATCGCCAAACGCCTGCTTGACTTCGGCTACCACCCGCCAACCATCTACTTCCCATTGAATGTGGAAGAGTGTATCATGATCGAGCCGACGGAAACCGAATCAAAAGAAACATTGGATTCCTTCATCGAAGCGATGATCCAGATTGCGCGTGAAGCGGAAGAAAATCCAGAAGTGGTGCAAGAAGCACCTCACACTACAGTGATTAAGAGATTGGATGAAACGTTAGCGGCGCGTAAGCCTGTGTTGCGCTATAAGAAGGAAGCGTAAATATTGTTTTGATTGGAGAGGACAGGGACGCCTGTTCTCTTTTTTTTGAAGTTGAAAACTTGCTAAAGTGGTGAAATTGCATGTTTGTGTCGAATTATTGATATAATCGAATTTTTGTTGATATATCGTGAAAATTATTGATAAAACTCAAAAATTATTGATATATTGAAATTTTTACTGATATATTCCATATTTTATAGATATCCGTAACATTCAATCCGCCTTACATTCACCCTCCACCACTTATCACTTCTCAAACTCCCCAAAAACCCTTAAGATATAACTAGAAACAAAGGGAGGGAACGCAAATGTACTATGAGCAAACCTATAAAGCAAGAGAAAAACTGCTGGAACTATTAGATGGGATCTCAGAAGAACAACTGCACCAAAAGCACGAAAACTTATGGACCGTCTCTCAAAACGTTGAACACCTTTACCTAATCGAAAACAAAATTACAAACGGCTTAAGAAAAGCGATTGAAGTGAAAAATGAAGTAGAAGAGAAAGAATTGAATCTTGCAAAAATGCTCTCTAATAGAACATATAAAGTGGAAGCGCCAGAAGACATCACACCATCTGAACACCCATATACGAAAGCAGAATTAGTCGATCTGTTGGAGCAATCCAGAAACAACCTTAACACCTTCATCCAGGAAGTGGACGAAGAAGCTTTACATAAATACGGGTTCAATCATCGTTGGATTGGCGATCTCTCCGCACAGCAATGGGTACAATTAGTTGGATTCCATGAGCGTCGTCATATTGACCAGATCAACGAGACGTTAAACCACACCGTCCAATAAACAAAAAAGAGCACTGGCAGTAACTCTCTCTGCAAGTGCTCTTAACTATTAATTCTTCGTTCTGATTTTACCGCCCCAGCGCTTGAACCCACCTTTAAGTTGATAAAGCTGTGTATAGCCTTTGCGTTTCAGCATATGAGCTGCGCGGCCACTGCGCATGGTGTTCTGGCAATAAATATAGATTGGTTGATCTGGACGAACCTCTTTGATTCTCATTTTAAGCTGAGATAGAGGAATGTTTCTTGCGCCCAAGATGTGTCCGCCATCATACTCTTTCGTTTCACGAACATCAATCAGTTGAGCTTTACGGTAACCAGCGCGAAATTCTTCTTCCGTTAAGGTTGTTAGAATTTTACGTTGGTAGATGAACATGATCACTGAATAGACAATAAATGCTGCCAAGATTCCTAACGTTACGTATAAAGCCAAACTAGACAACCCCTCTTTTTCTTTTTCTACCAAAGTATATTATATAAAAGCTCGACCAAAATGTCATCCTTTTCTACTATCTACATTAAAAAACTGCCAAGCTTTAACTTTGTAATTGCAAGGGAGTTTTGGTAGACTAATTCATCATACAGAAATAAATGAGGTACATATCATGACGAAAGAAATCTGGAGGTTTATTGATTCAAAGGATCAATCACCTGCATTTAACATGGCGCTAGATGAAGCATTACTAGATTGGCACAGTGAAGGGAAAATTCCGCCAACCATCCGTTTTTATGGCTGGAATCCGCCGACATTATCAGTTGGATACTTTCAAAAAGTAGAAAAAGAAATAAATATGGAACGAGTGAAAGAAGCCGGGCTCGGATTTGTCAGAAGACCTACCGGCGGACGTGGGGTTCTACACGACAAGGAATTGACGTATAGTGTCATCGTCTCTGAAGAACATCCAGAAATGCCGAAAACGGTGACAGAAGCGTACCGGGTAATATCTGAAGGGATCCTCGAAGGCTTCAAAGCACTTGGGTTGGATGCATACTTCGCTATCCCAAGAACGGAAGAGGAAAAGCAAGGGCTGAAAAATCCCCGTTCTGCCGTGTGCTTCGACGCACCGTCCTGGTATGAGCTTGTTGTGGAGGGAAGAAAGGTCGCAGGAAGTGCCCAGACCCGTCAAAAGGGTGTGATCCTTCAGCACGGCTCCATTCTTCTCGAGATTGATGAAGACCTACTATTCAGTCTGTTCAACTACCCAAGTGAACGAGTAAAGGAACGCATGCAGAAGAATTTCAAAAATAAAGCGGTGGCGATCAATGCCCTTAGGGAAACCCCCGTCACGATTGAGGAAGCAAAAAAAGCATTCTATGAAGGATTCGAAAAGGGATTGAACATCACTCTCGAACCACATGAGCTGACAGAAGCGGAACTCGCGGAAGTTCATGCCATCATGGAAAAGAAATATTCTACCGATGAGTGGAATTATAAAAGATAACGAGGAGCATATTTCTCGTTATCTTTTTGTTTTGCACTACATGTAGTAGGGTAGTGAACAAGGTCGACTATATGTGTAAGTGTCAAATAAATAAATATAAAAATTTTTTTCGTCAAAAAGGAAGGATATTCTTAAAACGTTGATATATAAGCCTCGCTATATTTCGTAAAAATGCGCAAGCGACAAAAAAAGTCATTATTAATGAAAATTAGAATATTATCTTCGTTTCTCTTGATATTCCTCATGAAATTGACGCTTTTACAATTTGACAAATTTAGATTTTTTCTGCGCAAAATCAATATATAGTAGTGTCGAAAATATTTTAAATACTATATATTGATAATATGTGGGGAGATATGATACCTTATGTGTACAAACAAATTTTACAGAAGTAATTTTTGGTAGAACTACTAGTTTTAGAGGAGTTGTAATAATGACGATAGCGATAAATGAAACCAAACTAAAAATTAATGTAGAACGCTTGAACAAGGACATCGGCTTGTTTCCTCAAGTACACCCCATTACAGAGGACATGACCACTACACACAAAGGTGTTTCCCGCCTGGTCATGCTCGATCGTTATGCATTCAAAGATACTGAGAAAGTAACGCTTACAGCTGGAGACTTCGTAGTGTTAACGATAAAGGAAGATCCCAAATTCCCTGCAAGAGGTCTTGGTTACATACAAGACATAGACTGGTCTACCAAAAAAGCTTCCGTATTAATTGAAGAAGAATACCGTGGAGTTTTGACTAAGCAAGGGGAAGTAGAAACGGGCGTAGTCGTTCGTTCCCTGGATGTCATTGAAAAGCCGCTTGAAGTTTTCTACGAGCAGATTGCCAAACGTAACGCTAAAGGCTTGGCAGCAGTAGAGACGACAGAAGAGAAGCGCCAAGAATGGTTTGAGAAGTTCTATCATGAACTGGTCAACATGAACTTTGTACCTGCAGGACGCGTGTTGTACGGTGCGGGGGCAGACACAGATGTAACTTACTTCAACTGTTACGTGATGCCATTCGTACAGGATTCCCGTGAAGGAATTTCGGAACACCGTAAACAAGTGATGGAAATCATGAGCCGCGGTGGCGGGGTTGGTACAAACGGATCAACGCTTCGTCCACGAAACGCGCTTGCAAGAGGGGTGAACGGAAAATCCTCTGGTAGTGTATCCTGGTTGGATGACATTGCAAAGTTGACACATCTTGTGGAACAGGGTGGTTCAAGACGTGGAGCTCAAATGATTATGTTAGCAGACTGGCATCCAGATATCGTAGAATTTATCATCTCCAAAATGCAAAACCCTAGAATTCTACGCTACCTTATTGAAAATACAAATGATGAAAGTATCAAAAAAGCGGCAGAGGACAAGTTGAAGTTCACTCCGTTGACAGACCAGGAAATCACGATGTACCAATCTGTTACGAACTTCAAGCACATCCCTGGCTACGGTGGATTTACAGACGCCATCATCAAAGATGCAGAGCAGAAGCTGAAAGTAGGCGGTACTTACACCGTTCATAACTCTGAATTTTTGACAGGTGCTAACATTTCCATCACTCTAACGAAAGAGTTCATGGATGCTGTTGAGAACGATGCAGACTTCGATCTTCGTTTTCCTGATGTCGAAGCATACGATAAAGAAGAAATGGCCATCTATAATGAACAATGGTCAGAGGTTGGAGACGTTCGAGAGTGGGAAAAACTTGGCCATAAGGTACGAGTGTACAGAAAGATCAAAGCAAAAGAGCTTTGGAACCTAGTCAATATCTGTGCAACTTACTCTGCAGAGCCAGGAATCTTCTTTATCGACAATGCCAATGATATGACAAATGCAAAAGCATACGGACAAAAGGTTGTAGCAACCAACCCATGTGGGGAACAACCCTTAGCACCATTTTCCGTCTGTAATTTAGCAGCCGTCAACTTGGCTCAATTTGCGGACAAGGAAACAAAAACAGTAAACTTTGAAAAGCTTAAGCAAACAGTAGAAGTCGGCGTAAGAATGCAGGATAACGTAATTGATGCGACACCATACTTCCTCGAAGAAAATAAAAAGCAGGCATTGGGAGAGCGACGTGTTGGCCTTGGTGTAATGGGGATGCATGACCTTCTGATCTATTGTGAAACGGAATACGGCTCCGAAAAAGGAAACGAGCTGGTAGACAAAGTGTTCGAAACGATAGCTGTTACAGCTTATCGTGCATCTGTTGACCTTGGAAAAGAAAAGGGAAGCTTCCCATTCCTGACAGGTGCAACTGAGGAAGAGACAAATCGTCTTCGTCAAGCATTCACTAAAACAGGCTTCATGAGCAAAATGCCTGAAGATATCAAAGAGGGTATCCTGACATCAGGTATCCGTAACTCTCACTTGTTAACGGTGGCACCGACTGGTTCAACTGGAACGATGGTAGGGGTTTCCACGGGTCTTGAGCCGTACTTCTCCTTCTCTTACTTCCGCAGTGGAAGACTAGGTAAGTTCATTGAAGTAAAAGCGGACATCGTTCAAGAATACCTGGATGCTAACCCTGAAGCGGATGCAGAAAATCTGCCGAACTGGTTCATTTCTGCAATGGAATTGGCACCGTCAGCCCATGCCGATGTACAATGCATTATCCAGAATTGGATTGACAGCTCCATTTCCAAAACGGTGAACGCACCAAAAGGATATACGGTTGATCAAGTAAAAAAAGTGTACGAACGCCTATACAAAGGTGGGGCTAAGGGTGGTACCGTATATGTGGATGGTAGCCGTGACTCCCAAGTGCTGACGCTGAAAGCAGAAGAGAACACAATGGATGAAGCAAGCGAACAGATCCAGATGGAAGACGTAGTAAAAAAGCCGGTTGTGCTTGTAGAAACAATCAACGATCTGCGTTCCACCAATGTCCAATACGGATCGGAAGTCGGAAATACTTGTCCGGTTTGCCGTGTTGGAACTGTTAAGGAAATTGGCGGATGCAATTCATGTACGGATTGCGGCGCTCAGCTGAAGTGTGGATTATAATAACTAAGCGTTTAAGCTGGAAAGAGTACATCCCTATGGGTGTGCTCTTTTTTACAAAAATTAATGTTAACGTGCAGATTCTGATTTTTAACGCTTATGAATATGAAAAGCACGGGGAAGGTTTGATTGTTCTATACGTTTATAAAGTAGTTGGTAAAGGCCATCCTGTAACAATACCCTAACTTGTCAACCCAGGGAAGTTAGGGTATCATTTAAAATGACGGCTTAGTACGTGGATTGGAAATGGAGGGATATTATGCCTACCCCAAGTATGGAAGACTACATAGAACAGATTTACATGTTGATTGAAGATAAAGGATATGCCCGAGTATCAGACATTGCCGAGGCATTGGCGGTACATCCCTCTTCTGTAACAAAAATGGTCCAGAAGCTCGATAAGGATCAATACTTAATCTATGAAAAATATCGTGGACTTGTTCTGACCTCCAAGGGGAAGAAAATCGGTAAGCGATTAGTATATCGTCACGAACTGCTGGAGCAGTTCTTACGTGTTATAGGTGTGGACGAAGAAAATATCTACGAAGATGTAGAAGGAATTGAACATCACTTAAGCTGGAATGCGATTGACCGGATCGGTGACTTGGTTCAATACTTCGAAGAAGAAAAAGAGCGTGTGGAAGCACTTCAGACGATTCAAAAACAGAATGAAGAAAATCAATAGGTATTTTCCCGTTGTTTCATTAAGAAAAGCGGAGAATAATCAGGGAGATGGACCGGCCTTCGGGCAATAAGGTCTGTCTCTTTTTTGTATTAATAAGGTTATTCGGTATATTTCCCTCTCTTACTTATTAAAGATGTAAAAGGAAGAAATCCGGTTCAGTGTGATGGAGGGGGTTCCATTGAAGATAGATGGTGTTTTTTCTGGTGGCGGGATTAAAGGTTTTGCGCTTATCGGAGCCTTACAGGCTGTGGAGGAAAGGGGCTTGCAGTTCCAGCGATTAGCGGGGACTAGCGCGGGCTCCATAGTTGCTGCTTTTACAGCGGCAGGCTATTCCTCAAATGAAATCTATAACATGCTAGATGAAACCGACATTATGAATTTCCTGGATCAAAGAAGGACTTTTTTGCCTTCACCGATTACCAAGTGGCTCCTTTTATATTGGAGGCTTGGATTGTATAAAGGGGATGTGTTAGAGAGATGGCTAGAACAGAAGCTTGCTGACAAAGGTATAAGGACGTTTGGAGACCTTCCAAAGGACCAGCTCAGAATTATTGCTTCCGATCTGACCAGTGGTACCATCGCTGTCCTCCCGGATGATTTGCCGAAATATAATATTGATCCTAAGAAATTCTCTGTTGCAAAAGCTGTAAGGCTGAGCTGCAGCATTCCTTACTTTTTTGAACCGGTTAAAATTAAGGGAAAAGGGGTCACACATCTATTTGTTGATGGAGGAGTGTTAAGTAATTTCCCGATTTGGCTTTTTGATAATGATCGCATACCGAAAGTGCGACCTGTACTCGGCATCCAGCTCAGCGCGAAACAAGAGGATCGTCCAGTCAATCAGATTAACAATGCCATCACGATGTTTGGCGCATTGTTTGAAACGATGAAGGATGCGCATGATGCGAAGCATATATCAAGTCGTCACGAGAAGGATGTTATCTTTATTCCAATGGACCATATCGCGATTACGGAATTTGCGTTGACTGAGGAGCGAAAAAGAGGGCTTGTGGAGATTGGGAAGAAGAGAGCAGAGGCTTTTTTAATGAAGTGGTGTTACTAAATGTGCTTTTTATTAGGATGGTTCTGTTAAACACCGCTGTTGCTTTCCCCGGACCTCAAGATTGTCGCTACCCTCCAATCAACAGCTAGAAACCAGCTCATTATAAAATAAAGCTCTTTTCTAAAAGATTGTTGCTATTTACTAGTAAAAAGTCGGCATTTGGACTTTTTACCGTTTATCTACTTTCAAAATATCATTCAGTTTTTCCGAATAACCAAGAAAAGAGCACGACAGTAACAATTATTACGGTTGTTATAAAAATACGAAATAGCAACAAAGTTTACGAAAACAGCCTAAAATAAAAAACCGAGCTTCTCTATTTAAAAGAAAGCTCGGTTTTTCTTTTTGCCCTTTTTCCCTTCAATGACGGTCAGATGGGAAGGGGATTTACGTTTTGGAACGGACGGTTTGGAGCTTGCGCGGTCCCTGCTTGTAATAGGACTTACATTCGGCTTTGCACTTGCTGTGGAGGCATATCTTTTTTTCGATTGCTTGACAGCCTTACTATACCTGGAATCCGTTTTCCCTCCAATTTTTCCTTGGATGAAATAGCGAAAAATCAAGTAAAAAACGGTTGCCCCTCCTACAATTAGAAGAAGATTTGTAAATAACCCTCCTGGATTGCTGAATAACTGAATGATTAAATAAAAAGCTGCTAAGGAAACGAGGGTATAGAATATCGGTTTTCGATAGCTTCTTTTCATTTTCGCCACCTCCCAGGTAACCAGTATGCTTGTTTCAACGGTTACCACAACTGATTGTTTTAATAGTATATTTTCTAGGATAAGGCTTGTTGCGGATTTTTATACTATTTCTTCGGTAATCTTTTTCTCTGAATCTTGCTCCAACTCCAGAAGTCTGTTGAAGGAAAGGATGGCCACTTCCACTTGGTCGTCAGCTGGTTCCTTAGTTGTTAATAGTTGCAACCAAAGTCCAGGATAACCTAAAACTTTTAAAACAGGAATATCACGGACTTTGTTAGTAAGCTGTAACACTTCAAATGAAATTCCCAGAACGACAGGTATAAGAGCTAGACGGTTGACTACTCGCAACCACAGAGGATCCAGCGGTACAGTTAAATACACGAAGAATCCGACAATAACTGTGAACAGGATAAAACTGCTACCGCATCTGTAATGCAATCTTGATTGAGCCTGGATATTGCTTACAGTTAATTCTTTCCCGTTTTCGTAAGCATTAATCACTTTATGCTCGGCACCATGATATTGAAATACCCTTTTTATGATTGGGGTGAAGGATATGAAGTATATGTATGCCAATAAAAGCATCAGTTTAAAAACTGTTTCTACTAAAACCTGAGCAAAATCGCCGGGGAATATCGGTTTTGTCAATTCAGCCAAAAAAACAGGCACAAGGGTGAAAATGAATTTTCCAAAAATAAAGGATAAAATTCCGACTGCTGCTACACTTAAAATCATTTCCAGCTTGGAAGGTTCTTTTTTGTTATAAATCTCTTCCTCATCTTGACTTGGATCCACATCATACCGTTCCGTGGAGAAATTCAGATGCTTGGATCCGTTACCGGCCGCTTCCACTATGGCAACAATCCCGCGTATAAAAGGAATCTTTTTTAGAGACTGTAATGTAGGATTTGATTTTCTTGGTACATGAAGGTATTCAATGGAATCATCTTTTCTGCGAATTGCTGTCACGTAATGGCGTTTACCACCGAACATTACACCTTCCACCACAGCCTGTCCTCCATAAACAGGTTTTGAGTCTTTTGACATATTAGCACCAACCTAACTTTTCTAAGAAGAAAAAATTTCTATTACTTAATATTCTACCCGAATCTTCAAAAAACCTCTACTCCTTGAGATTGTTTGTTTTAAAAACTCATTTGTTTTTGTATGGTTCTGCTTTTCTTATGGAAAGATATGTTTATAAATGTGGAAGAGAGGAAGCATATCATGAGTGAAAACAAGCAATTGGAACAGAACAAAAGAGAAGAGCCAATGAGTTTTATGACAAAAGTCATCATTACTGGATTTATTGGTGGCGTGTTATGGAGTATGATCGGTTATTTTGCCTATATGTTCAGCTTCACCGAAATCAGTCCGAATGTCGTACTTCAGCCTTGGGCGTTGGGGGATTGGAAAAAAGGTTGGCTCGGCCATATTATCAGCGTAATCCTCCTGGGGTTATTTGGCATCGGGGCAGCCCTCATTTATGCAGCCATACTAAAAAAATTCCAGCAGTTCTGGATCGGTATCGTATATGGGATTGCACTATGGGGACTTGTTTTCTTTCTCCTTAATCCCATGTTTCCATCTATTAAGACGGTAATGGAACTTACACTTGATACGAACGTCACAAATGTATGCTTATACATTCTGTTCGGGGTTTTTGTTGGATACTCCATCTCTTTTGAGTACAATGAAATGCAGAACCAAGATCAGCGCTCGAAACAACAGGCACAATCCTCGTCGAATGAGTAGTAGGGAATAGCGTAATGTGATAGAATGTTCAGTAATTGGACATTCTTTTCTTTTTGGATTCGGGTGTCGTTTTTAGTTAATTTCATAGGAAAAGGAGACTCAAGAATGCGCTTACTTGTTCTTAACGGGCCTAACCTAAACCGATTAGGACTAAGGGAACCCGCAGTTTACGGTAGTCAGACATTGCAGGATCTGGAAGCGCAACTTCAGACATTCGCAAAAAATCATTCGTGTGAACTGGATTCTTTTCAAAGTAATCACGAAGGAGAGCTTATAGATAAGCTCCATGATGCGGAAGGTCGCTATGATGGGATTGTGATGAACCCTGGCGCCTTTACCCATTACAGCTATGCCATCCGCGATGCCATTGCTAGCATCACCATACCGGTAATGGAAGTACATATCTCCAACATACATAAGCGGGAAGAATTCAGACATACATCCGTCACCGCACCTGTAACCACTGGCCAAATCATTGGCCTTGGCTTTTACGGTTACGAACTGGCTTTAATGGCATTATTGAATCAGAATAAGGGGGAAAAGCAAGATGACAAAATTAACAAAACTTAGAGAGAGCTTTCAAGGTTCCGGAATTGATGCATTACTTGTAACCAGCGGGAAAAACCGTCAATACATCACAGGTTTCACAGGTTCAGCAGGTGTGGCTATCGTAACAGAAGATAAAGCCGTATTCATTACAGATTTCAGATATACAGAGCAGGCTGCCAAACAATGCGAAGGCTTTGAAATAGTCCAACATAAAGGCGGACTTGTAGACGAAATCGCAACTGTAGTAAAAGATCTTGGTGTTGCCAAGCTTGGCTTCGAGCAGGACCATGTCACTTTTTCCACATATCTTAACTATAAAACAACCATTAAAGCGGATCTTGTCCCTGTTTCAGGTGGGATTGAAAAGTTACGCTTGATTAAGAGTGAACAAGAGATTAAGATATTAAAGGAAGCTACACAAATTGCTGACGCAGCTTTTGAGCACATACTTACATACATCAAGCCTGGTCTGACGGAATTGGATGTTTCCAACGAGTTAGAATTTTTCATGAGAAAGCAAGGCGCTGTTTCTTCATCCTTTGATATTATCGTGGCTTCCGGCTACCGTTCTGCCCTGCCACATGGTGTCGCTTCAGATAAAGTGATTGAAAAGGGTGAGTTTGTAACTCTTGATTTTGGTGCCTACTATAAAGGCTTCAACTCTGATATTACAAGAACACTTGCTGTGGGTGAGCCGAGCGATGAGCTGAGAACCATCTATGATATCGTATTGGAAGCACAATTAAGAGGCATGAGAGGCATCAAGGCGGGGATCACCGGCCGTGAAGCGGATGCACTTACGCGTGATTATATTACGGAAAAAGGCTACGGAGAGTATTTCGGACATTCTACAGGTCACGGACTTGGAATGGAAGTACATGAAGGACCTTCTTTATCCATGAAATCGGATACTGTCTTAGAGCCTGGAATGGTTGTAACAGTAGAACCGGGTATTTATGTTGCTGGATTGGGCGGAGTGCGTATCGAGGACGATACGATTGTTACAGAAACAGGTAACGAAACACTTTCCTTCTCTACAAAAGAACTTATTATTTTGTAAAAATGTATCTAGCGTGGTGTAGACTAGAGTGAGGCACTCAAGGATACAATACGATTAGTGCATTATTTTACATAAGCTTTAGGAGGAACTATAAAAATGATTTCAGTAAACGATTTTCGTACAGGTTTAACAATTGAAGTGGATAACGGCATTTGGCGTGTTATGGATTTCCAACATGTAAAGCCAGGAAAAGGAGCAGCATTCGTACGTTCCAAATTACGTAACCTACGTAACGGTGCCATCCAGGAAAAAACTTTCCGTGCTGGTGAAAAAGTGGCAAAAGCACAAATAGACAACCGTAAAATGCAATACCTTTATGCAAATGGCGATATGCACGTATTCATGGATAATGAATCCTACGACCAGTTGGAACTTCCAGCAGCTCAAATCGAGTACGAATTGAAGTTCTTGAAAGAAAACATGGAAGTTGCAATTATGATGTACCACAGCGAGACTCTTGGTGTGGAGCTTCCCAATACAGTAGAACTGAAAGTGGCTGAAACAGAACCAGGTATCAAAGGCGACACAGCTTCCGGCGGTTCCAAGCCTGCTATTATGGAGACTGGTGTTACAGTTAACGTACCGTTCTTTGTGAATGAAGGAGACGTATTGATCATCAATACAACTGATTCTTCTTACGTTTCAAGAGCGTAATTTTAGAGAATGTGAAAATCCCGCTTTGGTGGCGGGATTTTTCCTTGGTTATGTTTTGGTGTGACGGGATTGATTTAGCAGTTTCGGTAGTTAAGATCAGGTTGATATTAAGGAAATGTCCGAAGATTTGCAGAACTTGTCCGATGTACCAACCACTCTACTTCCCAAACCAAACCACATCAAACACATTCTCCACAAGCATCCGACCCTCAGACCCATCTGCCTTACTCATCCAAATGTGCCTTCTTCCATCTGCATCTTCCCGAACCCAAGCCATCGAAGAACCCTTCTTCAATACCACAGGCTCACCGTCAGAAGAGCCCTCTGGGGGTTCAGAGATCTTTACAGATTCTTTTTCCTTCAAACCTATCAAATATAAAGAGGACTTAAATTCTTTCGGACTGTCACTTGTTTCATTGCCACGTGCCACCACAATCTTTTCATCATCCACCCAGTCAAAATCCACATCTGCAAACCCTTTTGGTGTATGTGTCTTTTTATAATTTGGGATTATGGTGCTTGTCGTCAGCACTTTGTTTTTAACGCCGCCACTAGTCATGCGGCCACCACCCTGAATGGAGGCAAGAAGAGGCTTAGTCGGAGCCCACTTTATCCAATTGGAATCAAGCAAGATTTCCCCAAGTGGAATGAAAAGCTTGTTTTCTTTCACATACACACTGAGCATATTGCTGTCTGCAGACCAGGAAGCAGTCGGCGCCACCACCATTGCTAAGCTTTTCCCGTCATGTGACCAGGAGAAGTTCTCCACATCCACCGCAAGTATAGAAATGTCTTCATACTTCAGTGGAGATCCAACGGTGTGAAGAGGGGTTACTTTTATATCCATCTCATGCGCTTCCTTTTCGATTCCCCAATGGACTTCGTAAAGCCTTGGATGGCTCCATCCATCCGGAAACAAGGCGGCGCTGGCTGAAGCTATTAGATTGACACCTTTACCATCCCAGGTAAAATTAGATACGCCACCAGTTAGCTGATGAATCACTGGTGTACCGGAAGATAGCTCCACTACACAAAGAATGGAGCCCGTCAAGAAAGCAAGCGTATGGTCAACAGGATTCCATATTGGATCATGACCAACGATTTTCAACTTGGAAGAAGACTTAGTTTCGGCGTTATACAGCCAGATTTCTGATTCGGGGGATTCGGAATCTAGCTGTTTTGCCTCATACACAAGCCATTTTCCATCAAAAGACCAGCTAAACTTACCAACAGTAATGTTCTCATGAATCGGAGCCTCTTTAATGCCGTCAAAAAGCCATAAGGAATTGTACCTGGTGAAAGCGGCTTTAGTTAGTTCGTCCGGTGCTGCGTAAGTGGGAAGCGGGGCCAATATAAGGGATACGGCCAATAGGCAAATCCATATATACTTCATCATTGGTTTCCTCCTAATATATTCCTACCAGTTAGTGTTACCATCTACTAGCATTTCATGAATAAACTAAATCAGAAATTAAGTTGAAATTAGTGAAAAAGATGGTATAGTAAAGTAGTGGAATTAATCCAAGTGATATTTTTTTTATAGATTTGTGCAAACGGTTACGCAAACATGCAACCGTTATCATAGTTCAGTGTAGTTAATAAGGGAGTGTATCAAGATTGAAAAAGATTTGGTGGAAAGAAGCTGTTGCCTATCAGGTATATCCTAGAAGTTTCATGGATTCCAATGGGGACGGTATTGGTGATTTACGTGGAGTTATTTCTAAACTAGATTATTTAAAAGATATGGGTATAGATGTTATTTGGATCTGTCCGATGTATAAGTCTCCAAACGTAGATAATGGCTATGACATCAGTGATTATCAAGATATCATGGAAGACTTCGGGAACATGGCGGATTTCGATGAGTTGCTTGAAGAAGTGCATAACCGCGATATGAAGCTTATCATTGATTTGGTAATCAATCATACTTCTGATCAGCATAAGTGGTTCATTGAATCAGCATCATCTAAGGACAATCCAAAACGCGATTGGTACATTTGGGAAGATGGAAAAAATGGCAAAGAGCCGAACAACTGGGAAAGTATTTTTAATGGTCCCGCTTGGAAGTTGGACGAGAAAACTGGGCAGTACTACATGCACATCTTTGCAACGGAACAGCCTGATTTGAACTGGGAAAATAAAGATGTTCGATTTGCATTGTACGATATGATCAACTGGTGGTTGGATAAAGGGATTGACGGTTTCCGTGTAGATGCAATTTCGCATATCAGAAAAGAACCTGGATTCCCGGACTTGCCAAATCCAAAAGGTTTAGACTATGTTCCATCTTTTGACTACATGATGAATGTAGAAGGAATTCAAAAGCATCTAGAGGAATTGAAAGAGCAAACGTTTGCGCGCTACGATATTATGACTGTCGGAGAAGCAAACGGTGTGAAACTGAACCAAGCTGATGAGTGGGTTGGCGAAGAGAATGGTAAGTTCAACATGATCTTCCAATTTGAACACCTAGGTCTCTGGGAAAAAGGAACAGAAGGCGGCGTAGACCTTCTTCAACTGAAGAAAACATTAACGAAATGGCAAAAAGGGTTGGAAGGGAATGGCTGGAATGCATTATTCCTTGAAAACCATGACCAGGCTCGTTCTGTTTCTACATGGGGTAATGATAAAGAGTACCTAGTAGAAAGCGCGAAATCGCTTGGCGCGTTGTATTTCTTAATGCAAGGAACTCCTTTCATCTACCAAGGGCAAGAACTTGGTATGACCAACGTGAAATTTGACAGCATCAATGACTACGATGATGTCGGCATGAAAAACCTATACGATATTGAGAGTGCCAAAGGCGAAGAGCATGCTCAAAAAGTGATGGAAATCATCTGGGCTAAAGGCCGTGACAACTCCCGTACTCCAATGCAATGGAACGACGAGCCAAACGGTGGATTCACAACGGGGACTCCATGGATGGGCGTGAATGAAAACTACCAAACCATCAATGTGGAGAAACAATGGAACGACCCGAATTCTGTATTAAGCTTCTATCGCGACATGATCAATATCCGTAAAGAAGAAGAAGTATTTGTTTATGGCGAATACAATCTTATCCTAGAAGATGATACGCAAGTTTACGGTTATACAAGAACGCTTGATAATAAGGTAGCGGTTGTATTATGTAACTTGAGTGAAGAAGAAGTAACGGTAGATCTTGAAGAACTTGTAGTAGCTTCTGCAGACCTTCGTCTTCAAAACTATGAGGTTACTGCGCATAAGGGTATGTCTGAATTGACATTGAAGCCTTATGAAACTCGTGTTTATATAGTTGCGAAATAATATATGATGGGAAAGTCTTACCTTTTGGGTGGGGCTTTTCTATTATAAAATTTTTTTTGAAAAATGGATTGACACTTCTCCTTTAAGGCGGTAAAGTAATACTTAATTCTTTTAATAAACTAAATATTTCGATCTCTTATCAAGAGTGGCAGAGGGACTGGCCCTATGACGCCCAGCAACCGTTCCGTTTTGGAATTGGTGCTAAATCCTGCAAAACAGTGATGTTTTGAAAGATAAGAGAGGGACAAGTCTTTTTGTTTTCAATTAGCGCTCAAACCTCTCTATTCTTGGAGAGGTTTTTTTATTTTATTAAAGTAAAAAGAGAATTTCAAAAGGGGAGTAAAAAGAATGAACAGAAACTTTTTTAAAAAGGGAATTGTTGCACTAACTACAGCAACATTATTATTGACAGGGTGCAATGCAGGAGGCGATTCTGCCGCGAGCAGTAAGCCTACGGGGCCGATTGAGAATGTACCAGAGAAATTTGCAGATGGAGATGGTGCGAAAATTAAGGTTATCCGAAAGATTGGCGGAGATGATCATACTGCGCAATTTTTAGCTGGAGCGAAAGAGGAAGGAGAGTCACTTGGATTTACAGTGGATGTATTTACTGCAAATGGGGACAGTGCGAAATTCCATGATGCAATTAATCAGACAGTTAACCAAGATTATGACGGGGTTATCATTTCTCATGGTGATGACGCCGCAACTGTGGAAGGTGTTCAGCAACTTGTCGACAGTGGCAAGGAAGTGGTGACCTTTGATTCCAATGGAGATCTGGCAAACATTGAAGGAGTTACGTTAACTTCTCAAGATGATGAGGAGCTGGCAACGTTAGCACTTGATCAATTGGTCAACGATTTTAACGGGGAAGCGAATGTGGTGTATCTGTGGGTAGACGGTTTCCCCCCGATGGTTCGTCGCAACAATGTGTATAAGGATACATTAGAAAACAATCCTGGTCTGAATGAAGTGGAACGCTTTGGGGTAGCAGCGGCAGATACTTCCGTTCAAACACAGAACGCGGTTGCGGCAATGTTGAACAAGCACCCTAAAGGAAGTATTGATGCTATTTTTGCCACATGGGATGCTTTCGCAGTCGGAGCGGCTCGAGCGTTGAAAGAGGCAGGCAGGGAAGAAATCAAGATTTACGGAATAGATGTTTCCAATGCGGACCTTCAGGAAATCAGTACAGAAGGAAGCCCTTGGAAATACACAGCTGCTGTGGATCCGAAATTGATTGGTGCTGTAAACCTTCGCTTACTTGCGAAAAAGCTTGCAGGGGAAGAAACGCCGCAAACATATGACTTGGAAGCTTCCTTAATCTCTCAAGAAGAATTGCAACAATCAAGTGAAGTGGTAAACATGGGCAACCTTTCATCAGTCGTAGAAGGCTGGGGAGAGTCGGACGCCTTTTTAGAAGAGTGGATGAACACGTTGAAGGAGCATTACAAAAAATAATAAACGGCACTCTCTTCATCAGGAGAGAGTGTTTGTATGTTTTAAGAAAGGGGGAGCAGAATGACAAACACAACACTTGAAATGAAAGATATATCAATTGAGTTTCCTGGAGTGAAAGCTCTGGACCATGTGACTTTTACCGCGAAACCAGGTAGTGTGCATGCATTAATCGGGGCTAATGGTGCGGGGAAATCAACTTTGATGAAAGTGCTGGCGGGTGCTTACGATCATTTTACCGGGGAAATTAAACTTGGAGGTAAACAACTTTCTATTTCTAAACCAACTGACTCCCAAAAGGCAGGGGTACAAATCGTCTATCAGGAAGTGGATGCGGCGTTAATCCCGACACTAACGGTTGCGGAGAATATCATGCTGCAAGAGACGGTCCAGCACGCTGGAAACAAGCAATGGATTCATTGGAGCGAAATACATAAGAAGGCAGCTAAACAATTAGCGAAGTTGAATAGTAATATCTCAACCAAGCGTCTAGTAAACTCACTGTCATTGGCGGAAAAGCAGATGGTCCTGCTGGCGAGGGCCATTTCAACAGATTGCAAGTTTCTGATTTTGGATGAGCCAACCGCGCCTCTTGGCAATAGGGAGACAAAAAAACTCTTTTCCGTTATCAAACGGCTGAAAGAGGAAGGGGTAGGGATTATCTTCATCTCTCACCGTATTCCTGAAATTGTGGAAATCTGTGATGAAATAACGATTATGAGGAATGGACATGTAGTAAAACGGGATCTAATAGCAAATCTTAGCCCAGAAAAGATTGTCGAGTGGATGTTGGGTCAGAAACTGGAGCAAAAATTTCCTGAACACAATCCAATTCTAGGTGAGCCCCTACTAGAAGTAGAAGGACTCAGCGACCATACAATAGTGAAAGATGTAAGCCTCCACGTAAAAGGAGGGGAAGTGGTGGGAATAGCTGGACTTGTTGGAGCGGGTAAAACGGAGCTGTGCAAGGCATTGTTCGGAGACTCGTCTAAAACCACTGGAATCATTCGAATTAAAGGGAAAACGGTCAAGGTGAAAAGCCCCCATGTAGCAGTGCGGAATGGGATGGCATTTGTTCCAGAGGAGCGGAGAAAGGAAGGTCTCATCCTTTACGAATCCGTGCAAACTAATTTAATTTCGGCAAACCTCCATGCATTCACCAACGCCTTTCATTTCCTTGATAAAAAAGCACAGAAAAGCAAATCACAAGAGATCATCCAAGCATTAGGCATTAAAACACCATCATCCGAAACAAGTGTTCACACCCTTTCAGGAGGAAATCAGCAAAAAATTGCCATCGGAAAGTGGCTTGTTTCCGATGCTGATATCTATATGTTTGATGAGCCGACAAAAGGGGTCGATGTAGGCGCCAAACGGGACATTTTTGAACTGATTGCAGCACTTGCAAAACGTGGTAAAGCCATCCTTTACGCATCATCCGAGCTTTCAGAGATTGTCTGCCTGACCAATAGGGTGTATGTGCTTTACGACGGCGAGGTTACAAAAGAGCTTTCCACCGCAGAAACAGACGAACAAGAGCTTCTATATTTCTCAACAGGGGGACAAAGAAATGAAAACTGACATACCAGTGCAGGAGAACGCCAAACCGGCTTTCCGCTTTGAGTTGTTCGATTTCTTATACAAATATGGAACCATCATTACCATTTTTGTGTTAATTGCCGTGTTTGCTAGTGCGAACCCAGCATTTATCCAATCCAATAATATTATCAATATTTTAAGGTCCATTTCAATCGTTACCATTATTGCGATTGGGATCACCATCTCCCTAACAGTTAACGGCTTTGACCTATCAGTAGGGTCGGTTGCGTCTCTTTCCAATGCCATCGTTATTTCCATGTTTGTCTGGTTTTCGCAAAATACGGCAGTGGCAATCTTTTCAGCAATAGCAGCAGCGCTGTTAGTAGGGGCTTTCAATTCTTTTATGATCGTGAAGCTAAAGATTCCAGATATGTTGATGACGCTTGCCACCATGTTTATCATCCAAGGAATCGCATTGACCTATACAAAAGGCTCCACGATTTCGCAAAACATGGTCATGGCTGACGGATCCTTTGCAACGGGAACAATCAGCCCACTATTTCAGAAATTTGGACAGGTCCCATGGATTATCGTCATCATGCTAACGATTGTGGTCGTTGTCCATATTTTCCTCACCTACACCAAGCACGGAAGGTTCATGTACATCATCGGTGGAAATCCAGAAGCAGCAAAGCTTTCGGGAATAGCAGTAAACAAATACAAAGTTGCGGCCTATTTATTTTCCGCCTTATTAGCAGCAATCGGCGGAATGGTTCTTGCTTCGAGGATCATGACAGCAGAAATCAATGCCGGCACACCATACTTAATGGATTCCGTTGCGGCCGCATTTATAGGTTTTGCCGTCCTAGGAGCAGGCAAGCCAAATGCGTTCGGCACATTTATCGGTGCGGTATTAATCGGAATCTTGCAAAACGGTCTCGTCATGATGTCCGTACCTTATTATGCGATGGATATAGTGAAAGGTCTTGTGCTTGCCTTTGCGTTGGGGATTACGTATTATAAGCAAAAATAAAAACTATTGACATTTGAAAATAAACAGATAAAATAACTACTAATATCTGCATAACGAAGATTTGTTTTAAACATTTCGGAGTATAAGAACAAAGGCTATGATAAGAAAGAGTAGCAATCATGTAAACAGACAGAAAGTTACCGGCTGATGAGAGGTGCATGTTGAACGATTGTGAATACGTCTTGGAGCTGTGTACCGAAAAGTGAAGACTTGAGTAGGCTACACCGGTGAAGCACCCGTAATCATGTGCTAAAGTATCGTCATATGACTGTACTTTCAAAGGTAGGCAATGTGAATTGCTTATAAATTAAAGGTGGTAACACGAGATGAATCGTCCTTTTGGTTAATCCAAAAGGGCGTTTTTTTTATTCCTTTGGTTCTTATAGAGCTTGCAATATTAGAAATAATATTCCAAGGAGATGTTAGTATGTTGGTAAAACCAGAAGAACAATTGACCATCATCATGAAGGGTGCTCAAGAAATAGTAAACAAAGAAGAGCTATTGAGAAAATTAGAGAAGTCCTATGAATCTAAGAAGCCCCTGACTATTAAATTGGGACTTGATCCTTCAGCCCCTGATATTCATTTGGGTCATGCAGTGGTACTAAGAAAAATGAAACAAATGCAAGATCTTGGCCATGAAATTGTCATCATTATTGGTGACTTCACTGGGCGTATTGGGGATCCCACTGGAAAAGCAAAAGGTCGCAAAGCCTTAAGTGATGAGCAGGTAAAACTGAATGCAGAAACATACTGTGAGCAAATCTTTAAAGTGTTAGATGCAGAAAAAACGACGGTCCGATTCAATAGTGAGTGGCTATTTAAACTTACCTTTGAGGAAGTAATAAAACTAGCAGCCACCACATCAGTGGCTAGAATATTAGAGCGTGATGATTTCCAAAAAAGATACAACAACCAAGTGCCGATCGGCATTCACGAATTTTTCTACCCTTTAATGCAAGCATACGATTCTGTCGAAATTCAAGCAGACATTGAACTAGGTGGTACAGACCAAACATTTAATATACTTATGGGACGCACCTTACAAAAACAGTGGGGATTAGAAAAACAAGTTGCCATCTTCATGCCATTGCTTGAAGGTTTGGATGGTGTAGAGAAAATGAGTAAAAGTCTTGGTAATTACATCGGAGTCAATGAACCAGCCGAAGTAATGTTTAAAAAAGTGATGGAGGTTCCAGACGAACTCATTATAAAATACTTTGAACTAGCAACGGATGAACATCCGAAAGAGATTCAGAAGTGGATCAAACAATTAGAACTAGGAGCAAACCCTAGAGATATTAAACTTAAATTGGCTGAAATCATTACAAACCTATACTGCGGAGAAATTGAAACGAAAAGAGCCATCACATTCTATGAAACCGCCTTTAGCAAAAAAGAAATACCAGATGACATCCCAGAATTATCAATCGAAATTGGAGCCGAAACAGTCCTAGCCATCATTCCACAATTAGTTGAAAAAGAACTTGTTAAAAGCAAAAGCGAATTCATGCGCTTAATTAAACAAAACGGAGTCCAAATCAACAAAGAAAAATTAAGTATCGATGAACTAGACCGCGTACTAATGAACGATGAAGTCCTGCAAATTGGTAAAAAGAGATTTATTCGGTTTATAAAATAAATGCAAATAAATAGGAAGCGTTAATTCACTTTGTGAGTTAGCGCTTTTCTTAATTAAATGAAGTTAAAAATCTGGCTCTATTTCGCTAGAGTTATAGAATGAAAAAAATTAAGGGATTATTTACTTTAAGAGCAGTGGTTTAGAATAGAATAGGACTATTATGGGATACAGGTACAGCAGATAATTAGGGGGGAATACTGTTTATTCCTTATTCAGCAATCGAGCCATTTAATTGAATAAGACTGCGAATCTTCAGGAGTTAATTTGCGAATATGAGATAGATCCAGAAGTCATTCAGTTTCTAGAGTTTGATGAAGCTGGGTATATAGATGACCTAATGCAAGAAAATGTGATTTATATGACAGATGATGTTTTAAATGATTATGTGCAAAATTTTACCCAACAAGCATTTGAAATTAAATTAAAGATGAACGAGCTACTAATGCACAGGATGGGTTTATTGCTTTTGATTCCTTTTTAATGCAAGCCACTCAAACGATGATGGATAGGGTAAATGAATTACGAGGAATAATTAATGAACGAATTGATAATACACGCTGATAAAGTAATGAGGTTTACTTCAGTAAAATAAGGTATATTATATTTGTTGAATAGATTCTCTTTAAAAACAAGAAAAGTAGGTGAACAAAGTGGGGAAATATCAATTGGATACAAAAGGTAAGGTAGCTGTGACAAAGTTTCATGAAAAACAGACACCTGCTAAATTTGATAAAAAGCAGCAAATTGAAAAAATACGTGCGGAGTATTTGAAAAAAAAGCAAAAACAAACAGATAAATAATATGAATGAAAACATAGGAAGACGAAATCTCCCTATGTTTTTCTTATTCGAAGTTCTTTTTTCACTTGATATTGAAAATTCTAATTGTTTTAAAAATATGATATTTAACTGGAGGCTCATTATGGCAATAATTTTTGTTACAGGGTTATCTGGAGTAGGGGCTTCAAGTGCATTAGGACAATTAGAGCAAGAGGGATACAATGTAGTCGATACGGATTATGACTACGTAAAGTTAGTAATAAATGAGGGAATTGAAGAAAGAGTCTGGGATGAGAATAAAATAACTCAATTGTTGGCGCAGTACAAAGAGTCTCATCTTTTCATTTCAGGATGTTACTCTAATCAAGGGAAATTTTATAAATACTTTGATTATGTTGTTCTTCTAAAGGCTGACCTGAACATAATGCTTGAAAGAATCAATAAAAGAACATCTAATCATTATGGTAAGACCCCTAAAGAAAAAGAAGAGGTTCTAGATAGTTTTGAAAAAGTATTACCGTTATTAGAAATAAGGTCTGATATTATTATAGATACAACACATATTGGAATTAACGAGGTTTGTAGAGAACTTAAAGAATTATTATAATCATTTTTTCTGGTTATTCAATTAGCCGGGCGGATTCTTGAAGAAGAATCGGTGCTCATTTTGTATTATAGGGTCATTTAGTTGAAGAACACGAAAATGATTTTATTATTGTTTTTTAGTTATATAAATGTTTGGTACTATAAAAGTATTATTGATGTTTTTTCTGAGCCTATCGTGAATAGCAAGACTTTAAGAATATAAAGAAGGAGGTTGAAATGATGAATGAATATGGTACACTACATGAGTCAAACGGTCGTTATGCTTTAAAATTCGAACGATTCTTTCCTCATAAACCAGAAGAGGTTTTCCGTGTCATTACAAATCCTAGTTACTTCTCCCAATGGTACCCTTTTGCAACAGGGGTGATGGATCTCAGACTTGGTGGCAAGATTGCCTTCGATGACGGTGAAGGAACGACATATGAGGCCACCATTACAGAGTTAGAAAAGCCATATTTATTTGGTTTCCGTGAAGTTGATGATCTGATAAACATTTCATTGCAGGAAGAGGATAAGGGTTGTCGAATGATCTTTACCCATACTTTTAACGATGGTTCATGGGCAGTTAATACAGCGGCAGGATGGCATAGGTGTCTGGATGTACTTCACCAGATAGTCAACGGACATCCAGTTGAATGGAAAGATAATTCAGCTGAGTTAAGGGAATATTATCGGGAAGTATTTGATTGAATTAGTTAAATATTATGGAATGATCCTTTAGAGACTATCAAAGTTATGGTAAAGGAATCCTCCAAAGGTGCTTATTCCGAATAAGGGCGCGTATATCCAGGGAAAATCCATTCTAAGCAAAAATAAGGAAGAGCAAATATAGTCAGTTACTCAACGGGTGCTTATCTGAAATAAGGTAAGCTTCTTTTTTATGTGAAATTATATATTGAGTAAATGGTCGATATTTGAAATAATTGGTATTAAGCAATTGATGTTCTTCAATTACCAACCCAATCCTAGAACAAAAATTAGCGCAATTGTAGCATGTTAATTGCTCTTTACTTAAGATTGGGACAGGACAATTAGATAAGTAACCTTAAAGCAATCTGGCGTTTCTAACAGGATTTGACGGTACAAAAGGGGGAAGTACGTATGGAATATTATAAATATTTAAGGCAGTATGTGGGTCATAGACCAGTTATTTTGCCTGGATCTGTTGTTATCATTGTAAATGATCAAAATGAAATACTACTCCAAAAAAGACTAAATGGTAAATGGGGATTGCCTGGTGGTTAAATGGATTTGGGAGAAAGCTTTGAAGAAGTGGCGAAAAGAGAAGTTTATGAAGAGACAGGATTAGTGGTTGAAAATCTGAAATTGCTTAATGTGTATTCTGGTGTGAAATATTACTTGAAAGTTCCAAATGGGGACGAACTATATTCTGCAACAGCCGTTTATTATACCAAAGATGTCACTGGGGATATGAAAATAGATTATAACGAGTCAATAGAAATGAAGTTTTTCACAGCAGGTAATTTGCCGAGTAAATTAAATGATAATGATAAAGGATTTATTGAAGAATATGAAATAAAAAATAGTTAGAAAAGTAGAGATGACTAGACATTTAATGAAAATGAATGAAAAAACCTATCTAAGCATAGAAGAGATTATTTCATTATCAACCTTATCAGGTACAAACATAAGTGATGATGGTAAAAATGTAGCTTTTGTTAAGAGGAAGGCTAACTGGAAAGAAAACAAATATAGGAATCATGTATGGATATATGAAAAAGATAAGGGGAAGAGTTACCCATTAACAACTGGAGATATAGAAAGTACATACCCATTATGGTCTTCAGATCCTAGGGATATTGCATACCTTAGCCTAGTTGGCGAAGGGGAAAATAAGAAAAATCAGATTTTTGTTAAGTCAATAGATAGTAATAGTAGGGTTCAAATTACTGATGAGAAAAAAGGGGTCAGTAAATTTAAATGGGATTCTATGGGTAAGGGCTTTTATTATGTGGCACCTTCTAACGAATCTGATGTGATAAGGAAACGTAAGGAACAATATGGGGATTTTCACCATATAGGTATGGAATACCAGAATGATTGTTTACATTACATTGACATAGAAAAAGTGATAGAAAATGAAATGAATGAACAAGAAAATAGTGCTGTTCTTCAACTAACTAATGGGGATTTTCATATCCATGAGTTTGATATTTCAAATGATGGGAAAAAGGCTGTATTTATGGCTACACCAAGCCCCAATATGGAAGATTATATTAATGGAGATCTATACATACTAGATTTGAAAGCAGAAGAGCTACAAAAGATGAATATAGATAAGTTGTTGGGAGGGAGCGTTTGCTTTTCTCCTGATGGCAGCAAAATATGTTACTCAGCAAGCATAAAGGAGAAGGGTTATTATAAGACCCATATACAAGAAAGTACATTAGAGATCTATGATAGTAATAATGGAGAGAGAATTCAACCTTTAATAGATTATGATAGTACAGTTATTCCGCTACGGTGGACAACTAAAGGAATTTTAATTAGATGGCAGAATAAAACTAATTATCTTATTGGCTTGCTAACTGAGGATGGCACTGTAGAAATGTTAAGTGAAAAAGTAGATAGCTTTATAATGGATGCTTCTATAACAATGGATGGAAATCATATATCCTATAATAAGGCGTTAACAAATGAAACCTTTGAAATCTATTTAGACGACAAAAAAATAACGAATGAAAATAGCTTTAACAAAGGAAAGCATAAAAGTAACAGGAAAATAATTTCATGGCATAGTAGTGATGGTTATGAAATAGAGGGAGTTTTATCAACTCCAGTAGAGTTTGACGCAAATAAAAGATATCCTTTATTGGTGGTGATCCATGGTGGTCCGGCTTGGGCATCCTTTCCGATATTTTCAGACTGTTTTAACGAGAAATATCCTATTGAACAGTTTATCGAAAAAGGCTTTGTGGTTTTAGAACCAAACTACAGGGGAAGTTCTGGTTATGGTAATGAATTCTTAAAAGCGAACTATAGAAAACTGGGAATTGCTAACTACGGTGATATTATATCAGGTGTGGATAAACTAGTTGACCTAGGGATTGTCGATAAAGATAGAGTAGGGGTTATGGGATGGAGCTATGGGGGATATGTATCCGCTTTCTGTTCTACATTGAGTAGTAGATTTAAAGCTATTTCAGTTGGCGGTGGAATTACTAATTGGAGTTCCCATTATGTAAATACTGATATCCCTTACTTCATCAGGGTGCATTTAGGAAATAATCCATGGAATGATCCAGAGATATATTCTAAAACATCACCAATGACATATATAAAATCAGCCTGTACTCCCACCTTAATCCAGCATGGTGAAAAGGATGCAAGAGTTCCAATTCCAAATGCATATGAGTTATATCGAGGATTAAAGGATATGGAAGTTGATACAGAATTAATTATTATTAAAGGAATGGCATATAGTTCTGACCAGCCAGGAATGAATATGGCTATTATGGAACAGAATCTAATGTGGTTTTCACGCTATATACTTGGAGATAGTATGAGAGATTTAAGGGTTTTGTAATTCAGAAAGTAGGTATATATATGATTCCGTTAGTTTATGACCAAATTAATCGTTGGGGTAAGGATGATGAATTCTTTTTAGCACTATTAAAAAAGGCAAATGTTAAAATAATTGCTGATTTGGGCTGTGGAACAGGAAGATTGACATCTCATTTTGCGAAAGCAAACTATCAAATTTTAGCTGTTGATCCGAATGAAGAAGCTATTGAATATGCGATAAATAAAGAGTGTCCAGGCGATGTGACTTGGATAGTTGGAGATAGTTCGTCTTTACAATCAAATGCGTTTGATGCCGTTATAATGACAGCAAATGTTGCGCAAGTATTTCTTACTGATAAAAGTTGGCAACGCGTCATGGAAGATGTATATCGAGCATTAAAACCAGGAGGACATTTTATCTTTGATTCACGTAACCCATTAGCAAGAGAGTGGGAACAGTGGGAAAAAGATCTGACACCTGATTTTGCAACGAACCAGGAAAATGGTGAGCCGCTTGAAATTTGGACAGAATATGAGGGGGTTGTGGAAGATGTATATACCTTTTATGAAACTGTCAAAAATGCACGTACAGATGAAGTAATGATTCAAGAAAAAATGCAATTACGATTCCGAACACAAGAAGAAATTCATGGATCATTACAACAAGCAGGATTTTCAGAGATAGAAATTTATGGGGATTGGGAGTTTGAGCGAGCCACTGTAGAAACCAAGTCTTTTATTTTTCATAGCATAAAATAATAGGCTTAAAAGGAGGCTTTAAAAATGCAAAACAATAGAAAAATATTGATGGTAATGTTGACGGTAGGATTGTTTATATTGGCTGCTTGTGGAAATTCAACTGATCAGTCAGGTGCTATTCAAAACACAAATGACGATTTTTCAAATGAAGTCTCAACAGAAAAGGCTTTAAATAATGCCAGCACTGAAACAGACATTGAAGACAAGAATGAAACAAACGAAGAAGTGGATACCTCACTCAATGTACCTGCAAATGAAAAAGAATCTACCACTAATAAGGAAAAGTATCTCCAACAATTAGATGATACTAAAAAAGAGACGGAAGAATTGGAATCAACAGATTCATCTACATACGCTTTGAAAAAAGTTGAAAGTGATAGATGGGAACTTTGGGATGAATTTTTAAATGAAATTTATGGTGTATTAGAGGAGCAACTACCGTCAGAAGAGATGGATCAATTAAGAGAAGAACAACGTAACTGGATAAAGTATCGAGATGATAGTGCATTGGAAGCATCGCTGAAATTTAAAGGGGGCACCCAGGAACACCTGGAATACGTGGCTGTGCTGGCAAATCTTACAGAAGAAAGATGCCATGAGTTAGTTATGAATTATATGAAGTGATATACCTACAATGACAAGTGGTCGGTGTATTTGTATTCCTAAATGGAGGGGCATATGGATATTGCTAAATATCTTACTTTAATACTTGCTTTAATTGTATCTACTTCAATTTCTATTAGGGTATTTAAAAAAACAGCAAGTAAACAGTCGGGAGTACTAACAGGCTTTTGTATCAATGCACTTCTGTTATCAGTAGCTACAATAGTTTTTTATAGACTATTAAATGTGAAAGAAGTAGAAGGATTCTTTTTAAGCTTAGGTATTCTAATATTTGCTTTTTTCATTCCGATCATAATCTTAATTAACTTTTACATCATTCAATTTGTTAATAGAAAAATTGGAATGTCTAATAACTAACGGCTGGTTGCCATGAACAATTCAGCGTTTATTTTTTGAGTCGGACTCTTAAACCAGAGACCACGCTTTTTTGAAGAGGCTATGTGAGGGTGGGGTAGAAGAGTATCCAAGTTAGATGGGCTAACTAGGAGCACTTCCAGAACAAACGACATTTTAGTTGAAGTATGAAATATTAATGGGGTTATTAATGGGGTTGAAATTTGTGAAATCTAACTATAAATGTTTTATTGATATCCATTTCGAAGGCGGCGATATTCAGATTGAACACAGTTGATTAGTTTTAAATCGGGTGTAGGTTTTATAGCTATACCACATTTCTTAGTTACGCTTGCACAACTTTATAAAGGAGAATTCAACGAAGCTCAATTAAATTGTATTGGGAATTCGGATTATTATAGGTTTTTAAGTGATGGTGTAAACCTTTTTATTGAATATACAACGGATTATCCAAAAGAAGAAATTTATAAATATCAATTCGATTCAGAAAAGTATTTAGAAGCGATTGATATAGGATTTAAGAGGTATTTATATGAACTAGAAAGTGAAGGTATATTACCCTTAAAAACCCAAGAATTTGCTCATCCTTTAGGAGATGACGTACTAAATGCATTTTATGAGTTTTCAAGGCAATTAAATAATTAATTATTTGTGAGGTTGGATAGTTCATTTGTTAAACACTCTAAATTTCGAAAGGAGATATAGAAATGAAAGCGGTCATTCAAAATGAATTCGGTGATTCCAATGTACTCTTATATAAAGAGGTAGAATTACCAGAGATTCACGATAATGAAGTTTTAATTAAAGCAGAATATACAAGTGTAAATTATGCAGATATAAAAAAGCGCATGGGGAATAAAGGGAAAGGTGATTTTCCTTTAACACTTGGATTGGATGTTACTGGGACAATTGAAGAAGTTTCCGGTGATTCACCATTCTCAAAGGGTGATCGGGTAATAGCTTTTCCGAAAGATGGTTCATATGCAGAGTATGTTGTAGCAAAAGAACAATTAGTTTTTAAAATTCCAGATAGTCTTTCTTTCAAACAAGCGGCAACAGCACCCACCGTATCCATCTTGGCTTATATACTAATCTGTGAAATTGGCCAAGTGAGAAAAACCGATACCATTGTGGTACATAGTGCAGCAGGTGGGGTAGGTTCCATGCTGGTACAATTAGCCAAGCTTACTGGTGTAAAGAAAATAATCGGAACAGTTGGAAATCTTAATAAAGAAGGTTATGTGAAGAATTTAGGAGCAGATGTTGTGTGCACCTATGATTCATTTGTTGAGGAAGTTCTAAAGTTAACCAATAATCTAGGAGCTACTGTCATCTTTGATTCAGTTGCTGGTGAGGTTACAAGTAAAAGCTTAGAGTGTTTAGCCTTATACGGCACTCTTGTACAATTTGGGAATAGTAGCGGCAAACCAGGGACCTTTAAAACAAGTGATGTTCATAGCAGTTGTAGAAATATTAAAGGGTTTAGCTTAGGTACAACGAGAAAACATGATCCAGTAAGATTAGCCGATGTTGCAGAGAAAGTCTTAGAACTTTTTTCTTCAGAAAAAATCACACTCCCCATTGCCCAGGTGTTTGATTTAGAGGATGCAGCACAAGCACATAAACTAATTGAGAGTCGCAACTATGAAGGGAAGATCTTGATTAAGATGTAGAGAGGAGATTTGCAATTTTCCCAATATTCATTTTGATAGGATGAGACAATTAAAAATTAGGAAGGATGGATTTAAGAGAATCGGAAAGGGTAACCATGTGGATTAATGATTATGATATTACAAACCTAATTTCATGAAGGGCGTAATGGCACTTAAAGTATTAAAAACAAATATTCTAACAATTAAAAATAATAATGGATAATTTTACTTCTTTAGTGTAAAATTACTCTTAATAACGTTGGTGAACACAAGTTACTTTTCGAAATCTATTCATATATAGAATTATAATTTATCCCTTGAATTTTAAAGTCTAGGAGGAAATCTTAATGAAATTAGCAGAGGCATTAATTTTACGGGCGGATTATCAAAAACGGGTGGAGCAGTTGAAAAATAGGCTGCTGCAAAATGTGAGGGTACAGGAAGGGGACGAGCCAAACGAAGATCCGAAGTTGTTATTAAAGGAATTAACGGAACTATTAGAGAAGTTAAGACTCCTAATCCAGCAAATAAACAAGACCAATTTAAATACGGAATTTGATAAAGCTGAGTCACTTGCGGATGCATTGGCATCACGTGATTTGATTGGTCAGGAACGTAAGATTCATAGCGATCTTCTTGAACAAGCAACCATGAAACTCGAACGTTATTCACGTGCAGAAATCAAATACATAACAACCATCAGCGTGAAAGAAATGCAAAAGCATGTGGATCAGCTGTCACAGAAATATCGTTTATATGATGTGAAAATCCAAGAACTTAACTGGAAAACAGATATACTGTCTTCATAAGAGAAGCTGGTAGCGAAAATGAAAAGGCGAATACCAAACCTTGCAACAGGTCAAAGTTGCCATTAATGGTACGGGTTTCGGGGTGACCCCAAGAGGTTCGAGTCCTCCTTCAAAATTTATACCCATTAATGTAACACCAGAACAATTTACCTAAACAACTTATAACCTGGTATTGATTTTCGTACTCGTGAGGGTGGAGTAGGGGAGTTTCTTATGAAATGGCTGTTTTCGCATACTTTGTTGCTTTTTCACATTTATAAACTAACCGTTATAGTTATATTCCTTGTTGTCATGCTCTTTTCCTGGCTATACAAGGTAGCTTGCATGCCATTCTATAGTCTCTAAGCTGTGAAAAATCCAAAGGCCGATTTTTCTTCGTAAAAAGTCCAATTGCGGACTTTTTACTCAGTGATAGCAAAAATCTTTGAGAAAAGAGCCTATGAAATAGATAAAAATTACTTACAATAAAGGGGAAACCATGAGAGTTATTGGTTCAATAGTCATATCAATTGCAATTTTATATGTTGGATTTTATGGAACAATCGTTTTAACCATTGCCACTGGTAAGGATTTATATGCTCTTGTGTCAGCAGCATTAGTGCTCACATTACTCATCTTTGCAAACCTAGGGATGTGGGGACAGTTTTCTAAAAAAGCTGTGAAGTATACATTTATGAGCTTGATTAGTATCTTTGTTCTTTTTGTAACAGTGGAAGGCGGGAAAGCTTGGTATCAACATTCTTTGAAAATTATGAGTACCCAGGATGTAAATTTAACTCAATATGAACCATTCCAAAATAATGATCGTGTTGCCGACTTAGGCAAAGAAGCATCCATGAAGCTAGAAAAACCTCTTTTAAAGCTTGATGGATCAACGGCTTTATACCCTGTCTTTGCCTCTTTCGCTCAGGCTGTTTATCCAGAAGGAATTTATAATTCTACTATGAGTGAAGTTCAATCCACCCAGACCTCAGGAGCTTGGGCTGGTCTCCTAAAAGAAGAAAGAGAACTAATATTTGTTCCAGAACCTCCAAATTCTATCCAGTCTCAAGCAAAGGCGAAAGACGTGGAGCTCGTGTTAACGCCGGTTGGAAAAGAAGCCTTTGTTTTCTTTGTACATAAAGATAACCCAGTTACTAATCTTACTGTGGAAGATATTCAAAACATCTATTCAGGTGAGATTACAAGTTGGAAAGAGCTTGGAGGAAACGATGAGCCTATCCTGGCGTTCCAACGACCAGAAGATAGTGGAAGTCAGCAGATGCTTCGAAAAGTGATGGGAACCAAACGATTAATGGACCCACCAAGTGACCAGCGGGTTTCAGGTATGGGAGGAATCATTGAAGAAACCTTAGACTATGAAAATAGAAAAAATGCAATTGGTTTCTCGTTCCGCTTCTTCTCGGAAACGATGGTAAAAAACAACAAGATTAAGCACTTAAAGGTGGACGGAGTTGCTCCTTCCATTGAATCTATACAGAAGGATACCTATCCGTTTGTGAGTCCGTTTTACGCTGTACATCTCTCAACAGCAACCAATCCAAATCTTGAATCATTTTTAGAGTGGATCAAATCGGAAGAAGGCCAATTGCTTGTCGAAAAAGCTGGGTATGTTCCGTATCATAGATAATTTGAGTAGGATACAAGGATCCAGCCACAAAGAGGGCTGGATTTATTTTTGTTTTAGGCAAAAGGTAATTTACTTTGTATTTGTAAGGTTTTATGTCGAAAATAGTTTAATCATGAAAAATATAAAGTTTCGTATAATTGAAGAACCCCTGCAAGTACACCTTTTTATACTACTAAAAAGGAGTTCGATGACCAAATGGAGATCATCATCATTTATGTAATTATCGGGGTATTGATTAGTGCTTCCATTTATCTTGTGGCAGATTTTTGCCCTTTGTATTATTGCGTTGCATTGTGTGTTGCCTGGTTACCTCTAATAATCATTGGAATAGCTATAAGTGCATTTATGGATATAGAAGAAATTTCCAATAAGCTAAACAAATAAAAACACAAATCCAAGAAATAAATCCAAATACCGTGACAATAGTCGTTTCGGACCAGCCATATTTTAAGCCAAAGTGATAGTGAATCGGTGTCATTCTGAAAATGCGCTTATGCGTAAGTTTAAAAGAAGTAACTTGTAAGATAACCGACAGTTGCTCAGCAAAATATATAAAAAACAAAATGGGAATTAGAATTTCAACCTTCTCGAGGACAGCAAGAAATGATAGGGATCCACCTATAGCTAATGATCCTGTATCACCCATAAAAGCTTTTGCAGGGTATATATTATAAATGAGAAAGCCCAGTAAACATCCAATCATAATTAAACTAAAAAGTTGCACCTCTGGTCTGTCTGAAACCACAAAAAAGAAAAAGTATGTAGGGATTGCTACTACTCCTAAAAGACCGTCTAATCCATCCGTGAAATTAATGGCGTTTGCAGATCCCACGACAAATAAGGTAATGACAATGACATATAACGCCATCGGGAAATCTAAGGTAATGTCTTTGAAAATATTAATTTTGGTGTCTATGCCTAGTTCGACAATTACGTAATAAAGCATAGTACCTGTGAACATAAATTGAAGAATAAGTTTAGTCTTGCCTGAAACTCCCCCGGGATCTTGACGCGAAGCTTTCCAAAAATCGTCCAAAAACCCAATAAAACTAAAAAGAATGTAAGTTATACACAAGAAGTACATCAAGGGAGTAGGTGAAAAAAGAATCGATATTAAAATTCCAACAAACAGAATAATCCCGAACATTAACGGAGTGCCTTTCTTTAATTGATGATCGGAAGGTAGTTCTTTTCTAATTGGTTGTATCAATTTAAGTTTCCTCAAGGCAGCGATAAATAGTGGCGATAAAATTGCAACAATAATAAAAGCAATTAGCGCTGGAATTATATGATCAATCACTCTTCCATTACTCCTTTTTTCTTTGTCATCTATAATAAATTCTAAACAAATTAATCATTTCCTCTATTTCAACCAAACTTGTGAAATAATTTGGTGATTAGGAGATTGCCTAAATCTTTCATTTATGCTAATATTCTAAAAAACATACGGAATATACGGCTGTGAAGAGAAGAGTAATTAAGATTCATTATTTCCAGAGAGCTTCGGTAGGTGTGAAGAAGCAATAATGATCTTAATGAAAAAAGCCTCGGAGCCTTTGCACGGATCTAAGATTTCTTAGTGATACTGCCACGGGATCTCCCGTTATAGAGATAGGGTATAATTCTTTTTTACAACGAAAGTACCCGAAGAGGTTGATATGGTAACATGTCAACAAACTGGGGTGGTACCACGAAGTTAACAACTCTCGTCCTCAAGATGAATAATCTTGGGGGTTGGAGTTTTTTTGTTTTAGAAAAATAGTATGGCAGTAGGAAAATAGATCAATAAAAGTTGGAGTTGATAAAAATGAGTCAAGAACAAACCGCGCTCAGATTAGAGAAATTAGAAGTTTTAAAGTCACAGGGGATTTCAGTATATCCTGAAAGGTTCCAGACAAATTACGAACTATACGAAGCTTCTTCACTTGAGGATGGAACATCGGGTGTTCGAGTTGCAGGAAGAATCATGGGGATTCGCCAGTTTAGTAAATTCAGTTTCATTAGCATTTCAGACATACAAGGTAAGTTGCAACTTCTCCTGAAAAAAAACGAGGTTGGGGAGGAGGCTATGAGTGATTTCCTCAACTATTTCGATATAGGTGATTTTATTGGTGTAGAAGGGAATATGTATTCTACGAAAACAAATGAAAAAACGCTTCGTATCGAAAATTATGTGCTGCTTGGGAAAGCGTTACATCCACTGCCGGATAAATGGCATGGATTAACTAATACAGATACACGTTATAGACAACGATATATAGATTTGATGATGACAAAAGAAACACAAAACCGCATGTTAATGAGAACAAAAGTAGTGCGTGCTGTTCGTAGATTTTTAGAAGAAAAAAGACTTTTTGGAGGTGGAAACACCTGTATTACAACATACTTCCTCTGGTGCTTTAGCACGCCCGTTTAAAACGTTTCATAATTCGTTAGATACGGAACTAAACTTACGAATTGCTCCAGAGACTTATTTGAAAAGGCTTATTGTAGGGGGCTTTACAAAAGTATTTGAAATTGCAAAATGCTTTAGAAACGAGGGAATCAGCCCTCAACATCTTCAAGAATTTACAATGGTGGAAGGCTATGCAGCTTATTGGAATTATGAGGACACGATGAAGCTCATGCGTGAAATGATTGTCTATGTCCTAAAACAAACTTTCGACTCAACAGTTATTAGCATAAAAGGACAATCGATTGATTTTTCATTAGAATGGAATGTCGTGTCGTTTAGAGATTTAATTTTAAAAGATACAGGCATTGATATTGATTTGTATCCTGATGTGAAAAGCTTATATGAAGAAACAAAACGAAGAAATATTTATTTAGAAGGTGACGATATCGAGACATTAGGAAGAGGGAACTTTATTGACCTTTTATACAAAAAGGTGTGTCGACCACATTTAATCGAACCAACATTCCTAATTAACCACCCAATTGATTTATCACCCTTAGCCAGAGCGAATGATAACAATCCATCAATTACAAATCGTTTTCAATTAGTAGTAAATGGTGCTGAAATCATCAATGCCTATTCAGAATTAGTCGACCCTGTTGAACAGAGAAAACGATTAGAGGCCCAAGCTATTTTAAAAAGTGGCGGTGATGTAGAAGCCATGGAAATGGATGAAGACTATTTATTGGCTATGGAATATGGGATGCCACCGATTTCCGGGTGGGGATTTGGGATTGAACGATTACTAATGGTTTTGACGGATTGTGAAACGATTAAGGACTGCGTTTTGTTTCCGTTAACTAGAAAATAAATAATACCTTTGGAAGCTTATCTGAAAAAAGGTAAGCTTCTTTTTTATGAAATTCATATTGTGTAAATATTAAAAATTTGAAATAATTGGTATAAGACGACATTACTTTTATAGAGGTTAAGAATACCAAACGTTATACAAAACTTTATAAAAAGGAGATTAATATGGCTAATAATATGTATGAAAAACAACACATAAAAAGTATGGCCACATTTAGTTATCTCACCCTTGCAAGTATGTTCTCATTCGTATTTACATTTATATGTATCCTTATTTTACTTTTTCCCATGATAGGAATTTTAGATTTTACATATTTCCCCTCAAAAGTTGGAATTCCTTCATTTGTAATTTCTATGTTTTTTTCCGTGCTAGCTTTTAAAAATATCTTTGGAAAGATTTTGATTGTATTTAACCTGTGTCTAATGATCTTTATGATTGTCTATGGGCCTTAAATGATTAATAAACGACCGCTTATCTCGCAAAAAAGGAGGTAAAGGAATGCCTATGTTGAAACAAGGGTTTGAAAAAATAATATACTTTGTATTTACTATGTTTATATTTGTTATGTTATGGAAGGCAATGGGGATATTCTGGAATGCATTTGTACCTTGGAATCTTAAAACGGATTTAATAGGATTATTTGTGGTGGCGCCATTGCTGATAATATTGGCGTTTGTTTTGTCGAGTTTGTCATTTAAAGTTATAAAGAGTGGAAAATGATCTAAGTATAAGGGGTGTTAATTATGTACCAATATTTCAATGGCTTAGTAATAAGGGAAGGTACAGAAGGGGTTCCAACTGAATATGTGGAAGCTCTTTTTGAAGATGCAGGATGGGCAAGGAATACACCCTCTTGGCAAAAAGAAAAATTTTCGTTAATTTTCAAAAACTCTACATGGGCATTTACAGTTTGGGATCAAAATAAGATGATTGGGATGGTTAGAGTGATTTCGGACCAAATAATGGTTGCTAACATAATGGATTTAGTTGTTTTATCCGAATATCGCGGGAAAGGAATCGGGAAGAAAATCGTAGAACTCTGTGTTCAAAAACTTCCTCACGGTGATTGGTTTGCACACACATCCGCTAACAATTTCAGTTTCTATGAGAAGTGTGGTTTTGAAGTGAAAGACTTAACCCAAAGTGGGACTTGTGCGTATTACGGATATATTCAAGCGAGGAAAGATGGGCATAGATAGAGATTGTTTTTGAAAAAGAATGGGGAGATATATTAATGGAATTCAGAGGATCTAGTGTTTACGATCAATCGGATTTTTTGACAAATTACATGAAAAGAAGAAATAGAAAAGACAGTCCCAATAATGCAATTGAAGGTCCCATTATGTACGAATTAGTTGGGGCCATTCAAAATAAGAACATCTTAGATTTAGGGTGTGGAGATGCCTCGTTTGGTAAAGAACTACTACACTTAGGGGCAAGGCATTACACAGGAGTCGAAGGTTCTAAACAAATGAAAGTAGCAGCTCATGCTAACTTACTTGAACTAGATGCCACTATACATAATGAAACAATGGAATCGTTTCAATACCCGAGTAATTCTTATGATCTCGTAACCTCTCGTTTCGCCATTCATTACGTATCAGACATTAACAGTCTGTTTCAAAACATTTATCAAACCTTAAAAGAGAATGGTAGATTTGTATTCAGCATCCAACATCCGCTTACAACTTCATCTTTTGCCAGTAAGCAGACAGGAGATAAACGTGGGAGCTGGATTGTGGATGATTATTTCCGTGATGGTGAAAGAAGAGAACCTTGGATTAATCAAGTGGTGGTTAAGTACCATCGCACGATTGAACAATATTTTGTGGCACTTAGACAAGCTGGTTTCACGGTAGATGATTTACGCGAAGGTACTCCAAAACGAGAACATCTTAGTAGCGAAGAAGAATTTGTGAGGAGACAGCGGATACCAGTGGTATTGGCGTTTGCTTGTGGGAAGTAAAATTCTAAAAGAGGTGGAACACACCTAGTAGAAAAAGGGATAATTCCATTGGAACTCAAGAAAGCGATGTATTAATGCATTTGTATGAATGGATGCATGCTGGAGAGGTTGTATAGAAAGGGAATGAATGGAGATATCAGTATTATTACATGTCATAAATAAAAATATATGGAGGTTAGTAATGTTATTTATAACATTTGGGGTTATTGCAATAGTAGCAACTTTTATAAATCTTTATATGTATGCAGCAGGAAAGGATTATAAGCTCGCTATGGCGTTAGGATTATCATTTACAGCATTAACACTTTGTGCAGAATACAGCCTTGTATCGGTGTGGGTAGAAGTGGAAGATTGGGCAGCTTTAGAGGATGTAGTACCTGGTATGGAAAGGGCATTATGGTTTTTAACAATTGTTTCTATCTTACTAAATCTAGCACCTATATTTTTAGAACGAAAGGGTAAGAAATAATGACTTAGTGCCACATCGTTTAAATAATATGCAACTATTTTTTTACATAGCACATCAAAACCTGATATTTATAGAATGGAATTCACTGAGCAGGAATTAGTGAATGTTCAAAGATTATGGGGTGTGAATATCGGTGATAACAAATAAAAATTATTTTTTGTTATTCAACTAAAGGGGAGCTTTAACTGAAGATAACGAAAAAGAACTTTATAGAGGGAGGTTATTATTTGAAGAAGGAAGTATTGTTTTTACACAGCGCGGGACCCCAGGAAGGGAAGCAGGGAAGTAACCAACTAATCGCCTACTTACAAAAATCGATTAGTTCGGATTACAGTTTTTCCTCCCCTGCCATGCCAGATCCTGAAAACCCGAGTTATGATCTATGGAAGAACGTACTGAAAGAGAAACTTTCTGAGTTAAATGGTTCCGTTATTCTGATCGGCCATTCACTAGGTGGCTCTGTCCTCCTAAAGTATCTCTCAGAAGAAAATTGTAATTTATCCATCTCTAGTTTGTTTGTGATGGGATCGCCATACTGGGGCCTGGATAAAGATTGGCTATTTAAAGAATTTGAACTCTCCGATAAATTTGCTACAAGACTACCTCAAATCTCACAAATCTATCTTTATCATAGCCGAAATGATGAAGTAGTACCTTTTTCTCATTTTGAGCACTATTCCTATAAGCTTCCACACGCGAAGTCAAGGATCTTCGAGAGCTACGGTCATTTATTTCAAGATGATCTGCCTGAACTTGTTCAAGATATCGAAGCAAAGAATCGTTTCAGTTCCTAAGTGAAAAAAGACTTACCCCAGGTATTGTTTGTTCCAACCGCTAGCAGAGACCAATCAAATTATATAGAGAGGTTTTATAAAGCATTTAAGCTTCTTCCTTGCAAACCTTCTCACCTTCTCTATTTTATGCCAAACGAGCCTTAGAAGCGATTCTGGAGGCTCGTTTTTCTATTACTATTTTTCTTTTTTAATAAAATATACTTTTGCAGTACCTTCTAAATAAGAAGGCGTCTTTTTGCTATTCATTTTGCACAATCCGGGAAATGTGCTGTTATAGAGGTTGAATTTGGACTGAATGAATGGCATTATGCACTTCAAATAACGGAGCTGTTATTTGAGTAACTTTGAAAACCCATGAATGTAAAAATACAATTATTTCTCCTTGTACATAACGATAAAATGAATTACCCTTTATTTAAGGAGTGAAAATATTGAGTGATAATATTGAAGGTATTAATTACAAAGAAGTAATTGAATATTCATTGGATCCGCTAATTGTCCATTCGCAGCTGAAGATAATATATATAAATGAAGCAGCAGAGAAATTTTTTCGAGGTTCCAGGGACGAGATAATTGGAGCCAGTCCTTTAGATATCTTTAAAGATACCTCTAAACCCACAATAACAAAAAGAATATTGGGGGCTTATAATAAACCTGCAGAAGTTATTGAGGAAACTATATATAGAATGGATGAAACACCAGTTGAAGTTGAGTTATATTGCCACCCTATTAAAATAGGAGCAGCAAAAGCTATCCAAACTTATGTAAAAGATATCACCGAGAGAAAACAACAAGAAAAAGTAAAATATGAGATGAATATGCAAATAAATGAGTTAGCCTCCAAAATTGTACCCCTTATAGAAGGTATTGCTGTTCTTCCTCTGTTAGGAGCTATTGATCAGGATAAAGCAGAACAACTCTTAGAATTAATACCAGTTAATGTTCAAGAACAAGGGGTTAGCCGTTTGATTATAGATTGTTCAGGAATGTATAAAATTGATAATTTGGTTATTGACTCCCTTTTTAAAATTAACAATATACTAAATTTACTTGGAGTTAAGTGCATTTTAACAGGGATAAGGCCCCAATTAGCTTTAGAAGCAGTTAAAGGTGGCATTAACATAAAAAACATAATCACTTTTTCTACTGTTAAGGATGCCTTATACTTTTTAGGGGTTAATAATACGAAGTAAACCAGATATATCTTACTAAAAATTGCGGGCTTTTAATCCAGGAAGGATTATCGGCCTTTTTAATTTAATTTCTTAAAGACGGTAATTTAGCTGAATATTGAGGAGGAATATGAATGAGTAAAGTAAGTTGGTTTAGAGTCTTTTTGTTTATATTCATGATGACAGTTGTTGGTTTTCTAGTATTTGACAACATTGCTTCATCGTTAATTTTTGGGCTAGGGGTGGGTGGTATTTTTGGTTGGATATTTTCCACTAAAAGATTTAGAGGAAAATAATAGTAGGTTGCTATTATTAATGTGAAATTAACCTTATTCCAGAAAAACCAAGATTGTTTAACAAGTTGTTCGATTCTCCATAGTGAAGTCGAGAAAAGAAGCCATCGAGCGGGCCATGCGGATGCCGGACCCGCAAGGACAGGGGGAAGGTCAGTACCAAGGAAAGAACAATCATTATTTAATGCGCATCTTTTGAGCAAGATCAGATAATCATTTAGTGGCCGCTTTCTTATTCCCACAGAAGCTATTCTTCAAGAAGGAGAATGGCTTATTTTTGTTGAAGCAAATGACAGGATAGTGTAAGAACGTGCTGCTTGAGTAAAAAAGGGGTTGCTAGGGCAGCTCTGATTTATCATTCGACTAAAGGGGTAGTTGAACAAGGATTTCAACCTATGTTTATAGAAATAGTAATATTAACAATGGTTGGTATCGCTCTTATAGTATTTTAGCAGTTAATTTATTTAATATATGGGGAGGGGCTTTTTTGCAAATTTTTTTTAGATATAACTGGATGGTAAGAGAAGACTGGTATCGTTGGTGTGAAAAGTTAAATGAAGAAGAACTTCTACGGGATCGGACGGGTGGAATGGGAAGTATATTGCATACACTTTTCCATATTGTTGATGTTGAATGGAGCTGGATACGTCTCTTACAAGGTAAAACTGACTTTCAGGAGAGTTTCGATAGTTATAAAAGCTTGAACAAGGTTCGAAAATTGGACGCTGAATTTCATTTAGAAGTGGAAAACTTTGTGAACAATTGGGATGCTAGTATGGAAAATCGATTATTTTACGATACGTTACCAGATGGAAGAATTCTGACGGATACTTGGGGTGAAATCATGCGACATGCCATTGCTCACGAAATTCACCATATAGGACAATTATCAATTTGGGCAAGGGAATTAGGAATAAAACCTGTTTCTGCAAACCTTATAGGTCGGGGTCTTTCCTCTCATTCGAATAAATAATTCAAACAGATATTAATTTAATCGGTCTCTAAATATTGTTCAAATCCTTCCTCGCGGTGATTGGTTTGCACACACATCCGCTAATAATTTCAGTTTCTATGAGAAGTGCGGTTTTGAAGTTAAGGACTTAACCCCAAAATGGAACTTGTGCGTATTACGGATATATTCAAGCGAGGAAAGATCGGCATAGGTAGATGTGTTTTTAGTGTTCGTAACTGTACAAAGGGTAGATAAAAAGGGATGGAAGATTTCATGGCACTAAGACAAGCTGGTTTTCGGTATTAGATTTACTCGAAGGCACACCAAAACGCGAACTTTTTAGTAACGAAGAAGAATATGTTAGAAGACAGCGAATTCCAGTTGTTTTGGCTTTTTCCTGTGTGAAATAAGGCCCACCAACCTCCGTAAACACTTTGACTTTTTATGGGAGATGTCTCAGAATAAAGTGTAGATGAAGAGGTGAAACAATGGGTGAAAAAGTAACAAGTACAAAGTGGTTCAGTATGGCCATTCAGGCACTCGTCGTGCTTGCTAATAATGATGGCCTATGTCCGAGCGGAAAATTGGCAGAGAAACTTGATTCTAAATCTGTCTTTTTAAGAAAAATATTAAGTCATCTGGTCAAAACTGAGTTAATACATGCGAAAGAAGGCCGGGATGGTGGTTATTTTCTTGTAAAGGACCCTAGCGAAATAAAATTGTCAGAAGTTTATGATGCAATGAAAGCAGAAACGTTTCCTAAAGGATTCTTTAATGTAGAAAGTAAAGAATGTTTTGCTCCGACTACGCGTGAATCTCTGTGTACACTTCGCGATGAAATGGAAGGCTGGGTCGTAGCCGGTTTAGAACAAAAGACCATAGCTGATTTAATGAAAAAGTGAAACATAGCTGTTTCGCTTTTTTATTTTGCTCTCGATTAACTGTAGTTGACAAAGGAACAGTTAACAACCTATACTGTTCTTGTAGAAGATACAGTTAAAGGAGAATGAATATGTCTAAAAAAACCATGAGTAAAGAAGAATATTTAAATAAAGTAAAAGAAATAGATACAACGAAAGAAGCTCCAAAGCAGTTAGAAAATACAGACTTTCTAACAGTCGCAAAAGAACGCCGTTCAGTAAGACAGTATGATCCTGCATTCAAAATGGATAAAAGTGAAATCCTAGAGATTCTAGAAACAGCTACGTTAGCACCATCATCTAGCAACCTTCAACCTTGGAGATTTCTAGTGATTGAAGATCAAAAGGAAAAAGAGCGTTTGTTGCCAATCGCTAATAATCAGCAACAAATTGTGGATGCTTCCGTTGTCATTGCTGTACTTGGAGACCGAGAAGCTTACAAAAATGCTGACCGCATCTATAGTGCAATCGCTGAAAAGGGTAGAATGCCAGAAGACGTTAAAGACATGTATGTAAACAGCATTCTTGTTGGTTATGGGAATTTCTCGAAGGAACGCTTAGCGAAAATTGCTCACATAGACGGTGGACTTGTCGCTATGCAATTAATGCTGGCGGCTAAGGCAAAAGGCTATGATACTGTTCCAATGGGCGGTTACGATGAAGAGCAATTCATAAAGGTATTCAATATTCCAAAAAACTATGAGGCCATTATGCTAATTTCCCTAGGCAAAGGAGCCAAAGCGGGCTTTGAGAAAACGCGTCTCCCGCTTGAGGATGTTGTAAATTGGGATCGATTTGAATAAAAAAGAGTACGCATTCTCAATGGAGGGTGCGTACTTTTTGATATTTAAATAAAGTCGTTATTGAATTAATCCCCGTCTATTCATTGATTTGTTGTTGAACCTGTTGGATTTTCTGTTGAGCCTTCTCAAGTTCGCCTATAGCAAAATAACATGCTTCTGATTCTGTACTACTTGAACTAACTTGTTTTAAATGATGATGTGCTTTATGGATGATATCTTGCGCTTTTTGTAGTTCACTTTTAAAGTTCATAGTAAATCGTCCCTTTCAACATGTTGTATAGTGAATCCACTCAATTCTCCTTCGTCTTCTTCAAAGGAACTTTCCCCTTAACCTCCATTCGAAAGGCTTTGACAATTGCGAAGGCCATCATCAGTAACACAAAAGTCAAAGGAAAAGCACTCACAATGATGGCGGTTTGAAGACCTTCCAATCCGCCTGAGTACATTAACACAACAGCAGAAGCAGAAAGGATTAATCCCCATGTTAATTTTACAAAAAATGGGGGATTTATATCTCCATTGGTTGTCTGCATGCCTAACACAAACGTAGCGGAATCCGCGCTTGTGATAAAGAAGGTTGCAATCAGCAAAATAGTAATTATCGATAAGACGGTCCCGAATGGTAAGAGTTTATACACATAGAATAGGCCAGTTTCAAAACTTTGGGCGGAAACTTGAGCCCCTTCAAACAGTTCTAAATGGATTCCAGTACCTCCGAAGACACTGAACCAGAATGCGCACACAAGCGTCGGCACCAACAATACGGCAATGACAAACTCTCGAACGGTTCTCCCCTTAGACACCCTCGCGATGAACGTGCCAACAAATGGTGACCAGGAAATCCACCAGGCCCAATAGAAAATCGTCCAGCCCTCTATCCATTCCGCATTTTCATTATTGAATGGAGCTAAACGGAGCCCCATGCTCGGGAGGTTTTGGATATAGTCACCAAGAGTGGTCGTAAATAAATTCAATAGGAAAGTAGTAGGTCCGATAAAGAGCATGGCTAATAGCAGAAGCGTGGCCAAAATCATATTGGTATTGCTTAGATATTTGATTCCTTTGGAAAGGCCAGTCCCTGCAGAAATGATGAATAACACCGTCACAATCGCCATGATGGTCAGCTGGATAGTAAAGTTACTCGGAATACCGAAGAGATAGTTAAGTCCCCCATTTATTTGTTGTGCCCCTAGCCCCAAAGAAGCACAAACTCCGAAGACAGTGGCAAACACAGCAACGATATCCACCACTTTTCCAAAAGTTCCATTCGTCTTCTCTCCAAAGAGAGGGGACAAAGTAGCACTCATCAATCCTGGAGCGTCTTTTCTAAATTTGAAATACGCGATGGAAAGAGCGATGGTCGCGTAGATGGCCCATGCATGAAAACCCCAGTGTAAAAAGGTGTAACGAAGTCCTAATTTTGCAGAAGCAGCAGTGCCTCCTTCGCCAAGTGGTGGAGAGGAAAAGTGAGAGATAGGCTCTGCTACTCCGTAGAAAACAAGTCCGATCCCCATACCTGCGCTGAACAGCATTGCAAACCAAGTCAAAGTAGAGTAATCGGGAAGATCCTTGTCTTTGCCAAGCTTTATTTTGCCGTATTTGCTGAAAATGAGATATAGAGCGAACAAAAGAAAGAAAGTAGCCGCTAGTTGATAAAACCAGCCAAACACATCAAGAATGAAGGAGTTTGCCTGATCCATTCCTTTACTAAAGGGTTCGGGGAAAATCACCCCAATTAAAACAAACAAAGCAGCAATGATAACGGAGATCCAAAAAACTTTGCCGATACCTTTCATAGCACCCACGCCTTTCCCAAATTAATCCTTTCGCTAGCATTCCCTAAATTACCTCATTCCTTTCAAACTAAATTCACTTCTTCTTTCTTTCTCAACAGCATAGGTTGTACAAGATGCTCTAATCGTGCAACTGCAAGAGGGAGGACAAATAACAATGAAAAAAATGTTAAGTCATTTCGACCCGTCCGTTTTATCTATGGCAGGGATTCGAATTTTTTCGGGATTACTAGAAATTACTGCTGCCATCATCATGCTCAGTTTGAATGATGTGAAAAAAGCGGTTGTGGTGAACTCGATGCTTGCGGTGGTGGGGCCGCTGATCTTCATTTCCACCATGATGATAGGACTTATTAGCATGGCGGATGAAATTTCTTTTTCCAAAATGATTTACATCGCGATTGGTTTGGGGTTTATCTTATTCGGTATCTATAAATGAGAAATTGTATTCCGTTGTTATATATTGTCCACCAGCGCATACATTGTAAGTAACAAAAGGACAAGAAGGGGATATGTATGCTTGCAAGTATTACTGCCGTTTTGCCACCGGATATATCCGGTGTAATTGATAAACTTTCAGTGCCATTAAAAGAACGAATGGAAGAAATTCGAGTCCGCGTGAATCGCCCCTTGGAACTGATTATTGATGGAGATCCTTTTTTTCCTTCCTATATTGTCACTGCAACGGACGCGATTCATATTTTGAATAAAATAAGCAAGCATTCTATCTATGCTCTAGAAGAAGAACTCAAACGTGGTTACATCACCATTACTGGAGGTCATCGTGTTGGACTTGCTGGCAAGGTGATCACTGAAAAAGGAAAGGTAAAGGCGATCCGGGACGTTTCTTCTTTTAATATCCGTATAGCTAAACAGAAAATCGGAGTGGCAACACCGTTACTGCCATACCTTTACGACAAAAACAGGTGGCTAAGCACGATGGTAATCGGCCCTCCGCAAACAGGGAAAACGACACTATTAAGAGATCTGGCCAGAATCATGAGCTCAGGCTGTGAAGAAAAGCGTGTTGCATCTTGCAAGGTCGGGATAGTGGATGAACGGTCCGAAATTGCAGGTTGTGTACATGGGATACCTCAACATGATTTGGGACAAAGGGTAGATGTGTTGGACGGTTGTCCAAAGGCAGAAGGAATGATGATGATGATCCGCTCTATGAGTCCGGATGTCATAGTGGTTGATGAGATCGGAAGAATGGAAGACAGCGAGGCGGTCATGGAGGCGGTCAATGCAGGTGTAGGACTGCTCATGTCAGTACATGCCTTCTCATTTGATGAATTAAGTAGCAGACCAAGTCTTCGGGAGATATTATCCTTGCGGGCGGTGAAACGCTTTGTGGAATTGACCAGAAGCAACGGTCCCGGCTCCATCAAGAGAATAGTGAATGAAGTGGGAGAGGAGATCTACCGGGAAGAGAGTGTGAGACGATGATTAAGTTGATAGGGGCAGTGTTCATCATAGTGGCTACATCTTGGGCAGGTTTTGAAGCTGCAAGGCATCTAACAGAAAGACCAAGGCAATTGAGGCAATTAAAGGTTGCGCTGCAGTCGCTTGAAGCGGAAATCATGTATGGCCATACACCCCTTTCAGATGCGACGAAAAACATTGCCAAGCAATTGGAAAAACCTCTCTCCTGGTTCTTTGAAGGCTTCTCTTATAAATTGGACAAAGCCAATTTGTCTGTAAAAGAGGCATGGCATGAAAGCCTGGAGGATGTCTGGAATACAACCGCCTATAAAAATGCAGAGCTTGAAATCATGAAACAATTCGGCGAAACACTTGGCCAACACGATCGCTACACCCAACAAAAGCACATCCAGCTAGCATTGACGCACCTCGAACGGGAAGAGCTAGAAGCCCGCGACAAACAAATCCGGTACGAACGAATGGTAAAAAGTCTAGGAGTGCTCTCCGGGTTACTACTTGTAATTTTATTGATTTAGGGGCTGGAGATGTTTCCTGTTGGGAAATGCGAGATTTTCTAGCTGGTGCTTGGAGCAAAAGGCGTAGACTCCAGCGGGAGAGTAGCGACAATCTTGAGACCCCACAGCGAAGCGAGGAGGCTCAAGGTCGCCCCGCGGAAAGCGCAGCCTTTTGCGGAAAGCAACAGCGGCGCATACCAGAGGCAAAAGGAAAGAGAAACGCACCAAAGCAAACCGCAAAAAATAGGAGGAGCGTCCATGGGCATTGAAGTAGACGTAATATTCAAAATCGCCGGCATCGGAATCGTCGTAGCCTTTCTGCATACCGTGCTAAAACAGCTCGGCAAAGAAGAATACGCACACTGGGTAACCCTACTCGGCTTTATCTATATTCTTTTTATGGTAGCAAGCATCGTCGACGACCTGTTCAAAAGAATTAAATCGGTATTCCTGTTCCAATGATAAGGGGTGTTGACCTATCGAGATCCTTCAAATAGTAGGTCTTGGCTTAATCGCCACGTTTCTTGCACTAGTTGTGAAAGAGCAGAAGCCGACATTCGCATTCATGCTGGTCGTATTTGTCGGCTGTGCCATTTTCTTATTTTTAGTAGAGCAAGTGTTTGACGTCATCCGCATGCTCGAGCGAATCGCCATTAATGCCAATGTGAACCTGATCTATGTAGAGACCATACTGAAAATTGTCGGCATCGCCTATATCGCAGAGTTCGGTGCACAGATTACAAAGGACGCAGGCCAGGGTGCCATCGCATCCAAAATCGAATTGGCCGGAAAAGTTTTAATATTGGCCATGGCCATTCCCATCCTGACCGTCATCATCGAAACCATTATCAATCTCATTCCTTCTTAAAAGGCTGTTTTCGTAAACTTTGTTGCTTTTACGTAATTATAAACCAACCGTTATATTCCTTTCTGTTATGCTCTTTTCCTGGCGGTACAGGATAACTTGCATGCCAATTTTATAGTAGATAAGCAGTGAAAAATCCAAAGACCGATTTTTCCTAGTAAAAAGTCCCAAATGCCGACTTTTTACAAGGGAATAGCAACAATCTTTGAGAAAAGAGCCTCTTAAAAATGAAACCTAAAGAGGGGAGCATACCCATGAAATTCATTCTTGCAATTATTGCAGCCTTGTTAATTCTACTGTTCATTCCATTCGAAGTTGTACAAGCCTCCCCCTCCTCACCGTCTGAACTAGTGACAGAGCAAATAGAAGGGGTCGATGTGGAGGAAATAAAGGCGTATTGGGAAGAGATCATGGAGGAATATGGCGGTTTTTTGCCGGAAAGCCAAAAAGGAACTTTTATGGAATTTGTTAAAGGGGACAAGTCCTTTTCTTTGAAAGAGTGGTCGAAAGGCTTTGTCAAATATCTATTCCACGAACTTCTTGCAAACGGAAAATTACTGGGAAGCCTTATTTTACTTACTATCTTCAGCATGTTCCTGCAAACGCTCCAAAACGCATTTGAACAGAAAACGGTCAGTAAAGTCGCCTACAGTGTCGTATTCATGGTGCTGATCATCATCGCGCTCAACAGCTTCCATATTGTCATTTCCTATACCCAGGAAGCAATCAGTGCCATGACGGGCTTCATCATCGCATTAGTACCACTTCTTATCGCACTCATTGCATCCTCAGGGGGACTGGTCTCAGCGGCATTTTTCCATCCTATTATTCTGTTTTTAATGAACACAAGCGGTCTGCTCATTCAATATGTCGTGCTCCCCCTATTATATTTGGCCGCCATCTTGAGCATTGTCAGCACCCTTAGTGAACACTACAAAGTGACGCAGCTTGCACAACTTTTAAGAAATGTCAGTATCGGAATTCTCGGAATCTATCTGACCGTTTTTCTAGGTGTCATTTCCGTACAGGGGGCCACAGCGGCTGTAACGGACGGGATCGCCATCAGGACCGCAAAGTTTGTGACAGGAAACTTCATACCGGTAATAGGAAGGATGTTCACCGATGCCACGGATACGGTCATTACAGCCTCTCTTTTATTGAAAAATACGGTGGGAATTCTTGGAGTTGCCACGTTGGTTTTACTGGCCGCTTTTCCTGCAGTGAAGATCTTATCCATTGCCATCATCTATAAGCTCGCTGCAGCTCTGCTTCAACCATTGGGTGGGGGAACGGTCATCAAGTGCCTGGACATCATCAGCAAAAGCATCATCTACATTTTTGCAGCGCTCGCCATTGTCTCTTTTATGTTCTTCTTAAGCATAACGGTCATCATTGCAGCAGGTAATATCACTGTGATGGTCAGGTAAGGGGGAGGAACGATGAGTTACTTAACTGAATGGATTACTAGTATCATTTTATTTATTCTTTTAGCGACAGTAGTAGAAATGCTGCTCCCGAATTCTTCCATGCAGAAATATACGAAACTGGTGATCGGTCTATTGCTGATCGTCGTCATACTCACTCCCATCTTGAAGCTGCTTTCGACTGACATGGACGAGCTCTTTGCCAAGATAACGACCCACTCGTCCTACACTTCAGAAAAAAACACGGAAATTTTGATAGAAATGAAGAAAAAAGAAATACAAGCCTCACATGCTGCATACATTTTAAATAAAGCGGCTGTCCTAATGAAAGAAGATGTGGAGGAGGAGTTGAGGGAAAGCTATGGTTTAACCGTAAAAGACCTGAAAGTTGTTGTGAAAAATGAGGACCAGCTTACAGAAATACCTATAGAAGAAAACATAGAATCCGTTGTGATTCTACTCGAACAAGCCGAACAAAAGACAGCCATTCAAGTAGTAAAGCCTGTACAAATTGACACCTCCAGACAAAAGGAACCAGCTCCTTCCTCGAAAGAAGAAGGGAAGATAGCAACTTTCCTAGCAAATCGATGGCAACTACAACCAACCAATATATCTGTAGCAGTCGAAGGGGGGGATTAGTACAAGGTGGAAAAGAAAAACCAAGCTTTCATTCCATGGCTAAAATCTCTGCTATCCAATCAGTCAAAGGACAAAAAAGCCAAATACCAATACATGACAGTAGTTCTCGTACTTGGTGTGGGATTCATGCTTTTTGGTACTCTGTTTTTCGGTGAGGAAAGTGCAAGCTCTCCAGGAGGTGGCGTGCTTCCGGCCATGAATCAGCAAGAAACGGAAGATGAAGAAGTATTCGGACATAGCGATGATGCCAACGCACCTTCTACTATCTCTGATTACGAGGCAAGTTTTGAGAACCAGCTGAAAGAAGCTTTGGAAGGGATTATCGGGGTTAATGATGTCTCCGTAGTCGTAAATATCGATGCCTCCGAAAAGAAAGTCTTTCAGATAAACAAAACGACATCCCAACAAACAACCGTCGAAACAGACAAGCAAGGTGGGGAGCGAAACGTGACAGACAGTTCACAAGACGAACAGGTTCTCGTAATCAGGAAAAATGAACAAGAGATCCCGGTTGTATCCGAAACAAAAAAACCGGTCATCCGAGGTGTTCTGGTAGTCGCAAAGGGCGCTGAAAATATACATGTCAAACAAATGATTTTGGAAGCTGTCACCAGAGTGCTCGACGTACCGCAGCACAAAGTCGCAATACTTCCGAAAAAATCCGAGGGGGAATAATCCATGTTATTAAAAAAACAAACCGTCTGGTTACTAACCATGCTTAGTCTAGTTTTTGTCCTATCTGCTTACTATTTCATCGGCGACCAACAAGCCGGTGAACAAATGGTAAACGATGCAGAACAGCCTGCAGCAACGGAATCCGCTGAAAATCATGATGGAGAAGAAGGGGAAGCTGCTGGAACTGATGGGGAAGAAGGGACAGAAGGTGCTGAAGGTGCTGAAGGTGTCAAAGGGGAGGAAGCTACTGAGGAAGATGGTAGCGCAGTTGTGAAATATATCTCCACTGATGAAACATTCGCCGAAATGCGCTATGAGCTAGAAAACCTCCGTAGCGTCCATCGCGCAGAACTAAAAGATAGAATGGCAAGCACAGAGCTTCCGGCAGAAGAGATCTCCAAAGCTGTCGACCAATATAATGAACTTGCTCATGTCTCTGAAAAAGAGCAGATCCTGGAATCCACCATCCGTTCCCGCAAGGACGTGGATGACGCACTTGTCCGAGTAACAGACGGCAAAATCCGTGTAACAGTCAAAACCGAAGCTCACTCACCACAAATGGCAAACGATATCTACCACATGGTCCGCCAAGAGTTTGCTGATGTACGCAACGAAGACATCGCATTCCACTTCCCGCCAGCGGAAGAGAGTGAATAATAATATTTTAGGATAGATAAAGCACCGGGGCCCTGGATGTGAGGGGGTCCGGTGTTTTTTATAAATAATAGACTCTTTGACTCGTGTTACCTGCGTACGAGAGGCCAGATGAAAGCAACAAACGTCGTGCAGTTCTCTCATATCTAATTCCCGTGATTTTCTGAAACTCAGAAGCAGTAATGGTTGGGCCGATTAATAGCTTATAATCTTTTAGTAGCTTAAGGTGTGCATTCTTACAACTGTTGTTACATTTAGGACAGAGCCAAGCACCATAAATTCTCTCGCAACTTATATGAAGACATTTCTGACATTGCACACCTTTTAATATACAATTTGGAGTTACTCCATACTCTTTCTTCAGGTCTATAAAGGTTACGGGCTCGTTCTTTTTAATTATAAGAGAGCTTAGCTTACGCACATTTCTTGCGTCCCACGTTTGTTTAGTATGTTTTTTCGTGAATTCTGAAACCTTTGACTCAACCCCTGAATTGCGGACTACCATACTTTTAACGAGATTGGGATGCGAAATGCATTTAATTTCTGCCCTTGAATTCGCAATAACTACTAAACTTTCACTGGGACCAGGTTGGATATTAAATTCTTTTAACCAGGTTTTGAATTTAGTGAGTTGGTTCTGCACTTGGATAATAGGATCGGAATAGGTGATGGTTTTATCAACGTCATTTTCGGTGATTGTTTGAATGAGTTGTTGGAAGGCCGGGTCAAACTCGAGGGTACCCTTCATATACTTAGTGTCTAATACGAGGAAAAAAGTAGGGAAAATAAGAAGTGTGTCCATTTGAAAGTGATGTCCTTTAAAAGGCAGCCTTATATCTTGTAAAACATAAAGCTCCGCTTCCGTGTCAGGTAACAATTCCAAATAGTAATTGAGCGACTCTTCCCCCTTAAAACCAGCTATATTTTTCCCAAGATCTGATTTTATCTTCTGCAACATCGGGTGCGAGAGAGGTAACCGCCGACTTAAAGCTTCTAATACTTTAATTTTTAAAGATAATTCACGTTCTTTCAATATGATCATAGGCATGCAACTCCTTTTCTAGATGTTACTAGTTTTGACAAAGAGGAAGGTTTTTCCTGCAAGATATTAAGAAAATTATAATCTTCTTAAATGTTTGGGTGAAAAGGTTTTAGTGGAAAGCTTTTAAGCAAATTAATCCTTTGAACTACATATGTAAAAAAGGAACTAAAAATTTGCTGAAAATTAAAGAGATGTGAGCATTTTGAGCGAGTTGAAAATGGTTCGGACAATTTTTAAGTAGGTTCGGTCATTTCCGTACTGTTTTTGAAGGGGTCTTCGGACAATTGAATGTAGCGTTTGGACAAGAATCTTGTGGGTTCGGTCATTTGAAAATCTGGTTCGGTCAACTTTTGAAAAACTTCGGTCAAATTCGCGGAATCTTCGGTCAATTTCGTGAAAACTTCGGTCAAGATTAGCAAAACTTCGGTCATTCTTCAAAAATCCCGCAAAAATCCTACCATATCCCATTCTCATGCTAGCGACTTCGCTCCGCATAACCACATCCGTCCCCGCAGCCCTGCCGAAAACCTCCTATTCCTCAACACTTCCCCTATCCACCACGACCCAAATCCCCTATAATAAAAATATAAAGCGTTTTCATGCACCATCATCGAAACTGGCACCCAACGCACCGCAATTTAGCACTAGGTAATAATATCTATTACTATTTCTAGTTGAATTTCGCGCGCTTGTATCGTATGATGAATATGAACTATTTTGTTAAAATGTACATATGGACAACAAAGCGGCAACTAATCATCAAAAGGACCAAGGAGTGAACGTAAAGATGTTAAAGATCCAAGAAATCAGAGAAATTATCAAGTTGATTGACCAATCGAATATAGATGAATTTACTTATGAGAATGAAGGTTCAAAGATCAAAATGAAGAAGCATGCCGCACAAACTGTTGTGAGTACACAGGTTGCAGCACCCGCACCTCAGGAAGCACCACAACAATTTCAACAGCAGGCACCTCAAGCTCCGGCTCAACAGGCTTCAACAGCAACTGCTGAAACGAAACAAGAAGCACCAAAGCAGGAAGACCTGAACCTACATAAAATCACTTCCCCGATGGTTGGAACATTCTATGCTTCGCAATCACCGGATCAAGCGGCATACGTACAGGAAGGCGACAAAGTCGGCGAAAACTCTGTAGTTTGTATCGTAGAGGCAATGAAGCTTTTCAATGAGATCGAAGCGGAAGTTAAAGGCGAGATTGTAGAGGTTCTGGTTGATAATGGCCAATTAGTAGAATATGGTCAACCTTTATTCCTTGTAAAAACAATATAAGGAGGGGGAGACAACGATGATTAAAAAATTATTGATTGCCAATAGAGGCGAAATAGCAGTACGTATTATTCGAGCATGCAAAGAAATGGATATCGAAACGGTGGCGGTTTATTCGGAAGCTGATAAGGAATCCCTTCACGTTCAGTTGGCTGACGAAGCATATTGTGTAGGGCCGACCGCTTCTAAAGACAGTTACCTTAATTTCACGAACATCATCAGTGTGGCAAAGCTTACGGCATCAGACGCAATACATCCAGGGTATGGGTTCCTTGCAGAGAATTCGGATTTTGCGGAGCTGTGCCGAGAGTGCAACATCACATTTGTAGGTCCAAGTCCTGAGGCTATCAGCAAGATGGGGACGAAGGATATTGCACGTGAAACGATGCGCAAAGCAAATGTACCAATTGTTCCTGGATCACAAGGTATCATCGAAAATATTACGGATGGCATGTCCATCGCCAATGATATCGGTTATCCTGTCATTATCAAAGCAACGGCAGGCGGAGGCGGTAAAGGGATCCGTGTTGCAAGAAATGAAGAGGAACTGAAAAAAGGGATTTCCATTACCCAGCAGGAAGCGGCTACTGCTTTCGGTAATCCTGGAGTGTACCTAGAAAAATACATCGAGGACTTCCGTCACGTGGAAATCCAAGTAATGGCGGATAGTCATGGAAATACCATCCACCTTGGGGAACGTGATTGTTCCATCCAGCGCCGTTTACAGAAGCTTGTCGAAGAAACGCCATCGCCAGTTCTAGATGCAGAAATTCGTGCTCAGATGGGTGATGCGGCAGTAAAAGCAGCTGAAGCGGTGGACTATACAGGTGCAGGTACGATAGAATTTATATATGACTATCAGAATAAGAAGTTTTATTTCATGGAAATGAACACACGGATTCAGGTAGAGCATCCGGTTACAGAAATGGTAACAGGTGTGGACCTGATTAAGGAAATGATTCGTGTGGCATCTGGGGAAATTTTATCGATCAAGCAAGAAGATGTCGTTTTCAACGGATGGTCAATTGAGTGTAGAATTAACGCAGAAAATCCAGAAAAGAATTTCATGCCGTCTCCCGGGAAGATTGAGATGTATCTTCCACCAGGCGGATTTGGTGTTCGTGTGGATTCCGCGGTTTACCCAGGATACACCATTCCACCATATTATGATTCCATGGTTGCAAAGCTTATCACTTATGGAGCAACGCGTGAAGAGGCGGTTTCTCGAATGAAACGTGCATTAAGCGAATTTGTTATTGAAGGCGTTCATACTACGATTCCTTTCCATCTGAAACTAATGGATCACGAGAAGTTTAAAGATGGGGATTTCAATACGAAATTCCTTGAAAAATATGATGTCATGAATTCATAAAAAATAGTAGGAGGGTTAATTATGAGCGAAAGAAATTTATTGGAAATGGAAAACAACAATTCCCTTGGGAAAGTGGAAATTGCTCCTGAAGTAATTGAAGTCATTGCTGGCATTGCTGCTTCCGAAGTTGAGGGTGTCATGCAGATGCGTGGGAACTTCGCTGCAGGTGTGGTAGAAAGACTTGGGAAAAAGAACCACGGTAAGGGTGTAAAAGTGGACCTTAATGAAGAAGGCATTAAAGTGGATGTGTTCTGTGTGATGCAGTTCGGCATTTCCATTCCGACTGTCGCACAAAAAGTGCAGGATAATATCCGTCAGGCATTACTGAACATGACAGCTCTTGAAGTCACGGAAGTGAATATTCATGTAGTTGGTGTCCAGTTTGAAACTCAAAAGAATGAAGTAGAAGTAGAGCAGGAAATTTAAAAGCACGATCACCTTGTAGGCACTCTCATCAGAAGGGTGCCTACAATTTTTTTGAGGAAATTCCGTATCTTGAAGTTTCCCTTGTGTTCCCCCACAATATTAGGTACAATTTTAGTCGCTTTCTCTTTTTGATGAAAAGTATAGTAGGTTAATATCTCGGTAATGATGAAACTGACATTATTAAATAGAAGCATCACTCATTTCAGGCTCCCCCAGAGCAAAAATGAAAACGGTTAATTCCGAACATTATAGAATAAATTTTTAATTTCGTTAGTGAATAAGTGGAAAAACGAACAAAAAACATGTGTTTTTTTATAAAAATGTGCTATTATCTTTTTATACTAGTATAGGCACGATAAGGAGATCGAACAATGAAACGAAGTAAATCAAGAGAAAAGGCGCTTCAAGCTATTTTTCAAATGGATCTTAGTGATATAGCGCCGGATGAAGCAATTGAAAATGTGTTGCAAGAAGGAGAAAAAGCGGACGACTTCTTAAAAAGTATCGTGCTTGGCACAAAAGAGCATCAAGAGGAAATTGATTCCACGCTTAAAGCCCATTTGGAAAAATGGTCGTTGGATCGTTTAGGAACCGTCGATCGTACCATCCTTCGTATGACAGTATTTGAACTGATGTATGTGGAAGAGATTCCGGCGAATGTGAGTATGAACGAAGCGATCGAGCTTGCGAAAACATTTGGTGATGATAAATCCAGCGGTTTTATCAACGCGGTCCTGTCCAAAGTCAAAACAACAATCGAAAAATAATGCATAAGTAGTAAAAGGGGGAGCTATTCATGTCAGCAGTGATTGTATCAGGTAAAGAACTTGCAACGGAAAAAAGGGCTTTTATTAAGGAAAAAGTGTCAGAGTTACATACGGAAAAGAACATTCAACCAAGCTTGGCGGTAATTCTGATAGGGGAAGACCCTGCATCCCAATCCTATGTACGAGCTAAGCAGAGGGCTTGTGAAGAGGCTGGAATACGCAGCATCTTGGAAAAGTATCCAAGCTCCATCACTCAAGAGGAACTGCTTGAAAGAATCAGCCACTTTAATAATGATATTTCTGTCCACGGTATTCTGGTGCAGTTACCTTTGCCTGATCATATTGATGAACTGGCTATTATTGAACATATTTCCCCTAATAAAGATGTTGATGGGTTCCATCCCCTTAATATCGGCAGAATGATGATCGACCAGAAATCCTTTCTACCATGTACCCCTTATGGGATTGTGGAAATGATCAAATCCCTTAATGTTTCCATTTCAGGGAAGCATGTAGTAATCATCGGAAGAAGTAATATTGTCGGTAAACCGGTCGGTCAATTGCTTTTGAAAGAAGATGCAACTGTAACGTATTGCCATTCACGGACAAAGGACTTGGCCTCTATCAGCAAACAGGCGGATATCCTGATTGCAACAGTTGGTCGTGCGAACCTAATTGGTCCTGAATATGTCAAAGACGGGGCGATCGTCATCGATGTCGGAGTCAATAGATTGGAGACTGGGAAGTTGTGTGGCGATGTCGATTTTGAAACGGTGAAAGAAAAGGCTAGCTACATCACACCTGTTCCTGGAGGGGTTGGTCCGATGACGATTACAATGCTACTGCAGAATACCCTCGAATCCGCACAAAACGAAGCGAGTGAAAACAAGACGTTTTCCTGCTAATATGGTATCTTAGAAGATGGAAAGAACCTCACGTTCTTCCGTCTTTTTTTCGTATAAGTATTGATAAAGTAGATGTTAAATGCGGCGTGTTTTACAGGGCATTCAAATAAGCCGTATTCCATGCCTCAAAAAGGAGTTAACAATATGAGTGAACGCAGATACTTAACGGTTACTGCACTGACGAAATACATAAAACGAAAATTTGATGTGGACCCCCATATGCAAGATGTATGGCTAAAAGGGGAAATCTCAAACTTCAAACAACATAGCAGAGGCCATATGTACTTCACCCTGAAAGACCAGAACGCCCGCCTATCTGTGGTCATGTTTGCTGGTCAGAACAGAAACCTTGTATTCAAGCCCCAAGAAGGGATGAAGGTTCTCGTTCGTGGAGAAGTGACGGTATATGAAGCAAGTGGATCTTACCAGATGTACATAAAAGAAATGCAACCGGATGGAGTAGGCAGTCTGTTTTTGGCATATGAAGAGCTGAAAAAGAAACTATCGCAAGAAGGGCTCTTTTCACCGGAACATAAAAAGCCGCTACCTAAATATCCGCGTGCAGTGGGAGTAATTACTTCCCCCACCGGAGCTGCTGTAAGGGATATCATCACAACCCTGAAACGTAGATATCCGCTAACGAAAATTATCGTGATTCCCGCACTCGTCCAAGGCGCTAATGCTGCCCCTTCCATCGTCAAGGCGATACAGAAAGCCAATCAACAACCGGATTTGGATGTAGTGATTGTAGGGCGTGGTGGTGGATCTATCGAGGAACTGTGGGCTTTCAATGAAGAGGTCGTTGCGAGAGAGATTTTCGCGTCAAAGCTTCCGATTATTTCAGCAGTAGGACATGAAACTGATTTTACGATTGCCGACTTTGTAGCAGATATGCGGGCTCCGACTCCGACGGCTGCTGCCGAACTTGCCGTACCTCACATTAATGAGTTGATGGAGCGATTGTCTGATCGCAAATTCCGCCTGCATAGGGCATCCAATAAATTGATGCAATCCTATAAGGACAGGCTGGTCACCTTGCAAAAATCGTATGCTTTCCGATTTCCGAAGAACCTTTATTCGCAAAAGCAACAGGACCTTGATCGTGTGCTGGATGACTTGGAAATGGCAATGAAAAGAATGGTGGAGCGAAAGTATGTTAAATTTGAGCAGCTTTCTGCCTTGCTTGAACGTAACCATCCAAAAAGGCAATGGGAGAAAGAAAAGCTCTCCCTCGAACAGCGCACCATAATGCTGACCAAGCTGATGCAGCAAGCTTTACAAAAGAAACAATGGGAATTCCAACATAAATTGACGAAAATAGATGGGCTAAGTCCTCTGAAAATCATGAATAGAGGCTACAGTTTAGCTTATCAACAAGATGGGACCATTATTAAAAGTGTGGATCAGGCGGAGAAAGGGGACACCATTCAAGTGCATCTCCAAAATGGCCAATTAGCATGTGAAATACAGGAAGTAAAGGAGAGAAAAGATAATGACTGAAAAGAAGGAAGTAACATTTGAAGAAGCGATGAAAGAACTTGAAAACATTGTGGAAAAGCTGGAAGAAGGAGATGTTCCATTGGAAGAGGCGATTTCTTTTTACAAAGAAGGAATGAAGCTTTCCAAGCTATGTCATGACAAGTTGTCACATGTCGAGGAAGAAATGGAGCAGATTTTGAAAGAAAACGGGGAACTGGAGTCGTTCCAGGTACAGGAGGATGAAGCTTAATTGTCACAGGTGATGGATTTGCAAACCTTTATGAAGGAAAGAAAGAAAATAGTGGAAGATGCGCTTTTTTCCTATATGAATGCTATGGAAGCTCCGCAAGTATTACTCAAATCCATGAACTATTCACTGAAAGCAGGAGGGAAGAGGTTGCGTCCGTTACTGGTTTTGGCGACGTTGCAATCATTTGGCAAGTCCGAAAAGCTGGGGTTGCCAGTAGCTTGCGCCGTTGAAATGATTCATACGTATTCATTGATCCATGATGACCTTCCAAGCATTGATGATGATGATTTCAGACGAGGCAAACCAACCAACCATAAAGTTTACGGAGAAGCCATGGCAATTCTTGCAGGCGATGCGCTATTAACCCACAGCTTTGATGTGATGGAAGATCTTTTAAATAAAGATGTGTCACCTATTAAAGTGGTCACACTTATGAAAGAACTATCGAAAGCCTCAGGTCCAACAGGTATGGTCGGGGGACAGGTAGCGGATATGGAGGGGGAAGGTGCAGCACTTTCACTTGCGGATCTGGAGTATATACATAGAAACAAAACCGGGAAGCTTCTCGGTTATAGCATTGTGGCAGGAGCTATACTTGCGGATGCAACCGAGGACCAAATCTCTAAGCTTGCGTTGTTTGCTGATCATCTTGGACTCGCTTTCCAGATACGTGACGACATACTTGACATTGAAGGGGACGCTGATAAAATTGGCAAGCCAATCGGGTCGGATACCCTTAATGAAAAAGTGACCTACCCTTCTTTATTAACAATGAGTGGAGCTAAAGAGAAGTTGGAATATCATATTAGTGAGGCTAAACGCTTGCTTTCGGATTTACCGTTGGAGTCCGATCTCTTATCACAGCTGTGTGATCTGATTGCCAAAAGAGACCATTAATCGACAAAAATGGTGGTGGAAATTGAGCATTTCCTCTTTTTGTGATATAGTATATGATACAAATGGGTGGTGCAGTATTCTAGTCAGTCTACCTTTTCTGAAGGCGGGCCTAAAAATCCGCTAAAGGGCACATCGATGAAGTTCCTTGTGTCGGCTTGAGGCGCCCAGCCTTGGGTTGATGCTGGGAGTTAAGGTTGTAGGGCGATCCACAATGGCATGTGGGCGAAGACCCTACTTCCGTGGAGGCCCATTTTCGCGCTGGGTTTTCCCCTAGGGGAGTCAGTTGTGGAATGGTGATAAACCTGCTATATGTTTAACTGGGTTAGACATATACAGCGTAGCCTGCCTTGAGTGGAGTTGGAGGGGATTATGGTATAGGATCTATTCGCTAGGCCAGTGAATCTATCTTTGTATTCCATATGAAATCCGCTCTGCAAAAGAGGCTAAGAACTGGTTAAAGGCTGTAGGGGAAAACTCCTAGACTGTTCCGATTTCCAGACATGCGTTAGGGATTATAGTGCGGACTAAGTGGTAATCCAGTCTAGCTGATGGCGACACAGCTAAGGCAGGTTTAATGGGAAACCGCCAGTATGGCGACATCTGGTACTTGCTTGGGAAAACCTACTGGACCTAAGCCGCAGTCTTTACCTAATGCATGACCACCCTTACATATTTAAGTTTGGTGGATTAAAATTAAATGTCTATAATAAAATGTAGGATTACTACAAAAGCTTACTAATATAGAGTTAGGAAATTATACCATGTTAAATAAATGGAAAGATGCAATAAATTGGAGTTTAGCTATCGCCGTTATCACACTCGTGTTAGCGGCTATTTTTTCAATCGTTTCGACCTATCTGCTATCAGGGGTCACTTGGGCGATTGGAATGGTCATCGTGTTCATCATCGTGTTTATCGGAATATTCTTCGATATGCTTGGGATTGCTGCTACAGCGGCAGATGAGACACCATTTCATGCCATGGCAGCCGAAAGGGTAAACGGTTCCAAGCAGGCCATTCAGATTGTCAGGAGTGCTGACCGCTTTGCAAGCTTTTGTAATGACGTAATCGGGGATATTTCCGGAATTATCAGTGGTACCGCTTCAGCGATTGTGGTGATTTCATTTACCATTTCCATTGGCCAACGGGAAGATTCGTTATTCCATTATATAGTGGCAGTGGTATTTACGAGCGTTGTGGCTTCAGTGACTGTTGGTGGAAAAGCCTTCGGGAAATCGATGGCAATCCGCTATTCAACACCCATTCTATTTCAAGTGGGGAAGCTATTTTATTTCCTAGAAGACAGGTTTAAAATAGTTATCATGAAAGAAAACAAAAACAAACGAAAGAATAAGCGAAATCAGTAAGGAAAGAGAGTGATCCCTTTTGGATCTTACAAAGATTGAAAACCCGCAGTTTTTAAAGAAAATGTCTATAGATGAATTGGAGAGTCTGAGTGAAGATGTCAGGCGCTTTCTGATTGAGCAGCTGTCCACTTCAGGGGGGCATATCGGTCCAAATCTTGGTGTTGTAGAGCTTACAATTGCTCTCCATAAGGTATTTGACAGCCCCAAGGATAAGTTTTTATGGGATGTTGGCCATCAGGCGTATGTTCATAAAATCCTGACAGGAAGAGCCTGTGAATTTGGCACCTTAAGAAAATACAAAGGTCTATGTGGATTTCCAAAAAGGAATGAAAGCGAGCATGATGTCTGGGAGACAGGACATTCCTCCACCTCTCTTTCCGGTGCAATGGGAATGGCGGCTGCACGTGACATCAAGGGAACAGACGAATATGTCATTCCGATAATTGGTGATGGAGCTTTGACTGGTGGTATGGCACTTGAAGCCTTGAATCATATCGGGCATGAAAAAAAGGACATGATTGTCATCCTGAATGATAATGAAATGTCCATCGCTCCGAATGTAGGTGCCCTGCACAGTGCGCTTGGAAGAATGCGCACAGCTGGGAAATACAATTGGGTAAAAGACGAACTGGAAGTGCTTCTCAAGAAAATACCTGCAGTTGGCGGGAAACTGGCGTCAACGGCTGAACGCATCAAAGACAGTTTGAAGTACCTCGTTGTCAGTGGCATGTTCTTCGAGGAACTGGGCTTTACATACCTGGGTCCGATTGATGGACATAATTATAACGACTTGATTGATAATCTTAACTATGCGAAAAAAACGGATGGCCCGGTCATAATTCATGTGGTCACTAAAAAAGGTAAAGGGTATGAGCCTGCCGAATTGGATACAATCGGAACATGGCACGGTACCGGCCCTTATAAAATTGAAACAGGGGATTTCCTGAAGCCGGTTGGAGCTGCTCCAGCGTGGAGTAGTGTAATCAGCGAAACAGTGAGAAAGCTTGCACGTGAAGATGATCGCATCGTTGCTTTGACACCAGCTATGCCTGTTGGATCAAAGCTTGAAACTTTTGCAAAGGAATTTCCGGATAGAATGTTTGATGTCGGGATTGCGGAACAGCATGCTGTAACAATGGCAGCCGGTTTGGCGACGCAAGGAATGAAGCCGTTTCTTGCCATCTATTCTACTTTCTTGCAAAGAGGGTACGACCAGGTGGTCCATGATGTATGCCGTCAAAACCTGAATGTATTCTTTGGAATAGACCGTTCAGGATTGGTTGGTGAGGACGGAGAGACGCATCAGGGAGTATTCGACATTGCATTCCTTAGACATCTCCCGAACATGGTATTGATGATGCCGAAAGATGAAAATGAAGGCCAGCACATGGTGTACACGGCAAACAAGTATGACGGAGGTCCTATTGCTCTTCGTTACCCTCGTGGCAACGGCTTAGGCGTCAAGATGGACGAAGAGTTGAAAGAGCTGCCAATCGGATCTTGGGAAGTGCTTAGAGAAGGAACGGACGCTGTTATCCTGACCTTCGGGACGACCATCGGAATGGCACTTGAAGCGGCAGATTACTTGAAGAAAGAAAGCCTTTCTGTAAAAGTGGTCAATGCACGTTTCATCAAGCCGATGGATGAAGCACTACTGCACGATTTATTCAAATCAGGCATCCCGTTTGTAACTATTGAGGAGGCGGTCCTCCAAGGTGGATTCGGTAGCGCGGTCGTCGAATTTGGAAGCGATAATGGGTACACGAACCGAGTAATTCGAATGGGAATTCCAGACCGTTTCATTGAACATGGAAGCGTGAAGGAGCTGCTAAAGGAAATCGATTTAACAACAGAAAAAGTTGTGGAAAATGTTAAATTGATTGCAGCAAGAAGAAAACAAAAAAGGGCTTAATTATATATGGCGAAAAAAGAAAGAGTAGATGTACTCCTGGTGGAACGTGGTCTAGTGGAAACACGGGAAAAAGCAAAGCGCTCCATTATGGCAGGACTTGTATATTCAAATGAACAGCGGTTGGACAAGCCGGGTGAAAAAGTAGCAATTGATGCACCGCTTAGTGTGAAAGGGAACCTTATTCCCTATGTAAGCCGCGGTGGTTTGAAACTGGAAAAAGCGTTGAAAGTCTTTGACTTGAATGTGAAGGACAAAGTTTTACTTGATATAGGCGCATCCACAGGCGGATTCACTGACTGTGCCTTGCAAAATGGTGCGAAATTAAGCTATGCGCTTGATGTCGGCTACAACCAACTGGCATGGAAACTGCGTCAGGACGAGCGTGTTGTCGTGATGGAGAGAACAAACTTCAGATATGTCACACCTGTAGATCTAAACGAAGGAATGCCGGAATTTGCAAGCATAGATGTTTCCTTCATCTCCTTGAAATTGATCTTGCCTGTTTTAAAAACGCTGATTGTACCAGGAAGTGACGTGGTGGCATTAGTGAAACCTCAATTTGAAGCAGGGCGAGAACAGGTTGGGAAGAAGGGGATTGTCAGGGATCCGAAGACGCACCAAGCGGTTATGGAGAAGATTATTGAGTTTAGTATGAAGGAAGGCTATGACGTGATGAACGTTTCCTACTCTCCTATAACGGGAGGTGAGGGGAATATTGAATTCCTCCTTCATCTGCAATGGAATGGGCATACAGAAGAAAGCTCACAGAACAATCTCCAGGTAACCATCCCTGATTTAGTTGCAGATGCGCACCAACAATTGAAGGTCGAAAAAGGGGAATAACTGTACCTATGGTTGTTCCTTTTTTCTTGGATTACTATTTTACATAAAATAAGGATTGAATTAACATAGAGCTAGGCAGTAAAGGTTACATAGACAATAAGGGGGGCCAACATGACAAAGGGCCAAAGACATATAAAGATTAGAGAACTGATTACTAACAGTGAAATCGAAACGCAGGACGAGCTTGTCGACCGTTTGAAGAGCTTGGGATTCAATGTGACACAGGCAACCGTCTCAAGAGATATTAAAGAACTGCATCTTGTAAAGGTTCCGCTTCTGGATGGCAGATACAAATACAGCCTGCCAGCAGATCAGCGTTTCAATCCACTGCAGAAGCTTAAACGCTCCCTCATGGATGCGTTTGTCAAAATAGATATCGCAGGTCACATGATTGTAATGAAGACAATGCCGGGTAATGCCAATGCAATTGGTGTACTAATTGATAATCTTGACTGGTCGGAAATACTTGGAACCATATGCGGAGACGATACCTGTCTGATTATCTGCCGTACACCAGAGGATGCCAAGGAATTATCCGACCGATTTATTAATATGCTATAAAATCACCAAAGGATGTGATGGTATGATTGCTGAATTGATGATCAAAAATTTCGCTATTATCGAATCCCTTTCAATCTCATTTGACAAAGGGCTCACAGTATTGACAGGGGAAACCGGTGCAGGTAAATCCATCATTATCGATGCTATTCATCTGCTTGCAGGTGGTAGGGGATCGCATGAATTTGTCCGTTTTGGTGAAAAAAGAGCCGAGTTGGAAGGCCTGTTCCTTCTCGAAGGTGATAGTCACCCTGCCTATAGGGTCTGTAAGGAACTTGGCATTGATATTGAAGATGAAATGGTTGTCTTGAGAAGAGAAATTCATGCAACCGGAAAAAGCGTCTGCCGTGTCAATGGCAAACTTGTTACTATTGCACTGTTAAGAGAAGTGGGTCAAACATTGGTCGATATCCATGGACAGCACGAACACCAGGAACTGATGGACTCGGATCTTCACCTGTCACTATTGGACCAGTTTGGTGGAGCATCTGTTCAAAAGGAGCTTCAGACATACAGTGATATTTACAAAACCTATAAGGATGTAGAAAAAAGGATACTCGAGCTGACTGAAAACGAGCAAAAGGTAGCGCACCGCCTTGATTTGCTCCAATTCCAGGCAGAGGAAATCAGCAATGCACAATTAAGTATGAATGAAGAGGACGACCTTCTTGAGGAGAGAAATAAAATCAGTAACTACGAGCGCCTTTATCAGTCCATGAATAACTGTTACTATGCAATGCATGGCGAGCAGAAGGGATTGGATTGGGTAGGCCAGGCGATGTCGGAGTCGGAAGGTCTAGAAGAGATCGATAAAAACCTCAAAGATGTTCACGAAATCATTTCGAATTCCTATTATCAATTGGAGGAGCTCTCCTATCGAATCAGGGATGAAATAGATCAGCTCGAGTTTGATCCGAACCGTTTGGATTTCATTGAAGGCAGATTAAATGAGATTAAGCAGCTGAAGCGCAAATATGGCAATACGGTTGCTGAAATTTTGGAGTATGCCGCCAAGATTGAAGAAGAGCTTGAGACCCTGCAAAACCGTGATTCGCATATTCACCAGCTTCAGGAGTCCTTGGATTCGCTTAAACAGGATCTTTCCTTGGAGGCGAAATCCCTAACGGAAGCCCGAAGAAAAGCATCAGAAAAGCTTATGAAGAGCATACATAAAGAACTGAAAGACCTCTATCTTGAAAAAGCAATTTTTGATGTGAACATGAATGTGAAAAAGCAAAAGGCAACAGGGAATATGTTGTTTGGAAAAAATGGTGTGGATGTTGTGGAGTTCTATCTCACAACAAATCCAGGAGAACCGTTAAAACCGATGGCAAAGGTCGCTTCCGGTGGAGAACTTTCCAGAATCATGCTTGCGCTAAAAAGTATCTTCTCGAGACATCAAGGCATCACTTCCATCATTTTTGATGAAGTCGATACTGGTGTCAGCGGTAGGGTAGCACAAGCAATTGCCGAAAAGATTTATCAGGTTTCTGTCGATTCCCAGGTGCTATGTATTTCCCACTTACCGCAAGTCGCAGCGATGTCGGACACCCATCTATTCATCAGCAAAGAGGTATCTGGTGAACGTACAAAGACCAAGGTGCGCGGATTGGATCAGAATGAAAAGATCCGCGAAATCGGCAGGATGATTTCAGGTGTGGAAATAACCTCTTTGACGAAAGAACATGCGCGTGAGCTGTTAGAGATTGCAGGGAGTATAAAGCAAGGGTAAGGCTTTTGAGAAAACCGTTCACATTCGGAGATGTGGACGGTTTTTTAGGTGAATTTTTTTGGGGGGATCAGTCGATTTATGTGTGTTTTGGTTGTATTTTTGTGTGTATAAAACGGTTCGGGGGTTTATGGTTCGGTCAAGAAAGCAAAAACTTCGGTCATTTGCTTTCGAGTTGCTTAGTTAAAGTTGAATGTGGCTAATTTTATTTTTCCAGCTGTTGACGCGGTGCCGTTTTGCGAAAATCAACAGCGGTGTATATCAGACCTTTTACATAAAACGCCACAATCTCACTTCCCAAATAATTATCCCTGTTTCCCGATATAACATAACTATCCATAATGGGTAGCTTTTTTATTAATTCCGTTGTTATAAATGTGGCCTGACAAGGCAAAATTATATAATGTAGCCATGAATGGTGTGGGATAGGACCGAGGAGAGTGAATATGTTTGAGAGAAGATATAATTAGAAAAGTTGTTGGTGTATTTCTCCTTGTTTCAGTCATGGTATTATGTGTAAGTCAACCATTTAAAGAGTATGTCCAAATTCCGAATAAAATAACGATGTTTGAAGGACAAGGATTACATTTCCAGTCGTCCGTTCCGGTGACTGCCAAGGTGAATGAAGATTCTTCCTCCTCTCTCGGAATTAAGACAGATCATAAAACGTTAGCATTGAATGGAAAGCAGGCAGGAGAAGGCCAGGTTGTGCTGCAACTTGCTGGTATTCCGGTCAAACAGGTAAATGTGGATGTCATTCCGGAATATAAAGTGTATCCGGGTGGACAATCCATCGGAGTGAAATTAAACACTTTAGGCGTACTTGTAGTTGGTCACCACCAGGTTGATACAGAAGATGGCAAACAATCGCCTGGGGAAATAGCAGGTATTCAGGTAGGCGACATTATAACAAAAATCAACGGTAAAACCATTGAACAGATGAGTGACGTTGCTCCATTTGTACAAGAGTCCGGTAAGACCGGAAATCCCCTTGATGTTGTCATCACACGAGAAAAAGAGACCATTGAAACAAAACTAATTCCTTTAAAAGACAAGCAGGACAGTTCATTCAGAATCGGGCTATATATCAGAGATTCCGCCGCTGGAATCGGGACGATGACATTTTATGATCCGATCACAATGAAATATGGTGCATTGGGGCATGTGATTTCTGATATGGATACCAAGAAACCAATTATAGTCCAAGACGGCCAGATAGTTCGGTCAACGGTAACATCCATCGATAAAGGTAGCAATGGGGTGCCCGGAGAGAAACTCGCAAGGTTCTCTAGTGACAGATCGGCAATTGGTGATATATCAAGAAACAGCCCTTTCGGTATTTTCGGAACGCTTAATAAAGATATTGAGAATGGCATTATGGACAATGCCTTGCCAATCGCATTGTCAACAGAAGTGAAAGAAGGTCCTGCTAAAATCCTTACCGTTGTGAATGGAGATGAAGTGGAGGAGTTTGATGTTGAAGTAATTAGCAGCATTCCTCAAAAATTCCCTGCGACAAAAGGGATGGTCATCAAAATCACAGATCCGGTTCTTTTGGAAAAGACAGGTGGAATCGTACAAGGAATGAGTGGTAGTCCAATCATTCAAAACGGCAAAGTAATTGGTGCTGTTACTCACGTATTTGTCAATGATCCGACTAGTGGGTACGGTGTCCATATTGAGTGGATGCTGAACGAAGCCGGAATTGATATTTATCAACAGGATAAAGAGAAGAAAGTGGGCTAATAGCTCGCTTTTTTTTCTTTTGTTTTGATGTAAGGTGGAATATGAAAAGAAGAAAAAGATTATTCGACAAAAGTGCCAGTAAATGTAATTTATTGCGTATTACGTCGAAATAAAGAGTATTCTGGAGAAAAATAAAGATTTTATATAATTTTTAAGGAATTTTTATTTTTTTAAAGGAAAAGAGGTTGCATTGTCGAATTTAACAATTAGAATAATATAAAAGGCTTAATTGCTTTAAAGAAAGTATTGGGACTGAGGAGGAAACTAGTTATATGAAAATTAAAGTATGTGTCGTTGATGACAATCGTGAATTAGTTGGTCTTTTGGAAGAGTATATTTCAGCGCAAGAGGACATGGAAGTTGTAGGGGTAGCTCACAATGGTCAAGAATGTCTTCAGTTGCTTCAAGATAAAAATCCTGACGTTTTGGTGCTTGATATCATTATGCCTCACCTTGATGGATTGGGAGTGCTTGAAAAAATGCGTTCATTGAACCTGGAAAAGTCTCCTAACGTTATTATGTTAACCGCTTTCGGACAAGAAGACGTCACGAAAAAAGCAGTGGACTTAGGTGCATCCTACTTTATCCTGAAACCATTCGACATGGAAAACCTAGTGAGCAACATCCGTCAAGTAAGCGGAAAAGCTTCACCTATCCTTAAGCGATCCAGTTCGTCCTTCCGTTCCTCAAGCCCGGAAAATAAAGGTAGAAATCTTGATGCAAATATCACAAGTATCATTCATGAAATTGGTGTACCTGCCCATATCAAAGGTTACCTTTACTTACGCGAAGCAATCTCCATGGTGTATAATGATATCGAATTATTAGGATCTATCACGAAGGTCCTTTATCCTGATATTGCAAAAAAATTCAACACCACAGCAAGCCGAGTGGAACGTGCAATCCGCCATGCAATCGAAGTTGCTTGGTCCCGTGGCAATATTGACAGCATTTCTTCCCTTTTCGGATATACAGTTTCCATGACAAAGGCGAAGCCAACCAACAGTGAATTCATTGCGATGGTAGCAGACAAGTTGCGACTGGAGCACAGAGCATCCTGAGAGGGTAAGGGCTCAAAATAGGTAAAAAGAAAACCCAACATGCGAACTTGTATGTTGGGTTTATTATTGTTAAGTATGGGCATTTGTTATGTAAGATAGGCATTTAAACGAATGGGATTATTTCTTATCCCCGTTAGTTTCATTCCGTTCAATTTCCACCAGCTTCTGAATGAGTATATGTTGTGGTAAATGCATCACTTGCTCTATAGGGACATCCAATGCTTTAGAGAGTTTTTGAGCGGTTTCAGCGGATATTTGTAGTGGGCGCATTCTGTTCACCTCGCTTCATTAATAAATCTTACTAAATACTACGTAAGTTTACAATTTTTTCTGTCAGGAAATATGTTGAAAGGTGTGGAAAAATGACAAAAATATTCGGCCACAGAGGTTCTGCAGGAACTCACCCTGAGAATACGATGATAAGCTTTGATCAAGCATACAAAGATGGAGCTGATGGTATTGAACTTGATGTTCAATTAAGTAAAGATGGCATTCCAGTTGTCATACATGATGAAAAGGTCAACAGAACAACTGATGGAAAAGGATTTGTGCAGGATATGTCCTTGACGGAACTAAAAAAACTGAATGCGGTGCATAAATTTAAAAAACAATATAAGCATGCTGAAATCCCAACTTTGGAAGAGGTGCTGGAATGGGCATATAAAAAGCAAACGATTGTAAACATTGAGCTGAAAAACAGTATAGTACCTTATGGAGGGATGGAAGAAAAAGTGTTGGGGTTGATTGAAAAGTACCATATGCAACATCTGATCATCTTTTCGAGCTTTAATCACTACAGCATTGCTAGGTTAAAAACACTTGCCCCGGAAATTGAAAAAGCAGTATTGTATATGGAAGGGATTTACAAACCATGGGATTACACGAAATGGGTGGGAGGACACGGGATTCATCCGCATATAAAGGTAGCTACACCTAACATAATTCAAAGGGCTCAACAAGCTTCCGTACCGGTTCGACCATTTACAGTCAATGATGAAAAAACAATGAAAAGACTTTTTGAAGAAGGATGTGCAGGTTTTTTTACCGATTATCCAAAGAAGGCTGTACAGCTAAAATACCAAAGTAAAACCCGCTGACATGTTCAGCGGGTTTTACTTTTGGCTTATAAAGCTTGGTCTATACAAAACATCAGTTATTTCTTATCTCTTCTGAAACCTCTTCTGAACATTATTACGCTTTCGATCTCGGTAAAAAATGAATCCTGCCACAAACCATAAACCAATCAGAAAAAATAAAAATCCGATGGTAAACTGCAGCGTGAGTGACGGAATTAATGGGTGAGCGATGTTGAATACCATGTCACGCATTAACTTTATTCCATATACGGCAATGATTCCGGGAATCAATAGAATTATTAAAGCGACTATCCGTTGCATATCAATTGTGGGCCTCACTTTCAAAGCTATCGACTTATATTATATCAGAAATTAACTTGCATAGAAGAGGAAAAAGAATTAAGATAAAAGTGTGCAAGAAATTTCACACCTTTTAAAGAACACTGTGAATTTTCTTTCAATTTTACAAGGATTTAAAGGCTAGAGAAATAAATGTATCCGGTGTAGAGGGGTTTTATATGCAGACGGTAATAGTAGTTGGTGCTGGTAAAGGTGGCTCTGCGATTTTAAAAATGTTAACGCATTCAGGAATGTTTAACCTGCTTGCGGTAGTCGATGTAAATCAGGCTGCGCCCGGTTTGGCATTGGCGAAAGAGATGGGGATAACGACCGGACAGGAGTGGAAGGAATTCCTCTCTGAGAAGATTGATATCATCATTGAAGCGACGGGGTCTGATGAAGTGTTTCGGGAAATCCGTGATGCGAAGGATAAAAAAACGGTTCTTGTGCCGGGGACGGTAGCCCATATCACGGCTACATTAGTAGAAGAAAAAGAAGAACTGATTGCTAAAATGAAATATGAATCCCATAAGCGTGATCTGATCTTTAATTTATTGCATGATGGATTAATGGTTGTCGATCAATCTGGGAAGGTAATCATCTATAACAAAAGTGCAGAAAAGATTGTGGGGATAAAAAAGGCTCACATGCTTGGTCAGCACATTTTGGAAAACATTCCGACCAGCCGATTGCAAGATGTGATACATACACAAAAAGTTGAAAAAAATAAAGAAATGCTACTTGAGAACGGTAAGAAAATCATTACGACAAGATCTCCTTTGATTGATGAGGATGGAATGGTAATCGGTGCCTTTGCTGTTTTCAAGGATATAACAGAGGTCGTGAATCTTGCTGAGGAAGTAACAAACCTAAAAGGAATTCAGACGATGCTCGAAGCGATCATTCAATCTTCAGATGAAGCCATTTCGGTAGTAGATGAGTTTGGACGAGGATTAATGATTAATCCTGCATACTCCAGATTGACAGGACTAGAGGAAGAACAAATCATCGGAAAACCTGCCACTGCGGATATTTCCGAAGGTGAAAGTATGCATATGAAGGTGCTTGAAACCAGGCGTGCCGTCCGTGGGGTGAATCTGAAGGTAGGTCCGTCCAAGAAAGAAGTTATCGTCAACGTAGCGCCGATCATAGTCGATGGAAAGCTTAAAGGCAGTGTAGGAGTTATCCATGATGTCTCGGAAATTCAGACGTTAACAACCGAACTTGACCGTGCCAGACAAATCATCCGAACGCTCGAGGCGAAATATTCGTTTGAAGATATTATCGGTTCCTCCGAAGAGATGAGTCTAGCGATTGAACAGGCCAAGCTTGGAGCGAAGACTCCGGCGACGGTCCTTTTGCGAGGGGAATCAGGTACGGGGAAAGAGTTGTTTGCGCATGCCATTCATAATGCGAGTAATCGCAAATACAACAAGTTCATCCGTGTGAATTGTGCTGCTTTATCAGAAACATTATTGGAAAGTGAACTGTTCGGATATGAAGAAGGTGCATTTTCTGGTGCTAAGCGTGGCGGTAAAAAAGGACTTTTTGAAGAAGCAAATAATGGAAGTATCTTTCTTGATGAGATCGGGGAATTATCGGCCAATACTCAAGCGAAACTGTTAAGAGTTTTGCAGGAAAGTGAAATTATCCGGGTAGGCGGAACTAAATCAATTTCGATAAATGTTCGAGTCATAGCGGCAACGAATGTCAATCTTGAAAAAGGGATTGCGAATGGATCTTTCCGCGAAGACCTTTACTACAGGTTGAACCGCATGCCAATTCATATTCCTCCACTTCGGAAAAGGAAAGAGGATATTGAATTTTTGAGTGAGCACCTCATTCGAAAAATCAACCAGGATTATGGAAGGAATGTTGAGGGTTTGGCTCCTAGAGCAATCAATCACTTGGCAGCGTATGATTGGCCAGGTAATGTGAGAGAGCTTGAAAATGTTCTTGGTCGAGCGATCATCTTCATGAAATTTAACGAAGTGTTTATCGATACAGAACATATCCCCTCTCTTGCCACGACCGGAGATAAGGTTTCGCAAGAATCTTCTGAAATAGTATCAAGTGATTATACTCTTGCTGAAATGCTTGAAGGATATGAAGCGAAAATAATTCTTAAGACATTGAAGAAGAATAAGGGAAACAAAACACGAACTGCCAAAGAATTGGGGGTATCAATCAGGAATCTTTATTATAAGATGGAAAAGTTCTCGATTGAATAATGTTGCCTGCAAAAAGTTGCGTACAAAGAAAAAAGTTGCACGTTAATCATTATAGAAATAAAGCGTTTTCACTAGTTAAAAGTTGGCACGCTTCTTGCATAGTTAATATTGGAGTAGAAAGGAAGGGTTGAGAAAATGAAACTAGAGGAACTTATCACCAAAGCAACCCAGCTCACCTCAAAGGTTGTAGCGATTGCAGCTGCCGAAGATGAAGAAGTGATCGAAGCGGTTTCGCACGCCTTAAACAAACAGTTGGCATCCTTCATATTGTTTGGGAATGAGGAGAAAATAATAGCATTATTGAACGATCACGACATCGCCCCATCACATAACGCACTTAAAATTGTGGCTGCTGATGGTGCGAAAAAATCTTCCGAGCTAGCAGTGAAAGCTGTATCATCCGGGGAAGCAGATGTACTGATGAAAGGTAATGTACCAACAGCAACGATTTTGAAAGAAGTACTGAATAAAGAATATGGGTTGCGTACAGGCAATGTCCTATCACATGTGGCAGCATTTGAGGTGCCTGGTTACGAGCAGTTAATTTTCGTAACAGATGCAGCGATGAATGTGGAGCCTGACCTTAATCAAAAGATCCAAATTGTTCAAAACTCAGTTCAAGTAGCAAGAGCACTAGGTATTGAATTACCTAAAGTTGCTCCTCTGGCTGCGGTTGAAGTAGTGAATCCGGCCATGCAAGCAACTGTCGATGCAGCCTTGCTTACACAAATGAACAATAGAGGGCAGATCAAAGACTGCATTATTGATGGGCCTTTGGCATTGGACAATGCAGTATCAGCACTTGCTGCTGAACACAAAGGAATCCAAAGTGAAGTGGCCGGACAAGCGGACATCCTGTTTGTACCGACCATTGAAGTAGGAAATGTCTTATATAAATCATTGATATACTTTGCAAAAGCAAAAGTCGGCGCTATTATTGCCGGCGCAAAAGCACCAATTGTATTAACATCCAGAGCCGACTCAGCCGAGAGTAAATTAAACTCACTGGCCCTAGCGGTTTGCTCTGTTAAATAATTACTCTGTCAGTACCTAAATTTTTTTCTAAAAAGTAACATAGCTGTTGATTGGAGCGAAAGGCGTAGACTCCTGTGGGAGATAGCGCTTGGTGGAGACCCCGCAGGCGAAAGCCGAGGAGGCTCCAGCAGCGCCCCGCGGAAAGCGAAGCCTTTAGCGGAAATCAACAGCGGTGTAAATGTAACAATATAATAAACTATTTACTATCTTGGGGAGGAATTTTATCATGGAAATTTTCAAATATATGGAGACTTACGACTACGAGCAACTGGTGATCTGCCAGGACAAACAATCAGGACTAAAAGCTATCATTGCTATTCACGACACTACACTTGGGCCAGCTCTTGGTGGTACACGTATGTGGACATACGCAAACGAAGGTGCAGCAATTGAAGATGCACTTCGCCTTGCAAAAGGGATGACTTATAAAAACGCGGCTGCCGGGTTAAACCTTGGTGGCGGTAAAACAGTTATCATCGGAGATCCACGTACAGACAAAAACGAAGAAATGTTCCGCGCATTCGGTCGTTACATCCAAGGATTGAACGGACGATACATCACAGCAGAAGATGTTGGGACAACTGTAGCTGACATGGACTTAATCTATGAAGAAACGGACTATGTAACTGGTGTATCACCTGCATTCGGTTCTTCCGGTAACCCATCTCCTGTAACAGCATTTGGGGTTTACCGCGGAATGAAAGCTGCAGCGAAAGAAGCATTCGGAACGGATTCTTTAGAAGGTAAAGTAGTAGCAGTTCAAGGTATAGGAAACGTAGCATTCAACCTTTGCCGCCACTTACATGAAGAAGGAGCTCAGCTAATCGTAACGGACATCAATAAAGATGCGGTTAACCGTGCAGTGGAAGAGTTCGGCGCAAAAGCAGTGGATATCAACGAGATCTACAGTGTTGAATGCGACATTTATGCACCATGTGCACTTGGAGCAACAATTAACGACGAAACAATTCCTCAATTAAAAGCAAAAGTAATCGCTGGTGCAGCAAACAACCAATTACTTGATACTAAACACGGGGATATCATTCACGAAATGGGTATCGTTTACGCACCAGACTATGTAATCAACGCTGGTGGAGTAATCAACGTTGCAGATGAGCTTTACGGCTACAACCGTGAGCGTGCAATGAAGAAAGTAGAAGGAATTTACGACAACATCGAGAGAGTTATCGAAATTGCAAAGCGTGACGGCATCCCAACTTACCGTGCTGCTGACCGTCTAGCAGAAGAGCGTATCGAACGTATGAAAAACTCTCGCAGTCAATTCTTACAAAATGGCCATAATATCTTAAGCCGTCGTAACGGACGCTAATAAATAAAGGCTCAGTTAAAGGTTGAAGTTGTGATGGTTTCTAGCCTTTTGCTGAAATCAGCAGCGGCGTTTAACAGAGCTTAAATAAAATATAAGTATCTCAGATAGGGCAAACGCGCTGATCATGTAAGTCGCTCGTTTGCCATCCGTCTGAAATGGAGGTTTCAACGTTGTTAGAAAAGGAATATCGCATACTTGTCATCAATCCAGGATCAACATCTACGAAAATCGGCGTATTTGATAATGAACGCTCTGTTTTTGAGAAAACATTACGTCACGATAGCGAAACGATTAATTCCTTTGCAAGTATTTACGATCAGTATGAATTCAGAAAGACAACCATTCTTGAGACATTAGATCAAGAAGGCATCAATATATCAAAGCTAAGTGCCGTATGTGGACGTGGTGGACTTCTTCGTCCAATCGAAGGCGGAACATACTCTGTTAACAAAGAAATGCTGCAAGATTTGAAAATCGGTTTTGCAGGGCAGCACGCATCTAACCTTGGTGGAATCATCGCCTACGAAATTGCGACAGGATTGAATATTCCATCCTTTATCGTGGACCCGGTAGTAGTAGATGAACTATCCGACATTGCCCGTATCACAGGATTCTCTTTGATCGAGCGCAAAAGTATTTTCCATGCGTTGAACCAAAAAGCGGTTGCACGCAGAGTAGCGAAAGACCTTGGAAAAAAATACGAAGACCTTAACCTTATTGTTACCCATATGGGTGGTGGTATTACGGTCGGTACGCATGTTGGCGGTCGAGTAGTTGATGTAAATAACGGTCTTCATGGAGATGGCCCATTCAGCCCAGAGCGTGCTGGAACGGTTCCGGCCGGTGAGCTTGTGTCATTATGTTTCTCAGGAGACTATTACCGTGATGAAATCATGAAAAAACTAGTGGGACAAGGTGGTCTTGTAGGGTACCTTGGAACAAACGATGCAGTTAAAGTGGAACAGATGATCGAAGCGGGCGATGAAAATGCCGCTTTAGTGTACGATGCAATGGCTTATCAGGTTGCAAAAGAAATCGGATCAGCAAGTGCTGTTCTGGCAGGAATAGTAGACGCAATCATCTTGACTGGTGGACTTGCTTACGGAAAAGGGTTTGTAAAACAAATCTCCGAGCGCATCAGTTGGATTGCTGATGTCATCGTACAACCAGGTGAAAACGAACTGCAAGCCCTGACAGAAGGGGCACTTCGTGTGTTACGTGGCGAAGAGAACGCAAAAGAATATCCTGGTACGATTGTGGACACAAAAGTAGTACAGAGCTAGAAGGGAGCAAGGAATAATGGCACAAGAATATGATTTAGTCATCCTAGGTGGCGGAACAGGCGGGTATGTCGCGGCTATTCGTGCATCTCAACTTGGCTTAAAAACAGCAGTAGTAGAAAAGAAAAAAATCGGGGGAACTTGTCTGCATGCAGGCTGTATCCCAAGTAAAGCATTGCTTCGCAGTGCAGAGGTTTTTGCTCAAACAAAGAACAGTGAAGAGTTCGGCGTCATCTCTGGTGAAGTGAAATTGGACTTCTTCAAAGTGCAAGAGCGTAAACAAAAAATTATCGACCAGCTTCATGGCGGCGTACAGCACCTGATGAAGCAAGGGAAAATAGATGTATTTTACGGAACAGGTCGTATTTTAGGACCTTCTATCTTCTCACCAATGCCTGGAACAATCTCTGTGGAGTTTGAAAACGGAGATGAAAACGAAATGCTGATCCCTAAAAACGTGATCGTAGCAACAGGTTCCCGTCCGCGTTCTCTTCCTGGACTTGAAATCGACGGCAGCCAAGTGATGACTTCGGATGAAGCACTATCCCTTGAAGAGCTTCCTAAATCCATCATCATCGTTGGTGGAGGCGTAATCGGTATCGAGTGGGCTTCCATGCTTGATGACTTCGGAGTAGAAGTGACGGTACTCGAGTATGCTGATCGCGTGTTGCCGACAGAAGACAAAGAAGTATCCAAAGAAATGCAACGCCTTCTGAAGAAACGCGGCATCAAAGTGGTCACTAGTGCGAAGGTTCTTTCTGAAACATTAGAAAAAGCGGAAGGCTCCGTTACTATTAAAGCCGAGCATAAAGGAGAAGAAAAATCCTTTACTGCAGAAAAAATGTTGGTGTCCGTTGGCCGTCAAGCTAACGTTGAAGGCATTGGTATTGAAAACACAGACATACAAGTGGAAAAAGGCTTCATTACAACAAATGACCGTTTCCAAACTAAAGAGTCCCACATCTACGCAATCGGTGATGTAATCGGTGGCTTGCAATTAGCACACGTTGCTTCTCACGAGGGAATCGTAGCAGTTGAGCATATAGCTAATGAAAATCCGGCACCAATCGATTATTCTATGATTTCCAAATGTGTGTACTCAAGCCCTGAAGTGGCATCAGTTGGGTACACCGAAGAAGAAGCGAAGGAAAAAGGCTTCGAAGTGAAAACAGGCAAGTTTTCCTTCCGTGCAATCGGAAAAGCGCTTGTATATGGAGAATCCGACGGCTTCGTAAAAATGGTAGTAAACAAAGAAAACGATGACATACTTGGAGTCCACATGATTGGGCCACACGTTACAGACATGATTTCTGAAGCTGGACTTGCACGTGTACTAGACGCAACACCTTGGGAAATCGGTCACACCATCCACCCGCATCCTTCGCTATCTGAAGCGATCGGTGAAGCAGCACTTGCAGTGGATGGCAAAGCGATACATTCGTAATGCTAAGAATGACGTTGATTGTAGCGGAAGGCGCTTGACTCCTGCGGGAGAGTAGCGACAATCTTGAGACCCCGCAGGCGGAGCCGAGGAGGCTCAAGGTCGCCCCGCGGAAAGCAAGCGACTGCAGCGAAAATCAACAGCAAAAATCAATATAGTTCTAAATGGAAGAGGAGCAGGTGTTCACTTGCTCCCAACTCTCTACATATAGGAGGTAAACTTAAATGGCAGAAAATCGTCACCAAGCTCTCGGGCTTACAGATGAAAACGTACTAGAAATTTTTGAAACAATGCTAATGGCTCGCCGTATTGACGAGCGTATGTGGTTACTTAACCGTGCAGGAAAGATCCCTTTCGTTATATCATGCCAAGGTCAAGAAGCAGCGCAGGTTGGAGCGGCATTCGCTTTAGACCGTGAAAAAGACTACGTATTACCATACTACCGTGACATGGGTGTCGTTCTTACATTCGGAATGACAGCTACTGAATTGATGCTTTCCGGTTTCGCTAAAGCGGAAGATCCAAACTCAGGTGGCCGTCAAATGCCAGGTCACTTCGGACAAAAGAAAAACCGTATCGTTACAGGTTCTTCACCAGTAACTACACAAGTACCACATGCAGTAGGTGTAGCACTTGCAGGACGCTTAGAAGGAAAAGACCTTTGTACGTTTGTAACGTTCGGTGAAGGTTCATCCAACCAAGGTGACTTCCATGAAGGCGCTAACTACGCAGCGGTTCATAAGTTACCGGTTATCTTCATGTGCGAAAACAACAAGTATGCTATCTCTGTTCCTTATGAGAAGCAAGTGGCATGTGAGAAAATCTCAGACCGTGCACTTGGATACGGAATGCCTGGTATCACCATTGACGGAAATGATCCTCTTGAAGTGTATGCAGCGGTTAAAGAAGCAGCTGACCGTGGACGTCGTGGCGAAGGCCCTACACTTGTTGAAGCAATCTCCTACCGCCTGACACCACACTCCAGTGATGACGATGATCGTGCATACCGTGAGCGTGACGAAGTGGCAGCAGCAAAAGCGAATGATCCAATCATAAGCTTTGCCGCTTACCTAAAAGAGGTGGGCGTACTAACAGACGAAAAAGAAAAAGAAATTAATGACAAGATTGCAAAAGAAGTAAACGAAGCAACAGAATACGCAGAAAATGCTCCATATGCAGATGCTGAATCCGCAATGAAGCATGTCTACGCAGAGTAAGGGGGAACCATCATGGCAGTTATTTCTTATATAGATGCAGTAACCATGGCCATCCGTGAAGAGATGGAACGTGATTCTAAAGTATTTGTCCTTGGAGAAGATGTGGGGAAAAAAGGTGGAGTCTTCAAAGCGACTAATGGCCTTTACGATCAATTCGGTGAAGACAAAGTAATCGATACACCTCTTGCAGAATCCGCAATCGCTGGTGTGGCAATTGGTGCAGCAATGTACGGAATGCGTCCAATCGCAGAAATGCAGTTCGCAGACTTCATCATGCCAGCAGTGAACCAAATCATCTCGGAAGCTGCAAAAATCCGTTACCGTTCCAACAACGACTGGACTTGTCCACTTGTTGTGCGTGCTCCATACGGTGGGGGAGTTCACGGTGCACTTTACCATTCTCAATCAGTTGAAGCAGTGTTCGCAAACCAGCCTGGTCTTAAAATTGTAATGCCTTCCACACCTTATGATGTAAAAGGATTACTAAAAGCGGCCATCCGTGACGAAGATCCAGTTCTATTCTTCGAGCACAAACGTGCCTACCGCCTGATCAAAGGCGAAGTACCGACTGATGACTATGTACTTCCAATCGGAAAAGCGGACGTGAAACGTGAAGGAGAAGACATCACGGTTATCACTTACGGTCTATGTGTACACTTTGCACTACAAGCTGCAGAGCGTCTTGCACAAGATGGAATCTCCGCACACATTCTTGACTTGCGTACAGTTTACCCGCTTGATAAAGAAGCGATCATGGAAGCTGCTTCTAAAACAGGAAAAGTACTTTTACTTACAGAAGATACAAAAGAAGGAAGCATCATGAGTGAAGTATCTGCAATCATTGCAGAAAACTGCTTATTCGACCTTGATGCACCAATCATGCGCCTTGCTGGTCCAGACGTACCTGCAATGCCATATGCTCCGACTATGGAAAAATACTTCATGGTCAACCCGGACAAAGTGGAAAAAGCGATGCGTGAGCTTGCTCAGTACTAATACCTTATTTTTAAGTGGAAAAGTGAACGAATGGTAATGTTGAGTTTCCTGCAGTTGATTGTAGTGGAAGAAGCTTGACTCCTGCGGGAGGAAGGGACATGGGAGACCCCGCAAGGCGTAGCCTGAGGAGGCTCCCGGACCGCCCGCGGAAAGCAAGCTTCTGGAACGAAAATCAACTGCAGTGTTCAACAGAGCCCACCGATTAAAGGAGGTTCTCATCATGGCAGTAGAGAAAATTACAATGCCACAGCTAGGAGAAAGCGTAACTGAAGGAACAATCAGCCGCTGGATCGTAAGCGTAGGCGACAAAGTAAACAAATACGACCCTCTAGCAGAGGTTATGACCGATAAAGTTAACGCAGAAATCCCTTCTTCATTTACAGGAACAATCAAGGAACTTGTAGCAGAAGACGGCGACACATTAGCAGTTGGTGAAATCATCTGCTATATCGAAACAGAAGGTGGCGGAACAGCAGAAGCAACGGCTGACACACCGAAAGAAGAAAGTGCACCTGCAGAGAAGCCTGAAGCTCCAGCAACTTCAAAAGCTCCAGCAGCTCAAGAGGATGCAGACACACCAAATAAACGTCGCTACTCGCCAGCAGTTCTACGCCTTGCACAAGAAAACAATGTAGACCTTGAGCAAGTTAAAGGAAGCGGTGCAGGCGGACGTATTACCAGAAAAGACATCCAAGCGGTGATCGATTCCGGAAACATTCCAACTGCAGATTCAAAACCGGCAGCGGCTCAAGCTCCAGCAGCGGAAGCTCCGAAATCAGCACCATCAGCACCAAGTGCACCAAAAGCGGCTCAACCTGTTAACGTACCAGTGGAAGCAGGCGATATTGAAATCCCTGTTACTGGTATTCGTAAAGCAATCGCTGCAAACATGCTGCGTAGCAAGCACGAAGCTCCACATGCTTGGACGATGATTGAAGTGGACGCAACAAATCTTGTGGAATACCGCAACTCTCTAAAAGGCGAATTCAAGAAAAAAGAAGGCTACAACTTAACGTTCTTCGCTTTCTTTGTAAAAGCAGTTGCTCAGGCACTGAAAGAATTCCCACAGATTAACTCCATGTGGGCTGGCGATAAAATCGTCCAGAAGAAAGACATCAACATTTCCATCGCAGTTGCAACCGACGACGCACTTTACGTACCGGTTATCCGCAACGCTGATGAAAAAACAATCAAAGGCATCGCTCGTGAGATTACAGAACTTGCAAACAAAGTTCGCGCTGGTAAATTAACTTCTGCAGAAATGCAAGGTGGAACATTTACTGTCAACAACACAGGTTCATTCGGTTCTGTACAATCTCAAGGTATTATCAACTACCCACAAGCGGCAATCCTACAAGTGGAATCCATCGTGAAACGCCCAGTGGTAATGGACCACGGCATGATTGCTGTTCGCGATATGGTGAACCTATGTATGTCTCTTGACCACCGTGTTCTTGATGGCTTAGTGTGTGGCCGCTTCTTAGCTCGCGTTAAGGAAATCATCGAGAAAATGTCTAAAGAGAATACTTCGATTTATTAATAAGAATTTACAGAAACCGATAAGGTCCTATTTATGGACTTTGTCGGTTTTTTTGTTCAAATAAATTATAAAGACAGGTTGACTTAATTTCTTGTGAAGCTACATACAATGATTGCAAGGGAAACAAAAAACGCTTACCCAGAGGAGGCACCACATGAAAGCTGTTGTATATACCAAGTATGGTCCACCAGAGGTACTTCAACTGAAAGAAGTCGAGAAACCTGTTCCGAAAAATAATGAAATTCTGGTTAAAATAGTGGCAACAGCTGTGAATGCAGCAGATTGGCGTTTGAGAAAAGCGGACCCAGTTGCAGTTAAATTGTTCTTTGGACTGACACGTCCCAAAAAGTCCATTCTTGGAGGTGTGCTCGCAGGAGTAGTTGAATCTGTAGGTAGTGAGGTTACTCGATTTAAATCTGGTGATCAGGTATTTGGCTCTTCCGGAATGAGTTTTGGTACTTATGCGGAATACATATGTCTGCCTGAAAACGGAGTGGTCACACTAAAACCACAAAATCTAAGCTATGTTGAAGCCGCAACTGTGCCGTTCGGAGGTAACACTGCCATCCATTTTCTAAGAAAAGCAAATATCCAAAGTCGGCAAAAAATTCTCATTTATGGGGCATCAGGGGCGGTCGGTACCGCAGCAATTCAACTAGCCAAACTTTACGGAGCAGAGGTCACAGGTGTATGTAGTACAGCTAATGTCGAAATGGTGAAGTCTTTAGGTGCAGATAAAGTAATTGACTATACCAAAGAAAAGATTGCTGGAGAGCGTTATGATGTCATTTTCGATACAGTAGGAAAAATCCCTTATAAAGTGGTCAAGAAAACACTTAAGAAAAAAGGAACCTGGATTCTTGGGGCTGCGGGAGTTACTCAAATGGTTCAGGGATATTGGAGTGGGATGGCACATGGCTATAAAATAATTTCAGGGCTTGCATTGGAAAAGGGAGACGATATTAGATTCCTTAAAGAACTGATTGAAAAAGGCAAGTATAAAGCAGTTATCGATAAAAGCTATCCGATGGAACAATTATCAGTTGCTCACAGCTATGTGGAAAAGGGACATAAGAAAGGGAATGTTGGAATTATTATTGATGAAACTATAGATACGATCACTAAGTAAATAGGAAGAGTGTATGAAAACGCTATGTTTTCATACACTCTTAGTTTTTTCTCAGTTATTCAGGTTATCTACTTTTCAAGAACATCCCATCCAGCTCCCGAACCTTATCATAAGCATCCATTAGATGATCAGGTACAACTGTTCTACCAAACACCCACGCATTTTTTTCGATTTGACTCATAAGAATCTCTTTCTCATCTTCTCCGCCATACATCAATATCCTTAAATCATGTTTGTTCTTTTTGAAATCTAGATAATAGCCAATTTCATGATAAAGAATGAGTTTGACAAAGTTCTCATCAGATTCTCTAATTTTATTGTTTATCTTGGCTTTGTATCCATTAATCTGCAAATAATTAAATTTGATCGTGTTAGTCGATATGTTAAAACTCATTGGTGCTTTTAAACCATTGTCAAATTCAAAATTAATATCTAAACCAAGTTCCTCTAGTGTTTCTTTAATTATATTTTCAATATTCCATATGTATAACATCGCTACAAATCACTACCTTTATAAGAAACTATCATTTATATAGTAAGTATAGTTTTTTTGCCAGGCGAATACCACCGAAAATAAGTAATTCCAATGCTTTCTTTATTTGCCGTGCCCACATAACTATATTAAAATAAATATATGAACTTTTAAAAAATTTAATTTGTAAGCGATTACGTAATTGAGGGAACGAGGGGATGAAGATGAGTAGATTAAAAGAGATGAAGAACAATAGTTTCCCGAAAGTGACAATGGAAGAGTGGGTTGAGCAGGCAGAGAAGGCGTTGAAGGGGAAGCCTGTTTCCAAGCTCAACACCGTTACATACGAAGGCATTACACGAAAACCGGTTTATACAGAAAATGATAGAAAGGATCATGCATCTAAACTATTTATAGACAAGTCTGATTGGACAGTCAGCCAACAATTATATGCTTCTACATCATTTGAGGAGTTAAATTCCCAATTAAAACTGGAACTAGAAAGTGGCTTGCAATCCATTCATTTTGCCACTTATTCATCAATGGAACCTAATGCTTTATTTATTAAAGATCAAACTGACCTTAAGACTTTATTTAAAGACCTCCCACTGAATGACATAGCTCTCCAAGTACAAGTGGGATCCAGCGCAACAACGTTCATCAATGCGTTGATCGATAGCGGGATGGAAACAAAGAACTTACAAGGAATCATTGGAGCGGATCCTGTTGGTGAGCTTGCAGCAACAGGCTTGCTGAAACAGCCATTGGAGCAGTATTATGACGAAATGAAATCCAACATTGAGTGGAAAGAAAACAATGCCCCGTGCCTTAAAACAGTATGGGTGCAGTCCAATGCCTATCACAACGGGGGAGCCAATGCCGTGCAGGAGCTTGCAGCTGTCATGGCGACGGCCGTTGAATATTTGGAGGCACTTATGAATAGAGGTATGTCCATTGATGAAGCTTCCCAGGAAATAGCATTTACTTTCCCGGTAGGAAGTGACTTTTTCATGGAACTCAGCAAGCTGAGAGCGGCAAGAGTGTTATGGGCAAATGTCGTGGAGGCTTTTGGAGGAAATGAAAAAGCACAGAAGATGACAGTGCATGCCACAACCTCTATGTTTACCAAATCTAATCTTGATCCGTACGTCAATATGCTCCGTTCGACAACCGAGGCATTCTCTGCGGCCATAGGTGGAGCAGACAGTATTAATGTAGACAGTTATCAGCAAGGGAAAGATGTTTTCTCACGAAGAATCGCAAGAAATACCCACTACATCTTAAAAGAAGAGAGCTTTTTAGACAAAGTCGTCGATCCAGCAGCAGGCTCTTATTACGTCGAAAAGCTGACAAATCAATTGGCTGATGAGGCATGGAAGCTGTTTCAGGAGCTGGACAAGCTTGGCGGAATCGTGGAAGCTCTGCGAACAAATTTCATACAAGACCGCATTGCCGATGTAAAAGAAAAGCGACTTAAGGATGTCCAGAGCAGGAGAAAAATATTGGTCGGTATCAATATGTATGCAAATCTTCAAGAGGAGCTAAAGTGGCAAATAAGCAAAAAACGTGTGGATGGAAATGAACATGCTCCAGTAAAAGTACAGGCCATTCAAACCTTAAGGCTATCTGAAGCCTTTGAAAGCTTGCGTTACCAAGCTAAGGTGTATCAGGAAAAACAGGGGACATCTCCAAAAGTTACCTTAATTAATCTTGGGTCATTAGCAACACACAAGCCGCGAACTGACTTCGCATCAGGTTTTTTTCAGGTAGGAGGCCTTCAACCTGTCGTTAGTCCAAGCTTTGAAGAGGCTAAAGGAATTGTGGAGTGGGTATCTAATCAAAACATAACTGGCTATGTATGCATTTGTGGAAGTGATGACACCTATGAGGAGTTGCTTAGTGGAGCGGTTATGGCTGTCAATTCGCCTAACCGAAAAGTATTGGTTGCTGGCTTACCGGAAGCAACACGTCAAAAAGAGTTGCAGGAAATAGGGGTTAGTGATTTTATTCATATGCGCTCCAACTGTTTTGAGCAATTAGTAAAGATACACCAAGAAATGGGGTTGACCGATAATGAAGCCTGATTTTTCAACGAGAACACTGAACAGACAAGCTACCAATACCCAAACCGTGCCACTCTCTAACGAAGCGGTGGAAGAGTTGTTTTATGAAACGAATGAGCAGATAAAATTGAAGGCTAATTACACACTGGCCGACTCGGATGGAGCCGATCACTTGGGAACACTTCCTGGTATTGCCCCGTATCTTCGTGGACCTTACCCGACGATGTACGTCAACAGACCATGGACGATCCGTCAGTATGCAGGTTTCTCCACAGCAGAAGAAAGCAATGCATTTTATAGAAGAAACCTGGAAATGGGACAGAAGGGATTATCGGTTGCTTTTGACCTCGCAACTCATCGAGGCTATGATTCCGATCACCCCCGTGTCGAAGGGGATGTCGGAAAAGCCGGTGTTGCCATCGACTCCATTCTCGATATGAAAATCCTCTTTGACGGGATTCCGTTGGATAAAATGTCCGTATCTATGACAATGAATGGTGCGGTATTGCCAATCATGGCATTTTACATTGTGACGGCTGAAGAGCAGGGTGTCAGTCAGGAAAAGCTCTCTGGAACCATCCAAAATGATATTTTAAAAGAATACATGGTTCGTAACACCTATATCTACCCGCCTGAAATGTCGATGAGGATCATTGGTGATATTTTTGCTTACACATCCCAGCATATGCCGAAGTTCAACAGCATCAGTATTTCTGGCTACCACATGCAGGAGGCGGGAGCGCCGGCGGATATCGAGCTTGCCTATACGTTGGCAGACGGGTTGGAGTATGTTAGAACAGGACTTGAAGCTGGCATTGATATTGATAAGTTTGCTCCAAGACTTTCTTTCTTCTGGGCAATCGGCATGAATTTCTTCATGGAAGTGGCGAAAATGCGTGCAGCCCGTTTTATCTGGGCAAAAATGATGAAGGAGTTTGCTCCGGAGAATCCGAAGTCGATGGCTCTCCGAACACATTCACAAACTTCGGGATGGAGTTTAACCGAGCAAGACCCGTTCAATAACGTGACGCGCACATGCATTGAAGCGCTGGCGGCTGCAAACGGCCATACTCAATCCTTGCACACTAACGCATTAGATGAAGCTATTGCGCTACCAACGGATTTTTCTGCTCGTATTGCACGTAATACGCAACTATATCTACAAGAGGAAACGGATATTACCAAGGTCATTGACCCTTGGGCTGGATCCTACTATGTAGAAACATTGACAAAAGAATTGATTGATAAAGCATGGACACATATAGAGGAAATTGAAGAGCTGGGTGGCATGGCAAAAGCAATAGAAACCGGACTGCCAAAGATGAAAATTGAAGAGGCATCGGCACGCCGTCAAGCAAAAATCGATTCTGGAAGAGAAGCAATTATTGGTGTAAACAAGTTCCGTCTGGATAAAGAGGACATGACAATAGATGTACTTGATATTGATAATGCTGAGGTTCGTAAAAAGCAGATACTACGTTTACAGAAGCTTCGTGAAAACAGAGAGGAAACAGAAGTGGTTTCCGCATTGGAAGCTCTTACAGATGCCGCACGCACAGGTAAAGGCAATCTGTTGGAGCTTGCCGTGGACGCAGCCCGTGCCCGTGCAAGCCTTGGGGAAATTTCGGATGCCATCGAAAAGGTGGCCAACCGCCATCGTGCTGTGATCCGCTCCATCAGTGGCGTTTATAGCAGTGAATTCTCAAATGAGGAAGAGATGAGTGCCGTGAAGGATAAAATTGAGGAATTCCTAGAGCTCGAAGGAAGAAGACCGAGGATTATGATTGCCAAGATGGGGCAGGACGGCCATGACAGAGGGGCTAAGGTCATCTCAACAGCCTTCGCAGACCTTGGATTTGATGTGGATATCGGACCGCTTTTCCAAACTCCTAAAGAAACAGCATTGCAAGCAGTGGAAAATGATGTTCACGTTATTGGAATCAGTTCCCTTGCTGCAGGACACAAAACTTTGTTGCCACAACTTGTGGAAGAACTGAAAAAGTTGAACCGTGAAGACATTATTGTCGTAATCGGTGGAGTAATTCCTGCACAGGATTACGAATTTCTTTACAGCAAAGGCGCTTCGGCCATCTTCGGACCTGGAACGGTCATTCCACGTGCAGCGGAGAAGGTCATGGAGGAGATATACGAACGCCTCGGTTATGAGGAAGTGGAAGAGACAAATGACTAAAGAGCGAAAGCCTCGTAAAAAAGTGCTCCGGAAAGTGGAACGGAGCACCGAGGATATCATTGCAGGTATCCATGCAGGAGTCCGTTCCGATTTGGCCCAAGCCATAACGCTAGTAGAAAGCAATGCATCACGACATTTTCATAAAAGCCAGGAGATTATTCAGGAGATCATGCCCTCCACAGGGCGTTCCGTTCGAATTGGAATAAGTGGAGTTCCTGGTGCAGGAAAGAGTACATTTATTGAAGCATTTGGTTTGTATTTGTGCGAGCTGGGCCACCAAGTCGCCGTGCTTGCAGTCGATCCGAGCAGCTCCAAGACAGGTGGAAGTATCCTTGGTGACAAAACCAGGATGGAACAGCTGGCCAGACATCCGAAGGCATTTATCCGTCCGTCACCATCAAGTGGCACGCTAGGTGGAGTACATCGGAAAACGCGTGAAAGTATCCTTTTGTGTGAAGCTGCTGGGTATGATGTAATCTTGGTGGAGACAGTCGGAGTAGGGCAGAGTGAAGCGATTGTACGGGATATGGTGGATTTCTTTCTGTTGCTTGTTCTTACAGGTGCAGGAGATGAGCTTCAAGGAATGAAAAAGGGCATTTTGGAGCTCGTGGATGCGATTGTTGTGAACAAAGCGGATGGAGATAATAAAGCAAGGGCTGAGAAAACTGCTCATGAGTACCGGCAGATCCTCCATTTTTTGCAGCCTGCAACAGATGGCTGGGAGACGAAGACGTTTAGTTGTTCGGCGTTGCATAATAAAGGAATCGATCAAACATGGAGCCTTGTGAAAGAATTCATGGATGTGACAAAAGCTTCTGAGGAATTTGATAGAAGGAGAACAGAACAAAAGCGGAGCTGGTTCTACACTTCTTTAAAAGATCAGATAGAAATGCTTTTCTTTAGTGATACAAATGTTAGATCACAGTTGCCACTGATGGAGAATCAAATAAGTACAGGGGAGATTTCTGTTTCTGCGGCTGTGAATAGCTTGATGGGATTATATAATCGGAATGAATAGGTAGGAGTCTGAAGAATAGGAACAGTTCTGAAAAAATACGAGATCTTATTGTAAGATCTCGTATCCATCTAATAAACCAAGTCTATCCTTTTCTCACCATCAGTTTTTCTCTTGTTTGTGCTGCAGCTTGAACCATCACTTCAAGGGCTGCAATCGTTTCAGGCGTACCGCGAGTCTTTAAGCCACAATCGGGATTAATCCAGAACTGCTTTGGATCAAGCACTTGAAGGGCGCGATCAATGTTGTTTTGTATTTCATCAAGTTTTGGGATCCTTGGACTATGAATATCATAAACTCCAAGCCCTATCCCGTTGTCATACGTATTTACTTCAAAAGAGTGAATGAGCGAACCATGGCTTCTGGAGGTCTCAATTGAAATAACATCAGCATCGAGTGCTTTAATTGCTTCGATAATATCTTCAAAGTCCGAATAACACATATGTGTATGAATTTGTGTTTCATTTTTCACAGAGGATGTTGCAAGTTTAAATGAATAGACTGCTGCGTTAAGGTAGTCTTCCCATTTTTCAATCTTTAGTGGAAGTCCTTCACGGAGTGCGGGTTCATCCACTTGAATCATACGTATTCCATTTTCTTCGAGGAATTCCACCTCTTTTTTTAGAGAAAGTGCTATCTGGTTTGCCACTTCAAAACGGGAAATATCATTTCGAACAAAAGACCAGTTTAAAATGGTAATGGGGCCTGTAAGCATGCCTTTAACAGGTTTGTCTGTCAACGATTGGGCAAATAAGGTTTCATTAATTGTCATTGGGGATTTGAATGAAACATCACCGAAAATAATAGGTGGCTTTACACATCTTGATCCATATGACTGTACCCAACCGGACTTCGTGAATTGAAAGCCAGCTAATTTTTCCCCGAAATATTCTACCATGTCAGTACGTTCAAACTCTCCATGTACAAAAACATCAAGGCCGATTTCCTCCTGAATATGAATCCACTTTTCTATTTCAAATTTAATAAATTCCTCATAATCCGAATCAGTTATTTTGCTTTTACGCCATTTTTGACGCTGTTTAATAACTTCTTGTGTTTGAGGAAAGCTGCCAATAGTAGTAGTAGGAAGAAGTGGTAATTGGAAAGCAGCCTCCTGCAATTTTTGGCGAACATCATATGTAGCTTCCCGTTCAGCTTTATATGAGCGCAAGTTTTTGATGTTTTCTTGGACCTCTGTGTTATTTCGTAGGGCAGAATTCTTTAGCTTTTGTATAGATTTTGTAGTTAAAGCAAGTATGTCCTGTATAGATTCTTTGCCATCTCTGATTCCTCGTGAAAGCACGGCGACTTCTTTTAATTTTTCATCAGCAAAGGAAAGTGCATCTCTTAGGTTATCATCAAGTGTTTCTTCATTCTTTACGGTTACTGGTACGTGCAATAAACTTGATGAAGGCTGTACTATTAGAGTGATTACTTCTTTTGTAATCTCTTCAAGGATTGATAAAGTATCTTCAAGGTTCGAACGCCAGATATTACGGCCGTCAACGACTCCAGCAGCAAGGACCTTATCTTTAGGAAATCCATACTTCTTTAATTCAACAAGGTTTCGACCATGATCATGAACAAAGTCGAGTCCTATCCCATGAACAGGAAGAGAAGTAATTTTTTCATAGTGATCAATTACCTCAAAATAGGTTTGTAGTAACACTTTTACAGCTGGTGCTGCTTCATGCAGGCTTTGATAGATTTCGTGAAATAATGTAACTTCTTCTTCTGTGATGGTTGTGGTTAGAATGGGTTCATCAATTTGTATCCATTCTACCTCCTCCTCCTGCAATTCTCGTAAAATCTGTGCATACAGCGGAACAAATTGCTCAACAGTAGCTTTAAACTGATTTTTATCATAGCCTTTGGCCAATTTTACAAAGGTGACGGGCCCTAAAATTACAGGTTTTCCTTTTATTCCTAGGTTTTCTTTGGCCTCCTTATAAAAGTGTAGTGGCCGGTTTTCAACTAAACTTGGCAATGTATCCTCTAACTCTGGAACAATATAGTGATAGTTTGTATTAAACCACTTCGTCATTTCTGAAGCCACAGCATTTTCTGCTCCTCTTGCCATATTGAAATAGGTCTCTAGAGGTACTTTTCCTCCCTGATAGTCAAATCGCTTAGGCACTAGGCCAAACATTACTGCAGTATCAAGTACATGGTCATAAAGACTGAAGTCGCCAATCGGTATTAAATCAATTCCGAGATCCTTTTGTTTCTGAAGAAATTGAAGACGTAACTCTTCCATTTGTTTTAAAAATTCCTGTTTCTCCAGATTTCCTGCCCAAAACTGTTCAAGTGATTTCTTCCATTCGCGCTTTTCTCCAATTCTTGGATAACCAAGGTTTGAATTTAAAACTTTACACATTTTATCTCTCCTTAATTTGTTTGGATTTTGTCATCAACTAAAAAATCTCCCTTTTCAAATAAAAGAGAGATTCATACGCACACTTAACTAGAGTTGAGACATTCTGGTTTACTCAACACGCATTTCTCACTCCCCTCTATAACCTCGTAGAGTACAAGCGCATACAACAGGCAGGTATCCTGACTTAGGTTCATTGCTTCTTATCCCTTCCCATTTCATTCTAAACAGTGGACGATAAGTCGCTCCCCATTACAGTGGCGGGACCGTGCCGGAATTTCACCGATCTTCCCTTTTTGGCCGAATAAGTTACTTATTCATTCAGCACCTGATGCATTTGATATGAAGTTTTAGTAATCAACAAAAAATAAAAACCTCTCTAAAAATATAGAGAGGCTGTGTAGAAGTATCCTCTCTTATCTGTCATAGCAATTTGCTATGCAGGAATTAGCACCTTTACAATAAAATGATTGAATGGTTGCCGGGCATCATAGGGCCAGTCCCTCCGCCTCTCTTAATAAGAGTGTTAAATATTTGGTTAATTTAGAATTAATAAACATACTAGCATGACCCATCCATACTGTCAAAGGTAATTTTTTTAAACACAAAAAAAGGAAAGCGAGCATATCACTTTCCTTCAACTAGGGAGTATAGGGGTATGGATATCAAGATGTTACAATTATAATACCCGCCAAAACAGAAAATAAACCTTTTTTATTTTATTTATTAGAAAAAAATTGGTATGATAGAGGTAGTTAAAGAAGAGGTGATACAACATGAATATCGATTTTAATATGTTTATGAATGATGTTGTTCGTACTGCCAGAGAAGAAATGGATAACGCTGGCTATGAGCAACTGAAAACAGTTGAAGATGTAGAAGAAGCATTTGCACGAAAAGGTACAACACTTGTAATGGTAAACTCCGTTTGTGGTTGTGCTGGTGGTATTGCACGTCCTGCTGCAACGCATGCGGTGCATTATGACAAGCGCCCGACAAACTTGGTTACTGTTTTTGCAGGTCAAGATAAAGAAGCAACTGAGAAAGCACGTGAATATTTCGAAGGCTATCCGCCATCCTCTCCTTCTTTCGCGCTATTAAAAGACGGCAAGATTGTAACGATGGTAGAAAGACACGAAATCGAAGGCCATGCGCCAATGTCAGTAATCACAAAGCTACAAGGGTATTTTGAAGAGCATTGTGAAGAGTTGTAAGAGTTTTAAAAAGAGTGCCGAAATCCTCAATGGGATCGGTACTCTTTTTATTTTACTTCCAGGACATAATAGCTGCATCAGAAGTGCAGGCAGATAATAACACCGTAACAAAAATTATGTTTTTACCCATTAATATCCTCATCAACTATGCCACAATTACGCTTATTTTGTATAAATAATACCGTATTTTGGAAAACGAGCGTACTAATATTTACCGCTACTCCCACTGCCTGCTACATATTAAAATGATAGATAAGCAGTTATATAGGAGGAAGTAACAGAAAATGCAACTTAGATGGAAACAGATGATTTATATTTTTGTTGTGCTCGCGCTTGTTAGTGCAACACTTGTACACTTTTTAAATACTGAACATGTACCTACAGAAACCACTCCTGTGAAAGAAGCGGAAGCGGTGGAGGAACCAAAGGATAATCCACCAGAAATCTTAAGCTTCAGCTATTCTTCTGAGGAAAAGCGAGAGTCTACTGTTAGAGGAGATGTGGAGCTAAAAGTCGAGGCAAAAGATGACAACTCCATTAGTAAGGTCGAGTTTTACAGCAGTAACGGTGACTACTTAATCGGTGAAAAAACGGAAGCACCATTCACAATCAACTGGTCGACTGATCCTTGGGTGGAAAATGGCGAGCAGACTTTAAAAGTTGTTGTGTATGATAGCGCCGGTCAAGTGGTAGAAACAAAGGAAACGGTAAGGGTGGAAAACAGTTCAAAAGCGGAAACGGGCTATAAGATGGTAGGCTATTATGCTGGTTGGGCTAGCTATTCCGGTTATAACGTTTCTGATATTGATGCAAGTAAGCTGACTCATATCAATTACGCCTTTGCAAACATCTCGGATGACAGAAAAATTGCGGTTGGCGATACAGCCACTGATTACGAGAATTTTAAGCAGTTACAAATGCTCAAAGAGAAGCATCCGCATGTGAAGACATTGATCTCGGTCGGCGGGTGGACTTGGTCGAGAAACTTCTCGGATGTGGCGTTGACCGAGGCTGCTCGCGAAACGTTTGCAGAAAGTGTACGCCAGTTTATTTTAAAATACGGGTTTGATGGGGTGGACTTGGATTGGGAGTACCCGGTAAGCGGGGGACACCCTGATAATAAGAATCGCCCGGGGGATAAGCGGAACTATACCTTACTCATAAAGAAAATCCGGGAAACGCTAGATAACCAGAGTGAGATAGATGGCAAGGAATATTTATTGACCATTGCGGCTGGTGCTAGTAAAGGTCATGCTGCCAATATGGAGTTAGCGGAGCTTCAGCGTTATGTGAACTATATTCAGTTGATGACCTATGATATCCATGGTGAGTGGGATGCTGTTACAGGTTTGAATGCGCCATTGTATCAGAACGCAGATAGTTCATGGAGTGTCCGCGATGGTGTGGAAACATATATAAACAGTGGGGTTCCTTCAGAGAAGCTTGTGATGGGATTGCCATTCTATGGTAGGGCTTTTCATGAAGTGGACAATCTTAATAATGGTTTGAACCAAAGTTTTTCTGGTGGGACTTCACTTACCTTTGCCAAGATTGATACAGAGTTCGTGGATAGAAATGGATTTTTACGCCATTGGAAAGAGGATGCAGAGGTACCGATTCTCTATAATGGTTCTACATTTATCAGTTATGATGACGAAGAATCAATTGGAAAGAAAACAGATTATATAAAATTTGCTGAGCTAGGTGGCGCTATGATGTGGGAACTGAGTCAGGACCCTGGGGAAGTGCTGTTAAATAAAATTTATATAGACTTAAATCAGGAATAACCTAGATAAATTATTATTAAGTCGGTCTCTAGGAATCTGACTAACCTTTTATTATAATCATCAGGCGCAATTGTAAACAAAATAAATTTAAAAAAGTGCATTTCGTACAAATTGAGGAATTTTGCAAAAAAGAAAAGTTTCTGAAAAGGAATCTGCAGGTTGTTCATGCACTTTCCGACGTGCTGGCAACAAACTGACTGAGCTGTTAAAGGACCATATCCTCATCGCCGGAAAAGTGGTCGATGCAGCAAAAAGCGATAACAAAGCTAATTTGGAAAATTACAATAAAGAGTGGTATAAAAATGCTGATGATATAGCCGATTTCCTTAACAAAGCCAATCCACATTGGTCGAAAGTAGAACTAAAGGAGTCTTTGGAAATGCATTTAGAATTAATTACAGAGGATGTTGCAGCAAGACTTGCAAAAGATTGGGATGCAAGTATCGTTGCTTTAGACAAAGGGATGGATCATATCATCCAGCTTGCTGACTCACTAAAAAATGGAGTAGTAAAACAATTCCCTGACAAATTCTAAAACAGTGCTTGAAGCAGTAACTTGAAAGAAACCTAATGATTGAGAGGGACCGCCTTTAAAAAGGGTCCCTCTTGCTTTAAGCTATTTAATATCCATAACCACCATATCCTCCGCCGTAACCATACCCTGGGTAATAGGGGTAAGGACGGGGGAATGGGAAAAAAGGAAAATAGTAAGGATAAAAATAAGGGTAGTATGGTCTAGGCCTTGGTCTTGGTCTAGGCCTAGGTCGTGGGTAAGGATAATAAGAACCAAGCTCTCTTTCATCAATCTGACCAGTGTAATTTTCACCGTTTTGCCATGAAATTACTTCTGAATTTAAAAATGGGTGTTGTTCCAAAACAATACCTCCCGAAAATAAAATCTGCACTCTTAATATATGTTAAAGTATGCAATATGGAGTAAGTCCAAATTATTTCACGATGGAACTCAAACTTTTAGCAGGAAGCATAATTTTATTATGCTCCTGCTAATTTTTTTGATTGAAATGGTCCATCGATAATGAAGTATCTAAAAACTAACTATTTCAATTAAAAACAGAGTATGTTAGTGAGTATTTATCTACTTGCTGATTTTCCTAAAGGAGAACGGATTAGTAAATCGCTGAGGTCTACTTGTTTTGGTATGTTTTCCCTTTAGAAAGAGTTATATAATAGGTTAGTAACTTAAGAAATTCTTAAGAAAATAATTCATTAATACTTAAGATTTACCATATATGATGGTTTTATAGAAAGATGGTAAGTGGGAGAAGGGTGAGAGATGGCGAACTATACGGTGTTGGTAGTGGATGATGAGAAGGAAATACGTGATGCAATTGAAATTTATTTGAAAAACGAAGGTGTTAGGGTCCTGAAAGCACAGGATGGGGTGGAAGCACTTGAGATGCTTCATGAAAACGAGGTGCATTTAATTTTGCTTGATGTGATGATGCCGAGACTCGATGGCATCTCTGCTACGCACAGGATTCGCGAGGAGAAGAACATTCCAATCATAATCCTAAGCGCAAAAAGTGAGGATACCGATAAAATCCTCGGACTGCAGGTCGGAGCGGATGATTATGTAACAAAGCCGTTCAATCCGATGGAGCTTGTGGCAAGAGTGAAATCCCAGCTCAGGAGGTATGTCACACTTGGAACGTTTGAAGGAATCAAGAAAGTGATTGATTTGAACGGACTGACCATTGATAAAGAATTAAAGGAAGTTACGGTGCACGGAGATCCAGTCAAGTTGACGCCGATTGAATACAAAATAGTGGAACTGTTGATGACCAACGCTGGACGTGTGTTTTCCATCAATGATATTTACGAGCGGGTATGGAAAGAGCCTGGCTACAATGCGGAAAATACGGTGGCGGTCCATATTCGCAAAATTAGAGAAAAGATAGAGATAGATCCGAAAAATCCAAGATATTTAAAGGTGGTATGGGGGATTGGGTACAAGATGGAGAAATAGAATAGTAGCTTTTTTAATGGCACTAGTTTTTGTTTGTGCGCTTAGCGGGAGCTTTTATTTTATCTATAATCTAGATAGGTTTAATCAGGATAATTATTTTGAGACGGAAGGGTTTCAGTATGAGTTACAAGAATATGCCAACTATTTGCTTACAAATGAGTTTGGAATAATATCAGCGGAAAGTGTAAAAGAAAAGATTACCGTTACGATGGAAGAAATAGAAGAGCATCGATATGAATACGGTTCATTGGACGCTCAGCTTGATAACATCCGCTATCAATATGAAGAAAGAATTCAACTGGCAGAGAATGGGGAATCTAGTGAGAATCCAGAGGAGGTAATTGCAGAAAGAGATACAAAATTAGAAGATATTCGAAAAAACTTTTCTAGTGATGAGCATGTAGAGAAGAAAATAAAAGCGGAAAAAGAAAAAATAGTGGAAGAGTACTTTGCTAAGGATTCAAACTTCGATTCGTATTTTTCAAGGTTTCATCAAGATTTTCAGTACTTTTTTGAACAAGATGGGGAAAGTTTCACCAACGTAGGCGCGAATAAAACTTCCGTAGATCGAATGTTCGGTGACGAAAATATGCAATATGTAACCATTTATACTATAAAAGGAGATGACTATTTTAATTCCTACAATTGGCCATATGAGGACTGGTTGTACCAATTAGTAGCAGAAGTGAGAGGGGATTATGAAGGGATTATAGGTGTTCCCAAAGGACTAGCTACGGATAGCGAATTGATGATTGCAAAAACTCGTTATGAAGAAAATAGAAATTGGTTTTGGAGACTTGGGATAGGGTCTTTGGTTGCCTTATTGATTTGGATTGTCGCGATGATAAAAGTTGTTTCCATGCCAAAGGAACGAGGGAAATGGCAAAATCTATATGACAAAATTCTAGTTGACCTAAGCGTAGTAGTGGTGGGATTCTCCGCTTTATTACTCTTATTCAGTTTAATGTGGGTGCATGATTGTATCAATCAGCTAACCTATAGCTCCACTATGTATCTCACTGAATTTGTTATAAGTGTGATAATCTCAACTATTTTAAGTGTACTCACTTACGTGCAATTGCGTTATTTGACAGCTAGTATGAGGCGTATGACTGACTCCAGGCAACTATGGAAGAGTAGTTTGTTCTTTATTATTTTCAAAATCTGTAAAAAAGTATATCAACGCATCTATGAAGTTGTTAAGGAAGCATTCCTAAATACAGCTACAGGCATCCAAGTGTTCATTCTCCTTGCGATAGTATTTGGACTAGGCTTTGGTTTCTTAATGATTTTTATTGATATAGCTTTCTTCCTGCTATATTTCCTTTTTGCTGTATTTATAGGTGTGCCAACGTTCATTCTTTTAGTAAAGAGTGTCGGTAATTTTAATAAGATATCCATAAAAACAGAAGAAATGGCTTTAGGGAAATTAGGCGATCCACTTGAAGTAAAAGGGAACTCTATTCTTGCTAAAATGGCAGCTAACCTAAATGTATTGAATCAAGGGGTAAAGGTGTCCTTAAACGAGCAGGCAAAAAGTGAGCGCTTGAAAACGGAACTGATTACAAATGTCAGCCATGATCTTCGAACGCCGTTGACCTCTATCATTACTTACACAGAGCTTCTCAAGAAAAACGATCTGACTGCTGAGGACCGATCCGCCTACCTTGAAATTATTGAAAGGAAGTCACAGCGTCTGAAGGGGTTAATTGAGGATCTATTTGAAGTATCAAAAATGGCGAGTGGTAATATCGAGCTTGTAAAAGAGCGTGTAGATTTAAATCAGCTTCTTCAACAAGCCTTGGCGGAATATGATAGTTCGTTGAAGGAATCTAATTTACAATTTCGAGTTACTAACACGGATAAGCCATTATATGCCATGGTGGATGGACAGAAAATGTGGCGTGTATTTGATAACTTAATCGGAAATATCGTGAAATACTCACTGGAACATTCACGAGTATATATACAAGTTCAGCAGTTTGAGAACAAAGCAAAAATTACGTTTAAAAATGTATCAAAATACGAGTTGAATGATCAAAGTGAGGAATTATACGAGCGCTTTAAAAGAGGGGATACATCTAGACATACAGATGGATCTGGACTGGGCCTTGCAATTGCAAAATCCATCATCGATCTTCATGAAGGTAGTCTCGATATTGAAACGGACGGCGATTTATTTAAAGTGAATATCTGTTTGAGAGTGGTGGAATAGGTGGATTTCACGACTATTTACAATGAGCATTTTGACAGAGTGTTTCACGTGAGCTTCTCCGTTATTCGCGACCGCCAGTTGGCTGAAGACAATGTACAGGAAACTTTCATAAAGGCGTTTAAGAAGTTGGATAGCCTTAAGGAAATTGAAAAAGTAGGTGCTTGGCTTTGCGTAATTGCAACCAGAACAGCTATTGATTTTGTCAGACGAGAGCGAAAAAACAAAGGATGTCCGATGGAATTAGAGGTGTTAGATTGTCTTGGGAAAGAAGCAGGGCATAACGTTGAAGCAGAAGTGGAAGTCAAAATGCTGAAGCAGCTACTAGATGAAAATATGAAAGATTTCACAATAGAAGACAAAAAATTGCTCGTATTAAAAATGGAAAGAGGATTAAAGGAGCGGGAAATCGCCAAGGCGTTAGAGATGCATCCTGCTACTGTCAAGTCGAAGATTCATAGGGCAAGAAGGAAGTTAAAAGAGCGGATGGCTATAGAGTTGGGTGCTTAAGGGATTATTAGTGTAGGGAACACTTTCGTAAAAAGTGCTCCCTGCACTTTTTTTGAATAAGAATTTGTATAAATGCTTTACTAGAGAAGTTTTAACGAGGACAATTTCCATTGGGGATGTTAAAGGTAATTAATTATGTTGATTCAAAATCACGTTGATCTCTTTCATCCAATTTTGCAGAAATTTCCTCGAGGATCGCTTCAATGTCCTTCGTTTGATCCTCTTCTATTCTAGTCAGGGTAGCGTTGATTTCATTAAAGCGATCGTTTACTTCATGCCTGAATAAATAGAATTCCTCGCGAAGTGTGCTAGTTGAATTTGTTAAAGAATGGAGTTCCTCTTTTATCTGGTGCTGTCCTACAGAAAGCATGAATGTCTTTTCACTAAGCCCGCTAATTTCATCTTTCATTAGTATCTGATTGTCAGAAAGGATGGAAGTTTTTTCGTTCAAGTCTTTTAATTCTTTCTTCATTTCTTCTTGAGACTGTTGTAAATCCACCATATTATTCAAAATCAAGTCCAATTTAGCATCTGTACTCATCTAATATCAAATCCTTTTTCTAGTTCAATGTAATTATAACATGAACTTAGACTAAAGGAACTATAACAGGAACTGAATATTTCAGAATAATAAAAATACAAAAACTTCATTTATCTTTATTAACTATATTGCATAAATATTAACATGTGTTAAAATACATTTATTCGAATAAACATACATCATAATAATACTTGATTTTAATGTAGGTTTGTTTCATAATTAGGTTAAAATTTTTACTTTTCTGAAAAAAGAACAGGGGGAAGTTATTGTGAAAAAATGGTTCGTGTATTCATTAATTAGTATTTTAGTAGTAGGCTTGTTGTCGGCTTGTGGAACATCCGGTAATGGGGATGAAACGAGTGGAGAAGGGGAAGATGGAAAGAAAGTGTTAGTAATGGGAACTTCCGCTGACTATCCACCATTTGAGTATATTGATACAGAAGTTGGAGAAGAGATTATCGGTTTTGATGTGGATCTTGCAAAAGCTATTACAGAAGAACTTGGTTATGAATTAAAAGTTCAAGATATGGACTTTGGAAGTTTAATTACTGCGATGAAGTCAGGTAACATTGACCTTATTTTAGCAGGGATGACTCCTACAGAGGATCGTGCTAAACAAGTAGACTTTACGGATATTTATTATACTGCTAATCACATGATTGTTTCATTGAAAGATAGCAACATTACTAGTTTGGAAGATTTAGAAGGTAAAACGGTTGGGGTTCAGATGGGTTCCATTCAGTATGACAAAGCGGAAGAGATTGCGGAAGAAGTGAATATTACTATTGAAAACCGCGACCGTATCCCACAAATTGTTCAAGATTTGAAAACTGGCCGTTTTGATGCTGCGATCATTGAAGATACAGTTATGAAAGGCTTCATGGAAAAAGATTCAGACCTTACCGGATTTACACTTGAGTCTGACGAAGAAGGTTCTGCAATCGCTCTTCCAAAAGGCAGTGAATTAACGGAGGAATTCAACCGTGTACTAAAAGAAATGGAAGAGAACGGTGAGATGGAAAAGTTAATTAACAAATGGTTTGGTGGAGAAGAAGAATAAACCTAATCGAAATCAAAAGGGTGTTTTTATTTGCCCTTTTGATTTTCTTGTTAAAATGATAGAAAGGACTGGTAGCACTTGACGATCGACTTCTTAGATTTCAGTGCCATCTCGGGTTCCATGGATTATATCCTTGCTGGTGTGAAGGTAACACTTCAAGTTGTAACACTTGCAGGGATTATCGGATTTATCATTGGAACACTGTTGGCTTTATGTAAAATTGGCAGAATCAAATTACTTAGAATTTTTGCTGATGTTTATACATCCATTTTCCGAGGAACACCACTTGTTCTTCAATTGATGTTAATATTTTTCGGATTGCCGCAAGCAACCGGCATAACGTTTGAACCAGTTACTGCTGCTATCCTTGCTTTCGGGTTAAATTCCGGAGCATATATTTCAGAGGTTATCCGCGCTGGAATCATGGCGGTTGACAAAGGACAGCGAGAAGCTGCAATGGCTCTTGGTGTGCCATATCGACAAATGATGAAAGACATAATTTTACCGCAAGCATTAAAGAATATCTTACCTGCACTTATGAATGAATATATTACTCTTACAAAAGAATCGGCAATTGTCACAGTCATCGGGGTTATGGATGTCATGAGGCGTTCCTTCATGACCGCATCGAATACTTATGCATATTTGGAAGCATTCATGTTTGCCGGACTTATCTATTACGTGCTAGTAATGATCCTGACATTGATTGGCAAGCTCATTGAAAGGAGAATGAGACGCAGTGATTAGAATAGAAGATTTGCATAAATCCTTTGGCAAGCTAGAGGTGTTGAAAGGGATTTCGACACAAATCAAAGAAGGGGAAGTAGTGGCAATCATCGGGCCATCGGGGTCTGGTAAATCCACACTGCTCCGTTGTATGAATCTATTGGAGGAACCCACTTCCGGGCACATCTGGATTAAGGATCAGGATGTGGCAAATAAAAAAACGAACATTAATAAGGTTCGTCAGAATTTGGGGATGGTGTTCCAGCACTTTCATCTGTTCCCTCACAAGACGGTTCTTGAAAACTTAACGTATGCTCCTATTTCCGTAAAAGGGATGGGGAAAAAGGAAGCGGAGGCGAAGGGTATGGACCTGCTTGTAAAAGTAGGACTGGCCGAGAAAGCCAAGGAATACCCAAATCGCCTGTCCGGTGGTCAGAAGCAGCGTGTAGCGATTGCTCGTGCACTTGCGATGGACCCAGAAGTCATGCTTTTTGACGAACCAACATCCGCATTGGATCCAGAGATGGTAAAAGAGGTGCTTGAAGTAATGAAGGCACTTGCTCATACCGGAATGACGATGGCTATTGTGACACACGAAATGGGCTTTGCACGTGAGGTCGCGGACCGGGTATTATTCTTGGATGACGGAATGTTGGTGGAGGATGCCCCGCCTGCGGAGTTCTTTACTGCACCGAAATCCGAGCGTGCAAAGGTGTTTTTGGAAAAGATGCTATAGGAAATAAAAGTGGAACCAGCTCTGTTTTGGAGCTGGTTTTGTTTATATTAGGCTCTTTTCTCAAAGATTGTTGCTATTCACTAGTAAAGTCGGCCGTTGGATTTTTCACAGCTTATCTATTCTAAAATAGGCATGTAGTTTACTCTGTACACCTAGGAAAAGAGCACGACAGTAAGGAATATAACGGTTAGTAGATAAATACGAAAAAGCAACAAAGTTTACGAAAACAGCCTTATATTATGACAAAGTAAGCGAAAAAACCAAAACATAGTACTCATAGCCCCCGTATGAGGACAAAGTAAGTGGGAAAAGCAGAAACATTGTCCTCATAGACAAAGAATGAAGAAAATGCAGAAAACGAGTAACTGCCTCCACACACTTACTACTTCCCTTTACGATATTCATCGTCTATAATTAAATTATGAATAAAAAATATAAATATTCATATGTTCATAAAGGAACGGAGGGACCACCCACATGGCTAAAGGATTCAGCGAACAAGAACGTGATGCAATCCAAACCAAATTGATTGAAAATGGAAGAGAACTATTTCAAAAGTACGGACTAAAAAAGACATCCATGTCCCAACTCACTAAGTCCGTTGGAATTGCACAAGGCTCCTTCTATCTATTTTTCTCCTCAAAAGAGGAATTATATTTCGCAATTCTTGAAAACGAGGAAGAACAACTGAAAGCAAAAATTCTTCAACAGATCGAAAGCCCGATGACAGCAAGAGCTTTTAAAAATTTGTTAATGTTGTCAGTCCGAATGGTACAGGAAAACCCTTTCATCCAGCAACTTTTCAAGCAGGAAGAAATGGAGCAGATCATTCGAAAGCTTCCAGCTGAAAAGATGCAGCAACATATCAAAAAGGACTCCGATGATCTCACACCACTTATTAAAAGCTGGCAAAAGGAAGGAAGCATGGTTCAGGAATCCCCGGAGGTAATAAGTGGAGCTTTCCGTTCGTTAATCCTGCTTGCCATGCATAAAAAGGAAATCGGTGAAGGGGTGTACAATTCTACAATCGAGCTGATGGCAGAGTCGTTAGCAAACCAACTGTTCAAGGGGGAGTGACTAAGGTGATAGAAGTTACCGGTTTAAACTATCGATATAAGAAGGCATCAGATACCACCTTGAAGGATGTTAACTTCCATGTGGAAAGAGGGGAGATATTCGGATTCCTTGGACCATCGGGTGCAGGGAAAAGTACCACTCAAAAAATAATGATCGGCTTATTATCCGATTATCATGGGTCCGTCAGAATAAACGGACAAGAGATGAAACGGAAGAAAAAGGATTTCTACGAACACATCGGTGTAGCTTTCGAGTTTCCTAACTTTTATCATAAGCTCACTGGACTGGAAAACATGAATCTGTTTAGAGGGTTATATACAAGAGAAACAACAGATCCGATGGCCCTATTGAAGCAAGTTGGTCTTGAGGACGCAGCCAACCTGCGATTTCACAAGTATTCAAAAGGAATGAAAATGAGGCTTAATTTTTGCCGGGCGCTTTTAAACGATCCTGATATCTTGTTCTTGGATGAACCTACCTCAGGACTTGACCCTAACAATAGTAAACTCTTAAAAAACATCATGCTGCAGAAAAAGAAGGAGGGAAAAACCATTATTCTTACTACCCACCACATGCATCTGGCAGAGGAACTTTGCGATCGTGTGGCTTTTATGGTCGATGGGAAGCTAGCACTTATCGACTCGCCTTCCAATCTGAAACAGGGAAATATGGAAAAGCGGGTGCATGTGGAGTATATGGAAGGCTCACACCCTGACATTTCTAGCTTTCCCCTCCAAACACTAGCTGAAAACGGTGCTTTTCACCGGCTTCTTAGCTCAAAAAAAATCCTATCTATTTATACGAAAGAACGCACGTTGGAGGAAGTGTTCCTGGAAGTGACGGGAAGGAGTCTTCAGTAATGTGGAATTTACCTAAAATGCTGAAAGCGGACATTAGATTTCAATACTTGCATGGATTCTACTATGCCTACTTATTTATGGTGACTGTTTATATTTTACTGCTTCATGCCTCACCGCAACAGTTTATTGAACCACTAACTATTCTTGTCGTTTTTACTGACCCGACAGTATTGGGTTGCTTTTTTATAGGAGGAATCGTTTTACTGGAAAAAAGTCAGAACGTCTATGGCCCTCTTTTTATGACCAGTCTCCAAGTGAAAACATTTATCGCTTCCAAAGTGCTTTCTTTATCCGTTATTTCACTTGTGTCCAGTTTAGCTATTTTGATTTTTGTGCATAAGGTTGAATTTCAATTTGCACCGATTTTGGCAGGTGTTGTGTTGAGTTCCATTGTTTTTACACTTATCGGTTTTCTGCTTGCTGTTAGAGTTCAGACAGTAAACCAGTTTTTACTGGCGTCTCCACTGGTGATAACGGTATTTTTTCTACCGGTTGTCATCATATTTGATTGGTGGGACTCTGTCCTATTGAAACTACTTCCCAGCTATGCAGGGATCTTGTTGATTCAAGGCGCTTTTCAATCAATATCATGGGGAGAAGTTGTGTATGCAATTATTACTCTTGTAGTGTGGAGTTTCGTTCTATTCTTACTTGCGGTTAAATCGTTCATTAATCATGTTCTGGAAAAAGGGGAGGGAAACTCATGAGTTCAATGATGGATAGATTGATCAGTGACTTTCGCTTAATAAAGAGGGACGGCATTCTTTTGGTAGGGATACTTGTACCTATATTAATTGCGGTTCTTTTCCGATTTGGTTTTCCTTTTATGGCAGAACTGGTACTCCAATTTGCAAACGTTGACCTATATGATCATCTCCGATTGATTATGGGAGTAACTCTTTTGATGACACCGTCCATGATTGGAATGATTACAGGGTTTATGCTACTTGATGACCGGGATGAGGGATTGCTAGCATATTATGCTGTGACACCACTTGAAAAAACAGGCTATATTCGCTATCGGATCTTGGTCACCTTTTTTCTTTCATTTTTATTGTTTTTTGTAGTTATTGGCTTATCCGATCTGTTGAATCTAAACTGGTGGACTACTATTATTTTGAGCATTCTTTATGCTTTGGAGGCTCCAATTTTCGCATTAATATTAGCAATTTTTGCAGCAAATAAGGTGGAGGGGCTGGCATTGAACAAAGTGCTGAGTGTTAGTATCATCATACCTGTTGTAGCCTACTTTGTTCCTGGTGGTTTGCATTGGCTGCTCATGTTTTCCCCTACCTACTGGCCTGTGTGGGCACTTATGTTTGAGGGTACTACAGAAATTTGGTTGTACTTCTTTGTAGGATTGGTGGTGCATATTGTATTTTTACTATTCTTAGTGAAAAACTTTATCATTCGGTCGGAGTGATGGTGGTGTTTTCGTTCCACAAAAACCCAAAACTTTCTGTATAGAAAAAGCTGGAAAACAAACACTAACTCTTAGCAGCAACTAAGGGAGGACCACGATGAAAACCACACGGACTATCACAACCTTTTTTCTAACAGTCATTCTGATCTTAACCACTACTTTCACATATGCTGAAAGTCCAGCCTATAAATCGCGCGCTGACATTCCAAAAGAATATAAATGGAATCTTCAGACCCTCTATGAGAATGAAACCCAATGGAAGCAGGATGTGTACAAAGCTAAAAAACTGGCGGACCGTTTTGCCAAAAAAGAAGAAAAGCTCGACAGCGATAAACAGATTCTTAATCTGTTGGAGGATTACTTTGAGCTGTTTCGAGTGATGGAGAAAATTTTTGTCTATTCACGTATCAATCTTGATGTAGATATCAGCAACACATCTGCTCAAGGATTATCAGATGAAGGTCAGAACATGATGATGTATGTGGTGGAGCGGACAGCATGGTTCGCCAATGAGTTGCAGGCAATCGATAAAGACAAATGGGATAGCCTATTGAAAAGCCCAAAACTCAAACCCTACTACAATCATTTGAGAGAAACCTATGATGAAAAAGCACATTCCTTGCCGCCTGAAATGGAAAAGATGCTGATTAAAACAATGCCGATAGTAAACGCTCCTAGCGAACTTTTTACGATGATGTCAAAAGATCTTGTCCTGCCAAGCTTTACGGTAAAGGACAAAATGTATGAAATGTCGGCACCGCTTTATTCAGTCTATATGTCCAGTAAAGATAGGGAAGTGAGAAAGGCTGCCTTCAAGACGTACTATCAGACGCTTGAAAACTACAAGGATACCTTTGCTTCCATGCTCGCCAATATTGTCAAAGCCAACAATTTTTTTGCGACAACCAGAAATTATCCTTCCTCCCTTGAAGCCCATCTGGAGGGGAACGACGTGGACCCGAAAGTTTATACACAATTGATTGATACCGTAGAAGAGGGACTCCCACTGTTGCATAAATACTTAAAGCTAAAAGAGAAGTATGTTGGCATCGATTCGATGCATATGTATGACCTATCCGCACCATCTCCTTTTACGCAAGAGGAGAAGATTCCCTATGAGGAAGCAAAGGATATAGTCATAAAAGGATTATCGCCGATAGGAGAAACGTATTTGAAAGCCTTATCCAATGGTCTCACTTCCAATTGGGTGGATGTCTATAATACTCCTGGGAAAGCTAATGGTGCCTATCAAATCGGTTCATACGATTCCCATCCATTTGTGCTCCTGAACTATCAGGGGTTGCCAAGTGATGTGTTGACGCTCGCTCACGAAATGGGACATGCGATGCATTCCTACTTTTCCAATAAAAATCAACCCTATCAGGATGCAAGGTATGTAACTTTCACTGCCGAAGTTTCCTCCACCTTGCAGGAGCATCTTCTCCATAAGCAATTGATGAATGAAGCTGCTACAAAAGAGGAAAAGCTTCACGCCCTTTATCAATACTTGGAAGATTTCCGTGTGACACTCTTCCGTCAGACACAATTTGCGGAATTTGAAAAGATTATCCATGAAATGGGTCAAAATGAAGAACCGTTACATGCTGAAGCAATAAAAAAGGTCTACTATGATTTAAATAAGAAGTATTACGGCAAAAGTGTGGAAGTGGATAAGGAGATTGCCATGGAATGGGCCAGAGTACCTCACTTCTTCCGTTCGAGTTTCTATACCTATCAGTATGCAACGAGCTTTGCCGCTTCTGCAGCACTTGCCGAACAACTAGAAGACGGCGGTGCGGGTGCCCAGAATAAAATATTGAAGGAGCTGTTCTCATCGGGCGGCAGCCTACCACCAATTGATATATTAAAGCGCGCTGGCGTGGATATGAGCAAAAAAGAGCCGATTGAGGAATCGTTGAAAAGGTATGAGGAACTGGTCAATGAATTTGAGCAGCTATTAAAATAATGGATATGTAAACACCTCCCACCAATTTTCCTGTATAGTTGTACTATGTGATATATTGAACAAATGAAAGTCGGGAGAGCTTGAAACATGAGAAAATTTAAAATTGGGTACCGAACAACCAAAACTGCTCTAGGAACAGGAATTGCCATCAGTATCGCCCAACTGCTGAATCTGGACTTTTATGCGTCTGCTGGAATCATTGCAATCCTTTGTATCCAGAATACAGTAAGGAAGTCTTGGAAAGTGGCCACAGCCCGTTTCTTGGCATGTTCCTTGAGCTTGGTATTCGGCTATGTATTCTTTGAACTGCTAGGGTATAATCCTGTTTCCATCGCATTACTATTGTTGTTTTTCATACCGGTTACAGTTTCGCTCCGGATTACAGAGGGAATTGCCACAAGTTCAGTCATTCTCCTTCATGTGTATTCTGTGGAAGCTTATTCGATTGGATTAGTCATAAATGAACTAAGCATCATTTCCATAGGAATAGGTGTAGCACTTATTTTAAATACCTACATGCCAAGTGTGGACAAGGAACTAAAGAGCTATCAACTGAAAATAGAGGAGAATTTCCATAAGGTCTTCACGGAGATTGCCCATTTTCTGCGGCATGGTGATCGAGGCTGGGATGGCCATGAAATACCCGAAACGAATAAAATATTGAAAGAAGCCAAAAGCTTGGCCTTCCGTGATGTCGAAAATCATTTTAAACGGGAGGAAAATCATCATTATTTCTATTTTAAAATGAGGGAAAAGCAATTGGATGTCATGGAGCGGATGCTACCGATTGTCGCCACCATTGAACACGATGTCGAGCAGGCGCACACAGTCGCCGACTTTATTGAGGATATTGAACATGCCATTCATGGGGGAAATACAGCCTATCTTTTTTTGCAGCGTTTACGCGATATGCACGAAACCTTTCAGGAAATGCCACTGCCTCAAACCCGTGAGGAATTTGAGACAAGGGCAGCACTTCGTCACCTTCTGAAAGAGTTTGAACAATACCTGATTTTGAAGAGTGATTTTATTGGATTGAAAACTTCCGAGTAAACGAATGGAATGAACACCTTTCATCCACACTATACCTAAAAGGCAGGTGGATGAAAGGTGTTCATTTTTACTTTAATTTTTGCGTTGGTGACTTCACCACTCTGGCCGCTTGGACCAAATCCTCTTCCGGGCGATCCATATATTATCGTGAATAAGCAGACGAATCAACTTGCCTATTTTCAAGGTGAAGAATTGAAAGAGGTACATACAGTAGCCACTGGTAAATCCAAAGAGCTTACTCCTGAAGGCGAGTTTACTATCACCGTAAAGGCCATCAATCCATACTATCGCAAAAAAGACATTGCTGGCGGAGACCCGAAGAATCCCCTTGGCACAAGATGGATCGGATTTGATGCAGAGGACACCGACGGTCGGACCTATGGTGTTCACGGAACAAACAACCCATATTCAATCGGAGGCTATGTCACACAAGGTTGCATACGCCTGGAAAATAAGAATGTGGAAGCTTTGTTCAACCAGGTACCGGTGGGTACAAAGATTTGGATAGTCAAAACAGGGAAATCTTTTGAGGAGCTTGGGAGAGAGAAGGGTGTTTTGAAGTAAAATAAGAGGTAGAATCTCTTAGGCTCTTTTCTCAAAAATTGTTACTACTACTAGTAAAAGCAGTCCTGTTCTTTTCTACACGGAAAAGAACGGGATTTTTTTGCTTGAAATACAGATATTTCGGCAAGAAATATTTTAAATTTCACTATTTGAAATTTTCCGATTGTTTAGATAAATAATTTGACCTATAGTGTAAGAAGAAAGTTTTCATGGAGGTGAAATCTTCATCGGAAATTAATTTATCGAAAATTTGAAAGCGATTACATTTTAAGTTTTGAGACGAAATGAAAGCTTATAGAGAGTTATAAAGAGGGGGAGATGGAATGGGAATCAGGACAGGTGAGCAATACATTAACTCTTTAAGGTCAAGAAAGCCTGAAGTCTGGCTTGGGGGACGGAAAGTGGAGGACTTATATAACGAAGATGTTTTTAAACAACCAATTCATGAAATCGCCAAGCTTTATGATCTTCAGTTTGATACAGAATATCAGGAAAAGATTACGCATGTGTGTGAGGAAACAGGTGAGCGGGTGAACAATGCTTTTCTTGTACCAAGGTCACATGAAGACCTTATGGCACGCAGCAGATTGTTTGAAGCATATGCAAGAGCAACATTCGGTTTGATGGGAAGAACACCAGATTTCCTGAATGTAGTAGTCACATCCATGGCAAGCAATTCATGGTTCCTGGATAAATATAATCCGGACTGGTCAGTGAATATAAGAAACTATTATCGGCATATCAGGGATAATGATCTATTTTTAACACATGCGATCATCAATCCACAAAATGATCGAAGTAAAGCTTCTTATGAACAAAAGGACTTGTTTACTCACTTAGGGACTGTAAAAGAAACGAAGGAGGGATTAGTGGTCCGAGGTGCAAAAATGCTCGCTACTTTGGCTCCTATTACTGATGAGGTGATCATCTACTCCTTCCCGGGCTTCCAAGCAGGAGATGAGCGCTATGCATTGGCCTTTGCCATTCCTATTGATACGCCTGGCTTACGGATTATTTGCCGCGAACCGATGCAGGATGGAAAGCGATCTGTATTCGATCATCCATTGGCATCAAAGTTTGAAGAAATGGATGCCATCCTTGCATTTGACGATGTGACAGTGCCATGGGATAGGGTGTTTATGTATAACAATGTCGAAGCGGCCAACTCCTTATATCCAATGACAGGAATTGCCCAGCAGCCTGCTCATCAGTCCGGGGTAAGAGGGTATGTGAAATTGGCCTTCGCAACAGAAGTGGCATGTAAAGTAGCCGACTCGATCGGTGTGGATGGGTTCCTGAATGTGCAAAATGACCTTGGGGAATTGGTTCAAGCTGTGGAGACGATCCGCGCACTGTTACGGGTTTCCGAATACGAGTACGAAGTGACAAAGGATGGAGAATACCGCCCAGCACCTGCACCGCTTGAAACGATAAGGGGTCTGTTGCCAAAAATGTATCCGCGGGCGATTGAAGTGATGCAAGTGATTGGAGCTGGAGGCCTCCTGATGTCTCCTACAGGGGCTGACTTCGAGAATCAAGAATTGCGCCCAGACTTGGACAAGTATTTTGGAGGACGTGAAGGGGTGAGTGCAGAAGAACGTGTCCGCATATTCAAATTAGCATGGGACCTCTGCGGGGAAGCATTCGGACAACGCCTCCTGCAATATGAACGTTATTATACTGGGGATCCGATCAGAAAAAGAGCGATTTTCTACAATCAGTACAAACGGAAGAATAAATTCGAAATGGCTGAACAGGCTCTGAAGGATACGACAAAACCAGAAAAAAACCTTATATAAAATGGCTGTTTCGTAAACTTTGTTGCTTTTTCGTATTTATCAACCTACCGTTATATTCCTTACTATCGTGCTCTTTTCTCGGGTATCCAGAGTAAACTACATGCCTATTTTTTGAGTAGATAAGCCGAAAAAGTCCAATAGCCGACTTTTTACTAGTGAATAGCAACAAACTTTGATAAAAGAGCCTATAAAATAGAGGGAAATGGCGTTCTTTGTATAAATATTAGAATATTACATATATTCTGATACTTCTTGTGGAACTTTGATGAAAAAGGGGCGAAGACATGATATCCTCTGTGCTGAAAGTCGCTAAGATCTTGGACTGTTTTACAGGTAATGAGCCAGTTTTGGGTAACCGGGAAATTGCAGAGAAGTTAGGTATGAACGTAAGTACGGTTCATCATATTGTGAGTACTTTATGCCATGAAGGGATCTTGATTCAAGACAGCAGAAAAAAATACCGCCTTGGATGGAAGCTGCTGGAGTGGAGTAACCATGTCATGTATCAGCAGGAGATTTACAGCGAGGCGATTCCAATTGTGGAGGACCTTGTCCGCCAGTACAACGGAACCGTTCATATCGGTATGTTTGATGCTGGAGAAGTACGGTTTGTCCTGAAGGTATCTGCTAAAAATTCGGTACCTGTTCCCACTTTTGTTGGGGCACGAAAACCGGCCTACTGCACAAGTACAGGAAAGGTTCTATTGTCCTTTAACCCATCTTTCATCCAGCCGACTATTTCAAAGGGTCTGCTACAACGGGCTCCCAATACCATTACCTGTGTGAAGAAATTTAAAAAAGAACTGGAAGAAATCAGGGAGCAAGGGTATGCCATCAGCAACAATGAGAATGAGTTAGGTTTATATGGAATAGCCGCACCTATTCATTCATACACAGGACAGACTGTAGCCGCTCTCAATATGGTTGGGCCAATCTCATATATGCAAGGGGAGCAAAAGCAATCCATTATTCAGAGCATGCTGCGTACCTCCCAGCAAATTTCAAAAGAACTGGGTTATATTAGCGCAATATGATAGCGCTTACAATATGAAGAGGAGGAAGTAAAAATGGCATTAAAAACGAGATCGATGAACATTATGAAAGTGATTGAGGACAATAAACACCTATTGAAACCACCGGTAAATAACAAAGTTCTTTGGGAAGACTCCGAGTTTATCGCCATGTTATTAGGTGGACCGAACAGAAGAAGGGATTTTCATGTCGATCCTTCTGATGAATTCTTTTATCAAGTAAAAGGAGACTGTTATGTAGAATGCATCAATGAAAACGGAGAACGGGAAGTGGTAACAGTTAGAGAAGGGGAGATGTTCATGCTCCCGGCAAATGTACCGCATTCGCCCCACCGTGTAGCAGACACGTATGGAATTGTTTTGGAGAGAAAAAGAGAGAAGGGGGAGCTGGAGGATTTCGTTTGGTTCTGCGACAACTGTAATGAAGAAATGCATCGAGTGACAGTTCAATTGACCAATATTGAAACTCAGGTAAAAGGAGCAATAGAGGAGTTCAACGGAAGCGAAGAGCTGCGCACATGCGACCATTGCGGTCATGTGATGCCAGAGGAAGTAGATGTGTGGAAATGCGAATAGATTTCCATACGCATATCATCCCCAAGGAGTTTCCTGACTTTGCAGAAAAACATGGAGGTGACCGCTGGCCGACCTTGCATCAGACTTGTACGTGCGGAGCTAACATTATGGTGGCTGGGAAGGTTTTTCGGGAAGTGACCGATCAGGTTTGGTGTCCTCATAAGCGCATCCAGGATATGGACAGGGAGGGTGTGGATATTCAAGTGTTGTCCCCAATCCCTGTGACTTTTTCCTATTGGGCAGACAAAGAAGCGGCCCTTGAAATGGCACAACTTCAAAATGATTTCATCGCAGAGACGGTGAAAGAGTATCCCAAACGATTTATCGGATTAGGAACCGTACCGCTTCAAGATACGGTAGTGGCGATTCAGGAAATGGATCGATGTATGCATGACCTCAAGCTTGCCGGAATTGAAATCGGAACAAATGTGAACGGAGAGAACCTGGACTCCCCGCATTTGACCGAGTTCTTTAAAATGGCAGAGGAATGGAATGTACCTTTATTCATTCATCCTTGGGAAACGATGGCGAAGGACCGCACTCCTAGGCATAATTTCATGTACACCATCGGTATGCCAAGTGAGACTGCTCTTGCTGCTGCAAGTTTGATTTGGAGTGGGGTAATGGAGAAGTTCCCGAACCTTAGAATCTGTTTTGCCCATGGTGGAGGTTCGTTCCCGTATGTATTACCGCGTCTGGATAAAGGGTGGGAGGTATGGCCGCAACTAAGGCTTACGACACATCCTCCTAGCCATTATGCCAAAAAGTTTTATTTCGACTCTTTAAACTATGATTCTCTTACGATGAAATATCTAATTGATCGATTTGGTATCGATAAAGTGATCATGGGGTCTGATTATCCATTCCTGTTACGTGAAGTTCCACCAGGGAAAGTGATAGATGAGATGGAGGAGCTATCAGAATTGGACAAAAAGATGCTGTTAGGGAAGAATGCGTTGGAATTTTTAAATATAAAGGAGACCGATTTTGACTATGGAACAAAAGCTGATGACTCCAGAGGAAAAGCTGAAACTATTAGGTTTTGAGTTAAAGGATGTGCGACCTGCAGTCGGTAACTATGTCAGCCATGTCAGAGTGGGTAATCTAATCTTCACCGCCGGCCAGGGAGTGGATCAATATCATGGTAAATTGGGCAGGGATTTTACCATTGAAGAGGGGTACATGGCTTCCCGCCAATCGATGCTTAATCTGCTAAGTGTATTGAAGCATGAATTGGGTGAATTGAGTAGAGTGAAAAAAGTGGTGAAGATGTTAGGCTTTGTCAATAGTACAGAAGACTTTACCGATCAGCCCAAAGTGATGAACGGTGCGTCGGATCTCTTGGTGGAGGTGTTCGGAGAAAGAGGGAGACATGCTCGTTCTGCAGTGGGTATGGCACAGCTGCCCAACAATACCGCCATCGAAATTGAATTAATTGTTGAAATTGCAGAGTAACGACTCCTTCTCTCTCTTGGATGAGAGGGAGTCTTAATTTTGGAAAGCGGTATTAACGAATTTAGATGGTCGTTGGACACTCTAGCTGTTGATTGGAGCACAGGGCGAAGACTCCAACGGGAGGTAGCGCTTAGTGGAGACCCCGCAGGCTTGCCGAGGAGGCTCCACAAGTGCCCCGTGGAAAGCGAAGCCCTGTGCGGAAATCAACAGCGGTGTTAAAGAATACCTTGTAGAAAGGAAGGGTTGTCTGATGCAAGTAAAGGAATATATTCCTGGCAAAATCAAACCAATAGATTGTCGTCACTTTATCAACGGCAGTTACATCGATTCTATCAATCTGAAAACCTTTAACAATATTAATCCGGCAACAGAAGAAGTAATCGGAAAAGTGGCGGAAGGTGGAAAAGAAGAAATTGATAGAGCGGTTACCGCTGCCAAAAAGGCGTTAAAGGGTCCGTGGAAAAAGTTCACTACCAAAGAACGCTCCGATCTACTGAGAAGAATCGGCGATGGTATTTTACAGCGAAAAGAAGAACTGGCTGTCCTTGAAGCGCTCGATACTGGTAAGCCATATGAACTGGCCTTAGAAATGGACATTACCCGCTCAGCATACAATTTCTATTTTTTTGCAGACTTCTTAACATCCATGGGTGGTGAATCCTACCAGCAGGATAATGTCGCTCTTCATTATTCCATCAGAAGACCGGTAGGGGTTGTGGGGATGATTAACCCATGGAACCTTCCATTACTTTTATTAACGTGGAAACTGGCTCCGTGTCTGGCCGCAGGAAATACAGCGGTCATGAAACCTGCTGAATGGTCCCCGATGACAGCTACGGTTCTTGTGGAAATATGCAAGGAAGCGGGAGTGCCTGACGGGGTGGTAAACCTAGTTCACGGCTTTGGAGCAGATTCTGCAGGATCTGCTTTAACGGAACATCCAGATGTAGATGCGATAACTTTTACAGGAGAAACAAAAACAGGGTCCGCCATAATGAAAGCGGCAGCTCCTACACTGAAAAAGCTTTCCTATGAGCTTGGAGGAAAAAATCCGAATATCATTTTTGCAGACTCCGATTTGGATGAAGTCATTGATACCACTCTAAAATCAAGTTTCATGAACCAAGGGGAAGTATGCTTATGCGGTTCAAGAATCTATGTGGAAAGCTCCGTTTATGAGACGTTCCTGGAAAAGTTCACAGCCAGAACGAAAGAACTTCAGACAGGCGATCCTTTTGACAGATCCACAAAAGTAGGTGCTGTTATCAGTAAAGAACATTATGATCGCGTTCTTTCCTATATAAAATTGGCTAAAGAAGAGGGGGGCACCATTTTAACTGGAGGAGGTCGCCCGGACTCAATGGAAAAAGGGTACTTCATTGAACCGACTATCGTGGTAGGTTTAGACCGTGATGCAAGATGTGTGAAGGAAGAAATCTTTGGCCCGGTCGTTACTGTTCTGCCTTTTGAAACGGAAGAAGAGGTGCTGGAGCAGGCAAATGATACCCATTACGGATTAGGGGCAACCATCTGGACAAATGACTTGCGCCGTGCTCATCGTGTTGCAAGAGAAATTGAAGCAGGAATCATCTGGATCAACACTTGGTATTTAAGAGACTTAAGAACCCCATTCGGCGGTATGAAACAAAGTGGCATTGGCAGGGAAGGCGGCATGCATAGCTTTGATTTTTACAGTGAACTATCGAATGTCACGATAAAACTCTAATAATAGAGAGGAGGGTTCTGAATTTGTCCATTCAAACGAAAGAACTGTCAGACCTGTTGATCAGCGCTGAAAAATCCAGAAAAGGCATAACTCCTTTGACAGAATTTCAGCCTAATTTAACGGTGGAAGAAGCGTATCAGATTCAACTGGATACAATTCGAATAAAGCAGGAAAACGGGGAAACGATTAGCGGGAAAAAAATCGGTCTAACTTCGCTTGCGATGCAAGAGCTACTGGGAGTGGATGAACCGGATTATGGTCATCTCCTTCACTCGATGGAAGTCGAGAACAAAGGATTGATTTCTAGGCAACAGCTTCTTCAACCGAAAGTGGAGGGAGAAATAGCATTTGCTCTAAAAAAAGATCTATCCGGACCAAATATAACTGTGGAGGATGTGCTTGATGCTACAGAGTATGTGGTAGCTGCATTGGAGGTTGTCGACAGCCGGGTTGAGAATTGGAAAATAAAGCTTTGTGACACAGTTGCAGACAATGCTTCTTCAGGCCTTTATGTACTTGGTGAAAAAATGATTTCTCCTCCATTACTGAATCTTAAAGAAGAGAAGATGTCGTTCTTTAAGAATGGAAAACTTGTAAACGAGGGCATTGGAAAAGCTGCTCTAGGTGACCCTGCCTATTGTGTCGCTTGGCTTGCCAATAAACTATCCGAGTTCGGCATTTCACTGAAAGCAGGAGAAATCATCCTATCAGGTGCCCTCTCAGCAGCAGTAAATGCAGAAGCCGGAGATGAATTTGAAGCCAAATTCCAAACACTCGGAGAAGTGAAGGTCAGTTTTCTGTAGTAAGTCTTTGCATGTGAATTGCTGTCCCCCCTGATGACTGGAGTGCAAGGTGTGAGACTCCAGCGGGAGATAGCGGTAGACTTGAGACCCCACAGGCGAAGCCGAGGAGGCTCAAGCACCGCCCCGCGGAAAGCGAACACCTGAAACGGAAGACAACAGGGAGTTGAACGCAACACCCTAAACTCAATTCAGAGTTATAAGAAAGGAGGACCATTAATTGAAAAAGGTGAAAGTAGCCATAATAGGCTCAGGCAACATCGGTACAGACCTAATGCTTAAATTGCATCGCTCCAAATCTCTCGAACTAACAGCCATGATCGGAATTGATCCCCATTCAGATGGTCTACGTCGTGCCAAAGCATACGGGCATTCCATCATCATGAACGGAATAGATGGATTCCTTGAAAAACCGGACCTTGCAGATATACTCTTTGATGCAACTTCAGCAAAAGCCCACTACAGCCATGCAAAGGCATTGAAAGACTCAGGAAAACAACTGATAGACCTCACTCCTGCAGCAATCGGACCATTTGTTGTTCCAACAGTCAATCTGATGGAGCACATGGAGGAACCTGTTGTAAATATGGTTACTTGTGGTGGTCAAGCAACCATTCCTATCATCCATGCGGTCAATCATGTCTGCACTGTCGAGTATGCAGAGATAGTTGCAACCATTGCAAGTAAAAGTGCCGGCCCAGGGACACGAATGAATATCGATGAGTTTACTACCACTACAGCGCGTGCAATGGAAAAAATCGGCGGAGCCAAAAAAGGGAAAGCAATCATTATATTGAATCCTGCAGAACCACCGATCATTATGAGGGACACAGTCTACTGCCAAGTCGAAAATCTGGCAGGGAAAGAAGGCCAGATCAGCGAAGCAATTAATAAACGTGTTGAGGAAATCCAAGAATATGTGCCTGGTTATCGGCTTCGAACAGAACCGATTTTTGAAGGAAATAAAGTCAGTATTTTCATTGAGGTGGAAGGTGCTGGGGACTATCTGCCGAACTACTCGGGAAATCTTGATATCATGACGGCCGCTGCCGTTAAAGTGGGCGAGGAAAAAGCAAAGAGAATGATAGGTAATAAAACTAAAACAGTAAAAATAACGTGAGAGAGGGAGGTGAAGCAGGTTGAAACGTGATATTTGGATCACAGAGGTTGCGCTTAGGGATGGTAGTCATGCCATCAGTCACCAATTTACCGTTGATCAAGTGATAAGCGTTGCCAAAGCCCTGGATGAAGCAAATGTCCCTGTTATTGAAGTGTCTCATGGTGACGGTCTGGGAGGATCTTCCCTTCAATATGGATTGTCACACACAAATGAAATGGACCTGATCAGTGCAGCAACAGAAGTCGTAACCCAAGCGAAAATAGCAGTCCTGCTTCTTCCGGGAATTGGTACCGTGGAACATTTAAAGGAAGCGGCAAACCGTGGAGCAAAGATCGCCCGCATTGCTACACATGTGACAGAAGCGGATGTATCGAAACAGCATATTTCTTTTGCGAAGGAGTTAGGTTTAGAGGCAGTTGGTTTTTTGATGATGTCCCATATGGCACCAGTAGAAAAACTGCTGGAACAGGCGAGCCTGATGGAAAGCTATGGGGCGGACGTGGTATATGTCGTAGATTCGGCTGGAGCTCTCTTACCTCATCAAGTTAAAGAAAGAATTCATTGCCTTCGTAACAGTCTGGATATTCCTATCGGTTTCCATGCCCATAACAACCTATCCTTGGCGATGGCCAATTCGTTGGTTGCGATAGAACAGGGAGCTACCAGGATTGATGGAAGCATTCGTTGCCTTGGTGCAGGGGCCGGTAACACCCAGACAGAAGTGCTGGTATCCGTGCTTGATAGGTTAAATATCCAAACTGGTATAGATGTTTATAGAATGATGGATGTGGCAGAAGAAATTGTTGCACCAATCCTGCAGAAGCCACAGGAAATCACAAGGGAAAGCCTACTTCTGGGATATGCGGGTGTCTACTCCAGTTTCCTGGTGCATGCCAACAAAGCAGCAAAACAATTTAAAGTTGATGCAAAAGATATATTAATAGAATTGGGCAGACTGAAAGTAGTCGGTGGGCAAGAAGACATGATTGTCGATATTGCAGCCGAGATGGCCAAGAAGACCGTAAAAGCATAAAGGAGGGTGTCAAATGGACTTACTTCAAATAGCAAAGCTCGTAGCAGACCATCAGAAAAATGGTCAAGAGATGGATAAGATTACACTGACACATCCGGATATGAATGTGGATCACGCTTACGAAATCCAGAAGCTGAGTATGGATCAGGCAATAAATAGTGGAGATAGACTGATAGGCTGGAAAATGGGACTTACTAGTAAAGCGAAGCAGATGTCCGTAGGAGTGGAAGAGGCTATTTATGGAAGATTAACAGCATCCATGGAGCTAACGGAACCTACGTTGCATATTGAAAAGCTCATTCATCCAAGGGTGGAGCCTGAATTTGCATTTGTTCTGAACAAGGAATTGAAAGGTGAACATATAACAGTTCGAGATGTGTGGATGGCAACAGAATGCATTTTTCCTGCTATAGAGGTGATTGATAGCAGATATCGAAACTTTTCCTTCACTTTAGAAGATGTGGTGGCAGACAACGCTTCATCTTCCAAGTTCATCTTAGGAAATCAGGCTTTCTCTCCTTATTTCACATCCTGGGATAAAGTAGGAGTGACAATGAACAGAAATGGAGAGACAGTGCAATCAGGTGTTGGAGCGGCCGTTTTAGACCATCCCGTCAAGTCCATTGTGGAATTGGTGAAGATGCTAGATAGAGAAGGTCTTTCCATTAAACCGGGAATGGTGGTCCTGGCAGGTGGGATTACAGAAGCAATCAATGTGTACCAAGGTGATGTAATCGAAGTTCAGTATGATCAGTTAGGTACCATGAAGTTGAATGTCGAGTTGTAAGGGGGTAACACCATGCCTATCGCCCATATTCATCTGTTGGAAGGAAGAAGCGTCGAACAAAAGCAAGAGTTGATTCAAAATGTAACCATAGCTATCAGCCAAAGCCTTGGGGCTTCTCCAGAAAAAGTACGGGTGTTGCTCATGGAGGTATCTAAGGAAAACTGGGGAACCGGTGGTGTTACTAAGGCACAGAATGATACCTAGTACAACTTAGAGAGGGAGGCAAGCAAGTTGTTGATTCATAGAGCTGGAGAGGTCCGCATGCCTAAATCCATAGTAACCATCGGTGCTTTTGATGGGGTTCATCGAGGACACCAAGCACTTATGAGGGAGATTGTTCAAAGGGGAAGGTTGTTAAATATTCCTACTGTGGTCTATACATTTGATCCGCCTCCAAGAGCATATTTTCAAAATGCCCACATGCTTTCTTCTATTCATGAAAAAGTAAGAAGGTTGCAAGCATTAGGTTTGGACCATTGTATCGTCGCTAAATTCAATGAAAAATACCTGAAACAAACTGCGTGTCAATTTATGGATGAACTACAACAATTGAATCCTGTAGAAATAGTGGTTGGTAAAGACTTTCGCTTCGGAAAGGACCGCAGTGGTGACGTTACCTTATTAAAAGAATGCTTTAAGGTACGAATCATCGAGCCCATTATATGTTCCAACGGCAAAGTCATTTCATCCACTAGAATCAGAGAGTTAGTCAGCAGAGGAGAAAACAGACAAGCTTTTTCATTACTAGGTTGGCCCGTATAGGATGCAAGGAAAATAAAGGGGGAGAACGATGAAAAAGATGAAACGAAGTATCTCATTGATTATGATCATGACACTAGTTTGGCTGCTGGCAGCCTGTGGTGGAGACGAAGCAAGTGGAGATGAGTCCGGTAAGACATATTCATTTAAACTAGCTCATATTACTCCAACCAACCATATGTGGCATTTAGCTGCAGAAAAATTTGCAGAAGAACTGGAAAGCAAATCCGATGGAAGAATGAAAGTGGAAATCTATCCGGCAAGTCAACTTGGAACTGAAGCGGATATGGTGCAACAAATTGAGGCCGGTTCCGTTGACTTCGGACTGATTACAGCAGCTTACATGAGCTCCCGTTCCCCATCTTTTGCAGCTTGGTTCATGCCATATGCGTTTGAAGACATCAATGCTGCCCATGAAGCGAGAACTTCCGATGTTTCAAAAAAGATTCTGGCAACTCTAGATGATCAGGGGCTGATCGGGTTGGATTATCTATTTGCCGGTCAACGTGTCATGCTTTTCAAAGACAAAGAAGTGACATCCCCAGAAGATATGGCTGGGCTGAAATTACGTGTGACACCTAGTCCACCGATGCAGGACTTCTATCGTTCATCAGGTGCATCACCGGAAGGGCTGCCTCTTCCTGAAGTTTATGCAGCAGTCCAGACAGGTGTAATTGATGGAATGGATATGGACCTGGATGCAGCCATTACAAATAAATACTATGAAGTTGTAAAATATGGAGCGGTTACCAATCATATGGTTTGGCCATCCGTTGCCATCGTGAATAAGTCGACTTTCGAAGGTATGTCAGAAGCAGACCAGAAAATAGTACGCGATGCCCTAACGGTAGCCACTGATTTTGCAGCATCCACTCGATCAGGACAAGAAGAGGAATTTAGACAAACGTTAAGTGACAACGGCATGAAAATTTATGATATTCCTGCTAAGGCATTTGCAGACCAGATTGCAGAGTTTGATGCGAAGTACAAAGAGGCAGACCCACTAATTAAAGAGTTCATTGAAACATATAGAAAGTAATTGATTTTAGAAATAGTTAGCTGGTGAGCGAAGCCATTCGCTGAAATCAACAGCGGCGTTTAACAGAGTTTCATTGAAAGGGGGAAGTAACAATTATGACAAGAATCAGTGATGGAATAGCCAAGATCGAGAAATTTCTCGGTGCATTTCTAATGTTCTGCATGGCCGTTATCATTACACTATCTGTAGCCTTCCGATACTTCCTGAACTCCCCCTTGTCATGGGCTGGGGAAGTATCCATCTTTCTATTAATCTGGATCAGCTTTATTGGCGGCAGCTTGGGACTAAAATATAAGTCCCAAGCTTCTGTTACGATATTCCTGGAGTACGTGTCAGCAAGAATAAGCAAGATATTAACTCTGATCAGCCACATCTGTATGCTGATTTTTCTTTTAATAATCTTATACTATACCTATATATGGATACTTTCCCCCAATGTAGCATTGCAAAAATCAAGTGGCATTCTGTTACCTATGTGGATTCCATATAGCGCAGTTCCGATTGGTCTCACTTGTGCAACCATTCATATATTGGCTAACTTTCTTATCGTTCTCCAAGAGGGGGAAGTAAAATGACGATTCTTGTAATTGTCCTATTTTTTGTATTTTTACTCATTGGTATTCCCATCTCCCTCGTATTAGGGATGATAACCGTTTTGTATTTTTTACTGGTGGGAAGCCCGGTGTTATTGCAATCCACGCCTATGCGTCTTTTTTCGGGACTTGAAAATTTCGGATTATTGGCTATTCCGCTCTTTATGCTTGCAGGAGAGTTGATGAATAGTGGGGGAATTACCACAAGGCTTGTTAAGTTCTCGAAAACGCTCATTGGGCATGTGCGAGGTGGACTTGCCTACGTAACGGTCATTTCCAACATGTTTATTGCATCCATTTTAGGTTCAGCTAATGCCCAGGCAGCAATGATGAGTAAAGTTATGGTTCCGGAAATGGAAAGAGAAGGGTACAAAAGAGAGTTTTCTTCCGCACTCACCCTTGCCTCCTCCATTGTCGCCCCCATCATTCCTCCCAGTATGATATTCATCATTTATGGTACACTCTCTGGCACCTCCATAGGTGGATTATTTATGGCAGGAATTATTCCTGGAATCATGTATGGAATAGGTTTTATTGGGCTAATTGCATATATGGGATATAAGTATAATTTTCCAAAAAGTGAACGAGCGTCTTTTCAGGAAATTGTCCGGCATGGCCTGTACGTCATACCGGCATTAAGTGTTCCTTTTATCATCATTTTTGGTATCTTAAGTGGGGCCTTCACTCCAACGGAATCAGCTGCAGTTGCATGTTTTATCGCCTTAATTGTCGGTATGTTTTTATATAAGGAACTCAAACTGAAGAATTTACCAAAACTGTTGATGAATACAGTGATTAGTACCGCTACTGTAACTTTTCTTATTGCAATGGCAAACATATTTGGATGGATGATTGCCTTTGAACAAATTCCTCAACTGGTTGCTGACGGAATGCTAAGCCTGTCGGATAATCCATTGGTTTTCCTGTTGCTGGTGAACTTGATGCTCCTTTTACTGGGTGCCGTGTTGGATGGTATTGCCGCTTTGATTATTTTAATCCCTGTTTTAATGCCTCTTGTCTTAGCGTTTGGCATTGATCCCATTCATTTCGGCGTCATCATCTGTATCAACCTTACAATCGGACTTTTGACACCTCCAGTTGGAACAGGGCTTTTTGTAGTATCCTCCATCGCAGATGTTAAAATAGAAAGGCTGATAAAGGCTACCACGCCATTCCTTCTCATGGGGATATTTATACTGTTGATTATTACTTATTGGGCAGATGCCGTATTGTTTATTCCAAGATTGCTAGGATTCTAACTGTTAACCGGATCGATAGATGGTCCGGTTTTCCTTTGTTTGTTATTAAGTTTTATTTAAACTTCTAAACAACTAACAATGCATGGGTTATAATGAGACAAAAGGAAAATTATAACTATTTATAGAGAGGGGAGAAGTCTAATGGTAGTAAATTTAACGTTGGTTAAACCAACGACAAGCCTCGAAACTGCTTACCTTTCTTTTTATCAGGAATGGAAAGAAAGTAAAGAGCCAATGGTTCCCTGGGTAATTTCAAAAGATCCTTCCAGTTTTGAGGAAATGGTTAAGGAGCGGTTGAATTCAGAAAAAGGAATTGGCCTTCCTGAAGGGTGGATACCGGATTCTACTTTTTGGCTATTACGAGAAGAGGACCAAATGATCTTAGGAGTGGTGAACATTCGTCATCAATTAACAAAAACTCTTATGAATGCTGGAGGACATATTGGATATGGTATCCGACCATCAGAAAGAAAGAAGGGCTATGCAACGAAGCTTCTCGCTCTGTCGATTGAAAAAACCCGAGAGCTCGGAGTAAAGGATATACTGGTGGTTTGTAATGAAATCAATGAAGCTTCACGGAAAACAATCATGAACAATGGTGGTCAAAAAGATAAAGATTTTATTGAAGAAGACGGTAATGTCGTACAGAGATTCTGGATCAGACAGCATGCTTAGGAAGATACTTTTCTTTGGTATCCTTCTTACGGTTGTAAGCTGGATTGGCAATGGATTATATTATGTCAATCAGCAGCTTGATAAGCCTATTATTCTTTTACACTATTATGATCTACCGAAGAACCATAACAGTCAATTCAATATCTACTACATAGGTAATAAAATGGAGGATAGGGATATTGTAAGTGTCGAGTTTCCTCAGCTACATGGGAAAGAGTATGCCATCACGATGCAGGGATCTTATGATATAGATGATAGCTTTACACATCATAAGCTAAGAGTATTAGATTTTATGGTGGATGAAGAGATCCTGAAGGAATTGGAAAATGATTTAACTCTTACAGAAATGACAGTCCATCTAGCAAGCGGGGAGACCTATACTTATCCTTTGGGTGAAGTGATTTTTAAAGAGGACTCTAAGGGTCCATTAGGTTTTTCAGCATCAGGTTCTTCAACTGAAGGAGCAGGCTATACCTACTTAGTTAAACCAGTTGATGATATCCAAATATCTGGGATTAAAATGCGTGCCCATGATAAACTAGGAAATTTTCAACTCTCTATTAATAATAAGGAATTGGAGATACACAGTAAGGAAGATGGTTATACACTTTTGAAACTTTCCGATGATTCTGCACGTATTACTGATAGAAATATTAGTATTGAATATAGGTTTGAGTTTCTTGAAGACGATCCTAACAGGTGGAATTTTTATCAACTTACACCTGCTATTGTGGGGGAGGTTGGAGAAGGGGTTCCTTTTGAACATGATTTTTTTCTTAGCCAACATGCACATTTCAACAAAAAAGACATAAAGGAAATAATTAAAGCATCCAAGGGGGAGTAAAATGCATGATACTTATAGGGGCCTAACAAAGATACTGATGGGCTTTATTATTGCTTTAATTGATATAAATATAGCCTATGTCAATATTATACCGGACTTTATCGGTTATGGTATGGTTGCGTATGGCCTGATGCAATTGGATTCTGAGAAAGAAAAGAATTGGGCTGTTTTCTTGGCTATATTCTCATTCCCTGAATTTTTCATTCCAAATATAAATGTAATGGAACCACTGCTGTATGAAGGACAGTTTTATTTATCATCTGTTTATCATACATCCTTAGGAGTTTTGCACCTTTATATTATGTATCTGACTATATCCATGCTGATCAGGATGGCAGAGGGTAAAGGATTATTTCATATTGCTAAGAGTGCTTCAAGTAGATTAAAAGTGTATGTCATAGCCAACATTTCCATTTTTATTGCCACACCCTTCGCCATTAATTGGGGGGAGAGTTTGGTGTTTCTCTTATTCTTTGTAATTATATTCATCTTTATCCTAGAAATAATTATGCTGTTCCTAATTGCAAGGTTTCGTAGAGTCCTATAATAGGGGATGAGGAGAATGGGGTTTACAGGAATTTCCTTTTTATATTTTATCGTCAATTTAATTGAAGTTTTTGGGATATAATTTATAAGGGTATAAACACATTTTCTAACTAAAAAACGAGCCAAGTTCATTCTAGGCTCGTTTTTATTTGTTAATCTATTAAAAAAACATGGAAGCTCCAGCCAGTAGTGTAGTAATCAACATGACGCCAATCATTAAATATACAACAACCTTCTGGAATTTTCGGTTCATCATTAAAGTTTGTCACTCCCCATTTTATCTGCTATTCCTATTGTACATGGATTCTTGTCCATTCTCAAGTAAGGATTATAGACGAAAAAGGAAGGAATTTTGCACAAAAAGTCGAAATGATATAGAGTCATAGTTAGGGGACATACAACAAGGGGGATTGGCATGATTAAAAATGTAAATCATATCGGGATAGCTGTCAGCTCCATTGAGACAGCGCTTCCATTTTATACAGAGACATTGGGGTTGACCTTTGAAGCCGTGGAACATGTAGCGGAGCAAAGGGTGAGAGTGGCATTTATAAATGCAGGGAATTGTAAGCTAGAGTTGTTGGAGCCTACTTCTCCAGACAGCCCGATTGCCAAGTTTATTGAAAAACGTGGGGAAGGGATTCACCACGTCGCATTAAGTGTAGAATCAATAGAAGAAAGAATTCAAGAAATGATTGATAAAGGCATACCGATGATTGATAAAAGTTCCCGTGTTGGAGCTGGGGGGGCGAATATCGCCTTTATGCACCCAAAAGCAAGCAATGGCGTACTGGTAGAATTCTGTGAAAAGGCGGCGAAACATCATGACAATTGATATCTATGAAAAAATAAACGAGCTTTATGATAAACGTCGCGAGGTCGAACTTGGCGGTGGAGACGACCGCATTGATAAGCAACATGAAAAAGGGAAACTGACGGCAAGAGAGCGTATTGAACTTTTGGTGGATGAAGGTACTTTTGTGGAGCTTAACCCATTCATCGAGCACCGTTGCAATGACTTTGGCCTTCAAGGGAAAAAAGGCCCTGGAGATGGTGTTGTCACAGGTTATGGGAAAGTCAACGGAAAACCAATTTATTTATTTTCACAGGATTTCACCGTGTTTGGCGGAGCCCTCGGGGAAATGCACGCAAAGAAAATTGCCAATGTCATGGATATGGCGGCGAAAAATGGTGCACCAATCGTCGGATTGAATGATTCTGGTGGAGCACGGATTCAAGAGGGAGTACTTTCTCTTGATGGATATGGTCATATCTTCTACAGAAACTCCATCTATTCAGGAGTAATCCCGCAGATTTCCGTCATTATGGGACCATGTGCTGGTGGTGCCGTTTATTCCCCAGCGATTACGGATTTTGTATTCATGGTGGAAAAAACAAGTCAGATGTTTATCACAGGTCCAAAGGTAATTGAAACTGTGACAGGGGAGAAAATCAGCTCGGAAGGTCTCGGTGGAGCAAAGGTACATAACGCCATCAGCGGGAATGCTCACTTTTCCAGTTCCTCGGAGGAAGAGGTGCTTGCACAGGTACGTAACCTGCTTAGCTATCTTCCACAAAACAATGAAGAAAAGCCGGAGCGTATTTCTTGCGAACTGGGCGATGACTACCGTCCGGACTTAGCAGATGCCATTCCGTTTGACGCAATCAGACCGTATGATGTGCGAATTGTCATTAACCAAGTGGTAGATGAAGGTTCTTTCATGGAAGTTCATAAAGACTTCGCTAAAAATATCGTAGTCGGGTTGGCAAGGCTAAAGGGTGAAGTTGTTGGCCTTGTTTGTAACCAGCCTAAAGTGATGGCAGGCGGACTTGATATCGACTCTTCCGATAAAGCATCAAGATTTATCCGTTTCTGTGATTCTTTCAACATTCCATTGATTACCTTTGAAGATGTTACAGGATTCTTCCCTGGAGTCAAACAGGAGCACGGGGGGATCATTCGTCATGGTGCGAAAATTCTTTACGCGTATTCGGAAGCGACTGTACCAAAGCTGACTGTCATTTTGCGGAAAGCATATGGTGGCGCTTATGTGGCGCTCAACAGTAAATCAATCGGGGCAGATCTTGTATTCGCATGGCCAAATGCGGAAATTGCGGTTATGGGACCTCAAGGTGCGGCAAACATCATTTTTGCCCGTGAAATCAATGAAAGCGACAATCCGGAAGCGACACGAGCCCAAAAGATTGAAGAGTATCGTGAAAAGTTCGCCAATCCTTATGTGGCGGCAAGCCAAGGAATGGTGGACGATGTGATTGATCCGAGAGAGACAAGGATTAAATTAATTCAATCACTCGAAATTCTCCGCAATAAAAAAGAGACTAGACCTTATAAAAAACATGGGAACATCCCGCTCTAATGTTTGTAGAAGATAGTAGGCAATGAGACCTGCTATCTTTTTTATCTGTGGATGGCTCAACAAGGAAAAAATCACTTCAATAGGTTATAATAGGGTTGGATTTAATAAGTAGTAGGAGGAACATACATATGATTAACAGAGACAGACTTGTTGAAGAATTTTTAGAGCTTGTTCAGGTGGATTCTGAAACAAGATTCGAAGCGGAGATCTGCAAGGTATTAAAAGAGAAGTTTTCCGCTCTTGGGGTACACGTAGTGGAAGATGACACTATGAACGAGACTGGTCATGGTGCAGGAAACCTGATCTGTACATTGGAAGGTACAAAAGAGGGAGTAGATACCATTTATTTCACTTCCCATATGGATACGGTTGTTCCTGGTAAAGGAATCAAACCTTCCATCAAGGATGGCTACATTGTGACAGACGGTACAACAATCCTTGGTGCTGATGACAAAGCCGGTCTTGCGGCAATGCTGGAAGCGGTAAAAGTATTAAAAGAAAACAATATCGAACATGGAAAAATCGAGTTCGTTATCACGGTTGGAGAAGAATCCGGTCTTGTAGGGGCAAAAGCTTTAGATCCAGCATTAGTAACAGCGAAGTTCGGTTTTGCCCTTGATAGTGACGGGACAGTTGGGAACATCATTGTTGCTGCTCCAACACAAGCAAAAGTAAAAACTACAATTTATGGAAAGACTGCTCACGCTGGTGTAGCGCCGGAAAAAGGAATTTCCGCGATCACGATTGCTGCTAAATCCATCGCGAAAATGCCTTTAGGTCGTATTGATGAAGAAACGACTGCAAACATCGGCCGTTTCGAAGGTGGCGGACCAACGAATATCGTTTGCGACCGTGTAGATATTTTAGCGGAAGCGCGTTCTTTGGTTCCTGAAAAGATGGAAGCGCAAGTCGCGAAAATGAAGGATGCATTTGAAACAGTAGCCGCGGACATGGGTGGCCGTGCTGAAGTGACAGTGGATGTTATGTATCCTGGCTTCAAATTTGCCGATGGCGATCATGTGGTGGAAGTGGCGAAGCGTGCCGTTTCTGAAATTGGCAGAACGCCTGAGCTACAGCGCAGTGGTGGCGGTAGCGATGCAAATGTGATCGCAGGATTTGGGGTTCCAACAGTAAACCTTGCAGTTGGTTATGAAGAAATTCATACTACAAATGAAAGAATGCCGATTGAGGAATTGATAAAAACTACGGAATTAGTTGTAAGTATCATGAAGGAAGTAGCAAAATAATGTGGAAAAGCTTGGTGAAATTGCCAAGCTTTTTTTATATTGTTGATTTATAATAGAAGAAAAAGGCGAATAGGAGAAAAGTCATGGAATCCCAAAAACTAGTTATTTTCGAAGTGAACGGTGAAGAGTATGGCATATCAGTGGAATATGTAGTTTCCATCGAGAAATTGGCAACAGTCACTGCTTTACCTGAAATGGAAACTTACCTGAAAGGCTTGATGAAAGTAAGAGGAGAATTGATCCCTCTACTTGATACAAAACAAATATTGTTTTCGGGAACAACGGAAGCAACCGATAAAGCTAGGGTTATCATGGTCCAATGCTCAGAGCTTTCTGTTGGGCTACTAGTTGAAGATGCTAAAGAAATCCTGGATGTTCCACAAGAATCAATAAAGTCACTAAATTTGTTTGGTTCACAAACAACCACATACATTCATGGAATGATCAATTTAGAAAATCGTTTGATTGCGATCCTCGATCCAAGTAGCTTACTCAACAGCCTTAACGGGATGGAAAGCATAAAAGAAGCAGTCGAAAAACAAGAGGTTAAAAATTAAAATAATTAAAAAGTACGAGGTGCCTATAGTCGACTTCAAAAGCTAAATGCAATGAATTGAGATAATAATAGGATTTGTGTTTTGCCAAAAAAGGCGCCAATACGGCGCCTTTTTTCATTTTAAGATAAGTATATAATTCTGTTGATTTCCGTTCCAGGCGCTTCGCTTTCCAGCGGGCGGTCCGTGAGCCTCCTCACTCCGTTTCGGGGTCTCTCCTGTCCCTTCCTCCCGCAGGAGTCTGCGCGCCTTCCACTACAATCAACAAGGTAATATCATTCACCGAAAGGGTAACTAAAAGCTATCTAAATGAGGTGACTGGTTTCTAGCTGTGGATTGGAGCAAATGGCGACTATGGGGGAGTAGCGACAATCTTGAGACCCCGCAGCATCGCCGAGGAGGCCCAAGGTCGCCCTTAGGATAAGCGAAGCCATTTGCGGAAAGGAACAGCGGCGATTATACAGACATCTAATAATATTTTTTCCCGGATTTTTCTTATCTAACAGTTGTTACCAATTCAACATCAATATTTCCTCGTGTAGCTTTGGAGTATGGGCAAACTTGATGGGCTTGCTCAACAAGAGTGTTTGCTTCTTCTTCCGTTACGCCACCAATCTCAACATTTAATACCACTGCTAATTTAAATCCTCCATCTGTATCTTTACCAATGGAAACTTCAGCGATGATTTCAGATTCTATTCTTTGTTTTGCTTGACGTGCAACAAGGTTTAGTGCGCTATCGAAGCAAGCTGCGTAACCTGCAGCAAAAAGTTGTTCGGGATTAGTAGCCTCCTCTTTTCCTGTACCACCGAGCGACTTTGGCATAGCAAGAGCAATGTCTAATGTTCCGTCCTCACTATTTATCTTCCCCGCTCTTCCACCTGACGCGGTTACTTTAGCTGTATATAATGCATCCATGAAAAAATCACCCCTTTAAATTTTGTAAAATTATATTGTGCACAATCTTTATTTCTCTTTTATCATAACTTCCGATTAATATGAAGTCAACAATTAAGTTGTGCAAAAGAAGTTTGTGCATGAGAGTAGTGAGAGGTACAATAGTTTTAATGATGGGTAAAAGAGGAGATATATGTATGGAAAGTAAACTAAAGTTAGAGAAACAACTTTGCTTTAAGATCTATTCGGCAGAGAAAAAAATCACAAAATTGTACAGAGGTTTATTGGATGAGATAGGAGTAACATACCCCCAATATCTGGTCCTTTTAGTATTATGGGAGAAAGATTCTATCTCTGTTAAGGAGCTAGGAGAGAAATTATTCCTTGACTCCGGCACATTGACACCGATGTTAAAGCGCATGGAAGTCAATCAGTTACTCACTAGAAGTCGTTCCAAAGAAGATGAGCGAAGTGTTGTTATAGCCCTTACCCCAATAGGAAAAGAATTGTATAAGAAAGCAGAATGTATCCCAACCCGATTGCTTGAAAATATATCGATGGATGAAGAGGAACTCATGGCATTAAACAATCTTTTAACAATATTAATAGAAAAACAAAAGTAACCTTTGCAGATTTGAGCTCATAGTTAGAAAGAGCCTATTTATATGCTATTTTTTTGATAATGCCCCTTAATTTCATATAATATAGATAACAAATTTTAGGATGGATTCTTATGAGTGAAACACCCAAAAAAGGACATCGAATTATTTTTCATGTCGATATGAACAGCTTCTATGCTTCGGTAGAAATGGCCTATGACCCTTCCTTGCGTGGGAAACCACTAGCTATTGCCGGAAACGTGGAAGAAAGAAAAGGAATCGTCGTTACATGTAGCTATGAAGCCAGGGCTTTTGGTGTGAAGACAACTATGCCTCTGTGGGAAGCTAAACAAAAGTGTCCACAATTACTAGTACGTAAGCCGAACTTTGATCGCTATCGGAAGAGCTCAGGTGCGATGTTTGATCTATTACGTCAATATACGGATTTAGTAGAACCTGTTTCTATAGATGAAGGGTATATGGATGTTACAAGTTATAACGGTTCCTTGACACCTATTCAGATTGCGGAAGATATTCAAAATAGATTAAATAAGGAACTTTTATTGCCTTGTAGTATAGGGATTGCGCCAAATAAGTTCCTTGCAAAAATGGCATCCGATATGAAAAAACCGATGGGTATTACGATTCTTCGAAAAAGGGAACTATCAACCAAGCTTTGGACGATGGGAGTAGGGCAGATGCATGGTGTTGGTTCTAAAACTGCCGAGAAGCTGAATTCAATTCAGATTACTACTATAGGTGAGCTTGCCAATGGAAATGACTATCAATTAAAATACCTGCTCGGGATTAATGGAGAGAGGTTGAAGAAAAGGGCAAATGGGGAAGATAACCGGCCAGTGGATCCTGAGAGTGTGTCAGAATTCAAGAGTATTGGCAACTCAACAACATTGCCAAAAGATACAGATGACGAACGTGAAATAGAGAAGACCATCGAGAAGTTGGCTGCATCTGTCAGTGCAAGAATGGATAGAAAGTCAGTGCTCAGTACCAACATTCAGCTGATGATAAAATATGGAATTCATCATACGGTGACGAGAAGCCGAAAGCTTTCCAACCCAATTGAATCTGTTAATCATATTAAAGAGGCGGCCATGTTCTTATTGAGAAAGCACTGGAGCGGCGAACCTGTTCGGTTACTTGGTGTAACAGCTCAGGAACTTGTGGAAAAAGATGACTCTGTTAAGCAGCTGGATCTATTCACGTTTCAAGAGGATGCCAAAAAAGAACCATTGCATAAAACCCTTCAGGACCTGGAAGAGAAATATGGAAAGGGGATAATAAAAAAAGGAATCAGAGACAAAAGGACAGCAGATACCGGATCAAAAGCAAAGATCACTACTAGTTTTCAAAAAGATTTTTTGGACTAAGCAATAATACCACCTGTGAACCTTCTTGGGTTTGCAGGTATTTTTTTATATTTTTGACATTGTGTTGTTATAAATCATTAATAATCTGTCCCATAAAACTATATATATAAGGGGAGGAGGATTGCAACCATGAAGAGAATGCGTCGAACTTCCCTTTTGAAAAGCGGGCCATTGCCATTAAGGTATGTTTTTTTAATTACGTTTATTTTATTTAACATTTTGACAGTATTTAGTTTGGTCATTATAAATAAAAATTTGGAGCCAAGTTTAAGGAGTATCGCGGAAACAAAAGCACGACAAATTGCAACACAGGCGATAAACGATGCAGTTTCAAAGAAGATTGCTGACAGTTTAAATCCTGAGGAATTGATAATTGTCTTAAATGAAGGTACAGATCATGTGGCTTTTGGTACAAATCACCGGGTCGTTAATAGGGTGATTTCTGAAACTACGTTAAGAGTTCAAAGGTATCTGGACTTTCTGGAGGAAGGGAATCTGGAAGGAATGGAATCCTATAAAAACGATTTGAATATAGATTATGAGGAGTCAAAAAGGCAGAATGGTATTGTTTATAAAGTTCCGTTGGGAATGGCGACCAAAACCACACTTTTTTCGAATCTAGGTCCAAAAATACCTGTGCGTTTTGAAATACTGGGGGATGTCATTTCAAATGTTGAAACGAAAGTGATTGAAACTGGGATAAACAATACAGTAATTGAAATTTACGTGAATGTTAGTGTGAAAATGAACATAATCATTCCGTTGGTAGAGGAGCCGATGGAAATAAATAACTCCGTTAAGATAGGAGATCTGATTATTCCAGGTAAAGTACCGATGTATTATCAGGGAAGTGGAAACGGTGGCGGAGGAGTAGCGCCAGTCATTATCCCTGAAAATCCTGTGGAAGAGGAAAAGAATAATAACTGATTAGCCTGTCCTGTGATGATCTTGAGCAGGGCTTTTTTTATTTTGACTGGTCGGTTTTTTTAGGTAGGTAACCACATCCTCTTTACAGACATGCACAACTGAGCTGATTACATCCAAATCATTGGTTACTTTATATTCAATTAATCTTTTCGCAATTTGCAGGGCTGTATCTTTTGAAACAGATGGAGAATTAGGAGCCATGATGGGACTCTTCTTGGTTGTTGATGACATTTTTCATTCCTGGGATTGCTATCAGGCTAAGGGAAGTCATAAGACTTAGCATAAACATAGGAGCATTGCTTGTCTTATCTGTGATCATGAAATAAAAAAGAATGGCAAAGCCGGCAACAGCTAGGAATTTTAGTGTGACGTAGAAAGATTGTTGGATTATTTTCATCAGTATCACCTCATCAGTTATTAGAACATTTGTTCTGTCTTCATTATAAGGGAACAAGCGTTCTGATTGCAAGTGTTTTTTAGCAAAAAAAATAACACCGTTGTAAAGGTGTTATTTCAATAGCCATTTTTCTAGTGTCACTGCAAGCTCTGCCAAACCGGCGACAGTTTGTGTCGCTTCACTATTTTCAAAAATTCCATAAGGGTCAATGCAAATTGTTTTACATCCTAATCGTGCTGCTGGGAGAATTTCATTAATATAGTTATCGCCTACACTTAACATTTGAGTAAAAGGGACATAGTGCTGTTGTGATATATATGTAAGGCGGTCTGCTGTGTTTATCGGTTTATTGGCTTCATAGATTTTATCGTGGAAATATGACGTGAATCCCAGTTTTTTCAGTATGACATCACTGTCCGTTTGTGGACTGTTGGTCATTAGAATCAATGTGTATTTTTTGTGCAACTTCTCTAATACTTCTGCAAATTCTACAAGAGGCTCTAATAGAAAATCGTCTGTCATCATATGTTCCCTTGTTTGTAGAAATGCACGATAGGCTTCTTCGCTGCTTAGTCCATAATGCTTGCCGATCGAAACTGGCACCCACCATAGGTCTCCGATACTGAGCATGTTCAGTAGGTCAAATGGAAGAGGTTCAGGATATAAGCTTGCAAGTTTTTCTTGGGGAACTTCCTGTCCAGCCCATGTCCACCCGTGTGTCACTGTCCCGTCATTGTGTGCAAGAATGAGGTCTTGTTCAGCATCATACACTCTACCAATTTTAAGTGTATGTTTCCCTTCGCCGACTGCCAGATAGTCCTTTTCAAATGCATCCTGCTTTTCGCCGGTCAGTTTGTTTTTTAGAAGGTCGGCATAATATTGAAAGTGATGCGTGTCTTCATAAAGTGTGCCATCCAGGTCAAATACGATTGTTGAAATTTTATCCATAGAATCAGTTCTCCTTTTCCTTGTTACTATCATTGTACTATATTCATTGATTCTCTTATGGAATTTTTTATTTTTGAGTATAATGGGAAAAGAGGAGCGGATGAAAATGAAATTGACGTTTTTAGGTACGGGGTCAGGTGTTCCAGCGAAACATCGAAATGTGTCCTCGCTGGCTTTACATATAGATGATAAAGAGGGTTTTGTGTGGCTTTTTGATTGTGGGGAAGCAACGCAGCATCAGATTTTACATACATCATTGAAACCGAGAAAGATATCAAAAATATTTATCACTCATTTACACGGGGATCATATCTTCGGTTTGCCGGGACTGTTGAGCAGCCGTTCGTTTCAAGGGGGGGGAACGCCTTTAATAGTTTACGGGCCAGTAGGTATAAAAGATTATATTGAAACCTCCCTGAGTGTGAGTATGACACATGTTAAGTATCCACTGATTATTGAAGAGTTTGAAGGTGAAGGACTTAAATTGGAAGAAAGAGATTTCACTATTGTAGGAAAGAAGCTTGTCCATGGTATTCCTTCCTATGGTTTTCGCATCGTCCAAAAAGATCTACCGGGTGCTTTGCTGATGGATAAGGTTAAACAAAGCAATATTCCGGCCGGCCCCCATCTCCAAAAATTGAAGGAGGGCAAAAGCGTCACTTTAGCGGACGGTAGAATAGTAGAAGGGAAAGATTATATCGGCCCTCTAAAGAAGGGGAAGGTGATCACCATTCTAGGGGATACGAGATACAACCCTATTTCTGTCGAGTTAGCAGAAGCTGCTGATGTCCTCATCCATGAAGCGACTTTTGCAGCAAAGGACGAATTGCTTGCAAAAGAGTATTTTCATTCCACCACCATCCAGGCTGCAAAGGTTGCCAAGGAGGCAGGAGCTAAACAACTACTACTTACTCACATAAGTGCCAGATACCAGAAAGAGGATGTTCAATCATTGATGGAAGAAGCGAAAGAGGTCTTTCCCGATACGGTTGTGGTGAATGATTTTGATGTGATTACAATTAAATAAATTTGTTATTAGAGGAGTTAGGGTAATGATTAAGGGGATAAATCATTTACTATTTTCCGTTTCCGATTTGGAAAGATCTATTACATTTTATCAAAACGTCTTTGATGCCAAGCTATTGGTTAAAGGGAGAAACACTGCATATTTCGACTTGAACGGGATGTGGCTGGCCTTGAATGTGGAAAAGGATATCCCGAGGACGGAAATCAACCATTCTTATACACATATAGCCTTTACGATTGATGAAGCGGAATACCATCAAATGCTTGATAAACTTCGAAGTTTGAAAGTCAACATTCTGCCAAGTCGTCCAAGGAACGACAAGGATAAAAAGTCCATCTATTTTACGGATCCGGATCAGCATAAATTTGAGTTCCATACAGGGACATTAGAGGATAGATTAGAATACTATAGACAGGACAAAGATTATATGGAATTTTTCGACTAAGTGCGGGGCGATTGCAGTGGATGTAATCGCTTGTTTCTGTTTATGCAAAGTATAAATATGACAATTATATTACAAATGTTACGTGTGGAGAGTTCCATAAAAAAATCATTCATATTCTGGCTTGTTTAGGAGGCATCTGACGGTGTTTCAATTGGTTAAACACTAAAGGATAAGAAGTGTCAGAACGACTAAAATATCCGAATTAAACTCGTCCATAAGCTTTGTTTAATAGGGTCTTCACCTTTCTAAAATTGTTAATTTCACCTAACTATAAAAGCATTGTAACAATAGATTAGGTAGATATTGGTACAATATTATGTATAAAGTTAGAGAGTAGGGATTAACAATGGCTAAGGAAATTCTAAACAATGAAGATCTTTTTCAAATGTTGGACGGGCTTCTGAGAGAACCTAAAGCTTTCTGGGATGAATTTTATGAAGATAGAAATAAAGAGATTCCATTCTTTCAAGTGGAGGGTCCGGATGAAAATCTAGTTTCTTATTTTAATAGTGGTCTAAAACCACAAAGAGTGCTGGAGATTGGCTGTGGTCCTGGTAGAAACGCCATCTATATGTCTAAACTGGGGAGCAGTGTAGATGCATTAGATATTTCGGAAAATGCACTGTCCTGGGCAAAAGAAAGAGCGGCTTCTGAAGGTGCAGATATCAACTTCAGCAGGTCCTCGCTTTTTGAATATGATTTTGAACCCCATACATATGATTTTGTCTATGATTGCGGCCTGTTCCATCATTTGCCTCCACATAGACGATTAAGTTATATAGAAACGATTAAAAAAGCGTTGAAAAAAGATGGGCACTTCGGTCTGGTCTGCTTTAATACGAAAGCGGCTTCCAAAACTTCGGACTGGGATGTGTATGCACAAGGCAGTTTGCACGGAGGGATAGGTTATACGGATGAAAGGTTGAAACGAATTTTCTCCGAGGATTTTGAAATGATTGAGTTCAGGGAAATGCAAAAAGTTTCTCAACCGGACGAAGTGTTCGGAGAAGATTTTTTATGGGCTAGTCTGTGGAATATTTAAAAAGAGAGATGATTCCTGTCAGGAGGGAATAAAATGGGAGAGATTATTAAAATTGACGTTATGAGAGCAGGAGACTGGAGTCAAGTCAGAGAGATTTATCAGGAGGGTATCGCTACCGGTCATGCAACTTTTCAAACGGAGGCACCTTCTTGGGAAGAGTGGAATCAAAGTCATTTAGCAGAATGCAGAATTGTTGCTCGCACTGGTGACGTTATTGTCGGCTGGGCTGCAATGAGTCCGGTTTCAAGTAGATGTGTCTATTCAGGTGTTGCCGAAGTAAGCGTATATGTAGCTGGTAACCATGGCAAGAAAGGCATAGGCAGCATGCTTATCCAAAATTTAATAGAATCAAGTGAAGAACACGGTTACTGGACATTGCAATCTGGCATTTTTCCAGAAAACCTGTCAAGTCTCCGACTGCACGAAAAATTCGATTTTCGTCGAGTCGGCATCCGGGAACGGCTTGGAAAAATGGATGGTCGATGGCGGGATGTTATCTTGTTGGAAAGGAGAAGCAGTATAGTAGGCTTATAAAAAGCATTAGCTTTATCTTGTGTAATGTCCTTAGTTTCTTAGCTTTTCTGTTACTTCAAAAACTAAGAAACTATCTATTCATTCAAAAAATATGAAACTAACACATACTTACTTCCGTAGACTATAAGAGGGACAAGAAATCAAAGGGGGAATCAATTTGTTCACAGATTTAAACCAGGAGCTATTGGAAGTTAAGGACAATCTACGTAAAAAAGCGAAATACGCAGAACATATCGATAGATTGAATACATATTTGACAGAAGAAAAACGCAAAAAATATCAATTGGAGTCCCTGCTTGAAAAAGAAGAAGAGGATGTTGCGCGTCTTGAGCGCTTTACACTGACGAGCGTGTTTTATTCCATGATCGGTAAAAAGCTAGAGAAACTTGATCAGGAACAGAAAGAGGTGCTCTCCGCAAAACTGAAGTACACAGAAGTTATCGAGACGATAGAGGACGTTGAACGGGAACTGGCTGAATTCCAAGCGCTTCTGATACCTGTTGCTAATGCACCTATTAGATACGAAAAGATTATCCGTGAAAAGGAAAGGCTGATACATGACTCCAATTCGGTATGGAGTGTGAAACTGTTCGATCTGGCAGATAGGGAGGCGGACTTGCAATCTAATCTGAATGAATACAATGAAGCGATTACTGCAGGGGATTCGGCCATTCATGCATTGGAGCGGGCATTATCTTCATTGGATTCGGCAAAAGGCTGGTCCACGTTTGACATGTTCGGGGGAGGATTGGTTTCCACCGCGATCAAGCATAGCCGCTTGGATGATGCCAAGGCGCATATTCACCAAGCACAGAATAAGCTGCGAGTTTTCCAGGATGAGTTACTCGACATTAAGCATCACTTTGATTCCACGATTGAAGTGGGAGGGATGCTGACATTTGCTGATTATTTCTTTGATGGTTTGATTGTGGACTGGATGGTGCATGGAAAGATTACACAAAGCTATGACCAGACGTCTCAGATAATAGGTAGAGTTTCCACGCTGCTCGAAAGTTTAAGAGGACAGCGGGATCAAATGGAGGAAGAATTGCTTTCTGTAAAAGAAGAAAAGAAAAACCTTCTTGAGGCTTCTAATTAGTATTGAAGAAAGGAAAACGGCCACTCCCGGGAGTGGCCGTTTCTATTACCAAGATCGATCATACTGTTTAGGAGACTCAATCTCAACTCCAAGTTCCTTCGCAGCTGTTCTTGGCCAGTAAGGGTCACGCAAAAGTTCTCTAGCAACAAAGATCAAATCTGCGCGGTCGTTTCGTAAAATCTCTTCTGCCTGCAAACCGGAAGTAATTAGTCCGACTGCACCTGTATCCATATCTGCACCGGACTTGATGGTCTCAGCAAATCCTACCTGGTAGCCTGGGTAGACATCTATGGCTGCCGGCACCACTGCACCTGAGCTTACATCCACCAGATCCACTCCTTGTTCCTTCATCCATTTTGCATACGTTACATAATCTTCTGCAGTTAAGCCTTCAGGGTGATAGTCATTAGCTGAAACACGGACAAATAATGGACCATCCCACACATCATTGACGGCATCAATGATGTCACGAAGGAAGCGGTAGCGATTTTCTGTACTTCCACCGTATTCATCGTTACGTTTGTTCGTAAGAGGGGATAGGAATTCATTGATTAAATATCCATGGGCACCATGAAGCTCGATGATATCAAATCCGGCTTCCTTGGAACGCTTGGCGCCTTCGACGAATGCCGCGATAGTTTCTTTAATATCTTCTTGAGACATTTCCAAAGGAGTTTTCATTTTCTCATTAAATGCCAACGCGGAAGGTGCATAGATGTCGCCATCGACCATTGCTTTGCGCCCCGCATGGGCAAGCTGGATTGCAGTTTTGGCTCCATGGACTTTAATCTGTCTATTTAGTTCCTGGAAGCCTGCAATATGTTCGTCGTTCCAGATGCCAAGGTCTTGCGGGGAGATGCGTCCCTGTGGCTGGACTGCCGTTGCTTCCACCATGATAAGACCTACCTGGCCGACTGCACGAGATACATAGTGGGTCATATGCCAATCTTGCACATGTCCGTCTTCGTTATGACTGGAATACATGCACATCGGTGACATGACAATCCTATTTTTCAAAGTGACACCTTTTACTGTATATTGGGAAAATAAAGCGGATTTCATAAGTGATTCCTCCTATATATTTCGAGTACCTAAAATATTATATCAAATGTTTTTGTTCCCACCAAAAGATAGGTGTTCATTTTCAGAAAATAGTAGTATGATAGGAGCAAAATACTACTATCTAGAGGAGGATGGGAGATGCACTGGCAAACGAAAGAGCAGTTGACGAATCTACTTGTATCCCTTGTCCAGCACGGCAGTGTGACATTATCCGGGGAAGAGAAGCGTTTGGCTTCCTTCATTTATTACCAATTGAACCATCTGGATTATTTCCAAGAGAACCCCGGCAACCTGGAGCTGCACCGGATGGAGGATGGGCGTTCTTTTGTAACTGCTTTAGTGAAGCAGTCCGAGAAGAAAGAGACGATTGTGCTTGTCAGTCATTTTGATGTGGTAGGGGTAGAGGATTACGGTTTTCTAAAGGATTTGGCTTTCCAGCCGATTGAACTGACCCGGGAGCTGGAGAACAATATCGATGCCCTTCCTGCTGAAGCGAAGGAACACCTATTATCAGGTGATTGGTTGTTTGGCAGAGGGGTCATGGATATGAAAGCCGGACTGGCTCTTCAAATGTCCCTCCTGGAAAAAGCGATTGAGGAAAAATGGGATGTAAACCTGCTCTTATTGGCTGTTCCGGATGAAGAAGTGAATTCGCAAGGTATGCTTCAAGCTTTACCGGCTTTGGCTGATCTTGCGGAAAGGCACGAACTGAACTATAAGGCATGTGTCAATTCCGAGCCGATGTTTCAAAAATATCCGGGCGATAACAACCTTTATTTATATACAGGTGCAATCGGAAAACTGTTGCCTGGATTCTTCTGTTACGGCAAAGAAACACATGTCGGCGAACCATTGGCTGGCCTGAATGCCAATTTGATGGTTTCAGAGATACAGAAGCTGATGGAGTGGAACACGGATTTGTGTGAACAGGTGGGAGCGGAAGTGACACCACCTCCTACAAGCTTGATTCAAAAGGATCTTAAAACGGAGTATTCTGTGCAAATCCCACACACTGCCGTGACGTTATATAATGTTTTATTTATGGAAAAGTCGCTGACCGATTGGGAGGCGGATTTCCTTAACATTGCAAAGCAGGCGGCAAAAAACATCAATAAATTTTGCAAAGGGAAAGCGGAGCAGTTTAAGCGTTTCACTACTTTTACCGAAATGCCAGTGGATGTAGCGGTCTATACGTATGAAGAAATTCTCGAAAAAGCAAAGGCAATCCATGGAGATCAGGAGATGGAGATGAGAATTTCCTCGGTGATTGTATCCAATTTGCATTTAGATGAAAGGGAGCAGTCCATCAAAGTTGTAGAAGAAGTGGCTTCCCTCTGCAAGGATTTTGGACCGATGATCATCTTGTTTTTTGCACCACCATACTATCCAGCGGTGGCAACGGACAATAAGGAATTATTGGATTCTGCTCGAGAGTTTATTCAGAAGTGGAAAGTGGATGCGGATGTTGAATTTAATGAGCAACGATATTTTTCGGGCTTATGTGATTTGAGTTTCATAGGCAAGGGGGACTTTTCTGCAAAAGATCGTCTGCCTTTCAATATTCCGGTTTACGGGTCCACCTATTCACTGCCATTTGCGGAGATGGAAACCTTGCAGATGCCGGTATTCAACCTTGGTCCGGTAGGAAAAGATCCGCACCAGTGGACGGAGAGGTTGAATGTCAAGTTTTCATTTGAGGAATTCCCGCCGATTTTGGCTGATTTTGTGAAGAACTTATAATGGTGTAAGCCTGTTTGGAGTGCCTAGTCTTTCTGAACAGGCTTTTTATTATGGATAAATTGCCAGTATTTTAGAGAGTTTTTGTTCTTATTGGATGCGTTCATTATTGAGGAAGCATTTGAAGTGATGAGCGATTTTTTGATTCAACTTCGGGTTTGCTGGTCTTTGGTGGTAATCGAGTAAAAAATGCTATCTTTTTAAGGAAAATACCTTTATTTTTTTTGTGAAAATATGGTTCGGACACAAATCTTCTTACTTCGGACAAATAACGCTGGAAAAACGAATGGTTCGGACAAAGTACCGGGGGGTTCGGTCAACTTATAGTAGACGTTCGGACATTGAGTTTTAAGGTTCGGACATGAATCGCAAAACTTCGGACAACTTACCGAAATCTTTGGACAAGTAAGCAAAATCTTTGGACAAGAACCCGTAATGTTCGGACATTTGAGTTGAAGAAGCAGCACCAACAATCAGCAATTAGACTATTCAATATTAGACTATTCAATATTCCGAATAAACCCTTAGTAAAGGATAAAGTGAGCTTTCTTGTTTGGTGAAAAAAAAACCAATCCTAATTGGTTAATTATGTTGTATTTTATATATAGTTTACGATTGGAGTTTGATATGTATGACATTTATTAAAGTGAACTGGGGAGGTTCTATCGTTCAATTAACCTGGGAAAAGCAGTCTGAACTTCCGCCAAGAGACCTAATTACCAGTACTCACGGCTATTGCTTTTATCAGGATAAGCTGATGCTGGTCAACCTTAGAGATAGAGGGTGGGATTTTCCAGGTGGGCATATCGAACTCAATGAAACCCCAGAAACATGTTTTCAAAGGGAAGCAATGGAGGAGGGGTATGTGGAAGGGGATTGCCGCTTGCTCGGTTCCATAGTGGTCGATCATCATGATAATCTGGTATGGAACGAGGATAGCCCTTATCCAAAAGTAGGATATCAGGTGTTTTATAGAATGGACATTACCAAGTTTCATAGTTTTAGGGCAGAACATGAATCCTCCGAAAGGATTTTAATTGAACCTATAGATTTATCAAAGTACTACAGTGGCTTCAATAACGTTTATCAAACCATTTTACATGATAGCTTAAAATGCGAATGATAAATTCGTTTTTCAAAGAAGGGGTAGCCAATGATTATTGAATTAAAGAAAAAAGAATTTCATAAGTGTAGAAATCTTATACATGAAAAGGGACTTATAGAAGCAAAGGCGATCATCGAGGGAATTAACCCGGGTCGAGTTTTTGTGGATGATCAGAATTCGCCTACCACAGGGTTTGTATGGTTAGGAAATAATGACGGTTTCATTTTTTTTGGAAATGAGAACAATCTTACATTCAACGAGGAGTTGAATGCGTTTATTGAAGAGGTAATAAAGCCCGAAGCAGCAAAGGTGGGTTTAAAGTGGTTTGAAGCGCTTGGAGATCATGCGGATTGGCATAACAGCTTAGAAAGTACTTTTCGGCATCGTCCACTAGGCAGCTGGAATCAACGAGTCTATAAATATAAGGGAACCTCACCCATAATATCGAAAGATGCTTTCTTGGAGAATAGATATGAAGTACATAAAATTGAAACCTATTTCTGTGCTGATAATCAAGTGACCAATATTGATTCTATGGTTGATAAAATTTTGGACTCCTGGTCTTCCATGGAGGATTTTTTTGAAAATGGAATTGGCTTTTGCGTCACCTACGAGAATAGAATCGTAAGTACCTGTTTCTCTGTATTTACAGACGGGACTGTGCATGCCATTGCCATTGAAACGGCGGAAGCGCATCGAGGGAAAAAGCTGGCCCAGCATTTAACCTACCACCATGTGAAAGAATGTGTAGAAAACAATAAAGAACCTTATTGGGATTGTGTGGAACAGAATAAGGCGTCAATTGCAGTCGCAGAGGCTTGTGGATTTGAAATTGTTTATAGATATGCCGGGTATGAGTTTCCTATTAATCCCTAGGCTTGTTAAAGTTAACAGTTGATAATTGAACTAGTTTCTAGCTGTTGATTGGAGCAAAAGGTGTTGATACCCTGATTATTTTATGTGGAGGGCTGCCCGGTGACATTTCTTTTTCCTGGATGGGTTCAAATAGTATTTCATGTATCTGTTTATCTGACTGTTATTTCGTTATTCGGCTTCTTTTCAAATTTCATCAGTAAAAGGGTGGAGAAGAAAGTATATGAGCGATTATTTATCATACTACTGGCAATAGCGACCTTTGCTACTCTCCTTTTTATACATAAGTCTTATAAAACCTTTAGTGTATATAGCAGCGACCTCGTAGTGCAAAGTGACGGAGAGGTGATAGAGGTGGAGGAGGATGAGTGGCTATGGACAACGGATGATGATTTATTTGTTTTCATCAACTACGATATGTTCGAAATGCAGGAGTATCGTGTTGGAACGCAAGACAACAAAACGGTAAAGTTTAATTTGCGCATCTCCTCTCAAGAATTTGATGTGAAAACGGTGCAAAACATGTCTGTGAAATTTGCTGAAGCAATAGCGGAGGATCGTTCAGATGATCTCCCTTTGTTCCTGTCCTACTCTAGTTACCATGAAGAAGTGATGAAGGAAAAGTGGCAGGAGAGCCTAAAAGCCGAGGTTGGCAAGTATTCAAAAAATGAATTAACAGATGAAAAGTTGCGAGTGATTGTAAATAAAGTTTTTATGAGCGTGTTTGATGAATATGAACAGAAAGTGTTCGTGGTGGAAGTGATAGAGTAAAGTGTTGCAGCACTTAGAAGGAATCCTTCTTTCAAGTGCTGCTTTTTGTGTGGTGTAACTTTCAATTCGATGTTTTCTCTTTGAGTTTTTCCGCTATTTCCTCTCCCATTTCACGGGACCGTTTCGTTGCACCATCTATGCAGGTCTCAAATGCTTCGGAGACTTTTCGGTCATCCAAGACAGAAATCCCGCGCTGTGTCGTACCGCCTGGACTTGTGACTTCTTTTCTTAAGACTTCTGCGTCTTTATCTGTCTCTTGCAACATATGAGCTGCTCCAATCAACGTCTGGCTGACCAACTTTTTCGCGACATCCACATCCAAACCTTGAGCCAATGCAGCCTTTTCCATCGCCTCTGCGATGTAATAGATATAGGCCGGACCACTTCCGGAAACGCCTGTTACGGCATGAAGCTGTTCCTCTTCCACTATGGTACATAATCCGATTGCCGAGAACAGTGATTGCACAAGGGCGAGATCCCCATCTGTTGCATAGGAGCTTTTGGCAATGGCGGTTGCCGATAGACCGATGGCCGCTGAGGTATTCGGCATGGAGCGGATGACACGCAGTTCTTGTTCAAAAAGGTCTTGGATGACTTCACTCGAAATACCGGCCAGCACGGAAACAATGAGCTGCTCTTTTTTTACATAGGATTTAATTGCCTGAATCCCGTCTTTAGCGTCCTTTGGCTTCATAGCCAAGAAAATCACATCTGCATCTTTCACTGCTGCCTCTTTATTCTCCATAGTGTTTACTCCATATTTACTTTCAAGGATTTCCAGACGGTGTTGATCCTGTTTGTTCGTCACCGTAATGTCCTCATTTGTACAGATATTCTGTTTCAGCAGTCCGGCCAAAATTGCCTCTGCCATGGAACCGGCACCAATAAATGCTATCTTCATCGTTAACACGCTCCTTTAAGAATAGAAAAAAGACCTATCTGTCCTGTATGTAAGGACGGATAGGTCTTATCCGCGGTACCACCTTAATTGGTTGGTTGAACCCAGCTTAGTTTCCCGTATCGTGGGAGGACGATCAGGTTTTCCTGATTGTTCCTGGGTAGGTTCGAAAGTGCAGGGGATGAGGAGGTCTTTCAGCCGGTGAACCTCCATCTCTTTTCATCTTGCAGCTTCCTACTGGTCCCATTCGTCACGTTATCATTTGTAATTTTATACATTATGCAATGGAAGGAAGGGAAAGTCAAGGGGATATTTGTCACCATTATTATTTTATTTTCGGAAGGCAGCGAAATGCAAATTGAGGCAGGAGTAGGTGAAATAAGTTACGATCTTGACTTGACGTTATTTCAAAAAAATGAACTGGGAAATTATATTAGTTATTCAGGAATACCCCTTTCTTTTTTTCCTTATTTAGTGCATTCTATAATTGAATGGTTATTCACCTATCCTTTCGAGTCAATTATTTTGTAATAACTTTATTAATCATTTCTTACATATAAACATACAAAAACAAGTAAAAAAGGGGATAATGATGAACAGGGTTTCTTGTAAGCAAGAGATAAAGCAAATTACAATCCCGACCCCGTTTGCGGTTGGAGACGTACATACTTATATTATCATTACAGATAAAGTCACACTGGTGGATGCCGGAGTCAAGACGTTGGAGGCTTGGGAAGTGTTTCAGCGGGAACTGAACAAGCACGGGCTAAAAGTGTTGGACATTGACCAGGTAGTAGTAACACATCATCATCCAGATCATGTAGGATTGCTGGATTACCTCCCATCGAATATACCGGTGTATGGACATAAGCGTGCACATCCTTGGATGACGCAAGATCAACGCTATTTTTCGATGCATGAAAGCTATTATAAGGAACTTTTTGAACAGATAGGTGTGGATAAGCGTTTTTATCCATTGTTGAATGCTATTGATAAGCCTTTACGTTTTTCCTGTCATCGTGGCCTTACTTCCTTTATTGGGGAAGGGGATCGGCTGCAAGGCTTGGCGAACTGGCGCCTTATTGAAACGCCAGGACATGCAAGTAGCCACCTTGTTCTTTTTGATGAAAAGAGCGGAACATTGATAGGGGGAGATCTGATTCTGGCAGATATCTCACCTAACCCGTTGGTGGAGCCACCTTATGTTGGTGAATCCGATCGGAAGAAATCGATGCTCGATTACATACATTCTATTGAAAAAATGAAACGCTTGCCAATTACACGTGTTCTGCCTGGCCATGGAGATATCGTTGAAAATGTACCGGAATTATTGGAAACCCGTTTGAAGCAGCAGGATAAACGTGCAAACAAAGTGGATGGTTTTCTTAAAGAGAAGCCTGCAACAGCCTATGAAATTTGTCAGTTCCTTTTCAAATCTGTCTATGAAAAACAACTGTTACTAACGCTTTCTGAAACACTTGGTCAAATTGATTATCTTCTTGATAAAGGCTTAATTATAGAAGATGCTTCTTCCAAGCCATTTACGTATAAAGCGGGAGGGGAGTAAGCTGTGGCTAGTCTTAAAGGTAAATACATCGTAATCACTGGTGCATCAGGTGGGATTGGAAAAGCCCTCGCGCTTGAAGTGGCCAAACGTGGAGCGACTCCTATACTGATGGCACGATCCCTGGATAAATTGGAGCAGGTGGCAGCGCAGATACAGATCAACCATCAGGTAGATGCACTTTATTACAAGCTGGATGTCCGAAATCATGCAGATATTGAGCAAACGTTCAGCCAGCTAATGACCGAGATTCCAGCGGTGGATGTCCTGGTGAATAATGCAGGGTACGGTAAGTTTGACGATATTGCTGATTTGTCGCTTGATGATATGAGCGGAATGTTTGAAGTGAATGTGTATGGCTTGATTGCCTGCACGAAAATGGTACTGCCGTCCATGCTAGAGCAAAATCAAGGGCATATCATCAACATTGCATCTCAGGCTGGCAAGATTGCTACACCGAAATCGAGTGTATATTCTGCAACGAAGCATGCGGTTCTAGGCTTTACCAACAGCATGAGAATGGAGCTTCATGATACTAATATCTTTGTAACATCGGTTAATCCAGGTCCAATCAGGACGGAGTTTTTTGATATAGCAGACTCATCCGGCAGCTATAAGCAGAAGGTGGACAAGTGGATGCTAGAGCCTGAAGTTGTTGCAGAGCGCATTGCCGATGCGATGTTCACACGTACTCGCGAAATCAATCTTCCTGGCTGGATGAATATGGCCAGCAAGCTTTATCAAATGTTTCCCGGGCTTGTGGAGAAATTCGGTGGTAAGGCGTTTCGACAAAAATAATAGACATCCTGTAACTTTTCATTTTATGTTCCGTCCAATAGGGCAAGAGGTGATAAGAGGATGAAAACACTAAAATTCATGTCATTGCTGGCTTGTTTCCTTCTTTTGTTTGGTTGCGGAACAGCTGGTGGCAACAACAACAGTAGCTCGGGTTCCAATCCGGGTTCAGGTGAAGAAATTCCGGATGAGGAACCGGTGGATGACGAGGAGCAGGCCGTCGAGGATCTGACAGGTTATATTGTTTCGATTTCTGATGAAGGGCAAACACGTATTTTAGTGACTGGTCAGCACCCAAGCAGTGGTGGATCTGGCACATCTGCTACCATGTACACCCTTGAGGAGAGCACGAAGGTGGAGAACTCTGAGGGTGAGGCGTTGGAAGCAGCTGATCTGAAGGCGGGAATGAAAGTGACAGTCTGGAATTCTGGCATCGTAGCCGAATCCTTTCCAGCCCAGTCTGGCGCCATAAAAGTGGTGATCGATGCGGACCAGGATGAGCATGAACAACAGGCAGTTGCCAAGGCATTGGAAGAAGTGGAAGCAGGTAACCCGTGGCATGTCGAGGATGTGTCAGAAGAGGGTGACCATCAATATAAGGTGACGCTGAAGAATCTGCTGGATGACAGTGAACCGGTGGAGATTGAGGTGGAACTGGAAGAGGGGTAAGTTGCACTTGCTACCTCTACCTTTAATCTTTTTAAATAAACCATGAAACGTCTTGTGATTGACACAGGGCGTTTTTTGTTTGAGGACTGCTTTTGAAAGCTGATGCGGTGGAATCATATCAGTGTGGAAGGGTTGTAGGATTGTCGATATTTGGCGCTCTTTGCCGTTTGGCATGTATTGCAGTGAGTTTAGACAGTAAATGGATCACTTTGGCTCGTATTTTAAAAGTTTGGACAGTATTCTACGCAGCCCCGCCAGTAAATGTGTAGTTTTGGACAGTAAATGTGGCTGAACGAAGGTTGATGGGGGAGGTCAAGAGACTTTCATAGTATGGGGGCATCTAAATAGATTTGGAGAGAAGAACGCTATGAAAGTCTAGCTTATTATGGAATAATTAATAGAATAACCCACCTTTTTAAGAAAGGAGTCATACATATGAACTTTATTTTTGAAGATGAAGACTTAGCCGTCGCCGCCGTCCAAGCAATTCAAACCGGTGATGTTCCATCGCTGAAGCGTTTGCTAGCTGACAATCCCGGTCTTGTCACGTCAAGAATCATTGCAAGGGGTTACCATGATGAAAAGTCTGGTAGCTACGGAGTCTCGCGTACACTGCTTCATGTGGCAACCGACTGGCCTGGTCACTTCCCTAATGGAGCGACAACGGTGGGCACTTTGGTTGAGGCGGGAGCAGAGGTGAACGCTAGGTTCACTGGTCATCACACAGAGACACCCTTACATTGGGCTGCTAGCAGTGATGATATGGAAACGCTCAATACGCTTCTTGATGCTGGTGCGAATATAGATGCCACGGGAGCAGTAATCGCAGGAGGGACCCCGTTGGACGATGCGGTGGCATTCGGCCAGTGGAATGCAGCTCATCGGCTAGTGGAGCGCGGTGCTCAGACCAATCTGTGGAATACAGCGGGACTGGGGATGATGGCCGAGGTGAAAGAATACTTTGAAGGCAGGCAACGTCCTACCCCATTCGAAATCACTCAAGCTTTCTGGCTGGCATGTCACGGTGGCCAGCTTAGTGCAGCAGAATACCTTCTAGATCACGGGGCTGATCTCAATTGGATCGGCTATGATGGGCGTACTCCGCTCGACGCAGCAATTCGCAGCAAGGCTGACAACAAACTGATCGAGTGGCTGCGTAGCAATGGTGCTCATTCTGCCGAGGAAATGGAGTAAGGTCTTTCTTTTCCGGTTTCTTTTGCAGACATTTTCGTTAACGACTTTTGGGAGCTTTTTCCGAAACTCTTCTCCCAAATCATCTGAAATCCGTACATCAACAAAGACTTTATCAAAAATAACCCATACAACTGATGACGGTTCATTTTTTTCATTTCGAATACGCCTATGTTCTTAAATAATACGTATATAGGATACACAAATATGGCGTCCACGAATGCATTCAATAGGAAGTACAAGTAAAACCGTCCATATGTAAGACGTAATATCCAAAGTGAGCCAGCAAAGAACGGCCCGACAATAAAGGCAAATTCATTTATAAAGTATGGCGGGATTTTTTTGTAGATGGCCCACCATTTATATTTTTCCGCAATGATACTTTCCAACGCAATTAATATGGACATGAACAATGTGCCAGGTAAATATCTTTTAAAGTGCTTCCATCCCAGAAAAGGGAGCGTCATAAAAGAGATGAATACCATAATCCATAATACCAACACAGGCCGTTTCTTCATGATGCTCCTCCTTTTGCTGTTGAATTTCTTTATTTATCTTGTGTAATTGTGTAGGATTTATGAATTAATATACAACATGCCCTGAAAAGTAGAGAGCTGCATTTAACTAAGGAAAGCACTATCCTCATTGGAACAGTGCTTTCCTTTTTTACTTACTCAAATATTCATACACCACGTCATTGACCACTTCAAACACATCCGATTCAGGACCTTCGGCAACAATACTGTTGACTTCTTCTACCATTTTTTCATATTCCTCTTCACTAAGTGGAATGGACTGAAAATCATGCTGATATTGAACAAAACAATTTCGTATCATCTTTTTTAATGGCTGTTTTCGTAAACTTTGTTGCTATTTCGTATTTTTACAACGACCGTTATATTGTTGCTGTCGTGCTCTTTTCCTGATTATTCGGAGAGATTGCATGATATTTTGAAAGTAGATACACGGTAAAAAGTCCAATTGCCGACTTTTTACAAGCGAATAGCAACAATCTTTGAGAAAAGAGCCTTTTTAATAAATTTCTTTCCACGTCTGTCACCTCATCCATCCCTTATTATAAAGGTTTTAAAGTGGTAACTAGAAAGTGGAATTGTAATTTGTCGAAATATGTAGTGGAATTTACCATTGAAACCGAACGTATATTCGCTTATTATTGGGTATATACTACTAATACGAACATACTTTCTGTTTTAGTGAGGTGTGAAGGTTCGTGGACATGGATTACAGCAAGATGCCAAACAACAAGATTTTATGTGTAGATATGAAAAGTTTTTATGCCAGCTGTTCTGCAGTGATGATGGGGCTCGATCCGCTCACCTGCTACTTGGCGGTAGTCGGGGATATGGAGCGTCAGGGAAGCGTCGTGCTTGCGGCCTCTCCCATGCTGAAAAAAGAATTCGGAATCAAGACGGGCTCACGCCGATTTGAGATTCCAAATGACGAACGCATCCATATTGTAAACCCCAAGATGGCAACCTATCTGCGCATCTCCACAGAAATCACCCGGCTTTTCAACCGATATGTCCCAAAGGACGCCATCCATACTTACAGTGTCGACGAAAGCTTTTTGCAGGTCGACGGAGTGGAGGCCCTTTGGGGAGACGCCACCACGATTGCCGAAAAAATCAAAGAGGACATGGAGCGCGAATTCCAGTTGCCATGCGCCATCGGAATCGGTCCGAACATGCTCATGTCAAAGCTTTGCCTGGATATTGAAGCAAAGAAAAAAGGCATTGCCGAGTGGACCTATGAAGATGTGAAAAAAAAGCTCTGGACGCTCTCTCCACTCAGCGAAATGTGGGGAATCGGATCCAGAGTTCAAAAAACATTAAATCGAATGGGAATTTTCAATGTTGGACAGCTCGCAAATTACCCTCTCGAGCTGCTAGAGAAAAAATTTGGTGTGATGGGCAACCAACTGTACTATCACGCCTGGGGGATTGATCTATCAGAGCTTGGCGCCCCGATTATCCAGGGCCAGATCAGCTTCGGGAAAAGCCAGATTCTAATGCGCGACTACACAGACCCGAAAGAGGTCAAACAGGTCATTCTGGAGATCTGTGAGGAAGTCGCAAGAAGAACACGCCATCACCGTAAAGCGGGACGCACCATCAGTCTGGGAATCGGCTACAGCCGCGATGAGCTCGGCGGAGGCTTCTACCGCTCCCGGACGATGGAACGTGCCACCAATGTCACGATGGACCTATATCGTACCTGCCTTGAGTTGTTCGAGGAAAATTATGAACCGAAAACGGTACGGAAAATTGCAGTGTCCATCTCCAATATTGTGGAGGACAGCGAAATGCAATTGAGCCTGTTTGAACTGGAACAGCCTAAAAAGCGCGAACTCGGCTATGTAATGGACACCATTCGCGGAAAATACGGAACCAATGCGCTATTGCGTGCTGTGTCCTATACCAATGCCGGAACGGCCGTGCACAGAAGCAGGCTGGTTGGCGGGCATAAGGCTTAGTGAACTTCAGACATCTTCAAGCGAATTTGTATTAAAGTTAAAGAAAGGATTGTTGAAGATGATACGAGATCGCGGAACCATTAAATGGACGTCCATGATGCTGCCGGAGCATGTCAAAATGCTGCGTGATTGGACCAAAGAGGATTTATACCAAACCAAACCAGAACTCGACGAACAGCGGCTCGAAGAAATGAATGAGCTGTTTTGCGAAGCGATGGAAACGGGTAAGGAAGTAACCATCACCTATTATGAAAAAAGAAGATACCATCTGTTTGTAGGAGCTGTGCACCATCTTGATGGCTATCAAAGGCGCTTGCATGTGGTGGATAAATTTGGCGAAGCAGGTTGTTTATGTGTAGATGATATTTTGGATATTTCCTGATATAAAAACAAAAACATCCTTCCCCACGAATGAGGAAGGATGCTCCATTATTATTTCTTTTCAAAATATCCAAGAGCCAAAATGGCTTCAAATACTTCTTCGCCTTCCTCGGAAGTAACTTCCACTTCCTGGCCGGGTTGAAGCGCAAGCGCCAAGACACCAAGCAAGCTTTTTGCATCGACTACCCAATGCTCCTTCTTAAATAAAACCGTCCCAGAATAAGAACTGATGGTATTGACTAGATTGCTTGCAGATTCGGCAAAGATAGGTTTTAACACCGTGAGTACCATATGTATCTACCCCTTTTGTAATATGATACTTTAAGTATAAAGAAAATGATGGAAACAACAAGAGAAAAATATTGATATTAATGGAAGAAAGGAGCCAAAGGATGAGAGTGGAAGTAACGGAGAAGACACCACAAAAACTTTTGACCAAAGCGAGTGGCTTCCTAAAAGGCTATACCCACACACTTAACCCTTATATTGGTTGTGCCTTTGGTTGCTCATATTGCTATGTCAGACAAAGCCCGGTGGGTCTGTTCCGAAAACAGGAATGGGGCACATGGGTGGATGTAAAGAAGGATGTAAAAGAAAAGCTTGCGAAAGAAATACGGCTATTGAGGAAAAAGGAACAACCCATCAGTATTTTCATGTCATCTAGTACCGACCCTTATCAACCGGTGGAACAAAAAGAGGAGGTTACCCGAACTCTTTTGGAAGTACTGGTAGAGGATCCACCTGATTTTCTTTTTGTCCAAACAAGAAGCCCATTGGTGACAAGGGATATCGATCTTCTTAAGAAATTGGGAGAACGGATGATGGTAAGTATCACAGTAGAAACAGACTTAGAAGAGGTCCGTAAGAGATTTTCACCAGCAGCACCACCAATACCTGCAAGGATTAAAGCATTAAGAACCTTACATGAAGAAGGCGTACCAACACAGGTGGCCATTGCTCCGGCTCTTCCATTTTCAAGGGATTTCGCGCAAAAGCTGAAGGGAATTGTGGATAGGGTATGTGTAGACGATTTTACCGGTGATGGAAGTGGAGGCAAGCGAACGGCCCGTCTAGATGTTTATGATAAGTATGAGACAGAAGAGATGACAAACTGGTTAGAAGGAAATGTGCAACAGAAAGTTTTTGAGAAAATGCGAGAGGTATTTCCTGAAGAACAAGTTGTCCGAAGTCCAGAGGGGTTCTTTCCGCCTAAAGTATAGGGGCAATCAAAAGCTTAGGTGACAAGGCTACTAAGCTTTTGATTGTAAATAAGAACGAATTTTGTCTCTTAAACCACCGTTATTCGTGAAAGGTTAAGTTATTCATACCAGCCATTTGAATCAGGTAACTTCTGGTACTCCTCCTTGGCTGCAACTAATTTATGTATATAGTTCTCCAAATCAATCAAATTTCTCACGTCTTCAGGATACTCGCAAAAATCACTATAAGAAAACTCCTTCGTCTCCCCGTTCATTTGGATGTGCCAGGAGGTAAATGAAGGAGGTTCAGTTGCACACTGAACCTCTCTATCAATGTCCAAATCTCCCATTATGTTTATTTTTAACATTTCATTATAGATGAGATCTTTTTCCTCAACTGTTAATGGTATCTTAGCTTCTAAGGTGCCGTCTATCACAAGATCTTTAATTATCATGTCATTAAAAGTATCCACTTCTTGTTTGCCATAGGTACCATATGTAAGGCTAAATTCAAAATCAGCAGGCATGACTGGAGTACTAACATCTTTGTCATGACTGCATGCAGAAATGAAGAATAAAATTGGTAAAAAAATAAAAGATAATAACTTCATATATTGATCACCTCTACATCACAGACGAAAAAAATGTAATAAAGTTACTGTTATTCACAGAAAAAAGCGAAAATACGATACAATAGAAAAATAATTTTCCTATTGAGGTGAATGATATGATGATAACCCTTGGAGATGTAATCTTTTGCTTTTTTTATCCCATTAACCTTCCTTGTTGGAATAATACTACTGGTGCGTTCTTCTAATAAGAAGAAAGAGCGGATACAAAGCTTGGAAGCAAGAATAGAAGACTTGGAAAGAAGAATAAATTAACTGGAAGGTGGTCAACAATGGACAGCATTATTTTTGATTTAGATGGTACGTTGTGGGATTCTGTGGAAACAGTAAGGATGGCATGGAATAAAGTTCTGGAAAATGATGATCAAATAGAGAAAGAGTTAACAAGTGATGATTTCAAAGCTACCATGGGGTTGCAAATGCATGAAATAGAAAAGATTCTCTTTCCAGATATGGAAGAAACGTATCGTACTCAATTGTCGAACAAATGTTGCGAAGCGGAGAGAGTGCTTCTAGAGCAAAAAGGAGGTCAGCTCTACGAACAGTTAGAAGAAGTGTTAGAGAGCTTATCCCAAAAATACAAGCTTTTTATCGTAAGTAACTGCCAAGTTGGATACATAGAAGCCTTTTATAAATACCATCAATTGGAAACGTATTTTATTGACTATGAGAATCCGGGCAGAACAGGATTATCAAAAGGTGAAAATATAAAATTAATCATGGAGCGCAATCAACTTGAAAGCCCTGTTTATGTAGGGGATACGCTTGGAGATCAACAAGCAGCAAGGGTAGCAGGTATTCCTTTTGTCTACGCTAGCTATGGCTTTGGAGAAGTGGAAGAATATGATTATATCATTCATTCAGTCAGTGATCTTCAATCAATATTTTAACTTTAATTTACTCAGCCAAAACCTTGAAGGGATGTTCATTCTTTCAAGGTTTTTATTATGCCATAGTAGGTGCCTTTTCATTTTTGTTATTGACGGTTTAAAAAGGGAGGTGTATAGTAAATCTTGCAAATAGTAACTATTACGTTTTGAGGGCGTATTTCCAAATGAACCTGACATCAGCATGGTGTTTAAATCGTAATCATTCTATTCTAAAGGAGTACTCTCGCAAGTTGGAGGTACGTTAATCATTGGCGCATCCAATGCGCTTTCCAGACAACAGATGCCTGAAGCTAAGATAAAACCAAATCTTGCTAAGGCCGAATAATTACAAGGAGAGAAAAAAATGAAATTTAAAAAATCACTCATATTTCCTATTTTTATCATATTTCTACTGCTCATCGCAGGTTGCAGTAATGCAAATGAAGAGACAACTTCTGAGGAAAAAGGAGAAAAGTCTGTAACGATGTTATTCAGTTTCGCTTCCAAAACAATGGATCCGCATCAGGATTGGATGGGAGTGCGTGCTGGAGTGGCAGAAACATTGGTTCGAATTGATGAAAACCTGGAGATTCAGCCATGGCTGGCAGAAGCATGGGAGAGGAAAGATGAAAAAACCTGGACATTTAAGATTAGGAAGGGTGTCACCTTTCATGATGGGACACCAGTCGACGGGGAAGCAGTGAAATCTTCGTTTGAAAGGGTGCTAGAAACGAATGAAGCTATTGGATCTAGCTTGAAAATCGAATCTATGGAAGCGGAAGGTCAGGAGATAACGTTCGTCAATACAGAAGAATACCCGGCATTCCTTTCCGAACTGGTACATACGAATGCATCCGTCGTTAAAGCAGATGCAGAGAACATGGGAGAGAATCCGATTGCAACGGGCCCGTTTAAGGTGGCAAGCTTTGCCCCTGAAACGGAAGTGAACTTGGTGAAGTATGAAGATTATTGGGATGGCGAAGCAAAATTGGATCAAGTGAAAATCAAATTTAATTCAGATGGAAATGTTAGGGCACTCGCCCTTCAATCAGGCGAAGCTGATATTGCCTATCACCTGCCTCCTGAGTCGTTGGATCCAATTGAAAGCAGCGACAACCTACGTGTTGAATCGGTACCAAGTCTTCGTGTCCATTTTTTACTTTATAACAACGCTAACCCTGCATTGCAGGATGTAAATGTCAGAAAAGCATTGGACCTATTGGTGAACCGACCGGTGGCAGTGGAAGAAATCATGAATGGTCACGCAACGGAGGCGGTAGGCCCGTTTAATCCTAACTTTGCATTTGCAGGTGAAGCGGAACCGACCGATTATGATCCCGAAAAGGCCCAGGAGCTATTAAAAGAGGCAGGCTATCAGAAGAACGCGGAAGGGAAGATGGAAAAGGACGGAGAGGTGCTTACGCTTAAACTAGCAACGTATCCAGGAAGACCGGAGCTTCCATTGCTTGCCCAATACCTGCAAGGTGAAGCTGCGTCTGTCGGAGTTAATATAGAAATTGTCACCATTGAAAACATTGATAGTTATCTATGGGAACAACAGGGTGAATGGGATATGGTGACATACTCCAACCTGACTGCTCCGCGTGGAGATGGAGGTTATTTCCTTAATGTTGCCTATCTGCCGGAGGGAGCGTTGAATCCAGGTCAGATCAATATACCAGAGTTAAACAAACTAACCGAACAATTAAATACTACAGCAGATCCAGAAAAGAGAATGGAGCTACAAAAAGAAGTGGTGAATGTTATTCAGAAAGAGGTTCCTCATTCTTTCATTTTGCACCCGCACATTATCGTAGGCGTAAATGATAGAGTAAAAGATTGGGAGCCAGGATCAGAGGAGTATTATCTTATAACAAACAAGATGGATGTAAAATAAAATGATGAAGTGAAAGTATCATAGGATGCTTTCACTTTTCTTCATGAAAAAAGTAGGTGAAAATATGCGACAAGCTGTTTCTATTATCGGCTCAAGGCTGATTCAATTGATTATTATGATTCTTGTTCTCTCCTTCGCAACATTTGTACTGATGAAAATAACCCCGGGGGACCCAGTGAGGGCTTTACTCAAAGTGGATGACGTTATTTCCACCACAGAGGATAAGGAAAGGGTTGCGAAGGAATATGGATTTGATAAACCGATTTTAGTCCAATATGTCCAATGGCTATGGAATGTAGCGCAATTTGATTTGGGTGAATCCATTATTTCAAAGCGTCCGGTAGTGGATATTATTCTCGATAAACTCCCGGCAACCATTGCCTTATCCATAGGAGGCTTGATTGCCCTTTTCGTTATAGCCGTACCACTCGGCGTGCTAGGGGCAGTATATGAGGGACGGTGGCCGGATTATATTAGCAGATGGTTTGCGATGCTAGGTGCATCCATTCCTAGTTTTTGGCTCGGGTTACTACTTATCTACTTTTTTTCATTAAAGTGGAACATGCTGCCTGTTATGGGAAAAGGAACGCTTGCCCACTTTGTCTTGCCCTCTATCACTTTAGGGATTGCAATGGCACCTTTATATATCAAAATATTGCGGGAGCGACTCGTTTCTACCTTGCAAAGTACATATATCGAATCAGCCTATGCACGGGGGTTGGGAAAAGGTAGGGTTATTCTGTTTCATGCTTTCCGCGGTAGTCTCATTCCGCTTGTGACAATGTTTGGCTTGAGTATTGGCAGCCTCCTTGGAGGGGTCACAGTAATTGAGATACTCTTTTCGTGGCCGGGAATGGGGGAACTGATTGTGCAAGCAGTGATGCAACGAGATTATCCAGTGATACAAGGATACATTTTGGTGGTAGGTCTCATAGTAGTGATGACCAATCTGTTGGTGGATTTATTATATTTAATCATTGATCCACAGATAAAGCATGGAAGGGAGATAAGTTGATGGAGAGCATGACGATGAAATGGAAAAGTACGCGTCTTCTTAGCAATCCTAATCTAGTGATTGGTTCCATTTTTGCAGGCTTACTAGCTGGTGTCATTTTGTTTGGAAGTGCAATGGCTCCCCATGACCCTTTTCAAATTGATATGGGAAATAGGCTGAAACAGGCTACTTCCATCCATTGGCTTGGGACAGATCAACTGGGCAGAGATGTCTTCTCAAGAATTTTGTATGGGGCCAAGTTAACCATCGGGCTTGGATTGCTTGCGATTTTCCTGGCAATTGTAATTGGTGTTCCAATAGGCCTCCTCTCCGGTTACATAGGAGGAAAAATAGATGCGTTCTTCATGAGAATAATAGATGGAATCCTGGCATTTCCGGACTTTATCCTGGCAATAGCCATCGCCGGCATCTTGGGACCGAACCTGACCAACATTGTGCTAGCCATCATCTTGGTCAGGTGGATCATGTATGCGAGAGTGGTCCGAAGCTTGGTTCTGGCAGAGAAGGAAAAAGAGTATATTCTTGTGTCAAAGATTTCCCACTCTAGTACGTGGAAAACAATTCGTATGCACCTATTGCCACAAGTGTTACCGGAAATCATTGCGATGGCAGCGATTGATATAGGTAAGGTGATACTCATGATCTCTGCCTTATCCTATATCGGACTTGGGGCCCAACCGCCTATTCCGGAATGGGGGGCAATGTTAAATGAAGGTCGAGGGTATTTTCAAGTAGTACCTTCCCTAATGATTTACCCTGGTCTTGCCATTATGATGACTGTCTTAAGCTGCAATTTATTGGGCGATGGGTTGAAAAATCATTTTGACATCAGGAAGGGTAGTGATAAACGATGAGTGATCTCTTGCTTACTATAGAAGAGTTAGTCGTGAAAAAACAGAATGAGACAAAGGCAGTCATTAGCCAAGTGAATCTCCAGATTGCGAGAGGGGAAATGATTGGATTGATTGGGGAAAGTGGTTGCGGGAAAAGCATGACTGTTAGAGCAATCTTGAATTTGCTGCCAGGACAGATGAAAGCGGAAGGAAACATACTCTATAAAAACAAAAATCTATTAAGTCTGTCGCATAAGGAACATCGTAAGCTTCTTGGGAAAGAGATAGGTATTATTTTTCAGGATTACAGAGGAAGCTTCACGCCTTTTATCCGTATAGGAAAACAAATGGTGGAAACGATACAGACACACAACCCCCTCTCAAAGAAGGAAGCGAAAAAAGTGGCATTGGATGTACTTGCCGAAATGGGACTAGAAGCGGACAGAGTCTATAAAAGTTATCCGTTTCAATTAAGTGGAGGGCAGGTGCAACGGGCTGCGATAGCGATATCCCTTGCATTGAAGCCGTCGTTGCTGATCTGTGATGAGGTGACGACTGCCCTTGATGTTATGAGTGGAGGTAAGGTACTGGATTATATCGAAAAAATGAGGAAAGAGACGGGATGTGCCGTTCTGATGATCACACATGACCTCACACAGGCTTACAAGCGAACGGATAGGATATATGTGATGGAAAAAGGTGAGATTGTAGAATCTGGAACTCCTGATGTGATCCGATGTGACCATCAGCACCCCTATACGAAAAAATTGTGCTCTTGTGTAATGGCTCTTCCGGGAGAAGAAACAGGTGTGGCGACTGGAAGAAAGGTGATATCCCTATGAGCCAACTGATTGTAGATAATCTTTCCATCCATTATTCCAAAAACGTAAAAGCCTTGGATAACGTATCGCTTGCTGTGAATAAAGGGGAAAGCGTTGGGATTGTAGGAGAAAGCGGAAGCGGAAAAAGTACGCTAGCAAAGGTGCTATTAGGTCTTCAGACTTATAAGGAAGGCCACGTGACATTTGATGGAAATCAGATTGTGCCTAAAAAGAAAGGAGCATTGAGAGATTACCGCAGACAAGTTCAGATGGTGTTTCAGGATGCCAACAGAACTCTCAATCCCAAGCTTCCAATCTGGAAAAGCATGTTGGAACCGCTGGATAATTTCAAGGAGGTTCAGCCACCTTTTCTAAATAGAGGAGAGCTATCACGCAAGGAAATAGCGGTGTCACTCCTTGAGATGGTTGGTCTGGACGGGCGTATGATGAATCGCTTCCCAAGCGAGTTGAGTGGTGGACAAAAACAACGTGTCAGTATTGCCAGAGCATTAAGTCTGGAGCCATCCCTCCTAATTTGTGATGAACCGACCGCAAGTCTTGATGTTACCGTTCAAAAGCAAATCCTGCAATTACTGAAGGACCTTCAAGCAAAAACACAAATGACAGTACTTTTCATTTCGCATGACATAAGGGCTGTCACCTTTTTATGCAACCAGATAATCGTCTTGAAAGATGGGGTAGTGGTGGACCGATTTCCGTTGGAAGAGCTCTACGACGATAATCGACATCCATATACGAAAGCGCTGATCAAGGCTGCTTCGTTTTAGTGTGAGACGGAAAGGATAGTAGAGTATGAATATAGTAGTATCGAGAGAAAAAACTGTCTTTAGTAACCGGCAATATTTAGGGCTAGCACTCCCCTTGATCATTGCAGGAATAACCACTCCTCTTATTGGTGCAGTTGATACTGCTGTTGTGGGAAGGCTACCTGACCCATCCTCCATAGGTGGGGTGGCGATTGGTGCTGTCATTTTCAATACCATGTACTGGCTTCTTGGGTTTTTAAGAGTAAGTACTAGCGGGTTTACTGCACAGGCACAAGGTTCAAATAAGACCAATGAGACCATGTTAACTTTACTTAGACCGATGATAATCGCTTTAGTATTCGGCTTACTGTTCATTATCTTTCAAAAACCGATTCTACAAGTCGCATTGAATGTGATTGGAGGGAGTGATGCGGTATCATCTTTTGCCACGACCTATTTTTCCATTCGCGTTTGGGGTGCGCCATTCATTCTATTAAGTTATGTATTTGTTGGATGGTTAATAGGGATGGGCAAGGTACGACTATCGCTTGCCACTCAATTGGTCATGAATTTGATGAATATCATCCTTAGCATGGTATTTGTATTGGGATTAGGCATGGGGGTAGCTGGTGTAGCTTATGCTACGCTAATTTCAGAAGTCAGCGCTGTTCTTTTTGGTGGGTTCATCATTGCCAGACATAACTGGATAGGGTTCTCCAGCGTAAAGCTTCGGATGATTCTAGATCCAGAACCTTTGATGAAAATGGTAAAAGTTAATAGGGACCTCTTTTTAAGAACCGTATGTTTGTTGATTATGACCGGAATTTTTACATCTAAGGGTGCCGGTATGGGAGAAGTGACACTAGCTGCAAACGCCATTCTGCTTCAAATTCATTATATAATGGCTTATTTAATTGGAGGATTTGCCAATGCGTCCAGCATTTTGACGGGGAGGGCAGTAGGCGGGAAGGACTTAGTACTATTTAAAAGGGCTATTAATCTTTCCGCTATCTGGGGTTTTGGGACGGCAGTATCTCTGGCAGCTCTCATGTTATTGGCAGGAGATAATATTGTCACCTTTTTTACCAGCATAGAAATGGTAAGGGCAATGGCCACGGAACACTTGATATGGATGGTGATTTTTCCTTTTGTGGGCTTTTGGGGTTTGCAGTTAGATGGAATATTTTCAGGGGCGACAGATGCCAAGTCAATCAGAGACTCCATCTTCTTTGCATTATTGGTATTTTTAGTAGCAATATGGTTTTTGGTACCCTTGTATCAAAACCAGGGAATTTGGCTGGCGTTTGTGGTGTTTAGTTTGGGACGTTCCATTTTTCTATCCCTATATATACCAAAACTGCATCGGGTCAATTTTTCATAAGCTAAAGGAGAGTGGGAAACTCCCACCCTCCCATTTTCCGGCCGCGCCAAATCAGTCGTTCAATACTTGGGCAGCCCGCACACAGGACTCGAAATTGCCTTTATGTGAAGCATCACAATAAGGAAGCTTTTTAGAAAGCCCGCAGCGGCAAAGAGTAAAGGCTGGCTTGTCCTCAAACTTATTTCCTTCTGCATCAACTAGTTCCACATCACCGGTTACACGGAATCCTCCGTTATCCATCACTTTAATCGTCACTTTTGACATTGGTAAAACACTCCTTCCCATTCAGATATTAGTATCGTACCTACAATTATCCATTTTGACAACAAGAACTTATCCACTACCATCCTTTCCAAATGCCTTCTAGTTATACTAACGAGCAATATATGGTACAATCAGGCTAACAATGAAACAGTTGGAGGCATGAAACGTGAAAGTAACGTTTACAGAGAAAGCAGCAAAAAGAGTAAAGGCAAAGCTTGAAAACCAGGAAGGTAAATGGTTGAAGCTTAAATATGATACAGAAGGATGCGGATGTGTCGTGAGCGGAGTTTCCGCACTATGGATCACACCGGAAAAGGACGATGATGATATAGAGCTAGAAACAAACATTGGCCCTTTATTAATGGAAAAGTCAAAGCTTCTCTTTTTTGATGAAGACATGACAGTCGATTTTGTAGAAAGTGCAAATTGCTATATGCTTAAATGCCCAAGCCAGATTTTGAATCCGCGTATGAGCCTATTAGTGGTGGAGGGAGCAAAATGAGCAACGGGGGCAAAATCAACTCATTGAAAAATGTGGCGGAGTCCAAAACATGGGCATCGTTTTTAAATCATAATCATCCTTACAGCCTGTTGCACTGGTCCATCGGTGGCATCAATCATGAAGACAAAGATGTGTGGTTGCTTCAGGACGAAGTGACATTTGAAGTGCAGGAGTTTGAAAATCTTGATCTTGCAGTGGAATGGATTTCGGAAAATATGGATGGCATAACAGATGTGCTAGGGTAAGTCGGGGAACTTTGTTCTTCGGCTTTTTTTTGTTGGCTAGGAACTCAGAACCTTTAAGAGCAGAGGTTTAGTTTGGCTTCTCGATTGGTGAAGGTGGCTATTTGTTGATAATTGTCGTACTGTGTCGTTTGGCAAGTATTGTAGTAAATGGTTCACTTTGGATCGTATTTTTAAATCTTGGACAGTATTTCACTTCAAACCGACAGTAAACAGTGAGTTTTGGACAGTAAAATGGATTGAGGAGGATAAAGTAATATTAATGAAAGGAAATCCCCTATTTTTCCGGCAAATATAGAACCAATTATTTACACTTCATCCAATCTTCTCTATAATAACAGTTATAATTTTCAGAATGGAGCAAAAAATATGAAAAAAGTAATTGAAGTAGAGAATCTATCTAGAACATACAAAATGAAGGGTGATAAAAAGACTGCACTTAATCATGTGAACTTTGAGGTTATGGAAGGGGAAGTGTTTGGACTTCTTGGACCGAATGGCGCAGGGAAAACAACAACCATCAAAATTTTGACAACTTTGCTGCTACCGTCTGCTGGAAACGTAAAAGTGCTCGGATATGATGTCGTAAAAGAAAGCAATAAAATCAGAGATAAAATAAACTTTGTCTACGGAGGAGAGCGGGGAGTCTACGGGCGTCTCACAGCAACAGAGTATATGCATTATTTTTGCACCCTATATAAAATCCCCAACAAAGACCAACCCCAACTGATTTACCAGTTACTAGAGCTAGTGGGATTGACAGAGGCAGAAAACCAGAAAATACATACATACTCTAAAGGGATGGTACAACGCCTACATATTGCACGATGCTTAATTAACGATCCGAAAATCATCTTTCTCGACGAACCGACAATTGGTTTGGATCCCATTGGAGCAAGACTTCTCCGCGACATCGTAAAAGAACTCGCCAAAAAAGGGATCACCATCATTTTAACGACACATTACATGCAGGAAGCGGATGAACTGTGTGATCGAATTGCCTTTATTAAAAATGGAGAGATTAGTATGATCGGGGATCCAACACATATCAAAGAGAGTTGTAACCACCTTAAACTGTTTGAAGCAACGATGCAAGTCTATGATACTGGCAAACTAAAAGAGGATACGTTCCTGCAACAGGTGGAAGTGACAGAGATTAAAGCGCCTTATTACTCTGTTATGTTTCAGGTGGGAGAGGAAGAAGCCCATTTGGATCAACTTAAAGAATATCTCGCAAAGTATGGTGATGTCATAAAGCTAGAACGACGAGAGATATCGTTAGAGGATGCGTACGTTCATCACATGAAGGATGTGGGGTGAGCTGGATGAACTTTTTCTTTTTATTAGTGAGAGAGCTTAAGTATTTTACCAACTTTCAAAACAAAATGTATCAGTTTCTATTGTTTTTCCAGCCGTTGATGTTTTTGGCTATCGTCTATTTTCTGCAACAGATGCGCGGGGATGTAAATGTTGAAAAATTTGTGGTGGCCTCTGCATTAATAAGCATGTGGAGCTATGTGCTGTATTCTTCAGGATCGGCGTTGATTTCACAAAAGTGGAGCGACACATTGAAGCTTTTGATTGCAGCTCCTGTATCCTTATTTCAAGTGATTCTGACAAAGGCAATCAGTAATGCATTTATCGCACTTTTATCTATGATTCTAAGCTTTGTATATGCAAGGTTCATATTTCAATTGCCGGTTGGGATCCAGAATTATTGGCTCTTCTTTCTTTCCGTTCTGGTTCTGTTATTCTCCTTGAGTGTCGTCGGCATGATATTAGCTATCGTTTTTGTTGCGTTTCAAAATGTATTTGATTATCAGAACTTGATTTTGATTCCGGTCCTTTTAGTGTGTGGAGTGTTTGTGCCAGTGGACAGTTTGCCGTGGATTTTTAAGGCGATTGCCCATGTAATTCCCATGACGTGGGGGATTCAGGGAGTTTATGAGACGCTTGCGCTGTCGCCGCAAATGTTCACTACCATGATGATTACATTATTGGTAAGTGGTGTTTACTTCCTCCTTTCCATTCTCATCATCAAGCGAATGGAAATGGTGCTAAGAAACCGCGGAAGTCTGGGGGCAATATAAATGATACTTCTCAATAAATTTGGTTTCACCTATTTATCCTATAAAGCCCTCTATTCTTTTCAGACACTAAGGTTGTTTATTCTCTTCAGGATTCTGGATCCATTTATGCACTACTTATTTTTTGCAACATTGGTAAGTGCGATTGCGGGTCCGGAGTATTTATCCTATGTCGTACTTGGAAACGTCGTTTTCTATACAGGCAGGACGATGATGATCAATTTCATGTCCATGTTCAAAGGGGAAAGACAATATGGGACATTGGAATTGAATATTGCTTCGCCTACATCGACTTTTGTCATCATCTCAAGGAAAGCTATTGTGCCTTTGCTGGATGGGTTGTTTGTATTTATAGTAGGACTCATCATCGCAAGGTTTATGTTTGGAATTGCACTTCCGATGGAGCAGCTTGGGAATTTGCTTCTTTTGTTTGTCGTGACCATGTTCTCTCTTTTAAGCTTTTCGCTGCTTTTTGCATGTGTAAGCTTACTATTTTCGAATGTGAACCTCTTCTTGAATTTCATGATTGCCTCGTTCCAGGTATTCTGTGGAGTGAACTTTTCGGTTAGCCTGCTTCCTGGTCCGATGGAGGCGGTGTCAAGAGTACTGCCGCTTACAAATAGCATAGAAGCGATGAGATCTATCTATCAAATTGAAATGAATGGGGTAAAGCCGTTATTGTTAAATGAGTTAATGGTAGGAGCGACTTATTTCATTATTGCTGTATTATTGGTTAATGTGATGGAACGTCTGGCAAGAAGGCAGGGAGCGTTGTTTAAAAATGTATAAGGAACGGAGGGGGAAACGATGAAACTAGTTGGTTGGATATTATTTTCTGCATTTATCTGTTATGTCAGCTTTTCTATGGGCACGGAACTGGGTGTTTTTATTTTTATATCTATTGCATTAGGTATTCTAATTAGATGCTTCACTCTCTTACTGGACATAAAAACAAGACTGGCTCAGATTACAAAAGACCCGGACCCTGTCAGAGATGCTTATGAAGATTATCTGACGGAGAAATTCAAAAAGGTAGATAAGGAAGTGTAATCAATGAAATTTTTCCGATTTGATAAAGAAGTAGGTTTTCCAATAAAACAATACGATTCCCAAGCCGCTCAATTCATCAAAGTATTGAGAGGCAAGCAGGAAACTAGTGTTGGGTTTATACAAGTGGATGCTGGTGGTGTAGTGGGATATCATCAGGCAAGCGTACAGCAGTTGTTCATCGTTGTCCAAGGGGACGGGTGGGTAACGGGAACAGACAGGGAAAGAATCTCCATTAAAAGTGGGGAAGGGGTCATGTGGGAAAAGGGAGAATGGCATGAATCAGGAAGCGATAGCGGGATGCTCGCTTTGGTAGTTGAATCAGAAACAATAGATTGCTCCCTTCTTCAAGAAAAATAGACAGCAGGATAAAGGAGTGCATAACGATGCAAGCAATTATCTTTGACATGGACGGAACGCTCTTTCAAACGGATAGAATTCTGGAGTTGGCATTGGATGATACATTCATGCAACTAGTGAAAATGAATGCATGGAATAAAGAAGACCCCACTCCTATTGAAACGTATAGGCGAATCATGGGAGTACCTTTGCCTGTGGTCTGGGAAACACTACTACCATCACACTCACTTGAAATGAGAGTCATGGCAAACGAAATTTTCCATGATACGCTGATAAACAACATTAAAAATGGCAATGGGGCACTTTATCCGGATGTGCAAAAGGTCCTTGCTTTCTTGAAGGAACAAAATATTGAGCTGTACATAGCAAGCAATGGGCAAACCCCGTATCTTGAAGCGATAGTGAAACAATATGACCTGAATCGTTGGGTGACAGAGGTTTTCAGTATCGACCAGATTGGATCCTTAGATAAAACGGAGCTGGTGGGGGAGATTGTGAGAAAATACTCCATCCAACATGGGGCGGTGGTCGGGGATCGACTCTCAGATATAAACGCAGCGAAAGGAAATGGTTTAACGGCAATCGGGTGCAGGTTTGATTTTGCACAGGAAGAAGAACTGGCGCATGCGGATATGGTGATTACTTGTTTAAACGAGTTGAAAGAACTAGTCTTACAAAAAGCACAAAAATAACTAGTGGAAAGTGGAACCTTTTCCTTCCAAATTCGTATTAACGTTGGAGTAAACTAAGCTTGTGACGATCAGAAACATCTGGTCGTTTTTCTTTCTAGAACGAACCAAACTTCTTATCAATTCGTCTAAAGAACAAGGGTGATGCATATGAAAACAAAAAAACTAAAAAATGAAATTGTTAATTGGGGGAAGGCGTGTGTAATCGGCCTCCTATTCGCATTCATTGTGAGCGCTTTGATTGTTCAGCCTTTTACGGTGAAAGGGAGCTCCATGGAACCAACATTGAAAGGGGAGGACTTGTGGTCCCAAAAGGATGATGGTGATAAAGTACTCATCTTTAAGAGTGGCTATATGATGGGGGTGGAGCCCAAATACAATGATATTGTCGTCATTGATAGTCGCGTCGAGCGTGAAAGGAGCCTTACCGATAATTTTAAGGAAAGTCCGCTCGTAAGCACGTTGTTAAAGGAACAGCAGGGGAACAATTACTGGATTAAAAGAGTGATAGGAGTAGAGGGAGATAAGCTTGAATGCCGGGGAGGAATTGTGTACCGAAACGGTGAAGAGCTGGCGGAAGAGTACATACAAGAAGAAATGCTGTTTCCATTTAAGGAAGTGACGGTCCCGGAAGACCACGTTTTTGTGATGGGTGATAACCGTAATGACAGTAGGGACAGTCGAGAGATAGGTTCCATTCCGAAAGAAAACGTGATGGGGAAAGTGGTCCTTCGTTATTACCCATTCGATAGATTGAATACACTTGAATAAATAGGAGAGAAAACGGATGCCTAAAAGAAAACCCATAGGATTGGCCGTCCTATTAAGAAGAGATTGATTCGTATGGCGGAAGGGTTCAATTCTATATAAAGGAGAAAATCAATGTTTGATACTTCTAAGAAATTACAATCTGATATAGAAAAATACATAAATAAAATACTAAAAGAAATAAAAAATATCACAAAAGACAATTTCAGTGGCCTTTATATACATGGTTCCTTGGCAATGGGGGGCTTCAATCCAGAAAGAAGTGATGTGGATGTATTGGTGGTCGTAAGAGATTCACTGAACTCACTCAAACAACAAAAACTGGCGGAGTGCTTATTAGCTCTTTCCAATAACCCATACCCCTTAGAAATCAGCTTTTTAACACAGAATCAACTTGAAAACTGGACCCACCCAAGCCCATATGAATTTCACTACAGTGAGGCGTGGAGAGAAAGGTTTCAAATGGAACTGGCAACCGGATTTTTCCAAGCACTCAGCGAAAAAGGTCACAAGGAAGACCCTGATTTGGCAGCTCATATAACAATCTTGAATCATAGAGGGATATGTATCGAAGGACCTCCTATAAGAGATGTTTTCCCTATCATTCCTCGTGCCCACTATCTTTCTTCCATTCTCGCAGATTATCGGGATTGTTTGGAGAACATAGAAAAAGATCCTATCTATTGTGTGCTGAATCTGGTTAGGGTGTATTGGTTTATAAAAGATGGGGTTATTTCTTCTAAGCAAGAAGCAGGAGAGTATGGGCTGTCTTCATTCCCAAAAGAGTTCAAGGGGACTTTTTTGAAAGTGACGGAAAGTTATCAGGGAAGGCACCTTAGTGATTTTCATAAAGAAGAGTTAAGGAAAGTAAGGAACTACATGAAAAGTGAGATAGAAAAATACGAAAAGGAGCTAACTTCATGAAAATAAGAAATATCCAAGATGACGATTTCCTTCGTATTTCAACCAACTTGAATACTTGGTGGGGCGGTCGGGATATGGTCGATATGCTACCAAGTTTATTTATCCATCATTTTAAAGACACAAGTTTCATTATAGAAGAAAAAGGAGCGACCATCGGGTTTGTGATAGGTTTCATTTCTCCTTCCCACCCACAGCAGGCATACATACATTTTGTTGGCGTAAACCCGAGGATCCGCCAAAAAAGTGTTGGAAGAAGGCTTTACGAACATTTCTTTCAGACAGTAAAGAACCAGGGTTGCAAGGAAGTGAGCTGCGTGACCTCCCCTGTGAATACGACCTCTATCAATTTTCATACAAAGATGGGCTTTAGCATGAAGGATGGAGACATGAGTACGAACGGTATTCCAATTCATCAAAATTATGATGGAATGGGCCAAGATCGAGTGGTATTTAATAGGTTATTATGATGGATTTAGGAGGCATAGCCATGGATATTGTTTTTCACACAGAGCACGCAGTTTTTAATTATAGAGTGGCGGGAATCTGGATACAGGACGACCGTATTTTATTACATCGAGCGAGTGATGATCATATCTGGTCTCTTCCAGGTGGGAGAGTGGAGATGAACGAAGCCTCACCAGTCAGCCTGCAACGGGAATTTAAAGAAGAGTTGGATATATCCATGACTATTGAAAGGCTAGTATGGGTAGCTGAAAACTTTTTTGAGTATCGTGGAAAAAAAGTACATGAAATAGGATTTTACTATATAGTTTCAAACAAGATAGAAGAACCTATCCCAACTGGACAATTTCACGGCATAGAAGGCGAAAGATTGGTCTATGAATGGGTACCGATTTCCGAGCTAGAAGAAGTTATCCTTTACCCTGAATTTCTGAAAAAGGCATTGAAGGATATACCTGAGAAAACGGAGCACTATGTGGTAAGTAACTGAGTTTTACATAGGTAAGAAAACACGTTACCATTTTCAAAACATTATACGCCCTACAAACGGTAGCAAACTTATGAACTTCTTGGGCAAACAGGAAGTTTTTGTATTTAAATGAGGATAGATGTGGAAAGACCGTTGAGATATGGTATGATTTACTTAAATTTGTGATGTTTTGGAGTGATGATGATGGTTGATGAGAATATTATTGTTAACTTTCTGGTCAAGGAATTAGCGCCAGAAATAATTTATCTATTCGGTTCTCAAACTTCACCAGAGTTGACTCATCCAGGAAGTGATGTAGATATTGCCTATTTGAGTAGCAAAGAAAAGGATCATTACGATAGATTTATGTTAGCCCAGCAACTAGCCACTCTTCTAAACAAAGACGTAGATTTAATTGACCTTTCTAAAGCGTCAACTGTATTTCAAATGCAAATTATCAGTAAAGGAAAAGTTATCTATTGTTCTGACAAAAAGAAACAGGCATTGTTTGAAATGCTAACATATAAAAAATATGTTGTCCTTAATGAAGAGAGAAAAAGAATTCTCGATCGTGTTACAGAAAGTGGGAGAGTCTATGAATAGTGATATAATCCTAAATAAAATAAGCACTATAGAGCGATGTATCAGAAGAATTAGAGAAGAGTATGATGAGAATCCATTGAATTTAAAGAATTTTACAAAGCAGGATTCTATCATACTTAATATTCAACGAGCATGTGAAGCAAGTATAGATATTGCCATGCATATTGTATCCGAGAAGAAATTGGGTATTCCGCAATCTAGTCGAGATGCATTTGAGTATTTATCAACGAACGCTATCATAAACGAAAATCTTTCTTTACGATTGAAGGCCATGGTGGGATTTCGTAACATAGCAGTTCATGATTACCAAGAAATCAACTTAGAAATTGTAAAAGTAATTGTGGAGAAACATCTTGAAGATTATTTAGAATTTACAAAGCAAATAGTAAACGCAAAAAATAATTAGGCGTGACTTTCAAAAACGCATCCAGTATAATGGAAGTATCTTCAAACAGAAGGAGTTTGTTTTATGGAAAAGGTAGTTCTTAACTAAACGTAATCAAATACGTGCGATATGAGAGAAAAGTTCGACAAAGTCGAGCTCTGTTTGAGTACGCTTTTTTTCTCATAGCGAAATGTTAAGAACACGGGTTTGCGCCTGCTCCATAAAATGATAGTTATAGCATGAGTATAGGTATTTTTCTGCCTATCCTGCATTCAAATTTCAAACTACCATTCAAAACGCAAAGGACGAGTGTTGTTCTTTGTGTTTTTTTATTTGCAAAATATATTTACCGCCCCTGCTCTTTCCATTTCCTCGCACGGAATTAGTGATTGCATCCATCAAACTGCTTACTAATTACTAGGAGGAAAAAACAATGAATAACGAAACAATTAAAGCTTTACAATTTACAGATTTGAAGAAAGACGTGGCAGCCCTTGCTATCTCAGAACCAGGAAAAAAAGCCGTATTGGCATTGGAACCATCCCTTAATAAAAGACAGATTGAAGCATGGTTAAATGAAGTCACAGAAGGAAAGAAAATTCTCGCAATTAGTTCAAGCGTGCCAATTCATGGCCTTTGGGGCATTGAATATATTCTTAAAAATCTCCATAAAGGGATTGCATTTAGGCCAGATCAACTTATAGGACTATATGAATTCCTAGATACTATTGAAAAATTGAAGCGGTTTATGAAAGACAAAGAATCTGCAGCTCCTGTCATCACAAGCTTTATGTATTCCGTCGTGGAGCTTTCTCATGTAGCAGAAGAAATTATTCGTTGCATTCGTAATGGGAGGGTGGACGACTATGCCAGCAAGGAGCTGCTGAAAGTAAGAAAGCAGATATCCACATTGGAAGAACGGATTAAAAGCCGTATCGAGCAGCTGGTCAAGTCGACCAAGTACAGCAAATACCTTCAGGAAAGCTTGGTAAGTACCAGGAATGGCAGGTATGTCATCCCTGTGAAAAAAGAATATAAAAACAATATCAAGGGAGCAGTCCTAGATGTTTCCGCATCCGGATCCACAGTTTATATGGAGCCCGAGGAAATTAGCATCATACAGGATTCCATCAGTATGCTGAAGTTTCAGGAGGAGGCAGAAGAGGAGCAAATTCTTTTTGCACTGACTGGTCTGGTCCAGGAGCATGAAAAGGAAATCAAACTGGCGATGGATTTGATGGTCAGTTATGACGTTATTTTTGCCAAAGCGAAACATAGTTTATTACTGGAGGGAACGGCACCGCAAATAAATGAACATCATGTAATACGATTAGCAGGGGCCCGACATCCGTTACTAGGAAAAAGCGCAGTGCCTTTGGATTTGGTTATTGGTGAAGACTACGATGCGCTCGTTATCACAGGTCCAAACACCGGTGGGAAAACGGTCACGATTAAAACGGTGGGGCTCCTGACGTTGATGGCTCAATGTGGAATGCATATCCCTGCTGAAAAAGGGAGCGAGATCGCAATCTTTCACAAAGTGCTGGTGGACATTGGAGACGGTCAGAGTATTGAGCAGTCCTTGAGCACATTCTCTTCCAGGGTGAAAAATATCATTGAGATCTTGGCAGAGTCCACACCGCAAACGCTGGTACTACTGGATGAGCTAGGTTCCGGAACAGACCCGGCAGAAGGGATGGGGCTCGCAACTTCCATTTTAGAGGAGCTTTATAACAAAGGAACTACCATGCTTGCCACGACCCACTACAGTGAAATCAAAGAGTTCGCCAATGAACATGAGGGATTTTGTAACGGTTCAATGGAATTTGATGTAGAAACCCTAAAGCCGACGTATCGACTTATCGTTGGAAAAGGAGGGGAGAGTCAAGCATTTGCTATTGCGTTGCGTCTAGGCATGCATCCTAAGTTGATAGAACGAGCACATGAAATAACGTACAAAGAAACAAAACATTACAGTGATAAATCGGATAGGCCGAAGCATGAGCTCGAAAGGCAACTTGCCATGAACCGTAAGTATGTGAGAAAGATGAAGCATCCCGAAAAAGAAAAAACAAAACAGGAGATCAATTTTAAGAAGGGGGACAATGTAAAGATTCCATCCATTGGTGAGTTCGGTATCGTTTATAAACCGGCAGATGAGAAGGGAGATGTGGAGGTTCTGGTGAAAGGGCGGATGGAAACCTTCAACCATAAGCGACTATCCCTTTATATCCAATCGGAAGACTTATACACCAATGACTACGACATGGATATTGTTTTTGAATCAAAAGAAAACCGTAAGCTCCGAAATAAGATGAAGAAGCATCATGTGGAGGAGATTATCCTGGAGGAGTCGGACGACTGATATTTTGGAGATGTAAAGCGAGCGTAAACAATGTTTTATTGTTGTGAATTATTGGTAAAATAGCTTTCTTTTGTTCGGATTTCTTGTAAGATTAAGCGTGTAGTCCAATAAAACAAGCATAGCTCAAGGAGGAAGTATAATCATGAAAAAATGGTTTTTAGCATTATCATCTTCCGTACTATTATTAGCTCTTGCAACTGGATGCGCCGCTGAGAATGAAGAAATGAACAACAACGAAACGAACATGGAACAAAATGAAACGAATAATGGGGAAACGAACGAAGATTAGTTTGAGTGAATGAAAGCACCTGGAATTGACGGCTCTTTAATAGGAGTCGGCATACTCCTGGGTGCGTTTTTTATTTGGGGACTATGTTGTGGATGTAAGATCGGAAAAATGGCCAAAAAAGTATGCAAAACGTGCTTTTTAGTGTGTGTGAAAAATGGTTAGGACAATTTGCTTAGCTGTTCGGACATTTTAAAGAGGATTAATGGATTCTTCGGACAAGAACTGGTGTAGTTCGGTCAAGTTTCATGTGGGGTTTGGTCATTCGAATTTTTGGTTCGGTCAAGAATGCAAGATCTTCGGTCAAGAATCAAAAATCTTCGGACATTCAGTACATGAGCTTGCACTTAAGGCAGTAACCCAACTCCAAAAAAACAACAAAAACCACTGCAATCGAGAGTTATTCCCCTCAATTACAGCAGTTTCTACAGATCAAAAACTTATTAATTCACAATCGCCAATGCAAACGCCTGTGGCCCTTGAGGAACATTGTAAGCCTGAACCTCAACAGTATATGTTCCACTTTGTGGTGCATTGATGAACACATTCTCTACGTTATTACGGCCATCCCAGTTATTATTAAACGGAGCCGTAAAGTCGTTCCCTACATACTGTGTTCCGTTCGGAGCGGTAATCACCAAGTCAAGGTCATTCACCAATGTCACAGAAGCGGATGTGCTTGCAGGAGCATCAGACCAAACTAGGGAGATCTTAAGTGGCTTGCCTGCTGTTGCTGTAAAGGAATACGTTGCCTTTTGACTTGTAGACAAAGAACTTGTTTCGTTTACAAACGCTGTATTCAGAGACTTATCCAATGTTACACGGCCCCAACCTTGGTTGCCGTTCGGGAAGCCAAGACCCACATCAGTTGCACCAGCGATTAGAGCCGCCTTCAATAAAGATGGCTTAGGTGTGATGCCTCTGTTTTTGATAAAATGCTCGCGTAATTGTGCTACGTTTCCTGCGACAATCGGTGTTGCCATGGAAGTTCCGCCCATGTACGCATATTTGCTGTCATGGTTTGCCCAGAAGGAAGAGTCTGGTGCAAGGGAAGAACGTGCTGATAAGATAAATGTTCCCGGCGCCATTACGTCCGGCTTGATACGACCATCACGAGTCGGTCCGCGGGAAGAGAACTGAGCAACATGGTTGATATTGTCTGCATAAGATCCAAAGCTTGGACGATAATTTTCCGTCGCTCCAACTGTAATGGCATTTTTCGCAGTACCTGGTGCACTGATGGTTCCGCTGTTCGGTCCTTCATTCCCAGCTGCGAAAAGAACAGCCATGTCATTTTTACGAACATAATCATCTACGTTTCTTGAATCTGTCGTGTACGCTCCATTCACTGCAGCACCCCAAGAATTCGTGTGGATTCTTGCCCCGGCACTATAAGCCTGACTGAATAGAGTGCTCAGATTAGAAGGAAGACCGCCCAATCCGCCGCTGCTATCCATGATGGATTGGAACACTAGGTTTGCCTGTGGTGCCATTCCTTTATTGGTTGCTCCGTTTCCAAGCACCGATCCGGCAACGTGGGTACCATGACCGTTCGGATCATTGGAATTATTGGATCGTCCCAACGCATACAATGCTGTAATTTTTCCACGGAAAGCTTCATGCATGGAGCTGTCGTTGCGACCGGTATCAAGACCTGTATCAGCAACTGCAACTACTTGTCCTTGGCCGTATAATCCATAGCTATTCTGGGCTACGTCGGCTTTGACAATCCCTCTCGCTACATCATTCATCACCTTATATTCCGGCTTTGGAGAAATATAGAGAACATCATTGTTGGCAGCATATTGAACAATTTCGTCAATACCTTTAAAATCGATTTCTTTATTGTTTTGTTTTGCGTCAAGTGCAACGGCCTTCACTAAAGCAGAAGCACCTTTGGTGAATAATAGTGGATCTACCTTATAGAGAGGCAGATACGGCTCAACTGATTCAAGGTGAGCAATGCCATCCGTGGCTTTTGCGATATCCCCTTTGTATTCCACAATGTATGCATAGTCCGGTATGTAATCTACAATTGTTGCACCAGTAGACTCCAGCTCTTTTTTCGTTTCTTCTAATATTGGACCATCAAATTGAACGATATGAAGCTTGTTATCTTTCGGTACAACTTCTAACTTTTTCTTCAAGCCATTTGGTATTTTACTATTTTCTGTTTCCGCTAGAAATGAAGCTTCACCAGTTTTTCCATTCTTAGAAACTGTCTTCTTCTCTGTTATCTGGCTGACTCCCTTGAAATCTAGTTCAAAGCTGTTTGCTCCCCCTGTTGATGGACTGCTTAAAGCAACAGTTGATAGAATCGTTGCGGCTGACAAAACGGATAAAAACACTTTCTTTGATTGTCCCTTTTTCTTCATCCTAAAGCTCAACTCCTCTCAATTGATAACACAAGAATAATTTAGCATATTAAAGGAAGAATTTATATTGGGAAAATTCTGAATAAAATTGATGCATAACAAGAACAAAAATCATCCACTTTCCCAATGGAAAGTTTTGTAGGGTGATTTTATTAATTGGTTCACTGAGAAGCCCCGACAATTTCTATGGTAAAATATACATAAAACAGCCAAGGCAAAACAAAAGGGGTTTTCAAACCATGCATAAGATCATGCTTATTGAAGACGATAGGCAATTAAATGAGCTTGTCGGAGGACATTTGGAACGATATGGCTACACAATTCACCAGCCAACGGATTTCCAACATATTATGGAGAGCTTTTCAGACATACAACCAGACCTTGTCTTATTAGATATTAATCTACCATACTATGACGGATATTTTTTATGCAGGAGCATCCGACAGCAATCAATGGTTCCTATCATTATCATTTCCGCGAGAAGTACAGAGATGGATCAAATCATGGCGATGGAACTTGGTGCGGATGATTACATAACCAAGCCCTTTACCTTTGAATTGTTACATACAAAAATAAAAGCGACGATAAGACGGGTGTACGGAGAATACGCAACAAAAGACAAGGGTGAATTATCTGTGGAGGCTCTGAAACTAGACAGTCAAACCCTTGCAATTCAATATGGTGGGAACAGGGAAGAACTTAGTAAAAATGAATACATATTATTAAAAAAACTGATGGAACACCATGAAACCTATATTCCAAGAGAAACACTAATAGAAGAAGTATGGGACTCGTTAACCTTTGTTGATGACAATACGTTGACAGTCAACATGACGCGAATCAAACAAAAGCTCTCCTCGCTTGGACTCTCAAATGTCATTATAAGCAAAAGAGGAGTGGGCTATATGCTGAGTGTTCCTACTCCGTTAGGCAAAACAAATGGGTAAGGGAATACTGAGGAGATTCTTTAAGGATAGAGCCCTGCTAATTTCGTTCTATATCTTTAACATCGGCTCTGTAATCACATTTTTTCATCTGAGTGAGCCCGCTAACTCGGAGGTTCTGTATCCTTTTTCCGTAGGGATTTTTCTTCTTTCTGTCTACCTCCTTATTGATGGATACCGTTATTATCAAGTGAACGAAGCGTTGGGAAAAATGTTCAATAATCAGTATGCAGATTTGAAGGTGTATACAGAAGAACAAAAGGCTTTTTATCATTGGATTAAGAAGGTAAACCAAGAACATTCCAGTGAAAAAAATGAACAGATCGCAAAGAATAAGGAAAGGCTGTATTTCCTATCACACTGGATGCACCACCTGAAGACCCCGGTATCTGTAATGGATTTAATCATTCAGAACGAGAAAAAATCACCTGTCAGTCCAGAAGCTTTGGAGAGGTTACAAGTGGAAAATAAACGGCTACATTCCGCCATTGAACAAGGTTTGACCATGGTCAGAATGGATAGCTTTGAAAATGATTTGGATATCAAGTCAATCGACCTGCTCTCATCATTACGTAAAGTGATAAACAACCGGAAAAGTGAGTTTATCTATCAATCTGTTTTCCCGGTTTTGAATAGTGAGGAACAAGCAGCATTCATCATTACCGATCAGAAATGGAATGAAACCATGCTGGATCAGATCATCTCCAATGCGATTAAATACTCGAGTGGAAAAGAAGGCAACAAAAAGATAAGATTTCATGTGGAAAAGAAAGAAGAGGCTATTGTTCTCTCCATTACGGATGAAGGGGTCGGCATCCCATCGTATGATATCGAAAGAGTGTTTGAAGCATTTTTCACAGGAGAAAACGGACGGGCATACCAGAATTCTTCAGGTATTGGGCTTTATCTTTGCAAGAAAATTGCAGACAGGCTGAACCACCAAATCACAATAGAGTCGGAAGTATCAAAAGGGACAACCGTCACGATTCGATACCTTACAAAACTGTAAGGTATTTTTCGTCTTGTTCCATGGTTCAGTAAAGTGCTACTTAGTAAAATACATACATGAGTGGTGAATTAACATCTCTAGTTGAAATAGGAGGCCGAGACGATGGGGGAAACAATTTTAGAAGCCAATAAATTAGTGAAGATATATGGAGAATCGAGTGGGGACGGAGCAACTACAGCGGTAGATGGGGTGGATCTTTCGATAAATAAAGGGGAATTCATCGCCATCATGGGCCCGTCTGGAAGCGGAAAAACGACTCTGCTTCATATGATGAGTGGAATTGATGCACCAACATCTGGAGAAGTGTATATAAGCGGGAAAGAGATCAGTGAAATGACCGGGAACGAACTAGCCCTCTTTCGGAGAAAACAACTGGGGTTTGTATTCCAGGAATTCAACCTGCTCGATAGTCTGACAGTGAAAGAAAATATGCTTGTTCCGATGGTGTTGGAGAAAAAATCAGTGTCAGAAATGGATGGAAAAGTGAAGGAGCTTTCCGAACTGTTTGGAATAGAATCCATATTGGATAAACACCCATTTAACATTTCAGGTGGGCAGCAGCAAAGGACCGCGGTCAGCCGTGCACTTGTGAACGGTCCTTCTATTATTTTCGCAGATGAACCGACAGGAAACCTGGATTCAAAATCATCCTCAATTATCATGGAGTGTTTCGAAAAAATTGGGGAAGAGCTCGACACGACCGTGGTGGTGGTCACGCACGACGTATTTGCTGCAAGCTATTGTCGGAAGGTTGTTTTTATAAAAGATGGGAAAATTGATTCTTATATTGTCAGAAAAGGGGATCGAAAGGAATTCCTAAATCAGATCATGGACAATCTTGCCGTGTTGGGAGGAAGGAGCCATGACCTTTAATCAGCTTGTTTGGAAAATGGCGAAAGGAAACAAGGAGAAATACTTATTTTATTTTCTATGCAACGTATTTGCCGTCTTTTTCTTCTTTATGTATAGCACCATCTATTTCAATGATTCGGTAGTGAATGTGAAAGAGAGCGAGAGTATAAAGGATGCATTATCCATCCCCGGAGCTGCGCTAGTCTTTTTCACGGTTTTCTTTATTACATATGCCCACCGTATTTTTACTAGGAGAAGGAAAAAGGAGTTCGCACTCTTGATGACATTAGGAATGTCCCAAAGAGATATCGCAAAACTTTTATTAGTGGAAAATGCGCTGATTGCATTTGCCTCCATGGTAGCTGGTATCTTGACAGGGATGGTTTTTTCACGGTTATTATTCTTACTATTTATCAAATTCTCTGGCTTAGGAGAGGTGCCATTCCATCTCTCTCAGGAAATGATCGTTTATTCTATCGTGACATATCTTGCTATCTTCCTGGTTTCAGTTTTTATCACTCTATACTTGACCTTGAGGAGAAGCGTATCACACAATCTGAAAAGTGAAAAAGTGGCAGATATGATTAAAGGTAGGAGTCCTGTTTTTGGGTTGCTCGGGATAATCCTGTTGATTGGCAGTGTTGTATTGTTGTATTGTACTTTTGCCATACCGTCCTTCGCCCAAGGTGATGCAGGTGGATATCTGCTCCTAAGTACTCTGGGAGTATTTATGAGTCTTTATATTGTCCTTTCTCAAGGGATGAGTTTCTTGATAGAAAGGGCACGGAAACATAAACCCTACTATTTTAAAAGGATGCTGGCTTTAAGCAATCTTGAGTATAAATTTAATCAGTTGGTGGCGATTATGCTCCTGATCACCATCATGAGCATGGTCACGATCTTTTACACAAGCATGATGTTAATCGTCGGTGCTGAAGGAGAAAGGCAGGCAATCAACTCCAATCCATATGATCTTTTCTACGCAGAGACCGAAACAAAGAATACGCTAATAAAAGAAGAATTGGTCAAGATTGTTGATAAACCGGAAAACCCTGTTGAAGATTACGAGAAAGTGAACATGTTCATTTTCTATCAAGATGATCCATACTGGGAAGATGCCTATTTTGATTTTACGTTCATGGGAATCTCTGACTATAATAGCATTATGGATACAGAAGAAATATTGTCAGAGGATGAATTGATTGAATGGATAAATTCGGATCCAGAGTATGTAAACGATGAGGGTATGTACGAAAATGGGCTTCAACTCATGGATGGAAACAACCCTTATCAATTTGAGCGTAAAAAATATGTGATGAACGACAAATTGAATTCTCATAGATTCACGCCTTACTCGGTACTGGTTGTTCATGATAAGGTGTTCCAAGAGCTAAGTAGCGATTTAGTGGGCGATGAAGTCACCTTGCATTTGTTGAATTTCAAGAATTGGAAGCAAACAGAAGTGGTGACGGAGAATTTGAAAAACACGATGGATGAACTTAATCAAAACACGCCTCCTTTTGAAAGTGTACGTCTAACATTTAATGAAGAAGACAGTCAAGAAATCTTTCAACCAGTCTCTAAAATCATGGCATTCAATGCCATTAAGACTTCATCTAAAATCATGCTTTTGGTATCTACGTTCATAAGTATCCTATTTTTCTTTGGCTCTTTCATTCTGCTTTACCTTACTATTTTCTCCAATTTAGATGAGGAAAAGGCAAAGTATAAAAAGTTGTTTAAAATTGGGATAACCAAAAAGGAAATGCAGACACTTATATCGAAGGAAATGGGCGTATTATTCTTTTTTGCACCAATCCTCGGATGCAGCTTAGCATTTATCTATGTTCTATCCTTTTCACAGGATGTAGGGGGTATCATGGAAAATCATCATTTCCTCATGCATTTCGGAAGCGTTTCAGGGGTTTATTTAATGATTCAATTGATCTACTACTTTTACTCTAGAAAGAAATTGCTACGGGAGTTGGAATTTTAATAGGAAAAGGCTTGATTCTATTAGAATCAAGCCTGCTTTTGTTTTTACTATATTGAGTTATTGCCAAATGTTTGAAATAATTGACAAGAAACCAAAATATTTAATTATTAATGGGGTGCAATAAATGAAGTTTTCATATGTGGATATAAAAAGCGGAAATGCAACATGTATTTTTGAAGTGAATGGTAAGAAATTCGAATTTTCTCCTACCTTTCATTCCGATGCACTAGGAGACTTTTTATCGTACCTTGCATCGAAACATCCCCTATGTAAATTAAGCTGGAAAGAAGGAGCTTTTCATCATAGAAATGGGGGAATTGATTGGCATATGGGGCCAATCTTATTAGGGTGGGAGTTTAATCGTAACTTTCAGGAGTTAGAGATAACTCTAACGGAAAAACAAAATTATATGGCCGAAAGAGTTCAAAACAAAAATTTTCCTAGAGTAATACTAAAAACTGTATGTAATTTTGATGATTTTGTTTTATGTGTAGTGAAGGAAATAGACAGAGTAATTAAACAACGTGGAATATTAGGTTATCGCCAAGTGTGGCAAAATTACACGTTCCCAATTGATAGTTTTCTGGCATTGAAACACGCTTGTCTCAATAAAAAACCATTTGAACTAACTAAAAAAGACAATGGGACTTCAATTGAAGAGGAATTGAGTCTTTTGATAAAAGAGATAGATTAATTGATTTCTAAACATATTGCAGGGAGGCTATGATGGATATTGCAAAATTTAACGCTATTATCAACGAACTATTTTCTAAAGAGTTACTGGAAGAATTCCATGATGATTACGGGTTTTCATACACTTCCAATAAGATAATAAAGACGATTGGATTTTCAACCAACCTTTCCATTGAAGTGATTGAACAGGCAAGAGCTGCACATGTTGATTTGATTCTAACTCACCATGATGCTTGGGATTTTATTTATGGTTTAAAAGAAGAATGTATCAAGAGATTAAAAGCATATGATATTAGCCATTTCTGGATCCATGGGCCACTTGATTATATTGATTTTGGAACATGCACTTCATTAATGAACAGAATTGGTATTGATAATATCATACGTTTTTCCGAGTACAAGAACGCTAGTATTCCAGGTCTTGGCGAGTTTAACGAAGCGAAAAGTTTTGAGGCTCTTGCAGATAAAATGAGAACTGAGTTGAACGAGCCTGTCAGAGCGTGGAAAAACAATGAGAATACAGTTAAAAAAGTAGGAGTGCTGACTGGTGCGGGTAATTCGACCGATCATATAAGATTTGCCTTGGAACAGGGCTGCGACACTTATATAACTGGAGAGGCAAGCTTATATACGATTCAGTATGCTAAGTTTACAGGTGTAAATCTACTTGTAGGAAGCCATACCTTTACGGAAATATTCGGAGTGGAGAGTTTAGCGGTAAAGTTAAAAGAGCTAAACGAAAGTATCTCACTTATTGAATTGCAGGAAGAACACTTTGAATTGAATCCAAGAATGATAGAGCTCTTTAAAAAATTCGAAGCTAGATCTGAAAAGGAAAAAGTTATGTCCAATACTCCATCTATTTTGATATTTGGTACAGACCATTTTGAAAAATCGGCTGTTCAAGATTATGCGAAAACAACAGAAATAGATATTTTAAATGAACAAAAGCAAGAGGAAATACGTAAAATAATAGATTGTCTGAAGAAATTCTCGCCAACAAAAATAGTATTGGAATACCCTTATAAATATCAACAGAAGTTAACTAATGAGTATCAAGAATACCTTTCTGGAGAAAAAAAGCTTTCAGTTAATGAACGTCATCAAATCGGGTTTCGACTAGCAAAAGAATTGGGTCACTCCAACATATTTGCAGTAGATTGGAACGAAGAAGAAGGTGTACCAGATATATTCGAATACATGCAAAGGAATGAGACAGAGAGGTCTAGGCAAGTATTTAGGGATTTAGAAAAGATGGTGGACGAAGCCAATGAAAAGTCCCAGACCTCAACAGTTGGGGAATTTCTTATATTTTTGAATGATATACAACAAGTGAGGAAGAATCTTCAACTATATATGGATATTGCGTTAATAGGGGAGGATGATGATCCTATTGGTGCTAAGTGGGTGGCAAATTATTGGTATTATCGTAATTTACTAATCTACAAAAACATAAAAAATCTAGCCAGCGAAAATGACCGACTTTTAGTCATATATGGAGTGGGACACGTTCACCTGATAAATAAATTTGTTCAAGAAGGGGACCACTTCTCTAATGAAAATGTTGGGGAATACTTAAAATCTCTTATCCCAAAATAAAAACGCTCAAATCCTGAGCGTTTTCAATCTTAAAAATCATATTCATCAATAATCTTTTTAGTCATCAACTCATACCCTTTTTCATTGGGGTGAAGAGAGTCACTGAAATATTCCTTTGATTTTTCCTTGAAAAGATCATTGGTGGAAATAAATTTAATGCGTTCATAATCATCCACTATCTTTTGACTATTTTCATTCCATTGCACAATAATATCTTCAAGTTCAGCAGAATCTGGATAAGAATTGTATAACCCGAGAAATAATACTGGAGCATCTTTATTTTCTTGACGAATGTTATTAAGAATTTCTTGTATATTCTCTTCGTATTCTACAGCGCCTTCTTTGATTTTTTCTTCATTGATTCCTTTCAAGTCGCCGCCATTGCTTTGAATTAAATCATTGGTGCCAATAAAGAGAATAATATAATCAGCGTTGCGGATGTCCTTCTGAATGTTGGTAAGCTTCACTTGCTTTACGACACCGTCAGATTCTTGTCCAGGGATACCGTAGTTCTTCACTCTAACATTCGCGCCTTTTTCATCCTGGATCAGTTTTTCTAAGTTTTCCACGTATCCTTCACCGGACTTGTCACCAACCCCATAAGTTAATGAGTCACCAAGTGTGACCATCGTTTTCGGTGATTGATTTGAATTAGTTGTTTCCTTATTGTTCTGATAGCCACTATAAAAACCTGCCCCGATAAGAGCAACCACAATTAAGGCGGCAGCATAGATGATTGTTTTCTTCATAGGTGAACCTCCTCAATGATGTAGTAGTTCCCTATTACAAAAATAATTAAACGGACCTAATGAAACCTTTCTGCTGTCAAAAACGTTTATTTCAGTAGAAGCAAATAACAAAGGGGGTTAATACAAATGAGCTTGAAAAAAACAATCCCGTTCGGTCTGGCAATTATGTTTTTCATCATCGCGACTTTCGCTTCGTGGTATGAGGGGAGCGAGCTTGTTGATAATTCTTTCGAATGGAAGCACTCAGCAGTTATCACGTCTTGGTTACATAATGGGGAAGTGGAGCGGGGGAGTATATCTCAGCTGGACTACTTTATATATTCCATTAAATTCAAACCGATCTTTCCAATCATCATGATGATTAGTTTTATTTATTTGGTCTTCGCATTAGGCAATAAATTTCTTAAGTCTGGAACAAAACGCAACTTGTTTGTAAGTCTATTGGGAGTACTCTTACTTATTGGATCGGGATTAATAGCAGGATCACCAACTTCTGGTGCAAAGATTTTTATGATTTCTCAAATACTCGTTGGTGCATTTCTTCTTGGATATGCAGCGTTACATCATTTTAGACAAGTACAAACCGAATATTAATAAAAGTGCTCTTCCAAGTCGGAAGAGCACTCTCTTAAATCAATATCTATTGCCGTTTTTATCTACATAAACAGATTTGACGATTGTCCGTTCAAAAGGATTGCCGTTTTTCGTTGTACCTTTTACATCAAGCGTGATGGTATAGACGCCTTCTTCTCTAAAGTCCACGTCAATCTTTCCTTTATTGGCAACTTTCATCCCAAAGTCAGCTTTTGCCTTTCCGTCTTTATTGATTTTGACATCCACATTCATGTTCTTCACTTTTTGTCCTTTATTCTTCAGTTCAAATGTGGCATCTTCCAATACGACTTCCTCATTAAGGTCTGTATGGAAGCCTACCGTCATTAGATAGGCAGCTTTATCTTTCTTCGCTTTTACTGTCCATTGCCCTTGTTCAGGTGACTGAATTTGGAAGGTGTGGTGGTGTCCACCTTTGAAAATTTCCTGATCGATGGAATGGGCAAAGGTCGAATACACCTTTCCAGAAGGACTGATAATTTCGATATCTTTAGTTTGTTTGTCGCTCAGCCAATCTAAATCAATTTTTTGTACATTTTCCTCAACTGTGAAGGTTTGTTTTACTACTTTCTGGAACTGACCGCCACGGTGAAGTGTACTTATGTTAACTGGCTCTTGTTCCATGGGTTCAACAGTTGCAGCTGCCTCGCCAAGGGCGAAACCGGCTGTTTGAGTAGTTGTTAAGTAAGGACGGAAGTATTGGAATGTACCGCCTTCACGGACTGTCGTATGGTTCCAGTTACTGACTCTGACCTGCGTACTATAGGAAAGGCGGGAGTTATTGACGGTGACCGCACCATCGTTTGATCCGTATGAGCTTAAGTATAGACCACCCCAGTAAAGTGATGAGCCGAAGCTTCCCCAGCTAGTTCCGGCGAGTGTATAGATTTTATTGCGGTTTCGGTTTGTATGGTTATCCATTTGAGGTCGGTAGCTGTTCATATAACCGGTTTGAAGGGAGTAGGTTGCGTCATTTTTACTTCCAAGAATACTTGCAAGCCAGCTTGCCCAGCCACTGTAGGCAAGGTCCGCGAGCTGTGAGCCGTAATGAGGGGTGGATAGGGTGATGAGGTTGGAAACATATGAATGTGCTCCGTAATGGACAAGAGCGTTTTGTGCATCAATTCCACCTTTACTATGAGCGACAATCACAATCTTCTTTTGGTTGAAATGGTTGGATATATCACGAATCCGGCTATTGATGATGGACCCGTTATCCCACATGTTCTTATCGGGATGCACATCGATAAATGCCGTTTCATACCCGTTATTCAGGGCTGTCTGATACATGTTATTGCTTTCCCACCATGTACGGGAGGAACTGTTTATTCCATGGATGAAAACAAGGACGGGTTTGTTCGGATCGACGTTGCTTGGTGTATCACCCACATACCACTGGCCAGGAACACCACCGGGATTATCTTTCCCTCCAATAGTACCGGCATTAACGGAAACAGGTACAACTAGCAATGCTACTAACAATAAGACCACCAACCTTCTCATTTCAACACTCCTTTTGAATTAATTAGGAGATATCTCCCCATCTATTCTATCTGAAAAAGGAGCGCTTTCAGAATAGATTTTTAAAAAATGAGCGTAAGGACTTGGAGTATTAACTAAATTAATAGGAAGAAAGATACATATTCGACAAAAGGAAGCAGGATATTCAGGATAAGGAAAGAATTGTATGGAGTGGAGTATAAGCGTATAGTATTCTATAAATTAACTACAACAAAAAGAGGGTTGCAAATGATTTTTATTTTATGGGCTTTATTAGGTATAACTTCAATAGGGAGTATTTATGGCATTACTGTTTCTAGTTCGACGTCAGAGCTTGTGGCTAGCATTATTTTTCTAACTCTTAGTATGATTGGACTATTTGCAAGTATCCATTATTATATGAAAAGACAGGATAAGAAAAAGAAAAAGACAAGTGGCGGGATATGGGATTGTCTCTATTGTCATATTCCACTTCCGAGATCTTCAGAGAGATCTTCTGGGAAATCAAATGGGTTAGATTGCACAGACTGTGACTGCAATCCATTCAATTAAGGGGCACAGTAAATGAATGAATATATTAATTCAGTGTTAACTTTACGCTTTTTTCCTTGTCATAGAAAGAAAGAGCGCTCTCTTGTCATAGGGGGCAAGCAATTCCCTATGTGCTACAGATGTATGTCCATATTGATAGGTTACCTTGCTGTGGTCCCATTGCTATGGATGGCAGCTGACGTTACATTTTTTAAGATGGTTGCGTTCGGTGTTTTTTTGAACATTCCGATGGTTATGGATGGCTACTCTCAGCTTCGGGGGTGGAGAATGAGTAACAATTTCCTCCGATCATTTACAGGGCTGATGAGTGGCATTGGTATGTCTTGTATCATCGTGGCTGGTTCCATTCAGTTTCATCGCGGGATAGAGGGTTTTGCTAGTTTTATAGATTCTTTATTGACCTGAAGCAGTGATAACACCATTTTATTTTTTGATTGGGGAAATTAATTTGAAAATAGCAGGGAGAATTCTAATTTATTTATTGGGATTCTTGATGGTCTTAATTTTAAGTTTTGCCATATTTATTTTAATTGGATATCTTCAGTACATGATTTTTGTACCTGATGACTATCTGATCTGGGTATTTAAATATCCATACTCTCGATTTATCATCATAATTGTCCTTTATCTTTTTCTATTATTCTTCTATTTTTTCTTTAGGAAGTATAGGGAGAAGCCTTCTCCCACTGGAAAACGAAAGGCTCTATGGGCCGGTTTCATCGTAACCAATATAATCGGGTTCTATATTATCTTTACATCTGTCACGGTAATAACGGAGGAGACAATCATTGACCATTCTTTCCTGCATCCACAAGGCAAGAAGTATGACTATCGTGATGTGGTGAAAATAGATGCTGGCGTTCGTGGAGACAATTTTTATCTTCCATTCACACACAAAAAAGGGGAGTTTTATTACAAGATCGAATTCATTGATGGAAAAAAGATAGATCTGAATGATGAAGCCGGTAGTTTTGACGTAAAGGGTGATCATCCAACCTTTGTTCTGAATCAGCTAGACGACCGCCTAGTAGGAATGGGGATTACCAAAGAATCCAGCATGAAGAATTTCCATTATATAGCGGAAGATTTAGATAAGATGTACACAGACAAAATCAAAAGCATATTGGAGAGAAAATGAAGCATTGCGTGCAGCAATGCCTCATGTCATTTTATTCGCATGTGAATTTAGTAAGGCTCCATAAACTACCACTTTCTACAACAGCTGTACCACCCTTGTCCATACATGCTTCCATTTGAGGCAGGATGCTCTGGGAGTTGGAGTGGATTTTAGCAATTCTGCCAGCAGTTAATACAAAAATAGCTAGGGAAAAAAGCATAATTCCTCGAACAATGTTTTTGTTCATTCTGGAGAGTTTGCGATCTGTCCCATTGTTGGAATCAGTAAAGGTGTAGTTGCCAGAAAAATATTGACGAATCTCCCTATAAAAGAGAAAGTTCTGAACAATGATGACTATCAAAATCCCCATGATGAAATAGAACCTGTGAATGGGAATTACCATCAATAAAGCCAGAAGCGGGAGAGCGTTGGCATAAAGTATGTACACTTTTCTCGTGGCATTTTTCGAAACCTGTTGAAGCATTTCATCATCTTCCAATAACTCACCAGGGCGGTGAAACACAAATAGATAGAGTTTCCCCCCAGGGTTCTCCTTATTATGTTTTCGATACCTTTTGAAAAATGCTATATAGAATAACAGAAGTAACACCACACTCACTATCAATATATGAATAGGTGTTAAACTCCAATTAAATGAAGTTTCCGTCCCGTTTACAACAAAAAAAGCATCAAAATTATGAATCATCAAATCAAACAATTGTACAAGACTATAAGTCAACGGCATCAAAAGTATGCAGAATACTATCGTCCATAATGGTAGCTGAACCCTTAAATCTTGATTCATTCTATTCATCCTCCCCTTCTAACCAGAATAATTCATTCACCTTTACCCTCAAATGTTTGGCAAGTCTCAAGGACAATGCAATGGAAGGTGAAAATTCCCCTTTTTCAATAAAGCCGATTGTTTGCCTGGTAACACCGACCAGGCTTCCCAAATAAGATTGAGAAAAACCGTGCCGAGCCCTTAATTCCTTCACACGATTACAAAGCATTATGTTTCTCCTTTATGTTAGCTTTTATATACTTAATGTAAAGTATTATTAACATAGTGTCAATAATGCTTTACTTTTTGTGCGTAAGAAACGGTACGAGAGGAAACTCTGTACCGTTGATGTATCAATATGGAAATTTAATGATGCCAGTTATAACGGTCTTCAACATGTCTAAAGAACCTAAGACATCTTCTTTGTTCTCTAGACTATGATCACCATTTGGGATAAGGAGTGTTTTCATATTAGAATTTGATTTCAGGTTTGCAAATCGATCTTCCTTATAGCAAAAATCCTTATCACCAATTATACATAGAGCATTCTTCTCTCCCTGTAACATCACCTGATACACATCATCCCGATGTAGAAGAGGAGTCAGCCAGATGGCAGTGGCTTTTTTAAAGGAAGGCTGGTTCGTGAGATGCGATAGTGCAATGGTGCCGATTGATTTGGCCACAATGATAAATTGGTCATAGTGTTTCTCTTTCAGAATCTCTTCCAACGTATGCAGTACATTGTTGGAAAAACGGTCTGCATCAAAGTGGTCCAGCTCGGCATCACTAAACTTGTAATTAACTTGAAGGGCAATCAAATCCTTGATTGAAATAATGTCCCGTAGAAAAGTGCAACAGAGGACCTTGGGAGGTGTAGCCAGCTCCTGGTAAAATAATGGCTAACTTGGTAGCTGTGGTTTTTTGTGTCATGAGATTAGTAGGGTATGTTTTACGTTCGGTCTTTTGATTATCTACGATCATATTTTCACCGCCAAATGAATTTTAAAGAATTATATCATGAAATTTAGTAATTTAGGTAAAAAATGTATAAATGATTTTATAAAAATAGAGAGTCAAGCCAGTAAATTATGCTATCCTAATAATAGTCTAATAATAGAAGTGTAAATGGAGGAACCAAATACATGTCAACATTGCCAAACTGCCCTAAATGCAATTCGGAATATACATATGAAGATGGAAATCTATTAGTCTGCCCGGAATGCGCTTATGAATGGAATCCAGGTTCTGAGAAAGTCGAAGAAGAGAAAGTATTCAAAGATGCAAATGGAAACATCCTGAACGATGGAGATACGGTGACGGTCATAAAAGACCTGAAAGTAAAGGGAAGTTCGTCCGTCGTAAAACAAGGAACAAAGGTTAAAAACATCCGACTTGTAGATGGAGACCATGACATTGATTGCAAAATCGACGGTTTCGGTGCGATGCAGCTGAAGACGGAGTTTGTTAAGAAGGTATAAGATGGAACACGGTGGATCCTTTTTGGGTTCATCTTTTTTTATAGTCCAATATTGGAATTTAATGCTAAAATAAGGAAGAGGTCGCAATGATAGAAGGGGAATAGTATTGTTTAATGGAATAATCCTTGCTATTTTAGTAGTTCTTTTTACTCTTCGACATACGGGTTTGGAAGAAATGCTATACACCTTCCTTTTTGCATCCATGTTTTTCAATATTTATATGGTCGTACAAATGAAGAAGGTGAAGGAAGAGTTGAATAGAATAAGGCGTAATTCTGAGGAATTATAAAACAGTTTGATACTGCTAGATGTAATAAGAATTGCAAATAGGAGGAAAACGAAATGAAAATCAGAATTGATCATGTTACCGATCCGGTCGTTATTACATTTGTCGAGGAGCATATGAAAAATCTTAACCTTTTATCTCCCCCAGAAAGTAACCATTATTTAGACCTGGATGCCTTAAGAAAACCGGATGTCACATTCTGGAGCGCATGGGAGGATGGAGAAATTGTCGGTTGTGGAGCTCTGAAGGAGTTGGATGCCCAGACTGGAGAGGTGAAATCCATGCGAACGTCCTCCCTACATTTAAGAAAAGGAGTAGGGAGACAGATTCTTCAATACATAATTAATGCAGCAAAAGAGCGTGGGTATCAGCGATTGTATCTTGAGACAGGTTCATTGGATGCATTTCTTCCTGCACAGAAGCTATACGAAAGCTATGGTTTTGAATATTGTGAGCCATTTGCAAATTATATAGAGGACCCAAATTGTGTATTTATGATGAAAAAATTATAAGGCTCTTTTCTCAAAGATTGTTGCTATTCATAGTAAAAAGTCGGAAATTGGACTTTTTATTGCTTACATACTCTAATTTACATGCAGTCTATCCCGTATAGCCAGGAAAAGAGCACGATAGCAAGGTATATAACGGTTGATTTATAAATACGAAAAAGCAACAAAGTTTACGAAAACAGCCAATTATAAAAAATAGGAATTTAAGGAAGGTTATTGTAGTGTTTTGGTGAATTTGATAGTGCAAGAAAAATATAAGAAGTAAGGTGGAATTCGTTATTAGTATTGCAATGGTAGATGTAACAGTAAAAATGAACAACCATGATTTTAGCGACAGGGAAGCTAAGATTCTGGAAGTACTTCTGCTTAACTTATCTGCACAATCAAACGCTGATTCTACCAAGATGGCAATGGCATTGAACCCGCTTGAAAAATTTGAATCTGATGAGGTATTGAGTTACCGTTTTGCCTGGCAGTCTTCCATATCAGAAGAACTGTTTGTGGAATTCAAAGCGGGATTAGAACGCAGATTTAAAGGGGCTTTAAAGATGTGTGATCTTCTTGAAGGGGAAATCGTATTCAAAGAGAACGCATATCTAGGAATTTAGACCAAAGAGGTCGTGTATTATGTCGTTTGTTAAAAAGGGAAGGTTTGTCGCTTTTTGTCGGTTCGTTTGTATTGCAGTGAGTTTGGACAGTAAATGGGTCACTTTGGATTGTATTTAAAAAATTCGGACAGTATTTTGTAGTAGACCGACAGTAAATAGGTGGGTTTGGACAGTAAACGAACTGAAGTGCATTTTCAAGGTCAAAAAAGTGCCCATGATGACCAAAACAATACTGAGTTCATGGAATTTATTACAAGAATATATATTTTCCGCACAAAGGAGGCAATAAAATGATAGAAATCAAGGATAAAACATACATATTGAAATCTCCAGAAGGCTTTACCCAAGAAATCGGCCGCTTGTTTGTTATCCATGATGGAATACGCAAGAAAGACAACAATTGGTGCGGTGGAACATTTAACGGTTCACGAACTGGAATATAGAATGGATGGGCAGGGTAATTCCATAAGCAGTCTGCTACTACATATCGCGTGTGTGGGAGAGATCTATCAAATAATGACCTTTGAAGAGAGAGACCCTAAGGATGAGAGATGCAGAAGCTGGAGGCCGGGTTGACACTTGGAGAGAAAGCATTCAATGAAACAAGAGGTAATTCTGCTTCCTTCTACACCGAAAAACTGGCCTTAGTTCGCGAGCATACTAAATTAGAACTAATGGAAAAAGACGACAGCTGGATGGATGAGGTGACTCCATTAAGTCCTAACCATATGGCAAACAACTATTTCCGTTGGTTCCATGTATTTGAGGATGAATTGAACCATAGAGGGCAAATCAGGTTGATTCAAAGCCATATGAACAGAAACAAACAGTAAAGAAAAAGGTGCTAATCCATCGGTTAAATGGAAGCACCTTTCATTGTTTTCGCACCTTTACAAAAGAGAGGAAACCATGCTAAAAAACAAGGTTTAGAAATTTAATTATGAATGGAAATGCGGAAGCAATCAAGAATATACCTGCGGCAAGATTAACGGTTTTAAGTATGCGTTCTTTAATGAACGCTCTCGCAAAGTGAACAGTGAAGGCGATATTCAGATTCCATAAAAAGATTCCTAGTAACAAGGCTAAGCAACCTACTGCTGCAGTAAACCAACCGTTCGCAGAAAGCGATTGAATGGAGGAGCCGAAAATTCCGAACCAGAATACAAAATTAATGGGATTGAAAGCCGCAATGCCAAACCCCACAAAGAAAGAGCTTTTCTGGATGGGTTGTCCAAGATCCAGGATTCTACGCTTTTTTAATGTACTAAGAATCGTAAATGTACCAAGGTAAAATAACAAAACACTTCCCAATCCATACATGCATACCTGTACCCACTCAATCTGGAGTAACGGTGCCATTCCAATCAAAATGATCAGCAAAAATAGAATATCAGCACTCATCCCTCCCAACCCTACCAGCCAGGAGGCATAAAAACCGGAAGCGATTCCCCGTTTGATCATCTCGAGATTAATCGGCCCCACAGGAGCGGCCAAACTTATACCAAGCACCATAAAGTGAAGAATAGTCCATATTAATTCCACATGATTTACCCCTAACACAACAGACTTGTCCATAAATTTATATGAGGTGGAGAAGCAATTTCATGCATAGATGCGTGTATTTGTTCGTATCTATTATTAGTATTAGCTTATCTAAAGGGGGGGAATTGATGCAGAAAGTAGATATTGGGGCACTGTACACACTCGAAAATGTTCCTCCATGGGGCCGTCATGTCTTCTCGAAATTCACAAAGGATATGTTATCGGAGTCACGTCCTTTTCCATGTGTATTTGGAGTGGAAGGGTTCAAACAGGGCTCCCTTCGCTTCGCTTTTATAGAAAATCCAATCCGTCATAAGGCAATGGAGGAACTCGCCGGAGCTTTGAAGGGATACCTGGAGGAAGCGAGGGGACTCGGGAGGAACACATCTTTTGTCGTCTTCTTCAGACCTGAAGTGGAAAAAACACTGGTGGAGTATGAAAAGCAGTTTTGGAATATACTCTCCAAGCTACATCAGCTGGACGAAAAGGAGTGGCCGGAAAATATCCCTACAGATCCCGAGCACTATCTCTGGGAATTTTCCTTTCATAATGAACCGATTTTTGTTGTATGCAATACACCTGTTCATGATAAAAGAGCAAGCAGGAGAGCATCGACATTTATGATTACCTTTCAGCCAAGATGGGTGTTTGACGGAATAAACGGGGACACTCAAATCGGAAAGCTCTTTCAACAAACGGTTAGAGAGCGGATGGAAGCCTATGATGAGGTTTCTGCACACCCAGCTTTGAACTGGTACGGCAAAACGGAAACCAGAGAATGGAGGCAATATTTCCTGATGGATGATAACAAAGTGGAAACAGCAAAATGTCCATTTCACTCGTCCTTAGAGAAAAAAGTGACGAAGGTTACTTATAAGGTCAATTCTAAATTTACCGATTTTCGAATCGAACGAGGAGTAGGAGGTTCTCTGGAAGAAGTGGTAATGGATCTCTTGCCGGTTAAGGGTACAGGTTATGTGGAAGTTCAGAAAGATGAACCCTTCAAAGCGCATCCCACTCACACCCACCCAACTAATGAGATTTTACATATTCTAGCCGGAAGCATTTCCATGGAAGTGGGAGAGGACCTCGTTACCTGCCAGGAGGGTGACAGAATCTATCTGCCGAAGGAAACGGTACATGGTTCGTTGGCGGGAGTGGATGGCTGTATGTATGTGATTGCGGTATTAAAAGCCTAACTAAGTGTAGCCCCTCCAATTGTTTTCCTGAGGGGCTAATTTATGTCAGAAGTTAGTTTACAAATACCAATTCAACAGGACCATGGTCGTCACAGTGATCTCCGTGGACATGATGCAATCGTCCATTAACAAGATAGTCCAGGTGATCTCCGTGTGGAACCATCTCATGTCCGCAATCTTTATCATGCGTACAGCCACAATTCAATGGTTTACAAGTATCTGAATTTGTATTACTGATTGGAATGATACATTCATCCCAATGTCCATTATGCTCATGGTGAAGATGACCATTATGAACATAATCTATGTGTTCATCATGCTTAATTTTTGTGTGCCCGCAGGACAAGCTATGTTTATGAGGATGGTTTTCATGTACTTGATGATCTGTCATTATAATACCTCCTTTAAATTTTCTCAATTAGTATGTGCTTATAACAAAAGATATAGAAATAAACTGAATGAAAAATATTCAAAGCTTTGTAAAAACTGTAAATAATCTTGAATGCATACATTTTGACATTGAGATATTCGTGTGTTAAAAATAACTAGTAATTAAATTCACAAGGATAAGAAGAAGGAGAGATTTCTTCATGAAAAACACAACTAGTAAATCAGCAATACAAACGATGAAAGAACGGCATTCTGTCCGTAAATATACTCAATATGAAATGCCTCAAAAGGATTTACAAGACATTTTAGAGGCAACCATTACTGCACCATCTTCATGGAACCTGCAGCACTGGAAGTTTCTTGTGATTCAATCGGAAAGTCAGAAAAAGAAGCTTTTACCTATAGCCTACAATCAACAGCAAGTAGTAGACAGCTCTGTCACAATTGCCGTGTTAGGTGATCTTGAAGCAAACCATCATGCGGAAAAAGTGTACGGAGAAGTGGTGGAAAAGGGATTCATGACTCCGGAGGTAAAAGAAATTCTAACAACTCAGATTCACGGAGCATACACAAACGATCAGTTTGCCCGTGATGAAGCAGTAATGAATGCCTCTCTTGCATCTATGCAACTGATGCTTGCAGCAAAAGAAAAAGGCTATGACACGGTCCCGATGGGTGGATTTGACAAAGCGGCATTCAAAAAAGAATTTAACATTCCTGAGCGCTATGTACCAGTAATGCTAATTTCTGTTGGTAAAGCAGCTACAGAAGCACATGGCACGTTACGCTTCCCACTTGATGAAGTGGTTACCTACGAGACGTTTTAAAGAGTAATTAACGAAAGGACTCACTCATTCGGGTGAGTCCTTAGTAGTGTTATCACTTGTATAAAAACGCAAACATCACCGGAAGCCTCTCACGCCACGCCGCTTCATTATGAACGGCATCCTCCACCACATCAAAGCGCACTCTGTCCACCTTCTCCACCAAAATTTCGTACACAGCCTGACTAGAATCAATGTAAATTTGATGGTTGATAAAGGAAGTATCCTCTTTTGTCCCAACATCCAAATAAATACGTTCGACTGCACTCAGGTCGCTTTCTTCTACAAATGCTTCCATTTCCGCCTGGTTGATCCAATAGGCAGAGGACAGAGAAGCAATTCGCTTGTAAATATGAGGGTATTTGCAAGCAGCATACGTGGAAATAAGTCCACCCATGGAACTTCCGGCCATTGCAGTCTCTTCAGGTAGGGTACGGTATTTATCATCAATCAATGGTTTTAACTCAAATGTAAGGAAATCTATGTATTCTTTGCCTTTCCCGCCTGTCAGGTTCTCATCGTTGAAAAGCCTTTGGCCAAGCTCTCTGTTCTCCCATGGGGCATACTCATTGAAACGCTCATACCCTTCATGATTGCAATCAATGCCCACCACAATAATCTCAAGATCGGACTGCTTTTCCAAATAATCTTTAATCCCCCAACTCACCCCAAAACTAGCCTCGCTATCGATAAACAAATTTTGTCCATCATGCATATATAACACAGGGTAACGCTTGTCTGTTGTTGCATAGACTTTTGGTAAGAGAACACTCACTCTTCGTTCCGATTGAAAGGGAGTGATGTTTACGTTGAAATATTCCAGCATGCCATAATCTCCTTCATTTCTATGTTTCTTATATTATAGTGAAAATTATGAGGTTAAGGTAGAAGGATACAAAGGATATTTATGCTAGTATTATGATAAATATCTTTCTGATTGTATAAATAGAGGTGATGACTTGAAAGTAGGCTTGATTCGGCATTTCAAAGTGGCAAGAGGTTATCCAAATAGTATCGTTTCTTCGCAGGAACTTCTTAGCTGGATGGAGGAATATGACGTTTCAGAGGTAGTGAAAAATGAAGTCGATTTGGGAAGTGTTGAATGGACGAAATGCTATTCGAGTGATCTTCCGCGAGCACAAACAACTGCAAAAGCAGTTTATAGTGGGGATATTCATCTCCTCAAGGAATTGCGGGAAATTCAATTGGCTCCTGTACTTCCTTCCAATGCTCGACTTCCTCTACGTATGCACTTGCTTTTTATTCGTGCGGCATGGCTGTTTAATCATAAGTCACAGCCAGTAAGCAGAAAAGAGTTAACAAGAAGTTTAAGTAACACACTTGATAACATTCTTTCATCTAAAGAAAAGGTGTTAATTGTCAGTCATGGTGGCATTATGATTTTTTTAAGGAAAGAATTAATTAGGCGCGGGTATCGCGGGCCAGAATTCAAAATTGCAAACAATGGAGAGCTTTATGTATTTGAAAGATAAGAAATGAAATTTAGGTGTTAAAAAAAAGTGGACGGCTAATAACCGTCCACTCTGTGTTTCTAATGCAAATGCTTCTTCAACAATTCAATATGCTGCTTATGCTCATTCAATATGGACTGCACCATATTCTTGCTCTCCGTATCCAAGTCACCCTTTACAAACTTCGCCATCATATCAGACCCGAACTCCTCCCCGTGTATGGCCCCTTCAATAATGGTACGGGAATCTTTCGGATAGCCCTTTACCTGTTGAACTCTCTCCTGGAAAGCTCCGACAAGGCCAACATCATCGACCGCCTCGCCACCAAGGTTTTGAATTCTTTCCGCCACAAAAATGGCATGCAATTTATGGTTTTGCTGAATCGTTTGTAAGTCCTTCTTTATTGCTTCATCCTGTGTGTGTTTTATGTAATGCTCATAAGCGTGAATGCCCATGAACTCGCCTTCCAAAAAGGCGTTCAATTCCTTGATCTGTTCATCCATTCCTTTCACTCCTTCCAAGATATCGCTATCTATATGATTCAATTCAAGTTAGAAAATTATTCTAGGGAATAAAAATAGGAGCAACAGTTTGGTTGCTCCTTCAGTAGTTATTTCTCTGCTCCCAAACCAATATCCTCCAAAAACTCATCAATCGCCTTTTCGTATTCCTCTCGATTATCGGAATAGCTCATCGCATGCATTCCGTTTCTAGCGACATAGAGCTGCTTTTTACCTTTCTTCTTTTCAAAAAGCTGCTGGGTCATCAAAATGGGGATGAAGTCGTCGGGTTCACTGTGAATAAACAAAACAGGATTATCAATGTTTTCAATGACATTGATTGGTGAAACATCCCGGATGGAGTATTTATCTCTTATGCGTAAAAAAGTATTGGCAATCGGCATGACAAGCTGTTTTGGGATTTTAAAATCTGCCTTTAAACGATATGTTAGCTGCTCCTCAAGATCTGAAAAAGGACAATCAGCGATATAGAAGTCAGCACCATCTTCTATTCCTCCAGCATACATTAGCAATGTTGCAGCACCCATGGATTCCCCATGAATCCCGATTGTTGCTTCACTTCCGGCGTGTTCGCGAACCCAATCTACCACCGCTTTTAAATCGTGCTTTTCATAAAAGCCATAGCTTGTTGTCTTTCCACCGGATTTCCCATGTCTACGATGATCATATAATACGACATTCCAGCCTCTTTCAAGAAAGATATTCATGTATTTAATGGAATTGAAGGTGTTCTGTGTTACACCATGACTGAAAATTATATAACGAGTTGACCCCGGTACATCAAACATTTCCCCGTAAATATTGTATGCAAGTGGGGAAGGGATGGTAAGTTCTCGTTTAGGCAACTTCAAATACACATCTTCTTTAAAGTGGCCGAGCAATTTCTCCCGTTCCAGGATTTCATCGTTTGTTTTTTTACGAATGTACATAACTTTATTGGTGAAAAAAATACCAATGAACAGAATATAGGAAAGTAAAATACCCATAACAATTAAAATGCGTTTTAGCAGTCTCACCTTAAAACCTCCAAAAAGGATATATATACCATAGTTTATCATTTGGATAAGCCAGAAGGGAAATGGGAGAAGGGAGGATGAGCATAATTTTTTGAAATATGAACGTTTTATTATGATATGCTTTTGGGAAAAGAGGTGTTTATATTATGAAAGCTAATCAATTACAGAGATTACCTGCAATCGAGGCCGCAGAGAAAATTATTAAACGCTATTTTCCGGAATGTGAAGGGGCGATACTTGCGGGAAGCGTGGTCCGTGGGCAGGAGAGTCCCACGTCAGACTTGGATATTGTGGTCTTTGATAGTAGTTTAGCCGTTTCTTACAGGGAATCCTTCGTCGAGTTAGGTTGGCCAGTAGAACTGTTTTGCCATAACCTAGAATCCTATCAAGCCTTTCTTAAAAACGATTGTGAAAGGGCACGACCATGTTTGCCAAGAATGATTGCAGAAGGGACCGTTTTAAAGGACAAGGGTATTTTAGATGAAATAAAACATGAAGCAGTAGCCCTATTAAATGCTGGTCCAGAAAAGTGGGACGCAGCTACCATTAAGTTGAAGCGATATTTTCTTACCGATGTGCTAGACGATTTTATTGGTACTTCAAATCGATCTGAGGCAATATTTATTGCTGGGCACCTTGGTGAACTTGCAGCGGAATTTTTCCTAAGAACTAATAAGAGGTGGATTGGCTCGTCTAAATGGCTAATTCGCTCTATAGCAGAGTTTGATGAAAGCTACGCAATAGCATTTGCGGAAGCGTTTGATATATTTTATAAAATCGATGATAAGTGCAAAGTTATACATTTTGTGGAGGATATATTGGAACCACATGGTGGTAGGCTGTTTGAAGGGTTCTCTTTAGGAAAGGGAAAGTAAGCTCAGAAAACTAATGATATACTAGTGCTAAATTACTTTAGAAAGGGCGTGTAATCAAGATGATTATTTCGGAATTGCATCATATAAGCCTTGCAGTAAATGATGTGAAAGAAGCAAAACACTTCTACGGAACACTTCTTGGGTTTCCTGAGTTAAAAAGACCAGACTTTGATTTTCCTGGAGCATGGTATCAGGTGGGAAATTCGCAGCTTCATTTAATTCAAAATAAACAGGCAGAAACCTTGAGAGGTGAAAATAATATCGACAGTAGAGATGGTCATTTTGCCATCAGAGTAGAGGACTATTATCAAACAGTGGAATTCCTTCAAAGTAAAGGTATTGAAATAGTGCAAAAACCTCAAAGCAAAAGCGGTTTTGCGCAAATCTTTTGTATGGATCCCTCCAATAATTTGATTGAATTTAATGTAGATCAGAAGGACTTTAAGGAACAAGAGTAGCCCGATTAGTTGCTACTCCTGTTTTTTCATTTCTTTTAGCAAACATAGACCATTTGGGTACTTTTTGCGGTTAATGCTTTTGTTCCAGTCTCTTCACTGAAATTACTATTCATCATACTGCCACCTTTTTGTTTCTTAAAACCGTTATAAATCCTTCCAAGATATCATGACTTACAAAAAAGCCTTTTCGTTTATAAAACTCCAGTGCCTGTTCATTCCCGTTTGAAACGAATATAAAATAATCTTTCACTTGATCGAAACTCTGGAGCCAATCCATCGACATCGAAAACAACTTTGAACCAATTCCGTATTGACGATAATCATCTTTAATGTAGAATTGAGACAAGCATCCTACAAGCGTGTTCTCAACGGTATTCATGTCAAAAAAAGTGGCAAATGCAGACGAATAGCTCTCTTTTGGAGATATGTTTGAATAGACATAGCCAATAATCTTTTCCTCGTCTTTAACTACCACTATATAATTGTGTAGAGCTTTTTCTACGGAAGGAATCAACCGCGTTTCATATGTCATGTTATCAAAGCGTTCAGGCGTAATATATGCCATTGATTTCTGATATACCATTAACTCATTGCAGATCTCTTTACAAGTTTCTAACCTATCAATTGGTAATATTTCATATGTAAGCTTCACTTATATCTCCCCCTATGAAATAGTATAAAATAAAAAGAATGAAAATTCTCTACTTTCTCTTTCTAAGTTGTTGGTATAATTAGAGGGAGAAAACTTTACTACGGTTAGGAAATCCTATCCAGGAGGAGGAACGATGAAACTAGGCGCATTTTCAGTCAGTTTAACGGTTAAAGACATCCATAAATCAAAAGAATTCTATGAGTGTCTTGGTTTTGAAGTATTTGGAGGAGAAATCAGCCAAAATTGGTTGATTATGAAGAATGAAAGTTGTGTTATCGGGCTTTTCCAAGGAATGTTTGAGAATAATATTTTGACATTTAATCCAGGATGGAATCAAAATGCAGAGAGCTTAGATGAATTTACAGATGTCAGGATTCTTCAAAAGAATCTTAAGGAAAAAGGAATCAAAATTATAACAGAGGCAGATGAATCAAATAAGGGACCGGCCAGCCTCACAATAGAAGACCCAGATGGCAATCCCATTTTAATTGATCAGCATAGATAAAAAAGTCGACTTGTATGGGGAGTTTATCCCTCAAACGAGTCGACTTTCTTTATTTTTACCGATTAATTATCTCGTCCCATCTATTTACCATGTCCCAAGAAAATTCCGGTAACATCGAAAATATATTTTGGTTGGTTATTATGGATGCAATTACAATCGAAGTAAGAAACAATCCTGTCATAGCAATTAAAAACCCGTAAGTTTCCAAGGATTTTTGGAGCTCGGTTTTCTGGTTCATCATTCTTCCTCTTTTCTGGGATTTAGTGTCAACTTAGTCTCTAAATCACAGTAGAGGAGAGATAGCCACCTTGATAAAAATATGGGGTAAGGAATAGGTGGGCCCTTGCTATGATATCTTGTCTTATAGAATGCTTGTATGGAAAATGATGAATGTCTATTGAAATGGAGGGTGACGATTGAAAAGTAAAGTCCTTCTTCTTCTGCCAGCCATTTGTACCAGAAGCCTGTACTGCCGGTTCAATCTGCATGTCATTATGAGTTGATATGGTATCCCTTGATAATGGAAAAGAGTGTGCAACTTCTCCATAACCCAAAGAAGGAAAGGAAAGAAATAAGATAGCTATTATTATGTATAGAAGTCTTCCCATCATAATCACTTTCCTTGTTAGGTTAATTAGGTCTAATTTTACCCCCATAAAATCAAGAAGGCAATATCAGAACAAACGCATTAGTGAAAATAAAGTATGTAATTTTATGTTAAAATTGTTATAGATTAATAGAAAATGAAATATCAAGGGGGGGTTGGATGGTTGACAGTGTTCTAACCATAAAGTTTCTAATTAGTTTAGTTGTCTTTGGAGTATTACTGGTAGGTGCTGTTAAGCTGTTACTTCGCAATAGCCGATTCGGACCATTATCTGTAGCTTTGGTTATCCTAGTAGGAGGATACTATCTGTATAACCAAATGATTTCCACTACATCAGATGCTGCCTTGCTTAAAGAAGTTCATGAAGATAGTGAGATACGGCATTTGGAAATTAGGAAGCTTGAATTTGAGGGAAGTACCTATTCATTTAAGAAAAGAATTCTGATTGAAGAAGAGAAGACGATTCGAGAGATATTGCAAGACTTGTCAGATCTTAAGTTAAAAAGGGAACTCAACATGGAGCCGGGTGGAGCGGAGTATGTGCTTAATTTGCTCGTATCCCAGCCAAAGGATAATATGATTGAAACAGGCAACATCCAGATTACAGTAGGAAAAGAGTATATTGATGATTATTATAAAATAGTGAGCGACAAGAATCACCTAAAGACGATTAAAGAGTTGGAGCAGGATTTAGAATGGGAGAAGGAATAAAGGGGGATCATTTTTTCTCCTTCTTTTTCTTTGTTGCGTGTAAAGGAAGTAGCAATCGCAGCGAAAATATCACCTAATAAAGTAAGTAGAGCAGCCAATGTTTAAACACCTCTTTTAACTGGTTTTAATTTCAGAACATTCATTTTATTATAACATAAGTATTAAAGGATTATTGGACATTATAAGGAGGTTTTCAAAGTGGGAGAAAAAGAAAGTGCTGAGCGGAAGAGGGAAAGATTGAGACAAAAGGAGTGGAAAAAGAATCCCGGTGGAGCATTTAACGACGGTTTGACTCGGGGGATGGTCGGTAGCTTCGTTGATCTTGTAGGAGCTGTGAGTTGGAGGGTTACAGGAGTTTTCATTATTATCTTGTTTGTTGTCCTCATTGTAGTGGCAATACTTTAAAAAATCTCATGGACTGAAATAGAGTTATGAGCGATAATATAATGTCCATACGTCGTTAGTAAAGGGGATGTGGTTAATTGGTTAAAGTTATTAGGCAAGGAATTCCGTTTATGAGAGAAGCAAACAGTGTACAGCAGCTTACCAAGGGGTTTTCCAACGATCAGAAGTTCGTAATTGATGATAAGTACCTTATCCGTCTTTTTCCTTTAGAAGATGCAAATCATAGAAGGAAAGAATTTGAAACAATTACTATGTTATCCTCACTCTCAGATTTTGTACCTGAAGCAATTGTATTTGGTGTACAGGAATCCTTAGGGTTGGCTTATATGGTTTTGAAATATCTTCCAGGTAAAGATGGGGAAGAGGCGTTAAGCAGTTTGACAGAAAGGGAGCAGTATCTTGTTGGGTTTCAAGCGGGGAAGGAATTAAAAAAATTACATGATTATCCTGCTCCTCAAGGAGCCGAACCATGGAACATACATAAGAAAAGAAAAAGTGACAGATACATAGAAGAATTAAAACAGCTTGAAGATATAGATAAGGGGATAATCAGTAAACTTATAAGTTACATAAAGTCAAATGAGTATTTAATGGATGGCCGCCCTAACAGATTCCAACATGATGATTTTCACCCATGCAATCTTATTGTAGATGGGAAGGAATTCGTCGGGTTTATTGATTTTCAGAGGATGGACTGGGGAGATCCCCTTCATGATTTACAAAAACTTGGCTTCTTTGGGATAAAGGTATGTGTTCCTTTTTCCATTGGTGCCCTTGATGGATATAATGGAGGAGAGAAAATTAGTCAGGAGTTTTGGGAGCTATTTGCTCTATATAGTGCCATGCATGTGGTGTCATCATTCGTGTGGGGAAAGAAAATGGGAGAAGAGCAGTATGAACTATTGTCCCGATATGCCATGGATGTTTTGAGGGATCATGATTATTTTAGGGAGGTCATTCCCCGTTGGTATAGGGAGATGAGGTAGAAAGAGACTTTATTTTAGACAGAACGCTAGGTTCGGGAGGTGCTTCGGTCAAATAGAAAAAAAAAGAGGTTCTTCAATTGAGCACCTCTTTCCCTTAACTAGTTCTTCTTCTTTTTTGATAAGTCCACAAATCCCTTTTTTACTACTTTCTCCAAGGCAACATGAACATTAATATGTCGGTCATCAACATGAGTCACACTTAAGACTTTCCCTTTTCTTCCCTTTATCCTTAATTCCTCATCCACATTCGGAAACTCTTTCCGGTACTGACTTAATACAACGTTCTTGTTTTCCATAAAATAAACGAAATACATAGAGATCTCACCTGTTTCATATAGAATGGGTTATAGGAGTTCGCTCTTATAACGCTTTTTACAAAATATGTTTGGATACATTGGTTTAGACCTCATTTGGAGTTGTGTTTGGTAGAATTGAAATTATTATTAGGGAGTGTTTATTTTGGTTCATGCGTTTGCTCTATTTATTATGGCTGGAATAGCTGAAATAGGGGGTGGCTATTTAATTTGGCTTTGGCTAAGGGAAGGGAAATCAGCTTACTTGGGATTGGCTGGTGCACTTGCTCTTGCGTTATATGGGGTCTTGGCAACATTTCAAAGTTTCCCTTCATTTGGTAGGGTATATGCTGCATATGGAGGGGTGTTCATAATTCTTTCCGTACTGTGGGGTTGGGGCGTGGATAGAAAGACCCCTGATTTTTATGACTGGTTTGGAGCTGGTATCTGTTTGGTCGGGGTGAGTGTCATGCTATTCGCACCTAGGAGTTGATAGAAAGGAATGAGGACAATGTTGGTAACTATTGTGAGTTGCCGGGGTTCAAAGCGAGTCTATGAGGACATGTCTGGGCTAATTCCAAGTTACCGGGGTTCATAGGGGTTCAATGAGGAAAATGTCTAGGTTAATTCCAAGTTGCCGGGCTTCATACAGGATGAATCTCCAAAAGAAAGAAACTGCAACACTGCAGTTTCCATCAATAATATTGTTTATTGCTCCGAATTCTGGCGTTTTGTCGGATGGCTAGCACGTTCCACTTCTTCTGCAGAAACAACTTGCTTCACGTTCTCAGCGTTAGGCTGTCCCTTTTGACTCGGACCTTGCTTATTATGCTTTGACATGTATGTATCTCCCTTCCTTATTCTCACTTGTTAATGTGAGTTAGGAAGCAAAGATTTATGCACGGGGAGGGACAGGAGATCCGTCTCCTTGAACAAGCTTATAGTATTGGCTTTCGTATTGCTTATCCAAATGTGGCAAGAGGTTCTCCAATGCTCTCACTACACGCTTAAGGTTGATACCTGTTTCAATTCCCATCTGTTCAAGCATATAAACGACGTCTTCTGTTGCCACATTTCCGGATGCTCCCGGTGCAAACGGGCATCCTCCAAGTCCACCAGCAGACGTATCAAAACGGTCCACACCTGCTTGCAGGGCAGCAAAGATGTTTGCCAGAGCCATTCCGCGCGTGTTATGGAAATGGGCTGTTATCATAACATCTACAAGTTCCTCTTGTAAAACAGAGAAAAGTTCGTAGGATTCTTTAGGGTTTGCCATCCCAACCGTATCTGCAACGCTTAACTCGTCCACTCCAAATTCGGCAAAGCGCTTACATAATGCCAAGACATCTTCTATAGCGATTTTCCCTTCATATGGACAATAAAAAGAAGTAGATATACATGCTCTCACAAAATATCCCTGGTCTTTCAGGTCCTTTACCAAGGGCTCCAATTCTACCATGCTTTCCTCGGTTGTCTTATTGATATTCTTCTTATTGAACGTATCGCTCACTCCTACAAAAACAGCTGCATTCTTACAGGAGGTGCTACGTAATCTTCCTATGCCTTTTTGGTTCGGTACCAAGACAAAATTCCGTGTGTTTGTATCATTACAGCTTTCGATGATGGTAGCCGCATCCGACATTTGCGGCACCCACTTTGGTGACACAAAGGAGGTGAGCTCCATCTCCGGAATTCCGGCTTTCTTCAATTCTTTTATAAAATCAATCTTTGCTTCTGTTGGCACGAACGTTTTCAAGTTCTGTAATCCATCACGCGGACCAACTTCGATAATGGTTGCTTTGGATGGTAAATTCATGGTCTTATTCCCCCTTAGCGAAAAATTTTCCCCTACCCCTAATATTAGTGAATATGGATAGATAAAAGCAAGAATTATAGAAATTTTATAAAAAAAGAAGGATTTTCGACATGAATCTAGAAATTATCAGGCGAGAGGAGAGGAAATTATGTCGAATAAAGAAGTAGTCATTGTAAGCGCTGTCAGAACAGCGATAGGAAATTTTGGTGGGGTATTTAAAGATGTTTCCGCTCCACAATTGGGATCAGTAGTAATAAAAGAAGCGCTCGCAAAAGCCGGGCTTGCACCAGATAGTGTTGATGAAGTGATTATGGGGAATGTACTTCAGGCGGGTCTTGGTCAGAATCCTGCAAGACAGGCGGCGATGGCGGCAGGTCTTCCACAGGAAGTGTCGTCCATGACAATTAATAAAGTTTGTGGATCAGGGTTGAAGGCAGTACATCTTGCAACACAAGCCATTCTTGCTGGAGATGCTGACATTGTAGTAGCAGGTGGCATGGAAAACATGTCCCAGGCACCATACCTGCTAAAAGGCGCACGTGACGGATTACGTATGGGTGACCAGAAGGTAGTGGACAGCATGGTGGCGGACGGACTGACTTGTTCCTTCAATGACTACCATATGGGAGTAACAGCAGAAAATCTCTGCTCGAAATATGAATTAACCCGTGAAGAACAAGATGAGTTCGCGGCAAACAGCCAACAAAAAGCTGTCCAGGCAATCGAAGACGGCAAATTCAAAGATGAGATTGTTCCTGTGGAAGTGAAAAAGAAAAAAGAAATTCTGACGATAGATACGGATGAATATCCTAGAAAAGGAACCACAGCTGAAAAGCTAGGCGGATTACGTCCTGCTTTTAAAAAGGATGGTTCTGTAACAGCTGGTAACGCTTCTGGGATTAACGATGGAGCTGCAGCGGTAGTGGTAATGAGCAAGGAAAAAGCGGATGAGCTTGGCATCATGCCTCTTGTGAGGATTGTGGCAAATGCCAGCAGTGGAGTAGATCCAAGCATCATGGGAATCGGACCTGTTACAGCTGTGAAAAAAGCGATGGAAAAAGGCGGCCAGTCCATGGAAGAGATGGACCTTATTGAAGCAAATGAGGCCTTCGCAGCTCAAGCACTTGCAGTCGGCAGGGAATTGCAGTTCGAACCTGAAAAACTAAATGTTAATGGTGGTGCCATCGCACTTGGTCACCCGATTGGTGCAAGTGGAACTAGAATCTTAGTAACGCTTATTCATGAAATGAAACGTCGTGAAGCGAAAAAAGGTCTTGCAACATTATGTATCGGCGGCGGACAAGGTGTCGCTACCATAGTGGAAAACATATAAAGAGAGAGGTGCAACTTAAGATGAAACAAGTTTATACATCCTTTACAGAAGCGGTAAAAGACATCCATGATGGGGCAACAATTATGGTTGGCGGATTCGGGTTATGCGGAATTCCAGAGAATTTGATCCTTGCGCTTGTGGAAACAGGCGTCAAAGACTTGACAGTCATCTCAAACAATTGCGGCGTAGATGAATGGGGCCTTGGACTCTTATTGAAAAACAAACAGATTAAGAAAATGATAGGCTCCTATGTTGGAGAAAATAAAGAATTTGAGCGCCAGGTATTATCTGGTGAGCTTGAAGTCGAACTGACTCCACAAGGGACGCTAGCTGAGAAAATCAGAGCAGGAGGAGCGGGAATTCCTGCGTTCTACACACCAGCTGGAGTAGGGACGCCAATAGCAGAAGGCAAGGAAGTCCGTGAATTCAATGGAAAAGAATATTTGCTTGAAGAGGCATACAGTGCTGACTTCAGTTTAGTCAGAGCAACGAAAGCAGACAAAATGGGGAACCTCATCTACAACAAAACGGCTCGCAACTTTAATCCAATGATTGCTGCGGCAGGTAAAGTGACCATTGCGGAAGTGGAAGAGCTGGTGGAGATCGGTGACTTGGAACCAAACTTGATTCAAACACCAAGTATTTATGTCCAACGCCTGATCGTCGGACAACAGGAAAAGAAAATTGAACGCGTTACCACAAGAGACTAGCAAGGAGGGGAACAAACGATGACAACCATCAATAATCGTGAAAAAATAGCGAAAAGAGCAGAAAAAGAAATCGAGAATGGCTACTATGTGAACCTTGGAATCGGAATGCCCACCCTTGTGGCGAATTACATATCCGATAACAAACAGGTAGTTCTGCAATCAGAAAACGGCCTTTTAGGCATCGGGCCATACCCGACAAAAGAGAATGTGGACGCAGACTTGATTAATGCAGGAAAAGAAACTGTAACAGCCATCCCCGGAGCAGCCTACTTTGACAGCGCCGAATCATTCGCAATGATTCGTGGCGGTCATGTAAACATCGCAATCTTGGGCGGCATGGAAGTAAGTGAAAACGGCGACCTTGCCAACTGGATGATCCCAGGGAAAATGATCAAAGGCATGGGTGGCGCGATGGATCTTGTACATGGTGCAGAGCGTATCATTGTCATCATGGATCACGTCAACAAAGCTGGAGAAGCTAAAATTTTGAAAGAATGTACACTACCCCTGACCGGTAAAGGTGTGGTGGATAGAATCATAACAGACCGTGCAGTTATGGATGTAACAGAACGGGGCTTGAAGCTTGTGGAGGTTGCAAGCGGCTATACAGTGGAGGATATCCAGAACACGACGGAGCCAACTTTGATTGTGGATGAGCATGTGAGATTGGAGGCTTTTTAAGAGATTCAGTTTTTAAGGTAACAGGAGGGAGCAGTTATCCTTCCTGTTTTTTATATCTGGAACCATATTTTTATTTTCTTAAATAAAGAACAACTATAACCAATATTATTAGTCCTCCTAGAAAGAATGGACCCACACCCGAACTATAAACAACATAAATCCGGACGTGACGAACAATATTAACAACAAGCATTACTAATAAGCAAATACCCAAAAAAATAATTAAGTGTTTATGTTTATTCCTATTCAAGACACTCCGCCCCTTTGTTGAAGCATGTAAACTGATTAGGAAATAAGAAATCCTTATAAAACACTATGTCAACTTGATCTTGTATTATTCTGAAAGTTCATGCCAAACACCCTCAAACTGAGGGTGTTTTACTTGAAAACTGAAAAAGATTCTAAACCAATTATCTTTCTAACATCACAATGGCACAAATATCCCACATCAAATAAATCCCTTATTGATAAACTTAGTATAAAATTTAATGAAAATCTTATAACACCGGATTAGCTTCGGTGTTTTTGCTTGCTAACTTAATTGCAACAGGATATTTCGGAATTATTAATATTCTTCTTTTTCGCTATGGTACAATATGGATATTAGCTTCGTAATAATTTTATATACCTACCTAAAACATTTGTTTTTATAGAATGAGAACCTAAATGAAAAAGGAGATTAATATATGAAACAAATCATCGCACTTGGTGGAGGAGGGTTTTCCATGGAGCCCGAAAATCCATTGTTAGATACCTATATCCTTAAACAATCAGGTAAAACCACCCCGAAAATATGCTTTATCCCAACTGCCAGCGGTGACGCGGACAACTATATTGAAAGGTTTTATCAATTTTTTGAAAAACAGGACTGTAATCCTTCCCATCTTTCTCTTTTTAACCCACCTACTAGGGATTTGAAAAAATTCATATTGGAAAAAGATATCATCTATGTCGGTGGAGGAAACACTCGGAATCTATTAACACTTTGGAGAGAATGGGGGCTTGATACTGTTCTCAAAAATGCATATGATCAAGGTGTTTTATTGGCAGGTATTAGCGCAGGATCCATATGCTGGTTTCAAGAAGGGGTGACAGACTCTTTTGGAGATGAGTTGGAACCGATTGAGTGTCTCGGACTTCTAGAAGGCAGCAACTGCCCACATTATGACGGGGAAAAGGATAGAAGGCCATCGTATCAAGAAATGGTCGCAGACGACAAAATCCTTCCTGGTATAGCAACCGATGATGGTGTTGGCATCCATTATGTGAATAATAAACTGAAGCATATTGTCAGCTCAAGGCCAAACGCAAAAGCATATAAAGTTTTCTCTGAAAAAGGATTGAATGAGATAGAACTTCCAACTAAATATTTGGCACAATTAGGAGAGGAAGACAAGGGTGTTTAACAAAATAAGCTGGGTAGGAAGTAATAAAGATTATGTGGACGAAATTAGTGTAATTGAGGTAGGTAATAAAATTGTTCTGGGTCGTTTCGGTGGAAATTCCTCAGCAGGACAATATAAAAACGAAGATGGGTGTCTGATTTGGTGTGACGAAAAAAGTGATTGGGAGTTTGTAGCAATACTAGACGCACATTATACAGCGGAAAGCGCGGAACTTGTCCTATCAATCTTGGAAAAGAATGAGTCAAGGTTTCTAGCCATCATGCAATTACCGGTAAAAAGTTTATTCGCAAAGCTGAATGCCCTTGTCCTAGAGATCTTTCAAAGCGAAAGCTTCAAACGGGAATGTGAGAGAGTCCAGGGGGAAACAGCTTGCTTATTGGCTTTTAGAATAGATAAGTATTTATGGTGGTTTTCGGTGGGGGACTGCCTATTGTTTCTACATCATCCGGAACTTGAGAGGTTGTGCGAATATCAACAGAACCATCGCAGCTTTTATGAGTGGGTCGGTAAGGAAAGCACATTCAACAAGGACGTTCCTTGTTATAGCACTGGTGTGAAGGAACTGCGAACAGGTGAAAACCAGATATTGATGACAACGGACGGGCTGGTGGAATGTCCGAATACGTCCTATAGTGATGCAAAAGAAATTTTCCATAATTTTCAGGGTGCGACTTGCTCTATAGGAGTTAAGAGAGTACTGGAGGATATCCAATCAAAAGACGTCCGGGATAGCACAACGATTGTTTCGTGGATCATACATAGAACAAGCAAAGCAACCATTCCAAGCGACTTAAAGTAAAACGCAATAAGGTGGGGTACATACATGTCATATCATATTAGAGTAAGAGCTGGCGCAATGATCGTACAGGACGAATCCATTCTTTTGATTGAATTCAAGTACGAGAATGGCTTGCATTATAACTTGCCGGCTGGCGGAACGGAGCCAGGGGAAACAGTACTGGAAGCTGTAAAAAGAGAAGCGTTAGAGGAAGCGTCCATTGATGTGAAAGTGGGACCTTTAGCATTTGTATATGAATACGCGCCACACATAAACAACAATAAGTATGGAGAAACGCACTCATTGGGATTAATTTTTGAATGCAAAATAAAAGAAGGCTGTACAGCTAAGTTGCCGGAAAACCCTGATCCAAATCAGACGGGAGTGAAATGGATTTCACTATCTGAATTAGATCAAGTAATACTATATCCGAATATCAGGGAACATATTCTCCGATATGTTGAAAATAAACGCAACATTAACATCATAGAAGAGCAGCATCTGGAGGACTATTGATAAATTGAAAGGAGGAGGTTTACATTGAAAATTATCCGGGATAAAAATAGAAGCTTTGAGTTGGATGAAATGCTTAATAAACCACTTTTTGCTCATTTGGCAACCGTTCAGGATGATACACCAAAAGATTCTCCAGTTTGGTTCCACTGGGGCAACAACGAACTATGGATAATCGGAACTGCCTCAGATACTTTCCCAAAAAGAATTCAGCACAACCCAAAGTGTGCGATTGGTATTGTCGATTTTGATTCCACTACAGGTAAAGTTCTACATGCAGGATTCCGGGGCACGGGGACTGTAGAACGTTTTGATCCGGATATAGCATATAAAATAATTTCGAAATATCTTGGTATAGATGAAACAAAATGGGATCGGCGTTTTCAAAACTTAGATGCATCTAATGTATTAATTAATTTTAAACCTGTGACGGTCGTGGTAAGAGATCAGTCTTATGAAAAATAGAATTTATGGGTGGAGAAAAAATGAACTTGAAAGAAAAAGCAATTGAAATGACAGCAATCTATAAGGAAAATACGAAAATTGAAGCAATCCTCCTTGCGGGCTCGGTAGCACAGGGATGGGAGGATGAGTTTTCAGATATAGAATTGCATCTATTCTGGAAGGAACCGCCGATGGACTGGGAAAGAAGGGGACCTATTCTTTCTGTAAAAGGGGAAATTTTAACCTTTCATCCTTATGAAGACGAAGAATGGTCTGAATCTTATTTAACAGGTGAAGGAATCAAAATGGAAATCAGTAATTTTCTTTCCTCTACCATCAATCGTACTGTAAATGATGTAGTGGTCAAATATAACCCTTGTTATGATAAGCAATGCCTGGTTTCTTCTATACATGATGGTATTGCTTTACATGGCGAAAGAATAATTCATGCATTTAAAAACGGCGTGGTAAACTATCCAAACGAACTTGCCGTTAAAATGATTTCAGAGAATCTTGAGTTCGGCAGTAGGTGGAATAACCGTCAGGCTCTTCTAAGACGTCAGGATTGGCTAATGTATTATGAGATTATTTGTGACGTGCAAAAGAAACTAATGGGAGTTTTATTTGGGTTGAACTCCATATATGTGCATCATCCTTCGTTCAAGTGGATGCCATATAAGACAGAGCAGTTGCATGTAAAACCAATTGATTTCCTCCCTAGAATGAACAATGTTTTAAAAGGAAACCCTGAGGAAAGTCTCGAAAGAATGGAACTGTTAGTCCTAGATGTGATCAAACTTGTGGAAATCCATAAACCAGAAATAAATATAAAGAAGCAAAAGCAGACTATTAGTTTTGTAAAGTAGGGAGTACATTGTGTAGATAAAGTAGATTATCAGTTATTGAAGACATTAGAGGAAATAAGGGGATAGTAAAGATGAATAATCAAGAAGAATCAAGCAGCAGTTTAAACGGTTTCCATTTGTATCATGAAACATATGGAGATAAGAATGGAATACCCACTATTATCATGGATGCGGGGTATGGAGATAATTCGAAGGCTTGGGAATCTATCTATCCTGCAATCTCAAAATTCACCCAGGTCTTTCTATATGACAGGGCAGGATTAGGAAGAAGTGAAAAAAGCCCTAATCCGAGAACCAGCATATTTATGGTAGAAGAATTAAGAGAACTCTTGAAGAATAGGAATATTAAGGCACCGTATATTCTTGTAGGACACTCATTTGGAGGAGTGAACATGCGGTTATACTCCAACCTGTACCCTCAGGAGGTAGTTGGACTAGTACTGATAGACTCTACTCCAGAAGAATATCGGGAACGATTTCTTACCACCATGTCTGAAGAATTCCAGGAAGCCTACAATAAACAGTTCAATTATGAAGGCAACTACAGAGAGTTCATGGAGAGTTTAGAACAGCTGAAAATAAGTAACAAAGTTTTGGATACACCTACTATTGTGATGTCTGCAGGAAGAAAGGAACATTACACTAAGGAATCTCAACTTTTATGGCATAGGATGCAAGAGGAGATTCTAAGGTTTTCAACCAATGGTCAATTTGTAAATGCACAAAATAGTACCCATTATATACAAAATGATGAACCGCAGTTGGTGATAAACACAATTGAAAGATTAATAAAATCTATATCAAAAAGTATTGTATCAAACAATTGAATAATGAAACAGGAAGATTGATCTTACGTCCACCATCTGAAAAAGGGATGCTCATTTCAACTATTTTTTGTGGGAAGAATGAAACAATGGAGAGTATTTTAAACATGGAAAAAGCTATTTTGAAAAAGAATTCATCTCTACTCACTGCACCCCCCACATAAGAAATAGAAACGCATAAATAAGGATATCCTACCAACAGGAGGGATGTCCAAATGGTTCTTAGAGTTTTATTGTTATTCATAACCTATTGCCTCATACATACACCTATAGCTCTTGCAAATACAGACTCCCCGCTCAAAGCCGCATTCATCAGAGATAAACAACTTTGGATGCTGGAGGGAAATAAAGAGCAACAATTAACCACTGATCAATACGTTCGCTCACCAAAATGGTCCCGAGACGGCCGTTTCATTGCCTATATAGACTCAGACGAAAACGGTGAAAAATCCAACTTGTGGGTCTATGATACACAAACGCAAAAAAACTACCAGCCTTATGAAACCATAGAAACAAGAGATTTTCAATGGTCTCCGATTTCTAATCAGATTGCCTATAATTCAAGAGGTATCTTAAATGTGACGAAAATAATGAATGGACTACCGATGGGATTTGAAAATGTCGTACTTGGTGTAAGCGACTTTGTTTGGATGCCGAGCGGGGAGGGATTTATTGTATCTTCCCAGGCCGACCTGCTTCCTACCGGTTGGGGACCGATTCCTTTATTCAAAGTTCCGATAGATGCAAAACTTGACGGAAGCAAGGTCAAGCCGTTCTATACCATTGAAACGGATAAAGATTTATTTGCTATTGATGCAAATTATTTCAAATGGAGTGAGGATAATAGGTGGTTAAGTTTTTTGGCCATTCCCACTGCATCTTGGGCTAACGACAGTAACACACTTTGTGTCCTCTCATCCAAAGGCGATCAATTCCAAGTGATAGGAAACATGCTATGGTATAGTGATTGGTTTAAGTGGGCACCAAAAGAAAATAAGCTTGCCTACATATCGGGTGAAGGAAGGTTTCTTGTCACTGACAAGAAAACGAAGATTGCCGACATCCCCATTTCTAGCCAACAGAAGGAATACACTCCAAAAGGTTATGTGGACCTGGATCTTGATTGGTTCTCAGAAAACGAAGTGATTGTGGCCAGGGCTGTTGAAAATAAAGAATGGGATGAGGGACCAGTTCCAACGATGCACACGAGTCTATATGTCATTAACATTATTTCAGGGGAGCAACGGCAGATAACTTTTCCGGCGAATGAGGAATATGATAGGAGCCCTCAGGCTATTCAGCAATATGTTACTTGGGTTCGAAAAGATGAAGCAAGTAATAATGTGTTGATAAAAGAAGGTTTAGAAGGTAAAGAGAAGATTTGGTTAAGGGGAGTAGATGAGGTACCTGAGATTTTTGAATCTAAAAACAAGAACTTGGATTAATTAGCCGAGAGCAATTTAGGGTTTTCTGTAATGTGGAAAATAGGATTATTAAATAAAAAGGTGATTTTTGATGAAATCACCTTTCTAAAATGATGGCTACCACCGGTGCAGCAATTGCCAAAATCGAAAGTATGGTAAAAAATAGCGCTCTTCTTTTTGGCCCGAGAAAGTATAGATAAACCAATAAGAAATAGATGAAGACGGAGATTAGTAGAAAAATAGAAAACTTAAAAAGTTTCTTTTGTGTCATAATAGCCCCTTCATATTGATGAAATCCTAAATTAGGGTCTATTGTCATAGGATTTGTCATGGCCATGATAATCATGCCGAGAAAGATCATAACTCCCAATAAATTCATTAAGCTTCTCATAGTCAGTTTTCTATTCATTATCTGCTCCCGTAATTTTTTCTTGTCTTAGATAATATACGTAGAATAGATTTGGAAAGTTTCATTTTCTTATGTTAGGAGAGTAGTGAATTAACTAAGTCGTATGGTTTAATAGATATATTTTATACCAAACCCCAAAAGAAAGGGTTATTGCTTTACATCCTGCTCCCTTAACACCTCCACCACCATCCTGCCGATTTGCCTGCCAAGCCTTAATCCTTCATCATTATCCACTTTAAAATGTACACCTGCATACAAACGGGACTGGGCGCAAGCATCCGTTGTAGCCTTGATCGTTGCTTGTTCCTGTGGAAAATAATAAGTCATAATTTCTTGCGCAGCCCCAGCCAAACAGGCGTGAGCGGAAGGGTATGCAGGAAAACGTGGTGTGTCCATGATCTTTCTAATATTTCTGCCGTATTGGTTAGGACGGGCTACGTCCCATAGGTACTTCAGGTACCAGGAAACGACGAAAACATCGTTCATAGTGGCGTGAAAAAACCCCTGCATGCGGGCACAATTCGGGGATCCCATTGGATATTGAGCAACCCAGTCATAAAGCATAGTAGAAAATCTTTCCGCAATTTCTCCTGTAGCCCAGTATTGAGCACTTTGGATCTGTTGTGGCGTTAAGAACCTCATCGTTTGTTCTACAATATCCAACTCTCTATTCCAGTCAATGGATAAAGGATCTTTTATCTGCCATGTTATTTCCTTGCCAAAGGGATCCAAGAATCTGTTCCCGCTCTCGCGTCTTATGAAAAACATCGGCCAATAACCAGCATTAGGATTTCCGATTGGTGGGGCTTGTTCCCCTTGATATGGGTATTGGGACCAACGTCTATACTCTGAACGCATGAAGTTCAACCCCTTAGTAAGTTCTTTTAATTCTTTATGACAGGATGGAAAAATATATGTTAAAAACAATAAGTCAAATGGGGGTCTGCATGCTAAAATAGGGTGTATATTTATGAGTTGCTACCGGAAGGCGGAATAAAGATATGTCACAAAAAACAAGTACAACGGAAAAAGTAGTATATTCCCCTGAAAAACTACAGCAATTATATCGACGAACACTCATCATTGTCGTTCTATCCCAAGTTTTTGGAGGGGCCGGACTTGCAGCAGGAATCACGGTTGGTGCACTGCTTGCTCAAGACATGCTTGGTACTGATGCTTATTCTGGTGTTCCTGTAGCCTTATTGACACTAGGTTCAGCTGGTGCAGCTTATTTGGTTGGTCGAATGTCGCAAAGATTTGGGCGACGGGTCGGTTTGGCCGGTGGCTTTTTAACAGGTGGAATCAGCGCTTTAGGGGTAGTGCTTGCAGCTGTAACCAATAATGTGTGGCTGCTGTTCTTTTCACTACTATTTTATGGAGCTGGGACGGCATCCAATCTTCAAGCAAGATATGCCGGAACAGATTTGGCATCTGCCAAACAGCGCGGAAAGGCAATCAGTATTGCACTAGTTTCTACTACAATTGGGGCAGTAGCAGGTCCGAATCTAGTCGGAGTGACGGGGAATTTCGCGGTTTCAATAGGCGTTCCTTCACTAGCTGGTCCTTTTATTTTGGGAGCGGCTGCTTTTATAATAGCGGGATTGATCTTACTTGTCTTCATGAAACCGGATCCTTTATTGGTATCTAAAGCATTGGATATAGTGACCCCTGTAAATACAGAGGATATCCAAAATATAATTCCTTCAAAAAATAACCGTGGAATTATCGTTGGTGCATCTGTAATGGTTCTGACTCAGATGGTAATGGTTGCAATCATGACCATGACACCCATTCATATGGGGCACCACGGACATGGACTGGACGCAATCGGGCTTGTAATTGGGATTCATATCGGGGCCATGTATCTACCGTCATTAATTACAGGAGTGCTGGTAGATAAGGTCGGCCGAACGGCAATGGCATCATCAGCAGGTGTAACGTTACTGCTTGCTGGAATCGTCGCTGCCATAGCTCCTGGTGACAATTTATTTGTTCTGATTTTGGCTTTGGCCTTACTTGGGATGGGCTGGAATTTTGGTTTAATAAGTGGGACTGCAACAATCGTGGATGCCACAACACCTGCCACACGTGCAAAGGTCCAGGGCTCCATGGATGTGCTGGTAGCCTTGTCAGGTGCCACTGGTGGCATGATGTCAGGAATGATAGTTGCCCAGACGAGTTATGCCATGCTTTCCATAGGTGGTGGACTACTATCCCTTCTGTTATTGCCTTTGATTATCTGGGCCAGCAGAGGAAACGTGGTTGCCAAACACGAGAAAAATAAAAAAACGGCGTAAGAAGCAATCAAACTGTGTACGCTGTTTTTTTGAAAATAAAAGTGGTGGGGGGAATATATTGACTTATGGGGGGAATATCTTGTTTACTGGTTTAATTCCACTCTGTTATGGGGGGAATAATCTGTTCTTTGGGGGGATTCTGATGATGATGGGGGAATTGATGTGATAAATGGGGGGATTCACCTCAATTAATGGTTGAAATAAGCACCTATACTGATGAGAATAACGACTTGAGTGGGGGGATTAGAAAGAAAAAATGATTGAATATGGAAATAGGGTCATAATTATAAGTTTATGAGGCTAGAAAGTTGAGAAGTGATTGATTCCCACCCACTCCCTATGTGCAAAATAAGTAGCACTGCAACAATCTTTGAAAAGATATCCTATGAAAATAACGATCCCCCCTGTTGATTGCAGAGCAGGAGGGGGATAGCGGTAGACTTAAGAACTCTCAGGCCAATTAAGGAGGCTTAAGCACCGCCCTTAGGATGAGAGAACCCACGAAAAGGAAATCTTCAGGAGTTTAACAGATAGATAGTTTACTTATTTCCCCTTAACCTTTTCCATCTCCTCGGACACAACAAATGCCAGATCGTCATTACCAAACATAGAAAGAACTCCTAAAACTGTATCATATGAAATATCCCCGGCCTCTTCCTTTGACACTGTAAGCTCCAGAGCTTGAGCAAGCGTAGGGTTGTTTGCCTGGTGGGGATATGCCTTCGTATAAAGCGTAAATGGATCCAAGTTATGATTGATACACCACTGTGCAAATACTAATATCATCATATTTTCTTCTTTTTGATAGTTTTGTATGATTGCTTGTTCCATTTCTTTTTTATCCATTATGTAATTTCTCCTTTAATTTTGTGGCTGTTTTCGTAAACTTGCCGACTTTTCACTAGTGGAAAACAACAATTTATGAGAAAAGAGCCTTTCTAGTAAATTCATTATAAGGCAAATCAGGACGGGAACCAACCTTATCTCTATTTAGAACAACTAATTGTTCTCTTTTAAGAAAAATTTGAATTTTAAGTAAAAAACCCATGACGTTTGTTATATAATGAGGGAAAATTAGTATAGGGATATTTTACCTAATTTTATAGTTAATGGGGTGGAGCTGAAAATGGAAGTCGGTGATTTGCTTTTTGTTAAGGGGAATTGTAATTTCAGCCCTTTTATACGTTTTTTTCTTAAATCTGATTACACCCATGTGACCATTGCTGTGGATGAAGAGCATATATGTGAAGTGGATCTGTATCGTAAAATGGAAATTTTGAAGAATCCTTATAAAGAGTACGATCTATACAGACTGAAAGTGAACTTGACGCCTGATCAACAAAAAGAACTCCTTCATTTTTTACATAAAAAAGTTTCCACTTCCATAGGGTATGATTGGTGGCGATTGATATCATTATGTATCAAACGTTATTTTCGCTGGAATATCATTATCCATGAGCAGGACCGTTACATTTGTTCTGAAATAATTGACAAGGCCTTTCAGCATCTAGGGATAGATCTAGTGGAGGATTTGGTCACAGGTGATGTAACACCTCTAGATATAATGAGGTCAGATCGGATTCAATATATCTCTTCTGTATATAGAGTTAAAAATTCTCAGATGGGAAAAGGAACTTTCAATAAAAGTGGATAAAACTAGGGAGAAAGGTTGCCTGTATGGGCAGCTTTTTATTTTCATTTACTGTTCTTTTCACCTACGAAAAATAGATGGTAAATTTAAAAAAAACGTCGTATATTTAATTTAGTTATGTAAAAATTTTGAATTGAATCTGAGGAGAAGTTCATGATGAAAACCAAACAGTTGTCACATTTACTGAAAGAAGCTAATTATCAAGCTGCGTTACAACTTTTTATAGATGCTTATACTGATTTCACGAAAAAACCAATACTTTCTGCTTTCAGGGAGGTCCTAGCACTATCTGATGATGATTTGAGGCCCATCTTACAGGTGATGGACGTTGCTATGATGGATGATGTTTCAGGAATATTGATAAGAGCCAATTATCGTAGAAAAAAGACGGTTTCTTCCACCATCTGGTTTTGTGAGGAGCTGATGGACCAGGGAGAGTTCATTGAAGCGGAGGACTTGCTGTTAACGTTGTTACAGGAGGAAATCACGAAGAAGGAAGAAGAAAAAATCGCATATAACCTTGCTATTGCCTGCATGCGGATGAGACGTTTCCGAGCCGCCTATGATTATATGAAAAGGTGTGAGGAATTGACTTCCAATTCCATGCAAACCCGCTGGGGCTATTACTATCTTCAAAAAGGGGAATGGGACGAAGGTGTAAAGTTTCTCCTTGAAGGATTACACGATAAGAAGGACGGAGTCTATGCTTATGGAATGCTGATCAGACATTATATGCTCCAGGGGAATTGGCAGGAAGCGAAAGCTTATATCGATCAAGCGACACTTCAATACCCTGATTTTCCAAGAGTGCATATGGAGAAACTGAGATACCATTATAAAACGAAAGAGTGGCCTGAACTGAGGGAAACGGTTATCGCATTTCAGGAGATTACGCCTTTTCATAGCTATCAGACGGTCAACAGCTTGTGGGTTGCAGAGAGCTATTACCATGAACATAATATTTCAGCCTTACAGGATTTTTTGCAAAAGAAAGAAGTAATAGCTAATCAGACCCACTTTAAACATCTGCCGGAAACAATCAAAAGAGAATCCATTTTTATTAAGGATTACAAACCTACCATCCAAAAGAGCAACTACTGTGTACCTGCGAGTCTTGAGATGGTATTTAGCATGTATGACCTTCATGTTCCTCAAGAGGAAGTGGCAGAGTCCATTTTTACGGTGACAGGTTCAAGTATATCAAAGGCAATCACCTTTCTAGAGCACAAGGGATTCTATAGCAGATATTTCTATAGCAATGTTGAATTGATCAAGCAGCTACTACAATCCGATGTTTCTGTCATCATGAGTTTGGAGTATCCTACATCCTCCCATGTGCAGGTGGTTGTCGGTTATGACGATAATTTGCAGTGCCTACTTATCCAGGATCCCAACTTGACCGATGTCATCTATGTGGAATATGAGAAGTTTCATGATGAATTTAGTAATAGTCATGCGTTAGCAATTGCGGTCGTTCCATCACAACAGGCTGCTTCTCTCCATTTCCTGGATGAAAAGGAACATGAGGTTGCAGCTAAAATACAGTTGCTTGGAGAAAACTGTAATGACGAATTTGAGGAAGAGGATAAAATCTTTATCCGCGATAATATAACAGACATTATCGTTGCTGCAAGTTTCTTGAAATTCCTTGCCAAACATGATGAGGAAGAACTGCTCGCACAAGCTGCAGCCGCAGTGGAACAGTCCGATTTTGAAAAGGAGTATAAGTACCTTATCATTGCGATGGCTTATGTCCGTGTTAAAAGATGGAGCAAAGCGGAGGAATATCTTGAACAAGTAAAATCTCATTATTATCAATCTGCCTACTGGTATTTAAAAGGAAGGATCCACTACGAGAAGAACGAACATGAAGAAGCAGCAAGATGTCTCAAAACAGGAATCACATTTGAAGCGGATGATTTTGTTTTGTGGTCCTATCTTGCCCTTTCGACTTCCTTCCAAGGGTTGGATGAACTGGCTCTGAGTTATTCGTCGATTGCCATGGATATTAATGATTTGGATACATTCACCAGAATAAACCACGGAATGATTTTGTTTGATAATAAGTTATTTATAGAGGCAAAAGAACAATTCAGTTCGGTCTTAAAGGAAGTAAAAGCGCATGGGCATGCATGGTTTGAAAGAGCAAGATGTGACAAAGAACTGGAACGGTACCGTCATGCAGAAAGAGGATTCAGGATAGCCATTTCCTTAGATCCAGAAATAGCCGCCCCGTATCGTGAACTTTCGCATCTTTACGAATTTGTCTTTATGCAACCAGAGAAGGTGGAGCCCCTTTTACAGAATGGGTTAAAAGAATCGGAGGAAGCTATTCTCCTCCTACTGGAATTTGGTGACTACTATGAGCGCCAGAAAGAGTATGAGAAAGCGAGATTACTATACTTACGTACAACAGAGAAATACCCAGAGGATCCGGCAGGATGGGTAAATCTTGGTCATCTTTTAAAAGAAGAAGGCAAATTCAGTGACGCGTACAATTGGCTGAATGAGCATTATGAGAGGTTCGAGGACGACAGTGAGTATTTAGTGAATGCGGGGAAATATATGTGGGAAGCCGGACTTGAAATGGATGCATCCTCTGGTCATCTGGAACAGGCACTGGCTTTTCTTGAAAAGGGTATCAACCATACTCCTGCAAATATCGAAGACGCATTGGAACTGTATGTCAATCTGATTGAAGAAACTCCTTATAATGAAAGAGGAATCGAATTCCTCCAGGCCAAACACGAAGAAGATCCGGAAAACCACCTCTATTCAACTTATATGGGATGTCTGTACGAAAGTAGCGGATTGTGGTATCAAGCAAAAGAGTGTTATGAGATGGGGCTGTCCAAGGCATACGAGATTCTTCCTCTTTATCGGTTAGGGGAGATATTTGTTAAACTCGGGGAAGATAAGGAAGCCAGAAAATATTACAAAAAGGTAATCGAGCTTGACCCAACTCACGTTCAAGCCCATATCAACATTGCTGATATCTGTCAACGTCTGAACCATAAAGTTCAAGAGCTTTTTCACATCCGTAAGGCATTTGATCTTAATCCTTATACGATAAATATTGAGTATTTTGTCTCCCTATTAAAGGAAAAAGAATTGGTTGAACTGAAGGAGGAATTAGAAAATTTACTCAATGAAAGAAATGCTTCTTTTGTATATGACAGCCTTGGGTATGTGTATGGGAAGTTAGGTGACCAGGGAAAAGAGGAGGAGCTTGTGTCAAAAGCCCTTGCCTTAGAACCTGAGGAGACACCACTCCTTATGCATCAGATAAAAATTATGATAAATAAGAGGAATTTTGCAGATGCCAAGAAAGCGATTCTTCCATTAATATGTAAGGACATGGAAGACCGCAATCTGTATGACCTTTTTGTAGATATCCATGCAAGAGCCGGATCTATGCTAACCCTAGAAAAAGTAGTAAACCGGTTAAAGCTTTCTGATCATCAAACTAGTAAAGTCAGTATGTACACAGCAGCTGCCTATGACAAAGTGCTTCTGGAAAGAAGGAAAAAGGAAGAGTACGACCTTACCAAAACAAACTGGTTCAAGAAGCTAAAAAGCTTTGGCAAAGCAAGTGTGGACTTTGGCGTGCTGATCAGTCTTTACGAAAATGCGCTCAAGCATGACAGGGAGAATGTAACAGCGGTCTTCTGGCTGGCAGATGTCTATCTACAGCTCGATATGAAAACGGATGCCATCAAAACGTATGAAAAATTCCTGAAACATCACTGGGATCATGATGTCGCTTACCAACTAACTTCTACCATACTTGAGTATTTGGAAGAAGCACCTGAGAAAAAACATCATCAATATCTGCTCCAAGCGCAAGAGATGGTTGAAAAGTGTCTGGCAGAAGAAGAATCTTCGATGTATCTGTTGCAGTATGGATATGTACTCAAGTTACAAGGAAATCTCGGGGAAGCAGAATCATCCTTTAGCCAAGTGATCGAGTCCGAACCCGATGATCCGGCTGCTTACTACCAGCTGGCCCTACTTTACAGAGAAACCAATCGCTTTTTAGAAGCGAAAGAAACGATATGGAAAGCATTAGAAATTGCTCCAGAAGACATTCAGATAATGAATGAAGCCAGTATAGCTTTAAGGTTGAATGACGAATTCCTTGCCGCACTGAAAATGGTGGATAAGGCGCTAGAAATAGATCCGGAAGATGCCCAGCTGTTATATAACCGGGCATGTTATCTATCGCTGTTAGAAAGATTTGAGGAATCATCCGCACAATTAGCTGAAATATTTGAAGTAGATGAAGATGGTATTTTTATTGAAATGTCGATGGATGATGAAGATTTGGATCCGTTAAAGGAAGCAGGAATGTTCCCTCTTGAAGTGTCTGAACAATAGTGTAGAGAGACAGGGACAATGCACCTCGTGCTTGTTCCTGTTTTATTTTAAAAGTAAGTATAGTATCTGGTTGATTTCCGTTTCAGGGGCTTCGCTTTCCTGCGAGCGGTCCGTAAGCCTCTTCACTCCGTCGGGGTCTTACCTGTCCCTTTCTCCTGCTGGAGTCTGCGCGCCAGCCACTTCAATCAACTAGGTAATTTCATTCACCGTTAGAAGAACGATAATCCTCTCTACTAAAAAGCTAAAAGTGACTTAAGTAGCCATTAACCAAACTCACTTAAGAATTCTAGTTGTGAATTGGAGCAAAAGGCGGAGACTCCTTGAAAATGCGAGCAATTTTTGCGTGCAATGTATGGTTGCCGTAGCTTTTCTTGTTATAACTTTTCATAATACTTCGGAATATGTTCACAATTTTTCGGATTGAGTTTCATCATTTTCTGAAAAGGCAAGTAATATGGAAACACTTTAGAGAAATGAATTAATCGTTTCTCTATTTTTTTTATTATTTATTTTCCCAAAAAACCATGAAGTTGGAAAATGAATTAACTTTTAAAAGTAGATATAAATCTTCAACAATCGGGCCATTTAATGGAATAAGAGATTGCCCAAAGTCAAAAGATTAGAACAAGTAGCCCGGTACGAAACCCCTATACCACCACCTTTAGCAAAGTTGTTTGTAAGGGTCTAACATACCTGGAAATTTTGTGGAAGAGCCCAGGTATTAAAGCCAGTTGCATTTAGACCGATACTAAGCACGGATGAGTAGAACTAATACTAAACATTCCTTCGAACCTCTACAAACATCCAAGCATAGTTTAATGGTGCATTTGCAAATAAATCACATTACAGAAGAAAAAAAGCAAGTGAAGAAGATTAGAGGTTGAACTACTTAATTGCTATATTTTTAGATTATTATACAAATATTCAAGAAAAATATGTAAATAAATGTACTATTATGTAAAATTTAATGATATTATACTTCTTGAAATAAAATTAATAGAGGTGTTTAAAATTAAGTATTTTAATCTCATTGTAATCCTTATGGTTGTTCTATTTGGTAGTGGATGTAATAATATGGATGTTTTTTCAGCAGAACAATGTGAACAGAATTGGGCCATTTGTATTATCAATGACTCACAAGTTGTAAACTTATCAGGCTCAAAAGTTAAAGTTGCTATTCTTGACAGCGGTATTAATAGTGAACTTGAAATATTGCAAAATAAAATAAAGGAAACTTATAACACTATAGAAAAAAGTAGTGTTACCAATGACGAGTATGGCCACGGAACAATGGTAGCAAGTATCATTGCTGCTAATCCCAATTCACATACAATAATTGGAGTAAATCCAAATGTAGAAATTTATGATGTTCAGGTACTTAACCATAGGGGGGGTGGTAGAATTGAGGATTTAGTAGAGGGTATTAAATGGAGTATTAATAAAAATGTGGACATTATAAACATGAGTTTTGGGTATCCTAAAGATGATCCTAGATTGAAAGAAGTAATAGAATTAGCTTTATCCAAGAATATAATTATTGTTGCTTCTGCAGGAAACACTTTGGGTTTATCTACTGAATATCCAGCAAAATACAAGGGTGTTTATTCAATTTCTGCAGTTGAACAGAACCTTAATAATTATAAGTTAGCGGCTAAAGGTAAAATAGATTTTGTTGCTCCGGGTGTAAATATTCCGGTAATAAATCATGAAGGTGAAAAGCTGTTTGAAAGTGGTACATCGCTTTCAACCGCATATGCTACAGGAATAATTTCTGTGGTGAAATCTAGCACTAAAACTAATAAAGAAATAAAAATAGTGTCAAAAAATATTGGGGATAAGGAAAAATTCGGAAAAGGGCTATTAAAGATAAAATAATGAGGAGGCAATAACAATGAAGAAAATATTCATTAATAGTTTAGTATTTATATTACTACTTTCATTTGTTTTACCAAAGTATGCACAAGCAATTTCAAAGAATGAAGGAAATTCAATTAATTATGGGAGCCAAGATGAAATTATTATAGATGAGATAATTAATGATGATGAAGCGATTATTACTACAACCCTGGATAGCGAAGAATTATTTGCAAAAAGTGAGTTAATTATTAATTTGGAAACTAGTGAAATTGTTATAGAAAACTTAATAGAAGATAGTGAAAGTGATATAGTTGAAGAGAATCAATATGATGTTTACTTCTTAACGATAGAAGGGGAAAACTTTAGGGCAGTTTTTATAGATAAACAAACTGGGGAAGAAATTTATGTGAATTCTGAAGAAGTCCAAGCATCTGTGGCCCCACTTGTTGTTGTTTTAGCGACTATTGCAAGGTATGGTATTACTAGAGCAATAACAAAACATGGTGCAACAAGAGTTGCACAGGCAACAGTAAGTAATGCTGCAAAAACAAAATTACCTACAGATACAGCAGCAAGGGAATTGGCAAAAGAACTTGGGTATAAACCTACAAACTATATGTCACAGGGTGCTAAGATATTTGAAAGAGAAGCGAAAGATGCTGTAAAAGGCCCTAAATTTATAGTACGAGACAATACTAGCCATATTGGCGGTGTTTGGAAAGGTGGCTCAGCGACTGACAAATTAGGACCAAATACAAGATCTGGTACATACGACGCTGTGCTAAAAAGAATTGGAGATTAATTGATTTTTGATTATACAATGCATATATTGAACTATTAACCGAACATTGGTTAATAGTTCTTATTAATGTAAAATAAAGTTAAGCACGACAGTAAAGATTTTAAGGAGGATATAATGTGAGTAAAGAAATAAAAAATCAATGGAGAATATCAAAGTATAATCCTATTTTTAGAGACAGCGAAGGTATTTATACTAAAACGGATGAATGGACTAGCGTGTCAGAGCTAGGAAAAGTAATCGATGGAAAGCCTTTTACCATAAATGAGTATTTAGAAATAGAGCAAGCATTTATAGATTCTATTATGAGGTTTATAAAACTTCATAAGTTTACAAGTATTAGAATATATAGTCTAGAAATTAATAAAAGTACTTCAGATAGTAAGTCTGCATTGTATGAACCAAACTTCGATTCACTTAATTTAACAGAGGATTCAGAAATAGATATTGAAAATATACCAACTGTATGTAAAATGATTTTAAGGGAATATATATTCTGTCACCTTATTTCGGAACAATTTTTTATACACTTTGCTTATGAATCATATTTATTTTTTGGGTCTAATTCTATACAAAGTGATTTATTGGATATTGGCAAAAATGACAAAATCTTTATAGAAAAAATGCATTCTCCATATTACATTCCTGAAAAAAATGTAAAAAGAATTTTGGAATGGAATCGAAAGGGTGAAAGTATTATTGAAGGAGAAGAGTTACTTATGAATATAACTCTTGAAGAATTTAGAAGAGAACTTTGCCTTTCGAATATTCATCCCGTAATTGGTGCTTTCCCAATTTCAAAGGAGCACTCAAACTTTTTTCAGAAAAAAATAAAACATAAAATGGATTTTAGTAAGTATAATTATACATTATTTGCAGGGAATTAATATTGTAGCCTTTTAATTTCTAAAATAAATCAAAATGTTGAGTTCAATTATATTACTTACCAAGAGCTGAAGGGCACTAGACAAGCAATTATTACTGTTTTGATTAGTGTTCTCAAGTCAATCTTAAACGAATGGGTGCGATACTGTAATAAGGGTTTGCGCTCATTTTAATTTTGCTTAGATAATGAACAACTTATTGTAGTATTTTACTGATTATGAAATAATTAGATATTAAACAATCGGGCGCTATCCTTGAATTAAGGATCAGCGCTCTTTTTTAAAGAAGACTCTTTAAGACGAAGGAAATTAGGTCGAGCTTCTTGAAATTATAAGATATACAAGACGTGGAAAAATACTAAATCAGGCGTATTGGTTATATATTCCTATAAGAATATTATTAATTTTCTAAAAACTATTGAAAAGGTATTAGGAAAAATGTAGCCTAATATTGGGATTTGATACCAAAAATGTAAAAGGAGAGGTTATATTTTATGAAGAAGAAATTAACTATGTTTTTATGTAGTGCTTTACTAGTAACAACTTTTTTTGTGAGTCCGCTTGGTGCTAATGCTCACCATGGGGGATCAAATTGGGTTACACATAATACTTACTATTCTTGTATAGGTGGAAATTGGAATAAGGTTACTCAACAACATAGACATCTTTCAGATGGTTCATGGGATTATCGTAATTTATATGCTGTTATTGGTTCTACCTGTCCAATTCAATAACATAGAATTATTGTTTTAGATAGAAGTATCAACTCCCAACCAATTGGAGGGATAACCATGTTCCATTACATAAAGTCTTCTTTCAGGGAAAGAGCAATCTTGTTTTTGGTGATTTTTATTATCTTGAATGTTGTTGGATTTGGTTATATTGGTGCGTTGGCGGTGTCTGACCAGATGACCTTGAGTGCCAACAAGAATTTGGAGGAGCACTGGAGGTATCAGTATGATATTTTGGTGCTACCAAAGGAAGTCAGCGAGAAAAGGGCCTTAGAGGATGGCTGGGTTCCTCCGCAATCCAATATTGCAAGCTATGGAGGCATTTCGCTGGAAGAGCTAAAAGTGATTCGAGGGATTTCTGGTGTGGAAACAGCCGCGCCACTTGCAATCATTGGTTTTTATCAGGGTGACAGTATGAGTGTGCAGGCCGAGAATGTCACGCCTGGTGAGTTTTATATAGTAAATGAAGAAAAGAAGGCATATGACGGGTTACGGGAATATACTTTTCACTCCTTGGAATATATGACCAATTATTATGAGCCTGAAATGGAAGATTCGCTGCTGTTTCAGCGTTTTAATGAAGAAAAGAACATTCCAGAAGGCTTCCGCATCCAAGTTCCACCGGGCTCACATTTTCGCTATCCTAATGAATTGTTGGTGGTTGCCATTGATCCAGAAGCAGAAGAGCGTTTGTTTCAGCTCTCAGAAAGCACCGATGTGGATCTTTCTCTCTTGAATGAGACGATAGAGCGAGGGGAGTTTTTGCCACATATTCCTTTTTTGGCGTTGCGAAATCAAGGATATGCTGTGGAGGAGTCCTTTGAGGTTAGTCGGATAGAGGTTCCGGATACTGTCATGAAGCAAGATTTGAGTGGAGGAGTGGAGAACTACTTATATAATCTGCCACGGGAAACGATCGCTTCCATTAGTCTTCCTACCCATTCGGAGAAGTGGAAAAATAAGAAGGTAGAGCTGTTCATTGATAAAAACAATATTCAAGAAAATCCTTTGCCCTATTCCACCTATTCGACCTTGTATAAGTACAGCCCGCTGCTATACGAAACTAAAACTACCGGGGCGAACACCATACCGACCGTTACAGCTAAGCGTTTTCCACCGCCAGAATTTGCGGAATTCACCATCGACTTTCCTAGCTATCGTCAAAAATATGGTGATGAGGACAAGCAAGTCACGCCAAACATTATTGGCTATTATGATGCAGCAAAAATAAAGCCTGTGGTGGCAACCTCCTGGCAAGAAGGGGATCCGGTCGATATTTATACGCCTCACCACAGCATGATTCAAAAAGACGGAGCGGGAAGGTCTGTCGAGCCCACTCCACTGATTCCCATTCCATTAAAAAGTGCGTACTACCCAGGAGCACCGGATTTGATTACTTCTATTGAAGTAGCAAAATATTATTATCAAAACACGCCACCACTTTCATCCGTAAGGGTTTTAGTAGAGGGAGTGGAGGAAAGGTCTGAGGAGAGCCAGCGGAAAATAGAGCAGGTCGCCCAAGCCATTATGGAGGAAACCGGTCACCATGTGGAAATTATGCTTGGTTCTGCTGGTGGAAAGGTCCATATAGAACTAGAGGGTACAGGTGAAGGAGAGGTTGGAACCGTAGAGGAAGCTTGGCAGCAGCAGGGGGTAAACTGGAGCATTGAAAAGCAGATGAACGAAACAAACAAATGGCTGTTTCTCTATCTGCTCATCATTTGCTTTATTTTCATCTACACAACTATCACACACAGCCTCTTAAAGCGCGCAACGGAATTCTCGACACTGCGTTCCATCGGCTGGCCGCGAAAGAAGATTATGCTCAGTTTGGCTTTTGAAATTGTCGTACTCAGCTCTGTGGGCTTGCTTTCTATCGTCTTTGCTGACATGTACTTTCAGCTGTTGGGTGCCTTGGACTTCCTTCTCATATGGGGGATATTTATAATCGTTATTTCCGTTGGATATGTGACAGGTAGCCGAAAAGCATTGAGTAAATCTCCGCGGGCTAGTGTGTCAGGAGAAAATCGTAATTGGCGTGGGGGAGGCTTTTTAGCGATAACCAGTATTGGCACATATGTTTTCCATCAAGTAATGAGAAGGCCATTGCGATTTGGATTGCTTGCAGGCTCCTTGTCGCTTACCTTGTTTATCGGCATTCTTTTTAATGCAACCCAGCAAGGAATGTCTGATTTTCTATTTTTAAGTGTGCTTGGAGAGACGATAGATTTGGAGATTCAATCCTATCAGAAGATGTTCATTTTCGGGGGATTGGGTCTTACCATCGTAAGTATCTTTTTCCTCCTTTATCTCAATGCAACCGAGCGAAAAAAAGAATTCTTCATTATGCGTTCCATCGGATGGTCACAAAAACAAATTGAACTATTCTTAGGGCTAGAAGCTAGTTTCATTGCTTTGACAGGCTCCATAGTCGGTTCGTTGTGTGCCTTCTGGGCAATTTATGCATGGACAGAGATATCCTTGCCGCTTTGGATTTATGGATTAGCCATTTTAGTATCTATCGGCCTGTTTTTGTTGTGCACGTTCATTATTTCAAGATTCATTGATATGAAGGGAACAGTAAAAGATCAACACTCAGCTTAGGAGGTGGGAAGAAATGATAATTCTAAAGGATGTCGAAAAGCATTACAAGTTGGACCATGAAAAGCTGGATATATTAAAAGGCGTCAACCTATCTATCCAAAAGGGTTCTTATGTTGCCATTACCGGCCCGTCTGGTTCAGGAAAATCCACTCTATTACATGCCATCGGTGGGTTAGAATCCATTAATAACGGAGAGATTTGGATTCAGGAACAGCCGATTCATCAACTTAAGGAAGCCCAGCTCGCCAAAATCAGATCCGAAAAAATAGGCTATATTTTTCAACAGTTTCAATTATTATCTTCTGCCACCGCATTAGAAAATGTGATGATGCCGTTGCTTAAGTTTTTTTCTAATAAAGAAATAAGATTAAAAGCGGAAGAAGCGTTAAATAGGGTAGGCCTGGGGCAGCGCATCCATCATTTGCCTTCTCGTCTGTCAGGTGGGGAGCAACAACGTGTTGCCATTGCAAGAGCACTAGTGACAGAACCATCCATTATACTGGCTGATGAACCAACAGGAAACCTTGATTCAGAAAACAGTCATCACATCATCTCACTACTTGAGGAAATTCATAAAGACGGCGTCACCGTTATTCTCATTACACACGATCAAACCATCGCAGACCGGGCTGAAAGAATCGTTCATTTTTTGGATGGGAAAATAGTTGATCTTATTAGTTGATACAATTTTTATCCTTCTTATTCGAAAAGAGTAAGGGGGATTTTTCTTTTTTGAAGGGTGAGGCAGTTTCAGAAGTAATGAAAGCGAGTATTTAACAATCGTATAAAACCTACCTTTCTAGTCAAGACTATTCTTAAGATTAATTGGTTTGTAAACTAGGAGAGTGAAGTAGATGTTATTGTCACAAGTTTGGGAGAAATATCAGCTTGATAAAAAGATAGAGGGGTATTCGCCGCTAACATTAAAAACCTATTGTTTTCAATATAATATGTTGTTGCGCTACTTTGGAGATATCGACCTGAACAAAATGACCACAGATCAGTTAAAAGAGTATCTGATCAAGGGAAGCACACATCTAAAACCCTCTAGCTTGGGGCATAGAGTTCGATGTATTAGGTCATTATTCAAGTGGGCAAATGACGAAGGGTTAATAAAAAAGAATCCAGCAGCTAAGCTGAAAGAACCAAAGCTTGGGAAACGAATTCCAAAATTTCTAACCGAACTTGAAATTGAACATCTCCGTGAGTCCTGTCAAAATGCTATGGAGAATGCGTTATTTGAATTTTTTTATTCAACTGGTTGCCGTATTGGCGAAGTTGTTAAACTTAATCGTGATGATATCAATTTCGTGTCAAATTCGGTCATCGTTCATGGAAAAGGGGATAAAGAACGGGAGGTATATTTCAATACTCGGTGCTCCTTGTGGTTAAAGAGATATCTCGATGAGCGAGATGATCAGGACCCGTGTTTGTTCATAACCGAGAGGAGACCTAAGAGAAGAATGAGTATCGACTTAATAAGATACATTATTAAGCGTATATCGTCGGGAGCCGGGATTAAGAAGAACATTCATCCACATCAATTAAGACATAGCTATGCTACTCATATGATTAACAATGGAGCTCCACTGGAAGTAATACAAAGTTACTTGGCCATGAAAAAAGTGAAACAACAAGAATATATGCTCAGCTAAGTGGGAAATTGAGAAAAGATCTCTACAGCAAATACTTTTAAAAAATCACGTTCGAAATTGAGCGTGATTTTTTAAATTGAATGAAAATAAAAGATTGAGTTTATCACTTGTTTTTGAAATAATTGGTATTAAGCAATCGGGCAGGACTGTCGCATAAAGGTGTAAAAAATGGAAAAATTAGCGCATCTCTTTTTTTATAATTTTCATTATCTGATATTTGAAACTATTTAACTTTATTAAACGTATATTAAAGAGTGGAGAGTGAAATAAATGTTACAGGCTTTTCTTATAATTGGAATTATAGGTATCATTATTTCAGGAGTTTTTTTGGGAGTATGGACAAGCGGGCAACAACAAAGAGCAAATTATCATTCTGAAACCACAAATCATAGAAGCTTTAGAACAAAGATAGGGTTATTTTCAGGTTTATTGGGACTAGTTTCACTAGGCATAGCAGCATTGTTATTTTACATTTAAAAGTCACTTAATTTGAAAAAACAGCGATATATCTTAATTTGGGTGTTTACAAGGGTATAAATATCTTCAACAATCTGGAGCTTATCTCGAACAAGGTAAGCTTCTTTTTTATATAAAAATATATATTGAGTAAACAGCCGAGATTTGAAATAATTGGTATTAAGCAATAGGGCAGGATAGCTGAATAACGAGGAAATTATAGTTGTTAAGAAGGAAGTGATACTTTGTCTGAAATTCAGTTTTTAGCCTCAACAAAGCCCTTTATTATTCCAAAGGAAATTGAAGAAAATAATGGAGGTTTTTTTGAAAAGGGATTGGGTTTCCTTGTTCTTGATTTAGATCCATATTGGATTAAAATAGTTCAAGAAATATTAACGTTGCCATATTTATATGAAGCAAGGGGATTGGGCAACAAAGACTTCTGGACTTATATAGATAAGTATATGGAAGTAGGAGATGTTCTTGAATTATATAGAATCCCTGTACAACAATGGTATCAGGAATCCATTCGAAATGTCTTAGATAATCCAAAGCACATCAAAATCAATATTGGCAGTCGTACATATCAATATGAGTATGGATTAATTAGACTTAATGAAAAAATATGGTTAGAAGAATTATCGCATCGCATTTTAGTTACAGAGTATGGTGTTACAACAATTGAAAATTATTCAAATTAAATTTTTATAGGATATTTCTATTCAGTAATCTAGGAGCGATTGCAGAATAGCTTATCGCTTCTTATTAAGGAATAGGGCAGTTTTGTGGAGGAGGGGGAATATAAAATGAGTAGGAAAAAGAAAGGGATTTCTATCTTCATCGGTTTAATTGTTATTGCGAGCATTTTTATTTATCTTGGAAATCCTCAAGGCAATAGTCAATTAACAAATAGTTCTCAAACATTTGGTGATTTTTATGTGATGGAAAAAGAGCATCATATTGAACCAGGTGAATACATGGAGATGTGGGTAGTTGGTTATAACGGAGCTGAAAAAGAAGAAAACAGAGAATATTTTAAAGTCTATTTTAAAGATGCAAATGTCTATAACCTTATTGAAAAAGAACAAAGCATATGTTTTCCTTTTCATCAATAAGTGAAGAAGGTAAAGAGAGATATTATTTAGACGTCATTTCTTCTCCAAATGGAACACAATTAAGGGGAGAAGGAAGATAATTTTAAGAGCTAATTCAACAATCTAGGAGCGATTATAGCAAAGTAGCTCGCTCCTTACATGTTTATGGCAGTATTTTTAATAAATGAGTTACCTTGAAAGAAGGTTTTATGGTATGGGAAGTTTTGATTTTAGTTCAATAGTTTATTTGATACTTATTGGTCTAATAGTATTGAGTGTTGTTTCCTTCACATTTATCATCCGAAGTTTATATATTAATTCTTCTGCTAAAAGTAAAAAAACAGGTGAGATTGAAAAGAAACTTGATAAAATTATAGCTTTACTTGAAAAGGATAGAAACTCCTAATGGTACTGACTTTAATGTACCAATAGTTAATTTTTGAATTACGATTACTCAACAAACTAGGAGCGATTGTAGCATATTGAGATATAAAAAAATTTTTTGCGAAAAATTAAAATATAGGGAGAGAATATGAAGAAAAGTAAACTAATTATGTTTGGACTTATAGTTTCAATAAGCTTAAATTTGGTCTTATTCCAAAATATATATAACAATAAAGATGAATCAAGATTAGCACATTTTGAAGAGATTCATAACGGAATAAGATACTCGTATGATTTTGGAGACGCGCTTAATCAAAAATATAACCGGTTAACAATTGATGAAAAGGTTGAGTATCTAACAGCAATGCATTGGAGTTTGGCTTTATCTGTTTGGACATTAGAAGATATTGGAGCAGAAAATGGAGAATATAGTAGTCTTGTGAAACTACTAAGTATTTATAGTCATATACCAACAGAATTGAAGGAATTGGTAAGGAATAATTATAGCGAAGAGGAGGTATTGGATTTACTTAATATTTGGTTGAAAGATATAAATAACATTAAAGAAAACATCAATTATATTCAGCTATCAAAAATGGACGATAAAGAGTTGCTAAGGAATTTAAAGTCCTTGCTAAATAATCTCGAATATAACAATGATTCATTAGAGCAATATAAACAGACATTGTAATTAATTTCATACCATCTTCAAAAATCGGTCGCGATCTTGTAACAATAGATTCGCGTTCATTTTTATTTAGGCAGGATGAAAAATAACTTTTGTAGGATTTAAGTTGAGCATCTTCCGCAATCGGGCGCGATCCAGGAACAAGGATCAGCGCTCGTTATTATATTGGACAAAGAAAATATCTAATTGAAAGAATTATTAGAATATGAAATAATTGGTATTAAGTAATAGGGTTGTGTAGTGGGAGGGTTTATGAATAGGTTAGTGTGAGTCTTTTTATTTAGTTTGTTTAGTTATTTACTATGGTTGTATCTCGCTTCTAATCACTCTACTCCTGATGATTGGTGGACTGTAAAATATATTAAAGAAACCCATACAGAAGACAACGATATTAAAATTACTACACATCATTTTTCGACATCGCCCATAAAGGTCTTAATTGGTTCAGGGGTTTTTATATTGTTAGGAACTTTGCTTTCAATTTTTGTTAGAGAAAATCAAAATAACTGAATTTAATCAATAAATGAACATAATTCAAACTTGGGAAACTATTTGAAAACTGACCATTTTCTCATTGAAAAATCAATACATCGATTTTCCTCTATAAGCGGAGCGATAGTTGTAGTACAGTGATTTTAAGGATTATGGCAATATATTAGTTATACCATTAAAGGGCGCATCTATGAATAAGGATCAGCGCTCATTTTCAGTATTGAACAGAAAGAAGAATAACTTATTGTAAGAATTTTATGAAATAATTGGTTTAATGCAGATTCGCTCAAGAAGGAGATTGAATAATATAAAGAGAGATATAGAATTGAATAGTAAATTAAGAGGTGTGAAGCTGTTGGCTATAAAAACAAAAAGACATTAAGCTAGTGATTGGTGCAGGGGAATATAATAACAATCCAGGGTGGATACATACACAGGAGGAAGAACTGAATTTACTAGATAGAGATACTTGGAATAACAGGTTCGATATTAATTCGATTACAGCTATTTTGGCTGAACACGTTTGGGAACATCTTACTTATGAAGAAGGTACAGAAGCTGCAAAGATGTGTTTTAAGTATCTTAAGCCAAAAGGATATATTCGTTGTGCAGTTCCTGATGCATTTTTTCAAGATGATTCATATCAAAATATAGTTAAAATTGGTGGACCAGGACCTAAAGACCATCCCGCAGCAAGTCATAAAATAGTACACAATTATAAAACTTTAAAGCAAATGTTTGAAACTGCTGGATTTGAGATTTTTTTACTTGAATATTGTGATGAAGAGGGTAATTTCCATCATAATGAGTGGGATGGAGCCGATGGTGTTATTTTTCGTTCAATAAAGTATGACCCGCGAAATCAAGGGGGAAGCCTGTTTTCCCATCTTTAATTTTAGATGCATTAAAGCGGTAATTATTAAACTATCGGACGCTTATCTAGAACTAAGGTAAGCTTCTTTTTTTGTGAAGATTATATTGAGTTTATGGTTTTAATTTGAAATATGGTATTAGATAATCGGGTTTAATTGAATAAGTGTAAAGTAGAGATTGGAGGGCTCATCATAATACACATATATAAAGCAGAGCCAAGTCACGTTGAAGGTATTAAAAAAGTTTGTTCTGAAGGTTATTGGGCAACTTATGAAGATATCTATACAAAGGAATATATTGAGAAAGTGATAAAAGAGTTTTATAACACTGAAAGGATACTGGATGAAGTGACAAAAACGAATAGACATTGGGGAGGTTATTTTGTAGCAATTGAAAATAATGAAGTGATTGGTGCTGGTGGAGGAGGAATGATTGGTGAGACTGAAGGTGAGATTTTTGTCTTATATTTAGACCCAGAAAGACGTAATGAAGGAATAGGTACTATTTTGTTAGATGCTATCACTCAACAACAGAAACAAGAATTTAATGCAAATAAGCAATGGGTATCTGTACAAAAAGGCAACTTAAAAGGTATTCCTTTTTATGAAGGTAAAGGATTCATTTGCGAACACGAACAAAAGAGTTATAGAAATGAGGATGAGTACTATATATCATTGAGATATTCCCGTCAAATTTAAGTGTGAATATTCACTATCAGCGCAAGTATTGAACAACGATGGACTGTTTAGCAGTCCATTTTTTAGGTCTAAATATAATTAAAGGAATCTAGTGAAATAAGCATTTGGTAAGTTGTTTGTTTAATTTTAAGGGGAGATAGTATGAAATATATAGAATTTGGCATAGGAAACACTTGGTTGGTTAGGACAGAAACAGATTTTGAAAATGGCACAGAATATGAGGAGAAAGGAATAATAGGACCAGTGAGTTTCCACTCTTTTTATATAAGAATTTGGATTGGTAAGACCGTTTTAATACTTGATTTAAAAGAGGGTTTTAAGCGGATAAAGAAAAGTCGAAAAGAATTTAAATTTATTTTAGGATTAGTCAGTAATTAAATACCTTCTTGAACAAACTGTGAGCTTATCAGCAGCAAGGTAAGCTTCTTTTTTATGGAAAATATATCTTGAGTAAATGTCTAATATTTGAAATAATTGGTATTAACCAATAGGGCAGAATTGTTTAACAAAGGTATTAGTCTTTATTCGAAGGAAGGAGGGCTTATTTGAAATTACTTAAATCGACTATCCTATTAATTATAGGAGTAATTGTAGTTTGGAATGCTATTGATTTTATTAGATATAGTAATTTTGATGGAAAGAAAAAAATAGAAGAAGTAAAAGGAGATACTTTAGTTCTAACTGTTCTTAGAGTTGAACCTGATGCTTCGTATATGCTTTTAGAAGTAAAAATTACAGATGAAACCAAAATATCAGGCTTCGGTCCAACAGCTCTCTTTGTAGACAGCTTTGAAGATTTAAAAAAAGGACAAAGAGTAAGAGTTTGGTATTCCACCAACTCCAATAATGAGAATATAGCTGAAAAAGTGGTAGTATATAATTTGTTTAATTTTCATTAGATGTTATTCAATTATATGGGAGCGTTTCTTTAAAAAGGAATGCTCTTTTCGTATCCAATTAAGAGGAAGTAAATGCTATTATAATATTAAAGATGGTTACTCTTCTATTATAGGTGGAGAAAGCTTTAATACGATATATGCTAAAATATTATAAATGGTAAACTTTGGAGGCACACCACTGCAATAAGACTTATAACGAAATTAAGTCCTTGATATATCCCGTCAAGGACATATTATGAAACAGTGCTTTAATAAAGGAGTATAAAATGGATGAAAAAAAAGATACAGAAATAAAACGCTTTTCAAAAGTAGAAAACATTCTACCTCAGATCAATAGTAAAACTAAGCTAGGCGATTTACGTAAAATCGCGAAGGACATTAAAAAAGATCACGAACTAGCTATGGAACTTTGGTCAACCGAAGAGTTTTTGCCCAGACTATTAGCAATCTTAATTATGGACAAAAAACTTCTTTCACAAGATGTGCTAAATAAGCTTGATAAGGATATGCAGACTCACACTTTTGATGAACGAAATAACTTAATGGATTGGTTAATGGCTAATCAGCTCACCAAAGACAAGAAGATAATTGCTTTGATGGAATCATGGGGAAATAGTCCTTTTGCTCTTCAAAGGCGAGCTTACTGGTATTATCAAGGGCGATTGAGATGGACTGGGCAAACACCGCCTGATAACACCGCAGACTTGCTATCTGCATTAGAAGCTAATATTACGCAGGAAAAACCGGAAGTTCAATGGGCTATGAATTTCACCGCAGGCTGGATAGGCGTTTATGATGAAAAGAATCGTGCACGCTGTATTAAACTTGGTGAGAAAACGGGTCTATACAAAGATGAAATAGTAGCAAAAGGATGTACTCCCAGTTATTTGCCGGAGTTTATTACGATTGAAGTTAACAAACGACATAATAATTAGTTACCTCTGAAAAATTTTTAGAAATTCCGAAGGCAATTTTGCCAGGCAGAACCTGATTGACGAGTATGTCATTTCTACTATTCCAACGTTAATTGGGGATGGTGTGAGATTATTTAAAGAAACTGAAAATGAAAGAAAACATGAGCTTCTTGGGAGTAAATCATTCCCTTGAGGACTTGTCCAACATCATTATTGAGTATTAAGGGAGAAAGAGAAGCAGGTGTGACTCTAGTGAGAGTGCACCTGCTTGTTTTTATGGACTGTTGCCAATATATAGGAGATAATGATTAGTATATGGTATTTGTTGGAGATGGAGGAATAACTATGAAAAAGCACGTCATCATTAAAGTACTTACTTTTATTAGTTCTATATTAATTTTATACCTATTATTTTGGCCTGTTTCGATTGACCCTGTTGCATGGGAATCTCCAAACACCAAGGGATACATCGGTGCTTTTGAGAAAAATAATAGATTAAGTGAGATGGAATTCCTTTCGATTGGAGAATATGCAGAGCCGGAGCATATCGTTTATCGTGAAGGCTGGTTGTACGCAGCCACAAAAACTGGTGCTATCATTCGTGTACGAGAGGATGGTACAGGGTTACAGGAAATCGCAAATACGAAAGGTAGACCCTTAGGCTTTGACTTTGATAACGAAGGATCAATTATAGTGGCTGACCCACTGTATGGTAATCATGGCGGGTTACTTAAAATAAGCGATTATGAACAAGGTGAAGGTGACATTGAACTTTTGACAGACACTGCTGAAGAAAAACCCGTAAACTTTATTGACGCTGTGGTTATTTCTAATAGTGGAACCATTTATATTACTGATGCTTCTAGAAGAACAAAAGCGAAAGAAATCGGTGATGTTGGACGTGCTGGAGAAATAGATATTCTCGAGAATAGGAGCACAGGAAGAGTATTAGAGTATAATCCGTCTACGAAAAAAACTAGAGTTCTGATGAAAGATATTAGCTTTGCAAACGGAATCGGATTAAGTACAAATGAAAAATATCTCTTTATAAATGAAACGGGAAGATACCGTGTGTGGAAATTAAATCTCGAATTAGTTCAGGTGGTAAGTACAAAGGAAGAAAGTGAATTTTCAGAAGTTCTAATAGATAATCTACCTGGATTGCCGGACAATATGATGCGTGGAGAGGACGGGAGAATCTGGATTGGATTAATCATGCCGAGAAATGATTTTTTGGAATTCAGTTCTGATAAACCGATACTAAGGAAAATGGCAATGCGTCTTCCAGCTAAATTGTTGCCAAAAGGGTCTGGATACTCACACGTTATCTCAATCAATGAATCAGGCGAGGTAATAGAAGATATGCAAAGTAATTCCATACCATTTACTTCTATAACAGGAGTAACCGAAACGGATGACAGCCTTTATTTTCACCATCTTAACGAAATGAATTCTATCGGAGTAGTGAAGAAAGACGATGTAGGCTTATAGAAGAATGGAGCTAGACATGTATTAATATTCTAAATAGCTTAAGGGCTGCTGCGTCGTTTCTGAAAAATCGTTTGGCATGAACTCATATGATTTTGGCACGAACTTGGCCAGTTTTGGCACGAACTCGGGCCATTTTGGCATCAACTCCGCTCCGTTTGGCACGAACTTTACGAAATACCTGATTTTTTCTTACATAGAGTCCATTAATCCTCTCCCTGAACAAGATAGGCGTTCACCTATCCCGGCATACCCCCATAAGATATCAAAAACTAATGGGGGGACCTTAAATATGTTCGGAAGAGTAGTCAAGCCGCGTCTATTTCCTGCTTCAGTCAAAACAATTAAAGGAACAAAGTGGGGATATATTGATGAGAAAGGGAAGTTTGTACTGAAGCCAACCTATGAGAATGGCGGGGAATTCCAGCAGAATGGATTGGCAATCGTCAGCAAAGGCGGTGGTACAGGGGTTATCACACATACTGGGAAATTCGTTATTAAACCTATTTACAGTTCCATTTTTCCATTTACGGAAGGTCGGGCCATTGCCATGCTGAAAGAGGGCGGATCAGTCGTAGTAAATGAAAAAGGGAAAATATTATCCGATAGATCGTATCCATTTATCAGTCCCTATCAAGGAGGGCGAGCGGTTTATCAGGAAACCAAAAATGGCGGAACCACACTTTATGGATATTTAGATCTGAATGGGAAAGTTGCCATTTCTGCACAATACCAATATGCCTTTGATATGAAGGATGGCAAAGCGCTTGTTCAGGTTAACGATGGGTTATATGCCTTATTGGACTCCACAGGAACTAAACTGCAAACTTTTCCTTATGAACAGATGAACGGATTGAGTGAAGGTTTGATTTCTTTTAAGAAGACCTACCAGGATAAAGCCGGTTATGTGGATGAGACTGGGAAAGTGGTTATTGAACCTCAATTCGGAATGTCTTTACCTTTTCAAGACGGGAGGGCAGTTGTGAATGCTTCCACTGACTATAAAAATCAATATGGATTAATTGATAAGGCTGGAAAATATATCATCCCTCCAAGATATAATGATATTAATCAGCTTGGAGGGAACAGGGCTGCTATCGGCAAAGCGATAAACCCCGAAGAACCTTTTGTCGGCTCAATTTATGCTATAGGAGATACTTTAAATGGGCAGATAATGACTGATTTTGTTTACGATACCGTCAACAATTATAAAGGAAAATACAGCTCTGTAACACAAGGAATTAAAAGCTTTTTTATCAATAATAGCGGGAGAACGGCGAAAGAGCTTCCTGTTATAGATGGGATCGGAACATTATCCATTGAAGGGCAATTAGTTAAAGCGTTTGTTGATCAGAGATTATCCTATTATGATAAGAGCGGTAACCTTGTTTATGCTCAAAATTCTGTCATACCGGTAAATAGAAGTGTTGCCATACGCGAAGAAAAGTACCGTCCAAACAAGGATTATTTGGTGTATTTCCCTCAACTTCAAGGGATGAAAAACAAAGAGGCGGAGAAAAAAGTGAACGAGACTTTACGTACGCAATCACAAATTATCCCCATTCCACCAGAAAAACAACTGGACTACAATTATACTGGCGATTTTTCTGTTCAATATTTTAAAAAAGATCTATTAATTCTGGAGCTTGACGGCTACAATTATCCATTTGGCGCAGCTCATGGAATGCCGACCAGAATCATGGTCCCAATCGATATCAGCTCAGGAAAAATATACGAATTGAAAAACCTATTCAAATCAAACAGTGATTATGTAAAAGTCCTAAGTGATATCGTAAAGAAGCAGATACAGGAACAGCCTGATAATTATTTTCCCGATGCGTTTAAAGGAATTCAACCAGACCAGCCATTCTATGTATCCAGTGATTCCTTGTTCCTTTACTTTACACCGTATGAAATTGCCCCGTATGCAGCAGGATTCCCGACTTTTGAAATTCCGTTCAAACAAATCAATAGCATCATTGATAAAAAAGGAGCGTTCTGGCGTTCCTTTCACTAAGCTTCTTTAAGTTATGCTTACAAGAAAAAAGGTAGCTTCTCATGGAAGTCTACCTTTAATTTAGTCTTTTCTATGTAGGTATTTTTAAGGTAAAGCAAGTTCCATTACCTTTTTTACTCTTGACGGAAATACTGCCTTTTACTTTATTGATTGTACTGTACACCATCAGAATTCCAAGACCGGTTCCTTCTTCTTTTGTAGAAAAATACGGCTTGCCAAGGCGATTCATTTCCTCAGTAGTCATTCCAACTCCCGTATCCTTAATTATGATCAAAATATTTTTCTTTTCCTCCAATATATCGATGGTTAATGTGCCACCAGTAGGTTTCATCGCTTCAATACTGTTTTTAAATAGGTTGATGAAACATTGCTGCATTTGATTGCGGTCATATGTCATTTTCAGTGAGTTATGAAAGGAATAGCGAACCTCTACCTGGTGCATGGCGGCATAAGGGATGATAAGATTTTTGGTGTATTCAGCCTCCTCTTCCAAATTGGAAAATACCATATTTTCAGACTGGGGCTTGGCAAAAGATAAATAGTCACTTACTATCTTTTCCGCTCGTTTCAACTCTTGCAGGGAAAGGTCTAAATATCTCTTTTCTTCTGATCCGATCGTATCTGATTTCCCCAGTAACTGAAGAAAACCGCTTGTAACTGTTAATGGGTTCCTAATTTCATGCGAGACACTAGCAGACAGTTCACTTACCACATTTAACCGTTCAGCATTGATATAGCGTTCGCGATTTCGTATATTTATAATTATTCGTTCTATTAAAATAATCATAATTGCCATCACAGCTGCATGAGTGGTAACTGCGTATATACTCAGCAGGAAAAACTCGCTGTTCAGCTTATCAAAATAAAGACTTAGGAGAAAAAGATAGATACCCATAAACAACGTCGTTATTCCAGCAGCAAATAGCAATCTATTTTTCGGTTTTAACTGTAAGAACCATCTACTAAGCAAGGGCACTAATAGAAAGATGACAGTAGAAGTGACAAAGGAATTGACAGTTCCTTCTCCACCGATGTAAAAACGATATAAATTCAGTACGATGTAAAGCGGGAATACGTATTTATATCCAGAATATAAAGCAATGATAAAAAAAGGAATATATCGTAAATCGAAAATAAAACCGAGTTGTAAATGAATAGGTTGTGACATACATAGCACCATGGTAATTGTGGCAAATAAACTGAAAACCCATTTATTAAGAGAGTGTGGCTTATTTTCAAAGAATACTAGGTAGGTGATAATAGGCAATAATAAAAACAGGAAATTTAATAAAAGTGTTTCAATCAAGAGGTTAAACGTCCCTTCTTTTGCAACTTGCACTCCCAATAATAATATCAGAAACAGGAACCGATTTGGTGCTAAAAATAGTCATTGTATGCAGAAGTTATAATAATCATGATATATACATAAAAGTTATTTCTATTTATTGGTAAAAGGGTAGAGGATCCTCTTGTCGTCTGTTTCGATGTCAAAGGAGAATAAATTTGTCTATCTAGAAAAAGTAGGGAGTTAAAAACGAATGGGCTGGTGGAATGGAAGTTTCTATCAGTCTATTTTTCATTGCACATTTCTAACTCGTATTTTTACTCCACATCCACAAAGAATGGAGTGCTTCAACTTTTTTGCGGGCTTTTCACATGTTTTACATATCGTTGTATTCATGGTTTTTTACCTCCATTTATAAGATTTTTAGTAGACACCGAAGCTGGTGCCTACTTTGACAGAAGTGAGAATAAATAAAATAGTAATGTTTGTTTTTAGAACTAGCGTACTTCTTGTGGAATTGTTAAACCTAGCCCCTCTGCAACCCGTGTTCCGTATTCCGGATCCGCTTTGTAAAAATGACCGATTTGGCGAAGCTTGATTTCGTCACTTTCCACCGGAGTCATTGCCCCTACAATATTTCTAATTAAGCGGGAACGCTCCTCCACACTTAGAAGGCGGTATAAGTCTCCAGCTTGAGAATAGTGATCATGGTGGTCATAGCCAACACTGTCTACCTCTCCTGAGACAGTATATGCAGCCTGCTTGTTTTCTGAAGTTTCCGTCGGACCATTAAAGCTGTTTGGCTCATAATAAACAGAACCTCCGCCGTTACTGTCAAATCTCATCTGCCCATCGCGTTGATAGTTATGGACTTCATTTCGAGCACGGTTAATTGGAAGAGCCTGGTGATTGGCACCTACACGATAGCGGTGTGCGTCATGATAGGCAAACAAACGGCCCTGCAGCATTTTGTCAGGAGACACATCGATTCCTGGCACAAGTGTTCCAGGAGAGAAGGTTGCCTGTTCTACTTCCGCAAAATAATTCTTCGGATTACGATCTAGCACCATACGTCCTACTTCTATTAACGGATAATCCTTTTGTGACCAAACCTTTGTCACATCAAAAGGATCGAAGCGATAAGAATTTGCATCTTCTAAAGGCATGATCTGTACATATACCTTCCATTCAGGTAAATCGCCGATTTCGATTGCGTTGAATAGATCTTGAGTATGGTGATCAGGATTTTCTCCAGCAATCACTGTGCCAACTTCTTGTGTCAGGTTTTTAATTCCTTGTTCTGTTTTAAAGTGGTACTTGATCCAGACACCGTCTCCATCTTCGTTAACCCATTTGAACGTGTGGCTTCCAAAGCCATGCATATGGCGGTAGGTAGCAGGAATTCCGCGATCAGACATCAAAATAGTCACCTGATGAAGGGATTCAGGTGAGAAGGACCAGAAATCCCAAACAGCATTTGGATTTTTTAGATGTGTTTGTGGATGACGCTTTTGAGTATGGATAAAGTCAGGGAATTTGATGGCATCTCTGATGAAGAAAACAGGTGTATTATTCCCGACAAGATCATAGTTGCCATCTTCGGTATAGAGTTTAACGGCAAATCCACGAGGATCGCGAACAGAGTCGGCTGACCCGTTTTCACCAGCTACAGTGGAAAAGCGAACGAAAAGTGGTGTGCGCTTACCGACTTCTGATAAGAATTTTGCCTTTGTATATTTAGTGACATCATTTGTCACTTCAAAATATCCATGTGCACCTGCACCTTTGGCGTGTACGACACGCTCCGGCACACGTTCACGATTGAAATGAGCCAGTTTCTCAAGTAGGTGGACATCCTGAATGAGAGTAGGTCCCCTAGACCCAGCAGTAATGGAGTTTTGGTTATCTCCAACGGGAGCTCCCCAACTAGTTGTCAAACTTTTATCGTTTGTATTCATTTTCATCACTCCAAATAGTAGATTAATAATACACTTTCGATGATAACAGTTATCAGAGAAAAATCAATACTTTTTTATAATAATTATAAAGTAATACTAGTTATTAATTGAATGCTTATGAAAAGAAGTATTAAACAGATGATTTATGACGACGGGAATTTTTGCTATACTACTAGAAAAAGTGTTTGTAGGAGTTGTATGTGATGAAGAAAAAACAGAAGAAAAATACCGGCCAAGTAACAAGTAAAAAGGAAGATAAAATATCATTGAAAGACCAGTTGGAAGGCGATGTATTTTCCAGATTGAAATCCATGAAAGAACAGCTTGTCCAAACAGAACAGAAGCAAAAAGAAGAACAGGCAGCAAGAATGAAGGAGGAAAAGCGATTAAAGGAGAAAAATAAATCTTTTGAAGAACTTTTTGAAGAGAGCAACCAGAATTGGAAAGAATTCAAGTAGAACGACAAGAAAAAAAAGAGAGATAATGTCATCATTATCTCTCTTTTTGAATGTCTCTTTTCTTAAAGATTGTTGCTATTCACTAGTAAAAAGTCGGCTATTGGACTTTTTATGGCTTATCTACTCTAAAATAGGCATGTAGTTTACTTTGGATAACAGAGAAAAGAGCACGACAGTAAGGAATACTACGGTTGGTTGATAAATACGAAAAAGCAACAAAGTTAACGAAAACAGCCTTTTGAATTCATTTTTTTTGGGGTGAAGCGGGTTACTTTAAAGTGTGCCACAATAAGAGCAGCATCCCTCCACGGGACACTGCTTGGAAAGACCCGTTTTGTGTTAATCACGGTTTGTATTATATATGGACTGCTTTACAAGCTCTTTAATAGCTGAGCACTCTTCCTCTGAAAGAGTCGGTTGTTGCATGGCACTTACATTGGCTTCCAATTGCCCGAGGGAGCTTGCTCCAGGTATGACAGCTGCAACCGCTGGATGTGCCAGACAGTAATGAAGGGCCGTTGCTTGAAGAGGTTTCTCGCCAGACACCTGAGTGAGCTTTGGCAAAAGTTCTGCCAGTTCGTCATTACTATATTCCAGATAACTTTTCCCGTTGAATTTTTCTTGAAGCTTTTCAATTCCTCTTTCGGACAGTAAACCTTTTGCCAGAGGACCACGAGAGATTACGCTGATGTTGTTCTCATGCAGGTAATGCATCCACTCTTCGGGTCGTGTATCTAGCATGCTGTATTGCATCATGACCGATACAATGGAAGAATTTTCAACGAACCGTTTTATTACATTCGGTCTGATGGAGGAAATGCCATATTCGCGTATATACCCACCTTTTTTCAATTCCTCCAATGCTTCAATTGTCTCTTCTGTCGAGTCATCTATCGTCCCTCCGTGAAGCTGGTAAAGGTCGATGTAGTCGGTTTGAAGTCTTTGTAAACTGTCCTTTACCGCAGAAAGGATATGCTTTTTGGAAGGATCCCACTCCCAGTCTTCTTTACCGGGTGTCCATCTGTTACCCACTTTTGTGGCAAGAATGACTTTATCCCTCTGGCCTTTTAAAGCCTTCCCCACTATTTCTTCATTTCTCCCAAAATCGTAGAGGTCAGCAGTATCAAGATAATTAATCCCAAGATCTAGGGCTCTTTTTACAATATCTGTAGCTTTCTTTTCTTCCGTTCCAAGTGACATACAGCCAAGCCCCATCTGGCTGACATATAAATCTGAATTTCCAAGTTGATTATTAGGTATCACAAATAGCCCTCCTTTTTGGCTATTCTACCGAAAAGGAGGGCCTTACTACAAATGAATACCCTTATTTATCTTTTAAAGCATTGATCCAGGTTGTCACATAGACATGATGAAGGGCGTATTCTTTCAGTTTGCTCCTGATTTCCCAAGCTTTTCCCACCATTACAATATTGTTTGGCCGGACATAAACCTTCATATTAATTCCTCCCATCTCTTATATGGTAGAATGTATGAAGAACTGGAAGACAACAGAACAAGGAGTGGTCACGATGGATCATTTAAAAGAGAAAACTATACATAGTGAAAAGCTATTCTCAGGAAGAATCATTGATTTGCATTTGGAGGAAGTGGAGCTTCCAAACGGTAAAACAAGCAAAAGGGAAATCATTAAACACCCTGGAGCAGTGGCTGTTATTGCTGTAACAGATGAAAATAAAATAGTTATGGTCCGCCAATACCGCAAAGCGATGGAGCGGGCATTGGTCGAAATCCCAGCTGGTAAGCTTGAAAAGGGAGAAGAGCCGATTGTAACAGCAAAAAGAGAACTTCAAGAGGAGACCGGTTACACTTGTGACGACCTAGAGCCGTTAATTTCTTTTTATACTTCCCCAGGCTTTGCGGATGAGTTGGTACATATGTTCATTGCGAAGGGGTTACGGAAAGATACAGAAGAACACCATTTAGATGAAGATGAGTTTGTGGACCTGATGGAAGTTTCGTTGGAAGAGGCACAGACCCTGATTGAAAACAAGGAAATCTATGATGCAAAAACGGCTTATGCGGTGCAGTATTTGCAATTGCAAACTTTGCTGCGAAAGTAGGGATAAATGATGCAGGATTATTTTGTTGACTTACATATACATTTAGGCCGAACTGCCAGTGGCAAGCCTGTCAAAATCACAGCCTCCAATAAGTTGACATTGGAGGCTGTTTTGGAAGAGGCGCAGTATCGGAAGGGATTGGACATGGTCGGTGTGATTGATTGTCAGGTGCCGGAAGTTTTGGTTGGATTAAGAAATGGACTTGCTTCGGGGAAGCTTACGGAGTTGACTGATGGCGGGGTTCGTTTTGGTGATATCACACTTATTCTTGGTGCCGAGATTGAAATTCATGATGAAAACTGCCAGGGGCTGATCCATGCACTCTGTTATATGAAGACAGTTGAAAAAATGGTGGAGTTTTCAAACTGGCTGAGTGAGCGCATGAAAAATGTGACGTTATCCACTCAGCGTGTCTATGAGAATGCCGTTGAGATACAGCGTAAGGTTAATAGTTTAGGTGGGCTATTTATACCCGCCCATATTTTCACCCCATTTAAGAGCTTGTATGGCAAGGGCGTTAGATGGAGTTTAACTGAGGTGTTCAAGCCGGAGTTGATCGATGCTGTCGAGCTTGGTTTAAGTTCGGATACTTCTATGGCCAGGAGCCTGAGTGAGCTGGGTCGATATGCTTTCCTATCCAATTCGGATGCGCATTCGGTCGGCAAAATAGCTAGGGAGTACCAGAAAGTTAGAATGAAGGAGGCAAGTTTTGAGGAGCTACGCCTTGCTTTAAAAGAAGCAGACGGTCGGAGAGTGATTGCAAACTACGGTTTGAGTCCGAAGCTAGGGAAGTATTATACGACAGTTTGTGAGAAATGTTTTTCTCAGCGTATGATATTGGCGGATGCTTGTCCTGTTTGTGGACATAGCAAGTTTGTAAAAGGGGTTTCCGATCGAATTACGGAGATGGCTGATTGTTCGGAAGCAGGAAGGAGTCGCCCGCCTTATATACACCAGGTGCCTTTGGATTTCGTACCAGGTGTGGGTCCGAAAACCTTAGTAAAGTTAAGGGGAGTTTTTGGCACGGAGATGGGAATATTGCATGAGGCAAGTTACGAGGAGTTGGTGGCAGTCGTCGGTGAGAAGGTCGCGTCCCTGATTGTGGCTGCTAGGAACGGGCAGTTGGTATTTAAAGCTGGCGGGGGAGGTAGGTTTGGCAGGGTTAGTGAGGAGTGATGGTGGAGCCAGTCATGGTAGAGGCCAAATGATGCCCCATTAGTCAGGTGTTTACTCCCCCCACATAAGAACCATAAAAATTTCCCCAACACTCCAGTCATACTTCCTCACCTCTATCATACAATCTATTAAGAGAGTGATAGGAGGAAGAGGAATGAAAAAACAGTCGCGGTTTACTATTTTACTAGGGCATTTAAAAGAACACTCCTCCCTATATCTATTTATAGTCGTACTTTTTTTTATGGGAGTGATATTCGGGGCCATTGTGGTCAATAGCATGAACTTCTCACAGAAGCAGGATTTATTTGTCTATTTAAGCCGATTCTTTGGTCAAGTGGAAGAAGGGCAGTTTGCGAATTCTAAGGATATTTTCTTTCAGAGCTACTTTCATAATATTAAGTATGTCCTGTTGATGTGGGTGCTTGGGATTTCCATTATCGGACTTCCGGTCATTTTGATACTGCTTTTCCTGAAAGGAGTTGTGGTAGGATTCACGGTTGGTTTCCTAGTGAACCAGCTTAGCTGGAAAGGGTTCTTGCTATCTTTTGTGGCAATTCTTCCGCAAAACATGATTGCCATTCCGGCTTATATAATTATTGGGACGTTGTCCGTGGCATTTTCCTTGAAAATGATTAGGCAACAATTTGTGAAAAGAATCCAGGAGCCTTTTTTTCAGCAATTTATGAGATATAGCATGGCAATGGGGTTCATATGTTTATTGCTTGTAGCAGCCTCACTTATTGAAGCGATGATTTCTCCTATTTTTATGAAATCGGTCATATCTATTTTAGATTAGAGATTATAAAATATTAAAACTTATATAATAATCATTATTTCTCCTTGTTTATAATCATTATTTTTTCTTTGACAGTTACCCTCCCTTTCGATAAAATAAAAAGGTATAGCGAGGGAGGGAACAAAACATGGAAAATAGGATAGATCGCATTAAAAAGCTACTGCATTCCGCAAGCTATAAGCTGACTCCTCAGAGGGAATCAACAGTCCGTGTATTGCTCGAACATGAAGAGGATCATTTGAGTGCGGAAGATGTCTACCTCCTCGTAAAAGAAAAGTCACCTGAGATCGGACTAGCTACGGTTTACCGTACATTAGAACTACTAACTGAACTTAAAATTGTCGATAAAATAAATTTTGGCGATGGAGTATCCCGATATGACCTGCGTCAAGAGGGAGCCAAGCATTTTCATCATCACTTGGTTTGTATCGAGTGTGGAGCGGTAGATGAAATTCAGGATGATTTGTTGGAAGATGTAGAGGCTATTGTTGAACGTGATTGGAACTTCAAGATTAAGGATCATCGATTGACTTTTCACGGCATTTGTCATCGATGTCAAGATCCGGATAACCCAACAGAAGAAGAAAATACATAAACCTTTTCCTACCATAATGGGAAAGGTTTTTTATTTTGAGTAAATCACTGGGTTTAAGGTATAAATCTTCATTATTTTGTCATACCTTCTAATAAGACAAGTTTATGGGAAAACTTGCCCAACTGGAGGTCGACTTTCATGAAGAATATTATAGATTCATGCTATAATACATTTAAAGTATTCATTTTATTTACCGGCTGCACGGTTTTATTCTACTATGGAATTATGTGGATCAATCAAGAGTATCAGAATTATCACCGCTATGATGAGCCGGAAGGTGCTGCGGTGAAAGTGACAAAAATGGTGGAGGAAAGGGACGAGGGCTGGTTGCAGCGCTTAGTGTTCTTCTATCATTACGGGGAGTAGAGAGCTTTGCAGAATCAATTAAAGGATTTTATTCATTTCTTGGTAGTGGAAAAGGGACTGGCAACAAATACCGTGGTATCTTATGAGCGAGATTTGAAATCCTATCTTCTCTATTTAAATAAGGTAGAGGAAGTATCATCCTTGGATGAAGTAAACCGTGCCACCATTATTCAGTTTTTGAAGTTTCTTACAGAAAAAGGCAAGTCGTCAAAAACGATTGCCAGACATATTGCTTCTATTCGTTCATTTCATCAGTTTTTACTCCGGGAAAAAGTCACATCACAGGATCCAACCGTACATATTGACCGCCCAAAACAGGAGCAAAAACTACCCCATGTAATGTCCGTGGAAGAGGTACAGGCCTTACTGGAAGCCCCTGATAACTCCAAGGTGTTTGGAATTCGTGATAAAGCGATGATGGAACTTCTGTATGCAACAGGGATACGTGTATCGGAACTTACTTCCCTCAATCTCAGCGATGTTCATTTGACGATGGGTTTTGTTCGATGTATTGGAAAAGGAAATAAAGAGCGAATCATTCCATTAGGAAAGATGGCCCAAACAGCGATAACCAATTATATAGAAGAAAGCCGGAGTCAATTGACCAAAAAGAAAACCACAGATGCTTTATTCGTTAACCTCCATGGAAATCGACTGACTCGGCAAGGGTTTTGGAAAATATTGAAGAAACTGACGAAAGAGGCGGGGATTGAAAAGGAACTGACTCCTCACACATTAAGGCATTCGTTTGCAACGCATCTACTGGAAAATGGAGCAGATCTTCGGGCTGTCCAAGAAATGCTGGGACATGCCGATATCTCCACTACCCAAATATACACCCATGTAACAAAAACCCGCATGAAGGATGTTTATTCTATGTTCCACCCAAGAGCATAGCTGTAATATGCCTGCTAATGGGAGATTCCAGGTGAGAGTGGAGGAACAGGGAGGAGACTGTTCAAACAATCTGAACAGTCTTTTTTATTTATTTTAATTGCAAGTTTGAAAGCGCTTGTTTATACTAGAATTAGAGGTCAGACTTCTGACAAGTGGAAGTCTGTACATGTATGACTATCCTTTCTGAAAAAGGGGAAAATACAAGAGGTAAAATTAGATCGAAAGTTTGCAGGAGGTTATGATATGAGTTCTTATACATATAAAAGAGTTTTTCTTGTAGTAATGGATTCTGTGGGAATTGGAGAGGCTCCAGATGCAGAGCAGTTTGGTGATAAAGGTGCGAACACTATAGGACATATTGCAGAGCACATGAACGGACTGAACATGCCGAATATGGCCAAACTAGGACTTAGCAATATTGAAGAAGTAAAAGGAGTACCTAAAGCTGATAAGCCACTTGCTTATTTTACTAAGATGGAAGAAGCATCAAGCGGAAAGGATACCATGACTGGACACTGGGAAATCATGGGCTTGCGAATTGATACTCCATTTCGTGTATTCCCCGACGGATTCCCAGACGAACTTCTTCAGGAACTGGAAAAGCGCACCGGTCGCAAAATCATTGGTAACATTCCTGCCAGTGGTACGGAAATACTTGATCAGCTAGGTCAGGATCATGTTGATTCAGGGGCATTGATTGTCTATACATCTGCAGATTCTGTGCTTCAGATTGCTGCACATGAAGGCGTAGTTCCAATCGAAGAACTATATGATATCTGCAAGATAGCCCGTGAATTGACACTGGATGAGAAATATATGGTTGGCCGCATTATAGCGCGCCCATTCATCGGGGAACCGGGCAATTGGAAGCGTACTTCCAACCGTCACGACTATGCCCTGAAGCCATTCGAGCGTACGGTCATGAATGAGCTGAAGGATAGCGGCTATGATGTCATTTCCATCGGAAAGATTTCCGATATCTATGACGGGGAAGGTGTAACACAGTCTCTTCGTACCGTTTCGAATATGGACGGCATGGATAAGTTGGTGGAAACGACAGCTATGGATTTCACAGGTATCAGCTTTTTGAATCTGGTTGATTTTGATGCTGTTTTTGGACATAGAAGGGACCCTGAAGGTTACGGAAAAGCATTGGAAGAATATGATGCACGTCTACCTGAAGTGTTTGCAAACCTTCAAGAGCAGGATCTTTTGATCATTACTGCTGACCACGGAAACGACCCAACAGCACCTGGAACGGATCACACACGTGAATATGTACCTTTATTGGTATATTCACCGCAGCAAAAAGAAGGAAAACAGTTGGATATCCGTAAAACATTTGCTGATATCGGAGCAACCATTGCGGACAACTTCAATACAAGAATGCCTAAGCACGGAAAAAGCTTTTTACAAGATTTGAACTAGGGGGAACTTAAAAATGAATTTAGATGCTATCAAAAAATCTGCTGACTATATTAATGCTAAATTAACAGCTACACCTGAGATCGGTCTTATTTTAGGATCAGGACTAGGTGTCCTAGCTGAAGAGATCCAGAATCCTACGGTTATTCCTTACACGGAGATTCCTGAATTCCCGGTTTCTACAGTGGAAGGGCATGCAGGACAGCTGGTAATCGGACAATTGGAAGGAAAAACAGTTATCGCGATGCAAGGGCGCTTCCATTTCTACGAAGGTTATGCAATGGATAAAGTTACATTCCCTGTGCGTGTTATGAAGTACTTGGGAGTTGAGAAATTAATCGTTACCAATGCTGCTGGTGGTGTGAATGAAAGCTTTGAAGCGGGAGACTTGATGATCCTTACCGACCATATCAACAACATGGGAACTAATCCGTTAATCGGACCAAACAACAATGAGCTTGGAGCACGTTTCCCTGATATGTCTGAGCCATATTGCAAAGAGCTGCGTAAATTGGCAAAAGACGTTGCAGCAGAAATTGGTCTTAAAGTCCAAGAAGGAGTCTATGTTGGAAATACAGGACCTTCCTATGAGACACCTGCTGAAGTAAGAATGCTACGTACACTAGGCGGAGACGCGGTTGGTATGTCCACTGTACCAGAAGTTATCATTGCTCGTCATAGCGGCATGAAAGTACTTGGAATTTCTTGCATCTCCAACATGGCAGCAGGAATCCTTGACCAACCGTTAACACATGATGAAGTAATGGAAACAACAGAAATGGTAAAAGCTAATTTCCTTCAATTCGTAAAATCAATTGTTAAAGGCATGTGAATTAGTTTTTGCTCTTGATAATTACACGGTTAATAAAGGATATTTCAGCTGTTGATTGTAGCACAGGGCGAAGACTCCGGCGGGAGGTAGCGGTAGACTTGAGACCCCTGAAGCGTTGTGAGGAGGCTCAAGCACCGCCCCGCGGAAAGCGAAGCCCAGTGCGGAAATCAACAGCGGCGTTATATATAGACTATTTTATAGAAAATAAGAGGTGTTTCGGGATGAGAATGGTAGACCTTATTCAAAAGAAGCGTGACGGAAAAGAATTATCAACAGAAGAAATCCAATTCGTGGTTAATGGATTCACAGACGAATCCATTCCTGACTATCAAATGAGCGCATTTTCCATGGCGATTTTCTTCCAAGGAATGAGTGACCAGGAACGTGCTGACCTCACGATGGCTATGGTAAACTCCGGAGACACAATTGACCTATCTGCAATCGAAGGAATCAAGGTTGATAAGCACAGTACAGGTGGGGTTGGCGATACAACAACATTAGTACTTGCTCCCCTTGTAGCGGCTGTTGGAGTACCGGTTGCTAAAATGAGCGGACGCGGCCTTGGTCACACTGGCGGAACAATCGACAAGCTTGAGTCCGTTCCTGGCTTCCACGTAGAGATCGACAACCAGGAATTTATTGACTACGTAAACAAAAATAAAGTTGCAGTTATCGGGCAGAGTGGTAACCTTACTCCTGCTGACAAAAAGCTTTATGCTTTGCGTGATGTTACAGCAACTGTAAACAGCATCCCCTTGATTGCAAGCTCCATCATGAGTAAAAAGATTGCAGCAGGAGCGGACGCAATTGTACTGGACGTGAAAACTGGTGCCGGTGCATTCATGAAGGACTTGGATGAAGCGAAAAAGCTAGCAAAAGCGATGGTGGACATCGGAAACAACGTTGGACGCAGAACAATGGCTGTCATTTCTGATATGAGCCAACCACTGGGCTTTGCCATCGGAAACGCCTTGGAAATCAAGGAAGCAATCGACACATTGCGTGGTGAAGGGCCAAAAGACTTGGAAGAGCTTTGCCTGGAGCTTGGCAGCTACATGGTACTTTTAGCAGAAAAAGCATCTACATTGGAAGAAGCTCGCGGAATGCTAGAAGAAGTTATCCGATCTGGAGCGGCAATTGAAACGCTGAAGACGTTCTTGGAAGCTCAAGGTGGAGACGCTTCTGTTGTTGATAACCCGGAGAAATTGCCTCAAGCTAAACATGTGGTGGAGCTTGAAGCGAAAGAAGCGGGTGTTGTATCTGAAATCGTTGCGGATTCAGTTGGGACAGCAGCTATGCTTCTTGGTGCAGGTCGCGCGACGAAAGACTCCGTGATTGACCTTGCAGTAGGTATCGTACTTCGCAAGAAGATTGGTGACAAAGTGGAAGCAGGCGAGTCTCTTGCAACTATCCACAGCAACCAAGAAGATCTGACAAAAGTGAAAGAAGCATTATATGAGAGCATCAAAGTGGTAAGTGGAGAGGTGAAAATTCCACCGCTTGTATATGATACGATTTCTGAATAATGATGAATTGACTTGAGAGCAGCCCTGCCGTTTTGGTGGGGCTGTTTTTATTTTTTTAAAAATTAGTTAAACTACGCTGTTGATTTCCGCAAAAGGCTTCGCTTTCCGCGGTGCGACCTTGAGCCTCCTCGCTTCGCTGCCGCTACTCCCCCGCTGGAGTCTTCGCCTTTTGCTCCAATCAACAGCTAAAACTAGTTCGATATCAACCGTTAACTTTATCAGAGGCTTTTTTTAAATGGCTGTTTACGTAAACTTTGTTGCTTTTACGCATTTATCAATCAACCGTTATAATCCTTGCTGTCGTGCTCTTTTCCTGGCTATCTTAATAGACTAACTGCCAATTTTTAGTAGATAAAGTAGTAAAAAGTCCAATTGCCGACTTTTTACAAGCCAATAGCAACAATCTTTGAGAAAAGAGCTTTTTAAATTAATCTACCAATACTTCCAAAACTTAGTATAAAACATATATTTTTGGAAAAAATGTGAAGTATGGAATATGATTGGAGGTCTAAGGATGAAAAAGTTCACAACCGCAATAATTGCAATTGCTTTTACTTTTTCCGCATTTAGTCCTGTTGTAGGGGCGGAAGAAAAAGGTGTTCAACTTACAGAAAATGCTAGGTCTGCAATATTGATTGAACGCGACACTGGTCAAGTGTTGTATGAGAAAAACGGACACGAAAAATTGCCGCCAGCAAGTATGACAAAAATCATGACGATGCTTTTGATTATGGAAGCTATCGATAAAGGTGAATTAACTTGGGATGAAAAGATAAGAACAAGTGAGTATGCTGCATCCATGGGAGGATCTCAGATTTTCCTTGAGCCTGGTGAAGAAATGACCACGGATGAAATGCTTCGCGGAATCGCAATTGCTTCAGGAAATGATGCATCTGTTGCGATGGCTGAGCGTATAGCAGGTTCTGAAGCGGCGTTTGTTGAACAAATGAATGCAAAGGCAAAGGATCTCGGACTAGAAAATACCCTTTTCCAAAACCCGACCGGTTTGCCTGCCAAAGATCATTACAGTACTGCCAATGACATGGCTGTAATGGCGAAAGAATTACTGAAATATGAAGGCATTACAAAATACACAGGTCAATATGAAGACTATCTGCGTCAAAACACCGAGAAGAAATTCTGGCTTGTCAATACAAACAAGCTTGTAAGGTTCTACCCTGGAGTAGATGGTTTGAAAACAGGATTCACTCAAGAAGCGAAGTATTGTTTAACGGCTACAGCAAAAAAAGATGATATGCGTGTAATCGCAGTTGTATTTGGTGCACCAACGCCAAAAGATCGAAATGCACAGATTACCAATATGCTGGATTTTGCTTTCAGTCAGTATAAAACTCACCCAATGTACGAGCGGAATGTAACTGTAGCAAAGGTTGATATCAGTAAAGGGTCCGAGAAAGAAGTAGACGCCGTTACCAGCGAACCAATCTCCGTATTGACGAAGAAAGGCGAGAATGTTGATAACGTAGAAAAAGAAATTATGGTGGATGAAAACATGAAAGCGCCCGTTAAAAAAGGGGATAAAGTTGGAGTCATCATTCTCAAAAAAGACGGCAAAGTTCTCTCGGAAAGCGACCTTGTAGCTGCGAAAGATAGCTTAGAGGCAAGCTGGTGGCAATTATTCAAACGGTCCATGGGTCATTTCAGTAAGCTTGATTGATCAGGTTTGGTCAACTGCTCATTTATTATTAATAGACTGTTTTAGAACCCAATATTTTAGCGAATAAGCACTAGTTTTGTCTCAAGGCAGGAATTCCGAAAACGGATATAGAAATTGACTCACTGAACAAAGTTTTCACAAGGGGGAAAGTGCAGTGAGTCTTACCGTTGATTTGGAAGTAAAACAAAATGTTCTTTGTGTTCGATTAGCAGGGGAGTTGGACCACCATACGACTGAAAACTTACGTAATCAAGCTACAGCTATTATTGAAAAGCATCAAATCTCTCATATTATTTTGAATTTGGAGCATTTGTCCTTTATGGATAGCTCAGGTCTTGGAGTGATTTTAGGTCGTTACAAGCAAATTAAAAATAACGGGGGAGAGATGGTGGTTTGTTCTATTTCACCGGCTGTTAAGCGTTTGTTTGAAATGTCTGGATTATTTAAAATTATCCGTTTAGAGGAAAGCGAACAAAATGCCCTGCAGAAGTTGGGGGTGGCATAATGAAGAATCACATGAACCTTCAATTTTCTGCTCTTAGCCAAAATGAATCGTTCGCAAGGGTGACTGTAGCGGCTTTCATCATGCAATTGGACCCGACTATGGATGAGTTGACTGAAATTAAGACAGTCGTATCAGAGGCAGTAACGAATGCAATTATTCATGGTTATGACAACGACCCTAAAGCCACTGTTTACATCTCTGTCGAACTAGATGACGGAGCTGTCCATATCACCATCAAGGATGAAGGTATGGGAATTGATGATGTAGAGGAAGCTAGACAGCCGTTATACACTACTAAGCCTGAGCTCGAGCGTTCTGGTATGGGGTTTACCATCATGGAAAACTTTATGGATTACGTAGAAATTCATTCATCAAGAGAAATTGGCACCTCAATCCGTATGACCAAGTATTTAGCTAAGAGCAAAGCGCTTTGTAATTAAGGAGCTAAGCCTATGGATGTCGAGGTCAAGAACCAAGCACAAACATACCTAAAAGATCATGAAGTGAAAGAATTGATAAAAAGAAGCCAGTCCGGTGAACAGGAAGCGCGGGATACGATTGTACAGAAAAACATGAGACTGGTCTGGTCTGTGGTTCAGCGTTTTATGAACAGGGGCTATGAGCCGGACGATCTGTTCCAGATAGGTTGCATCGGCCTATTGAAATCGGTGGATAAGTTCGACCTGTCCTATGACGTGAAATTCTCCACCTATGCAGTACCCATGATTATAGGTGAAATTCAGCGATTCATTCGTGATGACGGCAGTGTAAAGGTCAGCCGTTCATTGAAAGAAGTGGCGAACAAAATTAGGAAAGCAAAAGATGAGTTGTCCAAAAGGTATGGTAGAGTACCCACCATTAACGAGATTGCTGAATTCCTGGAGATTACGGCAGAGGAAGTTGTCCTGGCACAAGAGGCTGCACGTGCCCCATCCTCCATCCATGAAACCGTCTATGAAAATGATGGGGATCCTATTACGCTCTTGGATCAGATTGCTGACCAATCTGAACATCGCTGGTTTGATAAAATAGCTTTGAAAGAGGCTATTGAAGAGCTTGATGAACGCGAAAAGTTAATTGTTTATTTACGCTACTATAAGGACCAGACCCAAACAGAGGTCGCCCAGCGGCTTGGGATTTCTCAGGTTCAGGTGAGCCGTTTAGAAAAGAAAATATTGATTCAAATGAAAGATCGTATGGATGAGTGATGTCCATACGGTTTTTTTTGTTTTTATCACTGGTAAGGTTAACCTGTTATTAAAGGGCTAGTGCCAAGCTGTTGATTGGAGCAAAAGGCGTAGACTCCTGTGGGGGAGTAGCGACAATCTTGAGACCCCGCAGCGGAGCGAGGAGGCTCAAGGTCGCCCCACGGAAAGCGAAGCCTTTTGCGGAGATCAACAGCGGCGTTTAACAGAGCTTGTTTTTCTAGTATTTTGAATGAATTCCCTAACTCGTGGTAATTCTTGGTGTTCTTTTTTCCTTTGCATGGTAAATCTCCCACTAAACCATACTACAGATACAATATCTTTTGGCAGGATGTGTTTGGAAGATGGATAAATCGCTTTATGTTCGCCTTCGTCACCGGATTCAAGCCCGTCCAAATCAAACGATAAAAATAGAGGATGTTGCCCAGCTGGTTGCCGATACGGAGGTTGTTGATATGGTTCGAAACATCTCCATTCATCAAGTAAATATGAGTGATAAGTCCATCGTTGTATTGGATATTATGCGGATTATTAAAGAGATAAGAAACGTGGACGGAGAACTCGATATCCAGACTTTTGGTCCCGCGCAAACCATTGTTGAGATCGTGTATAAGAAAAAAAGGTTCCGGCCATTGTTTTTTATTGGAGTGTGGCTTCTGCTATTCCTTGGAGCTGCTCTTGCCATCATGAATTTTCATGAGGACGTGAGCATGCGGGTCGTCCACCAGAAAATTTTTAAAACCTTAACAGGGCTGGAGGATGATAAGCCTTTACTCCTTCAAATTCCTTACTCTATCGGTTTGGGGCTCGGGATGATCTTGTTTTTCAATCATGTTTTTCGTAAACGGATCAATGAGGAGCCAAGCCCGCTAGAAGTGGAAATGTTCAATTACCAGCAGGACTTGGACCAGTATGTCATTATGCATGAGAACAAGGAGAGCTCGAAGAAAATTGATGACCATTAATATTGTATTTGTCGTGTTTTTGGGATTGGCTGGCGGACTTGCTGTTGGATCTGGTTTTGTTGCATTTCTCGCTGTGCTAGGTATCATTCCGAGATTAACCCAGCTAACCAAGACAACAAAATTTGTGTTTGGCTATGAGTGGGGAGTTATAGGTGGTGCACTATTTGGCAGCTGGATAAGTTTAAACAGTGTCGCTTTCCACCTACCAGCATTTCTTGCAATTCCGATAGGTCTATTTTGCGGTGTTTTTATCGGGTTGTTGGCTGCAGCACTAACAGAAGTGTTGAATGTCTTACCTATATTGGCGAAACGTATTGGCGTGGATGGACAGATGGCAATCCTGCTTATGGCCATCGTATTCGGTAAGATAGTTGGGTCTTTATATCACTGGCTTGTATTCGTCAATTTGTAGTAAGTGAAGGAGTGGGAACAATGAGTGAAAAGCTGAAAGACGACTATAAAAATAACATTAAAAAATTCCAGCCGAAGCCGCCTTACGTCGTTAATTGTATAAAAGCCTTTCTTGTTGGCGGCCTTATTTGTTTAATTGGACAGGGCATTCAAAACTTCTATATGACTGTTTTTAATTTTTCGGAAAAAAATGTTGGTAATCCCACCGTTGCTACACTCATTCTTATTTCTGCCCTCCTTACGGGATTTGGAATTTACGACAAGCTTGGCCAATTTGCTGGTGCAGGTTCGGCGGTGCCGGTTACAGGATTTGCTAATTCGATGACAAGTGCGGCAATGGAACATCGAAGCGAGGGTATCGTCCTTGGGGTCGCAACAAACATGTTCAAACTTGCAGGAAGTGTCATCGTATTTGGTGTGGTGGCCGCTTATGTTGTAGGCATGATTAGATACCTACTCAATATGAGTTTTACAGGATAGGGGGATGGAAAATGCGACTGGTTGGAAAACAAAGCTGGATTTTTGAAAATCCAATCTATATCAGTTCGTCTGGTACAGCTGTTGGTCCGAAAGAGGCGGATGGACCTCTCGGAAAATTGTTTGATAAAACATATCAAGAACTCCACTGTGGAGAGGACAACTGGGAACTTGCTGAAAGGAGGCTGATGGAGCAGTCCATTCAATCCTGCCTAGAAAAAGCAAACCTGAAATATAAGGATATTGATTTCTTCCTTGCTGGTGACCTCCTGAATCAGAATGTAACAGCCAACTATGTTGCACGGCATCACCAGATTCCATTCCTCTGTATGTTCGGGGCATGCTCCACCTCCATGGAAACGTTGGCGCTGGGAGCTGCATTGGTGGATGCAGGTTTTGCAAATAGAGTTCTGGCATCCACAAGCAGCCATAATGCTACAGCTGAGCGTCAATTTCGTTATCCTACAGAATACGGAGGACAAAAACCTGACTCGGCCACATATACGGTGACTGGGTCCGGGACTGCCTTGGTCAGCAGGGAGCCGAGTCAGATTAAGATCACATCTGCAACCATCGGGAGAGTGATCGATCTTGGGATTACAGACCCTTTTGATATGGGGTCGGCAATGGCGCCAGCTGCCGCAGATACTATTCAGGCTCATTTCCAGGATCTTAACGTCAATCCTGACAATTATGATCTTATTGTTACAGGGGATTTATCGGGGGTGGGAAGTCCAATTCTTAAAGAACTGTTAAAAGAAGAGGGCTATGATATTACCGTAAAGCATAGTGATTGCGGGCTTATGATTTTCCGGCCTGACCAGGAAGTTTTCGCAGGTGGAAGCGGTTGTGGGTGTTGTGCAGTAGTTACTTACGCTCATCTAATCAATGAGTTGAAAACAGGCATGTTGAAAAGGGTGTTGGTTGTGGCGACTGGTGCTTTGTTGAGTCCGACAATGGTTCAACAGAAAGAATCAATTCCAACCATTGCGCATGGTGTCGTGTTAGAGAGGGTGGAGCAGTAGATGGAATATCTTATAGCATTCGTGGTCGGTGGATTGATTTGTGTGATTGGCCAGCTTCTATTGGATTTTGCCAAACTGACTCCTGCCCATGTGATGAGCAGTTTCGTGGTTGCAGGAGCCATACTGGATGGATTCGGGATCTATGACAAGCTGATAGACTTCGCTGGTGCTGGTGCAACCGTTCCGATTACTAGCTTCGGCCATTCATTATTGCATGGTGCCATGCATCAGTCTGAAAAACATGGTTTTATCGGGATAGGGATGGGGATTTTTGAATTAACCTCTGCAGGGGTATCGGCTGCCATTCTGTTCGCCTTTATTGTTGCACTAATCTTTAAGCCGAAAGGGTAGATACTCATGATTAAAAAACGGGTCATTCTGATTACAGATGGAGATGTATACGCTAAAAAAACAATACAGCTTGTTGCCAACCATTATGGCGGGAGATGTATTTCTGCTTCATTTGGGAATCCGACCCTCCTTAGTGGAGAGGAGCTGGTAAAGCTTATTTTGCAGGCGAAAAGTGAACCCGTTTTTGTTATGTTCGATGATAGTGGATTTCTAGGTGAAGGAGCAGGAGAAAGAGCACTGAGGTACGTGGCAACCCATCCTCAGATGGATGTACTTGGAGTCATTGCTGTGGCATCAAAGACTCACCAATCGGAATGGACAAAGGTGCATGTCACCGTGGACCGTGATCTTCACGTTTCCTCTCATGGTGTTGATAAAAGCGGAATACAAGAAATAGATGTTGGAAGAATAAATGGAGATACCGTGTATTGTTTGGATGAATTACACTTTCCATTAATTGTCGGAATTGGCGATATCGGAAAGATGGCTAGAAAAGATGATGTTAGTCGAGGAGCTCCCATTACTAGCAAAGCGGTCGAAATCATTTTAGAGAGGAATGGGTATGATGTCTCACAATGGAATGGAAAAAATACCGATATCGCCGAAGCTGACGACTAATGAACAATTCTTCAAAGATGAAGTCGGGCTGGACGTCAGCTTTGATCTTGGTGTTAGGAAAATCACCGTACTAGGAAAAGAATTGAACATCTACTACGTAAATGGACTTTGCGATACGATGTTCATCATTGAAATTATGGAGGAACTGCTTCATATCAATGATGTTGAAAAGAAAACTTATAAGTTGAAAGAAATCATTCATAATCGCCTGGTGAACCAGCAGGTGAACAGTATTGAGTACATGGACGAAGTGGTCGACCAAGTGCTAAGCGGCCTGATTGTTATCCTGCTTGAGGGCGAAGAAAGCGGATATGTCATTGACACCCGTTCATACCCTGGCCGTAATCCAGAGGAGCCTGACACAGAGAAGGTAGTGCGTGGTGCGCGTGATGGTTATGTGGAGAATATCATCGTCAATACCGCGCTGACAAGGCGTAGAATACGGGATGAAAGGCTACGATATGAAATTTTCCAAGTGGGAGAACGATCCAAAACAGATATCTGCCTTGCATACATAAAAGATGTAGCTGACCCAGATCTCGTGGATATTGTTCGAAAAGAAACAAAGAATATTGACATTGATGGTTTGCCGATGGCTGATAAAACAGTGGAAGAGTTCATAGTGAAACAGGGATTTAATCCCTATCCGTTAGTGCGTTATACGGAAAGACCTGATATTGCGGCAACCCATCTCCTAGAAGGACATGTCGTTGTAATGGTGGATACCTCACCAAGTGTCATTATCACACCAACTACGTTTTTTCACCATGTTCAGCATGTGGAAGAATACCGTCAATCTCCTGCGGTTGGTACATTTGTGCGCTGGGTTCGTTTTTGTGGAATATTTGCCTCTTTGTTCCTTTTACCGTTATGGTTCTTGATGATATTGGAGCCGAATTTACTGCCAGAACAGATCGGCTTTATCGGTCCGAATGAAGAATCCAATATTCCGGTTGTCTTTCAAATTTTCCTTGCGGATATCGGGGTGGAATTTCTGAGGTTGGCTGCCATTCATACACCTACTGCTTTATCCACTGCAATGGGTCTGATTGCTGCGGTATTGATAGGGCAGATTGCCATTGACGTCGGACTTTTCGTTCCGGAGGTAATTCTATATGTGGCTGTCGCAGCCATCGGATCTTTCACTACTCCAAGTTATGAGTTAAGCGTCGCCAATAAGATAATACGGTTGATGCTGCTTGTCTTGGTTGCTCTGTTCCATGTACCTGGTCTAGTGGTAGGGGTCACCTTCTTTGTGCTATTCCTGGCTGGCACCCGTTCATTAAATACACCATACCTGTGGCCGTTCATACCATTCAGTCCGAAAGCCCTAATTATGATCCTGATTCGCCGAAGTACTCCAGGGGCAAAAATACGTCCTAGTATCGTACATCCGAGGAATCGTTTCAGGCAGCCGCAATAACAAATTAGTAAGAATATTCGCTTGATAGAGGGGTTTATATGTGGTAGAGTTTATTTTAATCAACTGCAGAATGAAAGTAAAATACCTAACAGCTAAAGATTCTGTTTAGCTGTTTTTTGCTTAAATATTGTAACTTATTAAACGGAAAATGAATGAACCTAAATTTTGCAAACAGGGCTAGAACACATCCACATCTCTTTAGTAGAGAATATGGTATAAAATAGAACTACATATAAAATAAAAGCGCGAGGGGAAACGGCATATGTATTATCATGGAACCAGTAAAGTGAACGCAAAAGGACATTTGGAAATAGGGGGAGTCGACACGATCGAGTTGGCCAACGAATACGGCACTCCACTATATGTATATGATGTGGCGCTGATAAGAGAGCGTGCGCGTGATTTTCAAAAGACATTTAAGAATCTAGGAGTAGAAGCGCAAGTGGCATACGCAAGCAAGGCATTCTCTTCGGTTGCCATGTTTCAGCTTGTAAAAGAAGAAGGATTATCTCTAGACGTAGTATCAGGTGGAGAGCTTTATACCGCACTTGTTGCTGATTTTCCAGTGGAACGTATTCATTTTCATGGCAACAACAAGAGTGTTGAGGAACTTGAAATGGCAGTGGAGAAGAAAATTGGCTGTGTGGTAGTCGATAACTTTCTGGAACTGAAGCTACTTCAGGAAGTTTGTGAGAAACATGACTATGTAATGCCGATTCTGCTTCGTGTTACACCGGGAATCAATGCCCATACTCATGATTACATTTTAACCGGACAAGAAGATTCTAAATTTGGATTTGATTTACAGAGCGGACAGGCGCATAAAGCGATGACAATTGCTTCTACGGCAAACCATTTGGATTTGTTGGGGATACACTGCCACATTGGCTCTCAAATTTTTGAAACGACCGGATTTAAGCTTGCTGCAGGGAAACTCTTTGAGACGTTAAAAGATTGGAACGAACAAGATGGTTTTGAAGCACGTGTTGTAAATCTTGGAGGCGGATTTGGTATCCGTTATACAGAGGAAGATAATCCTCTTCCAGCATCAGTCTATGTAGAAGAGATTATTTCCGATGTACAATCATTTGTAACAGACCATGGCTTGAAAATGCCGGAAATCTGGATCGAACCTGGTCGTTCATTGGTAGGGGATGCTGGTACAACCATCTATTCTGTGGGATCGAAAAAAGAGATACCAAATATCCGACACTACCTCGCGATTGACGGTGGGATGACCGATAATATCCGACCAGCTCTTTATCAGGCTAAATATGAAGCGGTCCTAGCAAATAGAGTAAAAGATAAGGCTGACGACAAAGTTTCCATTGCTGGGAAATGCTGCGAATCCGGTGACATGCTCATTTGGGACCTACCTTTACCAAAAGCCAACCATGAAGACTTTTTGGCGGTATTCTGCACTGGAGCCTACGGATATGCAATGGCGAATAACTACAATCGAATTACCAAGCCAGCCGTAGTGTTTGTTGAAGATGGTGAAACCCAATTAGTCATTCGCCGTGAAACCTTTGAAGATCTGGTTAGATTGGATCTGCCATTTCAAGCGAAGAGCAAATTGGTGAAATGATTCAGTTGGTAGAAACAAGTCCGCTCTTAATGTGAGGGTGGGCTTTTTGTACTTTTTCAGGTGGTTGGTGTGAGTACACCATAAATCCATCCGTCATCTTACTTCCTTTTCAATCTCATTTCATGTATTATAATAACTGGTTCATTTTATTATGAAGGAGATGTTCATTATGGCAAAAACAGGATACATACAAATGCAAAATGGCGAAAAGATTGAATTCGAACTTTATCCAAACGAAGCACCTAACACGGTTGCTAACTTTGAAAAATTAGCAAACGAAGGATTCTACAATGGTGTAACATTTCACCGTGTCATCCCTGGTTTCGTAAGTCAAGGTGGAGATCCGACTGGTACTGGTGCTGGCGGAAGCGGTACGACGATCAAGTGTGAAACAGAAGGAAACCCTCATAAGCATGAAGCGGGAAGCCTATCAATGGCTCACGCTGGAAGAGACACTGGGTCCAGCCAATTCTTCATCGTTCATCAACCACAACCTCACTTGAATGGTGTACACACTGTATTCGGAAAAGTGACTTCTGGTTTAGAGACTGCTAGAAATATGAAAAACGGCGATGTTATGGAGAAAATGGAAGTAACAGACGCTGAATAAGACAAAAAGCGGGAGCAGAGATGCTCTCTCTTTTTTTATAACAAAAGGAAGGCAGGGAAATACATTGAATAAAAAGAATTGGATTCTACTTGGTGTTTTGCTGTCAATGTCCCTAGTTTGGGGACTGATTTATTGGTTTTTCATCGTTTGACATATAATTTGAAACTTTAAATTTTACTTATCTGGAAGATATGCTAAGATAATAATGATAGACAACTACATATGAATGTCCTTCGGGGGTGGGTGAAATTCCCTACCGGCGGTGATGAAGCCAGGTGCTTCTCAGTCCGTGACCCGGTTTTCTTGGAAAAGAAAAGCGGTGGACCTGGTGTAACTCCAGGGCCGACAGTGAAAGTCTGGATGGGAGAAGGATTAGAGATTGCAAACAGTGAAAAATTCATTTTTGAGCACTGTTTATTTTCCTATACGCAATTTTAATCCACCAAAACCTCTAAGGCCATATGCTTAGAGGTTTTTTATATGTATTAAAGGAGGGGGTTGCCATGGACGATCACTATTACATGAAATTTGCCATAGATCTAGCGAAGCGTGCAACAGGCCAGACCTCTCCCAACCCGATTGTCGGTTCAGTCGTCGTGAAAAATGGTGAAATTGCTGGATTCGGTGCACATCTTAAGGCGGGGCAAGCTCATGCAGAAGTAAATGCCATTCAAATGGCAGGCACTGAGAAAACAAAAGGTTCCACCGTGTATGTAACACTGGAACCATGCAGTCATTTCGGGAAAACCCCGCCATGTTCTGATCTACTCATTCAAACTGGGGTCAAAAGAGTGGTCATCGCATCAGTCGATCCCAATCCGCTTGTAGCGGGAAAAGGGATAGAAAAACTACGCAAAGCTGGTCTAGAGGTGGAGTTGGGTATTTGTCAAGACGAAGCCTTAGCTTTAAATCAGGTTTTCTTTCACTACTTAAAGACCAAAAAGCCCTATGTGACGCTGAAAACGGCAGCAAGCTTAGATGGGAAAACGGCGACTTACACCAATGAAAGTAAGTGGATTACGGGAGCGGAAGCACGATTGGATGTCCATCAATACCGACATCAAAACGATGCAATACTAGTGGGGGTTGGAACAGTACTGGCCGACAATCCCAGCTTGACAACCAGACTTCCAAACGGAGGAAAAAATCCGATAAGGATTATTCTAGACTCCAATTTACGTACACCATTGGATGCAAAAGTAGTAACTGATGGAGAGGCACCCACCTGGATAATTACAGGGTCGATGCCAGACTTAAAAAAAGAGTCAGCTCTACAGAATACACTAGGTGTAAAAGTTTTCTCTCTCCCAACGCTGAAAGTGGAAATACCCTCACTTCTTTCCATACTGGGAGAGGAAGGGGTTACCTCATTATTTGTTGAAGGTGGCGCTACTGTTAATGGCAGCTTCCTAAAGGAGAGGGCCATCAATCAACTCATTACCTATATTGCACCAAAGCTTATTGGAGGTAAACGTGCGCCGACAATAATCGAGGGAGAAGGTTTTGCAACGATGGAAGAAGTTATGGATCTTGATATAAAAGAGTTCACTCAAGTAGGTCAGGACCTGAAAATTGTTTCCGTACCTAAATTAATTCAGAAGGAGGGCTGACCACGTGTTTACAGGAATCATTGAAGAAATAGGGTCAATCAGACAGATTATTCGGGCCGACCAGGCAATAATTATAGAAATAGAAGCGAAGAAGGTATTAGAAGATGTTAAACTCGGGGACAGTATAGCTGTTAATGGTGTCTGTTTGACTGTTACAACCTTCACGTCCAACCGTTTTACTGTGGATGTCATGCCTGAAACAGTGCGTGCAACCTCCTTGCAGGCTTTAAATGCAGGCTCGAAAGTGAACCTCGAACGGGCCATGATTGCCAATGGTAGATTTGGAGGGCATTTTGTCAGTGGACATGTAGATGGAACGGGTATTATACACGATAAGAAAAGAGTGGCAAACGCTGTCTACTATACGATCAAAGTTAATGATGAACTTTCACGGTACTTGATGTTGAAGGGATCGGTTACGGTAGACGGTACTAGTTTAACGATATTCGGTGTATCGGATAATGACTTTACCATTTCCCTTATTCCACATACGCTGAATGAAACCATCCTCGGAGGTAAAGGTAAAGGGGATACTGTCAATATTGAAGTGGACATGCTGGCTAAATACATGGATCACCTATTGGAGCAACAAAATAAGGGCCCTTCTCCAAATACCAGCATGTCAGCATCATTCTTAGAAGAGCATGGATTTAAATAGTCTTTAAAAAAGGGGTGAGAACGGTGAGTGAAATTTTTAATAAGATTGAAGAAGCTTTGGCAGACCTGCAGGAAGGGAAAGTTATTATCGTTTGTGATGATGAGGACAGAGAAAACGAAGGAGATTTTGTTTCACTAGCTGAAAAGACGACTCCGGCTGTCGTTAACTTCATGGCGACACATGGGCGTGGACTGATTTGTGTTCCGGTTCAGGAGGAGCTTGCAGAGAAATTGGATCTGGTTCCAATGGTGAACCACAATACGGATTCGCATGGAACCGCATTTACGGTAAGTATCGACCATAAATCAACCACTACCGGTATATCCGCATTTGAACGTTCTACAACCATACTGGAACTCTTGTCTCCTTCATCAAAAGCAGGAGATTTCAAGCGACCTGGACATATTTTTCCGCTTGTAGCGAAAAAAGGTGGAGTATTGAGAAGGGCCGGACATACGGAGGCAGCTGTAGATTTGGCTCAAATGAGCGGTTCTTATCCAGCCGGAGTGATCTGTGAAATCATGAACGAAGACGGATCGATGGCGCGTGTACCAGAGCTTCGAAAAATTGCAGATAGATTCGAGTTGAAGATGATTACAATTAAGGATCTGATTCAATATCGCAACCGAAAGGACAAACTTGTCCAAAGGGAAGTAGAAATCAAGCTTCCTACTGATTTCGGTGATTTCCGTGCAATAGGATATTCCAATATCGTTGATGGGAAAGAGCATATAGCGTTGGTAAAGGGAGAGATTGATTCTGAAACTCCGACACTTGTCCGTGTTCATTCCGAGTGCTTGACAGGAGATGTGTTCGGTTCCAATCGATGCGATTGCGGCCCGCAACTGCACGCTGCATTGGCTCAAATTGAAAAAGCAGGCAGTGGGGTGCTTCTATACATGAGACAGGAAGGCCGAGGCATCGGTCTACTGAACAAACTGCGTGCCTATAAACTGCAGGAGCAGGGGTACGACACGGTGGAGGCAAATGAAAAGCTCGGTTTTGGTGCTGATTTAAGGGATTATGGAATTGGCGCGCAAATCCTTCGAGACCTTGGTGTTTCCCAAATGAAGCTACTGACTAACAATCCTCGAAAGATTGCAGGATTAAAAGGATATGAGCTGGAGGTAGTAGACCGTGTGCCACTTCAAATGCCAACCAAAGAAGCAAATGAGAGTTATTTAAAAACCAAGCATTCAAAATTAGGGCATATGTTGCATTTCTAATAAATAATAATCCGGTATGATAGAACAGTACCGTAAAACAGGAGGAACCATTCATGGCAAAAGTATTTGAAGGTAATTTAGTAGGAACAGGACTTAAAGTAGGAATTGTAGTAGGCAGATTTAATGAATTTATTACAAGCAAGCTTCTAGGTGGAGCACAAGATGCTCTGAAAAGGCACGGTGTGGAAGAGGATCAGGTTGATGTAGCTTGGGTCCCAGGTGCATTTGAAATTCCCCTCGTAGCTAAAAGAATGGCGGACTCTGGAAACTATGACGCGGTTATTACACTCGGTACTGTAATTCGCGGCTCTACCCCTCATTTTGATTATGTTTGTAATGAGGCAGCAAAAGGTGTATCTCAGGCATCCATGCAATCAGGAATTCCTGTGATCTTTGGCGTACTTACGACCGAGACGATTGAGCAAGCAATCGAAAGAGCGGGCACGAAAGCAGGTAATAAGGGCTGGGAGGCTGCTGTAGCGGCTATTGAAATGGGCAATTTATTACGCGAATTTTAAGATTTATTTTAAAAAGGTGTACTTTAAAGCTTTGATTGGATAGAATGTATATTTAAGAGTAAGAAAATCTTTCAAATAGGAACGTTTCAACGTAAATTTCCTATACTATTTGTAGTTACACTTATGAAAGTTTTTTCGATAATGAGGGGTAATATATGTTAATTCGTTATAAGAAGAGCTTTGAAAAAATTGCTATGGGTTTAATGTCCTTTATGCCAACTGAAAAAGAGCTGAAGAAATTACAGCAATCAATGAGAGACTACGAAGAGAAAGAAAACTGGCAGCTTTTCCTTTGGAAGGAAGACGATATCATCGGTTTGATCGGTATTGAGTTGGAAGAGGAAAGCTTCACCATTCAACATATCAGTGTCATTCCTTCCCATCGTGGGCAGGGATTCGGTAGAAAAATGGTCGTGGCACTCACGGAAACCTATCCAAACAAAGCGGTGAAAACTACACAATATACTACTGCATTTATTGAAAAATGTGATCTGGATGAAAAAGAGTGCAGTGAATAACTGCATGGTTGAAAAAAACGACGTGGTCCTATGGACGCACGTCGTTTTTGGTGATGCAGCCAGCAGATATAAATACTGACCATTTCAAGCCTTGCCGGAACCTAATCTGACCCTTGACGCTTCCGCAACTCCAATTGCCGGCGTCTCTCATTAATCACATCGGAGCGATCCCGAAGAGTATGCCTATTCACCAATGACACATCAAGTAAATCACTGGCTACCCCCCAAACTTTTCTCTCGGATTTCGCCCTCGACTCACAGGACAGCTGCAAATCAGGGTCTGCTATCGGTAAATTCAAGCTCGTGTAAGGTTCATGTCTGGACACACGTCCAATATGCTCGTCAAGCACCAAAATTAATTTCCCACTATCAAGCCCCAACGCATCGATAGCAGCCGTCTCCTTTTTAATAATCCGGCGCGCGTTTTGAAGCATCCGCAACGAACCGTTGATATTCCCCCGACGATGGTGATAAAGTCCTACTGCAACTTGGATGAGGGCAACCCAGTGAATCTCACGTTCAGACGCGTCTCTTTCCTTCCAATACTCTTCTAGCACTTCATGACATTCGAAGTAATCTCTATCACAATGAAAATGGTGCAAATAATCTAGATAAGATTTCGGATACAAAGGATTTCCCCCTTTATGTAAATCTAATAATATTTTAACATAATCATGAAAACTCTATAAAATATGGCCGGAATACTCTATACTATTGTATAGTTTGATGTTTATGTTAGGTGGATGAATGATTGTGCAGGAATACAATGTGAAAGTGGAAGCCTTTGAAGGCCCATTGGATTTATTATTACATTTAATTAACAGGTTGGAAATTGATATATATGATATACCGGTTGCTCAGATTACCGAGCAATATTTATTTTACATACATACCATGAAAGAGCTGCAATTGGATGTTGCAAGCGAATACCTTGTAATGGCTGCGACTCTTATTGAAATCAAGAGCAAGATGCTACTTCCCAAGCATGATGAGGTGCTTCTTGATGAGGAAGACGAGTTCTCAGATTATGAAGATGATCCACGCGAGGAATTAATGAACCGCTTGATTGAGTACAGAAAGTATAAAGAAGCGGCAGATGACCTTAAAGGGATGGAAGAAGAGAGGAGCCACCTCTTTACGAAACCTCCGAGTGACCTGAGTGGTCTTATGAAGGACGTGGAACCAGAAGAGGTCAAACTCGATGTATCTCTCTATGATATGCTTGGAGCTTTACAAAAACTGATGCGTAGGAAAAAAATACAGAAACCAATGCAAACGAGGATTACGAGACAGGAGATCCCGATTGAAAAGCGAATGGAGGAATTGATTAAGGATCTGCGACAATTTAAAGGGCGGAAACATTTCTATGACCTATTTCCTGAATCAAGCAAAGAATATATAGTTGTGACCTTTTTGGCCATACTGGAACTCTTAAAGAAAAACACCATCCTATTGGAGCAGGATAATAATTTTGCAGATATTTATGTGTCGTACAAGGAAGGAGGAAACAAGGAAAGTGAATATTATTAACTGGAAATCGATTGTCGAAAGCCTCCTTTTTGCAGCAGGGGATGAAGGCCTGACACTTAAGCAGCTTACAACCGTCCTTGAAGTGGAAGAGCCTATTGTCCTTGATATATTGGATGAGTTGAAAAAGGGTTATCAAAAGAAGGATAGGGGAATAACGCTTATAGAGCTTGCTGGAACATATCAGCTTACAACAAAAAAAGAGCATTCAGTCTACTTAAAAAAACTGGTTGAATCCCCGACATCTCAATCTCTTTCCCAGGCAGCCCTTGAGACATTGGCAATTGTAGCTTATAAACAGCCTATCACAAGAACCGAAGTAGAAAATATCCGTGGTGTTAAAAGTGAACGGCCATTGCAAACTTTAGTTGCAAAAGTTCTTATCAAAGAAGTCGGGCGTGCGGAGGGAACAGGAAGGGCGATTCTTTATGGCACCACCAAAGAGTTTTTGGACTACTTTGGTTTGAAAAATATCAAGGAATTACCACCTTTGGCTGTAAATATGGAAGAGATGGATGAGGAAGCGGATTTATTTTTCGAAAAGTTTCAAGAAACATTTGAATCTTAAGATTATTTATTTCACTTATGGTAAAATAGTATTACGGGAGGCTGTTAGATTCAACTAGTCCCTAAGAAAGATCAGCAGTAGGGAGTGACCGTATGCGTATAATTGAAATGAAAGGGTATGAGTTGGAAAAAGCTCAATCCAATACCTCTGAAGACTTCTTTAACCGCTCTGAAGTGACATTTGTACACGATGGAAATGAAAAAACGTTTCACGTACTTTACATTCGCTATTTCGATGAAACATTTGCGGAGTTCATTCCGACGATTGATGCAAAAAAAGATCCCGTTTTTGTAATAGGGGATAGAGAAATAATGTTCAAAGAACTAGTCGCCATTACCTGTTTAATAAAAAATCCGAGTTTTCGCCATAGAAAACGCATCTATATCAACACAAAGGAAGAGCTTGCAAGCTATTTTGCAGGCGTAAATATTAACAAATTGCAAGAAATATTTGAAGGCCTGCATAAAAAGGGAGAGTATGAATTGACATCTCCTCTTCATTTTTTAGCACAACCTTCATCTTAAAATTGGCCAAGCAGGGTAATACTTTTAAAATTCTTAACGTAACGTAGTAGTAACTGCCAGATAGAAAAAATTTATATTTGGAGGGTCATTTTTCAATGGCAAATACAATAGTTAAATCACAAACAGAACAGGTTGAGAGTTTCTTAGGAAATACGGTACATCAATTGAATTCTTTCTTGAATGAAGCCACACTGACTACACTTGTGGCAGAATCCTCAACAAAGCAGGAGTATGTGGAATTGTTATTATTGAACACCCGTCGCCTTTCCGTATTCTGTGATGAGGGTCTTAATGCATGTCAGGTCATCCTCAAAAGTGAACCGTTCAGAAAATCTGCAGCTGAAAAGGTATTATATAATATCTACCATCAATGCATAGAAGAGTTTTTTGCTCCAAGAAACGATGCATGGTATGAGGACAGCCGTTCCGCTTATACTGGAAAGAACTCCATTCAGTTCCATGAAGCGCCCCCAGAATCATTGAAAGTGGTTATCCGCGGCTTGGAAAGCGAGTTTCAGGCAGTGCGTGAAGAGCTTGAATATTACGAAACAGACTACCGCACAAAAATGATCCAAAGCAATTAATATCCAAAAACACCCAATTCTTCTTACAGGACTGGGTGTTTTTTTGTTTGGCTCTTTTCTTAAAGATTGCTGCTATTCACCATTAAAAAGTCGGCAATTGGAATTTTTTTAGCTTATGGACTTTTAAATAAGCATGCAGTTATCCCGTATAGCCAAGAAAAGAGCACGATAGCAAGGAGTATAATGGTTGGTTTATAAATACGAAAAAGCAACAAAGTTTACGAATACAGCCTTTTGTTTGCAAATGTCCGTAGTTCCTTTACGCCCATTATCTGCATAGAATAGAACGATGAGTGGTGAGGAGGGGTACAATGATTAAGCAAAATCAGCTTATTTTCAAGCAGTTCTTAACAGATGTAGAGGAATGGTGCCTGGACATATTGACTAACAATCAAAGCAATCTGAACGAGCACCGAAATAGCTGGTTACAGGAAGCCAGAGGAATCCTCAGAAGGGTACAGAATGTGGGACAATCAGAGTACATCTATGAAACGGAAATCCTCGATATTAAAAAGTGTGTGGAAGAAGTGGCGGATGGAATGCGGATGATAAGCGTTAGAAGGGTAAATAGTGGAAGAGTTCCTATTGGTCAGCATACTCTACCTCCACTACCGTATCCATATAATGCTCTTGAACCATATATTTCAAGGGATATTATGGAGCTTCATCATCTGAAACATCATAAAAGTTATGTGGATGGGTTGAATAAAGCTGAGATGAAGATGTTGGAGGCAAGGGAAACTGGGGACTATGATTTGATAAAGCACTGGGAACGGGAAGCCGCATTTCACGGGTCTGGGCATTATTTGCATACTATGTTCTGGGATAACATGTCCCCAAATGGTGGTGGTCAGCCAAGCGGACGGTTGCTTCAGCAGATTATTCTGGACTTCGGCAGTTATGAGAAATTCAAAAAACACTTCTCGGAAGCGGCAGATAAAGTGGAAGGCGTCGGTTGGGCACTGCTTGTCTGGTCACCACGTGCTCAGCGATTAGAGATACTGCAAACAGAAAAACAGCAGCTTTTCACACAATGGGACACCATTCCTCTGCTCGGATTGGATGTATGGGAACATGCTTACTATCTTCAATATAAAAACAATCGAAAAGATTATATAGACAAGTGGTGGAACTTGGTGAATTGGAAAGACGTTGAAAAGCGCTACCAGGAAGCATCTAGGCTGAAGTGGAAACCATATTAATTGGATTGGGAGGTCGTGAACCTCTCTTTTTTTTTAGAGTTTTCAGAAGTGTACTTTCAAACTTGCACAAAAACCATTCATAATTTTGGACAGGTGTCGCATAAACTTGTACAAAAATAGATAAGGGATGGGATTGGATGTCTCTAACTCGAATTATGTTCAGCATCGCCCTAGTATCGCTGCTGATATTCAGTATAAGCTTTCCTCCAAAAGCAACGGCAGAGCAGGTAGGTGTCAGTGCCAGGAATGCTGTTTTGATAGAGCAGGAAAGTGGCAGGATTATTTATGAAAAAAGTGCTCACGACAAGCAAAGGATTGCCAGCATTACAAAAGTAATGACGGCTATTTTGGCCATCGAATCCGGTAAAATGGACGAGATTGCGACTGTTAGTGAGAAAGCGAACAGGGCGGAAGGATCCTCCATTTATCTGAAACCCGGTGAAAAGATAAAACTTGAGCACCTGGTTTATGGTCTGATGCTCCGTTCCGGAAATGATTCCGCCGTAGCCATTGCAGAGCATGTAGGAGGCAGCTTGGAGGGTTTTGTATACCTTATGAATGAGAAAGCGGCCGAGCTTGGCATGACCAATACGGAATTTGCGAATCCCCATGGTTTGGATGATCATGAAAACCATTATTCCACAGCCTATGACATGGCGCTCTTAACTAGATATGCGATGCAAAACGATAAATTTAAAGAGATTACTGGAACAAAAGTGTACCGTGCACCAGCGGCTCCGGGTGAATCTTGGGACAGGAGCTGGACAAATAAACACCGTCTTGTAACGGGAATGTATCAGTATGCCACAGGCGGTAAAACAGGGTACACGAAACGAGCTAAAAGAACCCTAATCACAACTGCATCCAAAGAAGGATTGGATGTTATTGCGGTGACATTGAACGGCCCTGACGACTGGAAAGACCATATATATATGTTCAACCGGGCATTTGTCGATTATCAACTGTACGAAATAGCGGAGGAAGGCAAACTAAAGGATATTGAAGACGACTTTTATAAAGGAAAAGTTTCGCTCTCTCGAGAGATAAAATATCCCATGACTAAAAAGGAGAGAGAAAACGTCCGTGTAAAAGTCACGCTCGAAAAGCCGAAGAAGGAATGGAAAAATGAAGAGAACATCCCGGAAGTGGTAGGGGAATACACGGTAATTGTACAGGATGAAGCGGTTGTTGAAACGCCAATCTATTATAAAAAGAAAATGCAAGAGGAAGGCGGCTTTTGGAATATATTTAAAAATATCTTTTTCATAGGGACAGGGAAACTCCCATGGTAAACATCATCTGGGTGGCGATGACGATTATTGGAATTCTGTTCGCCATGATCAATGGGACAATGGATAAAGTAAACGAAGCAATTTTTTCTGGTGCAAAGGAAGCGGTCACCATTTGCATCGGTTTTATCAGTATATTGGTTTTTTGGCTGGGCCTGATGAGGATTGCTCAAGAAGCAGGACTTCTCGAGAAATTAGCGTCCATTTTTAAACCAGTTGTCCGCAGAATTTTTCCGGAGGTCCCAACAGATCACCCTGCAATGGGTTATATGTTATCAAACATGATTGCTAACATGTTTGGCCTTGGTAATGCAGCAACTCCGATGGGGATCAAAGCGATGGAGCAGCTTAGAGAATTAAATGGTGGGAAAGTGGAAGCGAGCCGTTCCATGATAACCTTTCTAGCAATTAACACTTCAAGTCTTACATTAATTCCGACGACGGTTATAGCCATCAGAATGAATTACGGTTCTGCTGCTCCAACAGAGATAGTTGGGCCGACGCTTGTCGCGACTTTATGTTCTACCATCGCTGCCATTACCATAGACCGATTCTTCTATTATCGACGAATGGCAAGGAGGAGGTAGGCCATGCAGGTAATTTCACTTATTTCGCTTTGGTTGATCCCTCTGATCATCGGATTCATTCTCCTTTATGCAACATTTAAAAAAGTTCCCACCTATGAGACGTTCGTGGAAGGCGGCAAAGAGGGAATCAAAATAGCCATATCCATTATTCCATTTTTGGTAGGGATGCTGGTAGCAATATCCATTTTCAGGGCATCCGGAGCACTTGATTTTCTCGTGGAATTCGTCAGGCCAGCCATGCAAGCAATCGGAGTCCCAGCTGAAATTGTACCACTTTCCATCATCCGCCCAATATCAGGTACTGCAGCACTCGGTATGACAACGGATATGATTGCCACATATGGTCCTGATTCCTTTATGGGGCGACTTGCCTCTGTATTGCAAGGGAGCACAGATACGACTTTATATGTCATTACCGTCTACTTCGGTGCGGTAGGAATAAAGAAAATGGGCGATGCTCTGAAAGTAGGGCTGCTAGCGGATATTGTGGGGATTATTGTATCGATATTGGTAGTGACTTTCTTTTTTGCGATATAGAGTTATGTATTGACGGGGATGTCCAATAAGTCCCTGAAATGAAAGCAGGACGGAAAATGAATGATTTTTCCGACCTGCTTTTTATGTGGGCATTCCTCTGGTAAATAAGGGGAATGTAAAAATTGTACAAGAATTTTATAAGTTTATTTTCGGCGCAGTTTCGATATTTTTTTGTTGGAGCTCCATTTTATTTTTTACCGCAAATAGGGCATCTTCCAAAGAATCATAGTGGGCGATATCGTTCGAATCAGAGTGATTGATTTCATAGCAGTTGGTGCCGTTATTGTAGGAAAGGGACATGGAGTAGTTGGGGCCAAATGAGATGGTATGAATGATATCAGTTTGATGATACGTACCTAACGTTTCCAATAAATCCTTAATTCTGTCAGAAGACATTATAGTTCCTCCCCATAATAGAGAAATCAAAATCAATAATAAGTTTACTGTTACTAGTTAAATTATATCCCTAAAGGGAAAAGTTGGGAATATGAAGAAGGGCATAATTCTCCTGCCTCATAAAGCAGTAATACCAATAGTACTAAGATACTATTATTTTTCTTTCTTTTTCATAACATGTACAGGTATAATTAGAGTTTGTGAACATTGGGAACAATAGTGAAAGAGAAATCTTGGCTTTTCTCTGGAAAGTCGGGTAAGATGTTGAATGAGGTGAAAGAAATGGAACGGTTACAAAAAGTGATTGCACATGCAGGTATTGCATCTAGAAGAAAAGCAGAAGAATTGATAAAAGAAGGTAAAGTGAAAGTTAACGGTAAAGTGGTAAGAGAGCTTGGGGTCAAAGTAAATCCTAACGATAAGATTGAAGTGGAAGGTATTCCTGTTGAACAAGAGGAACCTGTCTATTTCCTTTTATATAAACCAAGAGGCGTCATCTCCAGTGTAAGTGATGATAAAGGCAGAAAGGTTGCAACTGATTTTTTTCCATATATCCCTGAACGGATCTATCCGGTAGGAAGGCTAGATTATGATACATCTGGTCTGTTGCTAATGACGAATGACGGTGATTTTGCCAATGCGTTAATGCACCCGACTTCCGAAGTGGAAAAAGTTTATGTTGCCAAGCTGAAAGGGATTCCTTCACGTGAAGCCATTAAAAGCCTGGAGCGGGGTATTAAGCTAGAGGACGGCAAGACGGCACCAGCTAGAATAAAATTGCTTTCCATGGAGCGAACAAAAAACACGTCCATTTTCGAGATCAGTATTCATGAAGGCCGTAACAGACAAGTGCGCCGTATGTTCGAAGCAATTGGCCATCCTGTTATGAAGCTAAAAAGAGAACGATACGGATTTCTGACGTTGCATGGTCTTTCCTCAGGTGAAGCTCGTGAGCTGACACCTCACGAAGTGAAACAGCTGCGTGTGATGGCGACGAAACCAAAGAAGTAGTAATAGAGTGAGGAAAAGCGGAGGGAGCTTAAGAGGCAGCTTCCGCTTTTGTGTTTGTCCAGCTACGGCGGCTAGGCCCTCGAGGGCATAAGCCATTTTTCTGCAGAGGTCAAAGAGCGACCTCTTTCGAAAACTGTCTTATGCTTGTCGGGCCTGAACGAGCCGCCTCCGTATTTCGGTGTGTCTAGCTACAGGCGGCTAGGACTATCAAACTTCCCTCGCCTCCTTACGATAAGGCAACATCGAATCGCTAACGCTCTTCGTGTTTTCTTTATCTCATACGGCTCAGTCCAGTTTGTACGTCCCAAAACGGGCGCCTTTCGCTTTTCTTGGTGTCACAAAACCTTCATATTCTGTTATCTATGCAAAAAGTAGTAAATGGTATAATAGCAAGGATGAAATGTCTCAGTTTTAGGAGAGTATGTAGATGAATAAAAAGCAACGTTTAATGATGCGGACAGGCATTCTGCTGCTTCTTTTATTGGCGATTGGTTATACCATGTACACGAACTTCTTCCAGTCCAAGGAGATTGTGGACGTAGGAGATGAGGCACCAAACTTCGTACTGACGGACCTCGAAGGTAATGAAGTGATGCTGTCTGATTATCGTGGAAAGGGTGTCTTCCTAAACTTTTGGGGAACATGGTGTAAGCCTTGTGAAAGGGAAATGCCTTATATGGAGAACCAATATCAAGCATATAAAGACCAAGGGGTAGAGGTCATTGCAGTGAATATTCAAGAAACGAACCTGGCAGTTGAGAAGTTCAGAGATCGCCATGGTTTATCTTTTCCTATTCCTATGGATAAGCATGATCAGGTAAGGCAGGCATATGGAATTCTTCCATTGCCGACCACCATCCTTCTAGATGAAAATGGCAAGATTGTGAAGAAACATTCCGGAGGACTGACAGAGGGAAGAGTTAAGGAATTCATGGAAATGATTAAGCCTGACTAATAGGGAGTTTTACGTATGAATGATATTAAATGTGAATGTGGACACCTCAATCCGGAGGGAACTATACTATGTGAGGCGTGCGGGAAACCGACCGAAAATGATCAGAGTAAAGATAATCTTCTGGATATGCGCTATGAGGGTAGTGCAAGGCGTTCGCAAACCTATAACAAAACAATCATAGATAAGGTGTGGAATTTCTTTTCCTCTGTAAAAGTCGGAATATGGATTATCTTTATTATTCTTGTGGCATCTTCAATAGGTACGATTTTCCCACAAAAAGATTATATAAACCAGACCATTCCTCCTCAAGTTTATTATGAACAGGAATACGGTTTTGCCGGAAAAATGTATTATACACTTGGATTCCATGATTTATATGGTTCGTGGTGGTATATGATACTGATTGCAGCACTAGGTATATCATTGGTCATTGCCAGCCTTGACAGGTTTATTCCTTTACATAAATCGTTGAAAACACAAAAGGTGACAAGACACGAGAGCTTCATGAAACGCCAGCGTGTTTATGGGACCACTGTTGTTAAGGATAGCCCGGAATCGGAAATCGAAAAGGCCAAGCAGGGTTTGTTGAAACGGAAGTTCAACGTAAGAGAAGAAGGTGGGAACCTGCTTGCAGAGAAGAACCGGTTCTCAAGATGGGGTCCATATGTAAACCATATTGGAATCATTATATTCTTGATTGGAGCTATGCTGCGGTTCTTCCCAGGTATGTACGTGGACGAAGTTGTTTGGGTGCGTGAAGGGGAGACAAGACTTGTACCAGGTACTGATGGCCAATATTATTTGAAAAATGAAGGATTTATTTTTGAAACCTATAATAGTGAATCATCGGACGAAATATTCAATTCTGCCATTTCCAGAGCAGGTGAAGATGCCATTGCAAGTAACTTCCAGACGAATGCAGTTCTATATGAGCGGCAAGGGGAATTCATTGTGGGTGCAGAACCTGATCTGAAAGAAGTGAAGGATCATGCTATACAGGTGAACCAGCCGTTGAAGCATGACAACTATGCTTTCTATCAGGTGGATTATAAATTGAATGAGTTTAAAAGCATTTCATTTAATCTTGAAAATAAGGAATCTGGCGATAGTTTTGGTACAATCAAAGTAGACCTATTAAACCCGGAATCAAGCTATGATCTCGGGGAAGGCAGTTCCATTGAGCTCGTAAACTATTTTCCTGACTTCACATTAGAGGGAGGAGAGCCGGCTACCAAAACGAGGGTGCCGAATAATCCTGCTTTTGTTTTCCGGATGATTACCCCGGAAACACCTGAAGGGGAAATAGCCCTAGTCGCAATCAGACAAAACATAGAACCGAATGGAACAAACGAAAACAAAATGACTTTTGCTGGCTTTGAAACACGTAACGTTTCAGGGTTGACCGTTCGGAAAGACCTTACACTCTGGATCCTTGGTCTTGGTGGGACAATCTTTATGATTGGAGTCATCCAGGGAATGTACTGGAACCACCGCCGTGTCTGGGTCAGAAGAGTTGGTAATGAAATTTTGGTCTCAGGACATACGAACAAGAATTGGTTCGGTTTGAAAAATGAAATCAACAAAGCTTTTGAACATACTTCCATATCCGTTCCTGTTGATCAAGTGGAAGAGGAAAAGGAACAGGAAAAAGAAAGAGAAAAGAAAGAGGAGGTCTAAAGATGGCACAACTCAGTGGTAATCTGCTCTATGCTGCATTTATTCTATACCTGATTGGAACAGCCTTCTTTGGTGGTGCCATACGTGGAAAGCAGGGCAATAAAGCTGCTAAAATAGGAATCAGTATTACAATCCTCGGGTTTATCGCCCAGCTGGGTTACTTCATCACCCGTTGGATAGCCGGTGGACATGCACCTGTCAGTAATCTGTTCGAATTTACAACGTTCTTCGGGATGATGATGGTTTTAGCATTTATCGTCATATATTTCATATATAAAACAAGTACACTTGGGGTATTTACGCTTCCTATTGCGTTATTGCTAATAGCATACGCTGCCATGTTTCCAAGTGACATATCACCGCTTATTCCGGCGCTGCAAAGTCACTGGTTGGCTATCCATGTATCAACAGTAGCTTTAGGAATTGCCATTCTTTCTGTAAGCTTTGCCGCAGGTTTAATTTATTTGGTAAAAGTGGTAGATTACACTAAGAAAGGGAAAAAACCATTTTGGGTTGAGTTCACCCTTTATGTGTTAATTTCCTTCCTCGGGTTCATCTTCATCTCCATCGGCTTTGGAGCGGTGGATTACGAGGCTCAGTTCTCCTACATCAACAAAGAGGGTGCGCAAGCACAAGTGGAATACCACTTATATCCTATTGTAGGGCCGAATGAAGGGGAATTGTTGACCGAAAACAGAATGGATGCGCTCATTAATTTGTCTCCTTGGATCAATACCTTGAAATTGAACACGGTGATATGGTCTCTTCTTGGCGGGGCAATCCTTTACCTGATCCTACGTCTGGTGCTGAGAAAACCTATTGGACAAGCATTAAAACCTGCTGTTTCAAGAGTGAATCTTAATGTGGTGGATGAAATCGGCTATCGTGCCGTAACCATCGGTTTTCCGGTATTCACCCTTGGCGGACTGATATTTGCGGCCATTTGGGCTCAAATTGCCTGGTCAAGATTTTGGGCATGGGATCCAAAAGAAGTGTGGGCATTTATTACTTGGCTATTCTATGCAGCATATCTGCACTTACGCCTATCCAAAGGTTGGGAAGGTGAAAAATCTGCATGGCTGACACTTGTCGGTTTTGCCATTATTTTGTTCAACCTTATCGGAGTCAACTTAATCATTGCCGGACTTCATTCTTATGCAATGTAATAATTTTAACGGGCCTTCACAATGTTGTGGAGGCTCTTCCTGCAGAATTTAATAAGGGGGTTTTATTTAATGGAAAAAGAAGTGAGAATTCTAGTAGTGGATGACGAGGATCGGATTAGAAGATTGTTGAGAATGTATTTGGAAAGGGAAAGCTATGTTATCGAAGAGGCGGACAATGGACATTCAGCACTTGAACTTGCGATGGAAAAAGAGTACGATGTCATCCTTTTGGATATTATGATGCCTGGCATGGACGGGATGGAGGTTTGTAAAGAAATCAGGGAAAAGAAAGCTACCCCTATCATCATGCTGACAGCTAAAGGGGAAGAGACAAATCGTGTGCAGGGATTTGAAGTGGGAACAGATGATTACATCGTGAAGCCTTTCAGTCCAAGAGAAGTAGTGCTACGTGTGAAAGCGTTGTTACGCCGCTCATCTAGTACGACTTTCCTAACTACTGAGACGACAACAAAGGACGTCATTGTTTTTCCTCATTTGACGATTGACAATGATGCACATCGTGTGACATCCGATGGAAAAGAGGTAAACCTGACACCAAAAGAATATGAACTTCTTTATTTCCTGGCTAAATCCCCGGATAAAGTATTTGACCGTGAGCAATTGTTGAAAGAAGTATGGCAGTACGAATTCTTCGGAGATTTACGTACGGTCGACACACATGTTAAACGTCTACGAGAGAAATTGAACAAGGTATCCGAACCTGCCTCAAAAATGATTGTAACGGTATGGGGCGTAGGCTATAAATTCGAGGTTGGCAATGAATCATGATTTGGAGAAGTGTTGTAGGTAAGCTTTGGCTTACCGTTTTACTTTTAGTTTCCTTTGTATTATTTGTATTGACCATCCTTTTGCTCGAGTTCTTTGAGAACTACCATGTGCAGGAAGCAGAGAAGGACTTGACACAAGCTGCCAGTAAAATCTCTCTTATACTGGAACAGCATGAAGGCATGGAGCTATCAAAATCCATCGCTTGGGAGCTTGTGGATGAAGCATCAAGAGTGGTGATCTTTACAGATAAAGGGGAATATTCCCATTCCCCGAACCCTGAAATTGATCATCTTCCTGCAGAATTTTTTCTGAACGACCCAGAGCTTTCCCTTGTATTTGATGATCAGCCGATTGTTACTAAAAAAACTTACCTGCCGGACCTTAATATAATAGACGAAATGCATGGGGAAGTGATGATTGTTGGAATACCTCTCCATATTGACAAAAATAAGGATGGAGCCGTATTTGTCTACCAGTCACTCCTTGCCATTAAAGAAACGACCAAACAGACGACTAAACTGATTTTGCTTGCAGCAGGTTTTGCCATTTTTCTTACTACCATCTTTGCATTCTTTTTATCAACGAGAATTACTGCACCTCTCAGAAACATGAGAGAAGCTGCCTTTGAGGTAGCACGAGGAAAGTTTGACACAAAAGTACCTATTTTGACGTCAGATGAAATAGGTGAACTTGGGATGGCGTTCAATCAAATGGGGCGGCAGTTGAAGTTTAATATTAATGCATTGAACCAGGAGAAAGAACATCTAGCCAACATCCTTAGTAGTATGGCGGATGGAGTAATCACTTTGAACCGTGATGGTACCATTCTTGTAACAAACCCCCCTGCTGAGAAATTCTTGCAGGCATGGTTCTATCAAGAAGGTAATGCAAGTGGTGAAAACCTTCCTGGTGAAGTGAAAGAAATGTTCCAGCGCGCCATATCTGTTGAAAAAGAGCAAAGTATCGAGCTGACCTACCAAGGGCGCAATTGGGTGATTGTGATGAGTCCTTTATACACCCAGACCCATATCCGAGGAGCAGTTGCTGTTATTCGTGATATGACAGAAGAGAGAAGGCTTGATAAGCTTAGAAAAGACTTTATTGCCAATGTTTCTCACGAACTTCGCACACCTATTTCAATGTTGCAGGGGTACAGCGAGGCAATTGTGGATGATATAGCCGGAACTGAAGAAGAGAAAAAAGAATTGGCTTCCGTCATCTATGATGAATCATTGCGAATGGGAAGACTTGTAAATGATCTTCTTGATTTGGCAAGAATGGAGGCAGGTCATATTTCCTTGAATTATGAAGATGCTAACGTTACTGCATTCGTTGAAAAAATCACAAGGAAGTTCCAGGGATTGGCAAAGGAAAAAGCGATTATCCTACAATCCCATGTAGAAGGAGAAGGCTTCATTGAAATGGATGTTGATCGTATGGAACAGGTTATGACAAATCTTGTGGATAATGCAATTCGTCACACTGCGGACGAAGGAAGCATTACAATCAATGTCAAAATGATGAACAAAGGTGTGAAAATCGATGTAAAGGACTCGGGGCATGGTATTCCCGAAGAAGATCTTCCATTTGTGTTTGAACGGTTCTATAAAGCGGACAAGGCACGAACAAGAGGACGTGCAGGAACTGGTCTTGGATTGGCAATTGTGAAAAATATAGTAGATGCACATCAAGGAACCATTTCCGTACATTCAAAAGAAAATGAAGGAACGACATTTTCCATCTTTATTCCGCAAAAGCTGAATTAATATGCTGAGCAATAGCGAAAAATCTTGTTTTGTATGAAACATTATCTTGTCAAGCTTAGGCATATCTTGTAATATGAAGATTAGCAAACTAAATAGCTAACGATTAGTTGGTGTCACAATTGTGACTTAAAAGGGAATTTGGTGAAATGCCAAGACTGTCCCCGCAACTGTAAATGTGGACGAAATGAGGTAACCACTGTATGAATGGGCTTAAAAAATTAGGTCCCCATATGGGAAGGCTCAAAGTAGGAGGAAGCATAAGTCAGTAGACCTGCCAATAATCACACCAGTTTCAATACTTCGGGGGTTGAGTAGGAGAGACGGCACAACTTTGTTTTTTTATTGTATGAATATGCCGTTATCACCTCATCCTGAAAATTGGATGGGGTTTTTTGTTTGCTCAGAACCTATCTAGAGGGGAGACAACGAAGAAAGACAGGATGAGAACTAAGATTACAATTGTTCCAGAGTGTTACCAATTAACTTACATAAGGGGAAATGAATGATGAAAAAGTACTTACTTACTTTACTAACAGCACTTATACTTGCACTAGCAGGCTGTGCAGATGCTACAAATGAAGCGAACCAGAATGCAAACAATACGGCACCGGCCGAAGAGCAACAGGAAAATCAACTGGCAACATCAATAAAACTGACTAAAGAAGGCGAAGAAGTCATCAGCGAAGACACGTTTGAGTTTGAAGAGGGTGAATCCCTGATGGAGGTCATGGAACGTAACTATGATCTTACAACAGGATTCGGTGGAGACTTCATTGTTGGAATTGACGGCCTGGGTTCAGAAGAAGAATCAGATTATTATTGGAACATTTCTGTAAATGGGGAAAGTTTAATGGTAGGAGCAAGTGATTATACATTAGAGGAGAACGACGAAGTACATTTCGATTATCAAAAGGTGGAATAAAAATGACTACCAAAAAGATAGCTTTACTGGGAATGTTGATCGCCCTTTGCGTCGTTGGAAGAATCGCTTTTTCTTCCGTTCCTAATGTACAGCCGGTTACAGCCATAATAATAATATGTGCTTTTTGGATGGGCCCGTTAGCTGGAGTCATCCTTGCAGTTGGGACCACTTTTGCCACCAACCTGGTCTTGGGTTCAGGAATGTGGACCATCACACAGATCTTTGCTTGGTCCGTTATCGGCTTATTAAGTGGAGCTATCGGAATTTGGTTTAAAAAAATCCCAGTGTTTTTACTATCTCTCTACGCAGGATTATGTGGATTGTTTTTCGGCCTAGTGTTTTCCATTCAGAACATGGTAGTGGGCGGCGTTCCTTTTCTCCCCTATTATCTGGCTGGCTTGCCGTTTGATATAAACCATGCTGTTGGGAATGTCGTATTTTTCATCGTGTTGTACCCAATTCTCTCCAAACTGCTTAACGAAAAGGCGTCTTTTATAGTAAAAAGGAAGAATGATCTTACGGAGTATCAGGTGAACAGCATGTATAAGAAATGAAATTGGAGCGTCATGACCTGGTGGGTTGTGGCGCTCTTTTAATTAGGCTCTTTTAATTAGGCTCTTTTCTCATAGATTGTTGGTTCTGGGTCGAAATATGTATACAACAAGTGGGAAAACCCCTACAAAAAACCCTATAATCCCTAAAAGACATCCATTATACTAAAAGAATAGCTCTGTTAAAGGATCTAATTGATTTTAGCAATATTTAGCTGGTGATTGGAGCGAAAGGCGAAGACTCCGGCGGGAGGTAGCGCTTGGTGGAGACCCCGCAGGCTTGCCGAGGAGGCTCCAGCAGCGCCCCGCGGAAAGCGAAGCCATTCGCGGAAATCAACAGCGGTTTTTAACCACAAAGCAAAATAATAAGAGAAGAGAAATTTGCAAGAAAAAAGTCCCAAAAAACTACTAGTCAGATTGTAATTTTTTTAATATATTTGTAATGTAACTTTTTCACTATAATATGCGACTAATGAAATGAACGGAGGGAAACTATGAATACCGTTTTTCAAGAGCTCTATGAAAAATATCACCAGGATGTTTATCAATTCTTATATTATATGGTGAACAACAAGGAGCAAGCGGAAGACCTCGTTCAAGAAGTTTATATAAAAGTTTTGCGTTCATATGATCGTTTCGAAGGGAAAAGCAGCGAAAAAACCTGGCTGTTCTCCATAGCCAAGCATGTTGCCATCGATTCCTTCCGTAAACATAAAGGATGGAAAAACAAACTACTTGAAACTTTTGACTGGAATAAACAGCAAGTCAGAGATCATGCTCCACTGCCGGAAGAGATAGCTCTTCAAAATGAACAGGTTCAACAAATGTACCGGTGCTTGGATAAATGCAAAGTCGATCATCGACTAGTCCTTGTTCTGCGGTACATACAGGCCTTATCTATCCAAGAAACTGCCCAGATACTTGGGTGGACAGAAAGTAAGGTGAAAACAACTCAGCATAGAGCCTTAAAGGTCTTAAAGGCTTATATGGAAGAGCTTCAAGAGAAAGGAGGAAACAGCAATGCGTCATAATGATGAAGACCAAATGGAAAAGCTTTTGAGGCAAATGCCTAAAATTAAAGATGATCGTGACCCGAAACAAATATATAAAGAGATTCAACCTAAGCTGATAAGTGCTCCACGCCGACCGAAAATAGTTCCTGCAATCGCTATGGTGGCAGCTCTAGTTATTCTAGCTATAATCGGACCGATGTTTATAAATAACATGCAATTTGATATGAGTTTAAGTGGATCTGACGCAAATAGCGGATCAGAAGAAAGCATGGATATGGCTACAATGAATGCGGATGAAAACTCAGATGATTCTGGAAATGAAACGGAAACCTCCCGTCAACACATGAGTGAAGAGGAAGAAGCCGCAAACAAGGATGAAACAGAAGTAAGTGACTTTGCAGCTGTCGAAAAAATGACTACAGATGGGAAAAGCTTTGTTGTTCCGTTTTATAATGAGGCTGAGGAATATGCTGTGACAATAGGAGTATCGTTGAAAGAGGCTGACAGCTATGAACATGGTGGATCTACGACGCCATTAACAGTGATTGTGCCGCGGAATGAAAATGACACATTCATCGATGCTCTCAATAAGGTCCGAGGAAAAATTGCATACGAGGAATATGGGACAGAGTCGCCGTTTATTAATGACAATGTAAAAGTGACTGAAGGTGACCTAGGATCTGAAAAACCTATACCTGTCCTAGATGTAACTGAAATGGCTAAAGGTTTATCAACCTATCAAGACATTCTGTTCTTTAAAGAACTTAGCGACACATTCAGCAATAAATACACTCATTTCTTATTTAGTATTAATGGATCAACTAAAGGTGTGGAAGTAGGCAAGGATGTATATGATGGTCCTGTAGCATTCCAGCATAAAAATAAAAGGGCTTACTTCAAATACCATACAGGAAGTATACCGTTACTTGTACCAGGACATGAACGTTTCATAACAATCGCAGATGCTCTTACGGCGATGACCAGTGCACCGGAGCAGGCGGATTCCAGTAAGCTCGAGCCATCCATTCCAGATTCGGTGAAAGTGGAAGGATTGGCGTTGGAGAGTGATGGAGCTGTTGTTCGAATTAAGTTGTCAGATAGCAGCGTACTTGAAAATAATGACGAAACCATCTTTGCGCTTGAGGCAATGTTGATGGTAGCAAAAGAATTCGGATTAAGGGGTGTGGTCTTTGAATCTTCCCAAAGTGGAACGATTGGTACTATCACACTCAATGAAGAGGTCAGTGTGCCTGTTTCACCTAATCCAATACCGTATAGTGAGTAAGTAAAAAAGCGTGCTGATGTGCACGCTTTTCTACTTGAAGTGGAGGGAAGGGCGTTTGACGAAGGCTGGCGACTTGTAAGACGATCCCACAGGTGGTCAAAAAGTGCAGTAAATCTCTATTTTAGATTAGGAAGGATGTCTTCGTGGCATTCTTCTTATTAAGTTTCCGTGAATTCTGAAAATACCCCCCAAACTTTTTTAGATTAATAGTATAATTAGCAAAAAAGAAGAGAGGGGAATTGAATCACATGCTTACAGATTACCATAATCACTTAGAGCGAGGTACACTAACACTTGACTACCTTAAAGAGTTTATAACAGTTGCCAGGCAAAAGGATATTCAAGAGTTTGGCATATCGGAACACGCCTATCATTTCTATCAGACAAAGGATATCCTAAGTAACCCTTGGGTAGAAGAACGCCGATACTATGATATGGCGGATTATTACCAGCTGTTTCAGCAGGCATGGAACCAGGATATCAACGTGAAAATGTCCATAGAAATGGATTACACACCAGGCAAGCATGCTGAGATGAAAAAGTTCATGGATACTTATCCGTTTGACTATGTGATCGGTTCCATACACTGGGTAGAAGACTTCGGTATTGATTTGGCAGAATTCAGAAAAGAGTGGGATCGCCGTGATACATATGAGGTGTACTCTAAATACTTCGATCAGGTTGTCACACTTGCTCAGTCAAACATGTTCGACATAATCGGCCACTTGGATTTAGTGAAGATCTTTAAATATGTGCCAAAGGATGAAGAGTTTCTTTTAGAGCAATACGATAGGGCATCGACTGCGCTTGCTGATTCCAAGACCTGTGTAGAGATCAGTACTGCCGGGTTAAGAAAGCCCATTGGCGAGCTTTACCCGGATAAACGTTTATTGCAAATGTGTTATGACAAAAAAGTGCCGATTGTCCTATCATCAGATGCTCATGTTCCTGAGCATGTAGGTGCTGATTATGACCAGGCCATTGAGCTTGCGAGAGCAGTTGGATATAGAACCGTTATGACGTTCAATAAGGGTGAGCGGGTAGAGAAAGAGTTGGGGTGAATAAATGTAAAAGCAGGACAGAAAAATGAACAATTTTTCTGTCCTGCTTTTTTTATGAGATTAAGTTTTACAACTCCAACATAATCGCGGAAGAGATGTCCGGTATGGAAAGGATTTCATCAACAAGGGACTTTTCCAACGGTTGGTCAAAGGAGAGCATCATGATCGCCTTTCCGCCTTGCAGCATGCGGCCTACATGCATCGTTGCAATGTTTGTCTCGTGCTTGCCAAAAATGTTTCCAAGCTGTCCGATAACACCGGGGCGGTCTTTATGCTGAACATAAAGCAAATGCCCAATAGGAGCAAAATCAATGTCAAATCCATTCATATGAACAATTCTAGCTCCGTATCCTTCAATGAATGTCGCTCTTATAACAAGGTGTACATCTTTCCCTTTTGCTTCCACTTGTATGATATTAGAATAACCATAGCTATCGGCTGTATGTTTTTCCCCGTAGTTGATGCCTCGTTCTTTAGCAATAGTTGCGGCATTTACTTCATTAACCGTTGTATCGACCCGGTTACGTAAAAAACCAGCTATGACACTCTTTGTCAGAATGGAAGTTTCCCACTCTGTAATTTTCCCTGCATAGGTTGCAACGATTTCCTCAATAGGTGTTTTGGCAGATTGAGAAAGGATGGAGCCGACTGTCTTTCCAAGCTGATAAAATGGCTGAATCTTCTTATAGATCTCCTTCGGTATGGTGGGAAGGTTAATGCTTGTATTAACAGATTGCCCATTTAAATAGTCCAAGACGTCTTTGGAAACTTGGTATGCAACGTTGTATTGAGCCTCCTTTGTGGATGCACCCAAATGAGGAGTAACAATTACATGTTCATGCTCCACCAGGTCACGGTTGGTAGGAGGCTCCACTTCGAAAACATCAAGGGCAGCACCTGCAACATGCCCGGTGTTTAAGTGATGTATAAGGGCTTCTTCGTCAATGATACCGCCGCGGGCACAGTTCACAAGATAGACGCCTTCTTTCAAAGAAGGGATGTTGTCTTTGTTAAAAAGGCCTTTCGTTTCCTTCGTGAGAGGGGTATGTACCGTAATGATATCGGCCTCCTTCATCACTTCATCCAAAGGCAAGGAGGTGACACTTAATTTCTCAGCGCGTGTTTCTGTCAAAAATGGATCGTACACCACGACTTTCATCTGGAAAGCTTTCGCCCGTTTGGCTATTTCGCTACCAATACGACCGAAACCGACAATTCCTAGAGTTTTTCCGAAAAGCTCTGTACCGATAAATTTCTTGCGGTTCCATTGTGCTCCTTTCACATTCATATTGGCTTGTGGAATGTGACGGACCAAGGAAGATATCATGGCAAAGGTATGCTCCGCTGTTGAAATCGTATTACCATCTGGCGCGTTAACAACCACGACACCACGTTTGGTAGCAGCCTGTATATCTATATTGTCAACCCCGACTCCGGCTCTTGCAACTACCTGGAGGTTAGGAAGGGAGACGAGAAGATCCTCATCCACTTGTGTTGCACTGCGCACAAGCAGAGCTTGAATGTCCTCCGGGTTATAAGTGTCCTCTTCCCGGTCTTTCCTATATACTCTGACGTTCTCCGCTTCCAAAAGTGGAGTCAGTCCTTCTGAACTAATTGAATCTGCAACAAGCACGTGAAACATAAAAGCTATCCCTCCAAAGTTTTATAAAATTTCTGATAACTTATCATCTAAAAAGGGGACTGTCAATAACTTTGAGATAGGTCGAACCTATGTAAGCGCTTATTGTTTCAAAACTCCTATAAAAAATGAATACAGGTTCATTTCTCTTTCCTTTTTACTATTTTACGAGTATAATAAATTCGTAACTAAATAATATGATCTATCTTCGGGGCAGGGTGAAATTCCCGATCGGCGGTGATGAGATTTAAATTCTCTAAGCCCGCGAGCCTTTTTGGGGCAGGATTTGGTGAAATTCCAAAGCCGACAGTATAGTCTGGATGGGAGAAGATGGAGGTTCAAAGTAGTTGAAAATTTTTCATTTTCAACGCTTGTTTCTTGATGCCTTCAAAAACTCCCGTTTGTTGAAATTGACAAACGGTTTTTTCGTGGCATGGAATCAAGAAGTAACAGGTAACTTTGAAATCTCTCTTTTCGTACGAGGTGGATCTCCATTTGAAAAGGAGAGAGAAGAAATGAATCAATCAAAACGCATCAAAAAGATGGTAACAGTCGGGATGTTAAGCGGTATATCTTATCTGCTTATGTGGTTAAGCTTTCCACTGCCTTTGTTGCCGCCATTTTTATCTGTGGACTTCAGTGACGTTCCTGCATTGCTTGCTGCAATCATTTTTGGGCCAGTTGCAGGTATTACAGTTGAGGCAATTAAGAACATTCTACATTATATCGTACAGGGTAGCATGACCGGTGTTCCTGTCGGACAGCTGGCCAATTTTACTGCAGGAGTACTCTTCATTTTACCGACTTACTTTATATTCAATAAAATCCGTACCACTAAAGGATTGGGACTTGGTTTAGTTGTTGGAACTCTATCCATGGCAGTGTTTATGAGTATTCTGAACTATTATATCTTCTTGCCGGCGTTCACTTATTTCTTGAATGTCCCAACAGGATCTTCTGCACAAATGATTGAAGGAATTGTAAAGGGTATATTGCCTTTTAATATTATAAAAGGGCTGATTGTCACGTTCTTGTTCTTGTTGCTTTATAAGAAGCTGGCAATATGGCTTGACCGTCAGTTGGAAGTGAAAAACGTATAAGAAGGGGCCGCAGACTCGTGTTATGAGCTTTGCGGTCTTTTGTTTGATGATTTGTTTAACTCCTGTAGATTTCCGTTCCAGGTGTTCGCTTTCCGCGGGGCGGTGCTTGAGCCTCCTCGGCAAGCCTGCGGGGTCTCAAGTCTACCGCTACCTCCCGCAGGGCTGAAGAATTCAAAAAAACCACAATCCCAATCGGATCGTGGTTCTCATTAATTACTATTCAAACTTTAATGCGTCGCCGTCGAATGGATCATCAGCAATTTTGATGGAATCAGTAGGGCAACCTTCGAAAGCATCCATCATGTCATCTTCTAATACATCAGGAATCTCAACAATTCCTTGGTTGTCATCTAATGTTACGAAAGCGATGCCTTCATCGTCATAATCATAGATGTCTGGAGCAGCAGCACCACATGCGCCGCACGCGATACAAGTATCTTTGTCAACAATCGTATATTTTGCCATGAAAATAAACCTCCCAATTAGTAACTAGTCAATAGATTGAACGTTTCCAATTATTAGTTGGAAACGAATTCCTCATATTTTATATTGTAAAGATGTTTTCCCGACTTTTCAATAGAAAAATCAATGAGAATGCTTATCACATAAGGGTTCAAACAAGATATTATTAGATTACCCGACGAAAAGATGGGATAAACATGTCGCACTTTACAAAATTTTGATAAAATGACTGTAGGGGAAGAAAGGTGTAGAATCTTGATGAAATCATTCGAATTTTTGTGCTTGTTTTGCCTTCGTGCATTTTGCGGGGAGAGAAGCATTTCAGGCATATACCATTTACTTAGAGGTAAGAAATCTTCTCAAACCATACAAGATGCAAATATCTTTTCGTTGGGTATTCTCTATGGTCTTTTTCCGGACCTGAACAGAGATTTTCTTCTTCAGAATATTAAAGCCATAGCGTCACAAAATCAGATAGTTGAATTACAGGCAGATCATTATGAAGTAACGGAAAGAGGAATGGTTACATTAGCAGAGTATGAAAAAATGTACCCTTTGGCTCCTTACTTGAATGGATTTTCTTATAAAGATAAGAGTTCACTTTTTTGGAAAAGGTACTCTTTGCTTGTCCAAACATTGTCCAATCTTGCAGGAAGTGAAAGTTCTTTTCTTCCCATTCAGTATGAGGATACAGTTCAAAGATGGGTTAAAAACCATTTACTTCACCAAAAAGGCCGTTCCAAAGAGCAGTTGCTGCATGATTTATATCATGAGACAAATTGTTTACTCCAACAGGTAACAACATCTCAAGCCACTGTTTTCACGCTGATGTTGACAGGTCATCGACAGGTCGGAAGGACCGCGGAGCAGATTGCAAAAATTTTACACGGAGAATCTTTTTGGGTTCAAGTGGAAATTCAATCAGTTTTGCATTTTATCATCGGCAGCCTAGAAAAAGAAGAAGGTAAAGTGAAATACCCTTATCTACATTCTCTATGCCGTGACTTGTTGGCACGTCCGCAACTTACGGAAACCACGCAAAAAAGTTTGAAGTTGCTTAATCAAGGCTTAGACCTAAATGATATCGCCAAGGTTCGCAGGCTTAAGTTAAGCACTATTGAAGATCATATTGTTGAAATTGCCATGCATTCCAACCATTTATCTATAGAATCGTATGTCGAAAAGGAAATAATAGAAGAGATTAAAGAAGTCATTCACGACCTACATACACATCAACTTCGAAGGATCAAAGAAAAACTGACCAATCAGGATATCAGCTATTTTCAAATTAGATTAGTATTGACAAGGATGGTGGATGGCGATGAGTCTAGAGAATCTGCTAGAAGCTAAAACGGGTTTTTCATCCTTTAAATCAGGTCAAAAAGAAATAATGGAAGATGTCCTTGCTCATAGGGATGTCATTGCGCTGCTTCCTACAGGAGGAGGGAAATCTCTTTGTTATCAGCTTCCTGGTTATGTATTAAATGGTGCTGTCCTAATAGTTTCGCCTCTATTGTCATTAATGGAAGACCAAGTGCAGCAACTAAGGTCAAGTGGAGAAAAAAGTGTGATTGCTCTTAATTCGTTTCTATCTTTTTCAGAAAGAGAAAGGCTGTTATCGCTTGACTTGCAGGCGTATAAATTCATTTTCATTTCTCCTGAAATGCTCCAAGTAGATAAATGGCTGACAAAGCTTCAATCCATCCGAATCGCTCTGTTTGTAGTCGATGAGGCGCATTGTGTTTCACAATGGGGACACGATTTCCGAACGGATTATCTGAAATTGGGAAGAGTGAGAGAATTACTGGGCAAACCACCAAGTTTGGCTCTTACAGCTACAGCGACCAAAAACGTCATCAAGGATATATTCACCTTCTTGAATATGACTTCACCTTCCTTACACATCAATTCAGTGGACAGGCCAAATATTGCCCTGAAAGTGGAGCACCTAAGTAACAATCATGAAAAAAAAGAAAGATTGCTTGAACTGGTGCAAATGCTCAGGACTCCTGGAATAATCTATTTTTCAAGCAGAACCAAAACGGAAGAGATATGTGAGTTACTGCAAGAAAGCGGAATAGCACGTGTCGCCTACTATCATGCAGGATTACCTCAAGAACAGCGAATCTTGATCCAACAGCAGTTTCTAATGGATCAGATAGATATTATCTGTTGTACCAGTGCGTTTGGGATGGGCATAAATAAAAATAACGTACGATTTGTAATCCATTATCACCAGCCCACTCAACTCGAGTCGTATGTCCAGGAAATAGGTCGTGCCGGCAGGGGAGGAAACGAAAGCGTTGCGATATTATTAAAAAGTTTGGAAGACACAATGCTGCCAGAATTTATCATAGAAAATGAACTTCCCGACCCGGATTGGGTTTCTTACATTATCCAAGAGTTAGTTGTTGCCTATGGGCAGGTGACCAATACTTCAGTTGTGCCTCAAAAGGCATGGGTTGAAAGAGCACCGGAGCAGGAATCCCATTGGAAATATCTTTTCTTCCAATTGAATCTTTTCATAAAAGAACGCGGAAGGTTATCAAACGAGACAAAGAATGATTGCATAGCTTTCATTCAATCTAACATGGAGGGTCGGACTGAGGTCAAACGTATGAAACTAGAAGAGTTTAACCAATGGACTTCCGCCTCTACCTGCCGGCGACAAGAAATTCTTCTTTATTTTGATGAAGAACTAACCTCCACTCCGGTACAATGCTGTGATATTTGTGGTTTAGATCTGGATATATACACAGTGGATAAAAGTAATTTGTCAAATGAATTTGAGACATTCATTTCCTGGCAGAGTCTTTTGAAAAATATTTTTTGGCAGGAAGATGCAAAGTGAAAAACAAACAAGCAGAAATAATTAAACACATGAGTCCTAAAGAGCTTGTATATCACCTCTATCTATCACAACTAGCTTTTTTTATAATCGGATTGGTTCTTGCATTTATACTATTTGAAAACTTCGCTTCCTTCCTGAAAATACTGGAGTGGAACCTGATTGATTTCTTTGTAATTGGGACTCTAGTGGGAATAGCAGTTGTAGGTATGGATCTACTATTGATGAAACGGATACCGAAGGAACTTTTTGACGATGGCGGAATCAATGAAAAAATGTTTCAAACAAGAAGTGTACCTCATATCTTTTTTTTGGCATTCATCATTTCAGCTGCAGAGGAATTTTTGTTCCGAGGAGTGATTCAAACACATTTCGGTATCTGGGTGGCCAGTATCCTATTCGCCTTATTACATATCAGATATTTGCATAAATGGTTTTTATTCCTTTCAGTCGTATTATTAAGTTTCCTGATGGGATACCTTTTTGAAATTACAGGCAGTCTGTATGTCACCATATGGACGCATTTTCTGATTGATGTATTGCTCGCATTAAAGATTAGACATGATTATATAAAAAGAAAGACAATGATAAGGGCAGGAGTGGAGAAAGATGAATAATAACAAAGGGTTGGATCAGGCCGATGGTTTACGGGAAGAAGTACAAAAAGAAACAAACAGACTACCATCCAGAAGTGAACTTCATGCACAAAAAAGAAGCACAAAAACAAAATGGAAAATGAATTTTCCATTTGTCCGGCTGATTGGGGTGATGTTTCTACTTATTCCAATTAGTATTTTAGCTATACATTTTAATAATAAAGATTCCAATTTTCTGGATAAGATTTTCACCCCACCAGTGAAAAACGTGGAACCAATCTCTATGCCAAGGAATGTTTCAGCTGATACGGTTGAAAACAAAGATAATGATGAAGGAGTATCTGATGTAGAACAGATATCCACTAAAGAGGTTGCGAAAGAAAAAGATACAACCGAAATTAGTGAGGAAGCAAGCGGTCCTGGTAAACCTACAGAGGAAGAAGCCAATGTATCGGAGGAAACGAGTACTAGCGATACAAGTTCGGAATCTGAGCCGGTTGAGGAGCCTGTTGAAGAACAGCAGTCTGATGTGGAATATATTGAGCATATTGTGCAGGAAAGTGAAACCCTTTACCGTATATCAATGAAATATTTTAGCAGCAGAGAGGGAGAAAGAATTATTAGTAATCATAATAACTTGGTGAATGATCAGGTGATGGTCGGTCAGAAGCTGGTTATTCCGGTTAATAGATAAAATAATGAGTACGTCAATCTTTTGAGCAGGAAAGGAAATGTTTGTACTCCTTCCTGTTTTTTGTTTAAGAAAGCATATAATTCTGTTGATTTCCGTTCCAGGCGCTTCGCTTTCCAGCGGGCGGTCCGTAAGCCTCCTCACTCCGCCTGAGGTGACTTACCTGTCCCTTCCTCCCGCGGGAGTCTGCGCGCCTTCCACTACAATCAACAAGGTAATACCATACACCGAAAGGATAACTAAAAGCTATCTAAATGAGGTGACTGGTTTCTAGCTGTTGCTTGGAGCAAAAGGCGTAGACTCCAGCGGGGGAGTAGCGACAATCTTGAGACCCCGCAGGGAAGCCCGAGGAGGCTCAAGGTCGCCCCGCGGAAAGCGAAGTCTTTTGCGGAAAGCAACAGCGGTGTTGAACCAAAACCTAGAATTAAGTGCTTTTTCAGTGGCCTCGCGGTTTTTGCCCTGTTTTTCTTATTCACATTTAGGAATAAATCATACAGTACCCTCTTGTTGCATAATTTTTTAGTAGGACAGGTCAGAAAGAGGGGATATATTTGGAAGCGGTAATCAAAATGCTGAATCATCATACAGATGAAGCAACCAAACAGACTTTACAACTTCTTGTGAATAAAAAGCGCAAACAGGACACCTTCAAAAAAAGAGAGTGGAGGTGGAGGCTTTCCTGCTGTGTGACAGTAGGGTTATTCTTGGCCTATATCTACTTTTTTATATTTCAAAACTCGCCCTCTTACTCGGTAAGTATATCGTATTTTTTTGATCGGACTTTGCACTTTTGGATTGTTATGTTCATTGCTTTTCAGTTGGGAATGATTAAATACCTTCTTTACAAAAAAGATAAAGCAGAGAAAGAGTACCATGATCTTCGAAAAGAAGTGGTAAAGAGAAGTGATGATTACTGGTCCGAGGCTTCAGATTGGAAGCAGAGACATCTTGTTTTTGATATGATGAAAAAGGAATTTGATATAAATCTATACCATGAAACGAAATGATCTGACTTGTAACAACTCAAGATGTTTGTGATATAGTTGCGATAACATGCTTTCTGCAATTAACTACTTAATCCAAGAGGGGAAGTTTCATATGGTTTGGTTCCTATTGGGAGTGGTCGCTCTTTTGGGAGTTGCACTTCTTTTTTTTATGTACAATCAGGCAAAACAAGAAAATGTGCTAGAGCAGACACTCGCTTTTTCAGAGTTTCCGGCTAGCTTTGGGAAGGTTAGGGTCTTCTTCATTTCCGACATCCATAAGCGGAAAATTGATTCGGACTTTATCGGAAGAATAGAAAATATAGATGTGGTCGTGATTGGTGGGGACCTTACAGAGAAAAAAGTACCCTTCAAGCAGGTCGCCGAAAATATTAAACAGTTGAAAAAACTCGGCCTCGTCTTTTTTGTATGGGGAAACAATGACTATGAAGTAGATTATCATGAATTGGATTCATTGCTTTTGCAACATGGTGTCAAAATACTTGATAACAAAAGCTTCCTTTTTGAAAGTGATGGGGGAGATAAGTTGGAAATACTGGGAGTAGACGATATGGTGCATGAGAGGGACCGTCTGGAAGTAGCAATGGAGGAAAGCCATGAGGACAGCTTCAAGATATTGGTGTGTCATGAACCTGAAATCGTTGAAAAGTTTTCTGGTAAAGAAAAGATCAGCCTTGTATTGAGTGGACATACACATGGTGGTCAGATAAGGATATTCGGTTTCGGCCCTCATGAAAGAGGAAGCATCACTCATTTGCCTTACACCACATTATTAATCAGTAATGGATATGGAACTTCGTTGGTACCGCTTCGATTAGGTGCGCCACCTGAAACGCATATACTTACCATCACTACCCGAGCAGAGTCCTGATTTTATCAGGACTCTCTTTTTTTAGGTAATACCCTATCCAAAACCTATACAAAGTTTACACACCCAATTTCGTACTATATAATTCAGGTAGTGGATTTTGATAGGAGAGAAAGGGATCTGTATGTTAAATAATGAAGGTAAGTACAATATTAAAGCAGCATCTAAAATGCTTGGCATCCAGCCGGGGACATTAAGAGCGTGGGAAAGAAGATACCAGATTATCGCTCCCGTCAGAAATGAGTCTGGACACCGCTTATACACGGAAGAACATATAAAGATACTTAAGTGGTTGATTCAGAAGGTAAACAAAGGATTTACCATTAGTCAAGCTGTTTCACTACTCGAAAAAAACAATCAAGGTCTATTGGAATCGGATCTCACACATACAGATCAAGAAGATTTATCTGTTGACTTACTTAATCAATTGATGGAAGCTCTTATGGAGTTCAATGAAGGGCAAGCGCATGAATTGATGGATAAGATTTTCAGTTTATATTCTGTTGAGAAGGTACTGATTGACATTTTAGGAACATTGCTCGTTAAGATAGGGGATATGTGGGAGAATAATGAAATTTCGAGTGCCCACGAACATTTTGCGTCTGCTTTCCTACGCTCACGTATCGGAATGATTCTTCACGGTTTACCTGTGAACGGGTTCCTGCCGAAGACTGTGTCTGTATGTGGACCGGGGGAATCGCATGAACTCGGCTTGCTTATATATACCCTTTTCGTAAGAAGAAAAGGATTTGAAACCATCTATCTAGGTACTAGCATTGCAGATGACGATATCCATATTGTGTTGAAAGAGATTCAGCCAAAATTTCTATTCCTCTCTTGTACCCTTTCCATCAACTTGCCTAAGACGTTGGAGATGGTGACAGGGCTTAAACGGCAATATCCAGAACTGATTATCGGTTTGGGTGGTAATGCTGTGGATAAAATGCCTGAAAACAAGAAACAGGAGTTTCATGATCATCTGATCGGAAATACGATGAAAGATTGGGAAGACTGGCTGAAGGTAAGGGTGAATTAAATTTCCTTTCTAACAATGGAAGTTCCCCACGAACCAACTTACACCTTTTATCATAAAATGTAAGAAGTTCAAGGAGTTAAAGGGTGTAAAGGTTGGGAGGAGTCTTTCATGCGGCTGGAACGGTTAAACTACAATAAGATAAAGATATTCCTCACTTTTGATGACTTGGAAGACCGCGGGTTGACAAAAGAGGATCTATGGAAGGATTCGCAAAAGGTTCATCAGCTGTTTCGAGACATGATTGATGAGGCTAGTGCGGAATTGGGATTTGAAGTGAGCGGATCGTTGAATGTGGAAGTCTATGCTCTTCAGGCGCAAGGGATGGTTGTGATTGTTACTTCTACCGGGCAGGAAGAAATAGAAGAGGAGTTCAACGACGATTATATAGAAATGCAAGTAACAGTTGACGAATGCCAAGAACTGTTTTTCGTATTTGAGTCCTTCGATCATCTTATCGACTTAGCAAAAAGGCTTCAATCTTTTCATATTCAAGGAGGTAGCATCTTTTCACATGATCAGATGTTCTACTTGCTGCTATTGGAGGACGATTTAGATATTAGGATGAACATGGATACATTGATTGCACTTTTATCTGAATATGGCACACCTTCCACAATGACCACTCATCGCGTGGAGGAATATGGAAAGAAATTGATGGAACATAATGCAATGGAGCAGTTGAATAAGTATTTTAATTAATATACAGCCTAATCTACATACAGTTTCTTGTAGTTTAGGCTGTTTGTATTTTCTGACAATTCTTACGTTTTGTAATCGGTTACATTTTTTTAATAAAAGTTTATTTTCCATCTTTGCATAAATGTACGGAAGGTGTATACTATGTCATGAAGATGGACTATTTCAATCTTATTATGTGAGACAATCTAGGAGGTTTACTTATGGTAGCCGAGAAAAGCAATGATAAAATGAATTCTAAAGAAGATAAGCTGGATGTATTAAAATCAACACAAGTTGTTATACATAAAGCCTTGGAGCGGTTAGGCTATCCTGAAGAAGTATATGAATTGCTAAAAGAACCGTTGCGCATGCTAACAGTGAAAATTCCGGTAAGAATGGACGACGGTTCCGTCAAAATTTTCACGGGTTATCGTGCCCAACATAATGATGCTGTAGGCCCGACTAAGGGTGGGATACGCTTTCATCCGAATGTTTCGGAAAAAGAAGTGAAAGCACTATCCATCTGGATGAGTTTGAAATGTGGTATTGTGGACCTTCCTTACGGTGGTGGTAAAGGCGGTATCGTCTGCGATCCACGTGAGATGTCCTTTAGAGAACTGGAAAGATTAAGCCGTGGATATGTACGTGCAATCAGTCAGATAGTTGGGCCGACGAAGGATATTCCGGCTCCTGATGTTTTTACAAACTCACAAATAATGGCTTGGATGATGGATGAATATAGCAGAATCGATGAATTTAATTCCCCTGGATTTATTACCGGGAAGCCATTGGTGCTAGGTGGATCTCATGGAAGGGAATCCGCAACAGCCAAAGGGGTTACAATCTGTATCCGAGAAGCGGCAAAGAAGAAAGGCATTAATATTGAAGGTGCTAAAGTAGTTGTACAAGGGTTCGGTAATGCGGGAAGCTATCTTTCCAAGTTCATGCATGATGCAGGCGCCAAAGTGGTAGGAATATCCGATGCCTATGGCGGACTTTATGATCCGAATGGTCTTGACATCGACTATTTACTGGACCGTCGCGACAGTTTTGGAACAGTAACAAAGCTTTTCAATAACACGATTACGAATAAAGAGTTGTTGGAACTTGATTGTGATATTCTAGTTCCGGCGGCTATAGAAAATCAAATTACAGAAGAGAACGCACACAATATTCGCGCGAAAATTGTGGTAGAAGCGGCTAATGGGCCAACTACCATTGAAGGTACACAAATACTGACTGATCGCGGAGTCCTTCTTGTACCTGATGTACTAGCCAGTGCTGGTGGAGTAACGGTTTCCTACTTTGAGTGGGTGCAAAATAACCAAGGCTATTACTGGACGGAAGAGGAAGTAGAAGAGAAGCTTGAAAAAGTGATGGTTAAATCGTTTAACAATGTTTACGATACAGCTCAAAGCCGCCGTGTAGATATGAGGCTATCCGCATACATGGTCGGTGCCCGAAAAATGGCCGAAGCGTCACGTTTCAGAGGCTGGATTTAATATTTGCTTAAGCTTTCACAATCCCCTATCATGTAGTGATAGGGGATTTTTAACGTATTGAGAATGCAGTAACCTTGTTGGAAAACCTGGAATGGAGACCAACAACACTACAAACAGAAATTAAATTTGTATTACGGAGTTGAACAACAGTGATAAACAGAGATGCCATAATAGTCGGAGGCGGCCCATGCGGCCTATCAGCAGCCATAGCACTTCAGGACGCCGGATTAACTCCACTTGTCATAGAAAAAGGAAATATAGTAAATGCAATCTATAATTATCCAACCCATCAGACCTTCTTCAGTTCAAGCGAAAAGCTAGAGATTGGTGAAGTTCCCTTTATAACCGAGAATAGGAAACCTGTGAGAATACAGGCGTTGACCTACTACCGAGAAGTGGTGAAAAGAAAGAAGATAGAAGTGAATGCTTTTGAGTTGGTGCAACGTGTAGAAAAGCTGGAAGACGGATCATTCGTTGTACATACTTCCAATCAAAAATATGCAACCAACTATGTAATCATTGCTACTGGTTATTATGATAATCACAATAAGCTCGATGTTCCCGGGGCGGATTTGGATAAAGTGTCGCATTACTTCAAAGAAGGACATCCATACTTTGATAAGCATGTCGTGGTGATAGGAGGTAAAAACTCCAGTGTGGATGCAGCCCTGGAGCTGGTAAATGCAGATGCACATGTTACCGTAATTTATCGAGGGGAAACCTACTCACCTAGTGTTAAACCTTGGATCCTTCCGGAGTTTGAAGCCCTGGTTCGTAACGGAACCATTAGAATGGAATTTGAATCACACTTGACTAGGATTACCGAAAAAGAAATTTCGTTTATGAACAAAGACGGGCAAGAGCAATCTATTTACAATGATCATGTGTTTGCCATGATCGGGTATCATCCAGATCACTCCTTTTTGACTAAAATGGGAATTGGAATTGATAAAGAAAGCGGCCGCCCAACCTTCAACGAAGAAACGATGGAAACCAATGTAAAGGGTATCTTTATTGCGGGTGTCATTGCAGCCGGCAACAATGCAAATGAGATTTTCATTGAAAACGGTCGTTTTCATGGCGGCATGATTGCGGAATGTATTAAAGGGCGAGAATAATTGTGGTTTTAGGGGAGCGCCGGTCGTCATAGAGGCCCCCAATGAGGACAAAGTGGAACCAACAAAGGAGTGCTCACAAATTAGTGGGCACTCCATTAGTTATACCATTATCTTAAAAAGAGATCCTGCAATTCCACCGGATCCCTCGTACTTTCAAGGGCTACCATGAGCTTGATTCGTGCTTTTTGTCCATTAAGTCCGTTGGAGAAGATGACACCCAACTCTTTCAATGTGCGGCCCCCTCCATCATAACCGTAAATATCTTGAACAATTCCGTTGAAACAACGGGAAACCATCACTACTGGAATATCTGCATCCCTGAGCGCCTTGATTCCTTCCATAGCAGTAGGAGGTATGTTCCCTTGGCCCAGCGCTTCCAATATGACCCCATCCACTCTCATATCCCTTAGAGCCTGGAATATACTTGAATCCATCCCGGCATATGCTTTCAAAAGCATGACGTTTTTCGTAACGCCCCCGGTGGCCACATGGTACTTATCCTCCGAGACAGGGGAGTGGTGGAAGAATGCTCCACGCTTAGTCACAATCCCTATAGGCCCATATTGAGGGCTCTGGAAGGTAGCGATATTAGAGGTGTGTGTCTTGGTCACATTTTTGGCGGTATGGACCTCATCGTTAAGAACAACAAGAACTCCTTTATTTTTTGCTTCCTCACTTGCAGCCACTTTTACGGAAGATAGGAGGTTATATGGCCCGTCAGATCCGATTTCATTACTGGAACGCATGGCGCCAGTCAAAACGATAGGGACCCGTGTTTGAACCGTTAAATCAAGGAAGAAGGCTGTCTCTTCTAACGTGTCCGTCCCGTGAGTTACTACAAAGCCTTCTATAGCGTTTTCAACAACCTGGTGATCAATGAACTTCGAAAGCTCCAGCATGTGTTTTGTTGTAATATGTGGAGAAGGAAGATTGAATAATTCATGACTGTCAATATCAATGTTGGAGTCTACTATTAATGGAATGGTGGTTAATGGGTTTCTTTCCCCTGGCGATACTGCTCCTGTCTGCTCATCCTCAGACATCGAGATGGTACCCCCTGTGTGAATAATCATTATTTTCTTTTTCATATTGAATGTCACCTCATCTATTTAGACTGTTTTCGTAAACTTTGTAGCTTTGTCGTATTAATAAGCTACTCGTTATATTCCTTTGAGAAAAGAGCCTTTATTTACAAACAATTTCCAAAAGTTTAGACATCTTATTTCATTAATTACGATAACATGATACGATAAAAAAAAACAGATTGAAACGAGGCTTATTTATGCTGGCAGTTGTATCCGCCGGGATTGCTCCAGGCTTAGCATTGTTGTCATACTTCTATTTAAAGGACACTTTTGAGAAAGAACCCATAGCATATGTATTTAAAATATTCTTGTTTGGAGCTTTGCTTGTGTTTCCTCTCATGTTCATCCAATATGTGATCCAGCTCGAACTGGGTGTTACCTCACACTTTGTAAAAGCTTTTCTCCTTTCCGGGCTGCTTGAAGAGTTTTTCAAATGGTTTATTCTTATATATCTTGTCTATCAAAACCTTCATTTTGATGAGCACTATGATGGAATCGTATATGGTGTTGCGGTCTCACTAGGCTTCGCTACAGCAGAAAATATTCTTTTTCTCATTGCCAATGGGGTGGAACTGGCATTAGGAAGAGCTGTTCTGCCAGTATCAAGTCATGCCCTATTTGGAGTAATAATGGGGTACTATCTTGGTAAAGGAAAATTCTCTTCCAATATTAGAAAAAAAAGATTATGGATTTTGTTATCGTTGTTTACACCTTTTTTCTTACATGGTATGTACGACATGATTATTCTCTCCCAAAAATATTGGGGCCTTTACATGGTGCCTTTCATGGTTTTTCTATGGTGGTTAGGCCTGAGAAAAGTGAAACTTGCCAACACAGTGGAAATATAGCTTGCAAAAAAAGTTAGTAACTATAACTTTTTTGTGGGCTTATTTTTTTGTCTAAAATCCTTGTCGCATTAAATCCATTTTATGGAATACCTCTTTTCTCCAAATGACCCTGTATAAAATACCAATATCTACGGAAAATACATTGTAACAATTGTTTAAAGAAGTCAAAGGAGGAAATGTAAGGTGAAACGGTTACTGATAATTTCATGTATGTTTCTTTTTAGCACATGTATGTTATTTTCGATAAATCAAACCTCTGTAGATGCCTTTTCTGAGCAGATTATCCAGAAAGGCGCCACAGGGAATGATGTCGTCGAATTGCAAGCCCGCCTTCAATACAATGGATACTACCACGCTAGAATTGATGGAGTATATGGTTGGACTACATACTGGGCTGTAAAGAACTTTCAGCAGGAATTCGGTTTGGACGATGTAGATGGACTGGTTGGTCCAAAAACAAAAGATATGCTTAAAAAATCAACCAAATTCTATAAGGATTGGGTGCATCAGCAAATCAACTCCGGAAAACGCTTCACGCATTACGGTGGGATGGAACTGAAATACCAGGTTGAACCTTCCCAAGCAACCACAGAAAAAGCGAAGCAGGGTGCAACCAGCCAATGGCAGCAGCAAAAGAAACAATATCAGAAGCAAGAACCGGCAAAACCAACACCACAAAAGGGACCAGCTAAGCCGGAACCTCAGGGACAACCGGGACAGGAACAACAGCCTGCACCTGAACAAGAACAACCGGCACCACCTGAGGAGCAACCGGCCCCACAGGAGCAAGAGCCTGCTCCTGTACCTGAAGAGCAACCAGCGCCTGAAGAGCAACCAGCAGAGGACGAAGGAGATGCTCAGAGTGCGACGAATATGCCAGGTGGTTTCTCTGAAAATGACATTCAATTGATGGCAAATGCGGTTTACGGTGAAGCTCGAGGAGAACCTTATGAGGGGCAGATTGCGGTTGCTGCGGTTATCTTAAATCGCATCAATTCACCAACATTCCCGAATACCGTATCAGGCGTGATTTTTGAGCCGCTGGCATTTACGGCGGTGGCAGACGGCCAAATCTGGTTGACCCCGAATGATACGGCTAAACGGGCGGTAGTCGACGCCATTAATGGAATGGATCCATCTGAAGGGGCGACATACTACTTTAACCCTGATACAGCGACAAGTGGCTGGATATGGGGACGTCCTCAAATCAAACGGATAGGAAAGCACATTTTCTGTGACTAATAAAGAGGGTGAAAAATTATGTTGAGACTTGTAATAATCGCTGTTTTAGCAATTGCGGTAGCAGGAACAGGGTATTGGGGTTATCAAGAGCATCAAGATAAAAACGCAGTCCTCATCAATGCGGAGAATAACTATCAACGTGCTTTCCATGATCTTGTCTACCATGTGGACCTGCTCCATGATAAGATAGGAACGACTTTGGCAATGAGTTCAAGAGAACAGCTCTCTCCATCTTTTGCTGAAGTATGGAGAATTACATCCGAAGCCCAAAATGACGTAGGTCAGTTGCCATTAACGCTCCTTCCTTTTAATAAAACAGAAGAGTTTTTAACAAATACTGGTGATTATACTTACCGAGTTGCAGTAAGGGACCTAGACAAAAACCCTTTATCGGAAGAAGAATATGGTACCCTGCAGACGCTTTACCAGAAATCAGAAGAAATTAAGCAGGAGCTGAGAAGAGTTCAAAGCATGGTTATGAGCAATAACCTGCGTTGGATGGATGTGGAACTGGCACTATCAGCAAAAGATCAGCCACAAGATAATACAATTATTAATGGATTCAAGACGGTAGAGAAAAATGTGGAAGGGTATGATGAAGCGGACTTCGGACCGACATTCACTTCCATGAATCAAAAGGATAAAAACTTTAGCCAACTTTCCGGTAAAACAATAACAGAAGAAGATGCAAAGAAAATTGCAGATAAATACTTGGAGCTTGAAGGAAATGAAAAGATTACAATCACTGAAAATGGTGAAGGCTCTGAATTCGGGTTCTATAGTTTGAAAATAGTTGATAAAAATCAGCAGGACACCTATATGGACATAGCTAAAAAAGGTGGAATCCCTATTTATCTGGTGCAAGATAAAGAAGCAAAAAAGAAGAACATAAGCCTGAATGAAGCGACGGAAAAGGCGAGAAATTTCTTAAAACAGAATAAATTCGATACACTGGATTTATATGAAAGTGTTGAGTACAACAAGCTTGGAATCTTCACATTTGTCTCTAACGTGGATGGAGTGAGAATCTACCCCGATGCCATCAAGATGAAAGTAAGTTTGGAAACCGGTGAAATTGTCGGCTTCTCTGCGAAAGATTACCTGATGTCACACCATTTGCGTGAAATTCCTGAACCGGGTATTTCGGTCCAGGAAGCAACAGACAAAATCAATGACAAAGTAATGATTATGGAAGACTATATGGCCATCATCAACAATGATCTTGGGGAAGAGGTCCTATGTTATGAGTTCCTAGGAACGATAGATAATGACACATATCAGATCTTTATCAATGCGAACGATGGACGCGAAGAAAAGGTGGAAAAACTTAAAAACCCGGAATTGCTATATGATTTGTAATAAAATGGAGGAAAAGTCAAAATTGGCTTTTCCTTTTTTTCGTAAAGTGGTTTAATAGGTATAAATAGAAAAAAATAGCAAGTTACAGGAACAACGGGGTGCAAGGGAGGCAATTTTTTGTTGAAGCCAGGGGTCGTATTAACACTACAAGTTCGAAATGATGATAAAGTGGAAAAATATAGATGTAAAGTACAGGAAGTAAAGGATAAGGAATTTTATGTGGACTATCCATCCCATTATGCAAATGGAAGAACTACATATATTTTAAACGGTACGCAACTGCTTATTTCATATGTCACAGAAGAGGGTGTTGCATACACATTCGAAAGTGAAGTGCTCGGTAGAATAAAGCAAGCAATACCGATGATGCAATTATCTTTTCCGGGTTACGATCAAGTGGCAAAAGTGCAACGAAGACAGTATGTGAGGGTTGAAAGCAATATTGATGTATCCATTCATCCGCTTTCACTAGACTTCCGCCCCTTCATAACGGTCACCCACGATATCAGTGCAGGTGGAGCCGCAGTGATTCTGCCAGACAATACCACATTACCCGAAAAAGAGCATGTACTGACAACATTTGTCCTTCATCTTAATAACGGAGAAACGCATTATATCAAGCTGAAAAGTAAAGTGATTAGATTGGTGGAAGCTCACAATAAAAGAGTAAGGGCTTCTCTTCAATTTGATTCAATAAAGGAACATGAAAGGCAAATAATTATGAAGTACTGCTTCGAACAGCAGTTATTACTAAGAAAAACAAATGTCTAAGCATACTTTCTTCCATATTCATCCATACTAGGATTAACGATACAGATATGGTGAAGGTGGAAGAGAAGGTTATGAAAAGAATGGAAAGAATAATCATTAAACTGATAGTCATCCAGTTAATATGTATGATATGTGCTCAAGGTCTGCTCCTATATACCGATGCTGCCCCATTTTTAAGTAAAGTGATTCAATATGAAGGGGTAGGCGGCATGAAGATTATGGAACATATAGAAACATTCGACCAAAGTAGATGATTATGATAAAATATAAGTGAGATAAAACGGTGGAATTGCAGGGGTGCCCTGCTTTTTTCATGTAAAAAAAGATTTGAAATCAGGAGGAACTATGAAACAATTATTATCAGTAGCAATTGACGGCCCGGCAGCGGCAGGTAAAAGTACAGTAGCGAAAATCGTAGCTGACAAATTAGGATATTTATATATCGATACAGGTGCAATGTACAGAGCAATTACATTCCAGGCTATTAGACATGATGTGAACTTGGAGGATGAAAAGTCTTTGCAGCAATTGATTGAAAAGATGGAAATAGATTTGCGTGCTACAAATAACCAGACACAGCACGTGTACATAAACGATGAAGATGTAACAGAACAGATCCGTACACATGATGTGACAAACAATGTTTCCATTGTCGCCAAACATAAAAGTGTTCGCGAGGAAATGGTTGCAAGACAACAAATTCTTGCCAAAAAAGGCGGGGTTGTAATGGATGGTAGAGACATAGGTACCCATGTTCTTCCTGAGGCTGAAGTGAAAGTGTTCCTACTTGCATCTGTCGATGAAAGAGCACACAGAAGACATGCGGAAAATCTTTCCAAGGGCTTCGATTCTGACCTGGAGAAATTGAAGCTTGAAATAGCAAGACGTGACAAACTAGATTCCGAGAGAGAAATTGCCCCGCTGCAAAAAGCGGATGATGCAAAAGAAATTGATACGACCTCTTTATCTATTGACCAAGTAGTAGGGAAAATTATGGAGTTGGTTGAACAGACGGAAAGAGCAGAACGCCCATGACTTTCTACTCATTTGCGAAGTTCCTTGTTTCTGTCGTATTAAAGCCTATCTATCGCATTGAAGTGATCGGGAGTGAAAATATACCTAAAGATGGCCCCGTTCTTATATGTTCGAACCATATTGACAATCTTGATCCGCCTATTGTAGGTATTACATCCCCAAGAACCGTCCACTTCATGGCTAAAGAAGAGATCTTCCATGTGCCTATCCTGAAAACCATTTTACCAAAGGTGCATGCCTTTCCTGTTAAAAGAGGAATGAGTGACAGAGAGGCACTAAGAAAAGCTTTAAAAGTTTTAAAAGAAGGACATGTGTTAGGTCTTTTTCCAGAAGGAACCAGAAGTAAAACCGGAGAGATTGGGAAAGGATTGGCAGGTGCGGGCTTTTTCGCACTCCGATCAGAAGCGACAATCGTTCCATGTGCAATCATTGGTCCATACAAAAAATTCCAACCATTGAAAGTGGTATATGGAAAGCCGGTTGATTTTACCGAGCCGAGAATGAATAAAATTTCTGCAGAAGAAGCGACATTGTTGGTAATGGACTCCATAAAGGAACTTATCGAAAAAAACAGATAGTTTAAGAGTTTTGACTTGACAAAATGTACTATTTATTAGAAGTTAGTAGAAGGAAGCTTAATTTGTAGGAATATGTTAAGGTGCATTTCTGCAAATTAATACTCGGCAGTTCTAATTGATCTGTCCAATCAATCAAGTAAGTTAACATCCGTTAATTTATGAATTATTACACGAAACGAATGCAACTTTTGTTAAGTACGTATGCTTAGGCTCTAGCCTGCATACTTACGTAACGTCTACCGTTACTTACATAAATAATGGATTAGCTGGTTTGTATGGAGGAGGTAATAATGATGGTGGAAGACATGAATCAAGTAGAAGTTAACAATTTAGAGGTTGGCAACAAAGTGACTGGAACAGTTACAAAAGTAGAAGAAAAGCAGGTCCTTGTATCAATTGAGGGCAGTAAGTTAGATGGAATCATTCCGATAAGCGAACTTTCCAGCCTACATGTGGAAAAAGCGACAGATGTGGTGGCAGAAGGTCAAGAGCTTCAACTTAAAGTGACAAAGGTGGAAGAGGAACTGCTTGTTCTATCCAAGAAAGCGGTAGACGCTGACCTTGCTTGGGAAGACCTTCAAAAGAAATTTGAATCAAAAGAAGTTTTCGAAGCTGAAATCAAGGATGTTGTAAAAGGCGGACTTGTAGTGGACCTTGGAGTACGTGGGTTTGTTCCCGCTTCGTTGGTGGAAAACTACTTTGTTGATGATTTCTCCGACTACAAAGGAAAAACATTAACTTTTAAAGTGGTGGAACTTGAAAAAGAGAAAAATCGTGTCATTCTATCCCATCGTGCAGTGGTGGAGGAAGAGATGCAGAATAAAAAGCACCAATTGCTTGATACTATTGAAAGTGGACAGGTGCTGAAAGGTACTGTACAACGTATAACAGACTTCGGTGCATTTGTTGACATCGGTGGTGTGGATGGATTGGTTCACATTTCCCAGCTATCCTACGAACATGTAGGGAAGCCTTCTGATGTAGTGACAGAAGGGCAAAAGGTGAACGTTAAAGTCCTTTCCGTCGATCGGGATAATGAAAGAATCTCTTTATCTATTAAAGAGACATTACCTGGGCCGTGGACACAAGTTTCAGAAAAGCTATCTGCAGGCAGCGTAACAGAAGGTGTTGTGAAACGCCTGGTTTCCTTTGGAGCTTTTGTAGAAGTACTTCCTGGAGTGGAAGGTTTGGTCCATATTTCTCAGATATCCAACAAACATATCGGTACTCCGCATGAAGTTCTCACTGAGGGTGACAAAGTCCAAGTGAAGGTATTGGATGTCAATGAAGCTGACCAAAGAATTTCCTTGAGTATCCGTGAGCTGGAAGAGCCTGAAGAAGAAGAGGACTACAGCAAGTATAACCAATCAGAAGATTCCGGTGGATTCCAACTGGGCGAAATGATTGGGGATAAACTGAGTAAGTTGAAGAAATAATAAATGCTAAAATAGCATTGATTTATAGAAAACGTAGCTGTTGATTGGAGCACAGGGCGAAGACTCCAACGGGAGGTAGCACTTAGCGGAGACCCCGCAGGCAAAGCCGAGGAGGCTCCGCAAGTGCCCCGTGGAAAGCGTAGACCTGTGCGGAAATCAACAGCGGCGCTCAATGGAGCCAGAACTAAATAGCAGTCAAAATAATTATAATGTCTAGGTGATAATCGGTGAGCAGAGCACAAAGAAAAATGGACCATATTCAGCATGCATTAACAACAGGACAGTTAAGACAGACCGGTTTTGACGATGTTATGTTCGTTCATCAAAGCTTGCCTGACCGCGCCGTTACTGACATACAATTGAATACGAAAATAGGCGAACTTACTTTAAGTTCGCCTATTTTTATCAATGCTATGACAGGCGGCGGCGGAAGTGAAACATTGGAGATTAATAAAGGTTTGGCTGAGGTTGCAAAAATATGTAACATCGGTCTGGCTGTCGGGTCTCAAATGTCGGCAATAAAAGATAATGATGAGGCAGCCACTTATGAAGTGGTAAGAAAAGTAAACCAAGATGGTATCATTTTCGCTAATTTAGGAAGTGAGGCAACTGTTGATCAGGCCATGCGTGCCGTGGACATGCTCAAAGCAAATGCTATGCAGATTCATTTAAATGTCATACAGGAGCTTGTCATGCCTGAGGGAGATCGCGATTTTTCAGGAGCACTTCGTAGGATTGAGCGTATTGTCAGTGCCTTGCATGTACCAATAATTGTAAAAGAAACCGGATTCGGAATAAGCAGAGAAACTGCAAAGCAACTATTTGATGTAGGGGTATCTGTTGTGGATGTCAGTGGATTTGGTGGCACCAACTTCTCAAAGATCGAAAACGAACGTCGTACCAGCAGAATGGAGTTTTTTGATAACTGGGGAATCTCTACAGCCGCATCCATTGCGGAGGTGAAAAATGCATTACCTGATAGGCCTATTATCGGTTCCGGTGGTATTCAACGTCCAATGGACATAGCTAAAGCGATAGCTTTGGGGGCATCGGCTGTCGGTATAGCGGGTTATTTCCTCAAAGTGTATATAGAAGAGGGGCAAGGTGCTCTTGTGAAGCTAATTCATCAAACGCATGATGAATTGAAGTGGATGATGACTGCGCTTGGTGCTTTAACAATTGAGCAACTTCAGCAGGTTCCATTGGTGATCAGCGGTGAAACTTTTCATTGGTTGAATCAGCGTAAAGTGGATTGTACTATCTATAGTAATAGGTTTATTGAAGAATAGACCGCAAAAAACATCGTCTTTATCCTAGTTATAGGATGAAACGATGTTTTTTTTTATAGTGGTCTTTACTTATTTCTTTCTCGTGCTTCATCTGGACCTTCCAGACTCGTCGCTCCAGGGTACTTTAGAGATTGATCTCGATCTGACTCTGTTCTCTTTTGGGCTTTGAGTTTTCTTTCTTGTCTATCTTTTCCCATATGATCACCTCTTTTCCAACTGATTGAGGATTATTATTCTCATTTGCATCAAAAACATACTGCCTGCTATGATTAGTAATTCCTCTTTTTAGGCATAATGATTTGGTGAAAGGAGGGATGGTGAAATGGAAACGGCAGGTCTTTATTTTTATTTTCTTGGATGGATAGGGTGGATTATCATAACATTTCTCTTTCCGAAGTCATCTGTGCGTACGTTCCTGTCTTTATTGTTGCTACTGGTAATAGCAGGGTCGGCAACTTATATTGACATATATGGATACAAAGTGAATATTGCATTTCTTTTCCTGATGATTACAGCAATTATATTATTGACAAAAACGTTGAAACAAAAATACTTTCTTCACTATTTCTCCATCTGTACCTTGTCCCTGGCTTATGTATGTTTTGTGATTTTTGAAATTTACGATCCTGTATGGATATTGATTGATAGGACATTTATGCTTTCTTTCATCCTTCTTTACCTATCCTTGCTTTTGTTCAAAGGGAAATTGGAGAGGTTTGTTTTTATGCTTACAGGAGTTTTGCAAGGGGAAATATTGAACAGTTTTGTATTGAATAGCATCTTCTCCTATTCTGTTATCGGCTCTTACGATTTCTTGGCTGTACTATTCCTATCATCTGCAGGTCTAGCCACTTGGATGGTTTTTGAAACTGTTACAGTTTACCTGGATTCGGTCATACAAAAGCGTGTAAGGGAGCGACAAGGATGAATGAATATACGTACCCGATACTATTTGGAGTAATAATAGGCCTTGCTACCAGAATGTATATGTTGGTGACAGATTATCGGCAATATCCTACCTATTTGCACGGGAAAATCATTCATCTATCGCTCGCTTTTATAGCGTCAGGACTTGGGACTATTGCTGTGCCTGCAATTATGGAACAGGAATTTGCCGCAATCACGTTCTTGGCACTTGCAGCCTCCCAATTTCGGGATGTACGGAATATGGAGAGGAATACGCTTGCTGAATTGGACGGTTATGAACTGGTACCTAGAGGTAGCACGTATATTGAAGGAATTGCCATTGCGTTTGAGGGGAGAAACTATTTGGTCATGATGACGGCATTCCTGGCCACTCTCGCATATTTGGCGGTGAACTTCTGGGCCGGTTTGGTTGTGGGGATATCTGCTGCATTGATTTCCCACAAGCTGATGACGGGTGGACAATTGAAGGATATTGTGGATATTGAATATGTGAAACCGCATTTTGAGGGAGCGGGTTTATACGTGGATAATATATATATCATGAATATAGGATTACCTGAACGTCAGAAAGAAGTTCTTCAATATGGTATGGGGTTTATATTAAAGCCCAAGAACTTTAATGCAAGAACTACAATTGCAAACCTTGGTCAAAGACAAGCGATTCTCCACGATATGTCCACGGCTTTAGGGGTATATCGAGACTCGGGAACCCCTGCTCTAGTTCCTTTGGCAAAAAGGGATCTTGATGATGGACGTGTAGGGGTTTTCCTATTGCCGCAGGAACAGGACCTCAAAATCGGCATGGCTATCCTCGAGCGAGTTCCCACGCTGGAAAATGCGATAAGAATGCCTACGAAAAACCTGAAAAAGAAGGTGAAGTAGGATGGAATTCGAAAAGTATATTCTCGCTGTAATTACGACTAATGCAACAAAAATAGCAGGTGGAGCACCAATCTTTACTTGCGAGACAAAAGAGGAAATGGAGTTTGTCGCTGCCAATCTAGAAGCGATTCTAGACGGAATTGCGCATGGGTTGGGTGAAGAGTTATATGTCATAGTCAAGCATTAAGGGATGAAATGCTACTAGTGAAAAAAGTCAGACTTCCTTATTGCACCGAATAATGTTAAACTATTCAAGTTAGACCTTCCTTTTGCAGGAGGGTTTCTTTTATTAGAGATAAAATGATGAATTGATGCTCGTATGAATCAAAAAAGTATTCGAAAACAGCCTTTTGTAAAGACTATGTTTATGACCAAACGATAAGTAGAAGTTCTTAACTTTTGATTGAGAATATTTACATATACATTAGAAAAATGGGAGGGTGGTCACCATGCCAAAGCCAACCGTAGCGATCGTTGGAAGACCGAATGTGGGGAAATCCACAATATTTAACCGAATAGTTGGAGAGAGAATCTCCATTGTTGAAGATGTACCAGGAGTTACTAGAGATAGAATTTACAGCTCTGGTGAATGGCTAAATCAGTATTTTAATATTATTGACACTGGTGGAATAGAAATAAGTGATGCTCCATTTATGACACAGATCCGTGAGCAGGCGGAAATTGCCATTGATGAGGCTGATGTCATCATTTTCATGACAAATGGCCGCGAAGGGTTGACGACAGCGGATGAAGAGGTAGCTAAAATACTTTACCGTTCCAAAAAGCCTGTAGTAGTTGCTGTAAACAAAGTGGACAATCCTGATATGAGAGATACTTTGTATGACTTTTATGCACTAGGTTTCGGGGATCCGATACCTATTTCGGGTTCTCACGGCTTGGGTCTAGGAGACCTACTGGACTTTGTAATTGATAATTTTCCTAAAAATCAAGAGGATGACTATGATGACGATATTATTAAATTCTCTCTGATCGGTCGTCCGAACGTTGGTAAATCTTCTTTGGTCAACGCACTACTTGGAGAGGATCGAGTTATTGTAAGTGACATTGCCGGAACCACTAGAGATGCAATTGACACCCCCTATACGTATGACGGAAAAGATTACGTTATCATTGATACAGCAGGAATGCGTAAAAAAGGGAAAGTGTATGAGACTACCGAAAAGTATAGTGTACTACGTGCGTTAAGAGCGATTGAACGCTCAGATGTTGCTCTTGTCGTAATTGATGGAGAAGAGGGCATCATTGAGCAGGATAAAAAGATTGCCGGCTATGCTCATGAAGCTGGTAGAGGGATCGTAATTGTTGTAAACAAATGGGATGCGGTAGAAAAAGACGAGAAGACAATGAAGGAGTTTGAACAGAAAATCAGAGATCATTTCTTATTCCTTGATTATGCTCCAATTGTTTTCTTATCAGCAAAAACAAAAAAACGTATCCATACCTTAATACCAAAAATTGAAATGGCAAGCGAAAATCATTCCATGCGTGTGGTTACTACGGTATTGAATGATGTGATCATGGATGCAGTTGCCATGAATCCGACACCGACGGACAAAGGTCAACGCCTGAAAATCTACTATGCGACACAGGTTGCCGTGAAACCACCTACCTTTGTCATTTTCGTTAATGATCCTGAACTTCTGCATTTCTCTTACAAGCGATTCCTTGAGAACCGTATAAGAGATGCATTTGGATTTGAAGGAACACCTATTAAACTTATCGCACGTCCACGTAAATAACAGGGAGGAGTGAGTTAGTGAAAAAGGTTGCTGTTTTAGGAGCGGGAAGCTGGGGTACAGCCCTTGCAATGGTTCTTGCCGACAATAATCATGAAGTTCGTCTTTGGGGTCATAAACAAGCTCAGGTTGACGAAATAAACCAGTATCATACGAATGAAAAATATTTAAAAAACATCAAACTATCAGACCGGATTGTAGGCTACACTTCCATGGAAAAGGCAGTCAACGGGGTTGAGGCCATCGTGCTTGCGGTGCCGACAAAAGCAATGAGAGAGGTGTGTCAGCAAGTGAGAGGTTATTTGTCCTCTCCCACCTTGTTTGTCCATGTCAGTAAAGGGATTGAGCCAGATACTCACCTGAGGGTTTCTGAGGTGATTGAAGATGAACTGCCTGAGTCTGTCCGCCTAGCGGTGGTGGTACTCTCCGGGCCTAGTCACGCGGAAGAAGTAAGCCTTAGACAACCTACAACAGTGACTGCTGCATCTTTGGATGTGGAAGCGGCTGAGAAAGTGCAAGATCTTTTCATCAATCAGCATTTCCGTGTTTATACGAATACAGATGTGGTAGGCGTTGAGATTGGCGGCTCTCTAAAAAACATCATTGCTCTGGCAGCAGGTATTACAGATGGTCTCGGGTATGGTGATAATGCAAAAGCCGCTCTCATAACAAGAGGTCTTGCTGAAATAGCGCGCCTTGGCAGTTGCTTGGGTGCGAACCCACTGACATTCCTCGGCCTTACAGGCATGGGGGATCTTATCGTAACATGCACAAGCGTTCACAGCAGAAACTGGCGAGCAGGTAACATGTTAGGAAAAGGGATGAAACTGGAAGAGGTATTGGAAAACATGGGAATGGTAGTAGAAGGTGTACGTACAACAAAGGCCGCCTACCAGCTATCTCAGAAGCTTCAAGTTAAAATGCCTCTGACTTCTGCGCTTTATCATGTGCTCTTTGACGGGGTTGACCCGAAAGACGCAGTAGACGAACTGATGAGCCGATCGAAAACAACAGAACTGGATGACCTGGCACAACTTCTTGGTGACAGAATCTAAATTCAATTTTAAAACGCCACTCCCCACAAAAGGAGATGGCGTTTTTTTCTGGAAAGCCCCGTTATAAAATATTGTAAATTTCACTGAGATTTATAGCTGGTGATTGGAGCATAGGGCGAAGACTCCTACGGGAGGCTCCGCAAGCGCCCCGTGGAAAGCGAAGCCCGGTGCGGAAATCACCAGCGGTGCTCACCAGAAATAAAAAAAGCTGAAGTAAAAGGGGCCATTTTTACTTCAGCATTATATATAAGACTAAATAATCCAATCCCACAGCTCAAACAGTGATATCCTCATTCACATCTTATGCGGCAATTTACATACATGCATCGCCAAATGCCTATTTATCGCAAAAAAGCTTGTAAAAATTATGGATTACTATCTAACGCATCCTCCTATCGTTTCTTCCTTATAAGTTATGCGCTTGTGATGTATGGGTGTTTGTTTACTTTTTTCAAAAATTTGTCCAATTTATGACCCTGGCACATTCTACTACCCTTGTAATGGGAGGGTTGGAGTTTTTTTCATGTTTATCTTATGCTATAATGTTTCACGGAAAAGGAGAGATGAGGATGTCACCTGCATTGATGAAAATGTGGATTTCTTTTGTAGCAATGGGATTCATGTTTATATCGGTTTTAACGGTTTATTTTACTAGATTCAAGGTTAAAAATTCTATTGTAAGAGGGGTATTGAACACGGTCGCTTTTTTGCTGATCGTCCTATCTGGGCTTATTATCTTCTATGTGGTATTCAGTGGTCCCGTTCCCGAACAATAAGATATAAAGGCTTTGTAAAGAGCTTGGATAAATAATGGAGGAAGGAATAAATTATGACATTAAATAGGTTCTTCCTACTAGTAGGAATGATGGTAGTGAGCAGTGTGCTATCAGGTTGTTTATACCCTCAAGATCGTATGAAGCAAAACCAGGTGCCATATATAGATCAGTTGGAATCCGTCCAGTCCTCAGTAGATCAATATCGGGAATCCACCAGTGGTCTGTTGCCAATAAAGGACAGAGACATGGATACACCGATCTATCAGAAGTACCCTATCGACTTTAATAAACTTTCACCAAGGTACATACAAGAGCCTCCAGGAACGGCATATGAGAGTGGTGGAGTTTATTTATATGTGCTCGTGGATGTGGAGGACGATCCAAAAGTTAAACTGATTGATTTAAGGGTGGCTGAGCAGATACGTGATATTAATATAAGGATTGATATGTACAAACGTTCAAACAATGGATATGCGCCCATTAAAGAAGTAATAAATGACAATGCATTTAAAATAGATTGGGAGAAACTAGGCTATTCAACAGAGCCATATGCGGAAAGTCCAATCTCAGGAAAAAACTTGCCTTTCATTCTTAATAATGCCGGAGAGGCGCAATTGGACTACTCTATTGATTTATATGATTTCTTGCAAAATCACGAACATGACTATAAACAAGGTGATGACATACGTGATATCATCGTGGACAACTCTGTTTTTGTGCCTGCATATTCCTTGCCATATACCCTGGATGAGAATAATGAACCAGTGATTTCAAAACCTGAATAGAAAAATTGTCATGAACCCTTCTTTAGAGAATACATTCTAAAGAAGGGTTTTTGTTTTTGGTGAAAAACGAATTCCCCCTACTAATCTGAAGAATATTTGAAGGCTCAGTCAACCACCGCTGTTGATTTCTGCACCTGGCTTCGCTTCGTGCTTCAATCAACTGTTAGGTAACTATAACTACAGTGATTTTAGGATTGCCATTGTCATTGAAAATAAAAAAGGATAACCCGGGATGAATTTTCTTATAAATATTAGTCATATTTAATTAGGACAACATCATACACATATAGTGTCATAGATTATATCCTTACTAGAAAATGTAAATCCCAAGATAAATGTCGGGAGGGAATCACTTGGAAAAAGTAGATATTTTCAAAGATATCGCTGAACGGACGGGCGGCGATATATATTTAGGGGTCGTAGGAGCTGTTCGTACAGGGAAATCAACATTCATCAAAAGGTTTATGGAGTTAGTGGTTCTGCCGAATATAGGAAACGAGTCTGATAAAGCTCGTGCTCAAGATGAGTTACCGCAAAGTGCAGCTGGAAAAACGATCATGACAACAGAGCCTAAGTTTGTACCTAACCAGGCAGTAAAGGTTAAAGTAGATGAAGGCCTTGATGTGAATATTCGTCTTGTAGACTGTGTGGGCTATACAGTTCCGGGTGCCAAAGGATATGAGGATGAAAATGGCCCAAGAATGATCAATACACCTTGGTATGAGGAACCGATTCCGTTTCATGAAGCAGCGGAAATCGGAACAAGAAAAGTAATTCAGGAGCATTCTACAATTGGTGTTGTCATTGCTACAGATGGTTCCATCGGAGAAATTCCACGCAGGGACTACATTGAAGCGGAAGAAAGGGTTGTGGAAGAATTAAAAGAAGTCGGCAAACCCTTTATCATGGTAATCAACACCGTACAACCGCACCACCCTGAAACAGAAGCGCTGAAACGTGAACTCTGCGAAAAATATGATATTCCTGTCATAGCAATGAGCGTTGAAAGCATGAGGGAGTCTGATGTTTACAATGTTTTAAGAGAAGCATTATTCGAATTCCCTGTACTTGAAGTGAACGTTAACCTTCCGAGCTGGGTGATGGTACTCAAAGACAATCACTGGCTACGTGAAAGCTATCAGGAAGCTGTAAAGGACACTGTGAAAGATATCAAACGTCTGCGTGACGTGGACAGAGTGGTAGGTCATTTCAGCGAATACGAATTCATTGACCGTGCCGGTCTGGCTGGAATAGAAATGGGGCAGGGGATTGCAGAAATCGATCTATACGCTCCAGACGACCTGTATGATCACATCCTGAAAGAAGTGGTAGGGGTGGAGATCAGAGGGAAGGATCATCTATTGCAATTGATGCAGGATTTCGCCTATGCCAAAGCGGAATACGATCAAGTATCGGATGCTTTAAAAATGGTAAAACAGACTGGTTACGGCATTGCATCCCCGGCTTTGACCGATATGAGTCTGGAAGAACCGGAAATTATTCGACAAGGCTCAAGATTCGGGGTCAGATTAAAAGCTGTGGCGCCATCAATTCATATGATCAAAGTCGATGTCGAGTCTGAATTTGCGCCAATCATCGGAACGGAAAAGCAGAGCGAGGAGCTTGTTCGCTATCTGATGCAAGATTTCGAGGATGATCCATTATCCATCTGGAACTCCGATATCTTTGGACGGTCATTAAGCTCCATTGTAAGAGAAGGAATTCATGCAAAAATCTCTCTGATGCCTGAAAATGCAAGATATAAACTGAAAGAGACGTTGGAAAGAATCATAAACGAAGGCTCTGGAGGTCTCATTGCAATAATTCTATAAAAAATGATGTCGAATATGTTTGATAGCTTCCCGGCTGTGGTATAAAACACAAATGGGAAGCTTATTTTTGTTGTTGATATAAAGAATGACTTGATATCAAGGGCATTCTTATGTTAATCTACAATCAGAAAATCTTCTCTTAAATGGCGAAATATTCCTCTAAACGTAGTTTTTTGCGAGAAATTTGTTGAAATCTAGTGTTTAATGGGTTAATATAAGCCTAGTTACAAGATTAAGCGATTCTATCATGTATAGAATCAATCAAAATTGTGAACAAATGTTAATACTAAAGGCTTTTACTAGACTAAAACAGGATTTTGGTCTAGAATAGCGATTAACTCCCTTGGGAGGAGGTGAATGGCATGAACAAGACAGATCTAATCAATGCAGTTGCTGAAGCGAGTGAACTTTCCAAAAAAGACGCTACTAAAGCAGTTGATGCTGTTTTCGATACAATTCTTGACGCACTTAAAAACGGTGACAAAGTACAATTAATCGGTTTTGGTAACTTTGAAGTACGTGAACGTGCTGCGCGTAAAGGTCGTAACCCACAAACTGGGGAAGAGATCGAAATCGCTGCAAGCAAAGTACCAGCTTTCAAACCTGGTAAAGCACTTAAGGATGCTGTGAAATAATTGACAGCTACATAGTCAAATGAATGTCATCTTAAAGAGGCGCATAGTTTGCGCCTCTTTATTTTTGCTTTTTAAAAAAAACTTATGCTAGAATCACATTACAGCCATTTAAGGGGTAATGTAGGAGGATAAAGGACATGACAGAAGTAAATAAAGCTCAAATAGAACAGGCAGTACGAATGATCCTGGAAGCTATCGGGGAAGATCCTAATCGTGAGGGCTTGCTAGATACACCTAAACGAGTGGCAAAAATGTACACGGAAGTATTTTCAGGGTTAAATGAAGATCCGAAAGAACACTTCAAAACAGTATTTGGAGAAGCGCATGAAGAATTGGTGTTGGTAAAGGATATCTCCTTCTTTTCCATGTGTGAACATCACTTGGTCCCATTCTTCGGAAAAGCGCATGTAGCATACATACCTAAAGGCGGAAAAGTTACCGGATTGAGTAAACTTGCACGTGCAGTGGAGGCGGTTGCAAAACGACCTCAGCTTCAAGAAAGAATCACATCAACGATTGCAGAGTCCATGGTAGAATCGTTAGATCCACATGGTGTGATGGTAGTCGTAGAAGCAGAACATATGTGTATGACGATGCGTGGCGTAAAGAAACCTGGAGCCATGACCATCACTTCTGCAGTTCGTGGTGTTCTGGAAAATGATGCAGCAGCAAGAGCCGAAGTACTATCACTGATCAAAGGCTAGAAATAATCGATAAAGAACCAAGGAGGATTGTCATGGGTCAAACAAATTCGAACGATTTCATTGTAATAAAGGCGAAGGAAGATGGAGTAAGTGTAATAGGTTTAACACGTGGAACGGACACTCGTTTTCATCATTCTGAAAAGCTTGACAGGGGAGAAGTGATGATAGCCCAATTTACCGAGCACACTTCCGCCATCAAAATCAGAGGAAAAGCACTCATTCAATCTTCCCATGGAGAAATGGAAGCAGACTGACAGATGTTAAACTGTGTATAATTTCAAGCGATGAAGCAGATGAATATTTATTTCTCTGCTTTTCTTATTATCTATTCCATACCGGGTTAAACTAAAGAAAGATAGCCCATTTTAACAATATGTTTCACTAATGTGCTATAATTAACTTTGTCTATTTTAGTTAGGCTTAATTCGCCTGAGCGGACACAGCCTTCAGTCAAGAAAAGGGAACAAGGGTGGTCTTTAGTGAGTCATAAACATATATCCATAATAAAAGAAAAACTACATAATCTGATTACACATCCATATTTAATAAAACATATTGAATACCCTATCATAGATGAGGATAAGTTGTTGCTCCTCTATTCAGTCCTGGAATCCATTGAGATGTCCGAGGAAAAAAAAGAACAATACATATTATCCACCATGCTTGTACAAATCGCTCTTGATACCCATGATATGGTTACAAATGCGAAAGCTGACCAGTTGGAAGAGGACGACGCGAAAAGCCGACAACTAACCGTTCTTGCTGGAGACTACTATAGTGGTCTGTACTACAGGTTGTTGGCAGATGTTAATGACATCTCCATGATAAAAACATTGGCCCATTCGATTAAACAAATAAATGAACATAAAATTGCCTATTACCAAAAAGAACTAGAAGGCATTGAAAATTTGATGGATAGCCTGGGGAAGATTGAATCATCTCTGATCCAGTCCGTTTCCAGTTACTTTTCCGACTCGTTACTTAAAGATTTGAGTGTCAACTTTTTATTATTAAAGCGCTTAATTCATGAACGGAAAAGTTTTTGCCAAGAAAAATCCTCCTTCCTTTTTGAAACTTTAAGGCGCATTGCCTTTTCAAAAGGGGAAAAGAATGACCCGTCAAAGGACCAGGAAACATATATGCTATACCTGATGGACAGATATATCGATCATGTGAAACGGACAATCGAGCAATTGACTCATTCAATTCCCAAAATGAATAATTTATTAGAATCAAGAATACAAGAACTTTTCTATGAGATACCATTTTCATCGAAAAAGTACGCGGAAGAAGGGTAAGCCATGCAACATCCATCCAAAGAAGAGCGAGTGCATAGTGTTTTTGAAAAAATATATAAAAACTATGATAAAATGAATTCGGTCATTAGCTTTCAACGTCATGTAGCATGGCGGAAGGATACGATGAAAAGAATGAACGTGAAATCCGGATCCAAAGCCTTGGACGTATGCTGTGGTACTGCAGACTGGACTCTAACCATGGCGGATGCAGTTGGCAAGAACGGCAAAGTGGTGGGGCTGGACTTCAGTGAGAACATGCTTTCCATCGGACAGGAAAAAGTCAAAGAATTAGGTGTTGATAACATAGAGCTTATTCACGGTAATGCAATGGCACTTCCATTTGAAGATAACACCTTTGACTATGTGACCATCGGCTTTGGATTACGGAATGTTCCTGACTATTTTCAAGTCCTGAAAGAAATGTACAGAGTAGTCAAGCCTGGAGGAAAGGTCATCTGCCTGGAAACGTCACAGCCAACCATGCCCGGCTTCCGCCAAGTGTATTTCCTATATTTCCAATATGTAATGCCGATGCTCGGAAAAGTATTCGCCAAAAGCTATAATGAATACGCATGGCTACATGAATCGGCAAAAGACTTTCCTGGAATGAAAGAACTGAAAGAAATGTATGAAAAAGTAGGTTTCCGACCTGTTGAGGTGAAGGCTTATACCGGTGGAGTTGCTGCCATGCATTTAGGAATTAAACCTAGAAAATAGTTTGTAAAGGTGACCTACATGAAATTAAAGATGATGTATTCCTTTTTAAATAATGATTTGCAAATAATTGAAGATGAACTAGAAGCCACTATCCAGACGGAGCGGGCTTTACTTCAGGAGGCTTCATTGCATCTGTTGCAAGCAGGCGGAAAAAGAATCCGCCCTGTTTTTGTTCTGTTGGCTGCTAAGCTTGGAACGTACGATATCCATAAAATCAAGAATGTAGCTGTGGCATTAGAACTCATACATATGGCTTCCCTCGTTCACGACGATGTCATTGATGATGCAGAGTTGCGACGCGGAAAAGCGACCATCAAAGCCAAGTGGGATAACCGAATTGCCATGTACACTGGCGATTACATTTTTGCAAGATCTCTTGAACTGATGACCATGGTAGACGATATAGAGGCGCACCGAATCCTTTCGCATACTATTGTAGAGCTGTGTAAAGGTGAAATAGAACAAATTAGAGATAAGTATAATTATGATCAGAATCTGCGGACCTACCTGAGAAGGATTAAAAGGAAGACAGCCATACTTATCGCAGTCAGCTGTCAGCTTGGCGCCATTACGGCAAGTGTTCCTACCTCAGTTCATAATAGCCTGTACTGGTTCGGCTACTATGTGGGAATGTCATTTCAGATTACCGATGACATACTCGACTTCACCTCCACCGAAGAACAACTCGGTAAACCTGCTGGGAGCGATCTCCTGCAAGGGAATATTACCCTTCCCGTTCTTTATGCAATGGAAACTCCAGTCTTGAAAGATAAGATACGGAGAATACACGAGCACAGTGATGCCAAGGAAATACAAGAAATCATAGATCTCATCAAGGAATCGGACGCAATTGACCGTTCCTTTGCACTTAGTGACCGCTATTTGGAGCGGGCTTTCAAAGAGCTTGAAAAACTCCCTAACGGCCTTGCCAAACGGACATTCAATAATGTAGCAAAATATATCGGGAAACGGAAATATTAGGACCATTTTCGTGAACTTTGTAAAATATTACGATAATTCTCCATCTTCTGTTGCAAGACGGTAAAAACCGTGATATATTTTGGGAGGTTAGGGTTTACCTAACCTTACATAATTGTAATGGGGTGGAGAAATTATTATGGAAAAAACATTTTTGATGGTAAAGCCTGATGGCGTACAGCGTAACCTTGTTGGGGAAATCGTTTCTCGTTTTGAAAAAAAAGGATTCCAACTTGTTGGTGCTAAATTAATGCAAATTCCTACCGAATTGGCAGAAGAGCACTACGGTGAACATAAAGAGCGTCCTTTCTTCGGAGAGCTTGTAGACTTCATCACTTCCGGTCCTGTATTCGCAATGGTTTGGCAGGGTGAAAATGTAATCGCTACCGCGCGTCACATGATGGGTGCAACAAACCCTAAAGATGCAGCTTCTGGAACAATCCGCGGTGAGTACGGTGTTACAGTTGGCAAGAATATTATCCACGGATCTGACTCCTCTGAAAGTGCAGAGCGCGAAATCGGTCTATTCTTCAAAGGTGAAGGCCTTGTGGAATACAAAAGAGACGTTGACAACTGGATTTATTAATCCGATAAATTGAAAACGCTTTAACAGGGACACCTTTCTCATTTTGAGGGAGGTGTTTTTTAAAAAAGATAAGAAAGCATATAATTCTGTTGGTTTCCGTTCCAGGCGCTTCGCTTTCCAGTGGGCGGTCCGGGAGCATCCTCGGCAAGCCTGCGGGGTCTCCCCTGTCCCTTCCTCCCACAGGAGTCTGCGCGCCTTCCACTGCAATCAACAAGGTGATTTCATTCATCGAAAGGCTAACTAAAAAACTATCTTAAAGAGATGACTGGTTTCTAGCTGTGGATTGGAGCAAATGGCGAAGACTCCTACGGGGGAGAAGCGACAATCTTGAGACCCCGCAACGAAGTGAGGAGGCTCAAGGTCGCCCCGTGGAAAGCGAAGCCATTTGCGGAAAGGAACAGCGGCGATTAACCAATCAACTGTAATTTTTTTGCTATAAAAAGACCGGGCGGTTTCTGCCTGGTTATTTTTATGTTTAGATGCGGGTATGTGATGGTTTGTTAACAATAAATGCTCATTGTCGTGCGGAATTGAAAGGGATGGTAAGGGAATGTGAAATTACCTAATTTAAAATGGGGAGCTGGAGTGCGAAAGTGCAGAACATTGGAGTTGAAAGGTAGAAGAACGTTTGGGAAATGTAGAAGTGAATCTGGGAAATGTAGAAGGATGCCGCTGAACGGTAGAAGTTCGTGGTTAAAGGGTAGTATGTACAGAGCTAGCAGAGAAGAGGAGTTCCTCTCCAATCCCAAATCAGCTATACTAAAGGTATAGATATAGAGAGAAAGTAGATGAATGGAATGAGGGACGATTACAGTCAATTTATTGACCAAGTAAAAAGAAAGACGGACATTGACCTGGCCTTGTATAAAGAGGGGCAAATGAAAAGAAGGTTGACCTCCCTTTACGAGAAAAAGGGATATAAGAGCTTTAAAGAGTATTATCAACTGCTGGAAAAAAACCAGGAAGAATTAATTGAATTCTTGGATCGTATGACCATAAATGTTTCTGAGTTCTACCGTAATTTTAAACGTTGGGAGATCTTGGAGAAGAAAATCCTGTCTGAGATGTTGAAGGAGAATAAGAGTCCCAAAGTGTGGAGTGCTGCTTGTTCTACAGGTGAGGAGCCGTACACACTTTCGATGGTCCTCAGTAACTTTATCCCGTTGTGTGATATCCGGGTGAAAGCTACAGATATTGATTCGAATGTCATTGCAAGGGCCAAGCTTGCAACCTATCAGGAGCGTTCACTTCAAGAGGTTCCTTTTGAAATTAAAAGCAAATATTTTATGGAGCAAGATGGACTTTACAAAGTCAGGGATGAGATAAAGAGGACGGTAAACTTTAAAAGGCAGAATCTATTAGCTGACCCGTTCGAATCGGAACACGACCTGATTGTTTGCCGGAATGTCCTGATCTATTTTACAGAGGAAGCGAAGGAGCAACTATACCATAAATTCAGTAATGCCTTGAAAAGGGGCGGGATCCTTTTCGTAGGAAGCACGGAACAGATATTCCAACCTGCAAAATATGGGTTTGAAGTGGTGGATACATTTTTTTATAGAAAAGTATAATTTGGAAAACGCCAATCCCTGCAATTGCAGGGGTTTTTCTATAGTAGGAAGAATATTATTTTGACTACTTCCCTGTCGGTCAAAAGTGCGTTTTCCGCCACAACCTGCTTTTTTTTACTAGAACAATCCGCTACACTTATGATATAGTATTACATAATTAATTTTACTTACATGCTTAAAAGCTTTAAAGAGATAAAGGAGAGGCTGATAACGATGAGATATTTGACTGCTGGCGAGTCGCATGGACCGCAATTGACCACCATATTGGAAGGTGTCCCAGCCGGGCTGCCACTGACTGTCGAGGATATTAATGAGGATCTCGCAAGAAGACAGAAAGGGCATGGCCGTGGCAGAAGAATGCAAATCGAAAAGGATACCGTTGATATATTGAGTGGGGTTCGTCATGGTCAAACGTTAGGTTCTCCCATAACCCTGGCGGTTACAAATGATGATTGGAAGCATTGGACCAAGATTATGGGGATTGAGCCCCTATTAGAAGAGCAACAGGAAGAAGTAAAGCGAAAGGTGACAAAGCCACGTCCAGGACATGCCGATCTTAATGGTGCGATAAAATATGGGCACCGGGACATGCGCAACGTCTTGGAACGCTCTTCCGCACGTGAGACTACGGTAAGGGTTGCAGCTGGAGCTGTTGCACGGAAGTTCTTGGCAGAGCTAGGAATTAAGGTGGCTGGCCATGTAACGGAAATCGGTGGTGTGAAAGCAGAGCCGCAAAATACAACAAATTTAGATGACCTTAAAGCGCAAACCGAAGCATCCTCTGTTCGTTGCTATGATAAAAATGTGGAGCAGGCGATGATGGACGCTATTGACACAGCCAAAGAGAATGGAGATTCCATTGGAGGCATAGTGGAAGTGATAGTAGAAGGAGTACCTGCAGGAGTTGGAAGCTACGTTCATTATGACCGTAAATTGGACGCCAAGGTTGCCGCTTCCATTATGAGCATCAATGCCTTTAAGGGTGTGGAGTTCGGGGTGGGCTTCCAAGCGGCAAGCCTCCCGGGAAGCAAGGTACACGATGAAATTGCCTGGAGTGAGGAGCGTGGCTACTATCGTTTATCCAATAACCTTGGTGGTTTTGAAGGTGGTATGACAACGGGTATGCCGATTGTGGTGAGAGGTGTCATGAAGCCGATCCCTACACTCTATAAGCCGCTTCAAAGTGTTGATATTGATACGAAAGAGCCGTTCCAGGCAAGCATTGAACGTTCGGACAGCTGTGCGGTGCCGGCAGCGAGTGTAGTGGCGGAAGCCGTAGTCGCTTGGGAAATTGCTCATGCCATTGTGGAACAGTTCGGGCATGACAGAATGGACCTGATTAAAGAAAATGTCCAAAGGATGCGTGATCATGCCGCAAAATTCTAATTGGACAAAGGTGGGCATTCAGACCGCTTCAAAGGAGTATCCCGTATTTTTGGGGAAAGGGGCGTTTGGACATCTTCCTGAACTCCTGCTTTCTTTTAGTGCTATTCCAAATAAAGTGTTGATTGTGACAGATAATTATGTGGCAAAACTATATCTTGCCAGAGTTGTATCAAGTCTAGAGCAACAATCCTTTAGTGTTCATTCCTATGTACTTCCAAACGGTGAAAGCGCAAAGTCGTTTGAGAACTATTTTGCGATTCAGACGTTTGCACTGGAGAACGGGTTGGACCGTGGTTCTGTGATCATTGCCCTTGGAGGCGGAGTGGTTGGGGATATTGCAGGATTTGTTGCCTCGACATTCATGAGAGGCATTAAATTCATTCAGGTCCCCACCACGCTCCTGGCCCATGACAGTGCGGTTGGCGGCAAGGTTGCCATTAATCATCCTTTAGGGAAAAATATGATCGGCTCCTTTTATCAGCCGGAAGCGGTCATCTATGATGTGAACTTCCTCAAGAGCCTGCCTGAAAAAGAAATGCGCTCAGGCTTTGCGGAAGTGGTTAAGCATTCACTAATTTGGGATGAAGAATTTTATCTATGGATAAAGGAAACTATTCAGAGTATAAACGACCTGACCGAAGAAAGACTTCTTGTGTGCCTGGAAAATGGAATTAAAATTAAAGCCGAGGTCGTTTCAAATGATGAAAAAGAAACGGGGCTTCGCGCCATTTTGAACTTTGGTCACACACTTGGACATGCCCTTGAGGCGGCGTACGGCTATGGCAAAATCACACATGGTGACGGAGTGGCGCTGGGCATTCTTTTTGCAACAAGAGTAAGCGAGAAGCTGAATCCAAACCTGCGATTGGTAGACGAATTGAAAGCAGCCTGGGAGCTTTATGGTTTTCCTACAAGCATACAACCGTCCGTCTCACCGGCAGATCTTTTAGGTTGGATGAAAAAGGACAAAAAAACACAGAACAGTCATATACATATGGTATTGATCCAATTAGTCGGCAACGTGGAACTGAGGTCAGTACCTGATGAGCTAATTCTAGAAACGTTGAAGGAGTTCTATTAATGTGATGGCTTCAACATGTAAAGGGGGAATTCGGTGATCAGAGGTGTAAGAGGTGCAACAACAATAACGGAGAATTCGGAAAAAGAGATTATCAGTAAAACCGAGGAGTTATTACGATCGATGATCCATGCGAACAGCATAGTGGCAGAAGATGTTGCACAAGTATTAATTTCTGTGACAGCAGATATTACGGCATGCTTCCCTGCCAAAGCGCTCCGAAACCTTGAAGGGTGGGACTACGTGCCAGTTATGTGCACAAAGGAGATAGCAGTTCCTAACTCCCTTTCTTCCTGTATCAGGGTCATGATGACAGTGAACACGGAAGTCCCACAGAAAGACATTCAGCATTTATATCTGCATGAGGCTGTGAACCTGCGACCTGATTTGGCAAGACCAATAACGGTTGACAATTAGCAATCTTCTATCATATAGTACTTACAAGCAACAAAAGAGTGTAGAGTTCAGTTTAGAGAAACAAGTTGAGGGCTAGAGAGCCAAAAAAGCAATTGTAAAAAGTTTATGAGCCGAGTTGAGAAGAGAATAGCTGAGAATGAGTTGAGATTAGCTGAGGTTAGAATGTATGTCTATAAATCTACCCAAAGACTATCCTCTGTCTTTGGGTTTTTGTTTTTCCCCATTCTGTAACACCTCGTTACAAAAGCTCATTCTCCATTTGGCGAAAATGGAGGAGATCATGATGCAACAGTTTGCGGAGTTTCTTGAGGCAAGCAAACAATACAAAACCATTCCCATTATTGAAAGTTTTTTTGAAGACACATTAACGCCAGTGTCCATTTTTCAGGCATTAAGGAAAGAGGCGGTCTATCTTCTGGAAAGTAAAGAACCGAATTCAGCTTGGGCAAGATATTCTTTTATCGGGTTGAATCCATTCTGGAAAATAACCGGTAAGGATACGATGATTTCCTTACAGGAGGAAAAGACAGCCAAAATACTGTTCCAATCCAAACAATTAAATGAAGTTATCCAGCAAGCCAATGAATTGCTTCAGGTGAAACAACTGGAGAAAAAGGTGGGATTTACAGGAGGGGCGGTCGGCTATTTGAGCTATGATTTCATTCCGACAATCGAGAAGGTCCCTATGCATCCATCCTACCGTGGAGAACATACAGCCAACCTATTGTACTGCGAGGACATAGTGGTTTGTGACCATAAGGAAAATGAATTGCATTTTATTCATTATATCCGTCTGGATGGAACGGAAAATATGGAGCAGTTACGTGAAAAGTTCAATTATGCAAAACAGTCGATTTCCACAAAGGTTTCCCTTATCCGAAAGCGGGAAGAGATGGATGCACTTTTAGAAGTGGACGACATGAAAGAGCAGTTGCCTGTCCATTCAAACTATACGAAAGAGCGGTTTATTGAACACGTAGAAAAGATCAAGCAATATATCCAGACGGGAGACATCTTTCAATGTGTTCTCTCCCAGCGTTTTAAACTGGAAGCGAATTTGGAAGGGTTTGATGTCTACCGTGTATTAAGAAGACAAAATCCATCTCCCTATCTGTTCTATCTGAAATATAACGAGATGGAGCTGATCGGGAGCTCTCCCGAAAGGCTGATACAGATCGAGGATAAGAAGCTCGAAATACACCCCATTGCCGGTACACGGAAAAGAGGCAAAACGGAGGAGGAAGACCAAGGCTTGGCTCAAGATCTAATGCAGGACGAAAAAGAACAGGCGGAGCACTATATGCTGGTTGATCTTGCGAGAAATGACTTAGGAAGGGTGGCAACATATGGATCTGTTCATACTCCGGTCATAAAAGAGCTTGTTTATTTTTCTAGAGTCATGCATTTGATTTCCATTGTAAAAGGGGAACTATCCCAGAAATTCACACCTGTGGATGCCTTGCTTGCAGCTTTCCCTGCCGGTACAGTTTCAGGGGCGCCAAAGGTAAGGGCGATGCAGATTCTGCAGGAACTCGAGCCGACTGAACGCAATACGTACGCAGGGGCCATCTGTTACATCGGGTTTGATGGGAATATAGATTCCTGCATAACCATCCGGACCATCCAAAAGCGGGGAGATTCCTTTTTTGTCCAAGCGGGAGCCGGTGTGGTGGCAGATTCTGTTCCTGAGCTAGAGTGGAAGGAAACGATAAACAAAGCGTCCGCATTGATTGAAACCATTCAAATAGCTAATAAATATTTTGCGAAAAAGACTGGAGGGTCATGCAGTTATGTTTAAAGCCTATTTAACCAAATTGATAGATGGAGCGAACCTTACAACGGAAGAAGCGGAAAGAGCGATGGACCTTATGATGAATGGTGAGGTGACCTCCAGTCAGATTGCAAGCTTTATTTCCATTCTGAGATTCAGGGGCGAGACAGTCGAAGAAATGCTAGGATTCACCAAAGCCATGCGGGGCCATATGAAGCCGCTTGCCTATGAACATACTCATCTAATAGATACATGCGGAACCGGTGGAGATGGAGCGTCGACTTTCAATATTTCCACTGCCTCTGCGATAGTGGCTGCAAGCGGAGGAGCGAAAGTTGCCAAGCATGGAAATCGCGCAGTTTCCTCTTCAAGTGGAAGTGCAGATGTTTTGGAACAGCTTCAGCTCCCTGTCCAACAGACCCTCGAAGAAGCAACCCGAAATCTGAAGGATAAAGGGATGAGCTTTCTGTTTGCTCCGATCTATCATGGGGCAATGAAGCATGCTGTTGCCCCTAGAAAGGAGATTGGTTTCAGGACCATCTTTAATCTTCTTGGGCCTCTCGCCAACCCCGTCCGTTGCAAGAAACAGGTGATTGGTGTATTTTCAGCTGATTATGCGTTCAAGATGGCTGAAGTGTTGAATGAACTCGGTTCCGAACATGTGTTGATTGTGGCGGGGCATGATGGATTGGATGAAATAACTGTTACTGCCGAAACACATGTAGTTGAGGTGAATAGGGGCAAGATATCCTCCTACACCATCGCGCCAGAGGACTTTGGATTTGATAGAGGACGCTTGGAGGACCTTCAAGTAGCCAACAGTATGCAAAGTGCCCATCTGATCAAACAGATTTTTCAGAACAAAGCTACAGGAAGTGCGAAAAATATTGTCTGCTTGAATGCAGGAGCTGCACTTTATGTTTCAGGAATTGTGGAGACGTTACATCAAGGGGTGGAGCTTGCGAGACAATTGATAGAAACCAATAAGCCATACGAGCTTTTGCAGCAATTGAAAAAGGTGGGGATGAGTGAGCATGTTAACTAATATAGTAGAGACGAAAAAGATGGAAGTGGCAAAAATGACGCTTCCTCCAAAAAAACAGGTACAACACTATTCTTTTTATGAAGCGCTGGCCAACCCAAAACGAAGCATTGGATTAATAGCGGAGATGAAAAAGGCTTCCCCATCAAAAGGAATTCTTAAAGAAAGCTTTGCTCCCATAGATATCGGGGCGGAGTATGAAGGGGTAGGAGTAGATGCCATATCAGTCCTCACAGATCAGACCTATTTCAAGGGGTCAAAGCATGACCTGATGATGGTGAAGGAGACGACAAGCCTCCCTGTGCTTAGAAAAGATTTCATCATTGATTCAATCCAAATCGAGGAAAGTGCACGTATTGGTGCGGATGCGATTTTGTTGATAGCAGAAATTCTGACAGATGAAAAATTGGCAAAACTTTATAAACAAGCAACGGATTCAGGGCTGGATGTGCTAGTGGAGGTTCATAGCTTGGAAAGGCTTTCCCGGCTTCTCCAAACGATCATACCCAGAATAATCGGTGTCAACAACCGGAACCTTGCAACCTTTGAAACAGATGTTCAAACTACCAAGGAGCTTGCAACACATATTCCAAGTTCTTCTTTGCTTGTCAGTGAAAGCGGGATCCTGACTGCAGATGACCTAAACCATGTAAAGGAATTTGGTGCGAATGCAGTTCTTGTAGGGGAGGCATTTATGAAGGATATTTCCCCAAGTACCGGTGTGAAAAGGCTATTCGGAGAACTAAAGCATGCCTAGAACGGAGATAAAGTTTTGCGGCAATAAGAGTTTGCAAGACTACATGGTAGCCATAAGTACAGAGGCTGATTTTATAGGTTTTGTTTTTGCCGACAGCAAGCGGCAGGTGAGGGCTGAACAAGTGACAGAATGGCTCAGGGTGACTTCGCCTGGAAATAAGCGGCTTGTAGGGATATTTGTGAACCAATCAAAAGCGGAAATTCTGCATGCAGTACAAACCGTACCACTTGATGTCGTCCAGTGCCATGGTGATGAGGGACCGGAGTTCATAGAGGACCTGAAGGCCGAGTGTGAGGCAGAGATATGGAAAGTAATTCACCATGAGGATTCTGAAAGTGTAAAGAAAGCGAAAGAGTATATAGCGCTCGTTGATGGAATCGTTATTGATAAAAAGAAGGGCAACCAATATGGCGGTACTGGAACAAGTTTCGATTGGTCATATATTCCGGTTTATACTAAGCTTGCAGCCGAACATGATATCAGATGCATAATTGCTGGAGGGATAAATGAACATACGTTAATTGACCTATTGCCTCATATGCCCCTTGGTATCGATCTATCCAGTGGTATCGAAGAGGATTTCATCAAAAGCAAAGAAAAAATGATTCTGATAGAAAGTATGGTGATGGAATATGAAAAGCGTACAAACACCAGATAGTTTTGGCAGGTATGGAGAGTTCGGAGGGAAGTATGTGCCCGAAACATTGATGCTTCCTTTGGAGGAGCTGGAAACAGGCTTACAAGAAGCGCTGAAGGACCCAGGCTTTCTAGAAGACTATCATTACTATTTGAAAGAGTATTCCGGCAGACCCACTGCTCTGACATATGCGGAAAAACTTACAGAACGGATAGGCGGCGCGAAAATCTATCTTAAAAGAGAAGACCTTAATCATACAGGTGCCCACAAGATTAACAATGCCATTGGTCAAGCTCTACTGGCAAAGCGTTTGGGGAAGAAGAAAATCATTGCTGAAACAGGAGCGGGACAGCATGGAGTTGCTGCAGCAACGGTTGCAGCGAAATTCGGTCTGGAATGCAAGGTGTTCATGGGAGAAGAGGATATCGATCGTCAGTCGCTTAATGTGTTCCGTATGAAGTTGCTTGGAGCGGAAGTTGTGCCTGCAACGAGCGGGAATAAAACATTGAAAGATGCGACAAATGAAGCAATCCGCTACTGGGTACAACACTGTGAGGACCACTTTTACATGATTGGTTCGGTAGTTGGTCCTCATCCTTATCCATATATGGTCCGAGAATTTCAACGTGTTATCGGAGAGGAGTCAAAAAGGCAGTTCCAAGAAAGAGAGGGTGGGTTGCCTGATAAGATCGTCGCCTGTGTGGGTGGTGGTTCGAATGCAATTGGGATGTTCGCCCCATTTGTAGAGGATAAAGTGGAGCTGATTGGAGTGGAGGCTGCAGGAAAAGGGATAGATACACCACTTCATGCTGCAACATTGACAAAAGGGTCGAAAGGGGTCATCCACGGATCACTGACTTACTTGATCCAAGATGAGCATGGCCAGATAGTGGAGCCCTATTCCATATCAGCCGGACTGGATTACCCGGGTATCGGTCCCGAGCATGCATATCTAAAAGATAGTAGAAGGGTCGAATACCAGAGTGTGACTGATGAAGAAGCGCTTGAAGCTCTTGATATTCTTGCTAAAGAAGAGGGCATTATACCTGCAATTGAGTCCGCACATGCCTTAGCATCGGCCTATAAAGAAGCTGCAAAAATGTCAGGAACGGAATCGTTGCTTGTCTGCCTATCAGGCCGTGGTGACAAAGATGTTCATACTTTAATGAAGCGAATGGAGGGGGCAGCGGAATGACATCGTATCTTGAAAGATTACCGAAACATGACAAGCTGTTTATTCCTTTTATTATGTCAGGGGACCCCACGCCTGAACTGACGATCAAGCTTGCACTCTTATTGGAGGAGGCGGGTGCATCTGTACTGGAGCTTGGTGTTCCATACTCCGACCCCCTAGCAGATGGCCCGGTTATTCAACGGGCCTCCAAACGTGCTTTAGCGCATAAAATGACCATTACTGGTACAATGAAACTTGCAGGGGAAATGAGAAGGAGAGGACTGAAAATTCCGATCATCCTCTTTACGTACTATAATCCTGTGTTACAATTAGGGGAAGAATCCTTTTTCGCTTTAGCGCAGGAAAATCAGGTGGATGGCCTATTGATTCCCGATCTTCCATTTGAAGAAAGTAGACGTACACGAGAGAAATGCAGCGAACATGCTATAACATATATTTCTCTAGTTGCACCTACTTCCAAAAAGCGGATGAACACCATTACTGAGCATGCACAAGGATTTCTATACTGCATTTCCTCACTTGGAGTGACTGGGGTGCGAAAGGAATTTTCCAAAGAGTTGTACTCGTTCCTTGAAGAGGTCAAAAAGACGAGTAACGTGCCTACAGCCGTAGGTTTCGGAATATCAGAAAGTGCACATATACAGACCTTGAAGCCTTATTGTGACGGGTTTGTAGTAGGAAGTGCACTCATAAAGATGATAGAGCAAAGAGAAAAACTTTTTAAAGTTGATGAAGAAAAAACCTTGCAGAATTTAAAACAAGAAATAGAGGAGCTTATTTCTCCACTTTTAGCAGAAAGGTGATTGTCGATGATGGATGTAAAAAAACAACTGCTTAACCTGACACCATACCAGCCAGGAAAACCGATGGAAGAAGTGAAGAGGGAGTTAGGCTTAGAGAAAATAGTCAAACTTGCTTCCAATGAGAACCCATATGGTTGCTCTCCGAAGGTTAAACAGGCCCTTATAAATGAACTTGGATCGGCTGCGACCTATCCGGATGGATACGCAAGGAAACTTAGAGAAGCCCTTTCAGAACAAGTTGGAGTCAGTGAAAAGGAGCTTATTTTTGGGAATGGTTCTGATGAAGTGATCCAAATCTTATGCCGTGCCCTTTTAGCACCGGGTAAGAATACGGTCATGCCGGATCCTACCTTCCCGCAATACAAACATAATGCAATCATTGAAGGTGCCGAGATAAGAGAAGTACCTCTGAAAGACGGCTATCATCAGCTTGATGAAATGCTGCAGCAGATTGATGAGAACACAGCGATTGTCTGGTTGTGCAGTCCTAACAATCCTACTGGCACTTATATCGAGGAGAAGCTATTGCTTTCCTTTATCAAAAAAGTACCAAGCAGCACACTTGTTGTAGTTGATGAAGCCTACAAAGAATATGTAACAGCAGAAGACTACCCGGAGACTGTGAAGTTGTTAAATGATTTTCCAAATCTCTTGATAACAAGGACATTCTCTAAAGCTTACGGACTTGCAAGCTTCCGTATTGGGTACGGTATTGCAAATGCTGAACTGATCAGTCTCATCGAGCCGGCAAGAGAACCGTTCAATACAAGCTCCCTTGCACAAGTTGCAGCAACAGTGGGAGTAGAGGATCAGTCTTTTATCAAAGAGTGCGTCATGAAAAACAAAGAAGGGTTAGAACAATATTATGCTTTCTGCGAAGAGATGAATTTGGCATATTACCCTTCTGAAGGGAATTTCGTATTGATCGATTTCCAGACGGATGCCGATGTAATTTTTCATTATTTGATGAGTAAAGGATACATTGTTAGATCTGGAAAAGCGCTGGGCTACCCGACATGTTTACGTATTACGGTCGGTACCGCGGAACAGAACGAAGAGATCATCTCTTACTTGAAAGAATTCCAAATGAAGCAAGCCATCTAATAGAGAGGAGAATTTTCCTCTCTATTTATATATAGACATCAGGCGGTGAAGCATATGAAAGGTAAAGTGTTAATAATTGGACTCGGGTTAATTGGCGGATCGATAGCTCTTGCCATAAAAAAAGAACATCCACTAGCCGATATCGTAGGCTTTGATATTAATGAACAGCAAGGGAAGCTTGCCAAGTCATTGAAAGTCATTGACGAGTATTGTGAACACTATGAAGAGGAAGCTGCCGATGCTGACTTGATCATTATTTCTGTACCGGTCATGCAGTCAAATGAAGTCTTGAAACAGCTTAGCGGACTTACCTTCTCTAAACCTCAGGTGATCATTACAGACGTAGGAAGTACGAAGCATAGTATCACTTCACTTGCAGCTACCCTCTTCCCACAGGGAAATGTTACATTTATAGGGGGACACCCGATGGCAGGCTCCCATAAAAGTGGAGTAATTGCAGCGAAAAGCCATCTTTTTGAGAATGCGTTTTATGTCCTGACTCCATTTGAAGAGGATACCCACCCGAAAGAGGTAGCCTTGACCAAAATGTGGCTGGCAGGGACAAAAGCCAATTTTATTACAATGTCGGCAGCTGAACATGACCTTGTAGCGGGAGTGATCAGCCATTTCCCACATGTGGTGGCGGCTGGCCTTGTACACCAGGCAGAAGACATGCAGTCCAGCAACCCTTATGTTTCAAGGCTTGCAGCAGGCGGATTTCGGGATATCACCAGAATTGCGTCCAGCAACCCGACCATGTGGAAAGATATACTCATACATAATAAAGAAACCATTCTGAAGCTTATGGACAAGTGGATGGAGCATATGGCCACAGTTAAAGAAAAACTGACAGAAAATGATGAAGCATTTCTATTTGACTATTTCAGTCAGGCAAAGGAGTTTCGGGATGGTCTTCCGGTAAAAGCGAAAGGGGCCATACCATCCTTTTACGACCTGTATGTAGATGTACCGGATTATCCAGGTATTATTTCCGAAATTACTGGCATTCTTGCAAAGGAAAAAATCAGCATCACCAATATTCGCATCATGGAAACAAGAGAAGAAATCTATGGTGTTCTCCGCTTAAGCTTCCAATCTGATGATGATCGTCAATCGGCAGAAGAATGCTTACGGAAAAATACGATGTACGAAACCTATATTGTTTAGTGAGGAGATAGATATCATGAAAAAGCTGACAAGCACAGCAAGCGGGTTGCAAGGTAGTATTCTCATACCCGGTGATAAATCCATTTCGCACCGTTCTGTCATGTTCGGATCAATGGCAAAAGGGAAGACGACGGTGGAGAACTTTCTTCCTGGTGAAGACTGCCTAAGTACCATCAGCTGTTTTTCTAAACTAGGTGTAGAGATCGAGCAGGATGGCTCCAATGTGACAGTGTTTGGGAAAGGATTTGAAGGACTAAGTGAGTCTTCTGATGTACTAGATGTAGGAAATTCAGGAACCACTGCTCGATTGATGATGGGAATTCTTTCAGGTCTGCCTTTTCACTCTGTGCTGATTGGGGACGAATCCATTTCCAAAAGGCCGATGAAACGGGTGACAGTTCCGTTGCGTGATATGGGTGCTAGCATTCAAGGAAATCAGGACGGAAACTTTACCCCAATCTCGATTCAAGGTGGGGGTTTGAGTGGAATTGATTATGTCTCCCCAGTTGCCAGTGCACAGGTGAAGTCCGCGATTCTTTTGGCGGGGTTGCGGTCGGAAGGCGTAACAAGCGTAGAAGAACCATTCAAATCCCGTGATCATACAGAGAGGATGCTCCGTGCATTCGGTGTGGATGTGAAGGAAGCAGATGAATGCAAGGTAAGTGTCGAAGGTGGACAGGAACTCGTTTCCGACCTGCATATTGTGGTGCCAGGTGACATCTCTTCCGCAGCGTTTTTCCTCGTGGCTGGTGTCGTCGTGCCGGATAGCAAAGTGACATTGCAACGGGTCGGACTCAACCCTACGCGTACAGGTATTCTGGAAGTCTTGAAGAGCATGGGGGCAAAACTGTCCTACACTAATGTAGTTGAGGAAGGTCCTGAGCCTTATGCCGATATCACGGTGGAAACCTCCTCTCTGACTGGAATAGAAATCGGCGGGGATATTATTCCTCGATTAATAGATGAGGTGCCTATTATCGCCTTGATGGCGACACAGGCGGAAGGCACCACGGTGATCAAGGATGCTGAAGAGCTGAAGGTGAAAGAGACGAACCGCATCGATTCGGTTGTGAACGAGCTGAAAAAGCTTGGAGCGGACATAGAGGCAACAGAAGATGGTATGATTATTAAAGGGAAGACACGTTTGCATGGTGGCACCCTCGATAGTTACGGAGATCACCGGATAGGCATGATGGGAGCCATTGCAAGCCTGATTGCAGAAGGGGAGACAGTGCTTGAAAATGATAAAGCCATAAATGTGTCCTACCCAAGTTTCTTTGAACATCTAGAAAGTCTGAGAAGAGGGTAAATTTAGGGATATTTACGTGAGAGGTCCTTTAGTGGCCTCTTTTTGTTGCTAAGCTTTAATTTTCATACCAACCATCTCCCGGTAAAAAGAATATATCCCTTTCCTTCCGCATAGCTTGTCTTAAGACGATTGTAAGAGGGGGATGCTATGGAGTATATTATGGAAGCTGTAAATATGGTGAAGAACAGAACCACACTCCTCAAAAGCAATATACTCGTGAAAAACAATAAAGTCCATTATATGAAAGAAGGACCTATTACCAGTTCGCGGTCCATGAGAATGGATGTTTCCCCCTATGTGCTGACACCCGGTCATATAATGATGGTCGATAACCTAGAGCAAATGCCCTTTCAGGAATTCAAGCAATTCATCATAGAGAACTATTTGAAAAAAGGCTGTACGACCCTTCTCTCTTTGATTACCATCCAACGGGAACAAGAACTTTTGTCCAATCTGAAAAAAGTCAGAACCATTTTACTGAACAGTCCTATCGATTATTATTTTTCCGTGAGAATCCCTTTTCATAAGCTTACGCCCTCGTTTGTCCGACAATGTAGGCGCCACAAGATTTCGGCTATCTTCCTGCAAATGGAGGATGAGAGTGAACTTACTTCTGTTCCATGGGGATGGATAAAAGATGCCTTATATCAATTTCCAATCACCTTTCTTCCGTGCTGGCAGAACATCTCTCCAACCAAAAAATCAAAAAAGAAAAAAGAATGGAAAATCATCATGAAACAAGAGAATTTATCCCATTCTACCTATTGTCCCGAAGAGGGTATGCCACTGGATTTGGACCTGCTGATGAAAATTGGTATCTATCCTACTAAAGGAGATTTGAGGGTGGGTGGAGAATTAGACTATAATCTCTATTTGTCACCAGAAGGCCATATAATTGAAACAATTCAAAATCTGGATTATGATAGTCATATTCCAGAAGTTACAGTTCATAAAGGAACTATTATCAAAACAGGCGAAAAAGTTTTATTTCGTCCCGGCTTTGGCAAAGAATGTACGGTAACCATCCCCGGTCATTTCTGGATGGATGAAAAAGTATAAAATAGGAAATGCGGGCTAAGACTGACTCCGGGGGTACTCTCGGATTTTAAAACGAAGGGAAGTAGTATTTTGTCTTACACAGTAATCGATCAAGCTTTAGAACTAATAGATAATGGAGAAATCGAAAAAGGACTTTCCTTGCTGAAAGAAAACGAATCCAAGTTTGGGGAAGAGGACCTGTTCCAGACAGCGCAGATCTATCAGCAGCTTGGCATGATCGAAGATGCCAAGGAACTCTTTCAGAACCTTCTTTACCAGTTTCCGAACGAGACGGACCTGATTATTTCATTGGCCGAAGTGCATATAGACCTCGATGAAGAGGATGAAGCAATGGCTTTGCTTGAGAATATTTCAGAAGCGGACGAGGTCTATGTCCAGTCCCTTCTTCTTTTAGCGGACCTTTATCAGGCGCAGGGGCTTTTTGAAGTTGGTGAGCAAAAATTGCTTGTTGCTAAAAAGCTAGCTCCGAATGAACCGATCATCAGTCTTGCTCTTGGAGAACTGAACCTTTCCCAAGGGGATTACAAAAAGGCGATCCCTTTTTACGAATCAGTGCTGCCTCAAGCGGATGATCTGGATTTCTCACTGCAAGAAAGACTGGCAGAATGCTATAGTGCAACTGGCCAATTCGAAGAAGCGATGCCCTATTTCGAGCACGCCCTGCAGAAAGAGTTGAAAATTGACGTATTATTTCAGTACGGTTTTACCGCTTTTCAGGCAGGATATTACAAGACCTGTATCGAAAAACTTAAACAGGTAAAAGAAATGGATTATGAATACTCCTCTCTTTATCTATATCTTGCAAAAGCATATGAGCACGAAGGATTATTGGAAGACAGCCTGCGCGTTGTAAAAGAAGGGTTAGCGGTTAATGAATATAACAAAGAGTTGCAGGTGTATGGAGCAAAGGTGGCAATGAAACAGCAGAATGTTGCCGAGGCGGAAAGATTGTTGAGGGAAGCCATTGCCATTGATCCAGGTTATGTTGAAGCAGCGTTAACTCTGACAAAAATCTTCTTGCAGGAAGAACGCTATGAAGATGTTATAGACTGTCTTCAAGAACTCATCAAGTTTGGTGAAACAGATCCCCAATACGATTGGGACCTGGCTGTCGCATACCAGAAAACGGAAAAATATTCTGATGCATTAAACCATTACCGTCATGCATATACTTCTTTTAAAGATGACAGCAGCTTCCTTTATGATTATGCACACTTTTTATTAGAGGAAGGCAAACGAGAAGAAGCAAAGCCGCTTTTTGAGAAACTAATACAACTAGACCCAACCAACATAGAGTTGCAAGATCTGTATTTAAATTTACAAGAGTAGGGAATATTCTACGCAGAGGAGGGACGATAGTTGTGGCTACCCCTGTATCTGTCAACGAGAAGAAGGACTTTATAAGGTGGTTCTTGGGAAACTATCAATTAAAAAGACGTGAATGTGTATGGATTTTAAACTATTTGATGAGTCATGACCAGTTGATGAAGAAAGTTCACTTTGTCGAGCAAGCCCAATTTTGCCCACGTGGAATTATCATGTCAACCCATTGTGTAGAGGAAGTGCCGTTCAGGTTCTATAAGGAGAATGTCATGACGACGGATGCAGAGAAGTCCTTTCATGACATCAGACTTAATCGAGATGAAGATATCTATATTCAATTGAATTTCCGTTCTGTCTATCATTCACCGCAATATGCTGCAGTGCTTGAGGATAACCCGTTTATGCCGAAGCAGTCCCAAATCAATGAGAAAGACCGCATCTTGGCTGAAAGGATGCTAGAGGAGTCCATTTACACCTTTCAGAAAGAAAAGCTTCTGGAAATGATAGACGATGCGCTGGATCGCCAAGATGAAGAAGCGTTCCGGAAACTGACAGGTCAGTTGAAGAGACTATAGGTAAATGTAAAGTTCCTCATAAGGATAAATGAACTAACCCCCACCATTATTAAGGTAGGGGTTTTATTTTGTAATAAATACTTATATCCACTAAAACATTTGACCTCTCTCTTTATAAAATCTATATTTAAAGGACGAGCAAAAATCCAAAAAAGAAAGAGCTGAAAATCACTCATGAAATGGACAAGCAAAGATATCACCCAATACGTACAAGCTAAAGAATATATTGATACCGTCATCATCCCCCTTATTCCAATCAGCTTCAGCGACAACATCAAAACGATCGCATCCCATGGAGAATACATAAACATACTAAGTTATGAATTAGAAAGGCAGTTTAAAGGGAGAGTAATATTATTACCTTCTTACACCTATGTCGAATCAGACCTACCAGAGAACAAAGTGAACCAACTTAATAACTTAACTCTACATATTAAAAAAGAGAACATTAAACATGTCTTTCTTATGACGTCTGACTCATCCTGGAGCCAGTTTGAACAGGACTTAGAAGGGAAACTGGTATGGTTGCCTGCGATACCGCTTGAGGATATGGAAGAAAAATACAAACAGAAAATCATCCAAGATCAGATGAATCAGTTGCTGCCGATGTTCATCCAAAAATGGCAGGACTAAAAGTACCAGAAAATGTACAAAATATCCCCAAAGGGAACCCTGGAACAAAATGATATTAAAAAAGCAATAGAAAATTAAAAATAATTTCAGAGTATATAAAATAAGTCACAACCTTGCCATTTTTTCGGGGCAGGAGATTATTGACCTTGGGACAAGATTGATATATCATGAGAATGTCCTAGTTTTCTATGTGTTATAATCTACTGTCCGTATGGACTTAGTTCTTTCTATAGAGGGGGGAAAAACAATGAGCGAGAAAAACCATCGCGTGTCTAGACGTCAATTTTTGAACTATACCCTTACTGGTGTAGGCGGTTTCATGGCAGCAGGTATGCTGATGCCAATGGTCCGTTTTGCAATTGATCCAGTACTAAAAGCTGGAAATGAACAAGATTTAGTTGCTGTTTGTGAAGAAAGCGAATTAACTGCGGAGCCGCAAAACTTCCCTTTCAAGATTAAACAAGTGGACGCTTGGTATGAATCTGATGAGCCTAGAACTGCTTGGATTTACAAGGATGAAGAAGGTAAAATAGTTGCCTTATCTCCAGTTTGTAAGCATCTTGGTTGTACAGTTAACTGGGCATCAGATCCTAGCAACGAAGATAAGTTCTTCTGTCCATGCCATTATGGTTTATACTACAAAAATGGTGACAACGTTCCAAATACACCGCCACTTGCACCTCTTGATGTATATGTGCATGAGGTGAAGGATGGAATTGTGTATTTAGGTAATGCGAAGCCAAAAGGGGAGGCGTAATAATTGTTAAATAAGATTTATGACTGGGTTGACGAACGATTAGACATTACGCCCATGTGGCGCGATATCGCTGACCACGAGGTTCCTGAGCACGTAAACCCAGCACATCACTTCTCCGCATTCGTTTATTGTTTCGGTGGATTGACGTTCTTCGTAACGGTCATCCAAGTATTATCAGGTATGTTCCTGACAATGTATTATGTTCCGGATATTAAAAATGCGTGGGAATCCGTTTATTATCTTCAAAATGAAGTGGCGTTCGGTCAAATCGTGCGCGGTATGCATCACTGGGGAGCAAGTTTGGTTATCGTAATGATGTTCTTACATACACTACGTGTTTTCTTCCAAGGTGCATATAAAAAACCTCGTGAACTTAACTGGGTTGTAGGAGTACTTATCTTCTTCGTCATGTTAGGCCTCGGTTTTACAGGTTACCTATTACCTTGGGATATGAAAGCGTTATTCGCGACTAAAGTAGGTTTAGAGATTGCTGCAGCAACACCGATTATCGGAGATGCAGTAAAGACGTTACTTGCCGGACATCCTGAAATTGTCGGTGCACAGACATTGACTCGTTTCTTTGCGATTCATGTATTCTTCTTGCCGGCTGCCCTTTTCGGATTGATGGGAGCTCACTTTGTCATGATCCGTAAGCAAGGTATTTCAGGACCGCTATAAGATTCATTATTTTTGATAACAAAGGAGGGAAACCTATATGCATAGAGGAAAAGGTATGAAGTTTGTTGGAGACTCTCGTGTCCCAGCAGTACGAAAACCTAATATCCCAAAAGATTACTCAGAGTTCCCTGGTAAAACAGAAGCATTCTGGCCAAACTTCTTATTAAAAGAGTGGATGGTTGGTGCGGTTTTCTTAATCGCTTTCCTATGCTTGACTGTCGCTCATGAGCCGCCTCTAGAGCGTGTTGCAGATCCAACTGATACAGGGTATATCCCGTTACCAGACTGGTACTTTTTATTCTTATATGAATTACTTAAATATCGTTATGCAGCTGGACCATACACTGTAATCGGTGCAATGGTTATGCCGGGTCTTGCGTTTGGTGCATTACTACTTGCTCCATTCCTAGATCGCGGACCAGAGCGTCGCCCAAGTAAGCGTCCAATTGCAACAGGTTTGATGCTTCTAGGTATCGCATCCATCTTCTTCTTGACTTGGCAGTCCGTAGATTCTCATGACTGGGAAGCTGCTGCAGAGCAAGGGGAAATCACGGATGAGATTGACATTGAAATTGACATGGAGGCAGAAGGTTACTTGATTCTTCAAGAGAATACCTGTCTATCTTGTCACGGTGACAACCTTCAAGGAAGCCCTGGAATGGCGCCATCACTAATTGACAACCCTGATATGACTGCTGAAGATTATGCAGATATTGCGGTTAATGGTATTGGTGGAATGCCAGCAGATCTCTTCAAAGGTACTGATGAAGAGCTTCAAATCCTTGGTGATTACCTGGTAGAAATGAATGAACTTGCTGCGGAAGCAGAATAATGAGAAAGCTGGCTAATTTAGCCAGCTTTTTTGTATAATGGAAACATCTATCTTTTAAAAGTGAGGAAAAATCATGTTAACTTGGTTTATACACCTGCTTAAAACACCGGTGATGTTATGGATGGTGTTGATTATCAATGTATTAGGGACAATCTATGGCTACATATGGTATGGCTATCAGCTCGAACAGACACCTGCCATCTTTCTTATTTTTGTTCCTGACAGTCCAACTGCCAGTCTTTTTTTCTGCTTTGTGCTTGTAGGTTTTATTCTAAAAAAGAATTTTAAGCTTTTTGAAGCATTAGCGATTATTACTCTTGTGAAATATGGGATCTGGGCGGTCGTAATGAATTTCTTAACGCTCATGGAAACGGGATATTTGCCGATAGAAGGCTATATGCTGATTGTTTCCCATGGTGCAATGGCTGTGCAAGGTGTGTTGTATAGTCCATACTATCGATTCAAGATATGGCATCTTGTGGCAGCAGCTATTTGGACTTTACATAATGATATTATCGACTACGTTTTCAAGATGATGCCTTGGTACGGTAGTCTCATGAAATATTTGCCACAAATCGGCTATTTCACATTCTGGCTAAGTATATTCTCGATCGTCATCGCGTATTATTTTTCTTTAAGGGTTAACAGGTTGAAGTTATCCTTGGATTAATGTTCTAACCTTGTCCACATTCTCATAACATTTAGTAGAGAATATGGGAGGGACAAGCGATGAAAGTAAATAAATATTTAGTTGCCATACTACTATTACTACTTATTTTTCCTATAGGGATTAAAGCACACTCTCATGAACCGTTACAACCTTTTGCGTTGAACTTCATCATGGATGATGCCCTTCAGCTTGTAGAAACGGAAAGGTATGTGGAAGCGCACAATTTGCTTGATATATTTTCGGATGAATTTACAAAGCTGATGGTTGGGAATCAGCAGATACCGATGGATGAAGTGCGGATTATTTCCGTAGCGCATCAGCAATCCCTTGGCTCCCTTAGTGATGTGACCCTCCCTCATGAGGAGAAGGTCAGGGCAGTCATCAAATTGCGCTTAGCGGTGGATGCTATGACATCCGAGCACCAGCCGATGTGGGTGGAGATGGAAGATGCGATGGTGATGACGTTTCAACAGTTAAGGGATTCTGTGGACACACGTGATAGCGATTCCTATGAACTGTTGTATAGAAGGCTCTTACTAGAGTACGATATGATCCACCCCAGCATCAAATTGGATGTAAAACCTGAACATATCCAAAAGATTGATGCTCATATCGATTATTTGGATAAAAATAGACAAGCATTACTTTCTCATAGTGAGGAATTTGACGATATGGAAGTGATTGAAGCTGACCTGAAGGCTCTCTTCAAGGAACTTAAGGAAGATGAAACAGATCCGTCGCTTTTATGGGTTATGATTTCCACAGGAAGTTTTATTTTGTTGACATTGTCCTATGTAGGTTTTCGCAAATACCTTGGTGCTAAGAAGCTGGAGATGCGGAAAAAGCTTAAAGATTGACAGGGATAAAAAAGAAGAAATAAAATAATCCTAATAGGAAGACTATAATTAGCAGGTTCTAAGCTAAGGAGGGACTTACTTATGGGATTAGGAATGTATCTGATCTATTTCGCTTTCTTGCTGATTGTCCCATTATGGGCACAGTCTAGAGTAAAGAGCGCTTATAAAAAATACTCCAAAGTTGCTTCCTCTTCAGGAATGCCTGGAGCAGAGGTCGCACGAAAAATATTACATGATAATGGGATTTACGATGTGAAAGTGGAAGAAACAAGGGGACATTTGACAGATCATTATGATCCGAGGTCAAAAACAATTCGTCTGTCCTCCCATAACTATCATGGAAATTCCATTGCCGGTGCAGCGATTGCAGCCCATGAGGTGGGGCATGCGATTCAGGACAATCAGGATTATGCGTTTTTACGCTTCCGCCATTCTCTTGTTCCTGTTGCAAGTATCGGTTCGAATATGTCGTTTTTCCTTATTTTCGCCGGTCTCATTTTCGGAGCAACTAATTTGATTCTTGTTGGAATCATCTTTATGGCAGCTGCAGTATTGTTCCAGCTTGTAACACTGCCGGTGGAATTTGATGCTTCCAACAGGGCAATGAATCAAGTAGTATCACTTGGCATCATCAATAACTACGAGGAACGTGAAACCAAGAAGGTATTGAATGCGGCCGCGTTGACATATGTTGCAGCTGCTGCTGTGGCGGTGGCGGAATTGACAAGATTTATTTTGATATATTTGGGAAGTCGGGAATAGGAAAATTGCTATGAAGCAGCCTGAGTAAGCAGCCTGAGTAAGTGGGCTGCTTTTCTTTTGTGTTTCTTAAAAGGAATGTAGCTGAAGATTGATGGGCAGAAGGAAAATGATTAAAAAAAGAGGGGAATTAGTCAAAAAAGAGCCTGAATTATACAAAAAAAGAGGAGAATTATACAAAAAAACAGTTGAGATTGATGACAATCCATATTATTCCAAATGCATGCGCATTTTCTGTTCCTGGAATGAGCATTATAGCAGGAGACATTCAACTAATGCCCTTTTATTGCTATTAACACCAAGTGAATCCTACTTATCGTTGTCCACAATTACTCATTTTTAAAGAAAAAATAGTCCTTTTAAACAAAAAACTGCTCAAAGGCCAGAATTCCATCGACCCTTGAACAGTGTTAACAAAAAAACTATAAGTCCTTACCTTACCGCTCCACCGGATTCTTATTCTCATCCAGTGTAAAGCCTTCCCCAAGCACATCATGCACATCACTGACCGCCACAAATGCATGTGGATCAACAGACGTGATGACATTTTTCAACTTGACCAATTCATTTTTTGCTACCACACAATAGAGCACATTGCGTTCCACCTTCGAAAACGAACCTTGTCCACGTAAGATGGTAACCCCGCGGTCCATCTCCTGATGAACTTTAGATGCGATCTCTTCATGCTTATCAGAAATGATGGTTGCCCCTTTAGCTGCATAAGCACCTTCCTGCATGAAATCGATGACACGCGCCGCAACAAATACTGCGACTAGTGTGTACATGGCTTCCTGAGAGGTCAGGTACATGATGAGCGAGAGGAGAATGACCACTGCGTCAAACAGAAACATCGCTTTACCCATGCTCCAACCGATATATTTATGGGCTAGGCGGGCAATGATGTCCACTCCACCTGTCGTTCCTCCGTACCGGAATATGATCCCCAATCCAATTCCAATGAACACTCCGGCAAACAATGCTGCTAAAGTAAGATCATCTTCTAGTGGAGGGAACATTAAAGGAACCCTCTGGAAAATCCATAAAAATAAAGACAAACTGAAAGTGCCGATAAGCGTGTAGTAGAATGTGTTCTTTCCGAGCAACTTCCAGCCGATAAAAAAGATCGGGATGTTCAGCAAGAGGTTGGTATAGGAAGGGTCGAATCTGAAAAGAAAATATAATAACAGGGTAATACCAGTAAAGCCGCCTTCCGCGAGATTGTTCTGCATATTGAAGTTGACGAGACCAAAAGCGAATATGGCAGATCCGATTAGAATGTAGATGATATTTTTGATTTTTAAGCCATTTAACATGGTGAACCTCCAAGACCTAGATAGTTTGCAACCTCTCCATTATAATAGACATAAAGAAGATAAGTAAATGAGATTTAGAATTGAGTATCATTGGAGTACATCAATCAGAGGAGATTGGATTATCGTCCTGTCAATTTGTGTTCCAAGTGTTGGACAAGCTTAAACATTTGTCAAATGATAGGGTTTTAGCTAACATGATAGAGTGAGGTGAGACGTGTATGAGTGAGAAGACGATGCAAGAGATGCAACTAGAAGTGGACAAATATATCTCCCAGTTTAAAGAAGGCTATTTCAGTCCGCTGGCAATGCTTGCGAGAATGACCGAGGAGCTTGGGGAATTATCCCGGGAGGTCAACCACTATTACGGTGAAAAGCCGAAAAAGAGTACTGAAAAAGAGAATACGGTAGAAGAAGAGCTTGGTGATATGCTGTTTGTCATGATTTGCTTCGCCAATTCCCTCAATATAGATTTACAAGAAGCGCACGACCGTGTTATGGAAAAGTTCCAAACAAGGGACAAAGATAGATGGACTAGAATCGAGGAGGAAGAGAAGTAATGGACAACATCAAGATTATACTGGCAGGACCACGTGGACGCATGGGGCGAGAAGCCGTGGATCTAATACATAATGTAGAACATTTTCAATTAGTGGCATGCCTTGATCGGGTAAACGAAGGCAAGATGCTTTCGGACGTGGACGGGTTCCCGTCAATCGACGCACCTATATACAGCGATCCGGAAAAATGTTTTCAAGAAGTGGAAGCTGATGTCCTGATTGACCTTACCACACCAGAAATAGGGAAAATCAATACGAAACTTGCCGTGGAAAACGGGATTCGCCCTGTTGTAGGTACGACCGGATTTAATGAAGAGGAGCTACAGGAATTGACGGAGCTTGCCGAGTCGAGAAAAATCGGTGTCATCATTGCTCCTAACTTTGCTGTTGGTGCAATTCTGATGATGAAGTTTGCACAGATGGCAGCAAAGCATTTCCAGGACGTCGAAATCATGGAACTTCATCATGATAGAAAACTGGATGCTCCATCCGGTACTGCAATTAAGACGGCGGAACTGATTTCCAAAACGAGGGAGCCGAAACATCAAGGCCACCCTGAGGAAGAAGAAACGATCCAAGGAGCAAGAGGTGCTGAAACGAAAGACGGTATCCGTATTCATAGTGTCAGACTTCCTGGTCTTGTTGCACACCAAGAAGTGTTGTTTGGGGGGGAAGGACAATCCTTGACAATACGCCATGATTCCTACAATCGTGCAAGCTTCATGTCAGGTGTGAAGCTATCGGTAGAAACCATAATGTCTTTAGATGTGTTAGTGTACGGCTTGGAAAATATTATTGAGTAGTAGTAGGGGGTACTGTGATGAAGGTAGCGTTAGTTGCACACGATAAGAAAAAACCGGATATGATACAATTTGCTACGGCTTATAAAAGTGTTCTGGAGAATCATGAAATTTTTGCTACAGGGACAACGGGCTTGAGAATCTCTGAAGCGACAGGATTGTCTGTACACCGATTCCGATCGGGACCACTGGGAGGGGATCAGGAAATTGGTGCTTTGATTGCACAGAACAAGATGGATATGGTCATCTTTTTCCGCGACCCATTGACTGCACAGCCACATGAACCTGATGTCACTGCTTTATTGAGGTTGTGTGATGTTTATTCCATTCCACTTGCAACCAATATGGGGACTGCTGAAATATTGATTCACGGGCTGGCAAGGGGAGAGCTTGGATGGAGAGAGATTGTACATGGCAAAGAGGCGGAGAAAAATGACTGATCAATTGGATATTCTGGCATTCGGGGCACATCCAGATGATGTGGAGATAGGAATGGCTGGTACCCTTGCAAAATATAAAGAACAAGGCTACAAAACCGGAATCTGTGATTTGACCTTTGCGGAAAGGTCATCCAATGGATCGGTCGAAATAAGGCAACAAGAGGCAAATGAAGCTTGTAAGGTACTTGGATTGGATGCGCGCATTCAGCTTTCGCTCCCTGATAGAGGACTGTTTATGAAAGAAGAATACATACTTGAACTTGTATCCGTCATCAGAAAATATAAGCCCCGTCTGGTTTTCGCTCCTTATCACGAAGACCGTCATCCCGATCATGGTAACTGTGCCAAATTAGTGGAGGAGGCTGTTTTTTCTTCTGGTATCAAGCGAGTGGAAGATTCACAGAAACAAAATGCTCATAAACCTGAAAATATTTATTTTTATCAAATTAATGGAATGAACAAACCGGATTTCTACATAGATGTAACGAACCAAATTGATAAGAAGACGAGAGCGCTTGAAGTATATACAAGCCAGTTTGAAAAAAATCAAGATGGAGTGGACACACCGTTGACCAACGGATATGTTGAGGCGGTCATTAGCCGAGAACGTGCATATGGAAAACAGATTGGCTCCGTGTACGCAGAAGGATTTTTTGCAAAAGGACCACTTGTCCTTAATTATGATTTATTAGGTGGGATTTAATTGAAATTGAAAATTGGCATTACCTGCTATCCAACTGTTGGAGGATCAGGGGTAATTGCAACGGAATTGGGGAAGCTTTTGGCGGAAAAGGGGCATGAAATTCACTTCATCTCCTCCAGTATGCCATTTCGACTAAATAAAGTGTACAGCAACATCTACTATCATGAAGTTCAGGTGAACCAGTATTCTGTCTTTCAGTATCCACCTTACGACTTGGCTTTGGCCAGTAAGATGGCAGAAGTGGCGAAACGGGAAAAACTGGACTTGTTACATGTTCACTACGCCATACCTCATGCGGTGTGTGCATATCTGGCCAAAAAAATGACGGATGATAAATTGAAAATAGTAACGACCCTTCACGGAACCGATATTACGGTATTGGGTTATGATCCATCACTCAACGATATGATCCGTTTTGGTATTGAGGGCTCTGACGTGGTGACAGCCGTATCCGAGTCATTGGTACAGCAGACTTACGATTTACTGCAACCGAAAAAAGACATTCAGACCGCTTATAATTTTATTGATGAGCGTGTTTATTTTAAAAAGGATACTTACGATCTCAAGGAACAATATGGAATATCTGAGGAAGAGAAGATCATCATCCATGTATCCAATTTCCGTAAAGTGAAACGCGTACAAGATGTAGTGAAATCCTTTCACCTCATTGAAAAGCAGATTCCATCCAAATTGCTGCTAGTTGGCGATGGTCCAGAAATTTCTGTCGTATGCAACCTGGTAAAAGAGCTAGGCCTTAGTGAGAAGGTACTGTTTCTTGGAAAACAGGAGAACCTGGAAGACTTGTACTCCATCAGCGACCTAATGCTACTTCTGTCTGAAAAAGAGAGCTTTGGCCTCGTTCTATTGGAGGCAATGGCATGTGGTGTTCCTTCCGTCGGGACAAGAATCGGAGGGATTCCGGAAGTGATTGACCACAGCAAGACCGGATACCTCAGTGAAGTGGGAGATATAGAGGATATTGCGAAAAATGCCATAAAAATATTGGGAGATAGCATTTTACATAAAACCTTTGCTGAAAATGCAGTAGCGAGAGTAAAAGAGCACTTCAGCTCTCAAAAAATAGTAAAACAGTACGAAGACATATACATGCAGTTAATTAATAACTAGTGTGGAAGTTGAGGGATAAACGATGAATGAAGCCTTCTATCAAGGTATAAAAATTATTGAGCGTCTTGAAGACAACGGACATGAAGCTTACTTTGTAGGGGGCTCTGTTCGTGATACCTTGATGAATAGAGTGATAGGTGATATAGATATTGCTACTTCGGCCACTCCTGATCAAATACAGGCAATTTTTGCAAAAACAATTGACGTGGGAGCAGACCATGGGACCATCATCGTTGTTGCGTCAGAGCAGGAAAGCTATGAAGTGACGACATTCCGAACAGATGGAACATATACGGATAACCGCCACCCTGATAAAGTGACTTTTGTGAAAAGCCTTGAGGAAGATCTGAAGCGCAGGGATTTCACCATGAATGCTATTGCCATGACCAAAAACGGGAAAATACTGGACCCTTTCCTTGGGGAATGTGATATTAAAAGAAGAGTTATTCGTACAGTGGGTAAAGCAACAGAACGATTCCGTGAGGATGCTTTACGGATGCTTCGCGCCATCCGTTTTTCCAGTCAATTGTCCTTTTCCATGGAGGCTGATACGTTTATAGGCATCCAAGAAGATCGAGCCCTTCTGGAGATGATTTCCGTTGAAAGGAAAACGGTGGAAATGGAGAAGCTACTAAAGGGACAAGGGGTCAAGAATGCTCTTGAGCTAATGGTTACAACGGATCTTCATGCATTTCTCCCTCATCTAGAAGGGAAAGGGGATCATTTACTAGAGCTAGCAAAATTACCTGTTTATGAGCTTCAAAGCCGTTCTGCACTTTGGACGCTGTTGGTTCTCGTCTTAGAAATAGTTGATGCGGAAGGTTTCTTGAACGATTGGAAGCTTCCGAAAAAGGTGAGTAAGGCCGTTCAGGAGAATTTGAATGTCATAGAACAGGTTCGAAAATTCGGATGGGAAAAAGAAGTCTTATACAGATCGGGTATAGAGCAATCACTGGAAGCTCTTCAAGTAATGAATATACTAGGTTGGGACACACGGGAGACGGGGATTCAAATCAAAAAAATCTATTACTCACTGCCTATTCACTGTCTGAAAGATATCGTTTTCGACGGACATGACCTTATGAATTTAGCAGGAGAGAAACGTGGAAAATGGATTTCCGATATCTATAATGATTTGGAAAAGGCATTAATTCATGGGGAAATTCAAAATGAAAGAGTTGCTTTGAAGGAGTGGGTATGTAATTGGCTACAGAAATACGATCAAAACTATTGAAAATGTTTACCGATATAGAAGGTGATTTTCTTTCAGGCCAGAAGATCAGTGAAGAACTTGGCTGTTCAAGAACGGCGGTTTGGAAGCATATAGAAGACTTGAGGCATGAGGGCTATGAACTTGAGGCTGTCAGAAGAAAAGGATACCGAATTAAAACAATTCCCGATAAGATATCCCATAATGAGATCTCATTGGGGCTGAAAACTGAAGCTCTTGGCCGGAAAATCCACTTCGAGGAATCGGTTACTTCCACTCAAAAGATTGCACACCAACTTGCATATGATGGTGCACCTGAGGGAACTTTGGTCGTCTCAGAAGAACAAACATCCGGCAGAGGAAGGTTGAGCAGGTCTTGGTATTCACCCAAACACACCGGTGTCTGGATGAGTTTGATTCTGCGTCCAAATCTGCCGCCTGCAAAGGCCCCTCAATTGACATTATTGGCGGCGGTTGCAATCACACAAGCCATTGAGGAGGTGACCGGTTTACGCCCGGATATCAAATGGCCAAATGATATTCTAATCAATAAGAAGAAAACAGTGGGAATACTGACGGAAATGCAAGCAGAGGCGGATAAAATCAATTCCGTCATTATTGGTGTGGGTATAAATGTAAATCAGGCAATAGAGCATTTTCCGGAAGAACTTCATTCAATTGCCACCTCCCTGTCCATCGAACTTGGCGAACCTGTGAATCGCGCTGAGCTTATCCAGACCATACTCGTAAAGTTTGAAACCCTGTACCATAAATACCTTGAGCATGGGTTTTACCCGATAAAGCTTCTATGGGAGTCCTATGCCATAAGTATAGGAAAGAGAATCATCGCCCGCACTATTACAGGGACCTTGGAAGGGAAAGCAAAAGGAATTACAGAAGATGGAGTCCTGATGCTTGAAGATGACCAAGAGGTGATTCACTATATTCACTCTGCAGATATACAAATTGGAAGCGATTAAATGATGGCATCTTTACAAGATATCAACTATAATAGTGGTGGGCAGTATCTATCAGAACTGCACCTGAGCATTGTCATACCATGTAATAACCAACCAAATATCTGCCTTGATCCAAAGGACTGGGACAGAGGGATTGAACTGAATTAGTTTATTTGATGCTATACAACCATCCTTCTTTCGCATGCGCAAAAGAAGGATTTTTTTCGGTTCATTTCCTCTCCTTATCAAAAGGTTCTGTTAAAGTGGAATGTTGAAATTTAAGATATTATAGCGGTTCATTGTAGCACAGGGCGTAGACTCCAGCGGGAGATAGCGCTTAGTGGAGACCCCGCAGGCTAGCCGAGGAGGCTCCACAAGTGCCCCGCGGAAAGCGAAGCCCAGTGCGGAAATGAATAGCGGCGCATAACAGAGCCTATCAAAAAAGGAGGAAGGAAAATGAAAACTACTTCGGATTTTTTGAAAATGAAAAAGAACGATGAAAAAATTGCCATGTTGACGGCATATGATTACCCATCCGCCAAGCTAGCAGAAGAGGCTGGTGTGGACATGATTCTGGTCGGCGACTCCCTTGGAATGGTTGTCCTTGGATACGAATCCACTGTTCCTGTGACAGTCGATGATATGATCCATCATACCAAAGCGGTAAAACGTGGAGCACCTTCGACCTTTGTAGTCACCGATATGCCATTTATGTCCTATCACCTTTCCATGGAAAACACCCTTCAAAACGCCAAAAGAATTGTCCAGGAATCTGGAGCCAATGCGCTTAAAGTCGAAGGGGGAGGAGAAGTATTCCATGTCATATCCTCGTTGATTAGTGCAGGGATCCCGGTGGTGGCACACCTTGGTCTTACTCCCCAATCGGTTGGAGTTCTTGGAGGCTACAAGGTCCAGGGTAAAGATGTGGAGAGTGCCAAAAAAATGATCAATGATGCCAGGACTGCCGAGGAGGCAGGTGCCATGGCGCTTGTCTTGGAATGCGTACCAAAACAGCTTGCCAAGGATATTGCCGCACAACTAACGATACCTGTTATCGGAATAGGGGCAGGTGTGGATGTCGACGGCCAAGTACTTGTGTACCACGATGTTGTTAAATATGGCGTTGACCGTGTTCCTAAGTTTGTTCAATCATACGTGGATTCCCAGACATTGATGAAGAACGGCTTGCACCAATATGTGGTGGAAGTGAAAGATAGGACATTTCCTAAGGCGGAACACAGTTTTACGATGAAAGAGGAAACACTGCATAGATTATATGGGGGATAAGAAACGTGGAAATTGTAAAGAAAATAAAGGACATGCAGAATGTCATTAAAATAGAGAAACAAAAAGGCAAAAAGGTTGGCTTTGTTCCCACAATGGGCTTCCTGCATGAAGGTCATCAGACACTGCTTAAGGAAGCCCGCGACAATAATGATGTCGTCGTATTGAGCATTTTTGTCAACCCTCTGCAATTTGGGCCTAACGAAGATTTTGATGCCTATCCCCGTGATATGATACGGGATGAAGACATTGCGGAGAATCTTGGAGTCGACTATCTGTTCTATCCAAGTGTGGATGAAATGTACAAAGAAGAACGGACAACCATTATTAAAGTGGAGAAGCGAGTGGATGTTCTTTGCGGAAAGCATCGTCCTGGCCATTTTGATGGGGTAGCAACAGTGGTATTGAAACTATTCCAGATTGTCTCACCGGATACGGCTTATTTTGGAATGAAAGACGCTCAACAGGTTGCGGTGATTGATGGTCTTATAAACGATTATCATCTACCTGTGGAGTTAGTTCGAGTTGGTACGGTCAGGGAGAAAGACGGTCTGGCAAAAAGTTCACGGAATGTGTACCTTAATGAAATCGAGAGAGAAAAAGCTCCATACCTATATAAAGCACTGATTCATGGCAAAAAGCTGATGGAAGAAGAGGATATGGTAATCCGTGATGTAAAGAATTCCATTGAGGAATTCATCACACTTCATACTGGAGTCCAAGCTGAATACGTGGAAATTTACGCGTATCCTACCCTTCAGGAAGTAAAAACGCCATTGGAAGAGAATAACATCATTATTGCTCTGGCACTGAAGTTCTCAAAAGCCAGACTGATTGACAACATTGTCTTTTCATACAATAAGGGGGAATAGCAAGTGTTTCGTACATTAATGAATGCAAAAATACACCGTGCCCGAGTAACGGAATCCAATTTAAATTATGTCGGGAGCATTACAATTGACGAAGATATTCTGGATGCGGTTGGTATGGTAGCAAATGAAAAGGTCCAGATTGTGAACAACAACAATGGAGCACGATTTGAAACCTACATCATTCCAGGTCAAAGGGGTGGAAGAGACTTTTGTCTTAACGGTGCTGCTGCTAGACTGGTTCAAGAAGGCGATGTCATTATTGTCATTTCCTATGCAATGATGGCAGAGGAGAAGGTAAAAGAACACCAACCTAAAGTTGCAGTCATGAACGAATTCAATGAGATTGTGGAAATGCTTGGTACAGAGCCTGCTGCCACTGTTATGTAGCACTTATAATGTTTTAATGACTTATATTGAACCCCCTTGTAAATAGGGGGTTTTTCTATTGAATCAATGGGGAAAATAAAATTAAATATTTTTTTCAGGTGGTGTCTATGGTACCTTTTATATAGATTCTTTTCTATATAAGTTGAACAGATGTAATGAGGTGGAGTTAATGAAACAGCGATTTGTCGTTCTAGATTTGGAAACGACAGGGAATTCTCCGAAGAAAAATGACAAAATAATACAAGTTGGCGCTGTTTTGATTGAAGATGGAGAAATAGTGGAGCGATTCTCAAGCTTTGTAAATCCAGAATGTTCCATTCCACCATTTATTGAACAATTAACAAGCATCAATCAAGAGATGGTTGACCGTGCCCCTACTTTTCAACAGATTGCACCGATGTTGAATGAAATGCTCGACGGTTCATCACTGGTTGCACACAATGTTCCGTTCGACCTATCTTTTTTGCAGCATGAATTGAGATCAAGCGGCTTTCCTGCTTTCTCAGGAAACACCTTTGATACAGTTGAACTAGCCAGAATTCTGCTACCGACTCAAAAAAGCTATAAGTTGACGGATCTGTCCATCTATTATCAACTTAATCATGATAATCCTCATAGGGCAGACAGTGACGCTGAAGCGACCGCAATTATATTTCTGAAGTTATTGGATAAGATTGATAGGCTTCCTGCCATAACAATCAAACAGTTACATACATTTTTGCACTCGATGAAAAGCGATATCCATCTTTTGTTCCAAACAGAAGGTGGAACCATTTCTGAAGAATACGTTCTATACCAAGAAAAGCTGGTAGTTAAAAAGGTCAGTGGTCATAGCCTGAATGAAAAAGTTGATGCTGATAAGGCGATTAGTGAACAAGCAATAAGCCTACAAAAATCTGTGGGAAAAGAAGTAAGAACCCTTCTGGAATCCCGACAACATGGATTGTTGGAATTGCTTCCATCACAAGTGAAGGAAATAAACCATGTTATGGGTGCTTTGCTTTTTGCCCTTGAAAAGAATAAGAAAGTTGCGATCTGTTCTGTTACTTCAGATACGAAGCGAAGCCTTGAGAAGCTGATTCATACATTCAAAAGGGATGCAGCGCATATTTGTACGGAGATTAAAGGAAAATTCTATTACCTTAGTTTACCGAGGTTCTGTTCTACGCTCAATGATCAAGATGATAACTATGATGCAGTGCTCACCAAAGCACAGATTCTGGTTTGGCTGACGGAGACGGAAACGGGAGACCTTGAGGAACTTTCTCTTTCATCAGGGGGGAAGTTGCTTTGGGAATCAATAAACTGTACCTACGGAGTAAACAAGGAGCAATCTAAAGGCGCGTTCTGCTTTTATCAAAAAGCAATAAATAAATTGGATGGAGCAAATATCATTTTCACCAATCATCAGTTCCTTTCAAAAGAAATTTGGAAACCGGATGTCTTAAAGGAGCTAGATTATTTTCTAATAGAAGATGCTAATGTGTTTCAACAAAACGTTGGCAAATTTCTAGGAAAACAAATAAGTTATCTGGATTTATATTTTGCTCTAATGAAACTGAAGGAAACCCCAATTGTCTCGCAGGCGAAGGAAGAGCTTGATGAGGCATTTCGAATGATCAGGAGCTATTGCCTTTCCAAAACAAAAAAGACTCAGCAGAGATCCATATATAGATATGATTTGTTAAAGGAAAAATCTCCAGGTTGGTTTGCTGTATTGGAAGCGGGACAGCGCCTCTGTATGAAATTGACAGAGGTACTTATTTCTTTGGATAAGCGGGGAACCGAAACCAGTGAAACAGGAATTCAACAGGAGGCCAACTTGCATCCATTAAAGGTAATGAGAGAAACTTTTCATTCACTCTTATTTGAAGCTGGGGACAATGCACTGACATGGTTTGATGTTCCAGCAAGGGGAGCAAAAAATTCCGTCACAATTTATGAGCAGCCCATTGATGTAAAACAGAGTCTTGCAGAAAAGTTCTATCAGATAAAAAGCAGTGTTCTATTTATTTCACAGGCATTAAGTGTCGATAATCGTTTTGATTATATGATCGAAGAACTTGGTTTAACTGATTTTTATCCCAAAACTGTCCTTTGTAAAGCAATAGAAGATAGATACACAGGTGTGTATATCCCAACGGATATGCCTGCCATTACAAGGGGCAAAAATGAAACTTATATTCAGATGGCCGGCATCCAACTAAAAGAGCTTCTGGAAGAAAAGGGCGGGAGAATACTTGTCACTTTTTCTTCACTTGAAATGCTTGCAGCAGTCTACCAGGAGATTAAATCACTTCCAAATGCCGAAGAAACGGTAGTAGTAAGTCAAAGCAGCATGACAGGTGGCAAGCAAAAGATTTTGAAGGCAGCTTCCAATTTTGACAAAGCCATTCTGTTAGTTTCCAACAGTTTTCTGGAAGAGGTATCCCTTTCTGATGAAAGAATAGACACTTTGGTAGTAATCCGATTGCCGTTCAAGGCGATGGACGAACCAGTGATGGCAGCAAGAATTGCTAATGTGGAAGGGCAGGGGCGAAATTCATTTACAGATGTTTCCCTTCCGATTGCGGTTCTGAGATTCAAGAAAATGGTCGGAACGTTTCTGGAAGGAAGCGGATCGAAGGATATTTTCATCTTTGACAGGAGAGTGGTGGAAAAACGGTACGGTAGCTCATTTATAGACGCCATACCGAATGCCATCGTTAAGAAAGATTCCTTTTTTTCCATATTGGATAGTATGAATTAGTGGCTTTTTAGTTAGGTTAATACAGTAAGATAACTAAGAAGTGGAATGGATGAATTCTATGTGGAAATTTATTACCATTGCTATATTACTATTCAAGTGGGGAATATTTCAGCCGGAGATTCCTCATGATGTGGAAAGAATCAATTTGAATTTATCCAAAAATGAAATAGCCTTTACATTCTTTGATTTGACTCAAGGTGAGAGTACTTTGATACAGTCAAGTTCCGGGGACAATATTCTCCTAAATACAGGAGGACCGGAAGCAGGTGAAGAGTTATTATATTATCTCGATATTTTTGGAGTGGAAGAACTGACTACTGTCATCATCACAAATGAAGAAGACGAATATATCGGTAATCTGCAAAGTGTGGTAAAAAATGTCCAAGTCCACAGTATTGTTTTACCCGATACTTCTTTTAACATTCCATTACATATAAAAAATGTAAGCTGGACAGCTGGAAATACGGAAGAGGTATTTCATGATTTAAAATGTGAAGTACTTAGCAAGGGGAATAAAACGGAACATTTTGCCACGGACTTGTTATTCGAGTACAAGGGGACGTTTCTTCTATACATGACGAGCGCAAAAGAAGAAGTTGAAAAGACCCTTATGAAAAATAAAGATTTGAGCGTGGTAAATATCTTGAAAGTGGGGGATTTCGGTAACCCTTCCGGAACAACGGAAGCATTTCTGGAAGAATGTGACCCTCAAGTAGCCATCGTTTTCAATAAGAATAATCAAAGAGGAATTACAGGCGTACTGGAACGGCTCCACGAGACATGGATGGACATCTATCAGACCAGACAAGTGGGAAATATATCTGTGAAAGCGAATGACCATGATTATCAGGTTTTTACTATCCCGTTGGATACATATCGATCGATATCCTAAAAAAAGGGTGAATCTGCCTTTATAGAAAGATTCACCTTTCAAGTTGGTGTGGGATAGGAGTAATATTTTATACAATAACGTACATCAATGTACTAAACTGAATAGAAACTGTTATAATGTGTTTGAACACTATAGGTGATTCAGTACTTATATTCTAACCGACAATACAGGTCAGTATGAGTAACAAAAATTGTTTAAGCGCAGGAGGATTTTGGGATGGAAAGTAAAATCGAAATTTTATCAACCGTAACAGTGGAGAATTCATCCGATTTGTACAAAATCGTGGATACATTGAACAGAACATTAAAAAGAGAAAACCTTATGTTCGGCTTGGCACTTGACCAAGAAAATCAGGAAAAAGCAGTTTTTACAATATATCGTACATAAAGAAGTGATGAAATGAAAAAGTGGATATTATACAGTATTATTTTGATTGCCATTGTTACTTTGTGGCAACTCATTACCATATACCAAACGGCCATGTCACCTGTCAAAGATGAAATGGAACGTGCAACAGAAATCGCGAAGCAAGAGGCAAACCTGCAAACGGTTGATGAAGTATCTTCATATAATGGAACCAGTTCTTTTATTATCGTTCAAGGAACAGATGATGAGAACGAAGAAATGGTCGTCTGGGTGGATGAGAACCAGGAAGTCGTTCATTTAGCCCAAAAAGAAGAAGGAATCGCGAAAGAAGAGGTACTGAACTATCTCCAAACAGACAGGGAACCAAAAGAAATCATTTCCGTTTCATTGGCAATGGAAAAGAACACGCCTTTGTGGGAGATTAAGTTCAAGGACAATAACAATCAGTATAATCTCTATTACATCAAATATGAAAATGGAGAATACTTTCAACGAATAATTTTTTAATGGTAGCGGGAGGAAGTACAGATGAAATTAGCCAAACGAGTATCGACATTAACACCATCTACGACATTGGAAATCACGGCAAAAGCGAAGGAATTGAAGGACGCAGGTCATGATGTTATTGGACTTGGAGCAGGGGAGCCGGACTTTAATACACCAGCTCACATTCTAGATGCCGCAAAAGAAGCAATGGATAAGGGCTTTACTAAATATACGCCGTCCGGTGGATTACCAGCATTGAAAAAAGAAATAATCAGCAAACTGGAGCGTGATCAGGAACTTACGTATAAGCCTTCTGAAGTGATTGTTTGCATCGGTGCCAAACATGCACTTTACACTTTATTCCAAGTAATCCTTGATGAAGGGGACGAAGTGATCATCCCAACTCCATATTGGGTCAGCTATCCTGAGCAGGTAAAATTGGCTGAAGGCGTGCCTGTTTATGTAGAAGGTAAGGAAGAAAATCAATTTAAAATAACTGCTGAACAACTGAAGGCGACGATAACCCCTAAAACAAAAGCGGTAATCCTGAATTCCCCAAGCAACCCGACAGGAATGGTCTACAGTAGGGAAGAACTTCAAGCGTTAGGGGAAATATGCCTTGAACATAATATCCTAATCGTTTCTGATGAGATCTATGAAAAGCTACTTTATGATGGAAACAAGCATGTTTCTATCGCCCAACTGTCTCCAGAACTAAAAGGACAGACAATCATCATCAATGGAGTATCCAAATCACATTCTATGACAGGCTGGAGAATCGGGTATGCAGTCGGTGACCAGAATATTATCAGTGCGATGACAAACCTTGCAAGCCATAGCACCTCAAACCCGACCTCGATTTCACAATATGCAACAATCGCTGCATATCAAGGGCCGCAGGATGATGTAGAAGTGATGCGTGAAGCATTTGAAGAACGACTTAACATCATTTTTGAAAAGCTGAATCAGATCCCTGGCTTCCATTGCCTTAAACCACAAGGAGCTTTCTATCTGTTCCCCAAAGCGATAGAAGCGGCAAAAATGGCCGGCTTTGAAGACGTGGACAGCTTTGTTAAAGCATTATTGGAAGAGGAAAAAGTAGCACTCGTTCCAGGCTCCGGTTTTGGAGCGGATGATTATGTCCGTCTTTCCTACGCCACAAGTCTCGACCTGTTAGAAAGTGCCGTGGAACGAATCGCAAACTATATGGCAAAAGTAGCGGCTAAGTAGTATTACTTAGCCTTACGCTTTTTTTATAGGAAGAAAAGAGTTTGCTTACCCTATTGCAGCCTTGTATAATAGAAGTTATGTACATAAATGTGTCATTATAATTGGAAGAACAATGTTGGAGGGAACAAAGAAGTGAAAACTACGATTGCAGAAGTACATAAATATGTTGGTGAAGAAGTAACCATTGGTGCCTGGATTGCGAACAAACGATCAAGCGGAAAAATTGCTTTCTTACAATTAAGGGACGGTTCCGGGTTCATTCAAGGGGTTGTCGTGAAAGCTGAAGTGGATGAGTCCGTATTCCAGGCAGCTAAATCTGTCACACAGGAAACATCTGTATATGTTACAGGAATAGTGCGTGAAGATGAAAGATCTCCATTTGGATACGAATTAGGAGTTACTGGAGTGGAAGTCATCCATGAAGCAGTGGATTATCCAATCACTCCTAAAAATCACGGTACAGAATTCCTAATGGATAACCGTCATTTATGGTTACGTTCCAAAAAGCAGCATGCCATCATGAAAATCAGAAATGAAGTAATTCGTGCAACTTACGAATTCTTCAATGAAAACGGGTTCTCTAAAGTGGATCCGCCTATCTTGACTGGAAGTGCACCTGAAGGTACCTCCGAACTGTTTGCAACCAAATACTTTGATGAGGATGCATATCTTTCTCAAAGTGGCCAACTTTACATGGAAGCTGCAGCAATGGCATTAGGTAAGGTATTCTCGTTCGGACCGACATTCCGTGCGGAAAAATCCAAAACAAGACGTCACTTAATTGAATTCTGGATGATCGAACCGGAGATGGCATTCTACGAATTCGATGACAACCTTGTCGTTCAAGAACAATATGTATCATTCATTGTTCAATCTGTAGTTAAAAACTGCAAATTGGAACTTGGAATTTTGGACAGAGATGTGTCCAAGCTTGAAAGAATCCAAGCTCCATTCCCAAGAATTTCTTATGACGATGCTATCAAATTCTTGAATGAAAAAGGATTCGACGATATCGAGTGGGGCGATGATTTCGGTGCTCCTCATGAAACTGCAATTGCAGAGAGCTATGATATGCCTGTGTTTATCACACACTATCCGGTTGGAATTAAACCTTTCTACATGCAACCACACCCAGAACGTGATGACGTGGTATTATGCGCAGACCTGATTGCTCCAGAAGGCTATGGAGAGATCATCGGTGGGTCAGAACGTATTCATGACTATGAGCTATTAAAACAACGTTTAAAAGAGCATAACCTGGAGTCTGACGCTTATAAATGGTATCTGGAGCTACGTCAATACGGTTCCGTGCCACATTCGGGCTTCGGTCTTGGCCTAGAGCGTACAGTGGCGTGGATCAGTGGAACAGAGCACGTGCGTGAAGCCATTCCATTCCCAAGATTACTAAACCGTTTATATCCATAATAATATCGGTCACCCGCCTTTTTGGCAGGTGACTTTTTTTAAGACCAGAAAGATTTCCGTTCCAGGCGCTTCGCTTTCCAGCGGGCGGTCCGTGAGCCTCCTCACTCCGTTGCGGGGTCTCCCCTGTCCCTTCCTCCCGCAGGAGTCTGCGCGCCTTCCACTACAATCAACAAGGTAATTTCATTCACCAAAAGGGTAACTAAAAGCTATCTTAATGAGGTGACTGGTTTCTAGCTGTGGATTGGAGCAAATGGTGAAGACTCCTACGGGGGAGTAGCGACAATTTTGAGACCCCGCATCGCCGAGGAGGCTCAAAGTCGCCCTTAGGATAAGCGAAGCCATTTGCGGAAGGAACAGCGGCGATTATACAAACTTCTAATGATATTTTGTTCAAAAGGACCGGGCGTTTTTTGCCCGGATTTTCTTATGTCTTAGTAGCAAAGTAGCAAAGTAGCAAAGGAAATCCCCTTAATAACTTATGATTGAAAAATATTCCCCTAGGAAGAACACCAACAAATTTGTTATACTTATCGGAGAGGTGTCTCAAATGAAAAAAGAGCAATTTTTTGAATTTATGGAAGAGGGGAACCTTACCGTTCCTAAATATTTGTTAAACAACTATGTAAAGCTAGGGTTAAATGAAAAAGAATTTTTACTCCTTCTACATGTACATTCTTTCGTGGAAAGCGGAATTATTTTTCCAACCCCAATGGAAATCGCAGATAAGATGACAGTAGATCCTTCCGAGTGTATGGAAATACTACGTCATCTACTTCAGAAAGGGTATGTATCCATCAGTGATGAAATGGATGAATACTCCATCAAATACGAACGTTATTCTCTCCAACCCCTATGGGAAAAGATGATTACCTATATGATGGACCAGAACAAGCAAGCCACTCAACAATCGAATCAAGAGCAGGAAATCAATTTATATACAGTCTTTGAACAGGAATTTGGTCGGCCCTTGTCACCTTTCGAATGTGAATCACTAAATATGTGGATGGATCAGGATCACCACGATCCATCTATTATTAAAGCTGCATTAAGAGAAGCAGTTATTTCAGGCAAACTGAATTTCCGCTATATTGACCGGATTCTTTTCGAATGGAAAAAGAATGGAATTAAAACAATCAACCAGGCAAACGAATATGGCAAAAAATTTCGTAAAAACCAGCAAAAGCCTACTTCCGTTCCACCAAATAAGTCGAACAACAGCACGGTTCCATTTTACAACTGGCTTGATTAAAAATAGGGGACGCGTAATGCTAGAATTGCGTGTCCTTTTTTCTATCAAAAAGAGAAAGGCAGGATTAAAATAATGCTAAACTTGAGACAGATAAAAGAGGTAGTAGAGGTAATGGGAGAAATGTTCCCAGACGCCCACTGTGAATTAAATCATAAAAATCCCTTTGAGTTAGTGATAGCTGTTGCGCTATCTGCACAATGTACGGATGCACTTGTCAACAAAGTGACAAAAAATCTGTTTGAAAAATACCAAAAACCAGAGGACTACCTCTCTGTATCTTTGGAAGAGTTGCAACAGGACATTCGTTCCATCGGTCTATACAGAAACAAGGCCAAAAACATCCGCAGCCTTTGTCAGTTGCTTCTTGAAGAGTATGGTGGAGAGGTTCCTAAAGATAGAGATGAACTAGTTAAATTAGCAGGGGTGGGGAGAAAAACGGCAAATGTAGTAGTATCTGTAGCTTTCGGTGTACCTGCAATTGCGGTGGATACCCATGTAGAAAGAGTTAGCAAACGACTTGGAATCTGCAAATGGAAAGATAATGTGTTGGAAGTGGAAAAAACGTTGATGAGAAAAATTCCGATAGAAGAATGGTCAGCTACTCATCACCGGCTTATCTTCTTTGGACGGTATCATTGTAAGGCGCAAAACCCTCAATGTGAAAGTTGTCCATTACTCGAGATGTGTAGGGAAGGAAAGAAGAGAATGAAAAAGAAGGTGGGCTAATGAAGATTCCTGAGGCGTTTATTCATCCATATTTTTATACCAAAAAGGACTCAATCAATATCAATCACTTTGATATGGAAGATATTATTACTATCCCATTCAAATATGATATCGCATATTATCAAGGAGCTGCTCCATACAAGCTTCCTTGGGAGAATACAAGCGACAGCATTCCTTTGATACTTATTAGCTGGAAAGCGAAGCAGAGTACTCTCAACACCCTGCATGAAAACAGGGATAGAAGAGGGGCGAAAGAAGAGATGATTCCCGCTATTGGGTGGTTTCTCCAAATGCAGTTCTGGATGAATGGACAGCCGGTGAGAAGTATAAATGATTGGAAAAGGGATATAGATTCATTAAAATGGACACCGATAAATGTGGATGAAAGATTTGATTTTGTTTTAAAAAAGCCAGAGTTATACCATTCTTTTATTCAGCTTCAACAGCTTTTCACAGAAGGCGAGAAACTTTTCTATAAAAGCAAGGCGTTAGAAAATAGAGAAACAAACCAATAGAAAAAACAAAGGGCTACCAATCAACATGGTAGCCCTTTTGCTATATGGTTAGTCGTCGTTATCTTCAGAATCGTTGTTACTGCCTCGTTGACCCTGTCCGTTACGGTTAGTGTTACTTTGTGTATTAGTTCCATCAGTTTCTTCACCGTCGCCATCGCCGTCACCATCCCCAGGAGGTTCTTCACCATCCCCAGGAGGTTCTTCACCATCCCCAGGGGGCTCTTCACCGTCACCAGGGGGCTCTTCGCCGTCACCAGGAGGCTCTTCGCCATCCCCAGGAGGTTCTTCGCCATCCCCAGGGGGTTCTTCACCATCTCCAGGAGGGGTAGGGATTTCAGGAATAATGCTTTCATCCTCTTCTTCGGCAGCTTCAGGTATTGTTACTGTTTGAGAAGCTGCATCACTTCTGTTTTCATTATTTTCATCCTGAACGGCAATCAGTTCAAATTTGAATGTTGCACCAGGATCAGGTGATTCCACAACCAAGCCTAGATCTTTCGTTTCGGTTAATGGTTGAGGCGATCCTTCGTTTACAGCAACGCTGATATTGAAGGTTACACCTTCCATACGATCTTCAGGGTACTTCCAATTCAGATTAATTACATTCGCTTCCTCATCATACTCCGCGGTGAAACCACTAGGAGTAGGAAGCTTATCATATTCTTTTGATACCTCTGTCGGTTCTGTTCCCTTAACGAAGTATTCGTTCGTAATTTGTTCGGAAGGAGTAAACTCGCTCGCTTTTAGCGGAGGGTTTGATCCTTTCTCGATTGGAACCCGGACAACACTGTTTGGAACAGGGAAGTCGGCCTTGTCTTCACTTGTTGTAGAAATTTTTTCCATCAATTGTTTAAAGATGATACGGGATAAGTATTGATCTTGATTCACTCCATCAATCGGGCGGAGGTAATTCTCCTCACCCGTTCTTCGAAAACCGGTCCAGACTGTTGCTGTATAGGTTGGAGTATAACCTGCAAACCATGAACTCGGAACACCGCCATTTGGAATACCATACTCATTGATTGTATCTTCAGCGAAGTTGGTAGTTCCTGATTTACCTGCGATATTTAATCCAGGAACGTTAGCCGCTGTCGCTAAGCCACTTCGAACAGAAGTTTTCAGCATATCTGTAATCATGAATGCGGTAGAGTCCTTCATTACCACTTCTGATTCTTTATTCAAATTGACACTTGTACCGTCTTGAAAAACTACTTTAGTTACAGCGAATGGTTCTGTATAGACCCCGCCGCTTCCGAATGAGCTGTATGCCCCAGCCATTTGAAGGGGGGATACACCATTAGTGAATCCACCTATAGCGTATGCTTCATTTATTTCTTCTTCAAGTGGAATTCCCAGTTGAACAGCAAAATCACGAGCTCGATCCAAACCTACTTCTTGAAGTGCTTTTAAAGCAGGTATATTTCGTGAGTCAGCCAAATGCTGTCTCATGCTAAGGTAGCCCTTATGTTTGTTATCCCAGTTGTTCAATTCAGTGCCGGATGAATACTTGTATGGTTCATCATTAATTTGGTGGTATGTCGACCAATCCAGATATTCAATAGCAGGTGCATAATCAAGGATCGGTTTGATAGCTGAAGCGGGCTGAACCTTGATGTCCGTAGCATAGTTTGTTCCTGTCTTCATGTGGTTTCGTCCGCCACCGATAGCGCGGATTTCACCGCTTTGTGTGTCAATTAAAGCAATACCAGCTTGATAATCCTCATTATCTAAATGTGGAATACCACTTTCATCCGATAAAATATATTCTACTTCTTCTTGTGCATTTACATCCAAAGTTGTATAAATTTCCAACCCGTCTGCTTGAGGATCTACATCCCCTAATTGATCGGATATTTCTTCAATTACTCGATCAATAAAAGCATTGTATTTATTGGAGTAATTCGTTTTTTCCACATCATCTGATAATGTGGAATCAACAGGTGTCGCTTTAGCTTCATCCGCTTCTTCCTGTGTAATCTTGCCATGCTTCACCATCAGACTAAGGACGATATTACGGCGCTTTTCCGCATTCTCCGGATTTGTTACAGGGTTATAGCTGTTCGGGCTCTGAGGAAGCCCAGCAAGCATAGCTGCTTCATGTAGCTCCAATTCGTCTAGCGTCTTACCATAATAATTGTTCGCAGCATTGGAGATACCATATGCATAGTTAGAAAAGTAGATACGATTTAAGTACATTTCAAGAATTTCATCTTTGGTAAATCGGGACTCCAATTGATAGGCCAAATAGAACTCCTGTGCTTTACGTTTTAATGTTTTATCGGTAGATAGGAAAGATAGTTTCACAAGCTGTTGTGTGATGGTACTACCACCCTCTGAACCGAATCCTCTTGTGACGTTTGCTAACACAGCTCCGGCAAGTCGTCGGTAATCCACTCCGTTATGCTCATAAAAACGGACATCTTCTGTAGCAAGGAATGCATCCTTTACAAGGTCAGGGATATCATCAGCATCCACATATTCTCTTGCTTCATGACCTCCGATTTCCGCAGCAAGTTCACCATCCATTCCATAGACTTTAGATGGAACCGGGACCTTCAGAAGTGTCTCATCTAAAGGCGGAGTGCTTTGCACATAATAAGCGAAAGTTCCAATACCTGTTAGTAATCCTACAATTCCAATAATAAGTGCAGATAAAAATATTTTTTTGAAAATCCCTTTTTTGGAACTTTTCTTCTTTGTCCCGTTTTTTGTGCTTCTTTCTTCTTCCATGGCTTTTCTTCTTTGTTCTCTTGATTGATACTTTTCAGTCATGTTTCAGACCTGCCTTTCTTCACTCATCCATATATTCCAGGGCATTTAAAAATTCATGTCAATTATTTTAATATAATCAATTCTTGGTTGATAGCCTTGTGGAACCAAGTATCCATCTTGTTCCACCTCAAGTTTTGTAATTGACTTTCTTTCCCCGGATTCTTTTCTTTCCCAATAATGAAATAATTTTTCAGCTGGGAGCAAATACACTTCATTAAAAAGACGGAACATTAATATGACGAAACAGATCCCATTTTGTTTCACAACCTGCCGCATATGTTGAATTTGATGCTCATGGAAGTTCTGAAGGGGGAAGGAGGTTTTGTTCTTTGTCTCCTTCGCTTCAAAGTCGATATATCTCCCTTTATATACCCCATTGAAGTCTGTGGTCGAAGCTTGTTTGAAATAGGCCTCTTTAATGACTGCCGCACTTCTTTTCGGATAATGAACATCTACAATCTGGATAGGTGTCGGTTTTTTATGGACAACCGCTACTCCGTGAGTAAGGTAATACATATTGGAATCATGAAGGTCATCCTCTAAACTCATTCCGCGGTTTCCATACAAAGTAGGACCAGTCTTTTTGGAAGGTGTAGTGCCATTTGACTGAAATATCTTACCGTTAGGGTAACGGATATTCATAAATTTCCCCCTCTAGACAAAAACTAATCTTATATTAGAAAAAAACGTCATCATTTTGTAAACTTTGTCACTTATTGTAGCTGAAAGGAGGATTAACGGCATTGGAGCATGTTTCTCTCTATTTGCAAATAGAAAAAAGAAGGGAGAAGTACACGTACTCCTTTCAAGAAAATAAGTTTATCACTACTATTAGAAAAAATACAGCAAAATACAATGTCGATAACATCTCCCGGACCAAAGCTTATGCCTCCTATTATAATAGGAATCCCGAGGTCAGATGGGCTTTTTTGGCGAGTATGGTATCACGCAATGCGGGATGGAATATGACGGATCTTCAAGGGAGATGGTTTAAGCTCGCATTGGAGTGGCAAAAACGTTTTCCAATTTTTCTAACTTACGAAATGGCCAATTGGCTGATTTTTAATGATGCTTATCCACAATTATTACTATACGAATTATCCATCTATTATAACAAACCACTATTTCATTTATTGAAAGAATTTAACGTTTCATGCTTTATGGAAGCTGAATGGGAGTATTTCTGGAAATCAGGAGATAGGGAAAGGCTAGTTACTTCCTTGATTATCAACGAACAAAATCTTATACAAGAACCAGTTTTACATAACAAAAAATTGAAAAGAAAAGTATTTGGTACAAGTGTATATGCCTTTCAGGACTTGGGCCATTTTAGTTGTGTTGTATTTCCGACACTTGAAGGAAGACTTTACGGGTACTCTGTGCATGGATTTCAAAAGCTTGATAATCGAATTGAACTAGGAAAAAAGTTAGCATCCCTGTTATTTTCTGTTGAACTAAAGAATTCCTTTTATAACTTCTCATTGAAAACGGAACATACCGGATCCCGTTTCGACTATGAACAATATTTACACGAAAATCTTTTTCGGGAGACACCTTTATTAAGGGGGATATATCCAATCATTCCACACAAAAATGTGAAAACTCCCGACGACTGGGTCTTTAAAAAAGTCAAGCATATACCTAAATGGAAAAGTCCTGTTTCACCAATAGCCAACAAAAAGATTGACCTAACCAAATGGTTTATACACAAACAACATCAGATGCACAGCTTAATTGCTTTAAAAAGCTGGCTATAAAAACAGCTCCCGTTAAAGGAGCTGTTTTTATAGTTTCATGATATTACGTTGAAGGGCGGTTTGGCCCTTTCAACTTTTTGTCTTCTTGCCCAGGAGCGCTTTCCACCTGATTTTTACGTTGTTGTTGTTGATGATGCTGTTGATCTTTCTGTTGTTGGGACATTGTCAGACCTCCTCTAAGCTTTTGGTTCTCTTGTATTTTTAACAATTTGGTGTGTAATCATGCGAAATATGAGAGTGGAAGTGCAAATAAACACTTTCTTTGACGAAATGCTTCTAGTTTTGTCATATGGGAAGGTGGTTGAAATAAGACGACGAAATTATATATTAACAAAGTATGGAGGGGATTTCATATGTCCAATGTTATTGTTTCCAGAAGTGAAATTACGGATTTGTTCCATGAAATGATGCTTCAAATGGATGTGTTGGAGGAGACGATGTCTAGTTCACTCAAAATAGAGCGGGAAGAGATGGAAGAGGTAATGAAGCATCAGATCAAACGGCTGCACGTGACGTTGGATGAAGTAGAAAAAGTAATGGCCGAACAGCGCGTGTCAAAGGTGCAGGCTCCAAAAGCTATCAACTTTAATCAGAGCGCTTACTCTGTATAAGAAGATATGATAATATGTATTGCTAGAGGTGAAGTTAAAATGTCTGGCAATCAACAGAACGTTAAACAAATATCTGATCAAATATTGGATTATCTGGACAGGATTGAAGAACTATTTCATTCAACTAGAGATAATAAGGAAAATCCCGATTTTTTTCATACTGTCAAGCCTTTTGCGGACGAAGTGTATGTAACGGTCCAGCAATGGGAAAATACTGTTAAAGAGTGGATTTTGACGGAACAGCCGAAGTATATTCATACCCAACAGATAGATAGCACAGTGGAAAACATAAACATGGTGTCCGTACAGTGTTTTTATCCTGATACACGTGAGAAACGTTTCAAGGGCATGATCCAATCCATTAGATATGTATTGAATGATACCCTTTCTAAAATTTAGGCTCTGTTAAAGTTAAGTGTTGATAATGAGTTGGTTTCTAGCTGTTGATTGGAGTAAAAGGTGTAGACTCCTGCGGGGGAGTAACGACAATCTTGAGACCCCACAGGGCAAAATCCCGAGGAGGCTCAAGGTCGCCCCGCGGAAAGCGAGCCTATTGCGGAAATCAACAGCGGCGTCTAACAGAGCCAAAATTTAAAATGCAAAGCCTGGCCAGGGGATCGGCCAGGCTTAATCGTGTTTATGAGCGATCTTTTTCTGCTTTGTTGCTTACAGGACGATCCTCAGCTGTTGCAACAGGCTCGATTGCATACTCCACCTTTTCAAAGACCTTCTTCTCAGCAGGTTTTGTACCTATTGTTGGTTCATGACCTTTTTTCTTATGGTTGAAATTTTTTCCACGGCTCATATTTTTCCCTCCTTTATTCCACTTTAGCTTTCCATGGAAATGTAATTCTCATAACTGCCAACAATTAACCACCATGATATTAACAGAGCGCCGCTGTTGATTTCCGCACTGGTTTCGCTTTCCGCGGGGCACTTGTGGAGCCTCCTCGGACAAGCCTGCGGGGTCTCCACTAAGCGCTACCTCCCGCCGGAGTCTACGCCCCGTGCTACAACCAACAGCTAAAGTATAGAAAATATTAACATTTTACTTTAACAAAAATTTAAAAAAGAGACCATAAAGGTCTCAATGTATCATGCGGTATTATGTTAATTCTAAAATGTCTTCAAATGTATTTGGCGGAACAGCACCTTTTGCCTCCAGATCACGAATCAGATTACGGAAATGGCCTATCGTCAGGTCTCCTCGAAGATAAAGCTGTCTGGCAAAATCCATTAACTCGTTGTGCTCCATCGGTTCATAGCTTTTACAGGCGACAAATTTGTGACGCAATTCTTCTAGTATCATAATAATCCCCCCCATTTGAAGTTAATTTAATAATAGCATGCAAATATAATTTTTCTTGTTTTTGAAAAAATGAAACTTCCGACAAAATTAAACAAAATTTGCGTGATAAAAAATGGATTCTTCTCACTGCTGCAGTTTTTATAATAGGCACCTTTCCCAATTTTTGTTCATATGTTATGTATAGCTAGAAAAGAGGAGGGGTTTGAATGTTTAGGAGAATGTATGGCAGACCTAGACATTTATCATATAACCGGAACATGTCTTTTTTGAATCAGCTTCCTTTTTTAAACAACTTTCTGCCTAACGCAAATGGTGGAGGAATGCAGGGAGTGATCCCTCAGCAGTTTATGGATGGAGGTTGGATGAACCAACAGGGAACGACTCCTAACAACTTCATGAACACGATGCCGTTTTCAGGAGGGAATATGCCATCGTCAGGATTTCCGTTTAATATGATGAATCAGATGGGACAGAATGCATTTCCACCAAACATGCAAATGGGTGGAGGAGGTCAGAATGTTTTTCAACAGGGCATGCAGATGGGAGGCATGGGACAGAATGGGTTTCCACAAGGAATGCAGATGCCTGGTATGGCTCAAGGGACAAATGGAGGGGGTATGCCAAATCCAATGGGCATGCCATTCATGAATCCATACCCAACGCAAACACAATCTGCTAAGCCCCAAACTTCCCAGGTAAATTCTTTTATGAACCAATTTAAGGGGCAGGACGGGAATGTGGATATGAAAAAGATGATGGATACTGCAGGCCAAATGATGAACACAGTAAACCAGCTGAATAACATGTTCAAGGGTATAACAGCTACGTTTAAAGCATAAAAAGATTGCCGTTAAAAGGCACTCAACTGTTAACAAAGCTTTTATGATTTTTGAAACTGCATCTAACTGTTGATCTCCGTTCCAGGCGCTTCGCTTTCCGCGGGCGGTCCGGAAGCCTCCTCAGGCTATGCCTTGCGGGGTCTTCCCTGTCCCTTCCTCCCGCAGGAGTCTGCGCGCCTTCCACTACAATCAACTAGGTGGTTTCATTCACCGTTAGAAGAACGAAAATCATCTTACTAAAAAGCGACTGAAGTAGCCATTACCCAAGCTTACTTAAGAATTCTAGCTGTGGATTGGAGCAAATGGCGAAGACTCCTTGAAAATGCGAGCATTTTCTGCGTGCGATGTATCGCTGCCGTAGCCTTCCTTGTCCTACGAGGGAGTAGCGACAATCTTGAGACCCCTCAAGCGTTGTGAGGAGGCTCAAGGTCGCCCATAGGATAAGCGCAGCCATTTGCGGAAAGGAACACCGGAGGCTAACCTCAATATTTAGCATTAAAAGACCGGGCGGTTTTGCCCGGTTTTTTTGATTTTTCTCACCTATTGCAATGCCAATTAATTAAAAACATCTATTTATGGTATTCACCTTTTGGTTCTTGTTCAAAGAAAAAGTTGTCAAGCTGTTCTTCTTCCTGGTGGTTGAGGGAAGAGCTGTAGTAAGGGTTATCATCCTTCTGCTTTTCATCTAGGTTCGTTTTTATCACTAGTGAAGGAGAAGTAGATGGACTTGCATACACTTTTTTGTAATGTTGTTCTTTATTCATCATGTACACCTCCTAAAGTATATCCTCTGCCGGTGTGAGAAAATTATGTAGGAGTTCAGATTGAAATTCTTTTCCAAACATAAAAGGAAAAGATACTATCCAAACTAAAAAGGAACTGTATGAAAAAGGGAGGCAATTAGATGACAAACAAAAATGATAATAGAGAACGTAAAAATAAATATCCTAATAACCCGCACAGAGAAGAAACGGCGAAAGAACTGGCAAGTATCCAAATGGACTCAACTCCTGAAGAAAATGCAAAATACGGTTCGAAATCTCATAAAAATTAACAAATGAAAACAACGCAGGAGATCTGCGTTGTTTTCGACTGTTAACAAACCCTCATATTATTATTTGTGACATTAATCGTTGCTCTCCATTCCAGGCGTTTCGCTTTCCTAATCCTGAATATTGATTTGCTTACTATTTTTCTTTGGAATACGAATCTGTAAGAGACCGTCCCGGTAATTCGCCTGTAAAGCATGCAATTTCACGTAAGCGGGGACAGGGATTGTTCGTTTGGACTGTTTCATTGAATAGCTACTGCTTACAAATTGGACACTATCATCTATCGTTTCCAGTTGTTCTTCATTTTTCACTCCGATTGTTAAAGACCTGTCAAAGGTTTCAATACTGATCTGTTCCTTTTTAATACCTGGTAGTTTGCAAATAACTATAAACTCTCCGGAGGTTTCCTTTGTTTCCAACGGAAGAGAAGTATTTTCAAACGCATTTCCGAAAAAATCATCCATTTGATGTAGCAGCCCTTTAATGGGGGAACTACTGAAAAAAGCATCAATGGACGACATTATGTTGTTTGGGGAGGTTCTTTTTTGTGGAAGGTTATCCTGTTCGTCTTTCATGGAATTGCTCCTTTCTTGCTCTTTATCATTACTATATTGAATTTGTTTCATATGGGTTCCAATATTAATGCGGAAGGAAACGACAAAATTTTCATGGTAAGCGCGTACAATTTATGATACTTTTGGAATTAAGAAGTTTAAAGAAGGAAGTTTTTTATGCAGTTATTAAAGAATACATATTTTTTAAAAGTACTGAAGGTTGTTTTTCCACTGACAATCTTGATTATTTTATATATAGAAGGAAAAAAACAGATTCAAACCATCAATCTTGCTCTTGTGCTTGGAAAAGTTCAGGATATTGGATTTTTCTCCTTTGCATGGCTGGTTCTTTTGGGTGTGGTAGCTGTTTCTTCCATGATTATTTATGATATGTTCGTCGTCAGGAGATTGAAATTGAAGGTACCAGCAAGAAAACTGGCTGTTTACGGGTTTTCATCGAATTCCTTTGCTAATTTCATGGGGTTTGGCGGTTTTGCAGGGGTAGGACTAAGAACCATGTACTATCGGAAATATGTGAAAAATATCCCTGGACTTTTGAAAAGTGTAACGATTATTCTACCCTATATGCTTTGTGGTTTGTCTGTATTTGCGTGGTGGATAATAGCATATGAATGGTCACGGCCCACGTTGCTGTTGGATTATCCCATTTTAAAATTGCCTCTTCTTATTATGAGTGGATACCTGTTTTTCATTGTATCGGCAAGTCATTTCACCAAAAGCCTGCCGTTAAAACAACAATTTAAGCTGATTGGAGTTTCCATTTTAGAATGGGTTCTCGCGGGTGTAGTATTCTGGCAGACCTCAGCTATGTTAAATGTCGACGTTCCGGTTGTAGTTATCTTCATGCTGTTTTTTATGGCTGCCATTGCAGGTGTATTAAGCACAGTACCTGGTGGTGTAGGGGCATTTGATTTTGTCATTCTTGTCGGATTCGCTTCATTTGGTGTATATGAGGAGAAACTTGTGGCGTTGTTGCTCCTGTATCGTCTTGTGTATTATGTAGTACCTTTTCTTATCAGTAATGTTTTTTTCTTGTACTTTATGTTCAAAGAGAAAGCATGGAAGTCTCTACTGCCAGATAAAAAGACCTGGTCACAACTGTGTCATAGAATCCTTTCTATCTGGGTACTCATTGTGGGTGTACTGTTAGTGCTATTTCCGGTTATTCCTGTAATTGTCCGTAAAATAAGCATAGCGAATGATTTCCTATCCATGGAAATGATGCAGATTTCCCATCAGTTTTCCATCACAATAGGTATCACTTTACTTGTTTTAGCAAGAGCGATTGAAGATAGGGTGAAAAGAGCGTATTATTTTACATTTTTCATTCTTGCTATCGGAATTCTAGTTAGTTTTTCGAAAGGTTTCCATTTTTGGGAAGCTGTTCTTTTACTTGTCGCGATGTTTCTATTGTATTTTTCCAGGAAACTATTTTATCGACATAGCAGTCAATATACCTTTATCAAAGTACTTATTGATGGTGTGATTCTATTAGGCATCGCATTGATTTATGTAATTGTGGGAACTCTACAGATTTCCTATATCCAAAAAATTGTACCAAAAAAATTGCAGGACATATTCTCTCTTGATACCCAATCGTTGTGGCAAGACGTTGGGGTAGGTATGTTGTTGGCATTCGTGCTTTTGTTTTTCGGGTTGTTTTTCAAAAGGTGGAAGGGGTCAGCTTCTTTGTTTAAGGCTGTTTCTAAAGTTGATAAGAAGACTCCAAGGCCACTCTTTCACAATAAAGCCATATATGTCTACTCCACCGATCAAGGGAAGATCTATTATCAGAAATGGATGGATAATCTTGTTGTAATGGAAAGAATAGAGGTAAATAGGGATTTACATGCGCAGAGTGTTTTTCTGTGTCAGAAGTTTGAAAATGAGATGGATAGATATGGATTTATCGTCATTGTTCCTAGTATCAAGAACGAAGAAATAGCATCATTTTATGAAGCGGGTTTTCAGATTATCAAAGAGGACGTAACAGTCTATGCTTTATCGAATAGTGTTCCGCAAATTGTCGCAAAAACCAATATAAAATGGTTGAATCGTGTCGTGAATAAAATGTCCTGAAGACTGCTTTTTCAATGTATATGTGTTATAATTATATGGAAGAGATTGTATGACGAGGATGCTTTTTTTATTTTTTTATTATTTTTTCCTCGTAAATTGGAATACTAAGAGTATATTAGTGAGGATAAATTGCGCCCCACCTCAACAGATAGGAGAGTGGTACTATGGCTTTTGGAAGAAGAGAAGTAGAAGAAATCGTAACCGAGGAAACGAAAGTTTGGGTTTGTGAGGCAGAGGATTGCAATGGTTGGATGAGAGACAATTTCAAGAACAGCGAGATTGAAGTCCCAACATGTCCGCTTTGCCATAGCAGTATGACACAATCCACCAAAGTGCTAGCAGTCATCAATAACTACAGTCAAAATCAGAAAATGTAAATACATTTCAAACAGGAAAACCAAGCATGCTTCTGTGCTTGGTTTTCCTGTTTTTTAGTCGTATTATTTGTCCACATTCCCCATAATCCAATAAACGCCTCTTTACGAACCGAACGCTTATTCGCTAAAATAGAACTAGACAATGAGGTGAGCGTATGAAATGGAGAAAAACGATTTATGAAGTTATTGACTGGATGAAAAGAGAAGAGTCGATAGCAAAAAATATTGTACATTGGGAAACGGTCCCGCCTAAAGAAGCGCAGTCCGTTTCGTTCCCGCGAGAGATAGACCAGAGGTTGTTACATTCATTGACCAAGAGAGGGATTTCCTCTTTATACACACACCAGGCAACTGCTTTTGATGCAGCCATACATAAAAGGCACTTTGTAGCAGTCACACCGACTGCATCTGGAAAAACGTTGTGCTACAATCTGCCCGTCCTTCAAAAAATCGTGAAGAACAATGATGCTCGTGCACTTTATCTTTTTCCCACGAAAGCACTTGCACAAGACCAGAAGAGTGAATTGAACGAAATCATCACACAGATGGGCGTTCCAATCAACAGCTATACGTATGATGGAGATACAGCACCAACTATCAGACAAAAGGTGAGAAAAGCAGGGCATGTCGTTATCACAAATCCCGATATGTTACATTCCGCCATTCTGCCACATCACACAAAATGGGTTTCCCTCTTTGAGAACCTGGAATATATTGTGATTGATGAACTGCACACCTACAGGGGAGTCTTTGGAAGCCATGTTGCAAATGTTATCAGGAGATTGAAGCGGATCTGCAATTTTTATGGTAGCAACCCCACCTTTATATGTACCTCTGCCACGATAGCGAATCCAAAGGAATTGGCAGAAAAGCTTACAGGAGAAAGCTTTGAACTGATTAACAATAATGGGGCACCATCGAGCAAGAAGCATATTGTTTTCTATAATCCGCCAATCGTCAATAAGCCACTCAACATTAGAAGGAGTGCCACATTGGAAGTAAGAAAGCTAGCCGCCGAGTTTCTTCAGGAAAAAATTCAGACCATTGTGTTCGCCAAGAGCAGAGTCAGAGTGGAAATCTTATTGACCTATCTGAAAGAGCTTGTGAAGGATCAACTTGGGGAAAAGTCCATTCAAGGATATCGTGGGGGATATTTGCCCACACAGCGTAGAGCGATTGAAAAGGGTTTAAGGAATGGAGAGATCTATGGTGTCATCAGCACAAATGCTCTTGAGCTTGGTGTCGATATAGGGCAGCTGCAAGTATGTATTATGACCGGCTATCCGGGAACGATTGCAAGTGCATGGCAGCAGGCGGGACGTGCAGGAAGAAGGCAAGGGGAGGCTGTCATTGTAATGGTTGCGAGCTCCAATCCTCTTGATCAGTATGTCATCCAGCATCCTGAATTTTTTCTGAAGAGCAATCCTGAATCAGCGAGAATAAACCCGAACAATCTCGTTATCCTTGTTGACCACATTAAATGTGCCGCCTATGAGTTACCATTTAAAAAAGGTGATACCTTCGATGGCGTGGAGCTGGAAGATATTCTTGACTATTTGACGGAAGAGAGGGTCCTCCATGAAAACAACGGGAAGTGGCATTGGATGAATGATGCCTTTCCGGCACATAACATCAGTCTGCGTTCAGCTTCCCAGGAAAATGTCATTATTGTGGATCAATCCTCGGAACCAGCTAACAAGGTGATTGGCGAAATGGACCGTTTCAGCTCGATGACACTGCTTCATGATGAGGCCATTTATCTCCATCAAGGGATACAATATCAAGTGGAAAAGCTGGATTGGGAAGAAAAGAAGGCGTTTGTAAGAGAAGTGAATGTCGACTACTTTACCGATGCAAATCTTGCCGTTTCCTTGGACGTTCTGGAGGTGGACAAGCAGATGGACTATACAGCAGGAACCATATCTTTCGGAGATGTTTCTGTCAGGGCGATGGCTACCATATTCAAGAAAATCAAATTTGAGACGCATGAAAATATCGGTTCCGGGCCGATTTACCTGCCTGAAGAAGAGCTACAGACCAGTGCCACATGGATAACGTTGGAGGAGGGAATTACCCAAAGCCTAAAGGGTGATGATTTAGAAAAAAGTTTGTTAGGTATCGCTCATGCCATGAAACATGTAGCTCCTTTATTGTTGATGTGCGAACCGATGGACGTGCAGGTTGTTCCACAAGTCAAGTCCACCTATGATGAAAAGCCTGTGATATATTTTTATGACCGCTATCCTGGTGGGATAGGTCTAAGCGAAAAAGTATTTTCTCATATAAATGAATTGTTAAGCAGAGCAAGCGAACTGATCGGCAGCTGTCCATGTCGCTCTGGATGTCCCTCATGTATAGGTGCAGACTATCCGGACGAAGATTCCAAGCAGTTGTCACTATCACTTCTTCGACGGCTTGTGTAAAGCGGGGTAAATAGAATGAGCATGAAGAATAAACTTAAAAGGATGAAGAAACATCTACAATCTGATACTTCCAAATCAGCTGAGAGAGAAGTGGAACAATCGAAAAAGGCTTCCGCTTCCAGTCAGATCGAAATACCAAATATGAAAGAGTGGGAATCGTATGGTGCTAAGCCGTACTATGCCAATAATGAGTATTGCCTGATACGGGAAGTGGAGTATGATCTGGACTATTGGCATGGAAAGTACAAGTTGGGTGACCTTTTGCCAGTAATGAAAGAGTGGCAGACATCTGATGTAGAGCATCCGTTATCTGCAAAAGGGCATCATGCTTCAGACTTGTTCTTTTTTGATACAGAAACTACCGGGTTAAGTGGAGGGACGGGAACCACCATATTCCTACTTGGTTATGCCAGGGTTTTAGAGGATAAAGTGGTGGTAAGGCAACATCTGCTACCGGGACCGGGTAACGAAGTGGCGCTTTATCAGAGCTTTTTGGAAGCGGTAGATTATACTACACTTGTCACATATAATGGAAAAGCATTTGATTGGCCACAGGTGAGAACTCGTCACACGTTAATAAGAGAGCATGTACCGAAGCTTCCCTCCTTTGGCCACTATGACCTTCTGCATGCTTCAAGAAGGCTCTGGAAAAACAAAATGGAATCTGTAAGACTTGCAAATGTTGAAAAAGAAATCCTTGGTATTCAACGTAAAGATGACATACCAGGATTTTTGGCTCCAATGATTTATTTTGATTTTGTGAAAACACATGAAATGCAGGGAATCAAAGGAGTCCTTAAACACAATGAATGGGATGTGCTCACCCTTATTACCTTGTATGCCCATTTATCAAAGCTCCTTTTGGTGAAAAACAAGGAAAGAAACAAAGAGGAAGAGTATGAAGTAGGACGCTGGTATGATGCCTTGGGAGAAAAGGAAGCTGCAGCTACGATATATAAGAACATTGCCGATACTTCATGGGAGGCAACCTTTAAATTGGGGATGCTGAAGAAACAGGAGAAAAATTATGAGGAAGCAAAAATGCTGTTTCTCCAATGCTTTCAACATGAAGAAAACCCACATAAGGAAGAAGCTGGGATAGAGTTGGCGAAAATACTAGAGCACAAGGAAAAAGACTTGCCGCTTGCCCTATTTTATACGGAAAAGTCCATGGACTGGTGTAATCAAAAAAATACAGGTTTATTAAAAAACAAGCCTTCGGTTTTATCTGATCTTGAGAAAAGATTGAAACGATTGCAAAGAAAATTAAATAATTGAAATTTATTTCAAAATTTTCTTCAATTTTTGTAAAACATATATTGTCAACGTGCTTTTTACCATGTAAAATTAACAATTGTGAATGACAAAACTACTAATAGAAATATGGGAGAGAGAGCACGTTGTCTAGATTTATTTTATGCTTGTTTTTTGTTGTTATCGGCCTTACGTTATTTGGACTTTCCAATTTAAAGGATAATATCTACACGATTTTACTATAAAAATGGTAGGCAGCTGTATATATATTGTGAAAATAGGTGTTTGTATTAGTACATGTACCTCACTTCTTTCATAGTTTGTTAATGTAAAGAGAAAACAAATTGAAAGGAGAACAAAAGTATGTACAACTGTAGACCTAATATGATGGCACCAATCGTTCACCCTACTAAATGTTGTGTTAAAAACCTGTTTTCTACTACTGAGGTTCCTCACATTCATCCTTCACACACAACATATGTAAACAACCAACAGTTCCAACACAAACATTATTTCCCGCACTCAGATTCCATGGTGGATTCTGTGTCGCACCAACACTTCAACTGTGGCCCTGGTGGCCCTGGTATGGGTGGTCAAGGTCAAGTAATGGGAGCACAAACCGGCCCTGGATACGGATACGGACAAATGGGAATGCCTGGTCAAGTTATGGGAGCACAACAAGGTCCTGGATACGGACAAATGGGTGCTGGATACGGACAAATGGGCCCTGGCGGAATGCCTGGTCAATGTAAGCCTCATGGTTATGGAAGATAAGCGAGTTTTGCTTGAATAATTGATAGAAAAAGAACTGGCTATGTCAGTTCTTTTTCCTTTACATAAATGAGGGGCTTCAGCATTTCACTGGTGTCTAGTTCCGCCGGCTTGGCCCTCGAGGTCATAAGTCGTTTTTCTACAGAGGTCAAAAGAGCGACCTCTTCCGAAACCCGTCTTATGCTTGTCGGGCCAGAACGAGCCGGCTCCACTTTTCTCATAAAGCTTGCGCTTTTTTCCCTTTCTATTTATTATTTTAAGTAGAGGTGCTTATGAAAGTATTAGTAATAACCGGGTATAAACCACAAGAACTTCAAATATTTAAAAAAGATGATCCAGCTATCGGTTTTATCAAAAAGGCCATTCAGAAACGGCTCACTGCTTTACTGGAAGAGAACAATGGGTTAGAATGGATTGTCATCAGCGGACAGCTGGGAGTGGAGCTTTGGGCAGCGGAAGTGGTATATGATCTGCAGCTGACATATCCAGATCTCAAATTGGCTGTCTTCACCCCATTTCTCGAGCAGGAAGAAAAATGGAGTGAGCAAAATAAGGAGTATTATGAGCTTATTTTGTCACAAGCTAATCATATTGACTCCATTACAAAAAAGAAATATGAATCTCCTCTGCAGCTACGATTAAAAAATCAGTTCATCGTGGATAAGTCAGACGGTTTATTAGTAGTGTACGACGAAGAGGGTCCTGGTAGCCCACAATATATTATTGAGATGGCACGGAAAAAATCGGTTAGTACAGAATACCCCATATATATGATTGACAGCTATGAATTACAGCTAGTAGTGGAAGAAGAACAGTTTAACGATCCGCAGAATTGGTAATGTGATAAGAGTAACTAATTTTCATTAGAAATAGAAATTGACAAGTGACCCATGAATTGAAAAAAATACGATATAATGGGCACTCACATAGAGGTGAGGGACTTATGCTATCAGATAAAATTAAATTAACGTCAAAAGAGATCCTGGAAAAAGAGTTCAAATCAGGGATGAGAGGCTACAAAGCGGAAGATGTGGACAAGTTTTTAGATGTTGTTATCAAGGACTATGAAACGTTTTACCAAGAATATGACTTGTTGCTTCAAGAAAACGCGAGACTCAAGAGGCAGGTTGAAGAAGCAGGCAAGAAGCCTCAGCCAACCAATACAAACAGTGGATCTACCAACTTTGATATACTAAGAAGGCTTTCAAACTTGGAGAAACATGTTTTCGGAAGTAAATTATACGACTGACAGTAATTTACAGTTGCATTCTTCGTTAAATTTTACTATACTATATCTTGCTGACATCAATAGTGATTGGGTAACCGCTACAGTTTCGACTGTAGAGGAAAGTCCATGCTCGCACAGGCTGAGATGCTTGTAGTGTTCGTGCCTAGCGAAAAAATAAGCTAGGGTAGCTTGGTTTTCGGACGAAGCTAACGGCAGGGAACGCACCTAAGTCTTTTAGATATGGTGTTAATACCTTGAAAGTGCCACAGTGACGTAGTCTTACAAGAAATTGTAAGAGTGGAACGAGGTAAACCCCTCGAGCGAGAAACCCAAATAATGGTAGGGGCACCTTCTCTAAGGAACTAAACGATGAGAGGGACAGAAACTTTAAGTTTCTGTAGACAGATGGTTACCACCTGCGTACAAGGAGCGATCCGTTTGCAGTACAAGGGAACAGAACATGGCTTACAGATCACTATTGATTGAATGTCGCATCCAACTATGACTATGTATCATAAGCTCTCCTGTTGCCAGGAGAGCTTTATTTGATAGGTAGTATATTTTAATTTTAAAACTCAAGATGTGGAAATAATACATATTAGAAATTGAATTTCAGTTAGGGTGGATCATAAATGAAGAACTACACATTGATTGCAACAGCAGCAATGGGCCTAGAATCCCTTGTTGCTAAAGAAGTAAGAGATCTCGGGTATGAATGTACGGTTGATAATGGAAAAGTTATTTTTCAAGGGGATGCCATGGCGATTTGCCGTGCAAACCTTTGGTTACGTACAGCAGACCGGATTAAAGTGGTCGTTGGAGAATTCAGGGCTACAACTTTTGAGGAACTTTTTGAGAAGACAAAGGCACTTCCGTGGGGAGACTATCTTCCTGAAGATGCGGAATTTCCGGTTATAGGAAAGTCTGTAAAATCAAAGCTTTTTAGTGTTCCGGATTGCCAGGCCATTGTAAAAAAAGCAGTAGTAGAGAAAATTAAAGCACATTACAATATCCAGTCAGCCTGGTTGGATGAAAAAGGGGCCGTTTACAAAATAGAAGTGGCCCTATTAAAAGATGTTGCTCAAATAACCATTGACGCTTCAGGTATTGGATTGCATAAACGTGGCTATCGAGCTGACCAAGGGGAAGCTCCGCTTAAGGAAACACTTGCAGCGGCTCTTGTCATGTTGACTAACTGGTATCCTGATAAGCCCTTTATTGATCCATTCTGTGGTTCCGGTACCATCCCGATCGAAGCGGCATTAATTGGACAAAACATTGCACCAGGTTTTAACCGTGACTTTGTGTCTGAAGATTGGCACTGGGTAGGGGAAGACCTATGGAATAAAGCACGTGAAGAGATGGAAGACAAAGCCAATTACGATCAGCCTCTGGATATTGCAGGATATGATATTGATCACCGAATGATTACGATTGCCAAAGAAAATGCGTTTGAGGCAGGTCTTGGAGAATTGATCGATTTTAAACAAATGCAGGTGCGTGATGTCACTTCCAAAAAGGAGTATGGTGTCATAATTGGAAATCCTCCATACGGGGAACGACTTGGGGAAAGACCAGAAGTGGAAAAGATGTATCGTGAAATGGGTAAAGCATTTGCAGAACTGGATACATGGTCTGTGTATATGCTGACTTCCCATGAAGGGTTTGAAAGCTTCTACGGGAAAAAAGCAACCAAAAAACGAAAATTGTTTAACGGCTTTATTAAAACAGATTTGTATCAATACTGGGGAAAGCGTCCACCCAAAAAGGGATAACGACGTTTAATTGGATCAATCACAGGGAATTTACATATGTAAAGGAGTGATTGTGTTGAAAAACCAGAGTAAAGATAAAGAATTGTTAGAGCGAAATGAAAAAGAGAAAGCTTTTAAAGAGAACGAAGAAAAACAGAAAAACCGCGATCAGCTCGTCATGCCTATAGATGAACTTCCGCTCGAGGAAATCAAATATGAAGAAGAGGAAGAGCGTGACAAAAAGGGGTCTAAAGACCGTTCGACGAGTAAAAAGAATTAAGTAAATATTGTAATTCAACTGTACACTATGGATGAATAAAAAAAGGTGAATGGGCATAGAATACTTCTATCAATACTGTTTGGAGGGATTTCTATGCCTTTGCATGTGAATGACTTTATGAGAATCTCCAAAGCATTGGAAAGTAGCTACCAGCGCCTTGCAAGTGAAAACCTACTAGATAATCATGAATGTGTGGAACGAATGAATGCTGCACGTGATGAATATACAAAAGCAATGCTGTACGCCACTTTGCTTGATGATGAGATAATTCATATCACAAAGAATTAAGTGAAAACCTCCTTTTGGGAGGTTTTTTATTTAAAGTAGAGAAAGTATAATATCCGGTTGATTTCCGTTCCAGGCGCTTCGCTTGCCTGCGGGCGGTCCGTGAGCGGGCGTCTGCGCGCCTTCCACTAAACAACTGAGATAAAAATACGGCAAACAGCCTATAATATTCACTTTTAGATAAGTTTTTATGCCCACAGGCAGTGGTACGCAATCTTTCTATCCACTTTCCACCCTTTTAGAGTGATATTTCCACTCCAAATTCCACATTCAATCCTTTCTCTTTCTCATCCCCCCACTCAAATCGTTTTTCTCGTCATCATGGGTACTTATTCCAACCAGTAATAGAGGGTAATCCCCCCATATATGACAACAATCCCCCCATCATCATCATATTCCCCCCATAGATCCCTTTATTCCCCCCACAAAAGAATGGAATTAAACCATAACTCAAGATAATCCCCCCACAAATAAGCGTTTTTCCACCATTACTCTTAACTTAAAAACCTCATCAATCTCCGGTCCAATGCAATCGGCCAATCACAATTCCCTTCCGAGTTTAATCCCCCTCTTCGCCCTTTTGTAAGCTGTTCAACATTTATTGTCTGATAAGTGTATAAAACAAAAACAATCGGAAAGCATAGCCATTTGCGTAGAGGAACAGCGGTGATTAACCAAATAACTAAAGTTTTTTAAGCTATAAAAGGACCAGGCGGTTTTTATTTTGTCACTTATGAATCAGCAGTTGAAAAAATCCTAGTTCTACACTTGACAAACACCTCCAAAATATTAGATAATGACTAGATGCAAATTTTTTCGGAGGTACATACTATGAACAATCGTCTGCCATTTACAATGAACAAAGGAGATTCCTTTTTTGATCGCCTGAACGAATGGATCGGGGATGTGTTTTATGACATCCTACCTGAAGCTGGATTTGAATTGCGTGATGAACAGATTTTTATGGCGTTTCAACTCGAGAGAGCGTTTAAAGAGAAGAAGGTGATTTTCTCGGAGGCCGGGGTTGGAACAGGGAAGACGATGGTGTACCTTTTATACGCAATTTGTTACGCGAGATATATAGGGAAACCTGCCATTATTACCTGTGCCGATGAATCGTTGATAGAACAGCTTGTCAAAAAAGAAGGTGACATTTCAAAACTGTCCAAGATCTTGGACATCACTGTGGATGTTCGTCTGGCCAAGTCTCCTGATCAATATTTATGTTTGAATAAACTAGATTATGCATTGGACAAATTTGATAATGACAACATAGATGAAGTGTATGACGCACTTCCTAAGTTTGTGAACAAACCTGCAGCAATGCAGTCATTTCATGCGTACGGGGATCGAAAAGATTATGCAAACCTGAACGACAAGGAATGGGACATGATCGCATGGGATAGTTTCCAGGACTGTTTCAGTTGTGATAAACGTCATCGTTGCGGACAAACCCTATCACGGGATCATTACCGTAAATCAACAGATCTTATCATCTGTTCCCACGACTTCTACATGGAACATGTGTGGACCTATGAAAAACGTAAGCGTGAAGGACAGCTTCCACTTTTACCTGAGGCTTCAAGTGTGGTGTTTGATGAAGGCCATCTACTTGAGTTTGCTGCCCAAAAAGCTCTGACATATAAAATCAAAAATCATCAAGTGGAAGAAATTCTTACCAGATTATTGGGGAATGATCTGCGTGAAGAGTTTGCCCTACTTGTCGAGGATTCTTTACAAACAAATGATTTATTCTTCGAAACATTGGAGGAAAATCTGACAACTATTGAGGGTTCGGATCGTAAAGATATTAATATAGATACAACACTTGTTAAAACCGCGAAGGACCTTCTTTCCAACATAGAGGAGATAGGCAATCAACTGGTTTTTGAAGGAGAGCTCCATACCGTAGACCATTACCAGCTTCATATCGTGGAGGAATACTTGGACTCCATTGAATTCTTATTGAAGCTTCTCTTATCCAAGGAAGATGTAATAGCCTGGGCTGAGCATGCAAACAAGGACCTGACACTTGTCGTCATGCCGAAAACCGTAGAAGAAGTTTTAAAGAAAAATGTCTTTTCTAAGCGAATACCTTTTATATTCTCCTCTGCAACCTTATCAGACAACGAAAACTTTGGTTACTTGGCGAATTCTTTAGGAATAGGAGATTACTTATCTTTCTCCATCAATTCGCCGTTTGACTACGAGGAAAATATGAAACTTTCTTTAACAGTGGAAGAAGAATTTCAAGTGAAGTACACCAGGACGCTGGAATCGATAGCAAGAAATGGTGGTAGAACGCTTGTATTGTTCTCATCAAAGCAGGACCTGCAAAGGTTCAAGAAGGAGAACGAGAACAATATGGACTATCCATTCCTTTATGAAGGGGAAAAGGAAATCAGCGTATTGGTTTCCGAGTTTCAAAATGATGAAACGGCCGTATTGTGCGCCTACCACTTGTGGGAAGGTTTGGACATCCCGGGGCCTTCATTGTCCAATGTTGTCATCTGGTCTCTGCCTTTTCCGCCGAATGATCCAGTTTTTGCTGCTAAACGGAAAGGGTTGGATAACCCATACATGCAATTGGATGTGCCGTACATGCTGTTGCGTTTACGCCAAGGGATGGGACGACTTATACGTACCACGGAAGATAAAGGGGAGATTACCGTGTATCTTCCGTCAGGATTACAAGCAGATGTTCGTGAGAAACTGGAGGGTGTACTCCCGACCAGCCCAGTGACACTATAAATTCAGTCATGAAAAAGCACCGCAACTTGATTCGGTGCTTTTTCATATGTAAAAAAATCTTGATCTCTAAATATATTGCCAACTAGTGCGAAAATTGTGTATTCTTAACAGTAGCTCTAATAATAATTGGGGGAGATACATATGGTAGATATCAGTACAGTAAAAGAAGAATACTTGAATTATATCAACAAGATGGACAGCTATAACGAAGCACTATCACTCATATTCTGGGATTTAAGAACGGGAGCCCCGAAAAAGGGAGTGGACCGTCGATCGGATGTCATAGGGATGTTGTCCTCGGAAGTTTTCAAGATGTCCACATCTGAGGAAATGGCAAGCTATTTAACGCAGCTATTAAGTGATGAAAATTTTAATGAACTCGATGATATTACAAAGGCATCACTCTTGGAGAGCAAAAAAAATTATGAACGCAACAAAAAGATCCCGGCAAAAGAGTACCAGGAATATGTTGTTCTTTCCACAAAGGCCGAGTCGGTATGGGAAGAGGCAAAAGAACAATCGAACTTCTCCTTACTTCATCCATATTTGGAAAAACTAGTGGATTTCAATAAGAGATTCATTGAATACTGGGGCTACGAAGGAAACAAGTACAATACTTTATTGGATATGTACGAACCGGGAATTACAGTGGAGAAATTGGACGAGGTATTTGCTAAGTTGAAGGAACGTATTGTCCCACTTGTCCAAAATATCGCTAACTCTACCGTCCAACCAAGGGCCAAGGAATTGTTAGTGCATTTCCCAAAAGGTAAACAGCGTGACTTCAGTCTTGAGATCTTAAAGGAATTAGCGTATGATTTCGACTCAGGTCGACTGGATGAAACGGTCCATCCATTTGCGATCGGCCTTAATCCGGGAGATGTACGTGTGACTACAAAATATGATGAAGAGGACTTCCGTACGGCTGTGTTCGGTACCATTCACGAATGTGGCCATGCCTTATATGAGCAGAACATCTCTAAAGATCTACAGGGGACGGGATTATGCTCCGGGACATCAATGGGAATTCATGAGTCTCAATCATTATTTTATGAGAACTTTGTGGGACGTCATGAAAACTTCTGGAAACGCCATTATGAATGTCTTCAACGATATGCAGAAGGGAAGTTTGATGAAATCAGCCTAGAAGAATTCTACTTGGCAATCAACGAATCCAAACCGTCGCTGATCCGGATTGAAGCAGATGAACTGACGTACTCCTTGCACATCATGATACGCTATGAATTGGAGAAAGCCTTATTTAATGATGAACTGGCAGTGAAGGATCTTCCTGCGGCTTGGAATGAAAAATATCAGAGTTATCTTGGTATTACACCACCAAATGATGCGAAAGGTGTACTACAGGATGTTCACTGGTCTGGCGGAAGCTTCGGGTATTTCCCTTCCTATGCACTTGGCTACATGTATGCCGCTCAGTTCAAACAGGCGATGTTGAATGATCTTCCAAACTATGATGAGTTGCTTGCCAACGGTGATCTTGAGCCTGTGAAAGAATGGTTGACAGATAAGGTCCACCAGTATGGAAAGTTGAAGAAACCATTAGAAATTCTAAAAGATGTAACAGGTGATGAATTGAATGTTGATCATCTTATCAACTATCTAGAAGACAAATACAATAGAATTTATCAATTAACATGATGAAAGGGGCCAGGGGTAATCTCTGGTCCTTTTTATTTTAAAGGCTCTTTTCTTAAGGCTCTTTTCTCAAAGATTGTTGCTATTCACTAGTAAAAAGTCGGCTATTGGACTTTCTACAGCTTATCTATTCTAAAATAGGCATGTAGTTTACTCTGTACACCCAGGAAAAGAGCACGACAGTAAGGAATATAACGGTTAGTTGATAATTACGAAAAAGCAACAAAGTTTACGAAAACAGCCTTTCTTAAAGATTGTTGCTATTCACTAGTAAAAAGTCGGCTATTGGACTTTTTATGGCTTATCTACTCTAAAATAGGCATGTAGTTTACCCTGGATACCCGGGAAAAGAGCACGACAGTAAGGAATATTTCTGTTGGTTGATAAATACGAAAAAGCAACAAAGTTTACGAAAACAGCCATTTTAAAAAACAACGATCCTTGTTTTTTCCAGAGAAAAAAGAACCCTCCATCAAGAGGGTCCCAACCAAAATTTATGAAGCTTCTTCCAACTCCATAATAATTTGCATTTTCAATGTATCTTTCAAATAAATGGGAGTATGTAAACGGTGAATAAGGTGAAACTCCTTTTGTTGCTCGCTCAATACATCTGGAGGTGTTATATCCATATTGATGCCACTTCCAGCCACCTTGGATGAAAGAGTTCCTGCAATCATATTGCCAAGCTCACCTGTAAAGGATTGTAGCATTTCTCCTTCTAGTTGCATGCCAAACATCATTTCTCCAATATGCTGAAAAGCATTACGTTCGCCTTGGATGATCAACTGGCCACGAATGTCGCCAGTTAACATGATCAGAACTCCAAATGTAACATTAGTCAGTTTTTCTGTGTACAACCGGGGTTGATCAAAAGTGAACTCCAACGGAATGACAGCTTTGAATGAGTCTATAGTCCTGTTAAAAATTTGCGTTAAGCTCTCTGAAGGGGACATTTGGCACCTCCTTAATTCTTTTGTATAGTACAAATTAATCATACCATACTTTATAATCTATTTTTCAACAAATTTCACTGGTTGATAAAGAGTTTTTTGTTGAACAATAAAGATAAATGCAGTAGGATGTAGTACCTAAAGAGTTTACAGGAGGATCACCATGTTAGATTTACGTTTTGAATTTACAGCCAAGGATGAGTCGACAGTAATATTACGGCCGGTGGAAGAATCAGATGCCGAAGATATAGTAACTGCTGTGGAGAGTATTATTGCTGCGGGTCAATATATTCAAAAGGATGTGCCTCGGACGCCCGAGGAAGAGAAGCTGTTTATCCGTGATATGAAAGCAAAGGAAAATATGTATATTGGCGTAGAGCGGGATGGAAGAGTAGTTGGCATTGCACGTGTCATTCGTGGAGAAATACAAATGAAACGGCATACAGGTCTTTTTCGGACGTGGCTTGCTGAAGAAGCACAAGGACTTGGTATTGGAAAAAAAATCATGGATTATACCGATATGTGGTGCGAGCAACATATAAGAAAACTTTCTTTAACCGTCTTTTCTTCCAACCAGATTGCCTACCAATTATATAAAAAATACGGGTTTCATGAAGAAGGTAACCAAAAAGAACAAGCCTTCATCAATGGGGAATATGTGGATGAACTCTGGATGACAAAGTTCTACAAAAAGTGATTTCCAATAATTTATAGTGATAAAAGGAGTAGTATTCGGTATAATAAAAATGCACAACACAACAACTCCTTTAAAACGAAATGTACCTTCCCGGAAAAATTGGGAAGGTTTTTTTGGTTTTTTTCTCTCATAACTTCTTTCACTTGTATCTATTTGTTTCTTTTTCAACTGTATAATTATATAAAATATGGAAAAAATAACGGTACTAAAACTGATGAGGTGCACAAATCATGCCAAGAATACTGTCTGTTGGAACCTCCATCCCAAAATATTCAATCCAACAGGATACGGTTGTTGAATTTGCCAAGGAGTTATTTGAAGAGTCATTCAAAGATATTAATCGACTTCTTACTGTTTTTCAAAATGGCCAGATAGAAAAGCGGCATTTTACAAGGGATGTAGAATGGTTCAGGGAACCACATACGTTAGAAGAGAAAAATGATATATACATAAAAGAGGCAGTAGTCTATGGTTCGGATGCAATCAATGCATGCTTGCATAACTCTGCAACGCTCTCTCAACCTGTACCTTATGAAGATATCGAAGCTATTTTTTACATTTCCACAACAGGAATGTCCACACCGAGTATTGAGGCGCGGATTATGAATGTCCTTCCCTTCTCTCCATATACGAAAAGAATCCCGATTTGGGGGTTAGGTTGTGCAGGGGGGGCTGCTGGACTTTCCAGAGCGTATGAGTACTGTCTGGCATTCCCGGAAGCTAAGGTTCTAGTATTAAGTGTTGAGCTTTGCAGCCTAACCTTCCAAAAGAATGACCGATCAAAAAGCAATTTGGTGGGAACCTCCCTTTTTGCTGATGGAATTGCCTGTGTCTTGATGGTGGGGGACGAGGTTAAAGTGGAAAGTAAAGGGAGTTACCCAAGAATTTTAGGAAGCCAATCCACCCTAATGAAGGATTCGGAGGATGTGATGGGGTGGGAGGTTAAGAATGAGGGGCTTTACGTTATATTCTCAAGAGACATACCTGTAATTATTACAAACTGGCTAGCACCTAATGTCAGTCGATTCCTAGAAAACCATCGTGTAAGTTTGGAAGACCTAGACCATTTCGTCTTGCACCCTGGGGGAAAAAAGGTTTTAGAAGCATACCAAGAGTGTCTTGGAATAGAGGCAGATAAGCTGGATACATCGTTGCGGGTGCTAAAGGAGTACGGAAATATGTCCTCTGCTACCGTTCTGTATGTCCTGAAAGATATCATGGAAAAGAATCCGACTAAAGGTGACAAGGGAATTGCTGCTGCACTTGGCCCGGGATTCAGCTCTGAATTGCTATTATTGGAATGGGAGTGAAGAAGAATGATTTTCGCTTTGTTCTTTGCCTTTATTATTACACAAAGGGTGGTGGAGCTTGGTATCGCCAGAAGGAATGAACAATGGATATTGTCACAGGGTGCTGTTGAATATGGTAAAGAACATTATAAATATATGGTCAGTTTGCATGTAGCTTTTTTAGCAAGTTTCTTATTGGAAGTGGTAGCACTCGATCGAACGCTAAGTCCCTTTTGGCCGGCCATCCTCATCCTCTTTATTTTGACACAATCCCTCCGAATATGGGCTATACAGTCATTGGGGAAATATTGGAATACAAAGGTTCTAATTTTACCTGATGCATCTATAGTGAAAACTGGCCCATACAAATTTCTTCGCCATCCCAATTATATTATTGTAGTAATGGAAATTATGCTGATACCACTAATGTTTAATGCCTTTATTACAGCCATAGTGTTTACAGCGTTGAATGCCTGGATGTTGAGTGTAAGAATTCCGCTCGAGGAAAGGGGATTATCGGAAATGACAACGAACTACGCCTCCTATATGGAGGGCCGGAACAGATTTTCTCCAACATTTCAGAAAGAATCGGAATGAAAGTCATTGTCAATTAGCCCATAAGCTGATATGATTATGATAATAATTATCACTATCAACGAGGAGGACATACCAAAATGACATTAGTGTTGATTGGTACAACTGTTGTAGCGTATTCCGTATTAATGAAAGTTGTTTTACAGCAAACATGTGAACCTAAACCGATAAAATAATACACAACAGGGATTTCTACACCGGTAACACGTAGAAGTCCCTGTTTTTTTATGCTTCAGCCCATTGCTCAAAGTGATTTCCCTGTAGATAGAAGTGCAGGGTGTGAGACTCCGGCGGGAGGTAGCGGTAGACTTGAGACCCCGCAGGCTTGCCGAGGAGGATCAAGCACCGCCTCGCGGAAAGCGAACACCTGGAACGGAAATCTACAGGAGTTGAAACAAAAAACCTTAGCAGAAAATCCATGCACATGTTTCTCGAAGAAAAATATTTATAAATAAGGCTAGTAAAGTGGGAAAACACTGCAATTTCAAGTAAAATAGACATGGAGTACGTAGAAATGATACACACAACTAAGGGGACAGAAGAAATGGAATCAAACAAACCAAAGCAGCAAATCCAACAGCAAGCACAGCAGACAAGTCTACTACAAACAAAACTGAACTTAATCCTAGAAAAATTACATAATCACGGTGACCATAGAAGTGCGAGAAAAGTCGCCGAACTTCTAAATAAAAACACAACGAAAGAATTGAGTATAGCATTTTGCGGACATTTTTCAGCTGGAAAATCATCCTTTATCAATGAAATACTGGAGGAAGCCATTCTGCCTGCGAGTCCGATACCAACCTCAGCCAATGTCGTCCAGATCAGAAATGGAGAAGAGCTTGCACATGTTCATTTTTTTGAAGGAGAATCTCTGGAAATTCTGCCACCAGTATCATTTGAGCATGTAAAGGCATATTGCAAAAACGGGGACCAAGTGGAATCTGTCGAATACCAATTTCTTTTTGAGAAGCTTCCTAGTGACATGGTTGTGCTGGATACCCCAGGGGTGGATTCCACCGACGATGCCCATCGAATATCCACAGAATCAGCCTTGCATTTGGCGGATGTCATCTTCTATGTGATGGACTATAATCACGTCCAGTCTGAAGTGAACTTAAAGTTTATAAAAGAACTTCAGGACAAGGAAAAGAAGATTTACTTAATTGTGAACCAAATTGATAAGCATCGGGAAGAAGAGATTCCGTTTTCCACATACAACGCAAGAATAAGGGAGTCCTTTGAGGATTGGGGAATTGAGCCGGCAAGCATCTATTTTACAAGCCTGAAAGACTCGAACCATCCCCTAAATGACCTGGCAATCGTCAAAGAGACGATTCATATCCTTAGACAAGATAAACTTGATATTCTGCCTAAGACGATTGAAAAGGCACTCCATAATGTAATGGAGGAACATAAAGAATGGCTTCAGGAACAGAGGGCAGAGGAAATCGAGCGTCATGAACAGATTATTCAATCAACAGAAGACATACCTAAAGATGTAGTTGGAACCTTAAGGGATGTAAAAGCCAAGCTTACATCCATCGAATCTGAAACTGCTCAAATAAAAGAGGAATTTATCAATCAGACAAAGCGGATATTGGAAAACGCCAATATCACACCGTTTGAGATGAGGGAATTAGCAGAGAAGTATCTAGAATCCCAGCAAAAGGGATTTAAAGTGGGACTATTATTCTCTAGTAAAAAAACACAGGAAGAGCGGGAGCAAAGAAGTGCTGCCTTTCGGAATGATTTGGGCGACCGTGTCAAAACACAGATTGAGAAGTTTATTCATGAACATATTTTTTCTTTTTTGAAGGAGCAGAATTTCTATTCACCCGCCATATTTGATAAGGTTCAAGGGATAACGATTCTTATTACCGACGGATTTATATCAGGGCATGTGAAACCGGGTGCAGGATATACGGGGAATGCCGTTTTGCAATATACAAAAGATCTTGCTCATTCCATTAAATTGGAGTACCAGAAACAGGTGCAAAAATTGATGGAAGATTACTTCGAGAAACTCGAGCAACAAATGCAGGAGAATACGAGAGCGCTAAAGGTGGAAGTAGAAAGAATAGAAGCGATACACAATGCCCAAGAAGCCATTACGATTCTCCATATGGAACTCGAGCAGGAATATGAGGTGTTAAATAGCATCCTCTTTAGGAACATAAACACAATAGTGGAAAGTGGTGAAATGGTTGAACTGCTATCTGAGTATCTTCACCGTCCATATAAAAGAGTGCGTGGAGATGAGTTGCCATCCACTTCAAACAAGCTAAAAAATGACATACAGAAACAAGAAGTTATCCAAGATACTATGAAGCAGAATGACCCGACATCTCTTGTAAAAGGGCTTAAGGAGACAGCGTACTCTTTGAATGGGATACATGGTTTCCAAACGATTGTGGATGACCTGAAAAAGAGAGCAGGTAAAATAGAGAACCAAACCTTTACGGTCGCTTTATTCGGAGCTTTCAGTGCAGGGAAGTCATCCCTTGCTAATGCCTTGTTTGGTGAGAAAGTACTGCCTGTTTCACCAAATCCCACAACTGCTTCCATCAATAAGATCTCTCCTATATCGGAGGGGAATCCTCATGGAACGGTATGTATTCAGATGAAGACAGCCGAACAGCTTTTTGAAGATGTAAAGCAAGCTTTGCTGTATTTCGACACTAATTTAATCAATCTTGAAGATGCTGGTCCGACAATCAAGAGTATGATTTCTAAAAATGAACACATTGAACTTGAAGCAAGCAAGAAGACTCACTTTCATTTTTTGAAAGCTTTTCTGACAGGCTGGGAGGATATGAAGTCTCACTTGGGAACGCTTCAAAAGGTGACACTTAATGAATTTGAAGCATATGTCGCTCAGGAGGAAAAATCCTGCTTTGTGGAATGGATTGAAGTATTCTATGATTGTCCATTTACAAAACAAGGGCTAACCTTGGTGGATACACCGGGAGCGGATTCGATCAATGCTAGGCATACAGATGTATCCTTTGATTATATCAAGAATGCAGATGCCATCCTGTTTGTTACCTATTATCAGCATGCCTTTTCAAAAGCGGACCGCGAATTCTTGATTCAACTTGGCAGAGTTAAAGATGCATTTGCCATGGATAAAATGTTTTTCTTGGTGAATGCAGCAGATCTTGCAAATAATGAGGAAGAGCTTGAGTTGGTATGTGATTATGTAAAAGAACAATTGACGACATATGGGATCCGTCATCCAAGACTATATCCTGTATCAAGTCTGCTTGCCCTGAAAGAAAAAGAAGGTCAGCTCTTCCAACATCCATTTTTAAAAAGTTCCTTGATGAGTTATTTTGAAGAAGCATTTTCTGATTTCATTCAGGCGGACCTGGTGGAGATGAGTCTCCATGCAGCGCAATTAGATTTAAACCGAGCGGTCGCTTTATTTAACCATTTTGTCCAGCAAGCAAAGCTTGGGTCGGAGGAAAAGGAAAAATTGCAGCTTTTCCATGCCAACAACAAAGTGACGATAGAAGCACATATCAAAGAATATTCAACGGATAGCTTCTACACGCTACTTGACCAGGAATTAAATGAATTGCTCTACTACGTTAAGCAACGAACATTATTACGTTTTTCTGATTTCTTCAAAGAAAGCTTTAATCCGGCAGTAATCAGAGAGGACGGGAGAAATATGAAAGTGCAGCTGATCAGTTGTCTGCATGAGCTTGTTACTGATATCTCCCACAATCTCTCGCAGGAAGTAAGAGCAACTACAGTTCGGGCTGAGAATTTTATCTGGAAGACGCTGAACTCCTGGCAAAAAGAACTGGAAGCGGAAGCGAAAAAGCTGGAAGGACAGCTTTCCGTACGTTTTCTAGAGGTGGAAGAATTCCAACCGTTTAAAATGAAAAGTACGTTTCCTTCTATCACTTCCAAACTTGAAAAACAAACGGTAGGCTATTACCGCAACGCGAAAGCTTTTTTTGAGAAAAATGAAAAACTGAAAATGGCTCAGTTTTTGGAAGAGGAACTTTCTCCTCTGATGGATAGCTACTTGAAGGGAAGCGGGGATGATCTGACTACTCATTATAAGACTGAATTGGAACATTCATTGGAAGAAGTAAAGAAGTATATCCTTAGACAGCTTCATGATTATTTTGACGGGATGCAGGCAGCACTTGAGCAAGAACAGGACATTCCACAGCTGGAACGGGTTCTGGAATATATTCAACAACATAGTAAATAAGGAGGAAAACAGTTGAACCGGATAAAAGATATGCTCAACGGAATCGAGTTCAAACATAATGTGAAGATCCTCTATGGCTGTGAAGCGGGAAGCAGGGCATATGATTTTGCATCCGAAAATAGCGATTTCGATATTCGGTTCATCTATATCGCTCCTTTTAAGGACTATCTTTCCTTGACGAGGAAGGGGGATACCATTACCCTCCAAGAAGGAGAATATGACATACAAGGTTGGGATTTGAAAAAGGCATTGCTTTTGGCGAAAAAATCAAATCCATCCATATATGAATGGATACTATCCCCTATCGTTTATAGAGAAATGAGCCCGGTGATGGTTCAATTAAAAGAAATGATCCAAAGCGATTTTTCAAAGAAAGTGCTGGCCCTCCATTATGTGAATATGGCTAAGAAGAATCTTCACGCATGGAGCGAGAAAAAAGAAAGTTCTTATCTTGTTCACTCGGTCCGTGCATCTCTTATGTTGGAACAGGTCATCCACCATGATATTTTAACGATTCAGTTTAAGGAGCTTATAAAAAAAAGCAGAGTGTTCAATAGCGATGAGCTATCGCTACTATTTCGCTTGAAGATGGGAGAAGATTTGACCGAACATCCAATCATCCTTCAACTTACTACCAAATTAAAGAACTTTTTAACTGCTTCCGAAAAGCCTTTGGTCCATCTTAGCGAGGGGAAGGTGGAGCTTCACGACTTAGAGGGGCTATTTTTTCAAGAGCTGGGAATAGAGGGTGAGAGTGATCACGAAAGGTAATCGATTTCATGCCTGTGCCACCTGTAAGCATTATCAAGTGATAAAATTGGAGAGAGGTACGGTGTATCGTTGCAGTAGACTTGGATACGAAACGAAGCCACATTTCAAATTCAATTGTTGGCAACCTAAAGAGAACGTATTACAATTAATGAAAAAAGAACAGAGAAAAACGGAGGAACAACCATGAGCGTACACAAAGCAATCAGTGAGCATTCTAGGAAACAAAATCAAGTCGTGATGAACTTTCTACAACTTGAACAGCAAAGAGAGTCATACATAGAAGAGGCAATTGTACTATGCCAGCAAAACAAATCATTTACAACCGAAAAAATAAACGAGATAACGAAAAGAATCAATGAACTCGCTCGAAAAGGTATCGCTCCTCAACGTCAACTGGTGACGAAGGAAATGGTGGAGGAATTTGTTTCTAGAAGTAAATAACACGGGGGAGGGAAACCATGACGCATATCGTTTCAGCAAAATGGGTGAAGGAGCAGTTGGATGAGCTCATTATCATTGATTGCCGCTTTCATCTTCATGCACCGGAAAAAGGTTTTGAAGAATATAAAGAACATCATGTCCCGGGGGCCCATTATATGGACCTGAATCATGATCTTTCCGGAGAAGTCAATACTCATGGTGGCAGACATCCACTGCCTGATTTTCAGGAACTGCATCGTAAACTGCAAGAAGCGGGAGTCCATGACGATGGCACGGTACTGCTTTACGATGACCAGAACGGTGCCATGGCTTCAAGGCTTTGGTTTCTGATGCAAGTTATGAGTCATAAACATGTGTTGGTTCTGGATGGTGGCTACAGAGAATGGTTGGAGGAAGGATATCCTGTAACGGCAGAGGTGCCACAAAAGCAAAAGCAGGGAAGTTTTACTTTTAAGCTTGAAAATAAATTGTTGATGGAAAAGGAAGACATCAAGTCACAATTATCCTCCTACAAGAATGGAACCGCCTATCTTCTCGATGCAAGGGAGCCTAATCGTTATAAAGGAATCGAGGAGCCGATAGATAGGATTGCCGGCCATATACCAGGTGCTCTGAACTTTTTCTGGATGGATAGTCTGGAGAATGGAAAGTGGAAACAGAAAGAAGATTTAAAAGAAAGATTTTCCAAGCTGGACTCTTCTAAAGAGATTGTCGTCTACTGTGGTTCTGGTGTTACCGCCTGTCCGACGATCTTGGCCCTGAAAGAGGCTGGTCATACTAATGTCAAGCTTTATGCCGGTAGTTGGAGTGACTGGATAAGTTACACAGAGAACCCAATATCTAAAATAGAGAGCTAAATTTACCCTCATGTAAATTGCTGATCCCCTACACAAACTAAAAGGGATCCCAATGCAAAGGAGGAGATTTAGAATGGGTCGTACGAAAAAAGGAAATGCAAATGCGCAGCGTAACAATAACGCCAAGCAAAAAGGCAACATGGATACTGAGTTTGCTTCTTATGCGGAATACGAAGCAGCGAAAATGACGAACAAGAAAAATCATTAAATAATTGAGCCATCACCTTCTATGGTTGATGGCTTTTTTATATGTTGGAATCCACAGAGAACCATCTGTCCCTTGATCCCAATCTGTGCTATAATCATAAGCGGAAAAGAGAGGGAGTGTTCTTGTGAAAAAAGTATTACTGATAGATGGAATGGCATTATTATTTCGATCCTTTTTTGCCACTAGCGTCTATAACCGTTTCATGTACACATCCAACGGAATCCCGACTAATGCAGTACAGGGATTTGTTAAACATATGATCACTTCTATGGAAACCTTCCAGCCCACACATGTTGTTTGCTGCTGGGACATGGGAAGCAAGACGTTCCGTACCGAAATGTTTGATGACTATAAAGCAAACAGACCAGCCCCGCCACAAGAATTGATTCCACAGTTTGACCTGGTGAAGGAAGTCGTGGAGTCGTTCGATATCCCGAATATTGGACTTGCAGGTTTTGAAGCGGATGATTGCCTGGGGACACTTGCTGAACTTTATCGGGAAGAAGCGGAGGTCACTATTCTGACAGGTGACCAAGATGTTCTACAGCTAATCAAGCCTAATATTAAAGTGGCTCTGCTGTTAAAAGGCTATGGTAACTATGAAGTGTTGGATGAGAATGGATTCTATGAGAAAAAAGGTCTTACACCCCAACAGTTGATTGACCTTAAAGCGATCATGGGTGACAGTAGTGATAATTACCCTGGTGTTAAAGGGGTCGGTGAAAAAACAGCTACAAAGCTGTTGATGGAGTATCAGACTGTAGATGGTATTCTCGAAAATCTGGCGGCGCTAACTAAGAGCCAGCGCCAGAAATTTGAAGACAGCTTGGAGTTGTTGCACCTTTCTAGGGAGCTTGCAACTATCAAGTGTGATGTACCGATTGCTTGTGAACTTCATGATGCCACTATCACAATCGATCGCAGCAAGGTCGCAAGTAAATTTGATGAGTTGGAGTTCAAAAATTTACATGCATTTATTAATAAAGTTTGCTAACTACACAAATTACATTTAACTGTTGATTTCCGTTTCAGGCGCTTCGCTTTCCACGGGCGGTCCGGGAGCCTCCTCAGGCTACGCCTTGCGGGGTCTCCCATGTCCCTTCCTCCCGTAGGAGTCTTCGCGCCTTTCACTCCAATCAACATGGTTACTGAATATTATTAAAGTAATTTGTCTATACACTAAAGAGGAGATAAGCGAATCATCTTCTCTTTTTTATCTTTTGGTGTTATCTTTTTTTGCTTTATTTTCTAGCTTGGAATGTACTTCTTGTGCAAACTCCGCATCCTGCCCATAACCTTGCGGGTTAACACCTGGTGCTTTTTTTCCTCTGTTTTCTGACTTGTTTCTGCTCATACTTCTCACCTCCGTTAAATAGTTTTCCTTTCTCTTCTAAAAATTATGTTGAATTGTGGAGTTCAAACTGACCCAAACTAACCATGAGGTGATTAGGTTGAACCGACCATTGAAAATTGCATTCAGTGCCATCATGCTGGCACAATTTTTAAAAATACCGATAAAATATCTCCGTTCGGGAAAGTGGGAATGGAACACCTTCTTTGAAACAGGAGGGATGCCAAGTTCCCACTCAGCAGGAGTATCCGCTTTGGCCACCATCATTGCCCTGAAGAGGGGGTTCAGAACAATAGATTTTGCACTTTCAGCTATTTTCGGAGTTATTGTCATGTATGATGCCCAAGGGGTGAGACGTCAAACCGGGGAAATCACGCTTGCAGTCAACGACCTTGCAGAAAAATTGGACAGACTTGAAGGTAAGCCGGATAAAAATGTGCATGACAAATTGGAGAAACGTTTAAAAGAGCGCTTGGGTCATCAACCAGAGGAAGTGGTTGGAGGTGCTTTGTTTGGAATTGCATTAGCTTTCCTTGGAATGCGCTTGCTACCTAAAAAGAAAAAATTGGAACTTTGGAACAAACTTTAATGGGCAAACGACAAATTTTGCGGTAAGATTGTAGATGGGGATGAACAAAAGGGTGGATAGACATGGAAAAAACATGGAGTACAGAGGAATATCTGCAACAACTTACCGCAAAGGGTTTTAAATTTGGGGAAGATTCTCTTGGTTTTATAGAATTTGGAAAGCACTATACAGACAGTTCCGACTACTTGGTCAACATAGCCATCGAAATTACGTTAAAGGCACAAAAGCAATTTGATGGGAGCTTTTTTGTCTCATTCTTGGAAATGATCAAACAGGAACAGGTCCATTCCAAGCGTGCAGCCTTTGAATTGGCCAAGGAAAAAAGGATTATTTAAAAAGGACTTTCCCTCAATGGTGAAAGTCCTTTTAATTTAATTGAATGGCCTTACGTGAAAGTTCATCAGCCATTTTATTCTCTTTGCTCGGTATCCATTTGATAAAGAAAAGGTCCAGCTGATCCGATAAGCATAGTGCCTCTTCCAACAGTACCCGGTATTCCGTTTTTTTTGCAAAGCGCTTTTCCATCGCACTTTCCACAGCCTGTGAGTCAGTTCGAAAAGAGACAATGTTATAGCCTTGTTTTGAACAAATTCTCAAGGCTTCAATCAGAGCACAAAATTCCGCTTCATGATTCGACATGATCCCAAGTGGAATACTGTATTGTTCAGCACGTCCATGTCCCTTAATGAATACCCCTGCACCAGAAGGACCAGGGTTTCCAGCGCTTGCCCCATCTATATAAACTTCAATCATCCTATTCGCCTACCTATTAAAAAGTGTTATACAAACATATTTCCACATGTCCTGTGATAAGATAAGAATACACAATAACAGTAAAGGAATAAAGCCATATCATAGATACTTTTTCTCGACAGAGGGTATTAAGGGATATAGTTAGTTGGAAGGAGGATTTCCATTAGATGAACTTGACGTTGGAATGGCACTACCATACACCAAAACATATAGAAACAACCTTCAGAAGTGAAGAGCTCGACATCAGGATCGCGCTAAGGCTTGCTGAAGATATAGAAAAGACAGGAAGAGTGAAACGACTATCCTTCTTTGATCAGGATGGCTCGGAATGGACAAAAAAAGAGATAAACAAATGGATTAAACAGAGTGAAGTGGGAATATCGGACGTTGTAGCCTACTTTGATGGAGGGTACGATACAGACACTAGACTGGCGGGAATCGGAAATGTGGTTTATTATAATCAAAATAGAAAAGACTACAGGTACAGAATAAATGCCAGGCTTGAGGAACTTGAATCCAACAACGAATCGGAATATGCTGCGTTCTATTTTCTAGTACAACAGTTGGAGCATCTGGAAATACGGGCGATGGAAGTGACTTTTAAGGGGGACTCCCTGGTGGTTCTAAACCAGCTTTCCGGTGAATGGCCGTGCTATGACGAACTTTTTAATCGCTGGCTGGATAAAATAGAAGAAAAGTTGAAAGTACTGAAAATAAGGCCTATATATGAACCTGTCACACGAAAAGATAACACAGAGGCTCATCAGCTTGCAAAGCAGGCAATGGAAGGTACACCAATAGAAAGCAATTTGCTACTGTGAATATAGGAGTGAATAGAGAGAATGATTAATCGCAAAAAGATACTGATGGAGGTTGGTGAAATTTTAGATACGTATTGTACCGAGTGTCTTGTTAAGCAGACATTGCGGAAGGACTATGGCAAAACACATGCTCAATTCTTCTGTATCAGCGAATGTACAGTGGGTGCTGAAATCAAAAAGCTGGGAGATCAGTTGGTGGAGCGCAAGTAGTTGGCGCTTTACTGGCTGATTTTTTATTATGGCTTAAGAAAAACCAGGCAGAAACCGCCCGGTCCTTTTAAAGCTGTAAAACTTTAGTTGTTTGGTTAACGCCGCTGTTTCTTTCCGCAAATAGCTGCGCTTTCCGCGGGGCGACCTTGAGCCTCCTCGGCAAGCCTGCGGGGTCTCAAGATTGTCGCTACTCCCCAGCTGGAGTCTTCGCCATTTGCTCCAATCCACAGCTAGAAATTACGCAAACGAAACGTTAATTCTTTTTCAGTTAACTAAGTTAGATGCCCTTTCCTATACCCTTAGATGAATGAAGTCACTTTGTTGATTGGAGTGGAAGGCGCGCAGACGCCCGCGGGAGGAAGGGACAGGTGAGACCCCGCAACTAAGTGAGGATGCTCACGGACCGCCCGCAGGCAAGCGAAGCGCCTGGAAAGGAATCAACCGAATTATCTACTTTCTTATTCTTTTAAAAAACCGCCCATTAGGCGGTCATTTTCGTGCTTCAGATAGCTGATGTTCACACTGGTTAAGTGTCAGTTCACAGTTTTGAAGAAAATCTGTATCAAGTCCGGTACCAGCGTTTTTTGCATCATTAAGTAATGATCTTGCGTTGGAAATAGCTCTTTCTGCATGATCCATTGATTCCGCATCAAGGCTCATGGTAGCTGAACCGACCATTTTCTCAGCAGATTGGATGGACACTTCCACTTGGCCTAAATCGTTGTATCCAGTGTGTATTTCGTTATCATTATTATGTTGTTGGTTATCCATTTTTACAGCCTCCTTCTTTTTTTAGAATCGGTCAAAGGGGCCGAAGATATTCACGGTAAGTAAATTTTATACACCAAAAAAATCTGAAAATTAGAAAGAGACCAACCAAAATGGCGGTCTCTTTCTTTTACTTATATATTTTACAGTATATTTTACAGCCTTAGATTAAAGTTTTGAAACGTTGGCAGCTTGAGGTCCGCGGTTTCCTTCCACGATTTCAAAAGAAACTTCTTCGCCTTCTTCCAAGGATTTGAAACCTTCTCCAGTGATTGCAGAGAAATGTACGAATACGTCTTCTCCACCTTCTACTTCAATAAATCCGAAACCTTTTTCGTTGTTGAACCATTTAACTTTACCGTTTTGCATTGTTATATTTCCTCCTAAAAGCGCACAGTGTGCCGTAAAATTGTATTATCACAACCGAATTCCCAGACAAAAAGAATGCGGTTAAATGACAATTTCAATATACAATATTTTCTCTACTAGAGTCAAGGACTCGAACTTTGTACCTGTTTTATTTTTTATATTTCTACATACACATAGGTAAAGGGGGGATAAGCTATGCTGCGGACACATTATGAGGGTAGGGAAATGATCTTAAGGATCAAAACGAATCTTCATTTGTATTCATTAAACGAGGACATCATCTACCAAAGTCTGTGCTCGGTATTAAAGGACATTTATTTGATGGATTCCTTTGCAGTAAAGATTGACGACTGTCTGGTGGTAGGAGAAACTCAACAGAGTGCATATCCACTAATAACTGTGCAGAACATAGTTCCCGTCAAAAATATTGTATCCACGTAACTATACAAACAAATGTTTTGGTTTTATAATAAATGTAGGAAAAGAGAGAAGGTAGCGCACTCTTTTCCTGCATTTATTTTTACATAGAGCGGAGTGGAAGATGTAGTGAAATTAATTATTGCCGAAAAGCCGGATCAAGGATTGAAGCTTGCTGCTCCATTTTCCTTCAAGAAAAAGGATGGATACGTAGAAATCCCCCCGCAACCGATGTTCCCGAATGGCGCCTTGTTGACTTGGGCGGTAGGACATCTTTGTGAACTGTTATCCCCGGAAGAATACGACAAGGCATGGAAACGATGGTCCCTGCAAACTCTCCCAATCATACCCGAACGATTTCAACACAAAGTAACCAAATCCAAATGGAAGCAATTCCAAACAGTGAAAAAATTAGTTCATCATCCTGAGGTTTCAGAAGTCATTATGGCAGGTGATGCGGAGCGGGAAGGTGAAGCAATCATCCGCATCATCCTTCTTGTCAGCAACTGTAATAAACCTCTAAAGCGCCTATGGATATCCTCACTGACACCTAAAGCGGTACAAAAAGGATTTGAAAACCTTCTTGATGAGCACCAAACCAGGAATGTCTACTATGAAGCATTAAGTAGATCATGTGCTGACTGGTTGATAGGGATGAACGCGTCAAGAGCATATACTTTACTCTTGCAACAGAAAGGGATTTCCGATGTATTTTCCACTGGTAGGGTACAGACACCAACCCTCGCTTTAATTGTAAAAAGGGAGCTGGAAATAGAAAATTTCCAATCAAAGCCTTTCTGGGAAGTGCTGGCAACATTCAATATGAACGGAAAGAAATATAAAGGAAAATGGCATAAGAATGAGGAATCGAGGCTCGATAATCCAAATTTGTCCGAAAAAATAGTGCAGTTCTGTAAAGGGAAAGACGCTCGGATTGATACCATTGAGAAGGAACGAAAAGAATTTCAACCTCCTTTCCTATTCAACCTGTCTTCCTTACAGGCTACAGCCAACAGCATGTATAAATTTTCACCACAGAAAACATTAGAGATAGCTCAAAAGCTATATGTTAAAGGGATTATTTCCTATCCCCGCTCTGACTCAAGCTTTGTGACAAAAGAAGAGGCAGCCATGTTTCCCGAAACACTACAGAAGCTGAGTTCGTTTGATGCATTTAAAGCTTATTTTCCACTCCCATTTTCGTCCGTCATGAATAACAAGCGGGTGGTAAATGAGAAGAAGGTAACTGATCACTATGCCATTATACCGACCGAGCAGGTAACCGACCCATCTAAGATGTCACCTGATGAGGAGAAAATTTACACGCTTATAGCAAAGCGTCTTATTGCAGCTCACTACGATAAAGCGATTTTCGACTACACTACGATTAATACCTTAGTGGATGGGCGCGCCACGTTTTTCTCAAAAGGGAAAGAAGAGGTGCAGACTGGGTGGCGTACCGTCATCTATGGGAACAAAAAGGACAAGGAAACAGATGAAGAAGAACAAAATCTCCCTTCCCTTGAAAAAGGGGAAACAGGCAATGTCCATGATGTGAAAGTAAAAGAAGGAAAGACCCAACCACCGAAACGATATACGGAAGGTCAATTGATTACTGTGATGAAGACCGCCGGCAAGCACCTGGAGGATGGGGAATTGACGAAAGTGCTCAACAAAACGGAAGGTCTTGGAACAGAAGCGACCCGTGCTGGCATTATCGGGGTGCTAAAAGATAGAAAGTATATCGATGTTAAACGAAATCAAGTATTTGCTACCAATAAAGGAAAACTACTCATTCAGTCGATTGGTCCAAGCATTCTAGCAAGCCCGGAAATGACCGCTAAATGGGAGCAAAGGCTTCATGAAATCGGGGAAGGGAAGGCATCTCCAGAAGAGTTCATGGAGCAGGTCAAAAAGCTCTCCATTAAACTGATAGATGATGCCAAAACACAAAGTGACCAATGGTCATTTGAAGGAATGGACATCAGTGAATTCAAGTACACAAAAGGAAAGCGTCGAAGTCGTGGGTCGGCAGGAACGGGAACCAAAGTTGGCACTTGTAAAAAATGTGATGGGGATATAGTGGACAAAGGCTCATTCTATGGGTGTTCCAACTACAATTCAAATAAATGCAATTTTACCATCTCCAAAAAGATACTCGGAAAAACAATCTCCGCTACTAATGCGAAAAAGCTGTTAGGGGAAGGGAAAACTGATGAGATTAAAGGGTTCAAAAAAGGGGAAAAGGTATTCAACGCATCTCTGGAGTGGAAAGAGGACAGAATTCAATTTGTATTTTAAGATTCCATGGCCGGGTAGTAATATGCTCGGCCTTATTTTTTTACCTGACAAGGGAATAGTAGAAAGTGGTGACACAGGGAAGGAGGGGTTAAGTTTGCAGGAAGCAATACGATTAAAAAACGTGCATTATGAAACGGAAGACATACATATCTTAAAAGGAATTACAGGTGTCATTCGTGAAGGGGAGATCACAACTTTTGTCGGTCCCTCGGGTGCTGGCAAAACAACCTTATTAAAGGTGCTAAACGGTCTGCTTTCACCTACTTCAGGTGAAATTGTGATAAATGGCAAAGAGATTAACCAATATGAACCTACTGAGCTTCGTATGCTGGTTGGGATTGCTCTGCAAAGTGCCCCAATGGTCGATGGAGATGTGTTTGATAATCTTTCTTTGCCATTACGACTCCAGAATGGTTCACTGTCGGAAGAAGAAGCCAAGGAAATATTAAATGTTGTTGGTCTTGGAGAAGACCATTTACATCAGAACATCAAAGATTTATCAGGGGGGCAGAGGCAGAAGGTGTCCATCGCACGAACATTAGTTAACCGGCCAAAGGTATTGCTATTGGACGAAATTACGGCTTCTTTGGATCAAGTATCCCAAAAAGAAATCAATGAATTAATTCAAAAGGTAAGTAAGAAATACGGTACGACTATTGTATGGATAACTCACAACCTGAAACAGGCGCTGACTGTCGGAACCTACACGTGGTTTTTAATGAATGGGCAACTGTTGGAAGCGGGAAAAAGCAATGAAATTGAAAACTCCCGAAATGAAAAAGTCCAAGCTTTTCTTAGGGGGGATTTGGGATGAACGCACTGACTCTTTCCATCGCACTCATCTTTGTTCTCATACCTATTGTGCTTTCTAAATCCTTCCGGCTGGGCTTGGAGAAGGATACTATTATCGCGGTTGTAAGATCAGTGATACAGCTATTTATCGTCGGTTATCTGCTCACGTTCGTTTTTGAATCGGAAGGGTATTTTTTTATTACGTTAATGGTAATCATCATGATTGCTGCTGCGGTTCAGAATGTTGCAAGAAAGAAGACCCGGATCCAAGGAATCACATGGAAAGTGGCTATTACCTTTATTTTTATTGAAATCCTGACGCAAGGGATTTTGATCGGGTTCAATATCACTCCTCCAACCGCGCAATATATCATTCCGATCAGTGGCATGATCATCGGGAACTCCATGGTACTTGGAATCTTATTTCTAAATAGATTTATGTCAGAGGTAGAAGCAAGAGAGGACGAAATCGATTTGATCCTTTCTCTTGGTGGAACAACCAAGCAGGCCATTCATACCCAGCTCATACAGGCAATCAAGGCAAGTATGATTCCCACTATTGAAAGTCAAAAAACAATTGGGCTTGTCCAGCTTCCGGGAATGATGAGCGGACAAATCATTGCAGGTGCAAGTCCTATACAAGCTGTGCAGTTACAGTTGCTTATTTTATTTCTACTTCTGACTACCGCCTCTGTAACAAGCATTATGCTTGGATTCCTCTCTTATCCAACCTTGTTCAATGAGCGAAAGCAGCTTTTGAGGATGAGGTGATGTGGGTATATAAAAAAGCCATCGATTCTGATGGCTTTTCTTTAGGCTCTTTTCTCAAAGATTGTTGCTATTCACTAGTAAAAAGTCGGCAATTGGACTTTTTACAGTATATCTACTCTAAAACAGGCATGTAGTTTATTCAGTACAGCCGGGAAAAGAGCACGACAGTAAGGAATATAACGGTTGGTTTAACATTTCGAAAAAGCAACAAAGTTTACGAAAACAGCCTTTCTTTATGATATAAATTAACTTTTCATGCAATAACAAACAAAGGATAAACCCAATGGATTTATCCCTTGTTACTTCTATTAAGATCCTCTTCCATTAATCTCGCAATCTCGTTTGAGTCATAATGAGTCTGTTTTTTCAGTTGTTCAATGACACGTTCTTTCCTTAACGTGGAGTGGTGTTGGTTCAATTTCCACTTACCTTCTAGCTTCTCCACTTGCATTCTCAAGCCTACAATTCCGTTTAACATACTATCCACAGTGTCTTTGTTATCATCTAGTCGCCATGGGTTTTCAAACCCTTTTTCATAGAAATTCGTTGCTTCTTTCAATATATGTTTCAGCGATTTCTCATCCAGGACAATCTCTATTTTTCCGTTAGCATGTGCACTTACATAGTTCCAGGTAGATACAGTGTTTTCCTCTTCGTACCAAGAAGCGGAAATATAGGCATGAGGACCGGTGAATACTGCAAGGGCACGAGTGTCGTTCAGTGATTTCCATTGAGGGTTTGCTTTTGCCATATGCGATAGTAGGATGATGGAACCATCCTCCTTGTGAGAAACGATAAAAGGAAGGTGTGTGGCAATGGGAATCCCTTCGTGTTCGGAGAATAATATTCCAAAGCTATTTTCTTGGATAAACTGAATAATTTCATCCGTATTTTCATTAATAAATTGTTTAGGTATGTACATTTGAAATCTCCTTTGCAGATTACTAATAAACGGTAGCTGATAAATAGAATATATACTAAAAATTATAAAGGAATAGTTGAAAATTACCAATCAAAAAAAGATGGCTGTCCAGAAGAGTAATACCTCTTTTGAACAGCCTGAAAAGTTAAATTCACTTTATAGCTCCGTTTTATCCTTCTGATCTTTATTTCGCTTGTTTCCTTTGCTGTTATCACCAGCAACTTTCTCGCTTCCGCCTGTAATGCTGCTAGTAGGACTGTTTTGGTTTTGGCTTCCGCCTTTGTTATATTTCTTCGTCATGATGGTTATCTCCTTTCGGCAGGTTAGAACATCGGTAAGTTATCCAAGTTGTTGGTAGGATCTCCATCCGCATTCCCTCGGATATACATTTCGCCATCCTTGCCTTTAAATACATTTGCTCCAATGACTACACCTTGATTTACATCATTCAACGCTTCTTGATAGGAGAGGACTCTTCCGGTGGATGTTTTAAAACCTGTGATGTCTCCATCGCCATTTTTCTGCACTGCCACGAATGTTTCGCTCAAAGTTAATCCTCCTTTCTCTATACGATTGTAGCGTTTCCTTGTAGAATAAAATTATTCGGAGGTGGGTTTAGATGAAGTCGTTCAATTGGAATGAGGAAACGGAAAAAGCCTGGAACGAACGGGCTGGTTTTTGGCATGAAAATAGTGAGAACATGTGGCTGCATGGAAGCAGGAAGACCATTGTGCCGTTCATCCAGGCGAGGTTAGCAGAAGGGTCACATATTCTGGACGCAGGCTGTGGGGACGGTTTCGGATCCCTACTATTGGCGGAGAACGGTTATCAGGTAACCGGTATTGACATATCAGAGAAAATGATTGATCTTGCAACGGAAAAAAGAGTACATAATCATGTAATTTTTCAGAAAGGGGATTTGACAGCACTACACATGGACCCTTCATCAAAAGATGCAATCATGGCAATCAATAGTATTGAATGGGTGGAACAGCCCCTTCAAGTGTTGGAGGAGTTTCATAAGGTTCTAAAACCTAATGGGAAGTTGTTTATAGGCTTGCTGGGACCTACAGCAGGACCAAGAGGAAACAGCTTTCCGAGGTTATATAACCAAAAAGCAATCTGCAACACCATGATGCCTTGGGAGTTTGAACAACTTGCACAGGAAAATGGTTGGGAACTTATGGACGGGATGCCCGTATATAAGGAAGAAGCAAAAAAGCTGGACACTACTAACCTGCCTCGTATCCTGAAGCAGTCATTAACGTTCATGTGGGTGTTCATGCTACAGAAAAAATAAAGGGGCGATAGTGTATGTCTAAGTACTCCATTCAACAATTTATTCAAAAAAGTAAACAAGAGGATAAGGGACAAGGTTTGTTTGAACTGGAGACGGAAAGGATTCTTGAAATAAACCTTAATGGTGACATATGGGCAAAAATGGGTTCCATGATTTCCTATGAGGGGTCCATCAAGTTCCAGCGGGAAGGGATTCTTGAACACGGCTTAGGGAAACTCATGAAGAAGGCATTTACAGGTGAAGGGTCTCAATTAATGAAAGCTTCAGGTAAGGGTAAGCTTTATGTTGCGGATCAGGGAAAGAAGATTACTATCCTTGATTTAGAAGGCGACAGTATTTTCATTAATGGAAACGATCTGCTGGCTTTTGAAAAAGGCTTGGACTGGGACATCAAATTGATGAGAAGAGTGGCAGGTATGATGGCGGGCGGATTGTTCAATGTCAGGCTGGAAGGGCAGGGGATGGTTGCCTTTACCTCTCATTATGAGCCGCTAACCCTGATGGTGTATCCTGGGCAGCCAGTCTATACCGACCCGAACGCCACTGTTGCGTGGTCAGGGAACCTTCAGCCGGAATTTGTCACAGATGTGCAGTTGAAGACCTTCTTGGGAAGAGGAAGTGGAGAGTCTATCCAAATGAAATTCGCCGGCAGTGGTTTTGTGGTGGTACAGCCATTCGAGGAAGTGTACACCGCCAGTGAGTAAATGTTGTTAAGCGCCGCTGTTGATTTCCGCACTGGGCTTCGCTTTCCGCGCGGCGCCTGTGGAGCCTCCTCGGCAATCCTGCGGGGTCTCAACTAAGCGGTATCTCCCGCTGGAGTCTTCGCCCTGTGCTGCAATCAACAGCTAGAATGTCTTTAATTTGATTACTCTACTCTAAGCATTCATAAAAAAACTTTCCATTGTCACTTTACTGTAGTAAACTAGATGTTTAATCAAATTATATATATTATATTCATTTAACATATACAGGAGTGAAGGCGATGAGTAGCGGAAAGAGCAAAGGCGGAGGAACAGGCCGTGGAACAGGTAAGAAGGGATGGAGCCGTTGGCAGAAAGCAGCTAATAAAGCCAAAAGCAACAAGCCTTATAAAAGTAAGGGTGTAAAAGCAAAGGGCGGTAGTGATTCAGAATGATTGAAAGAAAAGCTTGGGAGCTGATATTTTAGCTCCCAAGCTTTTTTTTATCGATTTTCACATTTTTTATAAAGACCGGTGACCTAGCTATTTTATCACTTTCAGTCAGGATATCATCCATAATTACATGGTGCGACTGTGGAATGTGCAACTTTTTTAATGAGGTGTAAATGTCCATTTGCCATTCTTTATTCTCAAGTAAAGAGGCAATAGTACCTATCAATTCATCTTGATGATGGACAGTTATTGCAGCCCCTTTTTCTGTAAAAAACACAGCATTCTCTCTTTCCTGACCTGGTATAGGTTTATAAAGGATGAGAGGGGAGCCGATTGCGGTAGCCTCTGTAAGTGTAATTCCTCCCGGTTTCGTAACGATCACACTTGCCAGCCTATAAAGCTCATCGATTCTTTCCACATACCCAAAGGAATGGAACCTTCCAACGTATTTGCTTGCCAACGGGGCAAGCTCGTTTCTTAGAGAATGATTATTGCCACACACTATAGTTACCTGATGATCTGTTTGTTGGAGAAGGGTTTCACAAATCTCCTTCATATTCTTTAGAACACCTTGTGCTCCAGCAAGAAGGAGGACCAAATTTCTTCCTGGAGTAAGATGATATTTTTCAAAGAGATGCCTTTTGTTCCTTATTTCTGAAAATGCTGGTCGGATAGGGATGCCGCTTACTACTACTTTGGATTCAATAACACCTTCTGACATTATTTTTAATTTCATTTCATTTGTGGAAACATAGTATCTATCTATTTCATGATGCAGCCAAAGTCTGTGAAGGCAATAGTCGGTTATGACATTGAAAGTCGGAATAACGATGCCTGTCCTTCTTCTAAATTCAGGAACGGCGTTTATCGGAAAGGTGTTAATTAATATGTCGGATTTTTCCGTTTGGATAAGAGACGTCAACCGTTTGAATCCATACTGATAATACCATCGAAGCAATTTTTTACTTTGCATTTTATCCGTACCATAATAAAACAGCTTGTAGAATTGCTTGCCGAAAGTAAAACTTTTTTTGTAAAGTTTTTCAGTCAGTTCCGAAAAGAAGGGGTGTGATTCAGCATATAGATTGCAAATTTTTACATTATCAAATCCTCTGTTCAAACACTCCTGATAAAGAGAATTGGCAACTTGCAAATGACCATTTCCATAAGAAGCAGTCAATATAATAATCTTTGGATTCCTCTTACCCATCTTTAAACCTCCTAACAAATTAACTGTCCCCATAATAAATGTTATCAGCCGTTTGTTGTCGGAAAATTAAAGTTTTTCAAAATATATGTTAAGGTTTTATGAAATTTTAAACGGCAGAGGAGGCTGGTGAGCAGAACCACACCCATAATTTTAAAGAAAAGTGGTACAATAATAACATTGTTTGGCAGGTAATAAAGAAGTCTATCATTATATACGGGGGAATGAATGATGAAGCATACTAAGACTGCGGTGCTTAGCGATATTGAGATTGCACAGCAAGCATCTATGAAAAAGATTATGGACATTGCTAGTCTGCTTGATATTGAAGAAGATGAAATAGAGCTATATGGAAAATATAAAGCAAAACTTTCTCTTGATATAACAAAACGTTTACATACGAAAGAAAATGGTAAGGTCATCTTGGTTACAGCAATCAATCCCACTCCAGCGGGTGAAGGAAAGTCTACGGTTACAGTGGGACTTGGTCAGGCGCTAAATAAGCTTGGTAAAAAAGCGATGATTGCAATGCGGGAACCATCTCTTGGGCCAACAATGGGTATGAAGGGTGGAGCAACTGGTGGGGGATACTCACAGGTGTTGCCGATGGAGGATATCAACCTTCATTTTACAGGGGATATCCATGCCATCACGACTGCCAACAATACCTTGGCGGCGATGATTGATAACCATATCCATCAAGGAAATGCCCTGCAGATCGACACAAGAAGAATCACTTGGAAAAGGGTGCTCGATTTGAATGACCGTGCTCTCAGAAAAGTGGTGATTGGGATGGGCGGACCTACTCAAGGTGTGCCTCGTGAGGATGGTTTTGATATTACGGTTGCATCTGAAATAATGGCAGTGTTTTGTTTGGCAAAGGACTTAAGTGATTTAAAAAAACGGCTTTCCAAAATGGTCATTGGTTATGATGTTACTAAAAAACCGGTAACTGTAAAGGATCTCAAAGTGGAAGGTGCATTGACTTTGCTCCTAAAGGATGCCTGCATGCCAAACCTTGTACAGACAATGGAACATACACCGGCTATTATTCACGGCGGACCTTTTGCCAACATAGCACATGGCTGTAACAGTGTGATGGCCACGCAAATGGCTGCGAAGCTAGGTGATTATGTGGTGACAGAAGCTGGATTCGGGGCAGATCTTGGAGCGGAGAAATTTCTGCATATCAAAACACCTGCTCTTGGGTTCAACCCAGAAGTAGTGGTAATTGTGGCAACCATTCGTGCTATTAAAATGCATGGAGGGATGTCTAAGGATCAGCTGAAGGAAGAGAATCTTGAAGCATTGACGTTAGGTATAGAAAACGTAAAAAAACATGTTGAAACTGTACAAAAATTTGGCCTGCCATTTGTTATTGCCTTGAATGAATTTATTACCGATACCGCAGCTGAAATTGATTTTGTACGTCAATGGTGCGAGGAAAACCAGATTCCTATGGCATTGACCCAAGTCTGGGAAAAAGGCGGGGAAGGTGGAATAGACCTGGCGACGAAAGTTCTTCAGCAGTTGGAAAATAAGCAGGCTGAATTTACTCCATTATATAATTCCGAGGACCCGCTCGAACAAAAATTGGAGTCGATTGTGAAAAACGTCTATGGTGCATCAGGAGTGGAACTGCTCCCCGCTGCAAAGAAACAGCTTCAGCAGATTGTTGGTGAGGGGTGGGGCCATCTGCCTGTTTGTATGGCAAAGACGCAATACTCTTTAAGCGATGATGCCAAGAAGCTTGGCAGACCTCAAAACTTCACCATCACAATCAGGGAGTTGAAGCCATCGGTAGGAGCTGGGTTCATCGTTGCACTGACCGGAAATATCATGACGATGCCAGGACTGCCAAAGCAGCCAGCAACACTTAATATGGATGTGGATGTGGATGGAAAAGCGGTAGGACTTTTCTGATGTTCGACCCTACTGTCTTTGATAATTTGAAAGTGGTAATCGAGGGTGATTTATACGATTTGGATCTCGTAGGACAGATTCAGATTGCAGACCGCAAGGATAGGATTGACCTGGCGACGATGTCCCGTTCCTTCAGTATGAAATTTACGCTAGATGACAAAGTGTTTGGAGAGATTAGTCTTTCCTCTGATATCGAAAATATCTCAGGAGAATTACTCCGGCTAAACGAGAAGCCTGGTTGCCGTGTGAAGCTAGTATTTATGAAAATAGCTCACCCTGAAGCTGATATCGATGCTGAAGTGTTGAAATGGAGAATCTTTCTTTCAGATATTTGGGAAGAAAGAGAAATCACCATCTTTTCCACCAGAAAACACGACGCCGAGGAAGAGGTTACACTTTCAGCTGAAATCAACTTTACCAGGCTTATCCATGAGGAGAATATTGATGACCTTAGAGATATGCTTACTTTTATGATCCAAAGCCTTAACTAGCTTCAGCATACTCAACATAGACAGAACCATCCCCTTGATTCATAATGAGTATAAATCAGCTATGTAAAAGAGACTTTTAGCTGTTGATTGTAGCACAGGGCGAAGACTCCAGCGGGAGGTAGCGCTTAGTGGAGACCCCGCAGGCTTGCCGAGGAGGCTCCACAAGCGCCCCGCGGAAAGCGAAGCCCGGTGCGGAAATCAACAGCGGTGTTTAACAGAACCAAAAAAAATGAGGTGAGCACAATGTCAACAATCTATGACTTTTCTGCAATCGACATCAAAGGTAATGAAGTACCGTTATCGGAATATAGAGGATATGTAATTCTTATTGTCAATACAGCTAGTAAATGCGGTTTTACCCCGCAATTTGAAGAGTTGGAGGAGCTCTACAAAGAGTATCAAGATAAACAATTTATGATACTTGGGTTTCCTTGTAACCAATTCGGCAATCAGGAACCAGGAAAAGAAGAGGAAATCAATGACTTTTGCCAGTTGAATTATGGTGTTTCCTTTCCTATGTTTTCCAAAGTGGAAGTGAATGGTGACGATACCCATCCACTCTTTGAATATCTAAAAGAAAATGCGACGGGATTACTTGGCTCAAAAGCGGTTAAATGGAATTTCACCAAATTTCTTGTGGACAGAAACGGGGAAGTGGTGGAGCGCTTTGCTTCTACGACCTCACCATCAAAATTGAAAAATGATATTGAGAAGTTACTATAATAAATTTAAACTGATTTTTTGCTATTGAAAGAATAATGGCGACTTATAAAACCTATTATAAAAGAAAACCCTTTTCTTAAATTTAGAGAAGGGTTTTCTATATTACTATCGAATAAATAATATTATCACTATCCGAAGAAAGGAGTAAGCGCTTGAAAATCATTGACGCCCATGTGCATTTTTCAACTATTAAGAGCTTTAAGGACACCGCAGATAACCTTTCACGTCTATCCTATACATATGATGGGCTCCTGAAAGAATGGAAGGAACATCATGTAGTGGGAGCGGTGGCGATGGGGGTTACAGAGACAGAGCCTTATGGATTTCCGGACAATCGCAGTGAAACGCCGATGGGGCTAGACCTTTCACCTTTCATTCCCGCAAACATGGGTTATTGTCCAGGGATTAACCCTTATAGGATGAAAGAAGAGAATCTCAGGCAACTTGAAAGAGTAATTCAAAAAACCAATGTGGTAGGAATGAAAATCTATTTGGGCTATTACCCCTTCTATGCCTATGATGAGATTTATATTCCGATTTACCGACTGGCAGCCAAGTATCAATTACCGGTCGTATTTCATACAGGGGATACATATTCAGAAAGAGGGCTGTTAAAATACTCACACCCATTGACACTAGATGAGGTGGCTGTTGCAAACCGGGATGTCACCTTTGTAATGGCACATTTCGGTGACCCTTGGGTACTCGATGGTGCAGAGGTTGTGTATAAAAACAGAAACATGTATGCGGACCTTTCGGGATTGATTGTCGGAACAGAACGGGAAATTAATCGCCATCGGCAGACAAGGTTTCTGCAGCACCTTTTACATGCTCTCGACTACTGCGACCATTATGAGAAGCTTATGTTTGGGACTGATTGGCCACTTCTATCAGTGGGTAGCTATATACAATTCATCAAAGGGATTATTCCTGAAGACTTTCATCAAGCGGTATTCCATGACACCGCATTAAAGGTATTTCCAAGGTTGCAATCATTATTATCAGAATAGTAGAATAAAATAGGATAAAAGATATAGAGAACGGGGGATTTTTTATGGAAAAGATAGCATGGGTAACTGATAGTACGGCATATTTGGACGAGATGTTGAAGAACCATCCTGATGTATATAGCATACCGATGGTGGTATATTTTGAAGAGGAAGAATTTCTCGATGGAGTCACTTTATCTTTAGAGGACTTCTATACAAGGCTTGCGGCAAGCAGTACCCCGCCCAAAACTTCTCAACCTTCCGTAGGGGCATTTGTGGAATTGTACAATAAGCTTTCAGAATCCTATGATCGAATTATTTCTGTGCACCTATCTAGTCATCTAAGCGGGACGGTATCATCCAGTATGCAAGCAGGGGAGCTTGTGGAAATTCCTGTTCACACAGTGGATTCAAAAGTCATTTCGTTCCCACTATCCGCCATGGTAAAGAAAGGCATTCAAGCTCAAGAGGCAGGCAAGTCGCATGAGGAAATTCTGGACTACCTCCATGATTTGGCAACAAAATGTGACATCTATGTTCTGATTGGCAGTCTTGAACAGTTGCACCGTAGTGGTAGAATGTCAGGAGTACAAAAATTATTGGGTAGCCTTCTCCAGATTAAACCAATCATTCGGATAGAAGAAGGAAAGCTCGATGTAGCAGAAAAGGTACGTACCCAAAAGAAAGCGTTATCAAAGATTGTTGATTTCCTTGACGAAGCCAATGAACAGGCAAACATCAAAGAATTGTTTGTTTTACATGGTACGAACGTGGAGGAAGCGGATGTTCTAGTAGCCAATCTCAAGGAAAAGTATCCGGATATCCCAATTAACCCTTTCCCTTTATCTACTGCAATTGCCGTGCATGCCGGAGTCAATACGATAGGGATATCATGGTATAACGAATAACGCTCATCGGTACTGTAGAACATACTGGATTTCCCTTTTATTAAGAGGGTAGGCTCCAATAAGTGTATAGCCGATGCTGATATATCTTGATAATGTTTCAGCACAACTTTCGGATACTGGCTCAGTCGGGGCATGATCGCTTTGAAACAAGGTTAGCATTTCACCGGTTTGATGATTGCAGTTAATGAGTACAATATGGGTTCCAAACCATGCCGTGCCAATTTGCGGATTGTTGAAATTACGAGGATAGTTCAACTGTTCTCCTCCTCAATAGCTGATGTGCATGTCTGAAGTTTTAATCAGACATTGTCATCGGCTTTTTTAGTTAGTGGATTCATGTAACTCTATCCCTATTTTATGAGGGATTAAGTAGGTATGTTACACTATTGAAATGGCTTCCATTGCGAAATGGTATGGATATATACTCACTCATGGTAAAATAAGATGGAATCAAAAGATAAGGGAGTTACACTTGTGATACATAAAGTAGAGCAATACATAGAATCAATATTCAATAATGATACAACCGGACACGACTGGTACCATATTCAAAGGGTCAAAAGACTTGCATTGCACATTGGGAAAGAGGAACAAGCCAACCTATTGATGGTAGAGATCATTGCACTTCTGCATGATGTGCTTGACGATAAAATGACCCATGACAAGACCGAGTCAAGAACTGAAATAGCTGAACTGTTAGCGGAACTACCGTTAACGAAATTACATATAGATGAAATTCTCCATACAATTGAAAACATCGGTTTCAAAGGCGGAAACGGCATTGTTCTGGAAACGCTTGAGGGTAAGGTTGTACAGGATGCGGATAGATTGGATGCTCTTGGTGCTATTGGTACTGCACGAACATTCATGTATTCCGGTGCGAAAGGGCAAGCGATGTATGATCCAGAAATAGAAGTGAGATCTGCTATGAGCTACGAACAGTACCGAAAAGAAAAATCTACTGCGATCAATCACTTTCACGAGAAACTCTTTCTTTTGAAGGATACGCTCCATACGGAGGAAGCGAAAAGGATTGCCTTGGAACGCCATACATTCATGGAACAATTCGTGAATCAATTTATGAAAGAATGGAATGAGATATAAGATTATGAAAATGTTGATTGGAGAAGGTCTATCAAAAACATATGTAGAGAAAGTGATACTGGATAAGGCTTCTTTCAATATCCAGGAAAAAGAACGGGTCGGCCTGATAGGGGTTAATGGGACAGGGAAGTCTACTTTGTTAAAAATAATTGCTGGACTGGAAACTGCAGATGCCGGTGTCATTACGACATCAAATGACTATACCATCGGATTTCTATCTCAGCAGCCCGAACTGATGGAGTCTTATACAGTGATGGAGCAAATATTCAGTAAAGAGTCACATATGAATAACATCATCAAGCAGTATGAGAACTGCCTCCTGCAAGTCCAGGAAACTCCTACTGATGAAAAGTTGCATGAGCGTCTAGCCAACCTGCAAGCTCAGATGGATCAGCTGCAAGCTTGGGATGCCAGCGCAAATGCCAAAGCTATTCTTAACAAACTAGGAATTATTGAAGTGAACCAGCGGATTGAAAGCTTATCAGGGGGGCAGAAAAAGCGGGTCGCACTTGCCCAGACATTGGTTGAAGCTGCGGACCTCCTCATTCTTGATGAACCTACCAACCACCTAGATTTTGAAGCTATTGAGTGGCTTGAGGATTATTTAAGCAAATATCAAGGAGCGGTCCTGCTCGTCACCCATGACCGATACTTCTTGGACAGGGTCACAAATAAAATATTCGAGTTACATAATGGTACTATATATACCTACTCCGGAAACTATGGAGACTACTTAGAGGCAAAAGCAATAAGGCAGGAAGAACAGTTAAAAACGGAGGCCAAGCAAAAAAGCCTTTATCGCCAAGAGTTGGAATGGATGAGAAAAGGCGCCAAGGCAAGAACAACAAAGCAAAAAGCAAGAATCAAGCGATTTGATGTACTGGATGAGAAAGTTGCTTCTACCTCTACCTCCGGTGAACTGGAACTCCTTACTGGTTCGGCCCGCTTGGGAAAAAAGGTGATGGAGCTTGAAGAGGTTTCCCTGCAGTACGATAAGAAGGTGATTTTTGAAAAGGTGAACCTGCTGATCAAGCAAAAGGACCGTATAGGAATAGTTGGTCCAAATGGTGTAGGGAAATCAAGTCTATTAAACATTTTAGCCCAAAAGATCACCCCTACTAGCGGCAAGGTCGATGTGGGTCTTACGGTTAAGCTCGGTTATTACACCCAGGAACAGCAGGATATGAACCTTGAGCAACGAATGATTGAGTATGTAAAGGAAGAAGCGGAAGTCATTAAAGGGGAAGATGGGCAGCATATCAGTGCATCCCAGTTACTGGAAAGATTCCTGTTTTCGCCCCATTCCCATGGCACACCGATACAAAAACTCTCAGGTGGTGAACGTAAAAGGCTATATCTATTAAGAATCCTTATGTCACAGCCAAACGTTCTGCTCTTGGATGAACCGACAAATGACCTGGATACAGAAACATTGACCATCTTGGAATCTTACTTGGAGGAGTTCCCTGGGGTTGTCATAACTGTATCCCACGATCGCTACTTCCTTGATAAAGTTGTGGAGGAACTGGTTATCCTCGAGGGAAATGGGAAAGCGAAAAGGATCTTTGGTGAATATACAGACTATGTAGAGGAACAGCAACAAAAACGAAAAGAAGAGAAGCAACTGGAATTGGCTAAAAAGGAAGCACAATCTTCTACCCGTCAAAAACAGAAAACGATGAAGCTTTCCTATCAAGAGCAGAAAGACTGGGATACGATTGAAGAACGGATCATGAGCCTAGAGGAAAAACTTGAGAATATTGAAACTGAAATTGCTGAAGCCGGAAGCGATTATGAAAAAGTTAGCAAGTGGCTTGCTGAGCAGGAAGAAACGAACAGACAGTTGGAAGAATCTATGAACAGGTGGGAAGAGCTATCTGAAAAAGTCGAAACGATCAAAGAGCAATCATAAGCGCTACTAATGTAGTGTGTGTAAAATATATGCTACGATGATATAAAGAAAAAATTCAGAAGGGGTGTTTTCTAGTGAATATACAATCCATTGAACCTACTCCAAGTCCCAATACAATGAAAGTAATTCTAAGTGAAGAGTTACCGGCAGGAGCAAGGAATAATTATACGAAAGAGAATAGTAACCAAGCACCAGAAATCATTCAGGAAATCCTGGTAATTGAAGGGGTAAAAGGGGTTTATCATGTTGCCGACTTTTTGGCAGTTGAGAGAAATGCACGTTTCGATTGGAAAGGTATACTTTCGGAAGTAAGGGCAGCATTTGGTGAAAACGAAGAAAACCAAGAGACGGAACAACAACGATCATTGGAAGGCTTTGGAGAAGTGAAAGTGTTTGTGCAAATGTTCCAAGGCATTCCTATGCAGGTGAAACTATCCGATGGGGAGCAAGAAAAGCGGGTCGGCTTACCTGACCGCTTTATGAATGCCATTCTAACCGTTCAAGAAAAACAGGACAATGTGGTTCTTGAAAGAGAGTGGAAAGAACATGGTGTTCGCTATGGTGATCTTGAAGCAGTTGGTACGGAGATTGTGGAAGAGCTCTCTGCAACTTTTACCGAAGAGCGTATTGGAAAAATGCTGAAGCAAGAAGAAAATGCCGATAAATCGAATACAATAAAGTCGAAGGAACGTTACAAAGTCACACTGGAAATGCTTGATGACCCTGATTGGTCAAAACGCTTTGCAGCGCTCGACCAGATGGATCCAAAAGAAGAGGACATTCCTGTTTTGGCAAAGGCCCTTGAGGATGAAAAGGGGTCCATCCGTCGTTTGGCAACCGTCTATTTCGGCATGCTGGAAAAATCGGATATTTTACCTTACCTTGCCAAAGCTTTGAGAGATAAATCTGTTACAGTGAGAAGAACGGCAGGGGACTGCATGTCAGACCTTGGTGATAAAGCTGCAATGCCAGCCATGATAGAGGCGCTTAAGGATAAAAATAAATTGGTGAGATGGAGGGCTGCGATGTTCCTATATGAAGTGGGAGATAAAACAGCTCTGCCTGCTTTGCATGATGCGGAAAGTGATTCTGAATTCGAAGTAAGCATGCAAGTGAAGATGGCGATTCAACGTATTGAAGGCGGAGAAGAAGCAAAGGGCTCTGTTTGGAAGCAGATGACAGAACGGAATAATTAGGCTCTGCAAAAACAATATTATAATAGGAGGAAAAAAAGATGTCGATGGCATACGAAGAATATATGAAACAATTAGTGAAACCGATGAGAGATGAACTGGCAAGAGCAGGATTTGAAGAATTGACAACAAGTGAAGAAGTAGAGGGTTTTTTTAACAAAGTGGAAGGAACGACACTGGTTGTAGTCAACTCAGTTTGTGGCTGTGCAGCCGGATTGGCAAGACCAGCAGCTACACAATCCGTTATCCAAGCAGACAAAACCCCGGACCACCTTGTGACAGTGTTTGCAGGGCAGGATAAAGATGCCACATCAAAAATGAGAGAGATCTTTGGTGATATTCCACCGTCCTCCCCATCCATGGCACTTATGAAAGGCAAAGAAGTTTTCCATTTCATCCATCGCCACGATATAGAATCGAATACGATGGAGAACATCATGACCAACCTGCAAGGAGCGTTTCACCAATACTGTTAGTAAGTGAGGGATGTGCAAACTTTGCACATCCTTTTTATTAAAAGGATATAATTCTGTTGATTTCCGTTCCAGGCGCTTCGCTTTCCAGTGGGCGGTCCGGGAGCATACTCGGCAAGCCTGCGGGGTCTCCCCTGTCCCTTCCTCCCGCGGGCGTCTGCGCTTTCCACTACAATCAACAAGGTGACTTCATTCATCTAAAAGTTAACGATAAGTCATTAAATTGAGTTTACTGAAAAAAGCATTAACGTTACGTTCTCGTAATTTCTAGCTGTGGATTGGAGCAAATGGCGAAGACTCCAACGGGGGAGTAGCGGCAATGTTGAGACCCCGCAACGCCGAGGAGGCTCAAGGTCGCCCCGTGGAAAGCGAAGCCATTTGCGGAAAGGAAAAGCGGCCTTGAACCAAACAAACAAGGAAGGACCGGGCGGTTTTTCTTAAGTTGAATGAGCAAATTTTCTACTTATAAGGAGAAAAAATATATGATTGTAACCACCGCGGGGAGAACAAATGAACAGATGATTCAAACCGCAAGAAAAATTGCCAACGATCTCGGTTATCATTACTACCAAAGGAACAAAAAATCCATTGGGGCAATCTCCGAAGAAAGACAACAAGATGTACTGGTAATCGGAAAAAACCGTTATGAATGGTACAGATTAGGTGAAGCAGACCCGGTTTTCTTCCACCCCAATACAGCCGCATTCAGAGCGAAAAGGTGGCAAAAAGGGGAGGTGGAACCATTTCTGCTAGCAACCGATCTCAATACAGGTATGAGTTTCCTGGATTGCACGCTTGGTTTGGCTTCCGATAGTATAATGGCAAGTATGGCAACAGGAGAACATGGTCAAGTAACTGGCGTGGAAGGCAATAAGCTACTGGCATACTTGGTGAAAACGGGCCTGAAGAATTGGGAATCCGATATTGGGCAAATGAATGAAGCGATGAAGAGGATTAAAGTCCTTGAAGGTAAACACCAACATATACTTACCAGTCTTCCAGAAAATAGTTTTGATGTAGTATATTTCGATCCGATGTTTGAGAACCAGATAAAAGAATCGAATGGTATCAGTCCACTAAGAAAAGTTGCTGTTTATGACGAATTAACGGAACAGACCATTCTAGATGCCAAAAGAGTCGCAAGGAACAGGATTGTATTAAAAGATCATTGGCAAAGCGAAAGATTTGGGAAGTTCGGATTTACAGTAAATAAAAGAAAAACGGCTAAGTTTCATTATGGGTATTTGAAAACTTAGCAGGCAGGTTGGGCATCCTATTTTTTGATGGTATATTACCAGTAGAAAAGAGGTGTCAGGACATGGGTGGAAAAAGGAAAAAACCTGGAAATGTAGGGCTTTCCTCTCCTCAGGTGGAAGGACAGGGGACAACAAATTCTGAAATCGATGGAGAATCCAGGTCATCAACCAGAAAAAGCAATAAGAAGAATTAAAAAACTCGCGTTGAGTAAGGCTCAACGCGAGTTTTTTCTTTTCATATCAGTCAGCAAAACATAAATAAATTAAAGCCCCTAAAGTAACAAAACTTGATACAAGAATAGCAACATCTGCCATGATAATTACCTCCAATATGTACTCTTTCTTAATATTAACAAAAAACCACAAATAAATGAATAACAAATATTTAAATAAAATGTGTTTTGTTTATAAAAGCGAATTAAAGAAAATTGATTAAATTTTCTTACTTTTGTGATATACTAGTTTTACTGATTAATAGAGAAATTAATAGTGTTGTCGCAACCATGAAACAGAAATGGAAAGGAAGACTATCATGCCGAAATGGTTAAAAAAATCATTAGTAGTCCTCATAACAGCCCTTACATTCGGTACAGTATCGCCACCCGCCTACTTGACCGTAGATGATCAAAAAGATGACTCATCTTTTGGCGATTTTTCCAATAAAGATTTTAACTATTCAAATGATATTATTGAACCATTTGAACAGGAGCTTACCAGAGAAGCCTTTCTATCTTTGGCTAAAGAACAGGCCGAAATTCAAAGCTTTACAAAATTTGGTTCCCGTATCGGACCGAAAATACAAGACGAGTTCATGGACATCGTTTTTCCTAAAATGGAAGAAGTGATAAATCAACTCGGAATAGAGCACCCGGAAGAAGATCTGAATAATTTAACCATTTCCGAAAAGCCGACAGGAGGAGATAGTGAAAAGATCTTTCATATCTACCACTCACAGACCGGCCAGGATCTGATTCGTTTTCACGTGAGAAAAGATCATCCACCTTTGGATGGATACTACTTCAACTTCCATTACCATACATACCACGATGAATTCCTAGGTCATCATACATTGGGTTCCATCTATTGGGCAAAAAACACTCCACCTAAATGGTTGAGCTAGTTGAACTAGAGAGAGAAAGAGGGGGTCACAATGAGAAAGTACACACTGCAAGAAATGCGGGAGACCACAAAAAAAATGTTGGAAGACAGAGGGGTTACAATCAATGACATCGCTGAGATCGTTCTTCTTCTTCAAAAGAAATATATTTCAAACGTCACGCTGGAAGATTGCATTCATAATGTGGAAAAAGTTCTGGAAAAGCGAGAAATCGTGCATGCTGTTTTAACCGGCGTTTCTCTTGACATATTGGCAGAGAAAAAATTGCTTCCTGAACCGCTTCAGTATCTGGTTGAAACGGATGAGCCATTGTACGGAATTGATGAAATCATTCCTTTATCCATAGTAAATGTATATGGCTCAATTGGATTGACCAATTTCGGCTTTCTTGATAAAGAAAAATTTGGAATCATTAAAAGCCTAGATGAACATGAGGGAGAAGAAGTACATACCTTCATGGATGACATAGTCTGCGCACTTGCTGCAGCGGCTGCGAGTCGAATTGCACATCGATCAAGAGATATAGAGGAAGCCGAGTTAAACGAAAAAGAAGTAATTGTATAAAAGAGTAACAACAAGGGGCTATTTCACTTATGAATAGTCCTTTTTATTTTCCGGGGTTTAATTGGAAAAAATTAATACCTTATATTAACGAAATATTACAAAAATAACATTCAAATTAAATCTTTTTCCTGATATAATACTAGTATAATAGAGTCTAATTTACAGATGAAAACATCACGTATAATTGACACCACGAGAAGGAGAGCAAAGATGAAGCGGCGTATTCTGGCAATCATGTTATTGATTGTTTTTACAATTATCCCGATATACTGGAAAGCATATGCAAGCTTGGATGCCATCCCACTTAAATATTACCATTCTACTGAAATGGATGTCTTTCTCCAAGACATCCCTAACAAGGAAACGATCGATCAGCTTATATACCTTCCAACCCATAATTTTTCGGAAAAAGATGCAGCAACAATGATACATCATGTAGCAAATATTCCAGTAAACATCCTTAACGTTCTTGTACAGCAAAATGTACATCTATATTTGTTCAATGGTAAATTGACAGATGTTGAGGGGTTTGCGCATTTACAAGGGATCAAACCTAGAGGTTACAGTGTTACTGGATCTAGCTGGGAAGATGTACCAGGTGTTGGTGGATCAAAATTGGTCTTGGCGAAAATAGGTCACAGTAATAAAGGGATGGGACATGGTTCCGTTAATCTTGAGCTGCACGAATTGGCTCATTCCATTGATCGCTATGTACTTGGTAATGTCCGGAATAATCAAGCATTCCAAGAAGCTTGGAAACAAGAGGTGGCTGCCATTTTCCCGAACAGAAGCTACTTCCAAACTTTTCCGGAAGAGTATTTTGCGGAGACGTTTGCCATGTACTATCTAAATGATGTTTCAAAACTTGAATTGGCAAAGCTCGCCCCGCAGACGTTCTTGTTCTTTGAAAATATGGAAAAGAGGCCTCTAACAAGAGAATTCTTTGTCAAAAAGGAGTAGAGGGAGCATTCCTATATTGGAATGCTTTTCTTTTTGTCTTGGATAATAAATAAGCGCGTCGATTCTTCCTTTTGTGTTAGAATGTACTAAGGAAAAAATCACTGTCCAAGAGGTGAAGGGAACAATGAAACAATATTTGGATTTATGCGAACACATTTTACATAATGGAACAAAAAAAGAGGACCGAACAGGCACAGGCACAATCAGTACATTCGGCTACCAGATGAGATTCAACTTGCAGGAAGGGTTCCCTGTGGTAACAACGAAAAAATTACATTTAAAATCAATTATCCATGAACTGCTTTGGTTCCTAAATGGGGACACAAACGTGAAGTATCTGCAAGATAACGGCGTGCGGATTTGGAATGAATGGGCAGATGAAAACGGGGAGCTTGGTCCTGTATATGGCTATCAGTGGAGGTCATGGCCAACTCCGGATGGTAGACAGATTGACCAGATAACCAATTTAATCGAACAGATAAAAAGTAATCCAGATTCAAGAAGATTAATTGTTTCTGCATGGAACGTGGCGAATGTCGACTCAATGGCACTTCCGCCATGTCATACGATGTTCCAGTTCTATGTAGCAGATGGAAAGTTGTCCTGTCAGTTGTATCAAAGGTCGGCGGATGTATTCCTAGGTGTTCCATTTAACATCGCCTCTTATGCACTGTTAACGTTAATGGTTGCGCAGGTATGTGATTTAAAGCCTGGTGAATTCATTCATACTCTAGGAGATGCCCACATCTATTCCAACCATTTAGATCAGGTAAAATTGCAACTGGAAAGAGAACCGAAAAAGTTGCCAGAAATGGTTCTGAATAAAGATGTCACTTCCATTTTCGATTTCAAATACGAAGACTTTACACTTGTGGATTATGAAGCTCACCCGCATATTAAAGGAGCCGTAAGTGTATGATTTCGATTATTGTAGCGGCAGATCGGAATAATCTCATTGGAAAGGACAACGATCTCCCTTGGAGACTCCCTGCTGATCTTGCTTATTTTAAAAAGATTACTAGCGGGAGCACCATTGTTATGGGCAGAAAAACGTATGAGTCCATCGGAAAGCCCCTTCCTAAACGGAAAAATATCATTTTATCAAGAAAAGGTTTTTCGGCAGAGGGGTGTGAAACACTACCTTCTTTGAACGAGGTCAAACATTTGGATGAGGAAAGCAAAGAGCTCTTTATCATAGGAGGAGCCCATATATTCAAGGAAGCATTACCATATTCGGATTTCTTGTACTTGACGTATATCGATGAGGAGTTTGAAGGTGATACGTACTTTCCATCTTTTAATGAGCGTGAGTGGGAACTGATCTCCGATGAAAAAGGAATTAAGGATGAGAAAAATCCGTATGATTACTATTTTAGAAAATATAAAAGAAGAAAAATATAACCCCCTTAAGTGTTAAGTAAGTTACCTTCAGATAATATGAATAGGTGTGTTGTATAGGGAGAGTAAGAAATGCTACGTACGATATGGTGGTTTGTTTATTTTTTCGGCTATCTTATTTACAGTCTGCCGACAATCAAAAAGGTGAAAAAGTTGGATTCCACTCTGACAGTGGAGGAGAAAGATACAATCATTCACCAAAAGCCAAAACACTGGGCCAAAACTTTGGTCAAGCTTACAGGATCGGAAATCGAGGTGGTTGGTGAGGAGAAAATACCAAAGGGACCTGTCCTTTTTGTAAGTAATCATCAAGGGAATTTTGATGTCCCAATCTTAATTGGCTTTCTGCAAAAGCCATTAGGTTTCCTTTCAAAGGTTGAAGTGAAGAAAATTCCATTGATTTCTCGATGGATGGAAGCGATGAACTGTGTATTCATTGATCGAAAGGATAGGAGAAAGGCGATTCTGTCCATAAGGGAAGGTATTACGACTTTAAAAGAAGGTCATTCACTTGTGATTTTCCCCGAAGGGACCAGAAGCAAAGGGAACGAGATGGGCGAATTCAAAAAAGGTGGACTTCGACTGGCAACAGACAGCAAGGTTCCGGTTGTTCCTATTACCATTTCAGGATCCTACAAAATCATGGAAGAAAGTAGATTCGGTTTTCATCCAGCCCATGTAAAGGTGACTGTCCATGATCCGATTTACTTACCCGAGGATGAAAAAGTGGATGGAAATCAACTTGGCTTAGAAGTGCAAGAAAGAATCAAGCAACAATTATAACAAAAGAGGCCACTACATTTGTAGTGGCCCTTCCTGTACAGTACAATGGTACTATCCATAAAAAGGAAGTGAACATAACATGTGTGGAAGGTTTTCATTGACAACGGAGCTACATAAATTGGAAGAGCGTTTTTTTCTGGAGAATACAAAGGATCTGGATTACCATATCAACTACAATATAGCACCAGGTCAACGAATATTGACTATAGTAGAGGGTTCCACGAATTACAGAGCCGGCTATCTCCATTGGGGGCTGGTGCCAAGCTTTGCAAAAGATAGGAAAGTCGGATATAAAATGATAAACGCGCGGTCGGAAACCCTGGAGGAGAAAGTAAGCTTCAACAGGTTATTGGAGCGAAGACGGTGCTTGATTCCTGCAGACGGATTCTATGAATGGAAGAAAATAAACGGAGAAAAGAGACCGGTCAGGTTCTCTCTGAAGAATGAAGAACCTTTTGCTTTTGCAGGATTATGGGACCGCTGGGTTCATGATGAGGAAGAAGTGGTAAGCTGCACATTGATTACCACCAAACCGAACGGGCTTGTCAAAGGTGTTCATGACAGAATGCCGGTCATTGTAAAAAAGGAACACGAACAAACATGGCTATCTAAAAAAGAGCGGGACATCAAACTAGTAACTTCTTTATTACAACCTTATGAAGAGAGTCTCATGCAGGCATTTGAAGTGTCATCGGTTGTAAATTCTCCAAAAAACTACGGACCGGAATGTATAGAAAAAGTATAAAAAATGTTTTATTTTGTCTAATGAAAGTTTGCACTTTTGAAAAAAATTAGGGTATAATAATGACAAACGGGTGAAAAAAGAGGATTGATATTTTGCTATGGAAAAGCCTAGAGTTCACGATTAATGAGGGACAGAAGGTAAAAGTCATTGAAATTCCAGTATTGGAGGACGATAGCACATATCATTTTATGGTTCGTGTCAGACTGGAAGCATTTATAAACAGTATTCTTTCTGAAAAAGAACCAAAGCAAATCTATTCCTTCAAGGAATACTTGCGTACAGTATTGAAGTGGCCGGATTATTGTAACGTTGTAAAAACAGATATATTAAAAAATAATGCTTAAAGTTCTTTAGTTGTGATAATATTAATACAGGGCCCATGACCCTGTATTTTTTTTGCTTTATAAAGGCTCTTAATGAAGTATGTGGTTGAAAAGGCATCAACGACCTTTGTGTCAAGTTTTTGAAAAAAGCCTTTTTTTAACTTGCAGGTTAGCCTGTTTAGGTTTCAACCTCCATCATATGAAGGTATAATAATATACATAAGGATTTTATTGGGGAAGTGAATTAAATGACAAATGTAAAAATAGTGACCGACTCGACCGTTGACATAGAACAGTCGATAATTGATGAATTGAATATTGAAATAGTACCGTTATCCATTATAATTGACGGAGAGTCCTACATAGATAGATTTGGAATTAAGCCGGATGAATTTATGGACAAGATGAAGGATTCCAAAGAACTACCGAAAAGCTCTCAGCCTGCTGTGGGTACCTTTGTTGATGTTTACAACCGCTTAGGTGAGGATGGGAGTAAAATCCTGTCCATTCATATGACTGGTGGAATGAGCGGAACAGTCGGATCTGCCGAAAGTGCTGCAAGTATCAGTGACGCAGATGTTACAGTGGTGGATTCACGATTCATCTCATTCGCATTGTCTTTTCAGGTTGTGGCTGCTGCCAAAATGGCCAATGAAGGGAAGTCTGTTGAAGAAATCGTCAGTAAGCTGGATGAAATCCGTTCAAACACTGATCTATTTATAATGGTTGATACATTGGATAACCTAGTGAAGGGTGGAAGAATTGGTAGAGGAAAGGCTCTTATAGGTTCCTTATTAAATATCAAACCAATCGCTTCATTAGCTGATGGTGTGTACACTCCTGTTACGAAGGCAAGAAGCTATTCACAAGTCATCAAGTATTATACAAAGCAATTCAAAGAAGATATTGAAGGGAAAGTGGTGAAGGGTGTAGGAATTGCTCATGCTGGTACCATCAAGCAGGCTGAAGCACTAAAAGCATCATTGTATGAGGCTTCAGGCTTTGATAACATTCAGATTGCCTATACAACTCCTGTCATATCTACGCATACAGGTCCCGGTGCACTGGCGTTCATGTATTACGCTGAGTAGATATAGTAAATACAAAAGCCTTTCCGTGTAAATGGAAAGGCTTTTGTTATTTCTAAAAGTAAGAAAGTATAAAATCCGGTTGATTTCCGTTCCAGGCGCTTCGCTTTCCAGTGGGCGGTCCGGGAGCCTCCTCGACAAGCCTGCGGGGTCTCCTCAGTCCCTTCCTCCCACAGGAGTCTGCGCGCCTTCCACTCCAATCAACAAGGTAATTTCATTCACCGAAAGGGTAATTAAAAACGATTTTAAAGAGGTGACTGATTTCTAGCTGTTGATTGAAGCAATAGGCGAAGACTCCTTGAAAATGCGAGCATTTTCTGCGTGCGATGTATCGCTGCCGTAGCCTTCCTTGTCCTGCGGGGGATAGCGGCAATCTTGAGACCCCGCAGTGCGTAACACGAGGAAGCTCAAGGTCGCCCCGTGGAAAGAGCAGCCATTTGCGGAAAGGAACAGCGGCGTAGAACCCAACAAACAATGAAGTGCTTTTTTCAGTATAAAAAGGACCGGGCGGGTTTTGCCCGGTCTTTCTTATTTAGTTGTCTTTAGGTTCTGGTGTTGGAGTGGGTGTTGAGAATCCTTCTTTATATGCGTTGTCAATCATATCTCGTATCTCTTTGACACTTTTCCCTTTACTGTATTCCATCACAGAGGTTGCCGCAATTTCCAAACATACCCCACACTTAGTACCATGATCATCCCATACTAACGATCCATCCTCATTATTCTCATAAACAAAACAATCATAGCTGCTTTTATGCCCGGCCGATGTACCACACCCACAATAACATGGAATACTCTCAAGTACTTCTTGATGTTGTGCTGCAGCTGTATAGATCAGTTGCATATCCTCTGGCTTATCCCCCAAAAAGGATGGCAGTTCGTCGACAGATGCTGTCTCTTCCCTTAAATCCCCCTGGAAAAAAGAAGGCTTCTCATTATGATTATATTGTTCACCATGGCTGGAGTGATTGTTATCCGTTTCTGTGCTGGAGCACCCTGCTGAGAATACCATGATGCAGGTTAGTGTTACTGCCATTTTTTTCATAATTCACACCTCGTTCACATAAACTGTACAAATATACTATAACATATTGAGAAGAAATCATTTATAACACTATTGTGAACAAGTTGGTATGTTATTGGGCATTGCAAGTCCAAAGAGGAGTGGTGTAATTGATCAGAAAAGTCCTCTTGTTTGCTGACTTTGGGATAGACGATATAATGGCGATCATTTATGCCTATAATGAAAAAAATGTGGATATTGTTGGCGTGGTTGCTGAATATGGAAACGTGGATAAAAGGACTGCAATACGAAATGCCAGATATATTCAGAGAAATACCGGAAGGCATGATGTTCCCCTTATTGGTGGTGCGGAGAGGTCCATGATTGGTGACCCTCCAATCTATTACCCTGAAGTTCATGGACCGGAAGGCTTTGGGGGATATGTACTACCGGAGGATTTCGAGGAATCTAATAATATTTTTGAAAACTTCCATCAGATATATGACATTATTGAAAAGTTTGAAGGGGAAATAACCATTGTATGTGTCGGAAGATTAACCTCGTTGGCAACCTCTTTCATTCTCTATCCTGAAACGGTCGCAAAGGTGAAGGAGATTTTTGTAATGGGCGGTACATTCAACTTTCCCGGGAACGTTACCCCTGTGGCAGAGGCAAATATTTTTGGAGACCCGTATGCAGCCAACATTGTATTCAACTATGCAGAAAAACTGACGATTTTCCCTCTCAATGTAACCCAACAAGCCGTATTAACAGCTGATATGGTAAATTATATCGATAAAATCAATCGAGAAAAAAACAATCCGTTAGGTATGATCATCAAACCGATGATGGATTACTATTGGCAATTTTATAAATCACAAATTCCCACTATTCCAGGCGCTCCATTGCATGATGTGGTAACTTTATGGGGGATTTTTAATGAAGAAGAAATTAAGTATGAAATAAAACCGGTCAGAATTGTGACTTCAGGAGGTCCTGCTTTCGGTCAAACTATTGGGGATTTCCGTAATTTTGTGCAATTGGCTGAATACCCTGTTCATAGGATTGCAATGGAATTCAATTACACAGCGTTTATCAACCGTGTAATAGAAGTCCTGACAAATGAACTTAAAAATAATAATAATAATTAAGCCGACCTCAGAAATAGATAGAGGAAGGCTTTTTCTTATTGTTTAATAAAATTCGAGAGATTGGTCATCCTACTATTGAATGGCGGACAATGGAAGGGTGTCTAGTTGTGCAGGAGAAGTGTCTTTCAACCTATAGTTTAGAGGATATCAAAAGTTATTTTAAAGAGACATTTCACCATAGTCCCGATCTCTATTTTTATGAATTGAAGATAAAAGAATCAACCCTTCTATTTATGTATCTGAAAAACCTGATAGATTACAGTGTGTTAAATCAGGACATTCTTCAGACCATCATTAATCTCCCGGAAGAAATACAGCTAACTTTGCAAGAGCTTGAACATAAGTTGCCCACCACCCAATCCCTCCTTACAGGAGATAAAAAGAAAATAACCAGTAAACTTCTTGATGGGCATGTACTTATCTTTAAAGAAAAATCAGACAATGGAATTCTCGTAAATGTAGCAAAAAAAGTGGAGAGAAGCTTGGAAAAAGCGGAGACGGAATCCCTTGTGTTCGGGCCCAAGATCTCCTTTACAGAGTCTTTAAGCACAAACATCAGTATCATAAGGCAGAATATTCTTTCAGAAAATCTATGTACCGAGAAGCTCACTGTAGGAAAACGGAATGAAACGGAAATACGTTTGGTTTTTTTGGATGGGTTGGCAGACAGAAAAATTGTGGAGGCCATCACAGAAAAAATCAATTCACTAGAGGTCGATGATGTACTCGATACCTCTGTCCTTGCTCAATTGATAGAAGATAACAGCTACTCCATATTTCCTCAATATGTTCAGACAGAGCTGCCTGACAGGGTTACATATAGCGTGGAACGAGGAATGGTGGCTGTATTCGTGGACAGAAGTCCGATGGTGTTGTTAGGCCCGGCATCACTCTTCAACTTCTTTGAATCGACAGAAGATGTCTATATGCGCTGGAATATGGGAAGCTTTATCCGGTTCTTGCGGTATGTCACTATGTTTCTTTCCATAATACTCACTCCTGCGTATGTAGCAATTATCACCTATCATTACGAGATGATACCGTCCACATTGCTAGTGTCACTCGGAGAATCACGTTCCAAAGTACCTTTTACACCAATTTTTGAAGCGTTGCTCCTTGAGGTGATGATTGAATTATTAAGGGAGGCTGGAGCGAGACTTCCGACAAAGGTGGGACAAACAATGGGTATTGTAGGCGGTATCGTATTGGGACAAGCTGCAGTTGAAGCAGGTTTCACTAGTAATATTTTGATTATTGTCGTTGCGTTAAGTGCCTTGGGGTCTTTTACTGCTCCAAGCTATTTGATGGGTACTGCTGTCAGGGTAACAAGATTTCCTATTTTGATCCTAGCGGGAATCTGGGGGGGCATTGGAATAAGTTTGGGGTTGTGCTTTCTGCTTATTCATTTAATTCGTCTGACAAGTATTGGAAACCCTTATCTGCAACCCATTTATCCTTTTGATTTTACGCATGCGACCAATACTATTTTTCGATTGCCGATTGATCTTATCAGAACAAATCCTCAGAAAAGAGGTTTCTTTTCGTTTCAAAAGCATTCATCCAAAGACATAGACGAATAAGGTGGCGAAATGGAAACACCAACTAAATCTAATAAATCTGTATTATTTTCCGCATATCTGATATTTTTCATTGTTCATACAAACCAGACCGGTGTAGGGATAGCAGGGGTGCAGCGTGTTATATTCAATGAAGCAAGGCAGGATGCATGGATCTCCATTATTATCAGTTACATTGGGATGACAAGTGTTGTTGCTGCCATGTGCTACATACTCAAATCTTTTGGCAATAAAGATTTGTTTGAAATACATACCATTCTTTTCGGGAAAGTTCTTGGGACGGTTCTGAACATGGTAATTGTGGTATATCTTCTGGCTGGTCTCTTATCGATCATTATGAATTATACCGAGATTATCCAGGCTTGGATCTTTCCTGATCTCGAAACTTGGGCAATTACGGCCATCCTGCTCCTTATCACCATGTATGGGGTATATGGAGGAATTAAAACAATAGTAGGGGTGAGTTTTTTAGGTTTTTTTCTTACTATTTGGCTTGTTTTTATGCTGGTAGTACCTATTCGTTACATAGATTGGATCAATTTTTTGCCGATCATGGAAGCTTCACCGAAGGAATTATTCAAAGGAGCATTCAAAACATCCTTTACAGTACTGGGTTTGGAAATGCTCTATTTCACATATCCATATGTCCGGAATAAGGAGAAAGTTCATAAATATGCCCAATTAGGAGTGTTTTTTACATTTGTTCTGATATTTGCCGTAACCATTGTCGCCATTGGTTATTACAGTGGGGAACAATTGGAGAAGACTATTTGGGCAACTCTGTCTATGTTCAAGATTGTTCAGTTTCCAAACCTGGAACGATTCGAGTTTCTTGCAGTATCACTATGGTTGGTCATCATTCTTCCAAACACATTATTCATGCTTTGGGCGGCCTCAAAAGGTTTGAAAAAGATTTTTCATGTCCAGCAGAAGCTGTTTGTTATTATTTGCAGTGGAATTATATTGGGATGCAGCTTCTTTTTCAAAAAACGAATTTTCATTAACGAATTGGTGGATAAAGTGGGCTGGTTTGGATTGTATGTTATTTTCATATATTCTCTCCTTTTGTGTATGGTTGTATTTATAAGGAACAGGTTGAAGGCAAGGAGGCATTCTGCATGAAAAAGGGAGTATGGCTTTTATTGGTCCTCATACTTTGTGGGTGTGTCACCCAAAAACCTTTGGAAGAGCTCGGGCTTTTAACTGCCATCGGTTACGATAATGAAGATGATCAGTTAAAGGGTACTATTGTATATTATGAGTTCGATCCATTGCATCCAAATAACACAAAAATGGTGACGGCATTGGCTAAAACAAGTAAAGGAATACGCTATAAAGAAAACCTGTCATCTAGTAGAAGGATTGTATCGGGACAATTGAGGGTGGCAGTCTATGGCCAAGACCTTGCCGAGGAAGGAATCATCTCGGTTATTGATACACTTTCGCGGGATGCTGAGGTTGGAACGATGTCTTATCTTGCGGTCAGCTCGATCCCAGCACATGAACTTTTTGCTCGCTCTCAGGAATCAAGTGATGTCACAAATGCAGGAACATATCTTTATAACCTTATCGGTCAAAATGTTGAAGCCGAATCCCTGATATCCCCAACACTTCATGAGTTTATGCAATACTACTACAGCGAGGGACGGGATGCGGTACTCCCATTGTTGAACTTCAAAGAGAACACCATCATAATTGAAGGTCTCTCTCTATTTCAAGATGACAAAGTAGTAGGGAAAATCGATACTGACTCTGCATTTTATTTAAAACTGCTTATGGATCCTTATGAAGCGGGAAATGTTGAACTGACAATACCGAAAAAACAAGTCCAAAAATATATACTAACTACCAACAATAAAGAAGATGAATTTGTTTATATGTCTCTTGACCACCTGCGAAGTAAAATAGAAATAAAAATGACAGACAATAAGAAGCCATCGTTCCTTATTAAATCAAAGATTATGACTAGGATGCAGGAGATAACAGAGGATTATGACCTTGGCAATCCTGATGGAATTAAGAAAATTGAGGAGGCCATCAGTAAGGAAATAGCTAGGAAACTGAAAGAGGTGATTGAAATGTCAAGGGAGATGGGGGCGGATCCAGTAGGTTTCGGGAATTATTATCGTGCAAAGGTAGGGTATGATTCTTTTTCAAAAGAAAATTGGAGAAAGCTATATCAAGATGCAGAATTTAAGACGGAAGTAGAGGTTGAGATTTTACGTACAGGTGTCATGGACTAGTGGAAGGGAGAGGTTGCCCTTCTTTTTTTTTGAATTTGAAACTTTTTCCTTCTATTATACGTCTTAGATATAGTTATGTAAAAAAGAGAGATTGTTAACATTTAGGGGGAAGAGAAAGTGAGAACATTGGGGAAGCTGAAACACTGTTTATTGCTTATTATTATCAGTCTATTCCTGTTTCCGACATTCACAGGTGCAGAAGCAAAGTTAGAAGTGAAGGTGGAATATGGGGTGGATAATAAAGTCCAGATGGGGAAAGGTCATCCTATCAGGATAGAAGTTGTGAATAAAGGAGATGCGGTAAAAGGGGATTTTGTAATATTTTCAAGTCCTACATATAATATGGCGGGAAGCTATGTCATTCCCATTGAATTGGAAGCAGGGGGTTCAAAAACTCTAGAACTTGCGGTAAAGGGGACTTCCGACCATTTTTCTTATAATCAGTCAGGTACTAAAAGTAACGTTGTCAGTTTTTTTGAAGGTGGCGTTGAAAAGGGCAAAGAAGTAAAGTTGACCGGGAATACAAATGCCCAACCGAGGTATATCGGGGATAACAGAGTGGTTCTGGGGGTTCTTAGTAACAACCATGACGCCGTAAATTTTTTAAAACTGTTTAAATATCAATCTGAGAGCATGGAACTTTTAAATATTTCTAACGAAAATATTCCGAACGAATCTTTTGGCATGGAAATGTTCGATGTGCTATTAGTTCATGATTTTCCGTTGTCCACATTGACTTCGGAACAACAACAGGCAATTAAGAGTTGGGTCCAAAATGGCGGATCGTTAATGTTTGACACGAAAGTAGGACTTGGACAGGATCTTGGGGAACTTCAAGATTTTATGCTCTTAGATCCGAAAGGGGAAACCACCATCTTAAAGCTGAATCAGGAAAGCAATTTCCCTGATCTGCCGATTTTCACAGGAAATATTATTCAAAATGAAGCGACGGTCGTGACAAAGGATGGAGATATTCCTATCTCCCTATTTAACAATGTTGGTACAGGGACTGTTACTCAGATTACTAGTAATCTGTCATCTCCGTTATGGGGGGAGTGGAACGAAGGGAATACCTGGTGGAACAGTGTACTTCAAAAGGTTACCACTAAAAGCCCGAACTATTATAAGGCACCTGTCATGGAGGAGTTATCTCACCAGTTAAGCCCGATTGGTGAAGCTTTTCCTGGTTCAATTGTGTCAGTGCCATTACTGATTGGCGCGTTTGTCATTTATTTAATTCTATTAATTCCGGTTCTCTATTTTGTTCTAAAGAGAACGGATAAGCGTGAACAGGCATGGTGGGTCATTCCAACCATCGCCATTTTTACAAGTATAGCGGTTTTCGGAATTGGGGCGAAGGATAGAATTGCAGGAACGCAGGTGAATGAGGCGAGCATTCTGTTGTTAGATAATCAGACCGAAACAGCAAGCGGTTATGGAGTAGCCAGTCTTTTAACGAACAGCGGCGGAAGTTATAAGTTGGAAACAGATGACCATGCAACGCTATTTCCTGTAATGTATGGCTATAATCAAAATTTCGATCTGATGAAAAATTACGCTTATATCAACTCTACATCAATGGGTACGGATATTACCTACAATAATGTAGAGTATTGGTCAACACGTTCGAGTATAGGTAATGTGAATGCTGTGCCAGTTGGTAAGATCAACTATGATATTTTCGTAAAAGATGGCAAAGTTCAAGGGACAGTTTCCAATCAGTTAGAGTATGAACTGAAGGATGCGTTCCTCCTATCAGGAAAGAATTCCGAATCACTCGGAAATATTAAAGCGGGAGAAACCGTAAATATCAGTTATGAATTATCCGGTGGGAATATTGCCAATGCGATGACAGCACCTAATAATTCTTCTGCCACTAAGGCATTTCCGAAGTTTACAAGCTATTACCATTATGGACCAGGATCTAACCAGATAGAAAAACACGAGCTAGAAGATTATAAGAAGTTTCAGATGCTAGATTTACTTTTAAATCGAAAAGATGTTTTCTCCATGGCTGATCAGCCGATAATTGTCGGATATGTAACGAAAGGATTAATGGGGACTAAAGTGGATGGAAAGTCAGCTAAATCCAATGCCTCACATCTGGTAGTTTTACCGGTTTCAATTAATAATTCTGGTGGAGGAAGCTTCAGCTTTACAGAGGAAAACCTATCTCCAAGCATAGCTGTCTCAGAAAATGCAACAGGTATGATCCATCACAATGGACTTGATTTTGGTGAGCCATATGTATATTTAGGTGGAGGAACGTATGATTTCACTTATACCCTTCCGGAAATGGTAGATTATTCAAGTGGGGTAATCAATGACTTGAAAATAAAGCTGCGTTCAAGAAATGGAAATATGGAGTTTTTTGTAGTTAATCAGAAAAAAGGGGAGCTGGAACCCCTTGAGAATAAAGCTTCCATAACTTTAGAGGGGAATCTTGCAGACTACATAAGTGAGCAGGGAACCTTTGTACTAACAGTGAAGGTCTTAGATAATATGGATAGCGATATACAAGTGCCAGGAGTCCAGGTAGAGGGAGAGTTAAAAGAATGATAGAGACCATTAATCTTACAAAAAAATATGGAAAATTCACAGCATTGGATTCACTGAATTTGAAGGTTGAAAAGGGAACTGTTTTCGGTTTTGTAGGTCATAATGGCGCAGGAAAATCAACGACATTCTCTATTCTATCCACCTTGCTCGCACCTACATCTGGAACCGCTTTTGTGAATGGATATGATGTTACAAAAAATCCTAAAATGGTTCGTAAATTTATCGGCTATATGCCTGATTTCTTTGGTGTATATGATCAATTCAAGACAGACGAATACCTTGATTTTTATGGAGCCAGTTACGGTATTCCTTTAGCGGAAAGGCAAAAGCTCATTCCACAGCTTCTCGAGCTTGTGAATCTAACAGATAAAAAGGATGCCTATGTGGATGTATTATCAAGAGGGATGAAACAACGTCTTTGTCTTGCGAGAGCATTGATACATGACCCTGAAGTGCTTATTTTGGATGAACCTGCATCTGGATTGGATCCAAGGGCAAGAATTGAAATGAGAGAAATCTTAAGGGAACTGAAGAGCATGGGCAAAACCATCATGATTTCTTCTCATATACTTCCAGAGCTTGCTGAAATGTGTGACGAGATTGGTGTGATAAACGGTGGGAAGCTTGTGGCAACAGGAAGGGTTGAACAGATCCATCAACAGTTGCAGGCGAATAAAGTATTAAGGGTTCTGATTCTACAAGACTTGGAGAAAGCGATAAGTTACTTCGAAGATATTCCTAGCATTTCAAATATCCAAGTCAGCGAGCAGAGGGAGAATCTCCTCTCCTTCTCCTTTGAAGGGTCGGATGAGGAGCAAGTAGCTTTACTCAGGAATGCATTGGATTCAGGTGTGATGATTCTCAGTCTAAGTCAGGAAGAATCAAACCTTGAAGACATCTTCTTAGAAATTACAAAGGGTGTGGAATAATGAAGGCACAATTAATCAACCCCATGTTAAACAAAGAATTCAAGTTGCGTTTCAGGAGCTTCAAGAGCTTCTTAGGCATTTTTTTCTACCTGGGCGTGCTTGGCCTGATCGCTTTGTTCTATATCTATATGGAAACCCGTTATAACACAATGGGGATGTTCCGGGCTGAAAACAGTAGAAACATGTTCATGATCTTGGCATTTGTCCAACTTGCCTTGATTTTCTTCATGACTCCGGGATTGACAGCTGGAATCATCAGCAGTGAAAGGGAAAAGCAGACCCTAAATATTCTGCTGACTACCCAACAGTCTTCCTCAAGTATCATTGTCAGCAAGCTGGTATCATCACTTTCGTTCCTGTTATTAATTGTTATTTCCAGCTTGCCGCTATATAGCATTGTGTTTCTGTTTGGCGGAATCTCACCAAAGCTTTTGCTTTTAACTTTCGGAGTTTATCTACTTTCCATGGCTACCTTGGGAAGTATCGGGGTTTTCTTCTCAACATTAATAAGAAAGACAATTGTTGCGATGGTTTGTACATATGGAGTGGCTTTCTTTTTAGCTGCGGGGACTGCTATCATCACCATGTTCACGATAAGCTTCACTCAATATGGTGGAACCGGCCCGCAGACCAATCCTATTCCATACTTTATTGCCATGTTTAATCCTTTTGGTGTCATGCTGGCATTATTCGAGCCGGGGGCGGCAATGGAGTTGAAAACAATCACAGGTGTTGATATGCATTTGGGTGTTGGATTAGTCTGTTCTTACATTATTATCTCAGTGATTTTGATTTTGCTCAGTATAAAAAAATTACGCCCAAATATGAAACCACGTAAAGGGTAGATGTAAAATGAAGGAAAATGAACAGATTATAAGGTTTCTCATGTCCATCAGAAGAAAACTGAGACTACAAAAACTTTCAAAACAGACGCAATATGCATTGCTGGCATGTTGCGCAAGTTTTTTAGTTGTTGTTTTATTGGCAAGAATTGTTGTCACTCCATATCTGCTTGAGAAAGCTATTTGGATTGGAGTGGCGACGTTTGCTGCAGTTTTTATTCTGTATTGGAGAAAAAGGCCATCCACAATGGATGCGGCAAGATTCTCTGATCAATTCCTGGAAGAGGACAGACTTACCACTTCGCTTGACTATGTCGAGGATTCTTCCTTGCTGGCACAGCTTCAGCGCAATGAGGCACTAAAGTATTTGAGAAAAAAAGAGAATAAAATCATGGAAGCAAAGTTAAGGCATGTCCACCCTAGGATACTCTTGTTTACTTTATTCATAACAGGTGCAGCGGTCCTGTTGATCCTGTTTCCAAATAGTAAGATGCAGGAAGCGCAAGCGGTAGAAGCAGAAAGGGAGCTTGTGGAAGAGACCTTGGAGGAAGTGAAAAAGAATGCAGAGGATCTTCAGGATAAACAGGGATTAAAAGAAGAACTGGAAGCCCTCAAAGAGCTTCAAGAAAAAAAAGAGGCAGATGAATTGTTGAAGGAGCTTATGGAGAAAGAGAACAAGCTGAACGAAAAGCTGGCGGAACTGAAAGAGAAAGAAACTAGTCTAAAAGAGCTTGCAAAAGATCAACCAGAAAACTCCATGGCAAACCTTGCATTGAATAGTAAAAATGAAGAACTTGAAAAACTTCTGAATGAAATGAAAAATAAAATAGGCTCTTTATCACAAGAGGAGAAACAGGAAATTACTGAACTTTCGGCAAGTCTCCTTGATCAAGAGGAATTGGATATTAATGGAATGTCCGAAGAGGATTTGGCGGCGTTATTGGAACAACTAGAGGAGCTGTTACAGGACATCGCAGCATTGTCTGATATGGAAGCACTGCAAAATGCACTTCAATCAGCTGCTACAAACCAATACGGTAAAATGTCACAGGCTGGTATGAATCCTTCAAAATTGACGTTATCTAATTCCAACAATCCATCCTCGAATCAAACAGCCCAAAATCAAGGCCAGGGTCAAGGCCAAGGCCAAGGTCAAGGTCAGGGCCAAGGTCAGGGACAAGGCCAAGGTCAAGGTCAAGGCCAAGGTCAGGGACAAGGTCAAGGCCAAGGTCAGGGACAAGGTCAGGGTCAAGGTCAGGGTCAAGGTCAGGGTCAAGGTCAGGGCCAAGGTCAGGGTCAAGGTGGGCCTGGTGCAGGAAAAGGTGTGGGTGAGCAGACCTTTACGGTTCCATCCATCATACAAAGTGACATACAAAATGAAACAGACGGCGGCGCTACAGGGGAAGGACAATCGGAATATGAAGATGCCCCAGACTCCCCGACATTAAGAGGGGAAGCAAGACCATATGGGGAAGTGTTCTCTTCCTATGAAAAATCCTACAGAGAATCGCTCGATAGAATGCAATTGCCTTCAAGATTAGAAAACATCGTCAAACAATATTTTAGTGAAGTGGATCCGAAGGGAGCTAATTAAGTGATTAGTTTGGAAGAGAAAGAAAAGGAACTGAAATTATTTCAGGACACATTGCACGAAGTAAAACAAGAGATTGGCAAGGTGATTGTAGGGCAGGAGGAAGTAATCGAACAACTGCTTTGGGCCATGGTTTCAGATGGACATGCATTACTTGAAGGTATGCCAGGTGTGGGGAAGACCATGCTCATCCGAACGATATCAGAAGTTTTAAACTTCAATTTTTCTAGAATACAATTCACTCCTGACTTGATGCCTTCAGATATTACCGGTACGAAAATGATTGAAATACATGAAAACGGCAAGCAGTCTTTCGTGTTTCATGAAGGCCCGATTTTCTCCAATATAGTTCTGGCGGACGAAATAAATCGTGCAACTCCGAAAACACAGAGTTCCCTTTTGGAGGCAATGGCTGAAAATACCGTCACTATCATGGGGGAAACAAGAACGGTAGCATCCCCATTCTTCGTGCTGGCAACACAAAACCCTATAGACATGGAAGGAACCTACCCATTACCGGAAGCACAGATGGACCGTTTTCTCTTGAAAATCAACATGGGTTATCCGAAAAAGGAAGAGTTGTATGAGATTATCAAAAGGACAACAGGAACTGAATCCTATCAAGTTCAAAAACTCTTGAATACGGAGAGTATGCAAAAAATCCAGTTGGCGGTAAGGGAAATACTAGTTTCACAGGAGTTGTTGGACTACACGGTTCACCTTATCATGGCAACTCATCCCGAACAAGAACATGCCAGTGAGCTCGTGAAGAAATATGTACGATATGGTGTGGGTCCACGTGGTGTCCAAAGTTTAATTAAGGTGGCAAAAGCCAGAGCGTTCTGTTCAGGTCGTTTCCATGTCTCGAAAGGGGATATAAAGCATGCTGCCATACCTGTCCTCCGTCACCGTCTGTTTATGAATTTTGAAGGAGAGGCTTCCGGTATAAAAAAAGATCTTATTCTTGAAGATGCAATCCAGCACATTGATAAAGTGTTGAATGTCAGGTAAGTGATATGTTGAATGCTACGATTACAAAACAGTTGCAATCATATACGCTTCAAGCCGGAAAACTCAAAAGAAGCTGGCATAAAGGAACAAGAAAATCGACGAGATTCGGTGCGTCCCACGATTTTTCCGATTATCGCATGTATGAGCAGGGTGACGACCTGAGACAAGTGGATTGGAATATTTATGCTCGCACCCAAAAGCATTATATTAAACGGTATCTTGATGAACAGGAATTGTCTGCTTCGATTTATCTGGATTGCACTAATTCCATGGCCAGTTCTCCTGACAAATGGAAACTTGCCAAAACGCTTACTGCATCATTTGCGTATCTGGGGCTTAGTCAGGATGACCGGATTTCAATAATCGACGTACACGGTGTACAGGCACCTTACTTATATCGAAAAGGGAAAGGGCACCTCTTTCAGATGATGCAATATGTAGAGGAGATAAAAGCTAAGGAATCCTCCTTACTATTCTCTGAAACAGTAGGAGAACATGTACAAAGGAAAAGCAGTGTATCTATTGTCATCACAGATTTGATGGAACCTCTTGACTCTATCATTCACACGCTAAAGTTAATTCAAGCCAACAGACAGCAAATTTATTTGCTGCAAGTATTGGAAGAAGATGAAGTGAGCCCTAGTTTTGATGGGGATTTTATGCTTATTGACAGTGAAACCAATCAGGAAGTCAATGTAACAGTTTCCGATTATACGAGAAAAAATTATAAAGAAAAAATGCAAAAGAGGATGGAGATGCTTGAAAGCTTCTGCTTTGAAAGGGGGATCTCATATCTAATGTGCAGTACCGCGGAGAAAGTGGAAGATATTCTATTTAAAAGGATGACCTCAAAAGGTTGGATTAGGTGATAGGAATGGGATTTACAGCACCAATATATTTTTGGTTCAGTGCATTTTTACTACTCGTTATCATGATGTATTTTTTCAGGAAGCAATATGAAATGAAATCTATTCCTTCAGTGTTGCTGTGGCAGGAATGGATGAATGAATTTGAAGCTCAAGCTTGGTGGAGGAAACTGCAACACCACCTTCTTTTATATCTCCAGCTACTGGCACTATTATTTCTTATTTTCACTTTAACGCAGCCATACTTTGAAAAGGAAGGAATTGAAGGAGACCATATTATTTTCATTGTCGATACTTCCGCTTCCATGACCGCCCTGGAAGGGGAGGAGTCACGGCTGGAATTGGCGAAGAAGAAAATGGTGCAGACATTGGATAAAGTCAATAACCAAGAGTTGACTGTGATATTGGCGAAAGAGACTCCCGAAATACTGTTGGAAAGAGGCAAATCGAAAAAAGAAGTGCTGGAAGTTGTGGAAGAGTTGCAAGCCACTTACGCTTCCGCGAATCTGATCGATTCCATTCATATGGCAAAAAACCTTCTGGGGGAGGAAAAAGGAAACATACAATTACTCACGGACAATTTCTCCAAGGAGACTGCATTGGACTTCCATGATAGCACTGCCTTCTACACACATAATTTGGGAATTACGCATGAGAATCTGGCTGTAGAAACATTCGGTGTAGCTGTTCGTGATAATAATGTAGTTGGAGTAGTTACCGTGAAAAATGAAGGGAAGGAAACTAAAGATCTCGAACTTACCATATATGATGACAAGACCAAAGTTTTACAACAGGTTTCCGAGACCGTAGAAGCGGACAAGGTAAAGACCATCTATCTTGAAAATCTTCCTTTATCCAGTATGTATAAGGCGGAAGTGAGCGGAGATGAACAATATCTTCTTGATAATGAGCAGTACACTTTCCTTGTCCAACAACAGGATCCGACCGTATATGTTCATAAAGACATACACCCCTTTGCGAGAAAGGCTGTAGAAATTGCAAGTACTAATGTCATTCACCTTTCTTCACAATCGGATGAGTTGAACAGTTATGATGGTGTTCATCTTATAAAGGGAATAACCAGAGCCGAATGGCCGGTTGGGCCGAAGTTAATATTCCTATCTTCAGAAGATGGAGGGAAAGCCACAGAGCTTTTCGGTGATGTCATTTCCTATCCCAATCACCCATTGCTGCAGTCAGTTGAAATCGAGAAGGTTTATGTGGAGAATGCATTTCAATCTGAAGACTTTAAGTCATTGGATGTGGTTGCGAGCCGTGGAGGGACACCATTGATTCTTTCCGGAACATATGAAGGCGATCCCATTATTGTCGTCACCTTTGATCTAGGTGCCAGTGATTGGCCACTGCATCCCGGATTCCCATTGTTCATGTTCCATGCAATTCAGGAATTGATCCAAAATGAGAATATGCTAGGTTATTTCTATCCCGGTCAGTCCCTGGATTATTTTCCCGCTTCCGATGTTAAAAAGGTGGAACTCTTTGATATAAAAGAAAATCTAGTATTCACATCTGATTCATTCGATCAACCGATAAGTCTTCCGGTGACACCCGGATTATATACTCTTAATGAAATCAAAGAAAACAAAACAGTATCCAAGCATCTCTATGTCTTGCTTGAGGATTCAGAAAAATCGATTCAAACGGAAGAAAGCTTTACCATATCGGCCGTTTCTTCCGCAGATGATGAGGCGCAAACAACAAGTAAGGAAATCTCCTACCTGTTTTTGGCGCTTGCTCTAGTTGTACTATTGGTAGAATGGGAGGTTTATAGACGTGGAATTTCAAATTGAACACCCTCTCATGCTTTTTTTTCTTATTCCGGTAATTTTTAGCCTGGCTTTGTTTTGGCGTAAAAAGAGACCAAAACGCAAAAAGGAATATATCATCTTATCTTTAAGGAGCATCATCTACCTTTTACTTATTCTTGGCCTTTGTATGCCGTCACTTTTGTATCCTGTGAATGGAACACATACTGTATTTCTTGTAGACCAGTCAGACAGTGTCAAACGGATGGAGGGTGAAATACTTTCCTCTATCAATGAAGCAATCAGGCATAAGAAGCAGGAGGACAGCTATAGTGTCGTCACCTTTGCAAATAGTCCGACACTAGAACGTTCCTTTACTAATCAGCTGGAGACGGTTCGGCAACTTTCAGTAAATGATAACCATCAATTCACCAATATCGAAGAGGGTTTAAAGTTTGCTGCAAATTATATTCCCGAAAATCGTAAAGGTCGAATTGTATTAATGAGCGATGGAGTAGAAACAACTGGTAACAGTGTCAGACAGTCCACCTTTCTTGCCGGCAGAAACATTGAGATTGATGCGTTAGCCTTTCAGCCTCCTAATGTGGAGGATGTATCAATTCAATCCTTCTATACACCGCAATCAAGCTTTGAAGGGGAGGCGGTTCCCTTCCAGGTGGGCTTAGTTTCCAATATGGACACGACTGCAACGTTACATATCACTCAGAATAATGAAACCATAATTAAAGAGGAGATTGCAGTAGCTAAAGGGGAAAATAATTATTCTTATTCATTCCCATTAACCGACCCTGGATTGTACACATTCAAGGCGGAAATTTTTCCCGCTGATGACAAGATTGTGGAAAACAACATTTCTCATTCATTGACACAAGTATCTGGTCAACCTAAAGTACTTATGGTTGACCAGGATGGAATCGGAGATAATGTGTTCAATGCATTGGATGTAAGTGGTTGGAAGGTGGACCGTCTTCATCCAAGTTTATTGCCAACGACACTTGGTGGCTTTCTTGCGTATGATACTATCATCTTTCATAATGTATCCGGTCACCTCCTCAGTGGTAATCAGATGGAGCTTATAGAAACAGCGGTTAGGGATTTTGGTATCGGGTTTATTATGACAGGAGGCAATGAATCATATGGCCTCGGTGGTTATTTTCAAACACCGATTGAGAAAATTCTTCCCGTGGATATGGATGTGAAAGGGAAAAAGGAAATCCCTTCTCTTGGTTTAATCATCGTTTTGGACCGATCAGGAAGTATGATGGGGGAAAAGTTTGAATTGGCCAAAGAAGCGGCAGCCCGGTCCGTCGAGCTTTTGAAGGAAGAAGATACATTTGGATTTATCGCCTTTGACACCGAGCCTTGGACGGTTGTGGAGACGGAACCAATTAAGAATAAAGATGAGGTCATTGAAGCGATCCGTTCGACAGCTCTTGGGGGAGGAACAGATATTTTCCCCTCACTAAGCCTGGCTTATGAACAATTGAATGAAATGGATTTAAAGCGGAAGCATATTATTCTTTTAACAGATGGTCAATCAGAAGACGGACCCTATGACGAAATCATCGAAGAGGGATTAACCAAAAATGTGACATTATCCACTGTGGCAATTGGTGGAGATGCAGATACTTCTTTACTCGAAGAACTGGCTGAAATGGGTACAGGAAGATTTTACGAGGTATATGAAGCAAGCGCTGTCCCAAGTATACTTTCGAGGGAAACCGCACTTACGACTAAAACATATATAGAAGACAATCCACATGTACCAACCGTATATGGTGGATATGATTGGTCAAAAAGGTTTGAAAGTGGCACGCCATTCCTCAACACTTACATTGCAACCACTCTTAAATCGAGAGCTGAACAGATCATAGCGAGTGAAAAAGAAGATCCGATTCTTGCTCGAATGAATTACGGTCTTGGCAGAACCATAGCCTGGACTTCTGACGTGTCCGGTGCCTGGAGCGGAGGATTTCCATCATGGGGGGAATGGACCGCTTTTTGGAACGAAATGGTGAATTGGTCTTTGCCGTCCTATGAACAAGGGGCATATGATATCACCACCTCTGTAAACGGAGGAAAGGCGACGCTTAAAGTGGAAGCAATAAATGAAATATTGATGCCGATATCCATATCTGTCTCCGACAACAAAGGTCAGATCATTGAAGATGCTAAGAGTAAGATGGTAGGTCCCGGACAATATGAGATTGAATTTGCAGCCCTACCGGACATCTACTTCCTCAACGTAAAACAAGAGGAGGAAGGAGAGACCGTTTCTACATTTATGAGCGGCATGGTTGTACCTTTTTCAACCGAGTTTGAACAAAGGCCAGTTAATATGGATTTATTGGAGACCATTACAACTAATCAAAACGGTAGAGTATTGGAAAATCCAAGTGAAGCGTTCCGCCCTTGGCATAAAAATGTCTATCAAAGTCAAACGGTCTGGCTGCCATTTGTTATTCTGGCTTTTTTCCTTTTGATTATCGAGATTTTCGTAAGGCGCTTTGGTTTGATTTCACTTTTCTTTTGGAAGAAGAAGGCGGATAGTAAAGACGCTAAAAAGAAAGAGAGAAAGTGGAAATTACCCGCTACAAATCGTAAATCTCTTCATTCTAAAAAACAGACTGTAACACGGGATGAACCGAAAATGGAAGAGATGCCAGAATGGAAGCCTGTAAAAGAAAAAGAACAGCCTCCTAAAGAAACAAAAGCTTCAGAGGACCGGATGAATCAATTGCTGAGGGCAAAAAACAGAAAGCGAAGATGACAGGCAGAGGGTAACCATAAAGGTTATCCTCTTTGCATTTGTGTTCCTTTCTTAAAGGCTCTTTTCTCAAAGATTGTTGCTATTCACTAGTAAAAAGTCGGCCATTGGACTTTTTACCAAGAAAAATCGGCCTTTGGGTTTTTCACAGCTTATCTATTCTGAAATAGGCCTGTAGTTCACACTGTATGCCCAGGAAAAGAGCACGACAGTAAGGAATATAACGGTTAGTTGATAAATACGAAAAAGCAACAAAGTTTACGAAAATAGCCTTCTTAAAAGAATAAGAAAGCATATAATTCTGTTGATTTCCGTTCCAGGCGCTTCGCTTTCCAGCGGGCGGTCCGTGAGCCTCCTCACTCCGTTGCGGGGTCTCCCCTGTCCCTTCCTCCCGCAGGAGTCTGCGCGCCTTCTACTACAATCAACAAGGTAATACCATTCACAGAAAGGATAACTAAAAACTATCTAAATGAGGCGATTATTCAAACATCTAATGATATTTTTTTCAAAAGGACCGGGCGGTTTTTCTAACGAAATTGTGTTATTTTTATGAATTTCAACTTGAGTTTCTTTTATCTTCCTACAAATAGTGATACGATTTGATTGGTAAATTACTTATAGGAAATAAGGTGAAGTTCTTGCGGAAAAACTGGAGATTATTACTTATTGGTCTTTGCACTATTATTCTTGCATCATGCAGTGCCAATTCTGAAATACCGGATACAACGGATTGGGAGCTGGCAAATTTTCAATATATAAACCAGGAAAATGAGGAATTTGGTCTAGAGGATATGAAAGGGGATATCACAGTAGCAAATATGGTTTTCACAAATTGTACAACTGTTTGTTCTCCGATGACTGCCAATATGGCAAGACTTCAAAGAATGGTGGAAGAAAAAAAGCTTGATGCGCATTTTCTTTCTTTCTCGGTCGACCCGGAAGTGGATAGCCCGGAAGTTCTGAAAGAGTTTGGAGAAAACTTCCAGGCAGACTTTTCAACATGGAACTTTCTAACAGGATATTCTCAAAAAGAAATCGAAAAGTTTGGTCCGAAAAACTTCAAAACGATTGTGGCAAAACCCAAAAATGGTGGAGAAGTTGTGCACGGAACAAGCATTTACTTGATCAATCAAGAAGGAATTATCATAAAAAGTTATAACGGTCTTGATGTGCCCTATGAAGAAGTGTTGGAGCACATCAAGATCCTTCAAAACCAATAGTAGTATCAGCCGGATCACTTGTTTTAAGAATGATCCGGCTGTTTCATTTCCTCTTCAACGTCTCTGCTGGCATTTAGACCATCCGTTACAATGACATGCAGTTCTTTGGAAAAAAGCTCTTTGGAAACCTCCTCATTACATGCAAGTATTTCTTTCTCGTTCGAATGTTTTTCCATCGTTATCTGCTCCTTTTAAATACAAATTAATAACAGTAAGTAATCGTAAGCTTTTGAAAAATATACTAGAGTATGTTATAAAATTAATACTGTCGTAATTCTATAGAACTACAATTCGATCCTTAAACAATAAGGAGAATGTTTAATGATGAAATTCTGGAAAATAGCCCTATTGGGTCTCATAATAGTTAGTATGGTTAGTTGTTCCTCAGAAAATTCTTCAAGCTATGTGCTGGAGAAAGCGAAAGAGCGCAGAGAAAGCCAAAGTGAAAAGCCACTCTTTAAAGATTTTTTCAAGAAAGAGGAAGAGGCTGGAAATCAAAATAAGACAATGAATATTGAAGAAAAGGAAGAAGTAACAGAGGAGTTTTTTGATCGTTCCTTCAAGCTAGTGTTTTTTGGTGACTCCTTGACTCAGGGGGTAGGTGACAAGACTAAACAAGGAGGGTTTACCACTGCTGTGCAACAGTATTATGAAAGTAAACCTTATATAGATGATGTCAGTGTGACTAATCTTGGAGTAAGGGGAAACCGTACCAATCACTTGTTAAAAAGATTGGAGGACCCTGAAGTGCAAGAAGCACTGGCAGAGGCGGATGTAATATTTATGACGGTTGGTGGAAATGACTTAATGAAGGTCATTAGGGAAAACTTCTTGGATTTGACTTTTTCCCTATTTGACAAAGAACAGAAATTATATGCAGATAGGTTGGACAGTGTATTAAGCGAGGTTAGAAGTCACAATGACAGCAGTAGGATATATCTTGTTGGATTGTTTAATCCCTTTTATCAATTTTTTCAGGAAATAGATGAAATGAATGAGGTTGTTACAAATTGGAACGCTACCTCTGTTTCCGTTTTGGATGGGTACCCTAATACTGCCTACGTTCCGATCCAGGATATTTTTATTGATCCTAAAGAGAATCTTCTTGACGATGACCAGTTTCATCCCAATGAAAAAGGGTATCAGTTAATAGGAAATAATATTATTGAAGAAATTAAACGTTTTAATGAGGATAGTACAGCGGAAGAAATGTTAGATGAAGAGTAGTGGAGAGGATTATGGTGAAAAGAGTAATTAATTGGAGAATAGCATTTATTAGTTTGCTTATTATTAATATTCTGATTGCGGGAGCAGCCATCTTTATGGTATTTCTGCCAAAGCATTCGAGTTTCAAGCTGAACGGCAATGGCGATGATAGAAAAAGGGTGGCATTCAACATCCAATCTGATAAGGAAGACCTTAACGAACTTATTCGTTATTATCTTGAGAGAGAAACAAGAAGGCCGTTGAACTATGAAGTGACATTGACAGATCGAGTGGAACTAAGGGGAGAAATGAAGGTATTTGAAAGAGAAATCCCCTTGACAATGACATTCGTACCGGAAGTACAAGAGAATGGAGATGTCGCTTTAAAGCAGGACTCCATGTCTATCGGCAGATTGCAAGTACCAGTTTCTATGGTACTTAAATATGTTGCAGATAACTATCCTCTACCACCCTGGGTGAAGATCATTCCAAATGAGCAGAGTATTTACGTTGCACTGCAAGAATTGGAGTTACAAAGTGATACCAAAGTGGAATTTACTAAATTTGATGTAGAAAATAATGATATTAGATTCCGATTGTTGGTTCCTGTAGAGGATTAATTTAAGTGAAAGGCTTTTCAAATGGTCGAGGTTGATCATTTGGAAAGCCTTTTTTATATTCAGTTAAGAGAGTATAAAATTTTGTTAATCTCCGTTTCAGGCGCTTCGCTTTCCAGCGGGCGGTCTGGGAGCCTCCTCGGCAAGCATGCGGGATAAAAAACCACCCAAATTTTTAGGAACTGGGCATTTGCCTTTACCATTAGACTCTGTGTGAATACATTAAGTATTAGGAAAGAAGGGGAGGTGTAGAGCATGAGTGGTTCTGGTTACGGATCGGGATTCGCGTTAATTGTTGTTCTGTTTATTTTATTGGTGATTGTTGGTGCAGGGATACTTCACTGCTAGTTACCATGCATAAATGAAATTATTTGTAGAGGAGGTGACAGCTATGAGTTGGTGTGGTTGCGGTTACGGTCAAGTAGCAGGTGCAGGATACGGCGGTGGTTACGGAAGCTCTTTCGTGTTAATCGTAGTATTGTTTATTCTTCTTATCATCGTTGGCGCTGCTTGGTGCTAATCTAATTGTAGAACAAAATGCTCAATCAGTCACTGATTGAGCATTTTGTTTTTTTAAAAAAGATAAGAAAGTATAAACTCTGTTGATTTCCGTTCCAGGCGCTTCGCTTTCCAGTGGGCGGTCCGGGAGACTCCTCGGCAAGCATGCGGGGTCTCCCCTGTCCCTTCCTCCCACAGGGAGTCTGCGCGCCTTCCACTGCAATCAACAAGGTGGTTTCATTCATCGAAAGGATAACTAAAAACTATCTTAAACAGGTGAATGGTTTCTAGCTGTGGATTGGAGCAAATGGTGAAGACTCCTTGAAAATGCGAGCATTTTCAGCGTGCGATGTATCGCTGCCGTAGCCTTCCTTGTCCTACGGGGGAGTAGCGACAATCTTGAGACCCCGCAGGCGAACGCCGAGGAGGCTCAAGGTCGCCCCGTGGAAAGCGCAGCCATTTGCGGAAAGGAGCAGCGGAGGCTAACTCAATATCTAGCATTAAAGGACCGGGCGGTTTTTCTTAATCCATGCTCCTTATCAGGGAACAAGAAAAATAGCTTCAAGTCCTGGGTTACCATCAACAAGACCTACTGCAACGATGGTATATGCGAGATCAGGCTTTAAGCTGACACGGTTAAGTGGCAGGACGACATCTTTTGTTCCTGCAAGTTTAACTTCTAAATCAGCGGTCATAGGCGTCAACCCAAGATATTCCGAAAGCTCTGTGAAAGAAATGTCTGAGAAAACCACATCTCCTTTTTTCACAGCAATGTCTACTGATGGGGCATCTGGAGATAGATGCCAGAAACGTAATTTTGATTCGCTTTGTGGTAGAGAAGGTTCATCTTCAATCACTATAAATTGCAATTTATCTCTGCTGCCAGCTATAGCCAGGGTATAGGCGGTATCCGGTGAAAGTTGAATAAATCCGGAAAGAAGAGGGGAACCTGTTGTCCTAGATTGATTGATAGAAATCTGCATGTCAGTTTGTAGTGATTCGATATAACCGCTACTGTTCGTATAACGGAGGTCTCTGAGTACAGGGGTATTGTTGATAATTACGTCCAAGTCAGGTGTGCCCGGTGAAGCATGTAAAAACCTTATTTTTGGCAAGGTACCAGGGTTCGAATTATCTTTCTCCCTATTTTGTCCATAATATAACCACTTCTGAATGTGGAGGAAGTGCAATTTATAAAAGTAGATATGCTTTTCCGGGTCCACATATTTGAAGTAATCAGCAAGCATTTGGTATTGCACTGCGCAAAAGAAATGATCATCATTGGACATCTACGTCTCAACACCTCCAATAACTTCTGTTGGTACATGGATATGCAAAGGAAATTCGATTATTAACCTTAGTTAAATTCTTTTTATTTGAAGGCATCCACTTTAGAGGTGTGTTTAGTAATATGGATTCAGTGGTAAGTTAATGGAAGACGAACCAAAAGGGGGCAAATAGGATGGAAGAATTTGAAAGCATTATTAAGAGCGATGTGGCCTTGTTTTATGAGGATAGAGGTGTCGGGCAGACGGTCGTGCTTCTTCATGGTTTCTGTGGGTCGCATGGGTACTGGAAATATGTGATGGAAGAATTGTCTCAATATTACCGAGTAATCGCCATCGACTTAAGAGGTCACGGCCAATCTACTGTCTCAGAAGATTCTTTTAGCATCGATGATATGGCTGATGACTTGAAACTGTTACTGGACAAGCTGGAAATTGAACGTTCATCCATTATTGGACACTCCCTTGGTGGTTATGTCGCATTATCATTTGCAGAAAGATATGAGCAATATATTGAAGGGTTGGGTCTTGTTCATTCCACAACATTTCCAGATTCAGAGGAAGGGAAAAAAGGGAGAGAAAAAGCGATAGAAAAAATTCAGTCAAATGGAATCAATGGATTTATTGATGAGCTGGCTAAAAAGCTGTTCTCCCCGAAGAATTTTGAACCTTTCAAGGGTGAAGTGGAGTTTACAAAGTCAATTGGATTTTCAACCAAGAAAAATGGAGCAATCGGTGCACTTGAAGCAATGAAAAATAGAGCCGACAAAACGGAATTTCTAAGTGAATTTACAAAACCACTTTTGCTTGTTGCTGGAAAAGAAGATCAAATCATCCCGCCCGAAAAGACATTTGTAACTGAAGGGGATCATGTAACACAGGTTCTTCTGGATGAATCCGGTCACATGGGAATGCTGGAGGAGCCACAAGTTATCATAGATACCTTGAATAGATTTTTATCTGATACAAAAAACAAGTAAAAAGGATAAAAGGCCTCAAACGAGACCTTTTATCCTTTTTTGTATTCTGCGTGCTTAATAAAGGTTATTTCCTCATCAACCTGTCCGCAAGTGGCACATTGAATTTTTTGGGAGGGACCCTTATAGGGAATATGAAAAGGATCTGTGCTACCGGATGTATATTCCTCCACCACTTCACCCGATTGTGGGTTCAACTTAACGGACTTTGCCACTTGTTCAATAATATTGAAACGTGAACGGTTTGTTTTACAATTTGGACATAGATAAGGGGATGTCATTATTATTCCGCCTCCTTTTCCGTTAGGTTTTTCAGAAAGGTTTACTTTTATGCCAACAAATAAAAAGCTTGTCCAGAGATATTGAATCTCTTTCTGGACAAGCTCAAGTTCCTTCTGTTAGGCAACTTTTTTATCTGGTAGATCATTAGCATCTAATTCAAAGTCCGTTTTGCGGGCAGCAATTGCTTTAACATAAAACAACCCGATAATGACAATGGTGAACATTGCAGCACCGATATAGGAAGCTTCGATCGGCAAACGGAATCCGATAGGAGCGTTCAGGATATAAGTTGTTGTAGCCATTGTCATAAATATTGCAGGAATCATGGCGATATAGTATTGCTTTCTGGCAATGAAGAGATACATCGCTCCCACCCATAAGGCAATGACAGCTGTAGATTGGTTAGCCCAAGAGAAATATCTCCACAATAATTCAAAATCAATGTTCGTTAAAATAAATGAGATAATGAAAAGTGGAACTGCAATCCATATCCGGCTTATAATTTTCTTTTGAGAAAGATTGAAATAATCTGCGATAATCATACGAGCACTTCTAAATGCCGTATCTCCAGATGTGATTGGAAGAATTATAACACCGATGACAGCCATCGTACCCCCAATTGCACCTAGCATTGTAACGGATACTTCACTTACTACTGCACCAGGTCCGCCATTTGCCAGAATTTCACTTAGGCCAGCAGATCCGTTGAATAGGCTCATACCTGCAGCAGCCCAGATCATGGCAATGATACCTTCTGCAATCATCATGCCATAAAAGATTCGACGTCCTTGCTTTTCATTTTGAGTCGTTCTTGAAATGATAGGCGTTTGTGTTGCATGGAAACCTGAAAGAGCTCCACATGAAATCGTTAAGAACAATAACGGGAAGATAGGCACGTTATCAGGGTGCATGTTCGTAAAACTTAATTCAGGAATAGGAGCGCCTGTAATGACAAGTGATGCTCCGACACCTAATGCACTAATTAACAATAATGCTCCGAAGATCGGATATAATCGGCCAATTACCTTATCAATAGGTAGCATGGTTGCGAAAATGTAATAGATGAAAATTACTAAAATGATAACAGCAAGCCCAATGCTTCCGTCAGCAAGTGTATGAATCAAGCCAGCTGGTGCGGTTACGAAAACGGTTCCAACCAAAAGCAGAAGTAAAATGGCAAAAGCGTTAACCGTATGTTTCATGAATTTACCGAGAAATTTCCCCGCCAATTCAGGTAAATGCGCTCCACGGTTTCGGATGGATATCATCCCGGTCAAGTAGTCATGGACAGCTCCTGCAAAAATACATCCTAATACAATCCATAAAAATGCCACAGGTCCGTATAGTGCACCTAGAATTGGTCCGAAGATCGGTCCAACGCCTGCAATGTTTAATAATTGAATCAAGGAGTTCTTGTGTTTCCCTAATGGGAGATAATCTACCCCATCCTGATTAGAATAAGCTGGAGTTTTTCGTGTATCGTTAATTCCGAAAACTCTTTCTACAAATTTTCCATAAATGAAATAACCTAAAATAAGCAAGATAATACCTGCAATAAATGTGTACATGAATGATGACCCCTCTCTGTTTTTTGGAGTATCATCATTATAGGATGAAAAGGCTTACATTTGGAGGAACTATGTTCAAGATGTATGTAAAGAGAAATAACATGTCAGTTTTGAGCACTGACATGTTAGAGTTCAAGTTTATTTCTGAGAGATTTCACATAATTTCTACTTACTGAAAGCTTTTCGGTGCTGTTTGTAAGTTCGAGCATATAGGCTCCATTGAACCATGGGATCAGTTTTGAAACATAGTTTAAGTTTACAATATAGCTTTTATGGATTCGAAAGAATGGGTAGCTGACTAGCCTTTCTTCCAGGTCTTTCAAGGCGAGCTTTGATTCAAAGTTTGCTTCCTTAGTCTTAATACGGGATATCCTGTCATCACGGCTGATATAAAGAATGTCCAAAGGATTAAGATAATAAATTTCATTATCATGTTCTACAGCAAGTTTTGAGGAGGCGGTAGCAGGTAATACCTCCTTACCTTCATACAGAAGCTTATGAAGACGGTGTATGGTTTCTTCTAGCTGTTCCTCCTCATAAGGTTTCAACAGGTAATCGACGGCTTCGTATCGAAAAGCTTCCACAGCAAAGTTTGGATATGCTGTTGCAAAAACAATGAGGGGTGACTTTTTCAATTCTTTCAAATGCTTGGCAACATCCAGCCCATTCATTTTCGGCATTTCGATATCCAGAAAAACGACATCCGGCTGATGTTGCATACATGCTACCAGCGCGTCTTCCCCAGATGCTGCTTCTCCTACAATCTGTATGGAATCATATCCTCCCAGCAGGTGTTTTAATTCATCGCGGCTATACCGTTCATCATCCACTATTATGGTTTTTAGTTTATTCATTTGGCAATTCATCCTTGTTTAATCTTTTTGGAATACTGAAGGAAACGGTGGTACCCTTGTTTAGCGCACTATGAAAATTCAATTTGGACTCGTTTCCAAACATCATTGTCAACCTCTTATTGATATTATACAGTCCCACCCCTGTTCCGGTAGTGGATGAAACTAGTTCCTGACCAAGTAAGGAAATTCGCTCCTTAGACATTCCTATCCCATTATCGGTAATAGAGATAGAAATATCCGTCGGTAATTTCTTAATTTGTATATAGATATGACCATTTTCTTTTAAATCCTTAAGTCCATGCTTGACGGCATTTTCCACGATAGGTTGTAGAGATAGGGGAGGTACCAGAAAAGGCATGGCAGAGTCCTCCACATCATATTGCACGGAAAGGCGGTCTACAAATCGTGCTTCTTCTACAGAAAGATATGCCTGTACATGTTTTAGTTCCTCTTGCAAAGTCGTCCATTTTTCAGTTGTTGCACTAAGATTCTGACGGAAGAAACGGGACAGGGAAACAAGAAGCATTCTCGCCTTCTTCGGATCTGTCCTTATCAAGGATACAATCACGTTTAAAGAGTTAAACAGGAAGTGTGGACTTATCTGAGCTTGAAGTGCCTTTATTTCCGCTTCTTTCGCTAGTTTGGAGGCCTTTTCAGCATCCGATATTTCCAACTGATGGCTCATTAGTGAGCTGAGCCCTTTTATGAGTTGAATAACGACATTATCGATATCCTTTTCAGAAGAGAAATAGAACTTGAGTGTTCCTACCGTTTCTTCCCTCTTTTTTAATGGTGCAATTACAACGGCACCTAATGGGCAGGTTGAGTCCTGGCATTGGATGTCGTTTTTACCGGCCACCAGAAGGTTTCCAAGCTCAAGTACTTGCTTAGTACTATATGTCTGAATGGGTGAGAGGGGACGGTGGTGATCATTTCCTATGCCTACATGGGCAAGGATCTGTTCCTTATCTGTCATGGCAACAGCACTTGCGTTCACTTCATTGTAAATGATTTTACACGTTTCCTCAGCTGAGTCTATATTTAAGCCTTTCCGGAGATGAGTGAGCGTGTTTTCGGCAAGTGACAACGCTTTTTGTGCTTGAACGGCTCCTACTTTTTCCTCTTCATTTACCACTGCCAAAATGATCAGGAAGAAGAGGGCAGAACCAACTCCATTTGCCAATATCATGGGTAGTCCGATGCTTTCAACAAGACTCAATGCTCGCTCAAAAGGCTGGGACCCGATGAGGATAATGCCCATCTGTATCGCTTCCGCCAATGCACCAGTTAATAGGGCTACCGTTACACTAATCCGTTTTCCCTTGTATTTACTTCTTATAAAGCCTGCTAGCAATCCAGCTACAATGGCGGAAAATCCACAGGAAAAAGCAGTGAACCCACCTAAACTCATGCGGTGGATACCTGCTATCAGCCCGGCACCAATTCCCACTTTGTATCCACCAAGAAGACCGGCCATCACGATACCAATTACACGGGAATTAGCAATTGCTTCCGATTGATTTAATTCCGTAATCCACCGGTTGAAGCCCAAAGTTTCCGTACTGAAGGTTAGCCCTGTGTATGTACCTATTATTCCGAAGAAGCCAAAGAAAAGAATGGCATAAAATTGCTGATCTCGTCCTATCTGCTGCCTGTTAATTAGTTGCCTGAAAAACGGAAGTCTTGTCATGATGAAGGCCACTGTTACAATGATTCCAAGCCGTTCGAGCATAGTAAGTAATAATTCAAACATTCGTTCACGCTCCAAAGGTTTTTCGTGATGTGATAATGGTAGCATATCCAATGTCTTAGGTTAAGATTTAACTCATGAATGTGGGTCCAAAAGAAAAAAGCGTAACCCACCTTTTGATTGGATTACACCTACTGCGAGGATAGCAAAGTTTCTGATGAGCTGTATAGAAAAATCCTCAATTCCTATTCTGCTTGAAGTGTGCCTGTATTTGCCCTTTAAGCATTTGCTTCTTCCAATTTTCATTCTCTTTTTCTTTCTTTTTCCACTCTCTGCGTATTTCGTGTGTTTGTACGCCTTCTTCCATTTGGTTGGCGATCTCCATGAGACGCTCTACATCAGAGAAGGAATATTTCCTGATGCCTGAACCGGAGCGGGCAGGGAATATCAACTTCCGTTCTTCATAATATCTAATCTGCCTTTCAGATAAACCTGTAAGATCGCGAACAGTGCCGATTGAGATGACTTTTCTCTCTCTTAAAGAAGGGTCTTCCTGTGTCATGGCGATTCACATCCTATTCTACATCTCTTATTGTTATTATAGTACAAATGAAGATAATGTTCCTGTCTGTTTGTTAGAAACTCTTACACCCAATTGATGAATTATTATTTTTTCATGTTAAAAGTTCTTACATATTTAAGGTCTCATCAGCAAATTTAAACTAAGATAACCTAAAGAGAGGTGAGGCGAATGTCTAAAGTTCTAAAAAATGCCATTAATGAGGCGAGAGAGTTCTATATTCATAAACTTATTGCAGAAGGCTATTTCCTGGATCAAGGACTTCTTTCCTCTTACACGTTAAGTGAACTCAAAAAGGAATATACAACATTGATTACTAAGGGGAGGGATCAAGGTGGAAGCAAAGCAACTAACCGACTCGCTGAAATTGGCGATAGACATCATCAGATTGGATTGTGAACGTGATGAAATTTGGGAGGAACTACTTAGGGCGGAAGGTGATCGAGCATTTGAATTATTAAGATATGTGCAAAATAACAGATAAAGCTGACTCCGAATAGTGGAGTCAGCCTTTTGGTGTGGTGAATTTGCAATCCGTATCTGTGTTTCCGTAACCATCTAATTCTGAAGATAGTGGCTGTATAAATAATAGAGATAGCGGTCACAGGAGATAGAATCCTTATTGTGGAAAATAATATAATGATGTCTCTTAGCCCTCACTTTATCTCGTTGAGTTAGAAACAACTTCGCCAAATGGGTGAAGGAAGGTCTTGCAACATAATCAGTAAGGTAGGCTGGCTGGTCACTGTCCGGCTTTCTTGTACCATTCAAAAATTCAATGATATAATCCGCATCTTTTATTCCTAGCCCGTGACCAAAATACTTGCCATCACCCATCACCACCGCATTTTCACCTCTCCACCAGAAGGTCTGAGGGTTGAAATCAGGATTCTTGAAATAGACTACATCACCAGGTATGAAGTGGTATGTGTCTGTGGATTGCATGACCAGATCAGGATCGAAATGCCAGCTGTATAAATAGAGGTCTTGAAAATAATTGTTGAAAACTCGTTCGCCAATCGTGTTAAGAATGGCATGATAATAGATGATTACTTTTGCTGTAGCGCATTCGAAAGCATATTCCTGACTGTTGGTGAAAATATCGGAAATGGCATCAGATGGCTTTACGTCCTTTCTTATTAAAAAGCCGCCTGTATCCGTCAACTGCCAATAATCCGGATTGCTTTGAGACCCTGCGAATGTTTCAAAGCGGGATTCCCCCTTTTCCATAAGAGCTGCACTGGCAACAATATTATTCCTTAAGGCGATTTCGAACCTCAATTCTCCCGGACTATCATAGGAGTGAATATCAGGATCTTCATTCAAACGTTTGAAAATAGTTTCTTCCAATCCCTCTAGTGGAAAAAGGGAGGTATCCGTAACAGACTCCCCTGATATTAGAAGCATAATATCCCTCTTTTCAAAGATACTGATTTTGAGCCATTACTAAGGCAGTTTTCTTTCGGCTTTATAGGTTGATCGTTTCTTTCCGCTGCAGTCACTCGCTTTCCGCGGGGAGGGCCGGGAGCCTCCTCGGCCTGCGGGGTCTCCCGTTTCCCTCTACCCCCCGCAGGAGTCGAGTGCCTTCCGCTCCAATCCACTCGTTTGTCTAACATTTTTCTGTAAAACGTTACGAAAACAGCCATTACTAAAAAGGATATTCGAATTTCAGCCATTCAATGAATGAATTACGACAGAACAAAATATGAGGGCACTGAAAAACTGAAGACGAATTGTTTTTAATGGTTTCTAGCTGTGGATTGGAGCAAATAGCGTAGACTCCTGCAGGGGAGTAGCGACAATCTTGAGACCCCGCAGGGCGCAGCCCGAGGAGGCTCAAGGTCGCCCTCTGGATAAGCGAAGCTATTTGCGGAAATCAACAGCGGTGTATACCAAAGAACTAAAATTCAGTACTTTTTCAGTGGCCTCCAAAATATAAGCCCCCTTTTCTAGGAGATAAGGGGGCTTTAAAGGGTTAGCTTTTCTCTAACGATGCCAGTTGTTCTTTTAACGAATCAATGTTCAGATTCTCCCCGATAATTACGAGGTTCAGTGGTACTTTTACAAGTTCTTTCAAATATAGTGGTGTCCCGTAGGAGTATTGAAAAAGGTAGACGCCGCTTGAATGCTCAAAGGAAAGATAACCCTTGATACGGTACACAGAGTCAGGCAGATTCCTGAGCCAGTTTTCAAATTCATCCAAGTCGATCTGTTTGGAAAACTGATAAACAAATGTTTTTAAATGGAGCGCCTTGTTGACATGGGCACCTGAATGACTGCCTTTTTCTATCTGTTTCGTACGCTTCCAGCTGTTCTCCGGTATTTTTGCATAAGTGGTAAGCAGTGTGGAGGCATGAGGATTTATGGACTGTAATTCAAACAAAATGCTAGACACTTGTCCTTCACTTATCAAATCTGTCTTATTCAAAATCAGCATATCCGCATGTTTTACTTGCTCTCTAATCAGTTGCTTCACTTGTACAGATAAGCTGCCACGGTCTTTCCATCTTAGAACATCTAATAGGGTAATGATACGGGCTTCAGAGAATCTTTCCGCAAAAATGGGGGAAAGAACCGTATCAAGAACTTCTATAGGATGGGCAGCACCGGTGGTTTCTATATATATAGCGTCGAGCTCTTTATCCATCAACAATCCCTGCATCGTGGATTCCAATTTCTCCTGAATGGTACAGCAAATACAGCCGTCAAAAAGCTCGGAAAGAGGGGTATCCTCAGGTACGGAGTCAGAATCGATGGAAACCTTGCCGAGTTCATTCATGACTACCGCCACTTTTCGGTTCTCCTTCTGCTCCTGTTGCAGCATTTGTGTTAACAGTGTGGTTTTTCCGCTGCCGAGAAACCCGGATAATATGTAAACTTCCACTTTCCTGCTCATTTATTGAAACCTCCTGATTGGTCAAAAAATTACCATGTTCATTTATCCATTTTATCATACAAACTGATAACCTGAAATCCAAGCATACCATTAGGAATTTAACGTTGTTATTGCTATAATTCATCTAAATTATATTGTAAAAGGTGGGAAAAGGATGACTGCAAAACTTGAAATGGCAACTTTTGCCGGAGGGTGTTTTTGGTGTATGGTCAAACCTTTCGATGAACAGGACGGCATCGAAAAGGTGATTTCCGGCTATACGGGAGGACATAAGGAAAACCCGACATATAAAGAGGTTTGTTCAGAAACGACCGGACATTACGAGGCGGTTCAGATTACTTTCAATCCAGAAGTTTTCTCTTATGAAAAACTGTTGGATGTTTTTTGGAGCCAGATTGACCCGACAGATGCCGGAGGACAATTTCACGACCGCGGTGGCTCCTATCGTACTGCCATCTTTTATCATTCTGAGGAGCAAAAAATGATTGCTGAAAAATCGAAGCAATCCCTTGAGGAAAGCGGCAGGTTTAAGGATTCGATCGTTACAGATATTCTTCCTGCGAAGCCTTTTTATCCTGCGGAAGAATACCATCAAGACTATTACAAGAAAAATCCTTTCCGTTATAAAATGTATCAGGCAGGTTCCGGAAGAGCCTCATTCATAAAAGAACACTGGAAAAAAACGAATGCGGAACTGAAAAAGAGGCTTACCCCCATGCAATTTGAAGTAACACAAAACAACGGCACAGAGCCACCTTTCAAAAACGAATTCTGGAACCATTCTGAAGAAGGAATATATGTGGATATCGTTTCTGGAGAGCCCTTGTTCAGTTCATTGGATAAATACGATGCAGGCTGCGGATGGCCAAGCTTCACTAATCCAATTGATAAAGAAACGATTAAGGAAGAAATGGATGTCACTCATCGCATGGTCCGAACAGAAGTACGGAGCAGGGAAGCAGACTCTCATCTTGGACATGTATTTGAAGATGGACCTTTGGAACAGGGCGGACTAAGATATTGCATCAACTCTGCCTCCTTGCGATTTATTCCTGTGAGTGAGCTGGAAAAAGAGGGATTTGGAGATTACCGAAAGCTATTTCATTCATAAAATATTTCCGGAAAAGAGAAGTGCGCTTGCACTCCTCTTTTTTTTTGTCAAAATTCAACAAAATAGCAGAATTATTGCAGGATAATGGTAGGGGTATGAAGAATATATTAAAGAATTCTTATAGAAACAGCATGCTAGATTATTTAGCAGCAATCTAAAAAAGATAGAGGCAGGACAATGAAGTGGGGGATTTTTCTATGTCGGTATTAAGTGCGAAAGAGTTGAAGTTTCAAGATTTGATCAACAAGAATAAACTGATGTTTTTTGTCATTTTTATTTCTTATGGAGCAGGGCTTCTGGTGAACATCCTAGTTCCAGCTGCCACGGTGATAACCGTGACATTATTGGTAGCTTTATGCTTGGGCCTCGTATTATTTTTTCTGACAAAGTGGAATAGCTGGTTTCATCATGTGGTGCCGTTCTTCACAGTCGGTGTAACATTTACAGTATTTTTTATAATTTTGATATACCGTGGTGCATCCATTTCCGGATTCATTCTGCCTTTTTTTGTTTTGATGCTGGCTACGGTCTATTTTAACCGCAATGTGTTCATTGTCGGGGGCATTGGAAGCTTGTTGTTGTTCGGATATTCTCTATGGTCTTTCCTAAATGGTAATCTGATGACAGAGGGGCAGTTGGGCAATATCATCCTGTTGTTCTTTTTACTGTTTGTCATTACCTTTGTACAAGTAAAAATAGGGAAGAACCTGTTTGCCCAATTTGAAGCGATTGTAAATAATATGCAATCTGTCAGTGAAAAGAGGCAAAGACAACAGGAAGCTTATCAACAAGATGCAATGAAGCTGATAGACCATGTCAATAAGGTGCATGAGCGACTGAGTATGAATATTCAATCTCAACGGGAAGTCACCCAAACCATCCAGGAGCTTTCAGTCGGCAGTCAAAAACAGACCGATCAGATAAGCGGGATTGCAGAGCTAACAAATGATGTATCCGGCTTGATGGATAATATTGTCGACAGGTCCAACAACTTGTATCTTACAACAAATACGACCAAGTCGACTGCCGAACAAGGTAAAGTGCTGGCTGTTGAACTCCAACAGAATATGAGCAGCTTTTCCCAGGACGTCAAGGAAATGGATGCAATATTCCAGGTGCTGACAGAAAAGATTGATGAAACGAACAATCTGACCCAACATATTAAAAACATTACTGAGCAGACAAACCTCCTTGCTCTTAACGCTTCTATTGAGGCTGCCAGAGCAGGGGAGGCAGGAAGAGGGTTTGCTGTAGTGGCGGAAGAAATACGAAAGTTAGCTACGTCCACTGGAGATACAACTAAGGAAATTACTGAAAATCTTTCTTCCCTGCAACAAACAAAAGAAGAGGTGTTACGCCAACTCCAACTTAACATTTCTAAAATGGGGAAAAATTTGGATGCCACGAATGAAGTGAATCAATCCTTTCACCAAATCAGTGAAACGTTGTTCAGCCTATTGGCAGATGCGCAACAATTCCGTGATTTTGCTGGTACGGTAAAAGAAAAAACAGCCAATACCGATTATTATACAAGTGAATTTGCTGCCCTTATGGAAGAGGCAACAGCCGGTCTCGAGGAGATCAGTGCAAGCGTTGAACAAGTAACTAATGATAATAATCAAATTGAGAGCACCCTTAAGAGTATGGTCCTAATTATTGATAAAATGGAGAATCGGCAGTAGATATTTTTTAAATATGGGCAAACGCACATACAGGACAGCCACCTAGTTCATAGTGTAGAAGTGTAAATAATAAACAGGAGTGATGACCATGCACGATTACTGTTACTACACTTGTGGACCATGCGGCTATCCATCTCAAGTAGCGCCAGCACAGGGCTGCGGGAATACATTCGTTTTGATCGTAGTTCTATTCATTTTGTTAATAATTGTTGGAGCTTGTATTTGTAAGTAAGTAAGAAAACCAGTAGGGGTATAAGATACAAGGAAACAGCCTAACCGATTTCGGGGGCTGTTTTTTTAAAAGGCACTTTTCTCAAAGATTGTTGCTATTCACCAGTAAAAAGTCGGCAATTGGACTTTTTATCGCTTATTGACTCTAAACTAGGCATGAAGTCTATCCTGTATAGCTAAGAAAAGAGCACGATAGCAAGGAATATAACGGTTGGTTTATAAATACGAAAAAGCAACAAAGTTTACGAAAAAAGCCTTTTAAAAAGAATAAGAAAGCATATAATTCTGTTGACTTCCGTTTCAGGCGCTTTGCTTTCCTGCGGGCGGTCCGTATTCCTCCTCACTCCGTTGCGGGATCTTACCTGTCCCTTCCTCCCGCGGGAGTCTGCGCGCCTTCTACTACAATCAACAAGGCGACTTCATTCATCTAAAATTTAACGAAAAGTCATTAAATGGAGTTTTTTGAATAAAGCATTAACGTTTCGTTCTTGTAATTTCTAGCTGTGGATTGGAGCAAATGGCGAAGACTCCAGCGGGGGAGTAGCGACAATCTTGAGACCCCTAAAGCGTTGTGAGGAGGCTCAAGGTCGCCCCGCGGAAAGCGTAGCCATTTGCGGAAAGGAACAGCGGCAATAAACCTAACAACTAAAATTTTCAGATAAGGACCGGGCGGTTTCTGCCCGGTTTTTTTTGTATCTTTCATGGCAGCCTATTTATTACGAAAGATTTCGTTCTATTGAACATAGAATGAAAGTAAGCTAGCTCTTCAACCGCTGGATTTTCAAAGCCTCATGAACGGGGAGGTTCCCTATTGCTAGTAAACGGTTACAGTACGCAACTGGAAAGGAGTAATCGTTTATGGATCAATCTTATCTTATTAAGCCTTTACTAGATAAAGAGTACCCGGTTATCAGCCATGGAAGCGGTGTGTTTCTTTATGATTTCAACGGTAAGAAGTACTTGGATGGTTCTTCCGGTGCGGTAACGGCAAGTATTGGTCATCATGTACAAGCCGTTATTGATGCGATGGCAGATCAGGCGAGTAAAGTGTCTTTTGTCTATCGCTCCCAATTCACCAGTGTACCAGCGGAGAATCTTGCCACCAAATTAATGGACATTGCTCCTGGTGATATCAACTGGTCATTTTTCGTTAATAGTGGAACGGAAGCCGTTGAAACAGCAATGAAGATTTCCATACAGTATTGGCAGGAAGTTGGAAAACCTGACAAAAATCAGATTATATCCAGGTGGAAAAGCTATCACGGCATTACGATAGGGGCTTTATCCTTATCAGGTCATGCGGAACGGAGAAGAAGGTTTGAGGATCTATTAGAAAAGTCACCTGTCGTAGAACCGCCATATTGCTACCGTTGTCCCTTTAATCTGGAATACCCTTCTTGTGGTCTTAAGTGTGCAGATGATTTGGAACGGGCAATTCTGGAAATAGGTGCCGAAAATATTGCGGCTTTTGTAGCGGAGCCGATCATTGGTGCAGCCGCTGGAGCCATCTGTCCTCCTGAGGGATATTACCAGAAAATTGCTGAGATCTGCAAAAGCTACGAAATTCATTTTATAGCCGATGAAGTTATGACAGGAATCGGTAGGACTGGGAAGATGTTTGCGATGGAGCATTGGGGGGTGACTCCTGACATCATTAGCATAGGAAAGGGAATGAGTGCAGGATACTCACCAATCGCAGCAACCTTGGTAAGCGATAGTATCATAGAGAGCATCCTTAAAGGGTCAAAGGTAATCATGAGCGGACATACCTATAGTGCCAATCCCCAATCGTCAGCTGTGGCACTGGCAGTTCTGGAATATATAGAAAGACAGGACCTTGTTGAAAATAGTAGAGTTATGGGCGTGTACTTAAAAGGGAAGCTGCAGCAATTGAAAGCAGAATTCCCGTTTATTGGAGATGTAAGAGGAAAAGGTCTTCTACTGGGACTTGAAATGGTGGAGGATAACTCGACTAAATATCCATTCGCGAATGAAAAAGCTGTTACAACAAGGCTTGTGGAGTTGGCTCAAAAAAATGGACTGTTAATCTATCCGGCAACAGCGGGAATAGAGGGAGTTGGAGGGGACGCGGTCATAATCGCCCCTCCACTTTCCATAAATAAGAAAGAAATCGATGAACTGGTTTCCATCCTAGAACTGACACTTAAGGATCTTCAGGGACTATTGTAAGGGGTGACAATGGATGGGAAAAGTGGAAAATACGTTTAGCAAAATGGTGGAACTGGAATATGTTACTCGCCTTTTTTTTGATGGAATGTCCTTGATGTTCGGAGGGTTTGGAGGAGTAGGGACACCTCCGAAACTTGTAGATCTTATTTTGGAAACAAGAGTCAAAGACTTGACACTTATCGGTAACGACGCTGGTTTTCCCACAATTGGAATCGGGAAGGTTGTATGTGCTGGTATGGTGAAAAGGTTAATTGCTTCCCATATCGGTTCAAACCCAGTAGCTGGTCGGTTGATGACAGAAAATGTACTTGAGGTGGAATTCAGTCCACAGGGGACACTGGCAGAAAGAATCAGGTCGGGCGGAGTGGGGTTGGGTGGAATACTAGTCGATGTTGGAATTAACAGTGAGATTGTTACCCAAAACAAACAGATCGTCTCTTTAGGTGGAAAAGAGTACATCTTGGAGCCCGCTCTCACCGCAGATTTGTCCATTGTATATGCCAAAAAGGCCGACCCGTATGGAAATCTTGTATTTGATAAAAGTGCAAGGAATACTAACCCACTTGTAGCGATGGCCGGAAAGAAAACGATTGTGGAGGTGGAAGAATTCGTTCCACTAGGCTACTTGGATCCAGAAGAGATTGTTACACCTGGCGTGTATGTGGATTATATGATCCAAAGTGAAGGGGTGAGCTGGTCATGGGTATGGGAAAAGACATACGGAACTTGATTGCCAAAAGGGCTGCAAAAGAAATTGAAAATGGAATGGTAGTAAATTTGGGGATTGGCATTCCTTCCTTGGTTCCGAATCACTTGCCAGAAGGAACCAATGTGTTTTTCCAGGCGGAAAATGGGGTCTTAGGGATGGGCTCCACTCCTTTACCCGGTGAAGAGGATGAAAACCTGTGTAATGCAGCCGGCTTTCCGGTGACAATTCAAGCGGGGGCTTCCTATTTTGATAGTGCGCTTGCCTTTGGTATGATCCGTAAAGGAAAACTAGATATTACGATATTAGGTTCCCTTCAAGTAAGCGAACAAGGTGATCTTGCAAATTGGATTGTTCCAGGAAAAAGGGTTCCTGGAATGGGAGGAGCCATGGAGCTTTCCCAAAAAGCGAAAAAGGTTATCGTGCTGATGAGTCACACTGACAAGTATGGCCACCCGAAATTGGTGAAAACCTGCAGCTTACCAATAACCACTCCGGCTTGTGTAGACCTGATTATTACAGATTTGTCCGTGTTTGAAGTGGCCAAGGATGGGTTGTTCCTTCTTGAGCTAATGCCTGGCGTTACTCTCGAACAGGTCAAGAAAAGTACCGAAGCACCATTTGAACTATCACCTGCATTCACATAGGACATTATGATGATCAGGAGGAGGGGTGGGTGAGATGAAGCAGAATGAACTAAAGGAATGGTTCAATAAAAACAGGGGGAATGCAGTCAAGCTTCTGCAGAAACTCATACAGGAAAGAAGTGTACAGGGACTTGAAAGCTCAGCCCAGGCAGTTGTAATCGAGGCGTGCAGAGAACTTGGCCTGGAAATCGACATTTGGGAGCCTGATGCAAAGAAAATGAGCTCCCATAGTAATTTTGTCTCTGCACGTGAACATTTTCATGATTCCCCAAATGTAGTGGCTGTGTGGAAAGGTACAGGAGGGGGGCGTTCCATTATTCTGAATGGTCACATCGATGTGGTACCTGAAGGAGATTTGCTGCAATGGGAATGTGATCCATTTGAAGGAAAAGTGATGGATGGCAAGGTCTTCGGCAGGGGAAGCACCGACATGAAAGGTGGAAACGTTTCATTGCTGTTTGCGATCAATGCCCTGAAATCAACAGGAGTAAAACTTAAAGGGGATGTCATCTTTCAGAGTGTTATTGAGGAAGAGAGCGGTGGTGCAGGTACATTGGCAGCTATCCTCAGAGGATACACGGCAGATGCTGTGCTGATACCGGAACCTACGAATATGAAAATATTTCCAAAGCAGCAAGGTTCCATGTGGTTCAAGGTAAAAGTTAAAGGCAGGTCTGCCCATGGCGGGACTAGATACGAAGGGGTTAGTGCCATCGAAAAAAGCATCTTAGTGATTGACAAAATAAAAGAGTTGGAAACACTCCGTAACAGCAGAGTAAGCGATCCGTTATATAAGGGTATCCCCATACCTCTCCCTATAAATCTAGGAAAAATTGAAGGGGGAAGTTGGCCTTCTTCTGTACCTGACTTAGTAATATTGGAAGGGAGAATTGGGGTTGGACCAGAAGAGAAGCTCCAGGACGTAAAAAGTGAGCTTGCTTCATGTTTGAGCGGATTGAGTGAAGCTGATCCATGGTTTGTAAAACATCCGGTTGAATTGGAATGGTTCGGAGCTCAATGGGTACCGGGTGCGGTTGAAGTGGAGCATCCTTTCGTGAAGATGTTAGAGAGTGCTTATACCGACGTTGTCAATAAGCCTGCGACCATGGAAGCTTCCCCTTGGGGTACGGATGGCGGATTGTTTACACAGCTCTCAGGTATTCCGACTGTCGTGTTTGGGCCAGGCACAACAGAAGTTGCCCACTATCCAAATGAGTTTATAACAATTGATCAAATGATGCAGGCTGCAGAAATCTTAGCGATTTTATTAATGGGCTGGTGCGGAACGGAAGATTTATAATTTTGCGATGGAATCTCTTTTTAAAAGGGGTTCTTTTTTTGTTTCTAAAGTATTTCAAATTAATAGGAGACATAATTCACATATCCTGGGATGAATAGAAAATACTATCCAATATATGAAGTCCGGAGGCAAAATGGATGGTTACATTTTTTACGGTATTTTTATCCCTCAGCATGATATTTTTCATCACAATTCTGGATTGTCATTATTATGACATGAACATAATGGATTGTTTTTTACGTCTTTTCATCTTCGATCCGGGTTTAAGAGAATGGATGGTATATCTTACATTTTTGTTCGGGATTGCAATGGCATTTCTCCAAGATCTACGGTTCAAAAATAAAAAAAGTGGGGGTGGAAGTGCTAATGGAAAATAAAGAGACAATTTCATTATGGCAATTTTTCATCTTGCTGCTTATTTTTGAAATGGGAAGTGCAACTGTTGTGGGGATAGGAGGGGAAGCAAAGCAGAATGTGTGGGTGGCAATCCTGATTGCCGGCCTAATTGGTGTAATATATATTCTCTTATTGCATATTATGCTGGGCAAAAAAGAAGGGAAGAACCTTTTCGGTCTTATTGAATTTTGCCTCGGAAAATGGTTGGGAGGAGCAGTTTGTTACCTCTATATATTATATTTCATCTATATATCATCTAGGGTGCTACGGGATTTCGGTGAGCTGATCGTGTCTACTATTTTTGTTTATACGCCTATAGAAATAATCAATATCACTATCATGCTGACCATCATCTATATGCTTTATTCCGGTATTGAGGTGATGGCGAGAACGTCTGAAATTTTTTTCCCTTATGTTTTTTCTTTTACATTTCTCGTTGGTTTTTTCATTCTTCTATCCGGGGAGATACATTTAGAGAATTTAAAGCCGTTTCTTGAAGATGGTTTTCGTCCCATATTAAACGCAGTTTTTCCGGGTTTATTGACATTCCCATTCGGAGAGCTGATTGCTTTTGCTACTGTTCTCCCACTTGTTACGAAATTTAAAAAAGCCAAGAAGTTTGCGGTAGCAAGTATCATAACCAGTACGCTCGTCTTGGTCTATTCTGCAGTCATTCAAGTGATGACACTTGGTCATGAGATGAAAGGAAGAGCAAATTTCCCGCTTCTTTCCGCTGCAAGGGAGATTTCCTTGTTGGATTTTATAGAGCGGGTGGACATTGCAGTCGTTTTTGTTGTGATGTTCGGGATTATCGTGAAGATAGGTGTGTTTTTCTTCGGGGCTGTAAAAGGGCTGGAGCATCTTTCCAAAAGAGAATACCGGTCGTTTTTGTTCCCGATTGGATCGATTATCTGTTTGTCGTCCATTATCATTACAGATAATTTTGCAGAGCATATTGAAGAAGGGCTAAAGATTGTACCCTACTTTGTGCATTTACCTTTTCAGTTTGCCCTGCCATTCTTACTCTTTGTGATTGTGTTTATACGTACTAGAGGGAAAAAAGGAAAGAAAGGGAGTGATATGGAATGGGGAGGATAAAGGATTTCTTTATGGGACCTCAGCAGGACAAAGGTTCAACTGAAAAAGAGTTGTTTACAGGAACTGAAACAGAAGCATCGGAACCCATTATGAAATCTCTGCGTGAAAATGACGAAATTATTCAAAATGCTTTTTCCCTTTCCATTGATTTTCACTACTCTACTCTGGTTGTAGGTAAGCGAGAGGCGATCGCCTACTATTTTGATACACTGATAACAAAGGATAGGCTGACAGAGGAAATCTTTGAGCCACTTGTCTCTGCAGATGGTTCCGATACTCTATTGGAATCCGGTAATCTTGAAGAGTTCAGAAAAAAGTTCTTTGCTTCTGTCCCGTATAAATTCGCTGAGAATTACCACCAGATATTCTGGAAGCTGCTCAATGGATATGCCGTAATTATCATAGATGGAATAGAACAGGCACTTTGCATCAATTTGGGAAGTATTGAAAAGCGGCCCGTTTCCGAACCTAGTACCCAAACAATTATTAGAGGGCCGAAAGACAGTTTTACAGAAACGATGAATACGAATATCAGTTTAATAAGAAGAAGAATTCGTAACCCTAATCTTTGTTTTGAGCAATATCGTGTAGGGCAGGATACGAAAACGGCAGTAGTGGTCGGTTATATTAAAAATATCACCAATGAAGCCCTCGTAAAAGAAGTGAAAAGCAGAATTGAAAAGGTGAATGTGGTCGGTCTTTTTGACAGTGGGAATATAGAAGAGTTCCTGACCGATAAAACCCTGACTCCTTTTCCTCTTACCTTTAACACAGAAAGACCTGATAATATAGCTGCCAATCTAATAGAGGGAAAAGTTGCTGTACTCGTCGATGGAAGTCCATTTGCTTTGAGCGTTCCCACTGTTTTTACAGATTTCTTCATTTCTACGGAAGATTATTATCAACCCTTTTTCATGGCATCCTTTATCCGGCTCATACGATACGTATCATTTATGCTTTCCCTATTGCTTCCATCATTGTATGTAGCCATTTCAACGTATCACCATGAATTGATTCCCACATCCCTGTTGATCAGTGTGCAAGCTCAAAGGGAAGGGGTGCCTTTTCCTGCGGTAATCGAAATCCTTCTTATGGAGCTGACATTTGAGGTGTTAAGGGAAGCAGGTGTACGTATGCCTAGGGCTGTGGGGCAAACCGTGTCGATAGTCGGTGCACTTGTAATCGGACAGGCTGCTGTTGACGCAGGTCTGGTATCAAGCGTATTGATTATCATTGTTGCCTTGACTGCAATAGCCAGCTTCGTATCGCCAATATATAATTTCTCGATTGCCACTAGGATACTACGGTTCGTCTACATTTTGATGGCGGCACTAATAGGTTTGTATGGAGTGCTGCTTCTTGTTGTCATCATGGTGATACATCTAACAACTTTGCGATCGTTTGGTGTACCGTATTTAGCCCCTGTTGCTCCCATGATGTTAGAGGATCAAAAAGATGTGTTTATCCGAATGCCCGTCTGGGATAATATTACTCGACCTTCCTATTTGAAACCAAAACACGGCAAGAAAACCGAGAATAAAAGCGACAATAGTGGACCATCACAAGATAAGGGGAATTTTTCATGAAAAAATGGCTGTGTGTTTGTTCTGTTCTGATTTTTATGACTGGCTGTTGGGATAAAGTGGAGTTAAATGAAATCTCCATTGTAACGGGTATTGCGATTGAAAAAGGGGAGAAGCACAAATTCCTTGTAACTGTCGAAACCATAAATGCTCCACAGCTTTCTGCCGAACAGCCTGGTAGCGGAACTCCAGTGATTACTTTTCAAGAAGAAGGGAACTCTCTTGCTGAATTATCCGAAAGAATGAATATCGGCTTATCGAGAAAGCTGATTTATTCTCATACCAGGATTATTGTTATCGATGAAAGCTTGGCGAAAGAAGGGGTGGGCGATGTATTAGACTTCCTAGAAAGGACGGGGGAATTCAGGAACGACTTCAACATCCTAATTTCCAGAGGGACAAAGGCTTCGGATATCATAAAAACAACCTACCCGCTCGAGTTGGTACCATCGATTAAAGTCCACAAGCAAATTGAAATCTATCTGGAAGAATGGGGTGGGGATCCATATGTCCGATTGACAGATTTCATATCCTCCCTTACCTCAAAGGGCAGACACCCCGTTACAAGTGCAGTTTCAATCGAAGGGAACCCGGAAGCAGGTAAGAACATAGAACAGAACTCCAAGACGGAATTGGATTCCACTGTCATCATTTCAGGCCTTTCCATTTTCAAAAAAGACAAGTTGATTGGTTTCTTATCACCGGAAGAAGCCCGGGACTATCTTTGGACACAAGGTTTGAACAGGACAAGCCTTACGGTACCGTGCTACATGGAAAATAATGAAGAAGAAAACAATTTCCTGGACGTGCGCATCATCAATTCGCATTCGGATGTCCACACGATAGAAAAAGAAGGGAAATTAAAGATTGAAGTGACTATAAGTGGTGAGGCTAAAATACAGGGTACGCAATGTCACCAAAACCTGGAAAAAATAGAAACATATAATAAACACGAAGAGGCTTTAAATAAATTTGTAGAAGGTAAGATCCTTGCTACCATCCAAAAAATGCAGGAAGAATATGAAGCTGATATCTTTGGATTTGGGGAGGTGTATAATCGTTCATCTCCAAAAAAATTCAAGATAATAGAAGATGATTGGGACTCATACTTTTCAGAAGCAGAGGTGGAAGTTTCTTCAGATTACCATATTAAGCGGTCCGGAATACGCAACAAAAGCTTTTTGACAGATGAATCTGTCACAAACTAATAGAAAAGTAGGTCGAAAAAGAAGAATTAATATAAATAAATGGGGGATTTTTCTAAGCTTTAGCGAAACTAAATAGGAGGGGGGATATGATGAATACAAAAACTGGAGAAGTCCAACTTGTAAAAAATGATTCATACTACTTGTCAGCATATCAGGACCATTACAATAAAAGATTAAAAATAGAAGACTTCAGAGGCGATTTAGAACAAATAATCATAAATATAACACGCTTAAGTGAACAGCGACATGTGGAAAAGGTAATTGTCAAAACAAGGACCGAATATATAAAAGCCCTCATGGAAAAAGGTTTTTTATTAGAGGCATCTGTGCCGGGATACTTTTTAGGTGGAGATGGGTATTTCTTGTGTAAATATAAACATGTAGATCGATACAACAGTGAAACATGGTGTGAAGAGGACAGCATCCTTGATGATGTGTGGAAAAAAGAAAAGCAAGAGCAAGTAGATCTGGACCCAGGTTTGATATTGCGAAAGGCAGAAGTCAAGGACGCACCTTTGCTTTCCGCCTTTTACAAAAGTGTCTTTCCCATATATCCCGTTCCAATTGAAGAACCTGAATATATTATTAGACAGATGAATGATGAAAATATTTTTATGCTGATTGAAGAAGACGGGGAAATTATAGCAGCAGCTTCAGCGGAAGTGAACAGCGAATATAAAAATGCGGAAATTTCGGATTGTGCCACCTTGTCAGCAAAGCGCAAGGGAGGCTACATGAACCATATTATCCGGGAACTGGAATACGAACTTGTTAAAAGGCAAATATATTGCAGTTACTCCATTGCACGAGCACTTTCGTTCGGGATGAATGCAGTACTGCATAATCTAAACTATACCTATAAAGGAAGATTAAAAAACAATTGTTATATTTTCGATAAAATAGAGGATATGAATGTGTGGAGCAAGGATCTGTCGATACAAACTGCCGAAAAATCGGCACGAGTTGCCGAGATTTAGGCGGTGGGTATGATGCAAACACATAATCTTTCCAAAGAAATGCTCACGGCAATTCTGGATGGGATAGATGAAGCTATTCATGCAGTGGATAAGGATGGAATTACCATCTACTATAATAAAGTGGCAGCGAATTATGACGGTATGGCAGTGGAAGAGGTGCTTGGAAAACACCTATTGCAGGTTTTTCCTTCGTTGACGGAGAAGACCAGTACTCTTTTAAAAGTACTTAAAACCAAAAAACCAATTTATCATGCAAACCAGCGCTATGAAAATCAAAAAGGCCAAATACTTGAAACGGTGAATACAACTATCCCTATTCTAAATAGGACCAAATTACTGGGTGCCGTTGAAATTGCAAAAAATTATGGCCAATTGAATACCCTATCTAATAAACTACTTGACTTACAAGCTCAATTCCATAAAACCGGCGACAGAAAAAAACTGTCACCCTTCCAAGTTTCCTACAAATTAACAGATTTCATTACAAAGGATCCCACATGCTTACACATGCTTCAAGAAGCAAAGCTATTTGCATCCTCCATGTTGCCAATTGTGATTTGGGGGGAGACGGGTACAGGCAAAGAAATTGTTGCGCAAGGAGTCCATCATCATTCTCCTCGAAGTCGCGGACCATTCATTGCCCAAAATTGTGGAGCTATTCCCTCCACTTTGCTGGAAAGTATTCTGTTTGGGACAGAAAAAGGAAGCTATACCGGCGCAACTGATCGAAAAGGGTTGTTCGAAATGGCCTCCGGAGGAACCTTGTTTCTGGATGAAATGAATTCCATGCCATTGGAACTTCAAACGAAATTGCTAAGGGTGCTGGAAGAAGGATCAGTAAGGCGTGTTGGAGGTACAAGCTCGGTTAAAGTAGATGCCAGAATCATTACCGCGATGAATGAATCCCCTGAAACTTGTATGGAAAATGGAACCTTCAGGGCGGACTTATATTATCGATTAAGCACCTGCCCAATATATATACCCCCATTAAGGGAGAGAACTCAGGATATCAAAGAATTGCTCCTGCAGAAGCTTCAATCCCGCATCAGTCATCCAATGGATGCCCAAGTGATGGCAATGTTTCAATCCTATCAGTGGCCGGGGAATGTACGGGAACTTATCAATACCATTGAGTATCTGTTGCTAAGAGCAAAACAAGAACCAATTTCTCTACGACACCTTCCAGCAAAATTACAACAGGAAAAAACGTGTATGCCCACTGGGAAAACTCTTGGTTCTTTAAGGGATATATTACAGGAAACGGAAGTAGCCATCATAAAGGACGCACTTTTACAAACAGAAGGAAACGTATTAAGAGCGGCAAAGATACTGGATATTCCGAGACAAACCCTCCAATATAAATTAGCTAAAATGGAGGAAAAAGCTAGAATGGATACACTTACAAATACATGAAATTAAGAGGAAGTGCCGAATATTCAGCACTTCCTTTAATAACAAGTTCGCCCTTTTTTACATATATAAGTAGTAATTGGGCATCTGCATAGTTGGCACGGTTATTGCATGATGTAGGAAAGGGAGGAGATAGAGATGAAAATGGATTTATATAAGCCCGAACGGCACTGGAAAGAATTTGAATTGTGGAAAGATGTAACCGATGAACAATGGAATGATTGGATATGGCAGCTTACCAATACAATTCGAACCCTTGAGGATCTAAAGAAAGTAATAAATTTAACACCGGAGGAAGAGGAGGGTGTAAAAATTTCCACCAAAACCATTCCATTGAATATAACTCCATATTATGCATCCTTAATGAACCCGGACGATCCCCGTTGTCCAATCAGGATGCAGTCTGTCCCGATTTCCAAAGAGATTTACAAAACGAAATATGACTTGGAAGATCCTCTTCACGAGGATGAAGATTCTCCGGTACCAGGGCTGACACACCGATACCCTGATAGAGTTTTGTTTTTAGTCACCAATCAATGCTCGATGTACTGCAGATACTGTACTAGAAGAAGGTTCTCCGGTCAGATTGGAATGGGCGTACCGAAAAAGCAGCTCGATGCAGCTATTGCCTATATCGCAGACAATGACCAAATTCGCGACTGTTTAATTTCCGGAGGGGACGGTCTTCTTATCAACGACCAAATCCTTGAATATATACTGAAAAATTTGCGTGCAATCCCTCACCTTGAAATCATCCGGATCGGAACACGTGCACCTGTTGTGTTTCCTCAACGTATAACCGAAAACCTATGCAATATTTTAAAAAAATATCACCCTGTCTGGTTAAACACACACTTTAATACATCCATAGAAATTACAAAAGAATCCAAGCTAGCATGTGAAATGCTTGTGAATGCCGGTGTGCCAGTCGGAAATCAGGCAGTAATTCTGGCAGGGATCAATGACAGTGTACCAATTATGAAAAAATTGATGCATGACCTTGTGAAGATACGTGTAAGGCCTTACTACATCTATCAATGTGACCTTTCAGAAGGAATCGGTCATTTCAGGGCTCCAATCTCCAAGGGTCTTGAGATTATCGAAGGTTTACGCGGGCATACGAGCGGATACGCAGTCCCGACGTTTGTGGTGGATGCACCAGGAGGCGGTGGGAAAATCGCTGTACAACCGAACTATATCATTTCACAAAGTGCCAATAAAGTAGTATTACGCAATTTCGAAGGCGTTATCACGACCTATCCTGAACCGGAAAATTATATACCTGGTAGAGCAGAAGCCTATTTTGGTGAAATATACCCGAACATGGAAGAGAAACGTTCCAATATTGGAATTGCTGCTCTTATGAATGATTCCCAATTCAATCTTGTACCGGAAGGGTTGAATCGTTTGAACCGCCGCAAGGATTATGAAACCAATCCTGAACATTCGTCTTTAAAAGATAAACGTGATAAACGCGATGTATTAAAAGAGAAAAAATTCCAGGCCCAGCAGAAGAAATATACGGTCGAGGAAGAAGGGGAAAAAAGTGAAAGCAGTTAGGAGTGGTGCTTGATGATATGCAATTGGTGTGAAAGTTCGAAAGCAACATCTTCATCAGGGACAGTTTATTGGGAACTGCCTGATGGAACAAAAGCGGTCGCCATAACAGAAACACCTTCCATTGTATGTGTAGACTGCGGTATGGAATATCAAGAGGACTCCATCGTCAAGGAAATAGAAGATCAGTTGTTTCTCATAAACACCCGTGAACTGGAAGCGGAGCTAAGCTATGCCCAGCTAATGGGGAAACCAAGACTGCTGAAAAGAAACTATTTCGATTTCAGCAGCTAGTGGTTGTCCCACCTTCTCTTTATGTTGTAGAATGAGAGAAAAAATGGGTGTGGATTATTCATGAGAAAGTCGTTTTACCATTATATTATGAAATTCCGTCATGCTTTGAAAAAAGATGACGTCAGTATATTTGCCAACCATGCATATGATGACCATGCATTTCCAAAGAACTCTGATGACTATCATGAAATCAGCAGCTATTTGGAGATGAACGGACAGTATCTCGAGACTATGTCTACCTTCGATAAGGCGTGGGAATTATATGAGGAAGATGTTTAAATATCCGTAAGAATTGCACCCTTGAATTTGGGGTGCTTTTTCTGTATACATAGACTCCAGCCTAAAACGCATCGGTACAACCACTTTTTAACCTTACGCTTTGGCGATTTTAATGATTGCTGCATATAATACATTACTATCAAAGCCACAGTGATAAATGGGGAGAAATTACTATGGGAAAGAACAAGAAACCAAATAAACCGAAATATAAAATTGGCGATATTGTTGTCATCACCATCTATGGAACTGTCGGTAAGGTGACGGACATGAAGCAAATTGATGGTGCGTACGTATATGAGGTGAATTCGAGCGATGGGCTCTATCAGGAGGAAACCTTGGCATTCGTTTCCGAATATGAGGGGAAAGTGCTTATAACGGAACGGCTGGATATTAAGTATATGTATTTCATCGGTGATATCGTCCATGTTGCCGGATATGGGAAGGAATTATTTAAAATTGTCGGATTCCGCACGGAAATATGGAGATATAAAGAGGATTCCTGGGAAGACATCATATACGAACTGACAAGGTTGTCAGACGGAGAATGGTTGGAAGCAGGAGAGGAAGAGCTAACGATGGTTGTTCACCATGAGCATGCCGAAATCCTTATCCACAAACTTGGATTGTCCTATATGTTCAACAAAGAAAATACAAGCTTGGAGTTGTATAATCCGATGACGGGATCAAACAAACATTATAAAAAAGAGGAATTTAACAAAGAGTATCAACGAATAATTGATGGACTTCTGGATGTCTACAATGACTATAAATTATTGCATGATATTTTCGGTGATGAGGAATACAAAGAAGTTATGAATCTCGTCATGAAAAATCTAAAAAAATATATGGATGGGAAAAAACATAGCCAACTAGAAAAATAACATGGAGAATTGAAAGAGCAAATAGATAAAAAAAGGACCTCCGATAATTGCTGTAGCAAGGATCAGTTTATCCGATATTTTATCTAAAAGCGGTAATAACACTTCCTCTTCTCCTAATCTCTCTAAGCTTACTAAGTAATTTTTCATAGTGAATTCCCCCTTAAGTGAATGCTTGTCCTTTGTCCCAATTTATGCGATGGAGAAGTTTAATATGTCTTTTTCTGAATTTTTTTAAAACAAAGATAGCATTTGTCCAACCTGATGGATTAATATAGATAGTAAGACATATATCTATAAAGACGTACATAAACCTTTAAAAAGGGGTGATATTGTGAAAGAAATCGAGGTAGTCATTGATACAGAGGAAATAGCCGAATTCTTTTACAATGAGCTGGTGAGGCGGGGGTATGTTCCAGCTGAAAGCGAGATTGAAGAGTTGGCGGATATCATGTTCGATTATTTATTGGAAAAATGCATTATCGATGAAGAGATTGAATAGAAAACCATAAAGAAAAAAATTATACAAGCAGTGCTGTTTCTTAGGCGAGTTTGTCGTCTTTGGGGCAGCATTTTTAATTGGGGAAGTTTTATATAGTGGCTCTGTTCAAGTTGACTGTTGATAATGAGTTGGTTTCTAGCTGTTGATTGGAGCAAAAGACGTAGACTCCTGCGGGGGAGTAACGACAATCTTGAGACCCCACAGGGCAAAGCCCGAGGATGCTCAAGGTCGCCCCGCGGAAAGCGAGCCTATTGCGGAAATCAACAGCGGCGTTTAACAGAGCCTATATAAAAAATGTTCAACGCACTCTTCATCGACCATAGCTTCCCACGACGAGATCATTCTCGTCGTTGTTCCGATTCAAAAAAATTCCATGAAGTTCAGACATTCCTGTAAGTTTTATCAAATTATATAAATGTGTTTTCTCCATATCTTCAGGTTCTATGCTAGATGGTAGATGAAAGAACCTGCTCGTCTCCTGAATGTCTTTAAACCATGCAACAGGAGAAACCGGGCGGTGATGATAATCCGGCCAAGAAGCTTCAATGGTGGGACTATATATTTTATGGGGAGTAGATTTAGATGCAAAAACGGCAGGTAGGTAAACTTCCCTTGAACCTGTATGAGCATTCTCCATGCAAAAACGCAAACATCCCTGCAAGACCTTCTGGTTTTTAAATAATAGAACGTATAGGTTCTTCCCAATGTCAATGCGTGCGGCAAGATCGGAAAATTGTTGTACTCGAAGCCCTGTCAAAAAAGTGTTTAAATCCTTCTGGTACGGAAATAAAACAAGTGTAAAACCCAACTTTTCCTGTAATTGGTAGGTTAAACTGGAAAGAACTTTTTGCTGAAAGAATGGATTTTGAAGAAGGTTATACTCGATGAAATTCTGTTCATTAACGATCAATGAAACGGTAAGAAATTCTTTTTTGCTGTTGTTCTTCAAAAAAAGTGTCCATATTGGTTCCATAAAAGGAGATACCTGAAATTCGGATAGTAGATAAAATAGCGGTCTTCCGTACTTTTTGCTTTCTTCATATAGGAGCAGTTGAGGGTAAATATCTTGGAAAATGAGGTGATTGGCTTTCTCAAGAAACCGAAACAATATGGAGATTTTCTCATAGGAAAGCAAGGCGGATATATGGCTGGCTTTCAGGTCTGTCATGTTCCAGCCCCCGTTTCTTGAAACCATGTGAGCCAATAAGCTCCAATGGACCTCAGGATACTTCAGGTAATAATCCAAGTAGGCGTTTGTTCTTGTTATATTGTTCCGGTTGAGGTTTGCTGTTTTGTTGCGGATTTTCATGATTAAATCTTGTTCCATCACAGTTGTTGAGGGCGAAGCCACGGGTTTTGTCCATTCTTTTGTCAGCTGCTCTTTATCTGCGGAAGTCCATACCTGTACCATCAGCTTATCTTTTTGCTTGGATGATGCTTCAGAAAACCACTTGAACAACATAAAATCACCTCGGGTTATCTTATGAGGGAGGAAAGGATTTCATGTTACGAAAGGGAGTCATTAGGTCTACTTACAATAAAAAAGGATTTTCGACAAAACTTTTTATATTTTGATGAAGGATTCGACAGAGTCAATTGCTAATAATGTATATATAGAAATGGTTGAGGGGTGAAAAGGATGTTGGCTCTTAAAAGAATAATGAAAATTGGTACTGGGGAATTTGACGTTACCATTATGCAAACACCTAATTACGGGGAATCCAAAGGGTACACTCCCATTTTCCGATTAACCATGGAGGGAACCAATCATCAGGAAGTTGTAGATAAAATTTATAAAAAATTCAATGTTACAGACTCCATTCCACGTGATTACGAGGGGAGATTCATTGCGACAGGTGATGTCATCATGATTGATGAGGGTACTTTAGGAATTACCTACTACCGTTTGGAGTTCGGTGGGTGGAAAAAAATAAATCGGGTCGCAGTTAGGTAGCGAAAGGGAAAAGGGCAAAGCCAATGCTTTGCCCTTTTCAGTTATTTAGATATGGTTTCCGGGACCGTTTTTACGGCCGTTCGGGGAATGTTCTTTTTTATGGGCGGTGTGTTCCGCTTCAATTGCTTCAGGACTGATATGGTTGTTCTTCTTTTGGCCATTGATTCGATTACGGTGTTTCTTTCCCATAATTCCATCTCCTTTTATGCCCTACACATAAGGTAGATTGATTTTTTGTATATACTAAAATGTGTAACTTATGTTCAGCTTTTTAGTTTATCTCGTCTTGAAGTATGTGGCTCTGCTGTTTTCTTTTTAGTTGTGTTCGTTGCATTTGCATGTTCCACGGCTTGTTGAAGCTTCTTTTTCAATGTGTTCACCATCCTGAATGAAGATTTTCTTGCTTTATTATGTTTTGCTGGAATTGTAAAAGAATGCGCTTTTTTGAAGAGAGATTCTTTTGTAACATGGGTAATATATGGTATAGTAGTCATTGTTGAAAAGATACAATGGCAAGAGCTATTAGGAGGTCACATAATGAGTGTACATATTGGAGCAAAACAAGGTGATATAGCGGAAACAATCCTTTTACCGGGAGATCCGTTACGTGCCAAATATATTGCGGAAACGTTCCTTGAGGACGCTGTCTGCTACAACGAAGTAAGAGGAATGTTAGGGTTTACAGGTACATACAAAGGTGAGCGTATTTCGGTTCAAGGTACTGGAATGGGTGTACCTTCCATCTCCATCTATATTAACGAGCTTATGAATGAATATAACGTACAGAATTTGATACGAGTAGGAACTTGCGGAGCTATTCAAAAGGATGTAAAGGTTCGTGATGTGATCCTTGCAATGAGTGCATCAACTGATTCCCAAATGAACCGCTTGACATTCGGCGGGGTGGATTATGCACCGACTGCAAACTTCGACCTTCTGAAAAAAGCCTATGATGTGGGAGTGGAAAAAGGCCTTAATCTGAAAGTTGGAAATGTCTTCACTGCAGATATGTTCTATAATGACAATGGCGAGCTTGAAAAATGGGCAAAATATGGAATCCTTGCAATTGAAATGGAATCTGCAGCTCTTTATACATTAGCAGCTAAATACGGACGTAATGCACTATCTGTTCTAACTGTTAGTGATCACATTCTTACTGGAGAAGAAACGACTTCAGAAGAGCGTCAGTCCACATTCAGCGACATGATGGAAGTAGCATTGGAAGTTGTTACTAAAAAGTAATACATCAAAAACCCTTGTGGGATATCCCTCAAGGGTTTTTATTATGGTGTAAGGCAAGTTTAGCGATTTTCGATAACGTGTAATAATCTATAACAGGATTGTACCAAAAGAGAGGATGATTTAAAATGATGCATACCATTAATTTGCAAACATACAAGAGGGATGAGTGGCAGGATATCACGACCAAGGTGGAAAGTTTGGTATTAAAATCAGGTGTGAAAGAGGGACATGTAATCGTGTATTGTCCCCATACAACTGCCGGAATCACCATTAACGAAAATGCGGATCCAGATGTTGTAAAGGACGTCGTGATGCGTCTTGATGAAGTTTACCCTTGGGAACATCCGAAATACCGCCATATGGAAGGCAATACAGCAGCTCATCTAAAAGCAATGACACTTGGGAGCTCACAGCAAATAATCATTTACAATGGTCAGCTTGTTCTTGGTACATGGCAGGGAATTTTTTTCTGTGAATTTGACGGTCCTCGCCATAGAAAGCTGTATATAAAAGTGTTCAAAGATGCCGATTGATAGCCTAATGTAGGATGGTGACTTTTTTCTTATCTTCTATTTTCGCAGTAAAATCTTTTTACGGAGTTACAGATTAATGGTACACTGTTTAAGTATGTTTCACCTTGAGTGGAGCTTTCGTCTTTAAAAATGAACCAACACATAACGATTATATTAGAATAGTAAAAAGGTGATATTGTATGAAAAAGAAACATTTCTCTTTCCTGGTGATTTTGTTGCTGTTAACAGGCTGTTCCAAGCAAGTGGATGATATTAACTGGAAGTTCTGGGAGTACTTTATGGAAGAAGAAACCGTGGAAGAGGCTCCTAAGGAAGAAGAACCTGTTGAGAAAGAGGAACAACCGGAAGAAGATCCGCAGACCGAGGCACCACCAGAAACCGATGAAAACCAATATGTATTGGATGAGCCGTTCTTTACTGTTCTGACTGAAGAAAAGGTGATTGAAAACACGGATAACATCCTTGTACTGGTGAACAAGAATCAGTCCTTGCCAGCTGATTATGTTCCAAAAGACTTGACCATTCCGGATGTCCCTTTTTCATTTGAAGGTGACTTCGATAAGAAATATTTACGTGAAGAGGCAGCTCGTGCATTGGAAGAGCTTTTTGCAACTGCTGAAAAAGAAAATGTGGAACTTTTTGCGGTTTCTGGCTATCGTTCTTATGAAACGCAGTACGGCATCTATAATTCCTATTTGAAAAAGTGGGGAGAAGAGAAGACTAATGCGGTATCCGCCATTCCAGGTCACAGTGAGCATCAGACCGGGTTGGCCATGGACATTTCCAGTCGTTCTGCGGCTCTCGATTTGACCGAAGAGTTTGGAGAAACCGCTGAAGGAAAATGGGTAAAGGAGCATGCAAGTGCGCATGGTTTCATTATCCGCTACCCAGAAGAGGGAGAGGTCATTACAGGTTATCAATATGAACCATGGCATCTTCGCTATGTCGGCAAAGAAGTGGCGGCATACATGGATGAACATGACCTCACACTGGAAGAATTTTTCGATCGTGCCATTAAACAATAACCAACCATAAAGACCTCATCCTTACTTTGGGATGAGGTCTTTATAATATTCCGCTTGATAAAACGTAGGAGCACAGTAAACCGAGTGCGGACAGCAAACCGACAATTGGCCCACCTTCTTCAAATGCTTCCGGCATCATGGTGGATGCCACCATGGCAATGATTCCACCAGCTGCAAGCCCACTCACAAGATACATGTAAAGCTCATTTAACTCTTTGAAGACAATAAAGCCGAAGAACGAGCTTAATGTAGTCAAAATGAATACAATTGTCCATAGAAACATTATTTTTTTTCTAGAATATCCGTCCTTTCTAAGGCCTACTGAGCTTGAGAGTGCTTCCGGGATATTGCTGATAAATATGGCTAAAACGATGACCCAGCTCACTTTGTTCGCTTTTATTAAACTTACCCCAATGATGACCGATTCGGGAATGGAGTCCATGATGGACCCGATAAAAATAGCCATACCGGAATGCCCTTCGCTTTTCTCTTTTGATAGCTTTCTTTCTTTTCCTCCTTTTTTGCTTATAATCAATTCCAAGGAAGTGAACATCGCAGACCCGATCAAAAAGCCGAAAATTGCATAGCTATATCCTGCCCGTTCCTCTATTTTCCCTAGTAATTCAAAGGAAGCGGCTCCAATGAGTACCCCCGTTCCAAAGGCCATAATAAAGCCAGTAATTTTTCTCGGGATCGGTACAAACAATCCCACTAAAGCTCCAAGAAGTAATGCACCACCAGCTACCGCTCCCCAAAACAATGCTTCTACCACACATCTCACCCTTTTTATCCGATAAGTTTTATATTATTTAATGTGCTCGAAAAAAAATTCAACATACTTTAATTGCATATTTGACAAAATAACAAAGGTACTTTCAAATTGAAAAAAGAAGGAGGAAATGAAGGTGAAAAGATTTTTTCCTTTAGGCATACTTGTAGCAGTCATAGTCTTCTCATTATATAGTCCAGTTGGAACTGAAACTGCTTCTGCAATTGGCGACAAGGATAATAAAGCACAATATCACGCACAAACATCCTTGGATTCCCGATATATCACTGACATGCCTTTACCCAAAATTATTAGCAAGGCGATTCGTAAAGGAAAATGGGTGAATATTACGTACCCAGTGCCTCCAACAGATATTTTTATCAGCCTGGATGGGGAGAAAAGATATGCAGTTGATCATCAATTAAACATATATGATTTGAAAGATAGTAAAGCAATATTAGTACTTCCGGAAAAAGCTGTCCATCAATTGGCCAAGGACATGAAAAAGCTCTACGGAAAGCATTATGGGGATCTAATCACCTGGAATGAAGCAAACAGCGCTTTACCTCGCTATAGTAGTTTTACCGTATTGGACCTTGATAGCGGTAAAACATTTAAAGTTCAAAGAAGAGCAGGTTCTTATCATGCTGATGTTCAACCCCTGACAAATGAAGATACAAGAATAATGAAAGAGATATACAGAGGGACGTGGAGCTGGGATAGAAGGGCGATACTGATTCTGTCCGAGGATCATAAATATGCTGCCTCTATGCATGGGATGCCACATGGGAAAGGTGCCCTTCAAAATGGATTTCCGGGACATTTCTGCATTCACTTTCAGGACAGCATCACGCACAAATCAAGAAAAATGGATCATGCGCATTCTATCATGATTAAAAAAGCGGCAGGAGAATGGCTGGATCACACAGAAAAACTATCCCCATCTGAAATTGTAGATGCGACCGTCTTGTCCATTCATCAACATGACTGGTTTATTCTCGCTTCTGTTCTTGACGATAAAAACAGAGATTTCCTCAATAAAAAAGTGAAGACACTGGGGGATATTGATCTTGTTAAACGGCTTTCCGACTTACCTGCCAATCAAGATTATGATACGAAGCTTTACTATCCGATAAACGTGAAGCTTTATATTCACAGAGATTCCACTGGGACGGAATCCAGGTATGTCACTTTTAAATTGTATAGAGGTTCCATTGAGGAGCCCTGGACCTTGGATCTGAAAAACCTGATTGAACAATTATAAAAATAGAGGGAATTGACCCTCTATTTTTTCGATTTTGTTTTGATGTCCTTTTGTTTGACGATATGAAATTCATGCCCTATACTAGAATAATCTCGAATTCAAGATATTAATGATTATTGATCAAGGAGGGAATATTATTATGAAACATATTTTCAAAAAAGGTTCTGACCGAGTATTACTCCTATTACACGGAACAGGGGGGACGGAGAAGGACTTGCTTCCTTTAGCAGAAATGATTGATCCGGATGCATCGGTATTGAGCGTAAGAGGAAACGTCTCAGAAAATGGTATGCCCCGCTTTTTCAGACGACTCTCGGAGGGTGTGTTTGATGAAGAGGACTTGATTTTCCGTACAAAAGAATTACATGATTTCCTTGATGAAGCAGCGGAAAAATACGAATTCAAACGTGCCAACGTGATAGCAATCGGATATTCAAATGGCGCCAATATTGCCGGGAGCCTTCTTTTCCATTATGAGAAATCGTTAAAAGCGGCAGTATTGTATCATCCGATGGTTCCAAGAAGAGGCGTAAATCTACCTGACTTAAGTAAAACACCTGTCTTTATCGGTGCAGGAAAAAATGATCCCATCTGTCCGGCATCAGAAACCGAAGAATTGAGCCTGCTTTTGGAAGCGGCAGGATCCAAGGTGGAAATACACTGGGAATATCAAGGGCATCAGTTAACACACTCGGAGGTACAAGCTTCGAAAAAGTGGTACGATACAATTTGATTGAATGAGAAGAGCGGATTCTCAGGGTTCGCTCCTTTTGCTCTTCCAAGTCAGAAGATTATTAATTGTGCCTGATTAAAAATGAGCAAACCATTTTCTTTCATAGCCTACATATATTAAACTTAAGGAAGAAATAAAATCTGTACATAACCTTTGGAGGAAAAAAATGAAGCTTATTGACCAAAACCATGTGCAAGTCGAATTAAATAAGCTTATTGATTTAAAAGTCTTCGTGCACCTGGAAACAACAAACGGGGCCTACGCCGGACATCATAATACCGGCCTTGCTGTGGGAGCATTCATCCGTAATGTCCCATTGAAATTCGAGCGTGCAAAAATAGTGGGGAATGGTCCATGCCGAATAGGATTGAAACTGGAGCATGGATGGGTTTACGCTGAAGGAGTGACCCACTATGAAGTGGACGATAAAAACCGTCTGTTGCTTGCCGGTCTGAATCCTGAAGGGAAACTGGCGGTAGCATTACAAGTCAGCCAGGAACCATTTTAAGTGAGGGGAGAGATGAAAATGAAAGCGGAAAAACACGTATTAGTCGTATTCCCTCATCCGGATGATGAAGCATTCAGTTCATCAGGTACCATCAAGCTCTTTACACAAAGCGGAGTCCCGGTTACCTATTTGTGTGGAACTCTTGGACAGATGGGGAGAAACCTAGGGAATCCGCTATTTGCTAACCGTGAAACATTACCAGAGGTCCGCAGAAAAGAATTATTGGATGCATGCAAGGTGATGGGGATTGAGGATTTGCGTATGCTTGGGTTACATGATAAAACGCTTGAATTTGAAGATGAGGAATATCTTGCGGACATCGTGGAGGAAGCGCTTATGGAATTAAAACCCAGCTTAATTCTTACTTTCTACCCTGGACATGGCGTGCATCCAGATCATGATGCGATGAGTAACGCAGTCGCAATCGCGGTAGGAAGACTTCCTGAACAAGAGAGGCCAACAGTCTACGGTAAGGCAATATTGAAAAATAGTGTAGAGCTGATAGGCGAACCTGATGTCACCATTGATATCCGAACAGTTGCAGAAGAAAAACTGAAAGCCATCAAGGCACACAAGTCCCAAACAAGTGGTTGGGTAGAGCTGATGGAAAAACAATTGAAGGATAACGCTCCTGAAATTGAGGATTGGTTGTATAGAGAAACGTTTTGGACCTATAAAGTTTAAAGGTGTGTAATTGAATCGGGGGACTGAATCTCCCGATTTTTTTGTGTCATAGTTATTGGCTGTTTTCGTAAACTTTGTTGCTTTTTCGTATTTATCAACCAACCGTTATATTCCATACTGTCGTGTTCTTTTCTCGGGTACCCAGAGTAAACTACATGCCTATTTTTGAGTAGATAAGGCGTAAAAAGTCCAATAGCCGACTTTTTAGTAGTGAATAGCAACAATCTTTGTGAAAAGAGACTAGTTATTTTATGGTGGGGTTTAGTAGATTATGGGGGGGAAAGACACGTGAAAACAAAGAGAAAAATTATGTGGCTGGACTTATGGCAAATTGAAGAACAGGAAGCATGGCTCTCCGATTTAGCTTCTAAAGGGTGGAAGCTAAAGAAGATGAATAAGCTTACCGCAACCTTCACCAAAAGCTCACCACAAACTGTTGATTTTCGAGCAGATATTATTAAAGAATCCGTGTTCGAAGATCAAGAGCGGCTGGATTTATATGAACAAGCCGGGTGGGAGTACGTCAACTCGAGAAGTCACCTGCATTTTTTCAGAAGTATCCCTGAAAGAACTATTCAAGAAATACATACAGATCAAATAAAACAGACAGAAACTGTAAGTGTTTTGAAAAGAGATTTAAAAGCGAGGGCATCTATCTTATTTTTTCTCTCCCTGATCATCATCACCTTATCCTTTTTTATGTTAACGGCAAATCCAGTTCACAACTATCTTCAAGACGATTTTTTGCCACCCTTAATTATGATACTTACTTTTCTATTAATAAATTTATTGATGTGGAGAGGGATTATACATTTAAAAAAATTGGTATGGAAACTCGAGGAAAATCGGCCCCTAAATCATCAAGCGGATTATCGAAGGAAGTATTGGATTAATAAAACGGTAGGATTAGCTGTAATAGCGGTCTTCTCACTGTTTTTTATTTATGAATGGGTGGAAGCTGCTAATACATCAATGGCGAGTGGTTACCCTCCAATTCCGAAAGAGCAATTGCCGGTGGTTCAACTAGCAGACTTCCTGGAAAACGAGGCATATGAGCCATTTCAATATAACGATAATATGAATCTCGAAAACTATTATTCTTTTAATTCGAGCATTCTTGTTCCGGAGCAATATGAATTAAATCAACTAGTAGAGGTAGAAGGAGAGTTATGGGAGGATGGAAGTGGTCCCTATCGTCCGTCTCTGACATCACGTAAATACGTTGTGCAGAATGAATGGTTAGCTCAAAATCTAATGCAGCACCTATTGGAGGAGCAAAAAGAGTTTTTCAGAGGTGCCCTTACACATCAAAATGATTCAGAATACGATGAGTTGTACATTTTGGAGGAATCCTTTATAGCAAGGAAAGATAATATGATATACCATGTAATATATTTCGGAAAAGAGTCAATGGAAGTAATTATAAAAACATCCCACTCCAAATTGAAAGACTAACTGCAGAGCCCCTGAGCCTCTGCTTTTTTTATTAACAGAAGAAAGAATCTTCTGAATTATTAGTTGACATTTGCACTTAGCGAGGTTATTTTAATGGTGTTGAGTAATATTACATATTGTTAGATGACGAAAAAAATTCGTTATATTAATAAAGCGAAAGGTGGGGCAGCCATGATTCTTCATGATACGGAAACATTGTCTGTATCAGAGATGAGAAGCCTACAATCTATTAGGTTGAAATATACTGTTCACAAGGTTTTTAATAATGTGCCTTTCTACAAACAAAAGCTTGAGAACAGTAGCATCACTCCTTCCGAAATTCAAACGATCCAAGACATTCGAAAGCTTCCATTCACCACAAAAAGAGAGTTGCGGGACAACTATCCATTCGGGCTTTTTGCCATTCCCAGAAATCAAATAACAAGACTTCATGCTTCTTCGGGAACTAGCGGGAAGCCTACGGTCGTTGCCTATTCCAAACAAGATATCGACATGTGGAGTGACATAGCTGCACGTGCCATCGCGATGGCAGGAGGAAGAAGTGGAGACATTCTTCATAATGCATATGGATACGGGCTTTTTACAGGCGGCCTGGGATTGCATTATGGAAGTGAAAGATTGGGAATGATGACGGTTCCTGTGTCCGGTGGGAATACGGAAAGGCAAATACAGCTAATCCAAGATTTTCAACCGACTGTAATTTGTGGGACACCTTCTTATGTTCTTAATATCGCTGATAAGATGATTGATTTAGGAATGGATCCGAAACAAACCTCATTACAATTCGGAATCTTTGGGGCAGAACCGTGGTCCGAGGAAATGAGGAAAACCTTAGAAGAAAGATTTGCGCTGAAAGCATGCGATATCTACGGCTTAAGTGAAGTAATCGGACCGGGGGTAGCGATGGAATGCCATGAGGCACAGGATGGACTGCATGTTGCGGAGGATCATTTCTTCGTTGAAGTTATTGATCCGGATACCTTGGAAGGCCTACAGGATGGGGAAGTGGGAGAACTTGTGTTCACTAGCCTTTCAAAGGAAGCCATGCCTATTATCCGTTACAGGACAGGCGATATCGCCTCCATCAGAAGAGAAAAATGTGTTTGCGGCAGGACGACAACGAAAATGTCCCGTGTAAAGGGTAGAGTAGATGACATGCTGATCATCAGGGGAGTGAATATCTTTCCATCGGAAATTGAGCATACATTGCTGCAAATCAAAGATGTATCCCCTCATTACCAGATTTTTGTTTCCCGTGAGAAAAGCTTAGATATGGTGGTAGTGCAGGTTGAAATGCAAGAGAATGCGTTTCTACAAACAGATAGGAATGAAAGAGCGAATAGATTAAAAGCTATCGCAAAAGAAGTTGAATATGAACTGAAATCAAAATGCTATATCAGTGTAAAGGCAAACATAGTGGAGCCAAGGACAATCCCACGCTCAGAAGGAAAAGCTATCCGTATTATTGATAAAAGAATGTCCCTATCTCAATAATTCAGAACTTTCAGAGTTGATAAACGTATAACATTATTATATAATTACGTTAAATAAACGTTATAGAAATAGGAGGCGGCGAAAATGACCAACTCATTATCGTTTGACCGCTTGACGGAAGAAGAGAAACATGAGCATTTCATGCAGCGTATCCAGGCAGGGGAAAAGATCGAGGCGGATGACTGGATGCCGGAAGAATACCGCAAAACCTTGATCAAATTGATATCAATGCATGCAATCAGCGAAATAATGGGAGCGCTTCCAGAAAAGGAATGGGTACCGAAAGCTCCTACTTTAAAAAGAAAGCTTGGCATAATGGCTAAGGTCCAGGATGAAATGGGGCATGGTCAACTGCTGTTAAGAGTAGCGGAGGATCTGATGGAACCTTATGGAAAATCTAGAGAAGAAATCATGCAAGATTTGTTTTCAGGAGATTTGAAGTTTCATAATGTTTTTCACATGGAAGCACCAACTTGGGGTGATGCGGGTCTTATAGGCTGGCTTGTCGACGGAGCTGCCATCATTTCTCAAACCAATATGCTTGACGCGTCATATGGCCCATATGCAAGAGCTCTCAAACGTATCTGTGCAGAAGAAGTCTTTCATGCACAGCATGGAGAAGCGATCATCATGGCACTTGCAGAAGGAACAGAAGAACAAAGAGCTATGATTCAAGATTCTATCAACCGCTGGTGGGAGGCATTATTGATGTTCTTCGGTCCAGCTGATGCATCCACTACAGGTACTACCAAGCAGGATATCACCATGAAGTACAACATCAGGACAAAAAGTAATGAAGAGCTGCGCCAGGATTTTTTTACAAAATATATTCCGCGTGTCCTCTCACTTGGGCTTACATTGCCTGACGAAACGATGCACTTTAATGAGGAAGAGCAGATATGGATTTACAAGCAGCCTGATTGGAGCTATTTCAAGGAGATCATCAAGAATAACGGACCAAAATCAAAGGACCGTTTGCGCTTAAGAGTAATTGCACATGAAAATAATGCATGGGTTCGTGAAGCGTTAAGCTCCGAAACAACAGCAGGTTGAGAGAGGAGCTTAACGGATGAGTACAAAAGGTTTTTATAAAGAGTTTGAAGTGTTCAGTAAAAGAACCCACACCTCCCCTATTCAATATCAGTTCAGCCTCCTTGCACCAAATCAGGAGATCGCGCTTGTGATGGCACAGGAAAATTTCATGCGCCGCGAACCTGCTGTGGATATTTGGGTGGTACAACGAGCGAATATCCGAAAAATGACGCAGGAAGAGCGCGTATCGTTGCAGAGAATTGATAACAAAGATTATCGCAACACAAAAGGCTATGGGTATTTGAAGAAAAAATGGCGTCATTATGAGCAGGGCATGCTTGATGAACAGGAAATCATGTCATGGGGAGGGAAGAAAAAGTAATGAATATAGCATCAGTTGAGGAAGCAAAAAAAGATAAATCCTACTATAAGGCCCTTACGGCATTATTGTATCAACTTGCAGATGATGACTTCATCATTGCCTATAGAGGCTCGGAATGGCTTGGCCTTGCTCCCCACATCGAGGAGGATGTTGCCTTTTCTTCCATTAACCAGGACACAATGGGGCATGCCGCCATGTACTATCAATTGCTCGAGGATCTTGGCGAAGGGGATATGGATGCTTTGGCACATGCAAGAAAAGCGGAAGACCGTGTTAATGCGATTCTTCTAGAAAAAGTGAACGGCTCCGGTACCTATCTTACTGAACCGAAATATGACTGGGCTTATACGGTGGTCAGGCATTACTTTTACACCCAGGCAAAGAAAATCAAAGTGGAATCATTGAAATATTCCTCCTATGAACCTTTGAAGCATGTAGCGGTAAAGGTGAATATGGAGCTCTACTATCATCTATTGCATTGGAGAACATGGTTCAGACAATTATGCACAGCTAACGGTGATGCCAAAAGCAGGATGAAAGCTGCCATTGAGAGGGTTTTAGTAGAATTCGATGGTGTTCTAGCCTTGGGTCCGAGTGGAGACCTAATTACACAATATAGTTTAATAGAAACGGAAAGTGAATTGCGTCAGCGCTTTGTCGCTGAGATGACAACCATGTTCGAAAAAGTGGATATGATTTTTCCCGCAAAAATGGGGATGAAAAGCGGCAATGGAAGAAATGGTGAGCATACCAAGGACTTGGAGGATGCCCTGCTAACACTCGGTGAAGTTTATAGCAGTAACCCAGCAGCAGTTTGGTAACAGTCATTCACTATTTAGCCAAACATAAAGGAATGATGACAACATGCAGGAAGAAACGAAAATCATGAAGGTTTGGGAGGCTTTACATCATGTAAAGGATCCAGAAATAGATTCTGTCAGTGTCGTGGACCTTGGAATGGTGGAAACGATTGATCTATACGACCAGGAACTTACCATCAAGATGTTACCTACATTCATGGGGTGCCCTGCTCTTGAGATCATCAAAAAAAATGTGGAAAACGAGATTGATAGCTTGTCATTATTCAAGAAGGTGGTGGTTCAATTCATCTACCAGCCTCCTTGGACTTCAGATCGCATTACTGCGGAAGGCAGAATGAACCTGAAGGAATTCGGGATTGCCCCACCGCCTGAGCTTGATGAATCAGGAGAATGGCATGTGGATTGTCCTTATTGTGGCTCTACCTACACTACGCTTGACAATATTTTTGGACCAACTGCCTGCAGAAGCATTCTCTACTGCAAAGGGTGCAAGAATCCATTTGAAGCGATGAAACCTATTTCTACGATGATGTAAGCACCAATGCCTTTAGAGTAAAACTCTTGGGCAATTACATAAAAAGCTTTGAGTAACCTAGCTGTAGATTGGAGCCTAGTGCCAAGATCAACAGCGGTGTACAACAGAGCCTATAAAAAAGGAGAGATTTTGAATGGTAAAATTAATCGCACTTTACAAGCATCCGGAAAATAACGAGTCATTCGATCAGCACTATTTTGACACGCATGCACCTATTACAGCTAAGATCCCTGGTCTACGTAAGATGGAAGTAACAAAAGTTGTAGGAAGTCCAATGGGTGGGGAAGGCAAGTACTATCTGATGTGCGAAATGTATTATGACAACCACGACGCATTGAAGCAAGCAATGAGAACAGATGAAGCAAAAGCATCTGGAAAGGATTTAATGAGCTTTGCCGGCGATCTGGTTACCCTGATGATTGGTGAAGAAGTGAATGAGTAAATCGTACGAATTTATTGAAGTTTCAATAGAAAATTCAATTGGTATCGTTAAGCTGAATCGACCAAAAGTGTTGAATGCGATCAACAGACCAATGGTATCCGAAATTGTAACTGTGATAGAAGAATTTGATCGTAATGACGCTGTGAAAGTTATCGTCTTGGCTGGAAATGGACGCGCCTTTGCAGCAGGAGCAGATATCGATGAAATGGCTGAAGCTACTGCTATAGAACTGGAACTCTTGAATCAATTCACCGAATGGGACCGCCTAGCGTGGGTGAAGAAACCGATTGTCGGTGCTGTTCAAGGCTTTGCCCTTGGTGGTGGATTTGAACTCGCCCTGTGCTGCGATATCCTTTTCGCAGCACATGATGCCGAGTTCGGTTTTCCTGAGATCAGTCTTGGGGTCATGCCTGGAGCAGGAGGAACCCAGAGGTTGACAAAGCTGATGGGGAAATCAAAAGCGATGGAGTGGCTGCTCACCGGGGATAGAATGAGTGCAAAGGAAGCATTGCATTACGGCGTGATCAACCGAGTCATCGCCCAAGAGCTATTAATGGAAGAAACAATGAAATTTGCCCATAAAATTGGAAAGCAACCGCCTCTTTCCCTTCGATTAATCAAAGAATCCGTCCATAAAGCGGTAGATTATTCCTTGTATGAAGGAATGCAATATGAAAGAAAGAATTTCTATCTTTTATTTGCATCCAATGATCAAAAAGAAGGCATGCGCGCTTTCAAAGAAAAACGCAAGCCTAAATTCGAAGGGGAATAAGGAGGTGCAGTCCATTGTTTGAAACAATCAGATATGAGCAAGAGAACCAGGTAGCATGGATCATCATGAACCGCCCCGATAAATTGAATGCGTTTACAGAACAAATGAATCGGGAGATTACGAAAGCCCTAAAGCAGGCAAGTGCGGACGGGGATGTAAGAGCCATTGTCATCACAGGCGAAGGCAGAGCGTTCTCTTCGGGCCAGGACCTTGCGGAAGTGGATGAAAATATGGATCATGGCGAAGTATTGCGTACAAGATACGGACCGATGATGAAACAGCTTGCCCGGTGTGAAAAACCTGTAATTGCAGCCGTGAATGGCGTTGCGGCAGGAGCTGGATTCAGCCTTGCGTTGGCATGCGATTTCAGGATTGTCTCCGAGAAAGCAAGCTTTGTTCAGGCATTCATACATGTAGGTTTGATTCCTGACTCCGGAAATCTTTATTATCTTCCTAAGCTAGTAGGCAACGCCAAGGCATTGGAACTGGCTGTTTTCGGTGAAAAAATCAAAGCCCAAGAGGCAATGGAATTAGGGCTTGTAACAAAAGTGGTACCTGTGGATAGCTGGCAAGAGGAAGTGCAGGCTTTTTCCTACAGACTAGCCAATATGCCTACACAGGCAATAGGACTTATCAAGCGCTCCATACAAGCAAGCTGGAACCTCACGTACGACGAGTATCTCGAGCAGGAAGCATACGGACAACGGATTGCCGGGCTGTCCAACGACCATAAAGAAGGAGTAACCTCCTTTATCGAAAAGAGAAGACCGGCTTTCAAAGGTAAATGACCTGCTACACATTTATATAGGATTGACAAATTTAAAGGAGATGAACTTATGGCTACAGTAAAAGATCAAAAAATGGAACAACTAGAAATGAAACGTGATTCCTACCAACTTATCATCAACGGTCAACGTATGGAAGGTTCAAACGGAGAAACCTTCACTACTTACAACCCTGCAACAGGAGAAGCTGTTGCAACCATTGCAAAAGCCTCCAAAGAAGATGCTGAAAAAGCCGTCCAAGCGGCACGTCTAGCATTTGACAAAGGGAAGTGGAAACTGTTTCCGTTAAATAAACGTGCAAGAACGTTAAATAAAATCGCCTCCATTATGCGCTCCCGTTTTAACGAATTGGTAGAATTGGAGATTCTGGATACAGGAAAATCCCTGTCCGCCGCACAAGGTCAGGTCATGCAAGCCATTGAAGACTTCGAATTCTATGCCGGTGCCATTGTGGGGCACCGCGGATCTGTAAATAACGTCCCTGGCCAGTTCCATAACTTCACTGAAAAAGAGCCGGTTGGAGTTTGTGCACAGATCATCCCTTGGAATTATCCTTTGATGATGGCTGCCTGGAAGATTGCTCCGGCCATCGCAGTTGGCTGCTCGGTTGTCGTAAAGCCTGCGACACTAACTCCACTTACTGCTATTGTTTTAGGTGAAATCTGTGTGGAAGCTGGAGTGCCTGAAGGGGTTGTCAATATCATCCCTGGTGCAGGTTCCGAGGTTGGTAACTACCTTGTCGAACATCCGAATGTAGACAAAGTGGCTTTCACGGGATCCACCCCAATCGGAAAAGACATTATGGAAAAAGCGTCTCAAACATTGAAGCGTGTAACTTTGGAGCTTGGAGGAAAATCTCCTAATCTTGTGTTTGAAGATGCAGACATAGATGCAGCGGTAGATGGATCCCTATTTGGAATCTTCTATAATACTGGACAATCTTGTGAAGCGCGTTCCCGACTTTATGTTCACGAAAACATCTATGACACATTCATGGAAAAGTTTGTAGAGAAAGCGAAGAAGCTGTCTCTTGGTGATCCTTTTGCTAAAGAAACCCATATTGGTGCCATCATCAACCAAGGCCAATTAGATGTCATTGATGGTTATGTTCAATCTGCAAAAGAAGAAGGAGCGGATATTGTTCTTGGAGGCAAGGTTGCGAAGGTGGAAGGTTACGAAAATGGTTTCTGGTATGAGCCTACTATCATCACTGGCGTAACACATGAAATGAAAGTAGTGAAAGAGGAAATTTTCGGACCGGTAGTGGTCGTAATGCCATTCAGCGATGAAAAAGAAGCAGTGAAGCTTGCAAATGATAGTGAATATGGGCTAGGCTCTGCAATCTGGACGAAAGATCATGGTCGCGCAACACGTGTAGCCAAACAGATTCAAGCTGGAATCGTGATGGTGAACTGCCCATTCTCTGCATTCCCTGGAACACCATTTGGAGGATACAAACAATCCGGATTTGGGCGTGAGCTATGCATTGAAACACTGGACCTTTACACAGAAACAAAAAGTATCATTTCCTACTTTGGAAATCGCCCATTGAATCCGTTCGGCATCTAAATGCAATAAACATCAAGTACGGAGCAAAGGGGCTTGTCCTCTTTGCTTTTTTCAAAAAATAAGCAAGTATTTAATTCTGTTGATTTCCGTTTCAGGCGCTTCGCTTGCCTGCGGGCGGTCCGTGAGCCTCCTCACAACGCTTCAGGGGTCTCACCTGTCCCTTCCTCCCGCGGGCGTCTGCGCGCCTTCCACTCCAATCGACAAGATGTCTTCATTCAACTAAGGGTTTAGGAAGGGGCATCCATCTTAGTTAACTGAAAAAGAAATAACGTTTCGATCACGTAAATTCTAGCTGTGGATTGGAGCAAATGGCGAAGACTCCAGCGGGGGAGTAGCGACAATTTTGAGACCCCGCAGTGAAACGAGGAGGCTCAAGGTCGCCCCGCGGAAAGCGCAGACATTTGTGGAAAGGAACAGCGGTGATTAACCAAACAACTAAAGTTTTTTAGTTTTAAAAGGACCGGGCGGTTTTTGCCCGGTTTTTATTGGCACGATAAAGGAGGAGAAAAAACATGGAGAAAGTGGTTGTCATCGGCTCTGGAGTAATGGGACGGGGTATTGCTTATGTTAGTGCACTCGGAGGATTCCATACAACACTTATTGATGTGAAGGAAGAACAGCTTGCAGGTGCCAGGAGTGAAATAGAAACGATTCTTTCAAAAGGGGTGGAAAGAGGAAAATTATCCGACCATCAATCTGAGCAGTTCAGGGAATACCTTCATTACTCTACAGACCTAGAGCAAGCTGCTAAGTTTGCCGATCTTATCATAGAAGCTGTACCGGAAAATATGGACATCAAAAAATCCGTTTTCGAAAAGATAGACAGGTTTGCGCCTGCCAATTGTTATTTCGCTTCCAATACCTCTACAATGAGTCCGACAGAAATAGGAAGCTTTACATCACGACCAGATAAAGTGATTGCGATGCATTTTTTTAATCCTGTACATAAAATGAAGCTGGTTGAAATTGTCCGTGGTCTGGAAACAAGTGACGAAACAGCCGACTTTATTCGGCATGCAGCTGAAAAAATGGGGAAAGAGACAGTTGTTGTGAATGAATTCCCTGGATTTGTTACGAGTAGGATCAGTGCATTGGTCGGAAATGAAGCATTCTATATGCTTCAAGAGGGTGTTGGTACACCTGAAGAAATCGATAAGGCGATCAAGCTTGGACTTAATTATCCTATGGGTCCGTTTGAGCTTGGGGACTTGGTAGGTTTGGATACTCGTCTCAATAATTTAAAATACTTGCATGAGAAACTCGGTGAAAAGTATCGGCCCGCACCACTTCTTGAAAAATACGTAAAAGCAGGAAGATTAGGAAGAAAAAGCGGCAAAGGGGTCTATGACTACCAAAATTACAACTAGAGAGGTGTTAATGATGAATGAAGTAGTGATAGTGGATGCTTGTCGAACACCGATTGGGAGATACAAGGGTGCTCTTAAAACTGTCCGCCCGGATGATCTGGGAGCTATCGTGATTAAGGCGCTAGTTGAGAGGAATCCATCTGTGCCAATTGGAGAAATTGAAGAAGTAGTATTCGGTAATGCCAACCAGGCTGGAGAGGATAATCGGAATGTTGCGAGGATGAGTGCGTTATTGGCAGGACTGCCAGTAGAAGTTGCAGGTACCACCATTAACCGATTATGCGGTTCTGGCTTAGATGCAGTCAACTATGCTGCGCGTGCCATTATGGTTGGAGAAGGGGACATTTTCATTGCTGGAGGAACTGAAAGTATGACCCGTGCACCCTTTGTCATGGGAAAACCTGAGATGGACTACCCCCGTGGGAACATGGAACTGATGGATACGACCATTGGATGGAGGTTTACAAACAATAAGCTTGAAAAAATGCACGGTGTGGATACGATGCCGCAAACAGCAGAAAATGTGGCCAAAGAATTTTCTGTCTCAAGAGAAGACCAAGATCTCTTTGCTTACGAAAGCCAGCAAAAAGCCAAAATAGCCATGGAATCTGACCGTTTCAAAGAAGAACTTGTTCCTGTTTCTATTATGGACAGAAAAGGGAATGAAACGATAGTGGACAAGGATGAGCACCCTAGGCCTGAGACCACTTTGGAGAAGCTGGGCAAATTGCGCCCTATATTCGGTGAAGGAACGGTAACGGCAGGTAATGCATCTGGAGTCAATGACGGAGCATCCGCGCTTTTATTGATGAGTGCTGACAAAGCGAAAGAGCTCGGATTGAGACCCCTTGCCAGGTATGTTACATCTGCAGCAGCCGGTCTAACTCCGTCCATCATGGGAATCGGCCCTATCTATGCCACTAGAAAAGCATTAGCTCGTGCAGGTTTAACGGTGGAGGACATAGATCTTGTGGAACTGAATGAAGCATTTGCATCACAATCTTTGGAGTGCATCCGCCAATTGGACCTCGACACAGGCATAGTCAATGTCAATGGTGGTGCCATCGCGTTTGGCCATCCTCTTGGTGCAAGTGGGGCGAGGATTCTTACGACACTTGTTCATGAAATGGCAAAGCGTAAGTCACGATATGGGCTGGCCACGATGTGTGTAGGTGTCGGGCAAGGTATTGCCACCATCGTGGAGAGAATAGAAGAATCATAGAGAGCAGTTGGCTCTATGGTTTTTTGTGCTATATAAAATGGGATTACTAGGTTTTAGGTTTTCACCTTTTCTATAACGCGTTACTCTGTTAAAATGAAATTAGTGTAATATAGCAATTATATTTGTGGTAGAAAGAGGATGCGGGGCATGAATACAAGATCAATGATTTTTACTTTATATGGTGACTATGTAAGACATTATGGCAATAAAATTTGGATTGGAAGTTTGATCAAGCTTCTAAATGAATTTGGCCATAATGACCAAGCGGTGCGTGCAGCGATTTCAAGAATGAACAAACAGGGCTGGGTTCAGGCTGAGAAAAAAGGAAACAAAAGTTATTACTTTTTAACAGATCGCGGAATCAAAAGGATTGATGAGGCGGCTAAACGTATATTTAAACTGAAAACTGATAGCTGGGATGGAAAATGGCGCATGCTGATGTACACCATACCGGAAGAAATAAGGAGTGTCAGGGACGAGCTGCGAAAAGAGCTGATCTGGAGTGGATTTGGCACGTTATCTAACAGTTGCTGGATTTCCCCCAACTCATTGGAGAAGCAAGTACAGGATCTTATAATCAAATATGAAATAGAAGATTATGTAGATTTTTTTATTTCGGAATATCATGGCCCATATGCAAACGAACGTCTCGTCATGAAAAGCTGGGACTTGGAAGAGATAAATGGAAAGTACCAGCAATTCATACAGGAGTATAGCCAGAAATATATCATTGCCAAAAACAAGATTGGCAAAGGGCAGATGTCTGATGCAGAGTGTTTCGTCGAGCGGACCAAGCTGGTACATGAGTACAGAAAGTTTCTGTTCGTCGATCCAGGGTTACCAGAAGAGCTTCTACCAGAAATGTGGCTTGGAAGTCATGCTGCAGCACTTTTCAGCGAATATTATAAGGAATTGGCGGAACCCGCTTCACGCTTTTTTGAAGGGGTATTTGAAGATGGAAATGAATTGGAGCTAAAGGATAAGAAATATGATGTGATGAATCATCCTTTTATTATGGAGTGAGGATTAAAGAAGGGCATTTCCGCTTGGAGGTGCTTTTTGCGCTACATTTGTTTACATAATATTATTATGATAAATATACAGGGATGAAGAGTTCTGTTTGAAAATAAAAAACCGGGCTACAAATCCCGGTTTTACCAATCATTTATCTCCCAGTTCCTTCTGATAGTCTTTCCCTTTTTGGACATATGTATCAATGGAAAGCTGGATCAGCTCCAAATCCTTGTCATTTAACTCACGGATCACTTTACCTGGAGATCCAACTACAAGGGAGCGTGGAGGTATTTTTTTACCAGATGGAATTAATGTGTTCGCTCCTATAATACTTTCTTCACCTATTTCAGCACCGTCTAGAATTGTTGAGCCCATTCCCACGATACATCTTTTCCTTACGGTACAACCATGCAGAATAGCAGTATGTCCCACGGTCACCTCATCTTCAATTACCAATGGAAACCCTTCGTACAAATGTGCGGTAACATTATCCTGGATGCTGCATCTTTTTCCAACAGTGATAGGGCCTTCATCTCCCCTTAAAACCGCATTGAACCAGACAGTCGATTCTACGCCGATGGTAACATCCCCGATTATACGAGCACCTGGTGCTACAAAAACAGAGCTATCAAGTTTTGGAGATTTCCCTCCATATGGATAGATCATTTTATTCTCACGCCCCTAATATATATTGTCTAAATATTAAAATTAGTATAACATTATTTTCACGAGGGGTGAAATATTAGATGAATAGGTTAATAGAGTCTTTAAATATAAACCTTCCTATCATCCAGGGAGGAATGGGGAATATTAGTAACGCTCCATTAACAGCTGCAGTGTCCAATGCAGGTGGCCTTGGTACGATAGGGGCAGGAACGATGAAGCCGGAAGAAGTGGAAGGCATCATTAGGCAAACGAAAGCACTGACGGAAAAACCTTTCGCAGTAAATGTTGCGTTATCGGTTTCCCCATATACAAAAGAATTACTTGCTCTAATCATTAAACATAAGATACCTGTTGTATCACTTTCTGCAGGAAACCCTGCTCCGTTCATTCCGAAACTGAAAGAACACGGGATAAAAGTGATTTGTGTGGTCGCTTCCCCAAAACAGGCAATCAAGGCTGAAAATGCTGGGGCAGATATTATTGTGGCAGAAGGATATGAAGCTGCCGGAATCAATTCCAACCTCGAAACCACCACACTTACATTGATTCCTCAAATAGCAGAAGCTGTTTCTGTCCCAATTGCAGCTGCAGGCGGTATCGGTAACGGCAAAGGGCTTGCAGCTGCACTGGCTCTCGGCGCATCAGGTGTTCAAATGGGGACAAGGTTGATCGCAACAAAGGAAGCTCCGTTCCATCAACATTACAAAAACACCATTTTAGCAGCCGATGATCAAGGTACTGTCATTGTTGGAAGAACAGTCGGAAGAGTGAGAAGGGTACTCCGCACACCTTATGCAGATCAATTACTGCAAAAGGAACAGGAAGGCGTTACACTCGAAGAATTTAACAATCTGACTACTGAAAATCACCATATAAAAGGTGCAGTAGACGGAGATTTGGAAAAAGGATTCATTAATGGCGGTCAAGTTTCGAGTGTCATTTCAACGATTCCGAGTGTCCATGAATTATTCGAACAGATGATGAACGATGCAAAGCAACAGCTACAAAAGTCTATAGGTTTATTATAATATGCTGAATCCTCTATTTGCCTTTTTGTAAAAGTAGAAACCTTGTTGATTGGAGTGGAAGGCGCGCAGACTCCTGCGGGAGGAAGGGACATGGAAGACCCCGCAGGCCTGCCGAGGAGGCTTCCGGACCGCCCGCGGAAAGCGAAGCGCCTGAAACGGAAATCAACAACGTAAATGATGAAACAATTGCATAAGAGTTTGTAAACAGTCAGGAAACCTCTAACTTACACGAGAGGTTTCTTTTTTATTTTCAAAAAGAAAAAGGGTTTTGAATAGAAATGGCGTATTTATTTTACAATAATAAATTTATTTTAAATTTTTCGAATATATTGACACTATCAATTTCCGGGTGGTAATATAACGTTGAAAAAACGAATCTCTGAATTCACATCATAGATATACATATCTTGTAAACGGTTTCAAAAGCTTACATATTTTTATGTAGCTTATAAACATATATAAGGGGGATAAGGTATGAAAAAGTTCAAGATGAAATCCATTTTGGCAAGTGTGGCATGTGCTGCCTTGTTGGTAGGTTGTAGTTCAGATGCGACAAGTGGGGATGGAAAGGATCAAGTAGTGATTGGGGTAACACAGATTGCAGAACATCCTTCTTTGGATGCTGCGTTTGAAGGGTTTAAAAAAGCCCTTGAAGATAATGGCTACAAAGAAGGAGAAAATGTCAAATATGATGTTCAGAATGCACAAGGGGATCCGAACAACAACAAGCCGATAGCCGACAAATTTGTTGCAGATGAAGTGGACTTAATTTTTGCGAACTCCACTCCAAGTGCGCAAAGTGCATTGCAGGCGACAAAGGATATTCCTATCATCTTTACATCTGTTACAGATCCAGTTGGAGCAGAGTTGGTGGAATCCTTTGAAAAACCAGGGGAAAACATTACAGGAACATCTGATACACACCCTGACGCAATTGCAACTACAATCAATTTCATAGTAGATGAGCTTGGTGCGAAAAACATCGGTGTTATCTATAATACTGGGGAACAGAATTCAGTTGTTCAGGTGGAAACTGTAAAAAGTCTGGTAGAAGAAAAAGGAGCCTCCCTAGTCGAAGCATCAGTGTCAACATCTGCAGAGGTTCAACAGGCTGCTGAATCTTTGATAGGTAGAGTGGATGCAATCTATATGCCTACTGATAACACGGTTGTTTCTGCATTACAATCACTTGTAACTGTGGCAACAAATGAAAAGATTCCTTTATTTGCAGGAGATCTTGATTCCATGGAAGCTGGGGCAGTTGCTGCAAGTGGATTCAATTATTATGACCTTGGTTACGAGACAGGTTTGATGGCAGTTCAGGTGTTGAAAGGGGAAAAGAAACCATCTGAGATTCCGGTATCCTACCCTCAAAATCTGAAATTGACGATTAACACGAATGCGGCCGAAGCTCAAGGGTTAGAAATGAAGGACGCTTGGAGTGAAATAGCTGATTTCTATGATGAAAAATAAAGTAAAGTACAACAAGGAGATGATTCTGACGTGATAACAGCAATTTTTGGTTCAGTCGAATTGGGAATCATCTACGCAATCATGGCCCTGGGGGTATATCTTTCCTTTAGGGTCCTTGATTTTCCTGATTTGACGGTGGATGGAAGCTTTGTAACAGGTGCAGCAGTAGCTGCAACGATGATTGTAAGTGGTTATAGTCCCGTTACAGCCACATTGGTGGCTATGTTCGCCGGTTTCATTGCAGGCTGTATAACTGGGTCGTTACATACTTTTGGAAAAATTAATCCGTTGTTATCTGGTATTTTGATGATGATCGCTTTGTATTCCATCAATTTACGAATCATGGGCAGATCGAACGTGCCTCTGATGAACAGTGATACATTCTTTACAAATATCCGCTCCTGGTGGAATGATATGGGCATTGACCCGTTTTTAAATAATATCTTTTCATCCATTGGATTAGGCGCTTTTGTTCCACGGACTTGGGCTATTATTATTATCATGCTTATTGTCACTTTTGTAATCAAAATTTTGACGGACCTTTTCCTGAAAACTGAAATTGGATTGGCAATCAGGGCTACGGGGGACAATAAGCGGATGATTCGTAGTCTGTCCGCAAATACAAGCGGACTTGTCATACTTGGCTTAGGGATTTCCAATGCCATGGTTGCATTTTCAGGTGCGTTGATAGCCCAGCACGGCGGTTATGCGGATGTTGGAATGGGGATCGGGATGATCATCATTGGATTGGCTTCTGTCATTATCGGGGAGGCTATCTTCGGCACAAAGACGATTGCATGGACCACCTTTGCCGTTATCGGTGGAGCCATTATATACAGAATTGTTGTCACATTGGCATTAAGGGTTGATTTTCTGGAAACAGGCGATTTGAAAGCCATTACTGCGACTATTGTAATTTTGGCGTTGATCACTCCTAGATTCATTGAAGGCTATAAAGAGAGAAAAAGGAAAAAGCAGAAGATGTTAAAGCTTCATTCTCTTGGTACAGCGAATGGAAAGGGGGAGCAGCGTGCTACACTTAACTCAGATTAATAAGGTATTCAATGAAGGCACCTTGGATGAAAAGAACGCATTGGATACTATCAATCTTTCATTGGAAAAAGGTGATTTTGTCACAATCATAGGCAGTAACGGTGCGGGGAAGTCCACGTTAATGAATATGATTTCAGGAGTCCTTACCCCGGATACCGGAAAAGTCGAAATTGATGGCCGTAATGTCACATATTTGGCGGAACACCGACGAGCCAGATATATCGGAAGAGTATTCCAAGATCCCATGGCAGGGACGGCACCGACTATGACAATTGAAGAGAATCTGGCAATGGCGTTTTCCCGAAACAAAAATCGCACCTTGAAGATTGGTGTAACCAAAAATAGAAAAACGTACTTCAAAGAGGTTCTGGAAACACTACACCTTGGTTTGGAGAACAGGTTAAGTGCTAAAGTGGGACTGCTCTCAGGTGGAGAAAGGCAAGCCCTCTCCCTCTTAATGGCTACATTCACAGAACCCGATATCCTCTTGTTGGATGAGCATACTGCAGCACTAGATCCATCCAGGGCAGAGCTTATAACAAAAATCACAAAAGAGATTGTGGCAGATAAAGGTTTGACCACTCTCATGGTGACGCACAACATGCAACAGGCACTCGATCTTGGGAATAGGTTGATTATGATGGACAAAGGACAAATCATTCTTGAAGTGGAGGAAGAGGAAAAGAAAACTCTTACCATCGAACGACTATTGTCCGAATTCCAACGAATCCGCGGCCAACAGATGACAAATGACAGAGCACTGCTAAGCTAAATTTATTAATAAAGAGTTACATTGATGTATATGTAGAAACCTAGTTGATCGTAGTGGAAGGCGCGCAGACTCCCGCGGGAGGAAGGGACAGGTGAGACCCCGCAGATGAAGTCGAGGAGGCTCACGGACCGCCCGCAGGAAAGCGAAGCGCCTGAAAAGGAGATCAACCGTTAAACGCATATTCTAAGATAATAAAGTAGTTTGTCTTCCTCCTAAGAGTAAAAGAGTAAAATGGATTTATCCGTTCTACTCTTTTTTTCATCCACTCCTTTATTTCCTCACACGTTTTTAATTGACTATTTATAAAATTTCTACAATTTATTGACTGTTTATTTAACGGAATGTTATTATAGCGTTAAATAAACGTTATACGTTTGAGGTGAAAAGGGATGAATTCGGATTTGACTGTCGGTGCAAAGCATTCCATTCAGATTACTGTTACAAAAGATATGTTTGCTCAGTTTGAAGGGAAACTAGTTCATCCTGTCTATTCCACAGCGACGATGGTTTACCACATGGAATGGGTTTCAAGGCAAATGATTTTAGGGATTCTTGCTGAAGAGGAAGAAGGTATGGGTACAGAAGTGAAAGTGAAACATTTGGCACCGGCAACAGAGGGAACCATCTTGACACTTGAAGCAACTGTGATTTCGCGTAAAAAGAATTTCATCACTACGAAAGTGCAAGCATTCTCTCAAGACAGAGTTGTTGGAGAAGGGGAAGTGACACAAGTCATTTTGCCGAAAAGTAAAATCGAATCAATGATAGGTAACAAGAATAATAGATAAAAAGGGTGGTTCTTTTGACAAATATGAAAACGCTTACTTCTGAAGTTGGGGGAATGGAAATGTTCGATAAGATTCAACAACATCAACAAGTAGTTTTTTGTAATGATCCGGATACAGGGTTAAAGGCCATTATCGCCATACATAATACAACATTGGGGCCAGCCCTTGGTGGATGCCGGATGCAGCCTTATCAATCGGTGGATGCCGCACTTTATGATGTTCTGCGTCTGTCCAAAGGTATGACATATAAATGCGCAGCAGCGGATGTGGATTTCGGTGGAGGTAAAGCGGTTATCATCGGCGACCCGAGTAAAGACAAAACACCAGAGCTATTCCGCGCCTTCGGACAATTTGTAGAATCCCTGAATGGTAGGTTCTACACCGGAACCGATATGGGAACATCACCCGAGGATTTTGTTCATGCATTAAAAGAAACGAACTGTATTGTCGGCGTGGATGAAGTTTATGGCGGAAGTGGGGATTCCTCCGTTCCAACAGCACAAGGGGTCATATACGGAATTGAAGCAACAAACCTTACACTGTGGGGCTCAAAGAACCTATATGGCAAAAGTTATGCGATACAAGGTCTTGGGAAGGTTGGGGCAAAAGTGGCGGAGCAATTGATGCATGCTGGAGCAGACATCTATGTGTCCGATATTAATGAATTCGCCATCAACCAGCTTGTAGCCAAAGCCAAGGAAATTGGTGCTGGCATTAAAGTGGTAGGCGGGGATGAAATCTACTCTGTAGATGCCGATGTATTTGTACCTTGTGCCCTTGGTGGAATCGTCAACGACCAGACAGTGGAGCAGCTAAAGGTGAAAGCGGTGGTAGGTTCAGCCAACAACCAGCTGATAGAGAATCATCATTGTGCCATGCTCCAGGAAAAAGGAATCCTTTATGCGCCTGACTACATCGTCAACGCAGGTGGACTGATTCAAGTGGCAGATGAGCTTTATGAACCAAATAAAGAGCGCGTATTACGCAAAACGATGGCCATCTATAATTCTTTGATGGATGTATATAAGGAAGCGGACAAAATGAATATCACCACAGTGGAAGCGGCCAATAACTTCTGTGAGCAGAGACTTGTGGACAGAAGCAGAAGAAACAGCTTCTTCACCCACTCCAAACGACCAAAATGGTCGGTACGAGTTTAATAGAGGAGGAAATAAGTTGAAAGAACAATTTCCTATCATTCAAATAATCGATAATCAAGGGAATATCCTCGATGCAACATATGAAGAAAGAATCACAGAAGAGCTGTCACAGTCCATGTACAGGCATTTACTCAGAATTCGCACCTTTGACAAAAAATGCATAAGCCTCCAGCGTCAGGGCCGGATCGGTACCTACGCACCATATGAAGGGCAGGAGGCATCCCAAGTCGGTAGTGCGTTGGCTCTTCAGGAGGAGGATTGGCTATTTCCGTCCTATCGGGACCACGGGGCAACCATGACATTTGGTCATTCACTTCGCAACATTCTCCTCTTTTGGAATGGAAGAAATGAAGGCTGTGTCCCAGCTAATGGAAGAAAGGTGTTCCCACCTGGGATCCCTATTGCAACACAACTTCCGCATGCAGTTGGGGCTGCATATGCCGAAAAAAGGAAAGGCACCAAGAATGCCAGCATAGTCTATTTCGGCGATGGGGCAACCTCCGAAGGGGATTTCCATGAAGGATTAAATTTTGCGAGCGTTCTGAAAGCACCTGTTGTGTTTTTCAACCAGAATAACCATTTTGCCATTTCAGTACCATTGTCCAAGCAGATGAATACGGAAACAATCGCACAAAAAGCGCTGGCCTATGACATGAGGAGTATGCGAATAGATGGAAATGACATTTTCGCCGTCTATTTCCAAACGTTGGAAGCGTTGGATCAAGCAAGAAACGGGGAAGGGCCTACTTTAATTGAAGCGGTGACATGGAGATACGGAGCACATACAACCGCTGATGATCCCACAAAATACCGCGATCAATCAGAAAGTGAAAAGAGAAGAGAAAGCGACCCGATTCTCCGACTTGAGCGAGTGATGAAAAATAAAGGTTGGTTCAAGGAAGACATGAAAGAATCGCTCATGATGGAACTTTCCAAAGAAGTTGATGAAGCCATTGAAGAGATGGAAAGCTTCCCTAAGGCAGACCCTGCAGATATGTTTGATTACGTATTTGAAAAACCGACATGGGGAATTGAGCAACAGAAAAAAGAACTTCTTCAATTGATAAGAGGTGAAGCTTAATGGAAACGGCACTTAAAACGAAAACACTAACCATGGTTCAGGCAATTACAGATGGACTCGATACGATGCTTCAAGAGGACGAAAATGTCCTGCTCATGGGAGAAGACATTGGTGTAAACGGCGGTGTATTCCGTGCAACAGAAGGTCTTCAATCGAAATTTGGTGAGGAGCGAGTGCTCGATACCCCATTAAGTGAAGCCGGTTTTATCGGAGCGGCCATCGGCATGGCGATAAATGGCTTCCGTCCGGTGACAGAGATTCAATTCCTTGGCTTCATCTATCCTGCCTATGAACAAATCATGACCCATGCCTCGAGAATCAGGGCAAGAACGATGGGTCACTTTACCGTCCCAATGGTCATCCGTGCGCCATATGGAGCAGGAGTGAGGGCGCCGGAGATACATTCTGATAGTACAGAGGCTATTTTCACCCATATGCCGGGTATCAAGGTGGTTTGCCCATCCAACCCTTATGATGCAAAAGGGTTGCTGATTGCGTCGATAGAAGATCCTGATCCGGTACTCTTCTTGGAGCCAATGCGTTGTTATCGTTCTGTCAGAGAGGAAGTGCCAGAAGGGAAATACACCGTTGAAATCGGAAAAGGAAAGCTATGCAGGGAAGGGGAAGATGTCACAATCATTGCTTGGGGAGCGATGGTTCCGGTAGCACTTCAGTCTGCAAAAGAATTGGAGGCAAAAAGTATTAGTTGTGAAGTGATCGACCTAAGAAGCCTCTATCCGATCGACAAAGATATTATTGCAGAATCTGTACAGAAAACAGGCAGAACAATCATCGTCCATGAAGCACATGCAGCGACAAGTGTTAGTGGTGATGTGCTCGCCATCATCAATGAAACATCCTTCTTATATCAAAAGGCACCGGTTGAGCGGGTGACAGGATTCGATGTTCCCGTTCCGTATTTCGGATTTGAGGATTATTATCTTCCTACCAAAGAGAGGGTAATAGCAGCAGTGAATAAAGTGATGAAGTTCTAGGAGGTGGAGATATGATCGAGGTGAAACTTCATGATATTGGCGAGGGGATGACACAAGCTGATGTGTTAGCATTCTTTGTTAAGCAGGGTGATACAGTCAAACCTGATGAGCCATTGGTTGAAGTACAGACGGATAAAATGACAGCAGAAATACCTGCCCCATTTGCAGGAGTCATAAAAGAAATAAAAGTCGAGGTTGGGCAGACCATCCCTGTTGGCACCACCCTATTTATACTAGAAGCAGATTCTGATCTCAAAGCCTCTATTAAAGAGGTGGCCCCAACTACCGATTCCGATTCGAAACCTGAGTCAGATTCATCTGGAGAGTTCCATCTACCATCCAGGGCCAAGTCATTCCGAATTATGGCAGCACCCTATACAAGGAAAATTGCCAGGGATGCCGGGGTGGACATTGAACAGATAGAAGGGACCGGACCTGCTGGAAGGATAACAGATGAAGATGTATATAGATTCCTAGATGCCAAAACTAAGCCTTCCATTGAAAAAGTACAGGAAGTCCAACCAGAAAGACAGACGGTAAAACAAGCTGCGCCTGAAAAGGAACATGTGACAACCATCCCATTCAGAGGCCGGAGAAAGCAAATAGGTAAAAAAATGTCACAGTCACTCCTGACCATTCCCCATTGTACTCACTTTGAAGAGGTGGATGTGACACATATTATCGAGCTTAGAGAGGTTTGGAAAAAAAGCAATCAATACATTTCCGCAACTGCATTGTTCATTAAAGCCCTCTCTATCGCTCTAAAGGATTTTCCAATCTTCAACGCCAGATTAAATGAAGAGGAAGAAACCATAGAGCTGATTAAAGAGCATCATATCGGTATTGCCACAGACACAGAAGATGGTCTAATTGTTCCTGTCATCCGTAACGTAGAGGGGAAATCATTAAAAGAAATCCATGAGAGTCTAAAGGATTTAACCAAAAAAGCTCAGGAAAATAAGCTCTCGATGAAGGAAATGACAGGTGGCAGTTTTACCATCAGTAATGTCGGGCCACTTGGAGGAAGCATTGGAGCGACACCAATCATCAATCAGCCGGAAGTGGGCTTGATTTCATTCCATAAGACAAAAAAGCGTCCGGTTGTAAATGAACAGGAAGAGATCGTCATCCGCTCCATAATGAACATTTCCATGTCCTTTGATCACCGTGTGGCAGATGGGGCTACAGCTGTGGCATTCACAAATAGGCTGACTCAACTTCTAGAAGAACCAAAATTATTGATGCTGGAGCTGGTTTAAAATGGTTGTAGGTGAACTTACACAAGAACGTGATGTAGTGGTTATCGGGGGTGGACCTGGAGGATACCATGCAGCAATCAGGGCGGCGCAGCTTGGTCGTCAGGTTACCATCATCGAGAAGAACAGGCTTGGCGGTGTCTGCCTGAATGAGGGGTGTATCCCGTCCAAAATACATACAGCAGCAGCCCAGTCGTTTCATCGAATGGGATCCTTTCAGCAGCTTGGCATGGATACAAGTCAAGTGACATTTGATTTGACTACTTTACAGCAACACAAGAAGAAAGTGGTCGATCAACTACTACAAGGTGTTCATGCATTATGTAAGGCAAACAAAATAGAAGTTATTTCTGGGGAAGCCTCCTTCCTATCAGCCGGGAAGATTGGAGTAGAACACGGACATCAATATGATACTTATACGTTCAATCAAGCAGTCATCGCTGTTGGATGCCGAAAAAGGCCGATTCTGGATGCGCAACACAAAGCGTTATCCCCTACATCCATTTGGAAACTGGAAGAACTTCCAAGTGAGCTTACCCTCTACGGAAATGATGACTTCACACTGGAAGCGGCAGTAACCTTTCGCAACTTGGGCTCTGATGTAACGATGATTTTCCCGCCAGATCAACATGAATTTACATTTGACCATGCGATCAACAAAGAATTGCAGAGGCAGTTAAAGAAACAGAAAATAAAGATCCTTAAGGCTGACACATATCCTAAAGTACGATTCATACAAGACCGTTGGGAAGTGAATGTTGATATAGGCAAAGCGGATCCGGTCACGCTGGAAAGCTCCCATTTCTATATAGCAGAAGAAAGAAGACCGGAAACAGAATCACTTGGAGTACAGCGTGCAGGAATAAATCTTAATGAGGAAGGTTTCATCACAGTCGATGAAACTTGCCAAACAAACATTTCATCCATTTATGCGATCGGTGATATTACAGAAGGACCTGCTCTGGCAGTTAAATCCATCAAACAGGGGAAAGTGGCAGCGGAAAGCTTGGCTGGTTGCAACTCTGAATTTGACCTGACTTTCATTCCGCGAGTGGTTCAAACGATTCCTCCTATTGCGACAGTAGGAATGACGGAAACGCGAGCTTTGGAAGAAGGGTTCGAAGTCAAAGTGGGGGAAAGCAATCTGCTAACAAACGGTTATGCAAGCATTCTTGGCCAAAAGGACGGCTTTGTAAAGACCGTATCTGATGCCAAAACTGATCTGTTGCTCGGACTCCATGTGATGGGCTCCCAAGCGGTTGAAATGATCAGTACTGGATCCATAGCCATGGAGATGGTAGCAAGACAAGAGGATCTGCTCTTTCCATCCTATCCACATCCAAGTGTTAACGAGAGTATGTGGGAGGCAGTTGAGGATATGAACGGTCAGGCCATTCACAAGGCACCGCGCACTACAAAGCAAAAAGTCACTTCGTCCTGATACGTTGGCGCGTCAAAGCATTCTAGCTTTAAACGAGACTCTTGCAGATAAGTAAAGTAATAGATTATATTGTATTCAGAATAGTAATTTTTTTTGGAAAACTGGAGGGAAACTTAATGAATGTTGAAAAAACTAAGCAACCAAAAGAACAGGTAGAAGAAATTTTTCCAGTAAAAGATGTGGATTATTTAGAAATCTATACCGGGAATGCAAAACAGGCATCACACTTTTTTGCTACTACATTCGGATTTGTACCGGTAGCCTATTCAGGACTTGAAACAGGAAACAGAGAATCAGTTTCTTATGTTTTAAAACAACGCAATGTTCGTTTGGTTATTACAGGTTCTCTAAAACAAGATACGAAAATTTCCGAATTTGTGAAAAAGCATGGAGATGGAGTTAAGGATATCGCCCTTGTAGTGGAAGATGTTGAAAGTGCTTACAATGGAGCGGTGGAAAGAGGAGCGATTGCAATCCAACCTCCACAAGAACTTACTGATGAGTACGGAACCTTGAAAAAAGCAGTAATCGGTACATATGGAGATACCATCCATACATTGATCGAACGAAAAAACTATAAAGGTGTTTTCATGCCTGGATTCAGAGAGTACAAAAACTCCACTCCAGTGAAAGACGCTGGAATCATTGGGATCGACCACGTGGTAGGGAACGTGGAGCAGATGGAAGAGTGGGTTGCTTATTATGAGAAGGTGATGGGCTTCAAAGAAATGACCCATTTCACGGATAAGGACATTAATACAGAATACTCTGCCTTAATGTCAAAAGTGATGCATAACGGCGGACGTATCAAATTCCCGATCAACGAACCGGCAGAAGGAAAGAGAAAGTCCCAGATTGAAGAATACTTGGAGTTCTATAATGGCGCTGGGGTTCAGCATATAGCAATATTGACGGAGGATATCGTTCAGACGGTAAGCACATTGAAAGAAAATGGGGTAGAGTTCCTAAATACTCCGGACACTTACTATGAAATGCTGTCCGAAAGAGTGGGAGAAATTGATGAAGAGATTGCAAAGCTTCGTGAATTAAGCATCCTAGTTGACCGCGACGATGAAGGATACCTATTGCAGATCTTTACAAAGCCAATAGTAGACCGCCCTACTTTATTCATTGAAGTAATTCAACGTAAAGGTGCGAAAGGATTTGGCGAAGGTAATTTCAAAGCACTTTTTGAATCAATTGAAAGAGAACAGGAATTAAGAGGAAATCTGTAAGGAAGACAAGGAAGGAGGGAAGTCAATTCCCTCCTTTTTTATAGGGAGGTATATATCATGGCGGTAAAAGTGAAAAGCCGAGAAGTTCTCCAACATATTGCTGCCTATCCTTTGGGAAAGAGTCTACAGGAAATACAGGTGGAATTGGGTATCCCTACATTAAGAAACATGTCCGAAATTGAGAATGTTTTCGGTTGTTCTCCACAAGTGAAAAAACAGTTGATGAAACAGCTTGATCATTTGTTTACGTATCCGGACGGCTCGGCTAGGGTCCTTTCGGAAAAGTTGGGAAGCTTTTTGGGAGTAGAGCAAAGTCAGTTGTTCATCGGAAATGGTTCAGATGAGATCATCAGGCTCCTCCTTCGAGCATTTCTTAACTCAGAAGAGGAAGCAATCATGGCGGATATCACCTTTCCGAGATACAGAACCAATGTGTCCATAGAGGGTGGAAATCCTATTATCGTCCCATTAGAGAATGGCGTGCATGATTTGGAAGCAATGCATGCACATATTACCGAACTGACAAAGATGATCTTTGTTTGCAATCCGAACAACCCTACAGGAACCATTGTGGAGAAAGAGTCCCTAATGACCTTTATAGAAAAGGTACCTGAACATATCTTGATTGTATTGGATGAAGCCTACTACGAATATGCGACAAGCGAGGAATATCTTCAGTCCATTCCTTTACTGAAGAAACATTCCAATCTGGTTATTTTAAGAACCTTTTCCAAAGTGTATGGCCTGGCAGGGTTAAGAATTGGCTATGGTATCATGGATCCTTTATTATCATCCGAACTGACAAAGGTAAAAGAGGTATTCAATGTCAATCAACTGGCCCAAGCTGCTGCGGTGGTCGCAATAGAGGATCAGGAATTCAAGGAACAGTGTATTCTTCGTAATGAAGAGGGTAGTGCCTTCTTGGAAGCGGAACTATCGAGACTGGGTTATTCCTATTTTCCAACACAAGCAAATTTTATGATGATACATATAGGCAGGGATGGAAATGAAATCACTCAGAGGCTGCTGACAAAAGGGATAATGGTGAAATCAGGTGCTCCTTTGGGGTATCCGGAGAGCATCAGGGTCACTATCAGTTCCATGGAAGATAATCGATATTTTATCGAGGCTTTAAAAAATTTATAGCAAAGTGCAGGTGAATCAACGTGGATATTCAACCAAGCAGCCTGGCGTGGAAAGATGCTTATAAGCTGATGGTGGGCTCTATTTTACCAAGGCCAATAGCATTAGTTTCTTCTATTGATAAGGAAGGGGTAGCAAACATTGCACCATTCAGTTTTTTTACTGCCATAAGTGCAGAACCGATGCTTGTTTGTTTTTCCCCGATGCGAAGAGGTACAGACGGTTCAAAGAAGGATACGTTACTGAATATTGAAAGCACAAAAGAATTTGTCATCAATATTGTAAGTGGGGAAATCGTGGAACAAATGAATATAACAGCAACGGAATTCCCAAGTGTAGTGGATGAATTTGAAGAATCCGGCTTCACGAAAGAACGAAGTGTACTTGTAGCGCCACCACGTGTAAAAGAAAGCCTTGTTCAATTGGAATGTACACTTCATGAGGTGCTACATTTTGGAGATGCACCAGGTGCCGGAAGCTTAGTCATAGGTAAGGTGGAAAGCATCCACATTGCAGATGACCTTTATTACGAGGGGAAAATAGATACAAAGAAATTGAACCCAGTTGGAAGAATGGCAGGCAGTATGTACACAAAATCCATCAGTGATATGTTCGAACTCCAACGCAAATAAGACAATGTGAGGGTTTGCTATGAAATATATAACCTTTAGAAAAGAAACAGGTGACATCCGAGCAGGCTGGATGGATCAGAACCATGTGGTTGATATGAACGAAGCATCGGACGGTCTACTGCCTAGCGATCTGCTGACTTTAATAAATCAATTCGATAAATTCAAAGGAATAGTGGAACTGCACTGCAATAGTGGTAGTCAAAAGGGAAGGTATAGCATGGATAAGGTGACACTTCTTGCTCCTATACCGAGACCAGTCAGTGTTCGTGACTTTTATGCATTTGAAGAACATGTTAAGACGGCAAGGGCAAGAAGAGGGCTTGACGTAGTCCCGGAATGGTATGAAATCCCTGTATTCTATTTTACCAATCACTTGGCGATTAAAGGGCATGGCGAACTAATTGAGAAACCATCTGCCTGTGAGTGGTTGGATTTCGAGCTAGAAATTGCCTGCATCATCGGAAAAGAAGGAAGGAATATCAGGGCAACAGATGCTGAAGCGTACATTTTCGGTTATTGCATTATGAATGATTGGAGTGCAAGGGACCTTCAGGCAAAAGAGATGAAAGTTGGTCTAGGGCCAGCAAAGGGGAAGGATTTCGCCACTTCATTAGGCCCTGCCATTGTTACTCCAGAGGAACTAGAACCATTCAAAACAGGAAATGGCTATAACATGAAAATGACTGCATCTGTTAATGGTAAACTTCTTTCTGAAGGGAATTTTGAACATATCCATTACACTTTCGCTCAGATGATTGAAAGAGCCTCTGCTGATGTCACCCTTTACCCTGGAGAAGTGATAGGATCCGGTACTGTAGGTTCAGGGTGCATACTGGAACTCGGTACAGACGTACATCGCTGGCTGCAGCCTGGGGATGAAGTGGAATTATCCATAACTGGATTAGGGGAATTGAAAAATACTATCAAATAAGACTAAGTGTAAATATATAATATGAGGTGAGCTCATGTACTATCGTAAAATGGGAGAAATACCGCATAAACGTCACACCATGTTCAAAAAGGAAGACGGGACATTATTCCGAGAACAAGTAATGGGAACAAAGGGTTTCTCGGGTACACAATCCATTATGTATCATCACTTCCTGCCTACTGAAGTGGTAAAATCAACGGTTCTTGGCAGTTACTTGCCGGAATATGAAGAACAAGACGCTTTAAACCACCGTCACTTACTTACAACTTCCATCGAGAGCAAAGGTAATGCACTAGATGCCAGAGAGTACTTATTGGGCAACAGTGATCTATTAATAGGTACGGCCATGGTGACTGAAGCAATGGAAAATTACTATCGGAACGGTGACGGAGATGAGATGTTATTCATTCATTACGGGTCCGGTAAGGTGGAAACGATGTTTGGAACAATAACCTACCGTCAGGGAGATTATGTCACCATTCCTATAGGGACCATCTATAGAGTTGTTCCAAATGAGGAAACGAAAATCCTTTTCATCGAATCGTTCAGTCAATTAACCACCCCGAGAAGATACCGGAATGAATATGGTCAAATGCTCGAGCACAGTCCGTTTTGTGAACGGGATTTCAGGGGACCGGAAACGTTGGAGACTTACACAGATAAAGGGGAGTATGAAGTTATCACCAAAACCAGGGGATATTTGCATTCCCATGTACTTGGTCATCACCCTTTAGATGTGGTGGGATGGGATGGCTATCTTTATCCTTGGGTATTTAATATAGAAGACTTTGAACCAATAACAGGCAGGGTTCATCAGCCGCCACCTGTTCATCAGACATTCGAAGGGCATAATTTCGTTGTTTGTTCCTTCGTTCCAAGATTGTATGATTACCACCCAGAAGCGATCCCTGCCCCTTATTATCATAGTAACGTGAACAGCGATGAACTGCTTTACTATGTGGCAGGCAACTTTATGAGTCGCAAAGGGATTGAGGAAGGATCGATTACCTTACATCCATCCGGCATCCCACATGGCCCTCACCCAGGTACCACCGAGACGAGCATAGGAAAGAAAGAGACCCTGGAGCTGGCTGTGATGATTGATACATTCAAGCCACTGAAGGTAGTTAAAAAGGCACATAGTATTGAAGATAAAAATTATATGTTCACTTGGATAGAAAAATAGTGAAGTGTGAAGAACCTCGATCTTGGGGTTCTTTTACAATTTATGAGGAATTATTACCCAAAAAAGTAAGATTTGCTGTAAAAATTGTAATATAAAAGAACTATCCTGTAATAAAATGGACTGTATAAAAACCTGTCAACACCATTTTTCTAGTATAATTTTAATATGTTTCATATAAATGGAAAAATCATCGAAGAACCTTCAAACATTTACTTCTATGAAAAACGTTGATACATAAAGACTCTCTCAGTATATGGATAATTATAGAAATACGAAGTGCTCATAATCCATATTATTCCTCTAATATTACACAAAACCCGTGGTATGATTTTCGTGTAGCAAGAAAGCAACACAAAAAAATTTCAAGGGGGAAACACACCTATGAAAATCAACAAAAAGTCCATCATCACTGCTGTTACTACAGCAGCTGTATTAACTGCGGCACCATTCGGAATGAATGCGAAAGCCGAATCCAATGCACCAACAAATCCAACATGTGACTTAACAAACAAAGTCACTTCATTTAATAGTAACAAAGCATTCGCAAACCAAGAAGATGCAAAAGCATTCTTAGATGGTTATGTGAAAGATCTTGAAGAAAAGTATGGCGTAAAAGTCAACATGAATGGTACACCATCTGCTGAAGCGGCAGAAAAAGAAGCTCCAAAACAAGAGGCTCCTAAACAAGAAGAGCAGAAGTCAGCTGAAAATGTAGAGGCTCCTAAAGAAGAAAAAGAAGAAGCACCAGCTGAAGCACCGAAACAAGAAGCACAAGCTCCACAACAACAAGCTCCACAGCAAAATGCTGAAAAACCAGCAACTGAACAAACTGCTGGTGCTGTAAGTGAGTTTGAAAAGAAAGTCGTAGAATTAACTAACGCTGAGCGTGAAAAACAAGGACTAGCTCCACTTGAGTTAGATGAAGAGTTAAGCAAAGTAGCAAAAGATAAATCTAAAGACATGCAACAAAACAACTATTTCTCTCATAACAGCCCGACTCACGGATCTCCATTTGATATGATGAAGACATACGGAATTCAGTACAACACTGCAGGAGAAAACATTGCACAAGGACAGCAAAGCCCGGAAGAAGTTGTAAATGCTTGGATGAATTCTGAAGGTCACCGTGCCAACATCATGAATGAAAACTTCACTCACATTGGTGTAGGTCATGTGGAAGAAGGTAATTACTGGACTCAAATGTTCATTGGTAAATAATATGGATTTATCTAAAAAAGGCAGCCAATTCGGTTGCCTTTTTGCGGTATTAAAATGTCGTGTTAAACTTATTTAATCCCTTCCGTTACTTTCACAATCATAACGTTCCATGAAAAAATACGCTTTTCTAACCTGTTGGACTACTTTATGAATACTGTTAGGGTTAATACGGTTAATTCCTATATCCTGAAGGAATGCCGAAGTGACAGCCAACGAAGGGAGCAGTTGGTCAGAAACCCATAAACTAGCGTCATATTGGATCAAGATCTTTATTTCTCTTTTCAGATCTTCCTTAAAACTCTTGAACTCTACAATCAATTCTGGATATATTCTTTTCTTGGTTTCAAAATCTGACGTTTGATACCTTTCTAGGAGATCCAAAAGTACGCTGAGCTTTCGTCGGAAATGGCTTAACGAAGAATACACTTTTTCATTATCGTAATTTGTCATAATAAAACCCCTCTAAAACAAATTGTTATATGACTAAATTCGACAATAAACTACAAATTCCTTTTATTATTCCTATAGGAATAGGAACTTTTAAGACTCCCAGACATAACCCTACACCTAAAGCAATATGGGTTCCTTTAAAGAAAGAGGAAATAACAAACAGCATAGAAATTGCAGGCTTCCCATATGAATTAAAACACCATTTGGCCACCTATATTGCAAAAGGACAATAAAGATAAGGTGATAAAAGAGTTGTCAATTCACAGGTCTGTTAGACACCTGTAACTATCATTGAAACCTCTCCTATAAGAAGTTTTATGACATTATAGAAAATAATGGATATTCCATTAAAGGGTCATATTGTGGAATTAAAGAAGGGGATATTCAGTAGAAAATTGAAGTTAAGAGAGGATGATTTTTTATTTAGTATTTGAGAAATTTATTCAACCAACCATGTAAAGAGGAGATACTAATGAGTTTTGGAAATGAGTATTTGAAAGTTGTCCAAGAAAGATTTAAAAGTGTTAAAGACCTTGGTGACAAGACAATAAGTCAATTATCAGAAGATGATATTCATTGGATTTTAAATGAAGGATCGAATAGTGTTGCAGTTATCGTAAAATATTTAAGTGGGAATTTTAGGGCCATTTAATTTAATTTGTTTAAAGGTATTTCATATTTTTTTGGAATTCTTACCAGATATATTTTTGCATTAAGTATTTTGGTTATAAGGGAGGTAAATGGGTGGGATATATTTCTGAGTAAAGAAAGTTTATTATTAGTATGGGAACAACTAATCTTGTAGTAAATAAGAAACCAGAAATCTTTTTTCAACTTCTTTCAGATAATTTATATTGGGGTTTACCTGGTGGCGGTATGGAAATAATGCAGACCTTAGAAGAAGTTGCTTCTCGTGAATTAAAAGAAGAAACAGGACTTGAAGCTGAGGGCTTTGAATCAATAAATTAATAGACTCATTCTAGGGAATGGGTCTATCGTTCTGATGCGAAAGGAGGATGAAAGTCCTAGCACTATTTATTTAGTAACTCTAAACATTTTTAAAAAAAGGGGAAGTTGTCCCCATTTACAGATTATTCAATAAACTTTAAGGTTAATTTGAGGTTCATTCGACTCTATTAACTCTAAGGAGGAAATTATGAAAAAGTTGAACAAAACGATGTTAGCTTTATCTTTAACAGGGGTTATGACAATGGGGACGTTAACGGCGGGGACACTGCCGGCAGGTGCGGTAGGAAATGGTCCGAACTATAATGGCAATGAGTCTATTCAGACTTCAATTCTTACTACATATACAGAGCTGGTTGAATACTTACATAAACAAGAGGCAAGACAGGAAGCACTGAAGCTTGAGGTTATTGGGGAAACAGTGAAGGGCCGTGATATTTACATGGCTAAATATATTCAAAATGAAGAGAATCCAACTATCCTTTTTCTTACGCAGCAGCACGGAAATGAGCAGCTGACAACAGAAGGTGCGATGGAGTTTATTAAACATTTGGGAACTGGCAAAAATAAATCGGTTCTGGACCATGTAAATATTTTAATCATTCCAATGCTGAATGCAGACGGCGCAATGGGGGATGTGAATTTCTCAACGGATAATTATATTGCAGCGGGTGACCGTCATTTAACTCGAGCGAATGCAAATAACTTTGACCTTAACCGTGAGCATGATAAGGCGCCAGAAGCAATGCAGCCGGAAGCGCGTGCGCTGCATGAAAATGTTTTAGAAAAATATGATATTGATTACTTAATCGACCTGCACCACCAAGGGACACAAAGTGAACGTGACGGGAAGCTTGTCTCCGGATCTATTTTATACCCGACAAGCCCGAACGTTGATTCAGCAGTTGTCGAACAATCCAAACAATTGGGTGCCGTCGTATTCCATGAGATCGAGTCAAAAGGCTGGGGGCATCTCGGAAAGTATTTCGGCGGTAACACAGACAACATTGGAAGAAATGGAATTGCTGCAAGATATGACATCGCGACACTTCTATTCGAAATGCGCGGAATGTCCGATCACACAAACCCAACAGCAGTACTTGGTCAAAAGAGCAATGGATATTTAATTAAGCAGACGGTAATTACGCTTGACTCTACAGTTAAAGCCATTGCCGACGGATCTATCAATACTGTTGATACTACCTTCTGGGAGACACTTCCTTTCCAGAATACTAGACAAAGTGAGGAAAGCGAAGAGTAAGCATTCGGCAGGGACAGGTTCCTTGTCCCACATTCAAGAAAACGCTCAATTCATTGAGCGTTTTTTTTGTATGTGAGAAAATCAATCTACATCATACAATTTTTGAAGCTCTTTTGTATTTTCCAATATTCAGTAATCGAGCGCTTTTCTAGAATATCTTGCAGCATGGGAATGAGATCTAGATATTCAATTAAAGGGCAGGTTTATTTAAGTACAATTCTTCACAAAGTTATTGAAAAGCCGTTCTTTCTAACGGAAAGTAAGGGTAGAAACCATAAAGGTAAGTGGTTCTTTTTGAAAGTGCCTTCGCCATTTTTATATTTTAAAAGATTAATCTTTATTTAAGCATTAAATAATATATGCAGTAATATGTGTTTTTAAAGTCCATCAATTATGGTATTATTGTAACAATAATAATTACAGGAGGTGATAGAGATGGTAAATACGCGTCTTTCCGTAGCGATTCATATCTTGGCTGTAGTGGCATTACATCCAAAAGAAGCGTTATCTTCTGAAATGATTGCAAGTAGTGTTACTACGAATCCTGTTGTGATAAGGAGAATTAGTAGCAGTTTGAAAAAAGCTGGGTTATTAACTTCGAAAGTAGGAGTGCCAGGTTTTTCATTAACAAAAGAACCGAAAGAAATTTCTTTACTGGATATTTACAATGCCATTCAAGTAGATAAAGAACTATTTCCTATCCATGAAGAACCGAATCCTAATTGTCTTGTCGGAAAAAGGATTCAGTCTACATTAGAAGACACTTATAAAAGTGTTCAATTAGCAATGGAAAACGAATTAAAGACGAAAACACTTCAGGATGTTATGGATCATCTCTTTGCATAAAAAGAGATGATTTTTTATTTTTAAAATAGGAAAAAATGGTATTGACTTTTCATGTTGTAACAATTATAGTTACAAGTGTAGTGCAAATCACAATAAAATAAATACACAATGCATTGTTGTTTTATTTTTTTAATCTAGTTGTAACAATTATTGTTACAATATAAAAATAAGAAGTGCTTTAGATATGAATAAAAAAAGACAGTTTTAACAATTGGAATGGGTTTGGTATTATCCTCTGCTCTTATAGGGTGCGGAGTAAGTAACGCTAAACAATAAAAAATAAAGATGTAACTTCAAATCAGGAGGTAAAGAAAATGACAAACCAAGAAAAAGCAGTAGCGGTATTAAAAAGCTTGCAAAGTGGAAATAAAAAAGCGATTGAGGATTACGTAAGCGCCGAAAAATATATCCAGCACAATCTGAACTTTGGTGATGGCAGAGACGGATTAATAGGAGCATTAGATTATTTAAAACAAATTGGAACCAAAGTTGAGGTAAAACGTGTTCTTAGCGAAGGAGATCTAGTAGCAGTACATTCAGAGTATGAGCTGAATGGTCCAAAAGCAATTTTTGATATCTTTAGATTTGAGGATGGAAAAATCGTTGAACACTGGGATAATATCCAAGAATTAGTCAAGGATACAGCGAATGGGCACACGATGTTAGATGGAGAAACGCAAATCGAAGATGAAGACAAAACTGCGGAAAACAAAGCGATTGTTGAAAACTTTGTAAAAGATATATTAATGGGTCAAAACGCTGATAAGTTCACTTCCTATTTTAACGGTGACAATTATATTCAGCATAACCCATATATCGCTGATGGGCTTTCTGGTTTAGGAAAGGCGCTAGAAGAATGGGCAAAACAAGGAATAACGATGCAGTATGATAAACTTCACCTAATAGTCGCTCAAGGGAACTTCGTTTTGGTAGTGAGTGAAGGTCAATTGGGTGGAAAGCATACTTCCTTTTACGATTTATTCAGAGTCGAAAATGGAAAGATCGCTGAGCATTGGGATGTAGTTGAAACCATTTTACCAAAGGAAGAATGGAAAAACGAAAACGGTAAGTTCTAATTTAGGGGAGGATTTAAAATGACATTAAAAGTAAAAATTTATTCAGATTATGTATGCCCATTTTGTTTTTTAGGTAAAGACCAATTTGAAAAGGCGATTGAAGGAAAAGATGTTGAGGTAGAATGGATGCCGTATGAATTACGATCTAGACCTTCACAACAATTAGACCCAGTAAATGACCCTACTAAGTTGGCTTTATGGGAAAGTTCCATTTATCCTAGAATCGAAGCATGGGGCGTAGACATGATATTACCAAATGTTTCTCCTCATCCATATACAGATTTAGCACATGAAGGTTTTCACTTCGCAAAAGAGTACAATAAAGCGAAAGAATACAATGACCGATTGTATAAAGGTTTCTTCCAAGAAGAAAAGAATATTGGAGAAATTGAAGAGTTAACAGTTCTTGCTAAAGAGGTCGGGCTTGATGAAACTAAATTCAAAGAGGCACTGGTAACAAGAAAATATCGTGAAACACAACAACAAGCCCTTAAACATGCCTACGAAGAAGCACAAATTACTGGAGTCCCTACATTTATTATTGGGGAAGAGCGTATTTCTGGAGCTGCTAGTAAAGAGGTGTTTGAAAAAGTAATTGAACAGGAAAGCCAAAAGGTAAAAACGAATGATTTTGATGTCTTTCAGTGCTCCCTTGATGGTGACTCTTGCTGATGAGGGATAACTAATGCTTTTATTCACTTTAATTATTCAAGTTGTTATTGGGACGCTATTCGCGTTCCTTTCTTTTCTTGCATTCACGGGAGCTAAATATTCAAAAGAAAAAATGATACATTTACAATTACCTAATTATTTTCGCTATGTAACAGGCTTCGTACAATTATTGGGTGGAATGTTTATGTTGAGTGGTATTTGGTACACAGATGCTGCTATATTAGGGGGAGTTTGGATAACGATGATAATGTTGGTCAGTATGGTATTAAGAATTAGAGCGAATGAATCCATTATATCTACCACTCCAGCCATAATTATAGGTATATTATCCAGTACTGTAAGTGTGGTCAACATCTAATCTTTTTTAAGTCCGTGAAAAAATATACTTAATGTAATTGGAGCTTTTACTGAAGAACATAATTTAAGTTATCTCGAATCCGAGTCTTCAGCAAAAGGGAGTTTTAGTTCTGGAGCAGGGGGGCAATAGCAGCTCCTACTATTGTTGAAGTTGCTAACAGGTTTCTGCAATAGAAGTTAAGGCATTCTACTTTTGTTTAATAAAATTTATTGAGACATGAGGGATAAATTATTGAATACGAATAAAAAAGCTATTGAATTACTAGAAAGTAATGAATACGAGGAGGCATTGAAGTTATTTCAAACGGCAGTAAACGAATGCAGAAATGTTCAATCACTAACTAATCTTGCTTGGATATACTGTTATGAAGAGTACAAGGACGAGAAAGCTATTGTTTTATTGGAAGAAGCGATAAAATTTAAACCTAATTCTCATTTTCCATACAGTTTGTTAGGAGAAATATATATACGACAAGAGAAGTGGGAACTCGCTAAAGATGTTTTGGAGTCTTCTATTTCTATTCAGCCTTCTAAAACCACTTATAATAACTTAGCAATCGCTAATTACCATATTGGAAATATAGAAATGGCTTCAAGGTATTTTCTATTAGCAACTGAGAAATCAGATTACGCAATGTACAGTCACGTTATATGTTTAATAGAATTAGGTAAATTAAACGAGGCAAAGGACAGGCTGGATACCTTTTCTGAACATGACGATGAGTTTGTTGGCGAGGTAGATGTTGCAGATATGTATGTAGAATTGGGTTATTTTAAAAAAGCTAACGAATGGTTTAATAAAGGTTGGGATGTATATTGGAAGCAACCAAATTGGGTCAGTAGGTATGTTTATTCTTTGCTCAAACTAAATAATAAATCACTAGCAAATGAAATAATAAACGATGTTATCAAGGAGAAAATTAAGGAAATTGATAAAGCTCAAAAAGATGATTGTGATGAAGATTGGTCTGAAGAAGATAAAATAAATCATCTAGAAAAATTACGCAACGAAAAGAAAGAGTATGAGGGTATGTTTGAAAAGATTTCATCTGGTTACTTTCCTCCCTTGGTATTCGAAGTTTCCATGAAGACAGGGTGTTATTTATTTGGTTGCATTAGGCACAATCATCCAGAGTACCAAGAATAATACTGAAAATTTACAGTATTGTTTAACTTAGCCGATTCTAAATATAATGATGATTGTGATGTAGTGTACTTAAATAAACAGGAGGCATAACGGTAGAGCATAATTAGTATCTTTTAAGGTTATCTTGAAATCGAGTCTTCTGCTAAATGGAGCTTTTCTTGAACATCTGTCCATTATGAATGTTCAAGAACGATATTCCGATAGGGCGCATTTCCGGAATAAAGATCTGCGCTTATTTGGCATGAAAGGGCCATTTAATGAAGTACAGGGCAGGAATATTTTGTGGGGAAGTCGAAGTTGTTTTATCGAATAGTATCTACGGTATCGAATTTTTGAATTTGATCATGATGGCATTCACGAAATAAGGTTCGCAAATATTCCAATAGTAGAGGGTTTACGGAGTGTTGTTCGTTAACAAGATGTTATATGACATACCCGAAAACCAAATTCACATTTTCCAATACTGTGACTTTTATTTGTTATCATGAACTGTTACAAGGTGTTTTTTGTTCGGAAGGAATTTGTAACAGAATAATTATGAAGATTGTCAGATAATAAATTTTTCACATAAGGAGATAAGACTATGTCAAAAAACAAATTACTAAGAATGGACAATGTCGGCATCGTTGTAGAATCCCTTGATGACGCAATCTCTTTCTTCGAGGAGATTGGCTTGAACCTCGAAGGGCGAGCCACTGTCGAAGGTGAATGGGCTGGTCGCGTAACCGGATTGGGTTCTCAGTGCTTAGAGATTGCTATGATGGTTACCCCAGATGGCCACAGCCGACTTGAACTTTCGCGATTTCTCACCCCACCTACTATATCAGATCACCGGACTGCTCCTGTAAACGCACTCGGTTATCTACGCGTCATGTTCACCGTTGAAGACATTGACGAAATGGTATCCAGACTCACTAAGTATGGTGCTCAGCTCGTTGGCGAAGTGGTTCAGTACGAGGACTCGTATCGGCTCTGCTACATTCGTGGAACCGAAGGACTTCTAATCGGTTTGGCGGAACAACTCGCTAACAAATAAGTAAGTGACATTTTTTAAAGAGCCTTTACTGAAATATACATTACTGAAGTAAAAATTGAAATAGAAAAGCAGTGTGAAAGTAACTCGAAGAAGTCGGGTACGTCATATAACACAGCATTCACGCTGCGGGACTCTCCGATCCCATGGTCGCCAGTGGAAGAAGCAGTGAAGCAGATTCAGGCTCGCAGGGTTCGCGAATGTGAAAACGTTATATAACAATCCGTCTCGATTTGAAGAAATTTCTTATTCAATAAAAGGTCGCGATCCTAGAATAAGGATGATCAGCTCTCATTCATGAAAAATGGATATTTAGGCTAAAATATAGATGAAATTGTAAAAGGTTGTACAAACAAGAAGGTAGAAGATATAGCTACTTCTAGGAAAATATATACCATGACTAAAGTGTATCAATATGTAACGGCAGTATTTCAATGCCGTTTTTTTGTAAGCAGTTAATATTCATTTTCCTCTTGCTGGTAAGTTCCATAATCTTTAATATTTAAGTCGACCTTTAAATTAATGTTATATTGCGGCCATTCTTCCTCCCATTCATTTCCATGATAAGTTTGTGAAAATGCCCTTTTTGTATGTAACCCTAATTGCAATGGATCTATATTTTGATCTTGAAAAGTCATTAAAAGGTCTAATGTCCTTTTATGAAAATCATCTTTTATTTCCTTCTTCAATTTTTGTTGTTCTTTTCTATCGGATAAATCCCTTTCTCCCTGGTATTCACTAATGATTCCTCTAAGTACAACCTTCAAATCGACTGTTTTATTTGCTTCATTCATTTTCATTTTCAGATCCGTATTTACTAGCCCAATACTTACCTGCAAGTTTTTTATTGGAATAAACTCTTGATATTTTGACTTGTTTAGAAGAATATCGAAAAACTTTGATTCTAATAAGTTTAAATCATGAACCATTTTATGGTTATTAAAGAGGGCAACTCCCTTATAATGCAGATCTTTCCCTTCCATTGAAAAGTACGGTATATAGGGATCGGCGTATTTCGAATTCACTGCTTTCAAATATTGGTGCATGTCCGTTACCATTATTTCTCCACTTCTTTCATTATGTTTCATTTCTTTGAAAAGATAAAAATCAGTTAATTTATTTTCATTAAGCAATTTTTTAAAGTCCCCATTAACAATTCCTAGAAAAAGCCGATCAGAGATGTCGGGATCCATATAGAGGGCATTTATAATGTGACCAATCCCTTCTTCTTTGGCTAGTTCTTCACTGAAAAAGACTAATCTTAATTGACCATACTTCACATCACGAAAATATTGAGAATTTAATTTGTCTTTAATATCTTTTAATAGAGATTCTTCTGTAGACAAGACGACTCTATTTTCACCTTTGACAGGAGGGACCATCGTGGATACTTGATACTTTTCGCTCGCTCCTTTTTCAATGTAGTACAAAATGGTGGGAGCTATTTCTTCTACGATATTGTTGGAACTACCAGTACAAGATGTTAAAAAAACAACTTGTATGAAAAACATAAAACACGATAATTTCCTCATTATATTTTCATCCTTTTTATGGTGAGAAATCCTAGTGGGAGAAGTGAGTATAATATTGCGGTAGTATAGATATAGTAGGAAATCCACATTCTTTCCTGAAAACTTTCCTCCCAGTAATTGTTTTGAACAAAAATGGTAATAATGCCAATAAAAATAATAAAAGTAAAGAACGAAATATCGTTTTCCTTAAACCTCATTGTATAATGTAGACCTTTGTATAAATATAGACATACAAGAGATAACGAGAAAATCAATGGAAAGGTGTAAAAAGGAATAATAAACATTTCTAAACGGTCAATATAAGGGGTTTGTATGTACTTTGCCATTGTTACAAGAGGATATTCTACTTTCTTCAAATAATCGGATCCGTAAAAAAGGACCGCTAGAAAAAATAACAGTGAATATTCCACAAATGTTAAAGTGTTTCCAATGGTTAAAAATTTATATGTCTTTTTATCACCTCTCATCCAATTTTTTAAAAACAAAATTAGTTCCGGACCTGAAAAAGCGGAGAACACATAAATGAAATTATAGATATCTCTATCCGCATTAAATCCATCGATCAAAGGGAAAAATTCTCTGATTGACACGTTGGGTGAAAAGAAAAATTGCAGATAAGCAAACAGAATCCAACCTGAAAATAGAAAAGCCAAAAAAGCAAACCTGGTTAAAGCATGAACCCCTTTGGATGTTAAATAAGCAATAACAGCTAATAAAACAACTAATATAATGGATTGCTTTTGTTCCGGTAAAAGATATATTTGAATAATCTTTGTGTACCCTATGATAATCACGGCAAATTTAATAAACAATATTGGTAACCCGATAATAACGAATGGATAAAGAATGGGTTTAGGGAGCAAGGATTCCAGTTTTATTGGTCCCGAACCATTACGATTGTTCAACCACTTACTAATCAAAAACAGGTTTATTTGAGATAAGATAAAAGCTAAGACAATAATCCAGTAATTAGCTCCACTGACTAATTGAGTTGGTAATAATAACACCGTATATCCTACTTGAAGACGATTCACGACAAAGACCAATAACCACCCATTAATTGGAGGAGAAGCAGTATGTGTGTGGTTTAAAGATTTAGAAAATAATTGATATTTCATCTTTTACCCCTCTCAGTCATAAACATTTGCTAGGAATTTGCCATCAAGTAAGGTTTTTTTATCGAATAAATGGAGTTCAAATGGATGATTAAAAAACAAAAACCGATAATTATCCCAAATAATCCAAATTGAATGGATAATAAAAGGAACACTAATCGTAAAATTTTTGACGAAACACCCATTAAATAATTTGGTGAAACAAATGAGGAGACCGCTGTGATCCCTATTATTACAATAAGTACATTGCTTGCAATTCCTGCCTGGATTGCAGCATCTCCAATGATGATACCTCCAACCACTCCAAGTGTACTCCCTGTCTTAGTAGGCATCCTTTTACTTGCTTCCTTTAAAATCTCCAATGTAAGCAGCATGAGAAGGGACTCCCAGAAAGGCGAAAAAGGAACATCGGATCTGCTTTCAATGATGATAAACAAAAGCTCTAGCGGAAGGGCTTCATAATCATGGGTTGTTATTGCGACATATAATGGAACAAGTATGATAGAGCTTAAATAGCCAATCAATCTAAGGATTCTAATTAGAAATGCGGTTCGAATATTATATATATAGTCCTCTGTGGATTCAAAAAAATCTAAAAATGAAACGGGACCAATAAGAGCATACGGGTTTTGATCGATGATTAATACAATTTTTCCGGAAGAAAGCGCAAGACTGACTGAATCTGGCCTGTCCGAAATTTGGTACTGCGGAAAACTGCTAAAAGAGGAGTTTTCTAGTCTCCGACCTAAAAAAGCGGAATTGATGATGAATTTTTCATCTACATTTTTAATTTTCTCTTTAATAAACTCAATTTCACTTTTATCGGCTAATCCTTCAATTTGCAGCAGGGCAATTTGACTTTTAGATATCGTACCGACTTCAAATATCTCCGATTTTAATTTTGCTGTTGGAAGATACCTTCTAATAAGAGTAAGATTAATATCAAGTTGTTCTGTAAAGCTTTCTAATGATGTATAAAGGGTAACCTCTTGTTCAGACGATTCAATGCTTCTTCCTGCGTCAGACGGGAGGCTAATCGATAAAAAGAATGGTTCATTTTTTTTACTGACAATAATGTTTCCTCTTAAGATTTTTTTCTCTGCATTTTCTGTTGAGGAATCTTTTTCGATATTTGTTACAGGAAAATTAACGACTTCATTTTCAAGCAGAGATTCTATCACATATTTATTTACGTCTTCTTTTTTTACCAATGAGGAAATAAAAAATATTTTATACGAATTCAATTCACGGAAGGAAAAATCACTTAATCCCTTAAACTTTTCCTTTAAAGAAATCTCCAGGTTGTCTTGGAACATAGAAGTTTTTCTCTCTCCTGCCTCTAAAATTCATCAAAATTCAGATAAACATTGATAATGTGTGCCGTATAATTATTATGGGAGCTCCAAAAGTTTTTATTCGTTAAATTAAATTTAAATATAAATCCATTGTTTATTAGATAATAAATAAAAGGTGAATTCAGCTTTCAATCTCTGAAACTTCACCTAAAATAATTACCAATAAAATGAATAAAATTCGAATGAGACGGTCTTTTGTAACTATCTTTAAAAGAGCAACAAGGACAATTCCAATAATTGGATCGTCTTCAATCTGAATAATTACCAATATGTCTAATAAAGAGATAACGGTATCAATAATGTGATTTTCATGTTCATCAACCATATCCATCAATAAAAGTTTCCTTTCTGCTTTTGTAATAGCATATTTCATTAAAATAATAAGTGTGTGTATTTCTTTCTAATTTTTGGGTCTCAATTTCACAATATTTTTGCGCTTAAAAGAAGAATATGCAGTAGTTTATTACGATCGAACACGATTGTTCAATAAGGGCAATCGCTTATGTGCTAACGAGCAGTTTAGTTGAAGAAAAAGCCGTTCCATTTATGCTAAAATCGAAAAGGAATACTAATCATAAGATAATTTGTAAAGTGAGGATATACGATGATTGTAAAAACAGATGAAGATTTTAATGGTTTGAAGGAAATTGGCAAAATTATTGCAACCATTAGAGATGAATTGGTACAAAGAACAATTCCTGGCATAACGACAAAAGAACTTGATGATATAGCCGGAGAGCTTTTTGAGAAAGCAGGTGCAGTTTCAGCACCAAAAAGTGAATATGATTTTCCTGGCTATACTTGTATTAGTGTTAATGAAGAAGTGGCACATGGTGTTCCGGGGCCTCGGGTTATTCATGAAGGAGATTTAGTAAATATAGATGTTTCTGGTTCCAAAAACGATTATTTCGCAGATACAGGAATCTCGTTTGTAGTAGGCGAAGGAGAAGAAATATTAACCAAAATATGCAACGTTGCCAAAAAGGCATTTGAAGCAGGGCTTAAGAAAGCAAAGCCCGGTTCTCAAAAAAATGGAATTGGAAAAGTAGTATTCCAAACAGCGAGAGAGAATGGATTAACTGTTATCAAAAACCTTACTGGACATGGTATTGGATGTACAATACACGAAGCACCTGACCACATTTATAATTATAATGATACATGGGATAATGAATTATTAAAGGAGGGGATGGTTATCGCATTCGAACCATTTATCTCAACCTTTGAAGAAGAAGTATTCCAAAAAGAAGACGGCTGGACCTATGCTACAGAAAAAAGCTTTGTAGCTCAATTGGAACATACGATTATCATTACTAAAAATGGTCCGATTATTGTCACACTTTAATTCAAGCATACGCGGAAAAGTATATGGAGTAGGCTTAATGCCACAGTTGTAGTGGAAAACCGGTTCATTGTTGAACTAACAGGGCAAGCCTTCAACAAGGGATGCTTTTATCTATGTCAACGATATGGAAATTAATGTTAAACTAAAGAAGCAGAATAATTTATCAGTGTGGGGTGGACTTTTTTTATGAAATAGAAAATCTTGATGAATTCAAATCCAGAAAACTGATGTGTTTCAAAAAACAATTGGGTCTAATGAGATAGTTGATTTTATTAAAAAAGTAGACACTCAAGATATTCCAGAGTGCGTTTTTGATGAATAAATGCTCCTCAGATTAAATTTCTTTATTAAACTATCGGGCGCAATCCTTTAACAAGAATTTGCGCTAGTTTTCATTCTGGGGCAATATATCTCATTCGAGGGGGGAAAATGTGAAATTCAAAAATATAGATATTAAAGAACGCATGGAACATTATAATGTACCAGGTTTAAGTATTACATTAATTAACCAAGGTCAAGTCAGTGGTACATATGATTACGGCTTACTAGAGGTGAAAAGTGATAAAAAAGTAAATAAGGATTCTGTTTTTAGTGCTTGTTCAATTAGCAAGTTTCTAACAGGTATGCTTGTTATGAAACTAACAAAACAAGGGCTTCTTGATTTAGATGAGGATGTAAACAAAAGGCTTGTGTTGTGGAAAGTACCTGAAAATGATTTCACTAAATATAAAAGAGTGACCTTACGAAATTTGCTTAGTCATCAATCTGGGATTAGTGATCATGAAAATAGTCTCTCTGAGCTTAATATGGATCCAGAAATCCCTTCGATGGTTGAATTATTGGAATATTATTCAGCAATTAATAGAAGATGTAACTGAAAGACCGTTCCATCGAGTTATGAACGAACTTATATGTGAACCATTAAGAATGGATAATAGCAGTTTAAACACAACAATGTTAGAAATGGAGCGAAAAGGTTTCTCTTGTGGTCATAACAAAAACGGTGAATTGGTTGATGGAAAATATCCTATATATCCATATCCAGCTGCTTCTGGACTTTGGACAACCTCTTTAGATCAAGCCAAATTAGTCCTTGAGTTAATGAATGCTGTAAAAGGAAACAGTAAGGTTGGTATTCCGGCAAGTATAGCAAAGGAAATGATATCCCCACAAAGAAGTAAAAATCGGATTGGATTAGGTGTGTTTCTAGGAGGTTCTTAGAAAGAACTAGAAATTACTTCACTTGGTTGGGGAGTAGGTTTTCAATGTATGATGGTGGCGTTTCCGTATTTAGAGAAAGGGGCAGTCATCATGACAAATGCAGAATTAGGTGTTCATCAAATGGAAGGGATTATAGGAGAAATTTATAAATCTTTTCTGTCATAAGAAACTATTAAGGTGGAGGGAGCTTGTCCAGTACAGGGTAAGCTATTTTTGTAAATATTTTTCTTGTAGAAGTTACACTAATTTGAAATAATTGGTATTAAGCAATCGGGCAGAATTCTTGAAGACTCAATTTAAGTGAAGAAATCAGGCTCTTTTAAAAAGAACTAAAAAATCGAAAGCTAATGGGCTGACCATCTCAATGTTAAGGGGGGAGCAGCTTCCATTGCCCCTCGGAGACAACTTCAACGGCCCCAAGGGTCACTTTGATTGCCGTATAAATGTCAATCGCGTACCCTGGCGCTGAGACGCCAGCTGCCCACTTTTCTGCATTGGGCTAGGTATTGTCCGGTAACATCTCGTAATCTAGGGTTGGGATCTCTAAAATTACAGGAAAGGAGAATCTAAAATGGATAATCTGAAATTGATTGAAACATATAAAATATTTATAAAAAAATATTCAATGGAACAACTAAGGCATATACCTGAGCAAGGAGTTTGGTCTATCGGTCAATTGTATGACCATTTAATAGTTGTAGCTCATGAATATCTTGATAGTGTTGAATATTGTGCAACGTCTGGTAGAGAGCAAGAGGAGGGAAAGACGGAGTTTGGAGAAAATTTATTTAATATTGGTAGGTTTCCGCCAATTAAAATTAAATTACCGGACGAACTTGATACCCCACCCGACAATTCAAAAAGTAAAGAAGACATTTTGCTTCAGCTCGATCAATTAATGAAAAGGTTGAAAGAATGGGAAATGAAAGTAGATGATATAAATCCAAATTACAAAGCTGAACATGGAGGCTTTGGGTGGCTGAATGCAAAAGAGTGGTTTGCTCTTGTCGGGATGCATTATCGTCATCATCTGCGCCAGATGTATGAATTGGATCAAAAACTTGGGTTAAAAGCAAACATTTAGTAAGGGAATTATTGTGTTATAAAAAGGAATGTATCAAAATAATCCTACAGGTAAATTGATTGAGATTAATAGCAGAATATGAACAGTAGAACGAGGAAGCCAATCATTATAGAATCCAATTCCGCTGTTCTGCATCAACAAGTTACACTTTGCCCTCCGCGACTAGACGATCCGCCAATCCTGATTTCCCAGCCTTTGTTGATGAATCGTTTCCTCAAACGGGCTCGTAAAAATAAGACTTTCTGATTAGACCTATGTAGTTCATTCTACGGTGAGGAGCAATATGGTGAAAGCAACCCAATCATAAACAACGTCATATGCACCCTCTTCAATATCTAAATCAAAAATATTATGAACAAAGGAGAACTGAAAATGAGAAAGCTCGTACTATTTCTGCACGCATCGCTGGACGGTTTTGTAGAAGGGCCGAACGGTGAAATGGACATTGGCTGGGTTTCCTACGATGCTGAATTGGAGAAACACGCGAAAGAAATTCTGAGTACTGCCGACACTGTTATTTGGGGACGTGGGACTTATCAGATGATGCACAATTACTGGCCATCTGTGCCTTCGAACCCATCAGCTTCGCAGCATGAACGGGATCATGCCGAGTGGATCGAAAAGACATCCAAAATCGTTTTTTCCACGACGCTGGAGAAAGTTGAATGGAACAATTCCAGACTGGTGAAAGAAGATGTCGAGGAACAAATCAAGAACCTCAAACAGCAGCCAGGCAAGGATATGGTCATCCTCGGCAGTCCTAGGTTCGCACATTACCTTATGCAGCTTGATTTAATAGATGAGTATAAAATTACGGTTTCACCCGTTCTGATTGGCATCGGGTTGCCGTTATTCCAAGGTCTCAAGGAGAAGATCAATCTTAAACTTATCGAAAACAAGACATTTGATTCTGGAGCCATAGGCCTCGTTTACCAGACGGTTAGATGACCTTGTCTCCTAAAGTAAATTACGCTAACCGGATTACGTTAGCACAATAAAAACAGCGGCAGTCTAGGTCTTTCGAGTTCCTATTTGTCACTGCTTTTTTTACGAGTCAATCTATTCAGTTTGTCGGGTAATCGTGTCGTTAAGATTGGATGTTCCACAAACTGGCGCGATCGAGGAACAAAGATCAGCGCTTCGTTTTTAATGGGCTAAATAGATAAATAGCTTATTGTAGGAATTTTTAGATTATGAAATTATTAGTATCAACCAGTAGGGTAGTCTAATTCAACAAGGAAGTGATGATATGCAAGGTTATAATGTATTGATGGTTTATAACAAAGATATGGACAAGTTGTTAATGTGTGAAAGGTTGAAAAACCCTTATAAAGGCTTAAATAATTTAGTAGGCGGAAAAATTGAAGATGGAGAAAAAGGTATAGATGCTGCTTATAGAGAACTACTTGAAGAAACTAATATTTCCAGTGAAGACATAAATCTTCATCACTTAATGGATTTTAAATACTTTCTACAAGATTGTTATGTTGAAGTATATGTTGGTAGATTAAAACGAGATGTATTAGTTTCTGGAGATGAAAATATTCTTTATTGGTCTAATTTAGATAATAACTTTTTTGATATGTCCTTATTTGCTGGAGAAGGAAATATAGGTCATATGATAGAGCAAGTGAATTATGTTAAAGACAGGCTATTCTCTGATAAAAACTTGTTTGTATAGTACATTCTTCTTAAAACATATCTTCAACAATAGGGCGCAAAAATTGAATAGAGCTGAGATTTCTTGGATGCTAGTTTAGCAAAGGAATTGATATTATGTATATATACTTTCCCTATTGTGCTATTTCACTCCTTTTTTCAGAAGATTCAGCTGTATAATTTAGAGTTTAATATGATAAATAAGCTATCTATTTTTAAATGGAGGATATTTATGAGTAAATTTCCAATCTTAGAAACAGAAAGATTAATATTGAGAGAAGTTGCAACAGAAGATGCTATTGACATGTATGAATACTTATCTGATAAGGATGTTGTCACACATATGGGATTAGAACCATACAAGTCATCAAAAGACGTTTTAAATGAAGAAATTAAATGGTACAAATCGATTGTGGAGGAAGGAACAGGAATTAGGTGGGTAATTACAAAAAGGGAAAGTAGTGTTGTTATAGGTAGCTGTGGTTTTCTAAACATGAGTCCTAAGCATCATCGTGCGGAAATAGGTTTTGAGTTACACAAAGAATTTTGGGGGCAAGGAATAGCTAGTGAAGCAGTTGAAGCTGTTATTCATTACGGTTATAAGAAGTTAAATATAGAGAGAATTGAGGCTATAGTAGACCCATCAAATTATCCATCCCAACAATTAATGAAAAAGCAGGGTTTTAGAAAAGAAGGCTTATTGCGGCATTATGAATACAATTTCGGGAAATTTAATGATGTATATATGTATTCAATGATTAAAGAAGATTTTAATTTGAAAAACCATTTAAATATTGTTAGCTTCGCTAGAGATAAAGATTAAGCTACTAAGAAGCGATTTAGCAGACCTTTCTCATTTATTTATTTTTCGCAATCGGGCGCAAGAATGGAACAAAGATGGATTGTTTCAGCAGTCTTTTTTCAGTTAAATGGTAAGCTTAACAAGAAACTATGTAAAATATAAATAAAAAAGTCATTTTAGAGGAGAGACTGATTGTGCTTTGTTTTTGTGAACATAAACAAAACCAAGAATTAAAAGTTGAAGGCGATGTTGGAGCAGACCCGATATGGTGTAATCGATGCGGGTGTAACTTTGATTTAGAAGACATCCCGATATAAATGAGTTGAAAAACGAATTAATAGAATGGGCAAATAAGTATGGGGAATGGATTGATTGGGATCATGATCAATTAATTCCAAATGGAATTGAGATGGAAGAAGAACATAATAAACAAGGTGCTAAATTAACAGAAAAAGTAAAGAAAGAACTTAGAAGTAAATATAGAATAAAATTTTCATCTTCAACAATGGCAAGAGCGTATGCAAATAAAAAATATTAACCCTTGTTTAGTTAATAGCAGTTAATACAAGCTTGTTAGATATTCAAGAGAAGGGCGCAATCCAGAGGGATTTTAGCTCAATTTTCATTTCAGGGCCAGATTATGGAGTGATTTATGTTACGTAGTAGACTCGTACTACGCAGCAAATGGTTTCATTTTAGTCGAGTTTGTGAGAGATGTACTAAGTTAAATAGTTTAGTTGAATTCTATTGGTTTAATTAGCAAAAAAGGGAGATTGTAAAGAAACAACCTCCCTTTCATATAAATTTATTGCTATTTTAGTTTTTGTTAGCTTCTTGTTGAATGAAATCCTCGGTCGAAATTACATTGGCATATATTCCATTAAGTGCGCTAATGAATGCATAATGAACCTGTTCTGCTGGCACTACCTTACCTTGGTAAGCTAAGTCTGTTGTCGTACAAGCATCTTCTATAAGTGTAGATTCAAAACCTAGCTCCATTGCTGCTCTGACTGTGGCATCCACACACATATGCGTCATCATACCCACAATTACTAGTTTGGTCACTCCGTTTTCTTTTAAATTGCTTTCTAAATCAGTATTGAAGAAGCTGTTAGGTGTATGTTTTATGATAATATTTTCTTCTTCTATCGGTAAAACAGCCTCATTTATTTTTACTCCCTCAGTATTTGGAAGAAAAAAACCTATACCTTCATCATTCGAAATATGTTGGACATGAAATATATTATCTTTCTTATTCTGTCTAAACCATTTAAGAATTTCACCTGCATTATTAGCAGCTTTTACTGGATTGCTCAATTCCATTTTACCGTTTGGAAAATAGTCGTTTTGTATATCAATAATAATTAAAGCAGTGCTCAATTTTTTCACCTCATCAAAATATTTAATATAATATAATGATAAATAATATCTTGATTTTAATCGATACTTTGATGAAACACTTCTATATCAACTAATTTCATAGTGAAAGGAATTTTTTATGGAACTTGATAATATCGATTTTCAGATCCTGCGGTTACTATCCGAAAATTCACGTATTCAATGGAAGGACTTAGGAGAACAGATTCATATGACAGGTCAAGCAGTAGGGAATCGTATAAAAAAACTTGAGGAAAATGGTGTTATTAAAGCCTATTCCTTAATCATTAATGAAATGGAATTAGGACTTCCTTATACGGCGTTTGTCATTATGCATATGAAAACACCAAATCATGATTCGTTTATTGGTTTTATTAATGATCAGAATGAGGTAGTGGAAGCTCATCGAATATCTGGGGAAGGTTGTTACCTTTTAAAAATAAAAATTAAATCCCAAGAAGAACTAAATCTTTTTCTTAATAAACTTCTCGAACATGGAAATTATAGTTTAAACCTATCTATAAAAGAGATAAAACAACGTCATCCGCTGACTGCTACATAACAATATAAATCTTAATACAATACATATTGTTATAAATTGTACTTGAGCTAAAGAGTGCTAAAGTTAAAAAAGTCATTTGCTATGCAGTACAAACGATACTGTTCATTAGAAAAAGGATCTTCAACAATCAGGCGCAATCTTTAAACAAAGATCAGCACGTATTTTCAATTTATGGTCATACAACCGAAAAAAATCGGCATCGGGTATTTATGTTTAAATAGTTAGAAGATGTAAAAGATTGCACTTAAAGTAATGGAACAGAATTCTTCAATTAAGGCATACTAACATCTTATAAACAATTAATAGAAAAAAGGAAGGCATTAAAAATTAAACTGCCTTCCTTTTTTCTCTGCGACTGTATTTAACTGAGAAAATGCTGTTTTACATAATCAATTTACTTAGTTTACTGGAAATAGACTTAATCAGTCGGACTGCTTCACACTAAGTACGGTGATTGTAACCAGGATAAGCAGCATTCCCAGAAGTTGAATAGTGGACAAATGATCTCCGAGAAGCAGAACGCCAAATAATGAAGCTGTCACCGGCTCTACCATAGCGACCATCGAAGCAGTTGACGGGGCAGTCAACTTAATGCCAATTACATAGAAGATAAATGATATTCCAGCCCCCACGATTCCTAATAGAAGAAACCATCCTATGTCACTTGAGGTCACCACACTAGCTACTTCATCATTGTCCGCTAAAAGAAAAAGGATGAGACAAAATGAAAAAAATGCGATGGATAAGATGGTTTGTGGTTTTCCGATGGAAGAGGCATTTTTAAACCCAAATATAAACAATGCATAGGATAGTCCAGCAGCAAGCCCCGCTGCCGCCCCTGATAAACTTACTGAAATTGAATGAGTATTGTAGGCACCTGTTAGCAGGATAATCCCCATAAGTACACCTGAAATGCACCCCCATTTAAAGAAAGACGAACGTTCTATTCGTAATAAAAAGGAGATTAAAAGGACGAACACAGGTGCGGTGTACATTAATGTAGCTGCAACAGCAATGCTTGAGGATTGGATACTGAGAGCGTAAAAAGTGAAATTTCCAGCAACACCAACACCCGCCAAAAGGGCCCATATGTATAAACGTGTAGAGAAGATCCAATTTTGTTTAAAGCGAAAGGAAAACCAAGCGAAAAAACATATAAACCCAACAGCCCCTCGGTAAAGGGAAATTACAACAGGATCCCATCCTTTGTTCATTAAAATAGCGGCAATTCCCCCACTAATGCCCCAGCATATAGCAGCTAGTATAATTAATCCTACACCTGCGAATTTCATCGTGACCTCCTGAATATAAGTAAAAGTTATTAAAGGCTATTCCTTTAAATTCTCATACCTAAACCTAAAAGGCAGAAGAAGTAGTCAATAATACTGACAGCCTGGACCCGTTGCTAAGTTGCGGAGAGGTTTTTTTTCATATATCTATTCTGAAGGATGTATAAACGCCATGCTAGTCCTACTGCACCGGCAGCTAATCCGCATATTAAACCGATCCAATATCCGAAAGCACCGAATTCCGTAAAATTAGCCAGTAGGAAACCAATTGGCAGACCAATAAGCCAATAGGATACAAAGGCAAGCATAAAGGTGACATTGACATCTTTATACCCTCTCAAAGCTCCTTGTATTGGTGCAGCAATGGCATCAGAAAGTTGAAAGAAAATGGCGTATAAAAGAAAAGCGGTGGTTAATGCAATAACCTCAGGGTCTTTTGTGTACAAATATGCGACTTCTGTTCTGAAAAAATATAGGAAGACCGCACAGATGGAGGAAAGCAGGACTGCAGAGGCCACTCCCATAATGGTGTATTGTTTAGCATCTTTTATACGTCCTGCTCCAATCTCAAAGCCGACCAATATAGTCAGTGCCATCGATATGCTTAACGGAATCATATATAGAAGCGAAGCAAAGTTAAGGGCAACCTGATGGGATGCAATAGTAACCGTATCAAATGAGCTCATAAGAAGTGTTACAGCAGAAAAAATGCTTGTTTCAAAAAATATGGATAGCCCGATTGGAACACCAATAAGCAAGATCTCCTTCCATTTGGAGAGGGAAACCGGATATAGCTTCTGAAATAAAGGGAAATCTGTAAATGGATGTTTTCTTAGTACTATATATAATGAAATAAAAGTGATTAGCCAATAGGTTAGAGCGGAAGCAATACCTGCACCTATTCCACCCAAAGCTGGGAGTCCCAGTTTTCCAAAAATCAATAAATAGTTCAAAAGAACATTTATCGGTAAGGAAAGCAGTGTGATGATCATGGATGTTCTGGTATGCCCTAAAGCGTCAATAAAGCATCTCAAAACGGTATGAGCAAATAAAGGTACAATTCCAAATCCAAGTGCCACCAGGTAGTACTTAGCTACATGTCTTACTTCAGATTCGAGACTCATGGCTGAAAGGATCGGATTAAGTGATAAGGCTCCGATACCGATAACAACAATACTCATGGCACCAGCAACATACATTCCTTGAGTAATAGAAAAGGGGACATCATTCGTATTTTTTGCTCCGACCAATTGCGCCACTATTGGTGTAATGGAGAGTAGAATGCCGCTTAGTCCAGTGTAGACAGGTACCCAAAGTCCTGCTGCAATGGCCACTCCCGCCAAGTCACTTGCTCCAACATTTCCCGTCATCATGATATCAAAAAGATTCATGGAAAATAGCCCGAGCTGTGTTACGAGGATGGGGACGACGATTTTAATAAATACATGTAAACGTTCTTTATAGGAAAAAGCTTGATGCATAGCTTGCCACGACCTTTAAGTTGGAGTGAGGGTGCAATATTGTAAAGGATTATATCATATTATTTTTTATTTAGGGTGTAGAAATAATTTTTCGGAATTATTTATTATTATGTGCAAATTTCCCTTAATCAACAAAGATGTTGACACATATCTCTAAAGCTACTAGAATAGTTATATATTAAAACTACATACTCACAAGCCCAATCAAAGGGGAGTAGCTATGAGAACGATATTGCCGTCATGACGTGACTGAATTATTCAGCACCGGCTTTATCGGCAACGACGATGTTGTTAGCAAGACCTTTGCCTAAACTGGAAATTGGACAGTTCTAGGTAAAGGTCTTTTTATGTGTTCGTAAAAAGCCTTTACCGATTTCCAGGTAAGGCTTTTGTTATGTTAAGGCTATTTTCGTAAACTTTGTTGTTATTTCGTATTTATCAATCACTCGTTATATACCTTGTTGTGCTCTTTTTCCTAGCTGTACGGAATAGACTACATGCTTATTTCAGAGTAATAAACGGTATAAAGTCCAATTGCCAACTTTTTACTAGCGAATAGCAACAATTTTTGAGAAAAGAGCTTATGTTAAAAGGAGAGGAAACCATGGAAATATCATTATTATTGGAATATGGCTGGGTTCTTCTTGTCCTGATTGCACTTGAAGGTATCTTGGCTGCTGACAACGCACTAGTACTAGCAATTATGGTAAAGCATCTCCCGGAAGAGGCACGAAAGAAGGCACTATTTTACGGTCTGGCTGGAGCCTTTGTTTTCAGACTTGGATCTTTATTTGCCATCTCGTTCTTAGTATCTATTTGGCAAGTGCAAGCTCTTGGTGCGGCATACTTGCTGTTTATAGCTCTAAATCATATTTGGCGAAGGATTGCAGTGGCGAAGGTGGAGCATGCTGCCGGTGTTGACAAGCCCAAGAAACAATCCGGTTTCTGGATGACGGTTTTCAAAGTGGAAGTCGCGGATGTTGCCTTTGCAGTGGATTCCATTTTGGCAGCTTTTGCATTAGCGATGACCTTGCCACAAACGAACCTACCTCCAATCGGAGGCATTGATGGTGGACAATTTATCATTATCTTCCTTGGCGGATTCATTGGGGTAGTGATCATGCGTTTTGCAGCTACGATGTTCGTTAAACTGTTAAAGGAAAGACCAAGTTTGGAAACGGCAGCATTTCTGATTGTGGGTTGGGTCGGTTTCAAATTGGCTATGTACACATTGGCACATCCAAGTGTCGGCGTTCTTCCTTACCATTTCCCGCACAGCCCACTGTTTAAAGCGATGTTCTGGATTGTCTTAATAGGTATCGCTGTCGGTGGATGGATTGTCTCTGGAAAGAACAAAGTGGTCCAGGAAGTGGACAGTATCAAGTAAATGATTCATATCACTTCAAGAACATTTGAATAGTTGATATAATGTATTAGGCTGTTGACAATTCATTGTCAGCAGCCTTTTTATAAGAATAAGAAAGCATATAATTCCGTTGATTTCCGTTCCAGGCGCTTCGCTTGCCTGCGGGCGGTCCGTGAGCCTCCTCACTCCGTTGCGGGGTCTCACCTGTCCCTTCCTCCCGCGGGCGTCTGCGCGCCTTCCACTCCAATCAGCAAGATAATACCATTCGCCCAAAGGATAATTAAAAAATATCTAACAGAGGTGACTGGTTTCTAGCTGTGGATTGGAGCAAATGGCGAAGACTCCAGCGGGGGAGAAGCGACAATCTTGAGACCCCGCAGTGAAACGAGGAGGCTCAAGGGCGCCCCGCGGAAAGCGCAGCCATTTGCGGAAAGGAACAGCGGGTGATTAACCAAACAACTAAGGTTTTTATCTTTAAAAGGACCGGGCTTTTTCTGCACGGTTTTCTTACTAGGTTGTAAATATCCAATCTTTAACTAACCACTAAATGTGAGATACTAAAAGGAATAGATGAAAAGGAGACTATAAACGTGTTTACAATAGATCAATTACCACCAGAAATCCAAGAGAAGATCAACAGGTTCAGAGGGAAAGAAGAATACAACTTTCTGATTGGTACAGCAGGATATACAGCAACAGATGATGATGTCCTGTACGATAGCATTATCGCCTTGGCGATGGGGAAGAACGTTCTCCTGAAAGGCCCTACTGGTTCCGGAAAAACGAAGCTGGCTGAAACTTTGTCCTCTATTTTTCATCAGCCTATGCACAGCATCAACTGTTCGGTTGATCTTGATGCTGAAGCTCTACTCGGTTTTAAAACCATTGATAATGTTGATGGGAAAGCAACTATCGAGTTTGTACCAGGACCTGTGATACAAGCGATGAAACAAGGTCATTTACTGTACATTGATGAAATAAACATGGCAAAGCCAGAAACCTTGCCCATTCTCAATGGGGTATTGGACTACCGGAAAACAATTACCAACCCATTTACAGGGGAGGTTGTAAAAGCAGAACAGGACTTTGGTGTCATTGCTGCCATCAATGAAGGGTATGTGGGAACGGTTCCACTGAATGAAGCATTGAAAAATCGGTTTGTGGTCATTGACGTTCCCTATGTACAGGGAGATGTTTTATTCCAGGTGTTGAAAAGTCAATCCCGATTGGACAATGACAAATTGCTTAAGAAATATGTAACCTTATCATCCGACCTTATTGCCCTTGTGGAGAATGGCAACCTATCTGAAGAGGCTGCATCCGTACGTGCACTTATAGATACATGTGACCTTAGTGTGTATTTGCCGCCAATCCGTGCCATTCAGCGTGGTATTGTAGAGAAGCTAGAAGACGATAGAGAAAAAGCGGCCATATTGAACATCGCACAAACTTTGTTTGAGTGAGGGATTTACATTGAGACCAATCGTATTTAATGACAAAAAAATCGACTCTTTCCTTTTCATGGAGCTATCCGACTTGGCAAGCTCTCTTTCCAAGAAAAAAGAGCTTGAAGTGGAGTACGCGTTTAAATCTTACTATGACCCTTATGTAAATAAAATTTTTATCAGCCTGTTCTGGGATAACCATCCCGAATACGAAAAAATGCACGGCATGAAAAGTGATGTCTATTTACGTAGCATCGGATCCGTCCCGCATACGGATTATAAAGTAATCCGAGAACTGTTCGTGTTCATGAAGAAAACCCATTTGAGCAGTTTTTGCAGGCAGTTGTTCATGCTATTGGAGGACCTGAGGCTAGAGGAGTACTGCAAACGGGAACGACCTGGGACAACTAGAACATTCATGGTCAGAAGAGTGGAGTATCGCAAATACTTTCGCAGCCAGCTGACGGTCAATGCAGAAAGAAATATTCTGACTGATGCACTCTATAATCTTTTATACCTTCTTTTGACTACTGATAACCCGTTGGAAGATGTGCCTTCATTGAACCATGAGGTCGATCTTGCACTTCCTTTTATAAGAGAAGAAGTATCCAGATGTTATGAAGCAAAAAGCACGGATGATATTTTCAGAAGCATCAAAGTTATTGTGGAAGTCCTGGAAGATCTGCTGGAAAAGGATATGCTTAATACCTATTTCTTCCTTCCTGACTTTTCTGAAAGACAAGAAGAAGAGCCCGCTCCAACCTTTGATGAGTTGAAAAGAAAAAGTGAATTGAAAAATGATGATATAAAACAGAAGGATAAGGAAGATGACGATGAAGATGTCCACGAAGACAAACTACCGACCTGGCATCGTGAATCGGAGAGCAACAATAAGAGCTTCCTCCAATTCGATATGGAGCAAGGGACAAAGACAGACCTGATGGGAGAAGGGGTACGAGAAGGTGAGGACGGAGACCAGGCGATGGGCTTCGTACAAGGCCAGAGTCAACAGACCAATAAAAACGACTATTCCAAGCTTGAAGCGCTGGATGTGTTAAACGATTCAAAAAAGGAAGGAGGAAGCGGCGCAGAATTTGGGAAAGAAAACAAGTACGCCTATCCTGTCTTTTTGAAACCTGACGTTGTTTTTAGAGAACAAAATTTTGAATATGAAGAATATAAGCAGTTTGTTGCTCCCTATCAAAAGAAGCTGAAGCAGTTGATTCAGAAAACATTGGAACACAAAAAAATCCTGCCAAGAAGTGATCTTGCGTTTGGCAGACTCAGTAAGAAACTCATACCATGGTTCACTGATGACAACCCGAGAGTCTTCTTTAAAAAAGATAATCCATCCATTGAAATCGATGCAGTTTTTTCCCTGTTGGTCGATTGTTCCGCATCCATGTTTGATAAAATGGAACAGACCAAATATGGCATCACTCTTTTTCATGAAGCATTGAAATCGGTATTTGTTCCTCATGAAGTGGTCGGATTCTGGGAGGATACCAATGATGCGACCTCCACAAGCCAACCGAATTATTTCAAAACAGTCATTGATTTCTCTTCCAGTTTAAGACCTGCTTCAGGCCCTGAGATCCTCCATTTAGAACCCGAAGAAGACAACAGGGATGGGTATGCAATCAGGCATATGACTAAGAGACTAGTACACCGAAGCGAAAAGCAGAAGTTTCTACTTGTATTCTCAGATGGAGAACCAGCAGCGATGGACTATGAGAAGAACGGGATAGTAGATACCCATCAGGCGGTCATGGAAGCAAGAAAGAATGGCCTTGAAGTTATTAATGTGTTTTTGGCCAATGGTGAAATTGATGAGGGGCAAGTAAAAACCATTCAAAATATGTATGGAAAGTACAGTATTCTAGTTCCGGATATTGAAGAGCTACCGGATGTACTCTTTCCATTATTAAAAAAATTATTGTTAAAAAGTTTATAAAACAGGCAGTTAGGCTAACTCTAAGATACAAGGAGTTAGCCTTTTTATGTCGGGAGTGAATATTTATGGTTTTTAAAATAAGACCTGAAGCGTTTTTTAAAACAAGTCTCATACTTTTTCTTCTATTTCTATTGGTGGCAGGTTTAACATTGCTCGATGCAGTCTCCTCCTGGGACAGTATGATTGGAGAAAGTGTGTACAAATTTGCAGAGATGGATCGTTTCTTTATTTTTCTGTCATTTATCGGATCAAGGCTGTTCTTTTATCCCGTTCTTATCATAATTTCAATCGTTCTACTTTATAAGAAAAATTGGGCATTTGCAGTATTCTTATGGTGTAACCTAGTTGGCGTTCGCCTTTTAAATACATTTGTGAAAAGCATATTTACGAGGGAAAGGCCACCCTTGGACCACATTGTTGAAGCGGGTTATTACAGTTTCCCTAGTGGACATGCCATGAATTCGATGGCATTCTTCGGCGCAATTGCCATCATGGTACTTTTGATGGTTAAGATTGATTGGATTAAGAAATCTGTCATTGCTTCCTGCTTATTATTGATTTTACTAATAGGACTGAGCAGGGTATATCTAGGTGTCCATTATCCGCTAGATGTTCTTGGTGGATTTTTAATGGGGGCATCGTGGCTACTTTCGATTACAGCAATTTTGGTAAAAGTGGAACAGAAGAAAAGAAAATTGTTTTCGTTCCATAACAATGGGTAAATATGATACATCTGGTAAAAATAACTTTACACTACTTTAAGGAGTTGAAGGTTAATGGAATGGTTAGAGAAGAAACCGATGCTTGCAGTAATGAGTATTGTATTAACTGCAGGAATTGTTGCGGGTTGCGGGACAAATAATGATTTATCTGCACCACCGGAAAACGCACCAGCTCAAAATGAGGATACAGGTACAGAAGATGAAACAAACCAAGGGTCTCAAACGGATGAAGAACAGGGAGGAACAGGTCACAGTTTTACCAAGTTCGATCTTGAAGTGGAATATGATAAGGATGTGAAATACGAAGCGGAATACGAAGCAGAAGGAAACGGAGAGGCTGAAATCGAGGATGATCTAAATGAAGTTTCCCTTAAAGGGGACGAAGCATACACCGAACTTTCCCCTTTAATGGAGCAGTTAAATATCGACAGCAACTCAGACGACCAGGAAGTCATAACACAGGTAATGGAAGTGTTCGGGCTTCAGGATGACTATAAAGAGTTCGAATTGGAAGTCACTTTTGAAGATGGTACAAAAAAGAAATACGAGGATAAACGATAAAACATACAAACACTTGAAGAAGGGATTATCCCGATTCAAGTGTTTTTTATATGTGAAAATAAGTTAAACAGGTTAGAAATTTCGAGTGGCGAATCAATTCGTTCCATGATATAGTTGTTCTTACAACAACACAAGTGAACGGAGAAAAGAATATGTGGAAAAACCGTAATGTATGGATAATTTTAATAGGTGAGTTTATAGCAGGGTTAGGGCTGTGGACGGGTATTATAGGCAACTTGGAGTTTATGCAGGCTTTGGTCCCTTCTGACTTTGCCAAGTCACTCATCCTGTTTGCAGGGCTTCTGGCTGGAGTTATCGTAGGGCCAATTGCCGGAAGGGTAATAGATGCTTCAAGTAAAAAAAGAGTTATGTTGATTTCAGGTTTTGGACGGATGGTCAGTGTTGTGTTTATGTTCATGGCGATAGAGTTCCAATCTATTATCTTCATGATCGTATTCATGATTGCCATCCAGATATCTGCTGCCTTTTATTTCCCTGCATTACAGTCTTCTATCCCTATGATTGTAAAAGATAAGGACCTATTGGAAATGAACGGTGTCCACATGAACGTCTCCACGGTTTCCAGAATTGCCGGAACAGCGCTAGCAGGAGCAATGCTTGTGGTAATGAGCTTGACATCTTTATATATGGCTTCCATGGTCGCTTATGGAATTCTGTTTGCATTAACTTTTCTACTGAACTTTGAAGATTCTTCTAGCATGGAGAAGGTGGAAGGGAAGGGAAAGAAGGCAGGGAGCTTCAAAGAAGTGTTACCAGTATTAAGAGAAACACCAATTGCTCTAACTGTTTTGATACTCACCTTTATTCCGTTTCTATTTATCGGTGGATTCAACTTGATGGTCATCAACATCAGTGAAATTCAGGATGATCAAACAATCAAAAGTCTTATCTATACCATTGAAGGAATCTGTTTTATGATAGGTGCATTTGCAGTGAAACGCATTTCTAATGACAGGAACATGATTCCTTTGATGTTCGGCTTTGTAACACTTATCGCAATATCCCATTTAAGTCTCTATTTTGCGGATATTAAATCGGTGACCTTGTTTTCATTTGGACTTTTCGGCTTGGCAGTCGGCGGCTTCTTTCCAATTGCTGCGACCATTTTCCAAACGAAAATTCCAAAAGAATATCATGGCAGATTCTTTTCATTCCGTAATATGCTTGACCGTGTTCTCTTCCAAGTCGTCCTGCTTGGTACAGGCTTGTTCCTGGATACGATAGGTCTGCAGATGATGGCGATCATTTTCGGACTTCTTTCCTTGACCTTAATATTGTTCTATGGATTAAGATTACTGCGTCGACAGCCTGTTGCTGTAGCCGAACAAAAAACACCCTAACCGGTGTTTTAGTATGTAGAAAAAGCAATATCGCAGAGGAAGGCGCGCAGACTCCTGCGGGAGGAAGGGACAGGGGACCCCCCACAAGGCGAAGCCTGAGGAGGCTCCCGGACCGCCCGCGGAAAGCGAAGCGCCTGGAACGGAGAGCAACTGTTAAATGTAACAAACCAGAATGTATGAGGTTTTGTCTACAGTCTTAAACACCCTAACCGGTGTTTTTTCTTTTTAATAAAGGGAATGACCAATAAAGAGTGAATATATTAAAAGAGTAATACCTGACATTTTGCTAGGAGGGAAAAGAATGGAACAATATTCAATGTACATAAACGGTGAATGGGTAAACACCGATGAAGTGATTGAGGTGACCAATCCTGCAACAGGTGAAGTGATCGGTACGGTACCAAGCATCTCTGAAAATCAGCTGGAAGAAGTGGTTCAATACGCACATGAAGCCTTTCATACTTGGAGAAATTATACCGCGTATGAGCGAGCAGATCTTCTGAACAAATGGTTTCTGTTGTTGGAGGAAAATAAAAAGCTGATTGCCGAAACATTGACAAAAGAACAGGGGAAACCATTCCGGGAAGCACTTGGAGAAGTGGGTTATGCCAATAGCTTTGTAGAATGGTATAAGGAAGAAGGAAAAAGAGTCTACGGGGAAACCATTCCTTCTTCTTCAAAAGATAAGCGTGTGTTAATCCAAAAACAGCCGGTCGGAGTAGTGGCGGCTATCACTCCTTGGAATTTCCCGGCTGCCATGATCACCAGGAAAGTGGCTCCTGCCCTTGCTGCAGGGTGTACGGTTATTGTAAAGCCTGCAGGGCAAACTCCACTCACTGCACTGTTGTTAGCGAAATTTGCAGATGAAGCAGGGATACCAAAAGGCGTTCTTCAAGTGGTAACAGGAAAGTCCAGTGTGATCGGCGAGTCCTTGATGAAACATCAGGATGTGAAGAAGCTGACTTTCACGGGCTCCACGGAAATTGGGAAGATACTGATGGAGCAAGCGGCACATACCGTCAAAAAGCTCTCATTGGAACTTGGCGGGCATGCACCATTCATCGTATTTGAGGATGCTGACCTTGTAAAGGCGGCAAAAGGTCTTGTCCAATCCAAATTTAGAAATGCAGGACAAACGTGTATTTGTGCGAATAGAATTTATGTTCAAGAGAGTGTCGCGGAAAAATTCACTTCATTGTTTGTTGATGAGGTATCGAAATTGAAAGTAGGCAACGGTATGGAACGAGGCATTGACATTGGACCACTGATTGATGAGGATGCCCTTGATAAAGTGAAGGAGCATCTTAGTGATGCCAAAGGGAAGGGCGCATCTGTTGCGTATGGTGGAGAGGTGAAAGATAGAACGTTCATGGAACCTACTGTTATCACAGGTGTTAACGATGAAATGCAATGTATGCAAGAGGAAACATTTGGGCCGCTTGCACCGATTACAACCTTTCAAAATGAAGAGGAGGTAATCAAACGTGCCAACAATTCGCCATACGGGTTGGCAGCCTACGTTTTCACGGAAAAAATGTCAAGAATTTATCGTGTAACGGAAGGACTTGATTATGGAATCATCGGTGTCAATGATGGTGGGCCGTCTATTGCCCAAGCACCATTTGGGGGACTGAAAGAGAGTGGTATCGGCCGTGAAGGTGGACACCACGGCTTGGAAGAATATCTGGAAGTGAAATATGTTTCTATTGGAATTTAAATCATGTACTGCGAACCCTTGATCATGGTATCAAGGGTTCTTTGTTTGAAAAAAAGAAAAGTGACTGGTTTCTAGCTGTGGATTGGAGCAAATGGCGAAGACTCCAGCGGGGGAGTAGCGACAATCTTGAGACCCCGCAGGCTTGCCGAGGAGGCTCAAGGTCGCCCCGCAGAAAGCGCAGCTATTTGCGGAAAGGAACAGCGACGATTAACCAATCAACAAAAATTTTTAGCTTTATAGGGACCAGGCGGTTTTTGCCCGGTTTTTCTTACTTTTAGAGTCTATACACAACTGCTTGACAACAAAACATTTCGTATTCTATCCATTATCCTATATAATAAAAGTATTCATAAATGAAACCTTTTCTTTAGAGATTCGTAAGTAAAGGTATAGATTAGGAAATTTCTCTAGAAGGTGAGGAATGAAAAAATGAAACGATTCATGTTGCAGAGCTTCATTGTAATAGTTTCCTTCAATTTAGCGGTTGTAGGTTTTTTTATAGCATTTCTATTGACGGGTAACCAACTTCAGTTGGGGGTATTGGGCGCTTTTGCTGGATTCCTTCTCAGTTATTGGGCATTGAAAAGGAAACTCCTCCCAAGCAACGATTTAGAGAAGATTGAACGGAAAGAAAAAAAGTATGTTCATGCTCAATTGCGGGAAGCAAAGGAAAAAGCAAAGAAAATCAACAATTCCAGATTCCGGGTCCGATCCATCTTTGTCTATCAGACCATCACAAAAATCTCAAAAATATCAAGCAGAATCATTAAAATGGTGGAAAAAGAACCTGTCCGCTACAGAACCGCACAGAATTTTTTCCATCAACATCTTGATTCATCAGCAATTATTACAGAGAAATATGTACATTTATTAAATCAGCCGGTACGCAGCCATGAAGTTTCACTTGCACTTCGTGAAACAGAACAAGCATTGAAACAATTGGAGCGGAACATGGAAAAAGAGATGATGTCGGTCCTATCGGGTGATATGACTCATTTGAATACGGAAATACGGCTTATGAACCAAACCAACTTTCAACAGATCGAGTCGAATAATAAAATTATAGAAAAGAAGTAGCTTATGGGGTGATTGATAATGAAAAATAATGATAAATTAAAAGAACAAGTAAAAGAAGATACTTTGAATGATCTTTTGAGCAATCCATTTTCCACTCCAAAGATGGAAAACGAGATGATGCCTCAAGAGGAAACAGAGGAGCAAGCTCAACCTAAAAAAGAAAAAGTGATGGACTCCTTATCAGACGAATTCAAGGCTCGCGCTTTGGAAATTGCAAAACAAATAGACCATAATGATCAGCATGCAATCTCCTCCTACGGGGTAACTGCCCAGAACGAGCTATCCACTTTTTCAAACTCTATCCTTTCCCACGTGCAGGCAAAAGATGCCGGACCAGTAGGGGAAGTCGTGTCAGATTTGATGCGTAAGATCAAAGAAGTAAAACCTGGGGAGCTTGAACATCAAAAGAAAGGCTTTTTTGGAAAGCTCTTCGGAAATGTCAACAACTCCGTTCAACAATTGTTTGCTAAATATCGTAAAATTGGCTTTGAGATCGATAAGATTTCCGACCAGTTGGAAAGCTTCAAGAAAATTCTTCAACGTGACAATATTATGTTGGAGTCCCTGTATGATAAAAACAAAGATTATTTCCAGGCATTAAACATATATATTGCGGCAGCTGAACATAAATTTGATGAAATTCAAACAACCACCATCCCGGAACTAGACCGAAAGGCACGGCAAACGAATGATCAGATGGATGTACAAGCAGTAAGTGATATGATGCAGTTTGCAGATCGACTCCAAAAACGGACGCATGATTTGAAAATAAGCAGGCAGATTACATTGCAAATGGCTCCTCAAATAAGAATGATTCAGCACACCAACCAAACATTGGTGGAAAGAATCCAATCATCCATTCTCACTGCCATACCACTGTGGAAAAACCAGCTTGTTATTGCTGTCTCCTTATATAATCAGCAAAAAGCAGTTGATACACAAAAGAATGTATCTGAAACAACCAACGAATTGCTTCTTCGCAATTCCGAAATGCTGAAACAGAATACCATTTCCGCTGCAAGGGAAAATGAAAGAGGACTCGTTGACATAGAAACACTGAAGAAAACGCAAGAGAATTTGATAGAAACGTTGGAAGAAACGTTGCAGATTCAACAGGAAGGCCGTGAAAAGCGCCATCAAGTAGAGCTGGAACTTGTTCAGATGGAAAACGACTTAAAGAATAAATTGCTTGAAGTCCGATCCAAAGCAAAAAGAAACTGACATACCATAATAAATCTTCACTAACGTTGCCTTTTAAAAAAATATGAAAAAACCAAACAAAAAAACAAGAGGGATTTTGCGATTCCCTCTTGTTTTCAATTTCTTGTTTTTCCTTAATGTTATCTCGAAGTCGGGAAAATGCGTTGTACGACTTCCGTAAATTCATCAAAAATACCAGCAATTGGACGACCGTCACGGATATCATTAGAATAACCTTCCATGCGGTCCACAAATTCAGGGTTGACTGACACATATACATTACGGATATTAGGATCTGATTGTCGAACCTGATTGGCAATTTTGTCTTCTAGTTCTTTAGTTAATTCTTTGTTTTTTTGCCCTTCCAATACCGCTGCAACATATGCGTTACGATTGGTAACGAGAACGTTACTGCTCTTAACTTCATTCAAGTCCGTAATTCTCTTGGATGCTTCGTCTGCAACAGCTAAGCGAGGCTCGTTAGTTTCATTCACACGTCTTGGATTAACTCCATCATTTCTTACATTTTCTGTATAACGCCCCATGTTATCATAATTTACATTAAGCGCATCATCAGGATTGTCTCGTCGTGCGGTTCCATAATCATCAACATTACCACAACCTGTAACAAGTATTGATAGTGCAAGACCCGTGACGGCTAAACCTTTCAACTTCATAACTTAAGCACCTCTTTCTTTGCGTTTAACGTTATGTTTTGACAAGAAGAGAAAAATTATACGGCTTTTTGTTTATAATAAGGTAAGATAATTAATGGAACCGAACAATAAAATAGGTTTCGCCGGTTGGAGGAAGGTCGATTATGGTAAGATACGAAAAAAGTACATATTTGGAATTTTATGATCTCGACAAGTGGGATTCCATCCAGGCCAGTAATCGAATCTGCCACAACGATCTGGATATTTTTGTTCAATCCTTTATTCCGAAAGAAAGAAAAGGCCTTGTGACCATAGTGCATGGCTATCTTGATCATTCAGGTTCATTATCGAAACTGATTGATTGCTTATTAACTGACGGATATGGGATAATCACCTTTGATCTGCCAGGACACGGACACTCTCGTGGTGAAAGAGGCGACATCAAAAATTTTAATGATTATACGGAAGCACTCCATGCAGTACAGCTTCATTATGAACTTCAAGGTCTAAACGACACGCAAAGGTCCGTTATTGGACATAGTACAGGAGCTGCCATTGTTCTCGATTATATAAGCCGTAGGAAAAGAGCATTCTATAAAACGATTCTGGTAGCGCCTTTAGTACAACCATATTTGTGGTCTTTTTCCAGAATAGGTGTTAAAATCATTGGGAAGAAAGTGAAGCATATAAAAAGGACTTTTCGGAAAAACTCTTCGGATTTGGACTATCTTAAATTCGTAAAAGAAGATCCCCTTCAGTTTTCCCAATTGCCAATGAACTGGCTGCATTCTTTCCAGAAATGGTACGATAACTTTTCTAACCTTCCGAGCAACAATGAGCAACTTTGCATCATTCAAGGAAGCAAAGATACGACAGTTGATTGGAGATACAATATCCCATTCCTGTTGAAAAAATATTCTATTTCGGAATGTATCTTATTAGATGAAGGAAATCATCAACTATTTAATGAAAGAGAAGTTCTTAGGGAAATAACTTTTTATCATATAAAAAGGTTTTTAACGAATTAAGTGGATAATGAAGGATAAATAATATTAAAAGGCTGTTTTCGTAAACTTTGTTGCTTTTTCGTATTTATAAACCAAACGTCATATTCCTTGCTATCGTGCTCTTTTCTTGGTTATACAGGATACTCTGCATGCCTATTTAAAAGTCGATAAGCGGTGAAAAATCCAAAGGTCGATTTTTCTTGATAAAAAGTCCAATTGCCGACTTTTTACTGGTGAATAGCAACAATCTTTAAGAAAAGAGCCTATTAAAAACTGATCAAAAGGTGGAGTATAAAAATGGAAGAAACAAAAACAGTCAATGTTCAAGTCGGGGACATGATTCAGATCAATAAAGGATCTAAAAAAGGAAGCAAAGGGACAGTGATTGTCGTCCGAGATAGCTCTGTAATAGTGGAGCTAGGGAAAAATCCGAATACAGGAGAACCGATTCGTACGGTTATTAACCATAAAAATTATAAAGAAATCTAAGAAAAAAAGAGGTGCCGGAATCAAATCCAGCACCTCTTTCTCTTTTTAATTATTGAGCAAATACGTGATTACCTATAGTTTTTGTTACTTTTCTAGTACGGATCCATTCGTCACTTGTTTTACCCGGATTAAAGAAGTATAGAGAATTGCTACCGTCTCCGCGAAAAGCGATAGCTTCTTCTACAGCTTTAATCGCTTCTTCGTCGGCAGCTTTGTCTATCTGACCATTTCCCACAGGTGAAAATTGATAAATTCCGCCAGCAGATGTTTCATAGACGACATCTTTAATGGAGTCAGGGAAGATATCGCTATCTACACGGTTTAAAACAACAGTTGCCACTGCTACTTTTCCTTCATAAGGTTCACCTTTTGACTCGGCATGAACTAGTCGTGCCAATATTTCTTTGTCCTCTTTAGAAACCTTTTCTGGTAACTGTAATGCTTCACCAGGAAAAATCAAATGGTTGTTTTTATTGTTCAGTTCCTGCATATCTTTAACGGATACCCCGTACGTTTTACCTATATTCCACAGCGAATCGCCTGATTGTACTTTATGTGATCCTGCTGCCTGCGCATCAAATCCTGTTCCTACAAATAATGCTACAGCTGCAGTTGAGATTGCAATAAGTTTTTTCATTATAAGAATTCCTCCTTGTGTTGTGTGTTAATCATCAACTTTCGGACACTCTACGAACCATAGTAACAAGAATATGTGCTTAGTTCACTATATAAATGTTGGGATGGGAAGATATATATTGTAGATTTTACCTAGTTTTCACAATTTTAAGGATGAAAATGGGATATTAATGGGAATATAAGTTCATAACACCAAGAATAGCCTTTGTTAGAAGAATTGGAGGAGTGTCCAATGACTTATTCGGCCAAATATCCAACAGCTGTACACAGTTTTATTCTGTCGTTGATGTTAGTTCAAGGGATCTATCAGTTTCTACATGGTAATTACGGAAGAGGTTTTGTACAAATTACAATTGGATTATTAATTGTCTTTTCCTATTTCATTCGTTATCAAGTTACGCTAAAGAAAACTGCTATCCTATATAATATATTGTTTTTGAGAAGTGTCATTTTCTCAAGGGAAATTATCACATCGGACATACGTAAAATTGTGTTTAAACGTAGTGGAAGGTCTTCTCGTTGTGCATATATATATACAAACAAGCTACTACCTATTCGACTGGTGAATTTTCGGCCAGAAGAGATGTATGAAAAGTTACTATTATTTGGTAAAAGAAACCTCATAACCATAATAATGAGTGATGATTCAATTCCTAAACACCAAGATGTAACAGAAGAAGGTTAATCATCTGACTGAGGGGTTCTTATTGTTCACGAGAGAAAGTTAAGGTAAAATAATGGGGAATGAAGCTGGAGGTGCAAAAAGAATGATTCATAATTCCTGGGATAATAAGGAAACGTCAAAACAAGTGAAGTGTGTACATACTAAAGCGAAAAAATATCTTGTAAGTAATATGCTGACTGTCGGAAAAGTTTACGAAGTGAAAAATGAAACAGAAGAGTTCATATTTGTAAAAGATAACAGCGGACATATTGGAGGATTTTATAAAACATATTTTGAGCAGGTATGAGAAGAAACAAGACGTTAATAAATACGTCTTGTTTTTTTGTATTTTTCTATAAAAATTGGATTAAACTCATAAAATGTAGGGAAAAGAATAGAGGGGTGAATATGTGATAAATAAACTACTCTTAACAAGCTTAATCCCATTTCTTTTCTTGACAAGCTGTAATCTAGGGGAACAACAAGATAGAGGAAAAGGAAATGAATCGAAAGAGACGACAACTTTACCGGAAAAAGAGGTTCAACAGCCGAGGTATAGCGTTAAGAATAAGGAAGTATTTGCAACAAACCTTAATGTTCCGTGGTCCATCACCCAAAATAGAGATGCTTTCTACATTACCGAAAGAACCGGTCACATCGTTAAGGTGCAAGATAGAGGACTAAAGAGGGAAGATGTCGATCTCAGTGAACAATTGCTTGTCTATGGGGAAGGTGGCCTGCTTGGCTTGGAATTGCACCCTGATTTTGAGACAAACGGACAGGCATTTGCATACCATACCTACGGGACGGAGCAGGAAGTTAAGAACAGGATTGTATTATTGAAATATCATGAAAATAAATGGGTAGAGGAAGATGTTCTTTTAGAAGACATTGAAGGGGCAATCTTCCATAATGGCGGACGATTGAAAATAGGTCCGGACAATAAATTGTATGCAACAGTAGGGGATGCCAATAAACCGGATAGTGCACAAAACAAGGAGGTTCTCACTGGAAGCATTCTACGTTTGAACCTTGATGGCTCAGTCCCGGAAGATAATCCTTATCCTGATTCCTATGTGTACAGCTATGGGCACCGTAACCCGCAAGGTCTGGCATGGAATATGGAATCAGGAGAGATGTATGCGTCAGAGCATGGGCCATCCGCTTATGATGAAATAAACAGAATTGAAAAAGGGAAGAACTATGGTTGGCCAGAAATTACTGGTGATAAACTGAGCGAAGGGATGGAAGCACCACTGTTCCACTCGGAAACGGATACATGGGCACCTTCTGGTATAGCTTTTGAAAAAGAAAAATTGTTTGTAGCGAGCCTCAGAGGGGAAATGGTGAGGGAATTTGAGCTGAACACTGGCCAGCAATCCATCCTTTGGAATGAAAATGGGCGAATTCGTGATATACTGCTTGATGGTAACTACCTATATATCATTTCTAATAATAAGGATGGAAGAGGGACACCTGGGCCAGATGATGATCAGTTGATAAGACTTGAATTAACAACTGACTAACAAATAAAAGATAGAGAAAACTGTAATTTGAAGAAGCTTGTAAGAAGGCAAGCTTTTTTCTTATGTTTCTGTCGTTACAATTTCTAGGGGGTCTTGGTATGAAAAATCTTATAAAAAAGAATAGATTTCTCACTCTATTTTTGGCACTTATTCTAATTGTTGCTATCACAAGTATTTATCATAGTTATAAGCCGTTACCTGATGGTGTTTCCTATGAAGGGGAAGTTCACTATGTTTCGAAAGTCGATTTTCTATACGATTTAACGTATGGAGATAAGGATTCCCTTCAAAAAGAACACGAAATATTTGATCGAATCTACAAAGTGATAGAGGAAGCAGAGGAGTTTATTGTAATAGATATGTTCCTTTTTAATGGATATAACGACGGAGAAATGAATTATCCTCCATTGAGTGACACTTTAATGGACAGCCTACTTTCCAAAAGACAGGAACATCCTGAAGTAGAAATTGTTTTCATTACTGATGAAATCAATACTACCTACGGGTCACATGAAGCGAAAGAGCTCAAAAGATTGGAAGAGAGTGGAATAAAAGTGATTGAAACAAACGTAGACGTATTGAGGGATTCCAATCCATTGTATTCCGGCTTATGGAGGGTGTTCTTTCAGTGGTTCGGACAAGGTGGCTCAGGATGGATTCAAAACCCTATGGCCAAAGATGCACCGGAAACAACGGTACGTTCCTATCTAAAGCTTATGAATATTAAAGCAAACCACCGGAAGGTTATCGCGACAGATAAAACTGCCATCATTTCTTCTGCGAACCCCCATGATGCAAGCGGTCTCCACTCTAACACAGCGTTTGAAGTGTCCGGTCCAATTATCGGGGATATCTTAAAGACAGAACAGGCGGTCCTCGATTTCTCAGGTGGAGAATCATTACCAGAGTATAACGGGAACGCTGAAGAAGGGGCCATTGCTGTTCAGCTCTTAACAGAACGTAAAATACTGGACCATGTGCTTAAAGAAATAAAAAAATCGAAGGACAAGGAAGAAATCTGGCTTGGGATGTTTTATATTGCAGAAAGAAAGATCATAGAAGAACTGATAGACGCTGCAGACCGGGGAGTGACAGTGAATTTGATACTCGACCCGAATGAACATGCGTTCGGACAACAGAAAATAGGTCTTCCAAACAGGCCGGTAGCAGCAGAACTTGAGGAAGAAGGAAACGGAAATATTGAATTGAGATGGTACAACACACAGGGCGAACAATACCATCCTAAAATGATTTACTTCAAAAGATCGGAAGAATCGACGATCATTGGAGGTTCTGCAAATTTCACAAGACGGAACTTATACGATCTCAACTTGGAAACGGATATTAAAGTTACCGCTCCAAATGACGAAGAGGTAATGCTTGATATGAACGAATACTTCTTAAGGTTATGGAGCAATGAGGATGAAATATATACTTTGCCTATGGAATCGTATAAAGATGAAATGCCATTTATCAAGAAGGCCATGTATCGTATCCAAAAAATACTAAGATTTACAACTTATTAAAAATAAATATAATCAAAACCATCTTATTCCACAAAACACCACGAGTTTGATGACTCGTGGTGTTTTTATAACTTTTCATTTATTGAACAGGGAGAACATACAGTATGACAAAAAAGAAGTGCAGAACAGTGCCACCTAGAACAAACAGATGCCATACTGCATGATGATAAGGGAAGGCGCGCCATACGTAAAAGATCGCACCAAGGCTGTAGACCACCCCTCCCATTACGAGAAAAACAATCCCGGTCGTACTGACTTTGGCTGTTATTTCTCCCCAACCAAAGACCGCTAGCCAGCCCATCAAGACATATAGTAGGGTGGATGCAAAAACATATCTTTTTACAAAGAATACTTTAAATACAGTACCCCCAATAGCCAAAGTCCATACAACCCCGAACAGTGTCCAACCCAAAACACCATCCATGACAATGAGCGTGATAGGAGTGTAGCTGCCGGCAATAAAAAAGTAGATGGAGGAATGATCTAAGATTTCAAAAACATTCTTCGCTTTTCCTTTTGGCAGGGCATGTAACAACGTCGAGGCGGTGTAGAGCATGAGCATGGTTACTCCATATACAATGAAAGTTAAAACATGAAGTGTTGTCCCATTGATGGTAGAAAAAACAATGAGCAAAACGAGTGCTGCAATACTTGTCAAGATACCAATTCCATGCGTGATGGAGTTGGCGATTTCTTCACCTTTTGAGAAGGTATGTGTCTGAGCCATCTATTATCATCTCACTTTTATCATTTAATGAACTAAATTAATTACTACCATCATATCAATTATAGATACTTTTTGCCATTAAAAAAGCATGACAGGGAAGAGGTAAACCTCTATTGTCATGCTTTTTTGGTAATAGCATTTATTAATAAGTTCTGATTAACGCCGCTGTTGATTTCTGGACCGGGCTTCGCTTTCCGAAGGGCACTTGTGGTGCCTACTCGGCAAGCCTGGAGGGCACTAAAAAACTGAAAACGAATTGTTTTTAATGGTTTCTAGCTGTGGATTGGAGCAAATAGCGTAGACTCCTGCAGGGGAGTAGCGACAATCTTGAGACCCCGCAGGGCGCAGCCCGAGGAGGCTCAAGATTGTCGCCCTGCGGAAAGCGAAGCTATTTGCGGAAATCAACAGCGGTGCTTACCCAAGAACTAAAATTTAGTACTTTTTCAGTGGCCTTCAAGCCTGCGGGGTGGGCTCCACTAACCGCTACCTCCCGCCCTTTTTATAGCAGTGAATCTTCCGTTACTTTCACTTTTCTTAACTTGATGAAACGAATTGTATGAAGGACAATCACTTTAGACACTGCATAGGTTGGTACAGCCAAAAGCAATCCGAGCAATCCGGCAAACTTACTGGCTACCAATAACAATAGAATGATGGTCAATGGATGAACATCTAATTTTTTCCCCATTACCTGTGGAGAAATAAGATTACTCTCCACCTGCTGCACAATGATAACCACCAATAATACCCATAAGGCCATAATAGGTCTGTCAAAAAAAGCTACAACCACACTCGGAATCGTTCCGATAAAAGGACCAATAAAAGGGATCACATTTGTGAACATCGCAATCAAAGCAAGGACAAGGGAATACTCCAAGCCAATAATCAAGAATCCGATATAGATTAATACACCTACAAACACACTTACAATAATCTGGCCTTGGATATAGGAGCTCAAAGCTATATCCATGTCTTTTAGTACATTTCTGCCTTCGCGTTCATGCTGACGAGGTATGAACTTAAGAACCTGTTCAGGTAATCTTTCTCCATCCTTTAACATGTAGAAGAGGACAAATGGAATGACAACAAGCAGTATAAGGAATCCGGTTATGGCGCTGATGACATTCACCACATTGGATCCCAAGGAAGTGAGATAGGCATTTAAATTATCAGCAATTTTTCCAGAAATTTCTTCCAGAGAGAATCTCTCATCCTGCTGGAACCTTGCAATATACTCATTTTCCTGAAGCTCAACAGTGAATTCTCGAATTTCATTGATGATTTTTGGAGTGTTTTCTACTAGACTGTTCACCTGTTGTTGTAAAGTAGGTCCGATAAGAAACAGAAGTAAAGTAATTAATCCTATAAATATGAGATAGATACTTAAAATCGCTAAGGCTCTAGGTATATAACGAGTAGCCAAGTTGACCAAAGGTCTCAGTAAATAATAGAGAACACCTGCGAGAATAATTGGTGCAAATAATGTACTTATCATCACCGTAATAGGGGTGAAAATAAAGTCCACCAATGAAGCCAAGAAAACAATTAATAATACGACAATAATGCCATAACCAATCCTGAACCACTTCGTTTGTGGCATGTCCGACACCTCATTCTGTTGAAAATATAAATATTAAATTTACTATACAGGTATTGCTAAAAAAGTAATGCATATTAAGAGAATACTTCATTCATACGAAGAGAATGGGGGAAAGGTTTCATAATTTGAAAAAAGCCCTTTATAAAAAGGGCCTTTAACAATAATTAAGAATTTAGCTCCGCTAATTGCTGTTGTACATTTGCATCTTCCAAATATTCATCATAACTCATCTGCTTATCAACCATACCCTTAGGCGTGATTTCAATAATTCTGTTAGCAATTGTATCAATAAACTGATGGTCATGGGAAGTGAAGATCATAGAGCCCTTGAAGCTGATTAATCCATTGTTCAGTGCAGTAATGGATTCCAAGTCCAAGTGGTTCGTAGGATCATCCAATAATAGAACATTTGATCCGCTCAACATCATTTTAGAAAGCATACAACGAACTTTTTCTCCTCCGGAAAGAACACTTGCCTTTTTCATTACCTCTTCACCTGAGAACAGCATTCTTCCAAGGAAGCCGCGAAGGAAGCTTTCGGTCTGGTCATTAGGGGAATACTGGCGTAACCAGTCCACAAGGTTCATGTCCACACCTTCGAAATAGGTGGAGTTATCTCTTGGGAAGTATGCTTGGGTGGTTGTGATACCCCATTTAAATGATCCACTATCCGGTTCCATTTCACCAGAAATTATTTTTAAAAGAGTGGTATTAGCGATTTCATTTCCTCCAACAAGGGCAATTTTATCATCTTTGTTCATGATAAAACTGACATTGTTCAGTACTTGAACCCCATCGATCGTTTTAGATAATCCTTCTACACGTAAAAGATCATTGCCAATTTCCCGTTCAGGGGTAAAGTTTACATACGGATAACGACGGGAAGAAGGTCTGATATCGTCTAGTGATATTTTATCTAAAAGCTTCTTCCGGGACGTTGCCTGTTTGGATTTGGATGCGTTCGCACTAAAGCGGGCAATAAAGGCTTGAAGCTCTTTAATTTTCTCTTCCTTTTTACGGTTCACATCAGATGCCAATCTTGACGCAAGCTGACTGGACTCATACCAGAAATCATAGTTACCAACATAGATTTGGATTTTTCCATAATCCAAATCAGCAATATGAGTACAAACTTTGTTTAAGAAATGACGGTCATGGGAGACAACAATGACTGTATTCTCAAAGTTGATAAGGAACTCTTCCAACCATTGAATTGCTTTTATGTCCAAGTGGTTGGTAGGCTCATCCAGTAAAAGGACGTCAGGCTTCCCAAAGAGAGCTTGTGCCAATAGTACTTTTACCTTTTCGCCACCAGTGATATCAGCCATTTTCTTTGTATGAAGATCTTCGGAAATTCCTAGACCTTTTAAGAGGATTGCTGCTTCTGATTCTGCTTCCCAACCATTTAATTCAGCAAATTCACCTTCAAGTTCTGCAGCTCGCATGCCATCTTCATCTGAAAAGTCTTCCTTCATATAAATAGCATCTTTCTCCTGCATCACTTCATAAAGGCGACTATGACCCATGATTACCACTTTAAGAACTTCGTGCTCCTCATATTCAAAGTGGTTCTGTTTCAGAATAGCCATACGTTCACCCTTATTCATATGGACATCGCCGGTTTGTGCTTCTACTTCCCCAGATAAAATCTTTAAGAACGTTGATTTTCCGGCACCGTTTGCACCAATCAACCCGTAACAGTTTCCAGGGGTGAATTTTATGTTAACATCTTCAAATAATTTTCGATCGCCATAGCGTAAACCTATATTAGTAACTGTAAGCATGTAATTAGTTTCCTCCAAAATTAATGTCGTTGAAATTATACCATTAAATGCGTAAGTTGCAAAAGATTCATTTACTAGGAAAGTATATTATTTGCAAAAAAAATGACCAAGGCCCTTATTGGCTGGTCATTTTCAGACGGAATTTCTATTTTTTGATTATTGGAATTTGCTAATAGACATAAATATAAGCAACCATTGGGGGACTGTGGTGTCCTTTGTGTTGTGAATGGGTGGAACAGATTAATTTATATACACCGGGTTGATCAAAGCGGGCATTAATTAATGTTTCCTCCCCTTTTTTAATGACCCCGCTAACATCTGTTCCTTCAATTGAATAAGGATGTTCACTTCCGTTGACGCCAAAAATACTCAGAGTAACATCTTTCCCTCTAGGTACAGTGATGGTTCCAGGGTCAAAGCGATAGGCTTCAAGTTCTGTACCGTCTTCCAATTCAGTTTTGAATTCTGATGTAATCATATGAAATAACAGTTTCTCGCCTTCTTGTGGCTTACCAATAGTAGGCACTACGCCTTTGTTAACAACAAACCACCCGCCAAACCCCACTAAAATACACAGCGCCACCAATAAGAGGAAGCTCTTTTTTATTACAAAAAATCTCATGTAATCTCCACCCTTCATATTGCTTGTCTCATTATTAAATGTATGCAACCAAAAGGGGAGGGTTGTCTAAATTTTTTTAAATACGTCATTATCTTAATATCGAATCTTGTTACAGGATATACTAAGAAAAATTCAACTTGGGAGAGGATAGATTTAATGGATAAGCAATTGACTTCGTCGGAAGTAGGAAACATGTGGATGACGTATCAACAAAAAACGATGCTGGCGAGAATTTTGGAGTATTTTCTTGCTAACAAACAGAACGAAGAAATACACTCTTTGATACAAACTTTATACAATCAAGAAATTAAATTTATCAATGAAATTACTGAACTTTTTCAGCAAGAAAAATTTGTGGTGCCAGTGGGGTATGTTGAAAGCGATGTAAGTCCTTCCACCAAACCATTGTACGACCAGTATTTTGATGCACTTTTCCTACGTGTCATGATGAAGCTGACTATCGGGCTTAACGCTCTTCATGTCAGCATGTCATACCGGGAAGATATTACTCAACTCTTTAAGAGGTTTTTCGATGTATCCCAAAATACATACAATGAAACAACGCAATTCCTGTTAAAGGAAGGGGTTCTAACCCGTCCTCCCATGATTCCTATGCCGGAAAAGGTGGAGTTTATTAAAGGGAAAGGCTACATGTCAGGGTTTAATCTGTTCAGTGAGAAAAGGCCTTTGAATGCTATAGAACTTTCTTTACTGTATCAAGGGATTGAAACTAATGTTTTAGGTTTCCAACTATTGAGAGGGTTTGAACAGGTAAGCGAGGATAAAGAGGTAAAGGCATATTTCAAAAAGGGGAAAAGCCTGGCAAAAAGCGTAATAGAAACATTTAGTGATACATTGCTTAAAAGTGACATCCAACCTCCCGTTGTAGCTTGGGGGAATCCTACTTTGTCAACCGATTCCCCATTTTCCGAAAAGTTAATGATGTACCTGACCAGCCTGCTCAGTAGCTTTGGATTGACAAGTAACGCACTTGGTACATCTTTCAGTCTTCGTTCGGATTTACCTGCCAAGATGACTTTAATTGCAAAGGACATATTTGATTATGCCAAAGAGGGTGGAAAGTTGATGATAAAAAATGGCTGGATGGAAGAACCCCCTCAGACAATAAAAAACACGAAGAATTAATAAAAAGGCGTCCGCATATAGGACGCCTTTCATCATTTAGGGAAAACCTTTGAGCGGGTTAAAAAACGAAGACCTTCCGGACCTTCTAGTGAAAACATTCCACCTCGACCAGGTACCACATCTATAATGAGCTGGGTATGCTTCCAATACTCATACTGCTTTTTATTCATATAGAAGGGAGCGTTGCCTATTTCACCGAGAAGTACATCGGAATCTCCAATCAAAAAATCATCTTTTGGATAGCACATAGGGGAGCTGCCATCACAGCAACCCCCTGATTGATGGAATAGTACAGGTCCATGTTTTCCTACCAGCTTTTCGATCAATTCCAGAGCAGAATCCGTAGCCAGTACTTTTTTCATTTTAAAAGAATCCTAATTTCTTCGGACTGTAGCTTACCAAAAGGTTCTTAGTTTGCTGGTAGTGGGAAAGCATCATTTTATGATTCTCCCTCCCAATTCCACTCATTTTATATCCACCAAATGCCGCATTGGCAGGGTATGCATGGTAGCAGTTGGTCCATACGCGTCCTGCTTCAATTTGACGACCGAAACGATAGGCAGTGTTAACATCCCGTGTCCAGACTCCAGCACCAAGTCCGTAAAGTGTGTTATTAGCAATTTCCAGTGCTTCTTCAGGCGTTTTAAATGTAGTGACGGAAACAACAGGACCAAAGATCTCCTCTTGAAAAATTCGCATTTTATTGTTTCCTTTGAAAACGGTAGGCTTAACATAATAGCCGTTAGCAAGATCGCCTTCGAGCATGTTACGTTCTCCACCAGCAAGGAGCTCAGCACCCTCTTCTTTACCAATTTCAAGGTAGGATAGGATTTTTTCCAATTGTTCCGAAGAGGCCTGTGCTCCTATCATTGTTTCGGTATCAAGTGGATTACCCTGTTTGATCTGTGAGACCCGTTCCAGCGCACGTTCCATGAATTTGTCATAGATTGATTCATGAATGAGGGCACGGGAAGGGCATGTACACACTTCTCCCTGATTTAATGCAAACATGACAAACCCTTCCACAGCTTTATCAAAGAAATCATCATCTTGGGCCATGACGTCCTCGAAGAAGATGTTCGGTGATTTTCCACCAAGCTCCAATGTTACAGGAATGATGTTCTGGGAAGCATATTGCATGATTAGGCGACCCGTTGTCGTTTCACCGGTAAACGCAATTTTTGCAATTCTATCACTGGAAGCGAGCGGCTTTCCTGCTTCCACACCAAATCCATTGACGATATTCAACACACCAGGAGGCAATAGGTCCGCTATCAATTCTGCCAATACCATGATGGAAGCAGGTGTCTGCTCTGCAGGTTTCAATACGACACAGTTACCCGCTGCCAGTGCAGGTGCAAGCTTCCAAGTTGCCATAAGCAATGGGAAGTTCCATGGGATAATCTGACCAACTACACCTAGTGGTTCATGGAAATGGTAAGCAATCGTATCATTATCAATCTCTCCTAAAGAACCTTCCTGAGCCCTGACACAACCTGCAAAGTATCTGAAATGATCAACGGCAAGGGGAAGATCTTCAGCCATGGTTTCGCGAACCGGCTTTCCGTTTTCCCACGTTTCCGCTACAGCCAGCATCTCCAAATTTGCTTCCATTCGATCTGCTATTCTATTTAAAATATTGGCTCTTTCTGCCACAGAAGTCTGGCCCCATGCTGTTTTGGCGTTATGTGCAGCATCTAATGCAAGTTCAATATCCTCTGAGGTGGACCTTGCAACTTCACAAAAAATTTGTCCAGTTACAGGAGTGACATTTTCAAAATACTCACCTTTTACTGGACCGACCCATTCCCCGCCTATAAAGTTGTCGTAACGACTTTTAAAAGAGACTTTTGAATCTTTCTCACCCGGATTAGCATAAATCATGAAAATTCCTCCTCAAATAGATTAATAGATAGTTAACCAAATATGTAAGCGCATCCAAAATGCCACAAAAAAGAAAGAGGTTAGACAACCTATTGTAAAGTAAATTTTAAACATTCAGATAATAAATTGCAAGAAAAAAGCATGAGGGGACGCTAAAATAAATACTCGTAAAGGAAATACAAATTGCCCCTACCTTTTAGTAAATTGATTGGCACCAGCCATGCCTAAACTTGGTTGCAGAGCGGAAAATATTCGGTTAAAATGAAGTGGTGCTATGTAGCATCCTTTATTCATCCTCCTTCTAGTAATCTACTTCTTATCGATTGTCGAACTCCATCAAATCTATTTCCACTAAACGAGGTGTATCATGTACGAACAAGGCAAAATTCTATTGCAAAAACATTTTGGGTATCAAGATTTCAGACCTGGTCAAAAGAAGATAATATCCAGTATTTTAGATCAGTCTAATACACTCGGTGTGATGCCGACTGGGGGCGGGAAATCAATATGTTATCAGATTCCGGCCTTGTTGCTTGACGGTCTGACAATTGTTATTTCCCCATTAATTTCATTAATGAAAGACCAAGTCGATTCATTAGTAAATATTGGAGTTAAGGCTACATATATCAACAGCTCTTTGGGTGCAGGGGAAATAAGGGCAAGAATGCAAAGCGTAGAACAGGGAGATATTAAACTACTTTATCTTGCTCCTGAAAGATTGGATTCCTACGAATTTCAAAACGTCCTTGCAACGATAGATGTATCAATGGTGGCGATTGATGAAGCCCATTGTATGTCACAATGGGGACATGACTTCAGGCCAAGCTACCGGGAAGTGGGAACATTTGTAAGAAGAATTCCAGGGAAGCCAATTGTTACGGCATTCACTGCAACAGCTACCGGGCAGGTGATAGATGACATCCAATCCATGTTAGGGATCTCTCCAGAAAATACTTTTGTTACCGGCTTTTCACGTGAAAACCTTACTTTTTCTGTATTACGAGGTCAAAATAAAGACTCCTATTTGGAAAGGTTTTTAAAGGCTAACAAAGAAGAATCAGGAATCATCTATGCCACTACCAGAAAAGAAGTGGACCAGATCCATTCAACTCTGACAAAAAAAGGCTACCAGATTGGAAAGTACCATGCAGGACTCTCAGAAGATGAGAGAAAGAACTATCAAGAAGAGTTCCTATATGACCGACTCAAACTGATGGTTGCTACAAATGCATTTGGTATGGGAATCGATAAATCCAATGTCCGATTTGTCATTCACTACAACATGCCTAAAAATGTAGAGTCCTATTATCAGGAAGCAGGAAGGGCAGGAAGGGACGGAGAACAGAGTGAATGCATTCTTCTGTTTAATGCCCGTGATATACAGATACAAAAGTTTTTGATCGAGGAAAGTGTCCGATCACCCGAGCGTAAAATGCAGGAATACCAAAAGCTTCAAGCAATGATGGATTATTGCTATACACAAAAGTGCCTCCAGACATACATCGTCCAATATTTCGGACAGGAAACGGATGAAACGTGTGACAAATGCAGCAATTGCTCACAAGACTTTGTCGAACAGGATATTACGCTTGAAGCGCAAAAAATATTCAGTTGCATCCACAGAATGAATGAAAGGTTCGGAGCCACCTTGATAGCAAAAGTATTGAAGGGTTCCAAGGACAAGCGAATCCAGCAGTTCCGCTTTGACCAATTGCCAACCTATGGACTAATGAGGTCCTACACGGAAAAGGAATTAGTCGATTTGATCAATATTCTTATTGCAGAAGGATATCTAGTCTTAACCGAAGGGCAGTATCCCATTGTAAAAATTGGTGCCCGGGCTGTTCCGGTCTTGAAGGGGAAGGAGAAAGTCCTTTTCAAAATGAAGGAACAAGTTCAATCCATCGTGGAAGATAATGAGTTATTCGAACGTTTAAGGAAATTACGTAAAGATTTGGCGAAGGAGGAGGGAGTTCCTCCATATGTCATTTTTCCTGATAGTACATTGACGGAAATGAGTAAGTTCATGCCAAAAGATGAAGCGTCCTTGCTCGACATCAAAGGAGTAGGGATGCTAAAGTTTGAAAAATACGGAGAAGTATTTTTAAAAGAAATAAATAACTTTGAAAACAATGAGGAAGGGATTTCAGATTCGGTTACGGCCCGTACTGAGCTTGTCAGACGTCCTGCTAAAATAACTCCAAGTGACGGAGAAACAAGCCATATGTTCTCCTATAGGCTATTTAAAGAGGGGATGTCCTTAAAGGAAATAGCCAAATCTAGAGATATGAGCTTAATCACTATCCAAAACCACCTGTTCAAATGTTCCGCAGAGGAAGATATTGAAGTGGACTGGGATGTTTTCATTCCAGTGGAACATGAAAATGAGATTGTCAGAGTCATAAAAGAAATAGGTACGGAAAAATTAAAACCATTAAAGGAAAGCCTTCCTGAAAGTGTGGACTACATGGCAATCAAGTCGGTAATGCTCAAGCACGGATTGAGTTAAACATGCTTCTTATCTTTCGAGCTATCAATTAAGGAAATTCTCCTCATGTTTAGTTTCCTCTCAGCAGGGAATATCTAACTTATAAATAAAAACATCTAACAGGAGGCGTTTCCATTATGAATACACGTCAACTTAAAAAGCCGTTATTGATTGCAGGGGCAGCCAGCTTAACAAGTGCAGGATTGCTTGCATATAGACCATATAGAGAAAAAGTTGTTCAATACTCCAAAAGAATAAAGAATAAGGTTATTCCATTAAAATTCAGAAATACAGACCTTCCTATAGAAAAAGCAGGGAACCCTGATCCAGAGGATATTCAGGATAACAGCATGGTTAGTGAGGGAGCCCAGTATTCTGTAGACTATTACAACAAAAAAATGCAATAGAAAAGAGGCGCACCGGAATTTTTACCGGCGCGCCTCTTTTAATTTCGGCTCTGATTAACCAATCTATATTAAACAAAGAATATTGCGTATGCCACTCCAATTACACCGATCAGTGCCAAAGAATAAACTGGTTTTATCGGCATTTCTCCATTATTCTCCATCGCTTTCCCAAACATGAAGAATACAAGCGGATGGACTAAAAACGGCATAGAGAAAATGAAAGGAATTAAGGCAGCAGCCTCAGATCCGAACATATCACCTTGAATCGCTGCAAATAGTCCGAAATGGGAAATCGCAGAGGATTGCGCCATCGCTGCATAATCAATAGGCATGGTACTTAAACTCAACAATGCCAAACCACCGAATACAGCACACATCTGCCAGCCGAAAGAAAATTGCATTAAAGCCTTCACTTCTTTTTTATCTTCGCCATTGGATTTTCTCAGATTGATTAAAGCTAGGATGGTCAATCCAACTCCTATAGCAACAATCAATAAGGAAGGGAATACCCAAAGGCTTCCTCGCTCTGCGCTGATGGCTAGAACAGAGAAAACGAAAATATGACCAAAGAATGGAATGTTAATCATGATTGGAGCACGTTGTGCAGCGGTCTTGCCAAAGTCACCTGCTGTACATGCACCAGTCAAACCGGAATGAGAAAGAGACCCTGCCATACCAGGAGCAAGATTTCGTGCGTTCGCCGTTCTTGCAAAGAACATAATCAAAGCGATTCCACCAAACATCCAGAACAATTGCCCAAAGAACCCATAAGCAAGTACGGCATTCATTCCTTCAATAGCAAATGCATCACCGATTCGTGATCCACCTACCATGAAATTTGCAGCAAGGACGACCGGGATACCTGCCACAAGAAGTGCACGAATGGTCGGTCCAAAACTCCAATTATAGAAGATGGCCCCTAAAGCCGCAGCAATCATCATGGCAAAGAATATTTGAGGCAAAGCAATGATAGGTTTAATTGCCATAGCAATATGGTAGGAAATGACTAGAAGAATGATTATGGCTACCATCTCCACCATTCCCTTTTTTATATATTGATGCTTATTCGTAATTTTAGCTTTATTATCAATAAAAAGAATGGAACCTACGATACCGATGTATGCAATCAATGGATAAACACTGTCAAATATACCGGTACCATCTGAAAGGATCAGACGAGTTATCCCTTCAAGACCAAACAATAGGAAAAATGCGCGGATAATAAAGAAGAATTGCGTTCTTGAGGTCCCAAGGAAGGTTTCTTCTTCAGAAACAACTACCGTATCCTCTACTGTTAACTCCTTATTACCAAGTATTTTTCGAAGTTCTTGTCCACCTACGAAAAAAGATACGGTTAAAGCAATAATGGTTGTTCTTGCCATTAGATCCACGAATGGAAATTCGACCAACCCAGGAGTGGCTGCACCTGTAAACACAAGTAAATAACCCATTCCGAGCCCCAAAACGACAATAATTAAGATCGGGGAAAAACGTGTGCCTGCGACAACCATTCTGGATACCAATACCATAGGTATTAGAAAAAAGAGGATTAACCAAAATTGATTCAATAACTCTATATTTGAAAATTGTTCTAACATTTCTCTAATCAGACTCCTATCGTTCATTTATTCACAAAGAAATATCGTACAATACTCTTATGAAAGTGTAAATGAATGAAAACGCAATCACGAAAATGTTTAATTATTAAGTTAATATTAGGTTATTATAATTAAATTATGTAAACTCATAATCAGATATAATGCATAGTTATTGTAAGTGTTTTTTGTATAGTGTAAAATTCCATCAAGCACTGTTTAATAAAGAATGAGAGGATGTATAAAAATGTCAACTAGAAAAACAGAATTAGCCACTTTTGCAGGTGGATGTTTCTGGTGCATGGTCAAACCTTTTGATGAAATGCCTGGAATAGAAAAGATAGTGTCCGGATATACCGGCGGGGAAATCATAGATCCTACATATGAGGAAATCAAAAAAGGGAATTCCGGACATTATGAAGCGGTCCAAATCGAGTTCAATCCGGAACTATTTCCATATAAAAGGTTATTGGAATTATATTGGCCGCAAATAGATCCTACTGACGATGGTGGCCAATTTTTTGATAGAGGAAGCCAATACCGCACGGCGATATTTTACCATAATGACCATCAGAAAGAGCTTGCTGAGAAGACAAAAGAAGAGCTTCAAACAAGTGGACGCTTCCAGAAACAGATTGTAACAGATATAAAACCAGCAACGACGTTTTATGAAGCTGAAGAGTATCACCAGAAGTTTTATAAAAAAAACCCAGAGAAATATAAACAGGAGCGTCAAGAATCTGGAAGAGATGCTCATATTAAAGAATATTGGGGAGAAGAATATACAAAATAGAGTGCATATGTGTGCGAGCAACAATACTGTCTGGCTCATCTAAATCATGCATTCTAAAAAGGGGGATTACTTTTGATTCATTTATTTACCCATAACGATTTGGACGGGGTCGGTTGCGGTATTTTGGCCAAACTGGCTTTCAAAGAAAAGGTGAAGGTCCATTATAATTCTGTCGGCAGTCTCAATTATCAGGTTGCGGATTTTATGGAAGAAGCGACTCCACAGCATCAAATTTACATAACTGACCTTTCTGTTAACGAGGAAAATGCGCAGAAGCTTGATTACTTTGTCAAACAGCTAGGAGGAAAGGTCCAATTCATCGACCATCATAAAACAGCACTACATTTAAATGAGTATGATTGGGCCGCTGTCACCGTGGAATATGAGGATGGCAGATTAACGAGTGCAACCTCACTTTTTTATGAGCACTTGCTTGATAATGAATTGATCAGTCGCGGGGAAGCGCTTGATGAAGTGGTGGAATTGATACGGCAGTATGATACATGGGAGTGGGACCATAACAAGAATACAAAAGCCAAAAGGTTGAACGATCTCCTATATATGATTTCTATAGATGACTTTGAAGAGCGGATGCTCCAGAAGCTTTCAAATGCAGTCCGATTCGATTTTGATGATTTTGAAACACAGATCCTTGATATGGAAGAACAGAAGCTGGAAAGGTACTTGCGGAAAAAACGGCGGGAAATTGTACAAAAGCCTGTAGGTGACAAGTGGGTAGGGATCGTTCATGCTGAATCATTCCTCTCGGAGATAGGGAATACCTTAGGAAAAGAAAATCCCCATCTTGACTATATTGCAATGATTAATATGGGCAACAAGCGAATCAGTCTCAGAACCATACATGACGATGTAGATGTATCGCAGGTGGCAGGTAAGTTTGATGGGGGAGGGCATGCAAAGGCTTCAGGCTGTACCCTGAATGAACAGGCGTATAAACTCTTTGTTGCTGAAGCATTCCCGCTTGGTCCTTTAAAACAGGATGCACCTAAGAACGTCTTTAATGTAAAAGAGTCACCTAATGGGGTACTTTATGATTCTAAGGAAAAAGGTGTTCTGTTTCTTTTACCGAAGGAAGACGGAACCTGGCAAGTGGAAAACAAAGAAAAGCTTATGGATAAGACTTTTTCATCCTTCCGAGAAGCGGAAACATTCATTAAAAGGAGCTATGCTGCTTGGTTGGTCAAAGACGAGGAGTATGTGAACTTTTTAGTGGAAAACATCAGAAGGTTACGTACGGACATATAATAGAGTCGGGGAGAGTGCAGAGATGGCAATTAAACGTTTAGAACATGTTGGTATTATGGTGCGGAATATCGAAGCTTCGATAGAATTTTATAAGAAGATATTAGGATTTTCATTAAAGGGACAGCTTGACCACCCTAATGGAACAATTAAATTGGCTTTTTTAGGTTTTAATGACAGTGATGAAACGGAATTAGAGCTCATTCAAGGCTATAACGATCACTTACCTGCAGAAGGGAAAGTGCATCATATCGCATTAACAGTGGATGATGTGGAAGTGGAATATGAAAGATTGAAGCAGCTGAATGTAACATTCATTGAACAGGAGATCACTACATTGCCAAACGGGGCAAGATACATCTTCTTCTCAGGTCCGGACGGCGAATGGATAGAATTGTTTGAAACGCCAGTAAAATAGTAAGAAGAAGGCAAGGGAGCTTTGCTATAGCTCCCTTGCCTTTTTTAAAGGATAAGAAAGTATATACTTCTGTTGATTTCCGTTCCAGGCGCTTCGCTTTCCAGTGGGCGGTCCGGGAGCCTCCTCAGGCCTCCTGTGGGGTCTCCCCTGTCCCTTCCTCCCACAGGGAGTCTGCGCGCCTTCCACTGCAATCAACAAGGTGGTTTCATTCATCGAAAGGATAACTAAAAACTATCTTAGTTTCTAGCTGTGGATTGGAGCAAATAGCGTAGACTCCTTGAAAATGCGAGCATTTTCTGCGTGCGATGTATCGCTGCCGTAGCCTTCCTTGTCCTACGGGGGAGTAGCGACAATCTTGAGACCCCTCAAGCGTTGTGAGGAGGCTCAAGGGCGCCCCGTAGAAAGCGGAGCTATTTACGGAAAGGAACAGCGGCGGTTAACCAAACAACTAATGATTTTTAGCTTAAAAAAGGACCAGGCGGTTTTTGCCTGGTTTTTCTTATGTCCGTCTAAGTCACAACTTAATCTTTACTTATTGATTTTCCCTTGGCACGTGCACTTTTCAACATATGCTTATACGTAAAGCCAAGACAGATAATTCCAGTAAAAGAACAGGCATACCGAATGATGGACATCCAATCCATGATTGTCACCCCTAAAAGGTATTTGTTCCTATTCTTTCTATATCTTTTCCAAATATTCATAGGGAGATTAATCACTGTACTTTTTATTCATTCTTTCCAGTATCAACGTAAGTTCGCTCGGCTTCAGCATCTCGACAGGAGAAACGTTTTTTTCGAATTGAAGAAAATCACCTTCAAGAAGCACAACATACCTGTCATTGATTTTGGCTATGTGAACATTTTCTCCAAAATCGGCTAACAAGCTTTTAACAGATATATGATCAAGCTTGAACTTCAGCTCAATATCAGGAGTCTGTTCTATGATGGTCGACGATGCCTCCATCACCTGTTCGTCCGACCAGCGCTCCTGCAGCTCCCGTTTCGGGGAAGTTGCCCACGCTTCCATCGCTTGTTCCATTTTTTCTTTTTCTTCGCTTTCTTCCTTATAGGTTTCAGAAATCTCCTGGTGCACCATCCCCATCACCTGGTTCTTGATGATCTCCGGCATCGATTCACCGTATTCCACATACTTAAGAAAATCCTCGAAGTATCTGGAATGGGAGGATTGATGGATTTTTAATTCCCCATCTTCCACCATCCCATCCTCCACCATGAAAGGGTACTGAACGGACTTCATATTTTTCGTGGTGATGGCCATCTGAACATTATGAATAAGGGTTCTTTCATCAGTTATGGATGCTACTTTCTGTTCGAAGTCACATTTTAATACGAAAACAAAAGGTTCATCAAAGTATTTATTCAACTTTGCTCTTGCAACAATCAGAACTCCACCTCTTACAGCAGTCGTATCTGTATAAGTAGTAGCAATTTCCTCCGCAGCCTGGGAAAATGAATCGAGCGTGTCGGCATTTTTAATTCGATTGAAAAGATTATAGTTGGGATTGGACCCCAAGTCGTAACCAGGCTCCACAATGAATCTGCCAATTTTCGTCGGGACTTGTTCATTTTTAGGGTGGCGATCCACTTTCCTCTTCGTGATCTTCATCAGTTCCCCATCAAGGAAGGGCTTTAAAGCACTTTCTTCATATGTATCTTCATCTAATACTGCCATCGGTTTATAAAGCTTTTTAGCACTATCTCCACTGCCTTCCACTTCAATTATGTAAAAGGCCAATGACTTTATATCAAAATCCATCATTATCACCATTTTCAGTAGATATATTTCAGCACCTAACAAGTATAGGCAAAAGAAAAGAAAGGGTCAACAGGAACCCTTTCTCCATACTATTCATGCATTTCTCTAACCTTTTGATCAGTTGGTAAAAAGAAAGTCAATAGTCCTATCAATGGAAGGCAGGCGGTAAATATGATCGTATTCGTCAAACCGATCCAATCCGCCAATACACCGAGTGCAACAGAACCTACTGCCCCCATTCCAAACGCCAGTCCTACAATGAGTCCGGAAACCAACCCGATTCTTCCCGGGACAAGCTCCTGAGCGTAAACAACGGTCACCGAGAAGCTCGAGAGAATGATAAACCCGATAATTGCAACGAGTACATATGCAAAGGTTGCGCCGACAAATGGAAGGAGCAGAGCCAGTGGTGCAGAACCGAGCATGGAGAGCGAAATGACCATTCTCTTACCGAAGCGGTCAGCCAAAGGACCACCGAAAAATGTTCCGACTGCACCTGCGCCAAGGAACACAAAAATATAAATTTGTGAATCTGCTATAGGAAGTCCATAGTTTTGAATGACATAAAAAGCATAAAAGTTCGTAATTCCTGCATGGAACCAGGAGCGTGCAAACACAAGGAAAATTAACAAGGAAATGGAGAATAAAATGATTCGTTTATTCGACTTTGTTTTTTTCTTTTCTTTTGTTTGCACAGCTGTCTTCATCTTTACCGGTTTGGCATTTTCTAATACTTGCTGTTTATACCATGCTGCGATATATAAAAGTAAGATCACTCCAGCTGCTGCAACAATTGTAAACCAAAGCACACCTTTCTGACCGAGAGGCAAAAGAATGTAAGCTGCCATCAAAGGAGCAAGAGCCTGACCTGAATTTCCTCCCACCTGATAAATGGATTGGGCGAGTCCTCTCCGATTTCCAGCGGCCATATACGCGACACGTGAACCTTCCGGATGAAACGCTGCCGATCCAAGCCCGATGAATAATACCGAAACGATGATAAGCCAAAAGTTCTGCGCAAGGGCCAATCCAATAATTCCAAATAAGGAAAAGGTTAGTCCTATCGGTAATGCATATGGAGAAGGTCTCTTATCCGTATAAATGCCAACTACAGGCTGGATAAGGGAGGAAGTCGCATTTAGCGCAAATGCGATAAGTCCCAACTGGGTAAAGGTAAGCCCCATGGAGCTCTGTAGAACGGGAAACAAAGCCGGAACAACTGATTGAAGAGCATCATTTAGTAAATGGGCAAGTCCGATGATGTAAAGAATGGGATATACGGTTTTATTTTCAGCTTTCGCTGTATCTAATCTGATTTTCTGTGCCTGCATGATATGAACTCCTTTTAACTGTGTGAGCCTTCTAATTAAATAATCATAGCATGGGGAAAGGGGAAGATGGTAGACTATTTTACGGAATGCGAAATAAATCGGAATCTGGTAAACTGAAATAAAAAAGGTAAGGGGACATGAGCAATGATTGATTTACGCAGTGACACTATTACAAGGCCAACAGAAGAAATGAGAAAGGCAGCATATGAAGCCGAAGTAGGGGATGATGTATATGGAGAGGATCCGACAGTAAACCTATTGGAGGTAAAGGCAGCAGAAATGCTAGGAAAGGAAGCCGCATTATTTGTTACGAGTGGTACGCAAGGGAACCAGATAGCTGTTCTGACCCATTGCCGACCTGGAAATGAGATATTGCTAGAAGCCGAGTCTCATATTTTCTATTATGAATCCGGAGCAGTAGCGGCATTGGCTGGAGTTCAGACGAGAACAATTAGCGGAGTTAATGGGGTGATGAGTCCTATACATATTGAGGCGGCAATTCGTGGGGAAGACCAGCATTTTCCTGAAACGGGACTTATCTGTATAGAAAATACTCATAATCGTGCAGGAGGAGCCGTGGTACCTTCTTCTAATATGAAGGAGATTTATGAGGTAGCAAAACGGTATTCCATTCCTGTGCATGTAGATGGAGCACGTTTATTTAACGCTGCAGCAAGTGTCGGGTGCTCCATTCAAGAATTTACCAAGCAATGTGATACCGTTCAGGTTTGCCTGTCAAAGGGATTAGGGGCGCCTGTGGGATCAATCATTGCCGGACCAGAGGAATTTATCAAGAAAGCCAGAAAGTGGAGAAAGAGGCTTGGTGGGGGATTGAGACAAGTTGGGATAATCGCTGCCCCAGCATTGGTTGCTTTAACAAAGATGACACAAAGGCTGTCGGAGGATCATGCAAATGCGGCCTTTCTTGCTGAAAGCCTTAAAAACATTCAAGGGCTGAAAATTGTTAATTCCGTTGATACCAATATTGTCGTTCTCGATGTTTCCGGCCTGAATATGAATGCCCATGAATTTGTCGAACTATTAAAAGGGAAGGGTGTAATGGCTGTAACATTCGGCCAGACTCTTGTCCGTCTTACCACTCATTACGATGTTAATAGAAGAGATATTGAAAAAGCAGTGGGTGCCATCGGTGAAATAGTAGAAGGTTAAAAGGGAAGAGGGAAGGGGCACTTTAATTAAAAGTGCCCTTTCCCATAACTTTTTATTGATTAACCAGTGTGCGGACAGCATGTTCCCTTAACTTGAATTTTTGTATTTTCCCTGAAGCGGTCATCGGATATTCCTCAACAATCTCTACATAATAAGGAATCTTGTATTTGGATATTTTTCCTGTACAATAATCTTTAACTTCCTGGCTGGATAACGCTTCCCCTGGTTTGACTTTAATAAAGGCAGCCACTTGTTCACCCAATCTTTCATCAGGAACACCGACGATTTGGACATCAAAAACCTTCGGATGGGTGTATAGAAATTCTTCAATTTCACGAGGGTATATATTTTCTCCTCCACGTATAATCATATCCTTCAATCTACCCGTAATGACAATATATCCGTCGTCATCCATGGTCGCAAGATCTCCTGTATGCAACCAGCCTGCTGGGTCGATGGTATCACGAGTCTGATCCTCCATGTTGTAGTACCCCTTCATGACGAGATACCCACGGGTACAAAGCTCACCTTGTACACCATTTGGTACTTCTTTTCCTGAGGTGGGATCTACAATTTTCACTTCAACATTTTCTAAAGCGCTTCCAACTGTAGAAACACGTCTTTCAATACTGTCAAAGGATCTGGTCTGTGTGATAACTGGGGAGGATTCTGTCTGCCCATAAGCAATTGTTATCTCTTTAGCCCCCATTTCATGTACTACTTTTTTCATGATTTCTGTTGGACAAGGGGATCCGGCCATGATACCGGTTCTTAAGCTTGAAAGATCGAATTCGGCAAAGTCAGGATGGTTTAATTCCGCGATAAACATGGTAGGGACCCCATATAGGGCCGTGCATTTTTCCTTTTCCACCGCCTTTAAAACCTGTAGAGGATCGAACATGATAAGTGGCACCATGGTCGCTCCTGTAGCTACAGCGGCCAAAGTCCCCATTACACACCCAAAGCAATGGAAGAAGGGAACTGGAATGCATATTCTATCTTCGGATGTAAGCCTTTGGCATTCGGCCACATTGATAGCATTGTTGATGATGTTGGAGTGGGTAAGCATAACTCCTTTCGGGAAGCCGGTTGTTCCGGAAGTGTATTGCATATTAATGACTTCATCAAAGCTGGTGCTTTTTTGTCGTTTTTCTAATGCTTGATCAGAAACAAGCGGCGACTTATCCAATAAATCGTTCCAAACCAACATTCCCGGATGCCTTTGCTCTCCCATATACACAACATTCTTCAACATCGGAAGTTTTTCAGCCTGGAGTTCCCCAGGGGTACTGTTTTTAAGTTCAGGACATAATTCATATAACATGTCCAGGTAACTGGCTCCTTTAAATTCATCCATTAAGAGTAGTGTAGTAGAATCTGATTGTCGCAATAGATATTCCAATTCCTTGGATTGATAGCTTGTGTTAACTGTCACAAGGACCGCACCAATTTTTGCACTTGCATATTGAGCAACAAGCCATTCCGGTTTATTGGATGCCCAAACCGCGATATGCTCTCCTTTGTTAATACCTAAACGCATAAGACCTTTTGCAACATTATTGCAGGCATGTTGAAATTCCCTGTAGGTGTAGCGTAGTCCTGATTCAGGGTAAACTACAGCTTCTTTTTCCGGATACATTGATACGGTTTCGTCCAATAGTTCACCTATTGTTTTATGTACTAGCTCTGCCATTCGTTCAACCTCCAATAAAAATGTAAGTACTTAGTTAAATATTATTATGAATGTTCAGAAAAATCAAATAGCAAAAAGAGCAGCCCTAAGGCTACTCCTGTTTTACTTCCACTTTTTTCGCATCTTTGTTTGCCATTTCAAGTGAAGGTTTTTGAATAATCCTTTCCTTCAAGCCAACCATACCAGCCAAGTATTGAAGTGTCTGTTTATATTTACTATCAATGGAAAGTATGGCAGCCTCCAATTTTTCGACCAGAGTCTGTCTTAACATATCCAGTTGTACTGCCATTTTTTGCGATGCAGCGTCTTGACTATCAAGCCTTGACATAATGGACTGGTGGAACATTTCTTGAATTTGGAGCTTGTCATTGATTTCCTGATAAAAGTGTTCCTGCTCATATATTTTTGACTGAATATCCTCGTACAATTCTTCATATTTTTCCAGCTTTGTATGAATTCCTCTCGTTAGGTCCTCCTGAAACGCCAACTGATCGATGGTTGCCTGACTCAAAAGTTTTTCTTCTTCAACTAGCATTTCCAGCTTATCCAATCTTTGCTCAATATGCATACTGCTGGATTCATTTGCCAATAGGGTTTCATGAAGTTCTTCACTTTTAGTTACCTGTACCTTTAATTGGTCATGTAGTAGTTGATGATCATTATTCTGATCATTCAACGTGTCAGTTATCCGCTGGAAATACCCATCATGAACGTTCAATTTTTCAGTTATCTGTTGGTGATACTCATCATGAACGTTCAATTTGTCAGTTATCTGTTGATGATACTCATCATGAACGTTTAATTTTTCAGATATCTGTTGGTGATACTCATCATGAACGTTTAATTTTTCAGATATCTGTTGGTGATACTCATCATGAACGCTCAATTTGTCAGTTATCTCTTTATGATAATCATCATGAACGTTCAATTTTTCAGATATCTGTTGGTGATACTCATTATGAACGCTCAATTTGTCAGTTATCTCTTTATGATAATCATCATGAACGTCCAATTTATCAGTTATCCGTTGATGATACTCATCATGAACGTTCAATTTTTCATATAAATGCTGATAGTTGTTTTCTTGAACAGACAATCCTTGCTGTAGAATTTTGTTTAAATCTGTGACGGTAGAAGAAAATGTCATATTGGTTTCTTCCTGTTGTTTTAAAATTTCTGTTAAATAATTTTTTCGATATTCCTGCTGATTAGATGTACTTAATGTATTTTGATGAAAAATCTTAGGGAGGGGAAGCAGGGCTTTATTTTTCTCACTCATAAGTTAACTCCTTTATTTTTATTAGGTTGCTGGGATACAGTATCTTATGAATGAGTCTAGGATTTGCGCGTAAATTCAGTAAAACTAGGCAAATAACTAGATTAAGAATATGAATGACAATCTGAAGATTATTGCATAAGTAGTAGGGGAGAGTATTTTATATTCTCAAGGTAGCCGGAATTGAGAAAGAAGAAGACCAATGGTCTTCTTCTTAAACGAACTAATTGTAGGTGTGGTGGTGTAAGACGGGTGATGCAAGGAGGTACTATCAGTAATCAACTATGATATAGCGGGAACAAGAGGTGGCTGTCCCCTTAGATAAGATGGAGTGTAACTAGACATGTGGTGGTGTAATTTACAGGCGTTGAAGTGGGCAAGACTTCAACAGGATTATAAGATGTCTACAGATACAACTAGGGCAATCAATAGTTGAAGAAGTAGTTGGATGTTTAATACTAGGTCTGTGTCAGTAGTAGTTACACGTACACCACGAGAGTTCTGAATATACGTTTGTTGGTGATTTACTTGAACGGACTTGGAGCTTTGAAGCAATTCTTGGATAATTTGTTCAGCTTTGTCGCTGTCAGCGATGCTTACACTGATTACTAGAGCGATTGCAGCTTGAATTGCCGCTTGTAGAGAAACAGCGATTTTAGTGTCAGTTGTTGTAACTTCAACGTCGCAAGAATCTTTAATGACAATCTGCTCATAGGATTTCTGGATCATTTTGTTCACTTGGGCAGCCTCTTGCACTACCCCTTCATTGTCTAGTGGATGTCTGCATCCGTCATCCAAAGCGCTCCAACTATTATTATCATAACCGCAACCTTTATCGTGGCCGCAGCCTCTTCCACCGAATAACCAATCTTTACTCATTATTTAAATCCCCCATTTAATTATTTTTATTTTTTGGTTTTTATTTTTCTTCTTTTTGAAGTTTTTCCATCTTCCCGAAAGAATCTTGGATATCCGCAACCAATTTTCTCAGCTGCTCTTTTTGCTCTTTGGAGAAATTATCTCCACTTAACTTGACATTGTGTTTTTTCATTACATTTTGAAGCATCATGTTTGTTGTAGCCTGGGTAAGTTTTGAAATCTCTCGTTGCATATCTTTATTATCTGCCATTCTTACACCCCCTTTTTCTTATCTACCACATTGTATGTTGATAATAGAGAAGAGAGTGGACAAATGTACCCTAGTATAAGACCATTTTTATAAGATTACTAAAAAATGGGCAAAATTAACCAAAATTAAAAAGGAACCCCCCTTTGTAAAATGGAGAATTCCTTTAGAACACTGGATTTATTAATTGTCAGCAGGATAGATCAGCCCTATTTGAGAACGAGCTTCCTCTATCAATCCCATGGTTGTTAGGGAATTTTTAAGAGAATTGATGGAAGATTCCGTTTCTCCCGACTTAATTATACGAATGAATTCTTCTGCTTCATAGAACATGGATTTTGTATTTTGTGAAACAGTTATCTTTTCTTCTGACCCATCCTTATATTTTATCAATACATTTTCTGGGGTATGAATTTTATCAATAATGATTGTTCCTTCTTCTCCCTGTATTTCAGATGGGAGGTAGGAGTTGGCGATTTTTGAGTAGGTAACAGTAGCCTCCATGCCGTCAAAATTAAACAAGATACTTCCTTGTCCGTCTACACCGGATTCCAGTATATAGGAATTTGCCTGCAAGCCATTTGGTTTACCGAACAGTGCCACCATGGGATAAATAGTATAGATTCCAATATCCATTAATGCCCCATTGGAAAATTCAGGTTTGAAAGCATTTAGAATAATGCCGTCTTTATATTTATCGTAGCGTGAGGAATACTGACAATAGCTGGCATTGTAACGCCTGATCTTTCCAATCTTATGTAGGTTCTCCTTAACAGCCAGGAAGTTAGGTAAAAGTGTGGTCTTCATGGCTTCCATAAGGACAACGCTGTTCCTATCTGATGCTGCTCTCATTTCCAATAACTCTTTCGTATTTGAAGCTATCGGCTTCTCGCAAATGACATGCTTTCCCTGATTCATGCAAACAATGGCTTGTTGTGCATGCATGGAGTTGGGACTGGCTATATAGACAGCATCAATTTCATCGCTTTTAGCAAATTCTTCTAGATTAGTATAAGTAGCGGTTATTTCATAATTACTGGCAAATTCCTTTGCTGTCTCTTCTTTTCTTGAATAAACAGCTGCTAAGCTAAAGTCTTCAAGTTCTTGGGCTGCATCAATGAAAGATTCTGTAATCCAATTCGTTCCGATAATCCCAAAACGTATCATAGTAATACCTTCTTTCCTTAAGGATGTTGTCAGTATAGCAGAAGAATGTGGTGAATTGAAAAAATTAATTTTACACAAAAAAAAGAAGACACCTATAAAAGGTGTCTTCCTGCGTATTGAGGCGAAGGACAGCATGACCACATTCATGCCTTGCTCACAGAGCGTGTCCATCGACTTACACAATTCAGCTCATCGCATAAATAATATAACATAATATATATGAAAAGCATAATAAATTGTTTTTTCAGAAGGCTCTGTTAAACGCCGCTGTTGATCTATACCTAAAAATGAGGTTTGAAATCTGTAAATAGGTAGAATAAAGGAAATATAGGAGTAATTAAGCATAAAGGGTATAATGGATTGGTAAATAAAATATACGTTAATTAGAGTATCAGTTTAATTCGTTTATATGTCAGGAGAGAGTAAGATGCAAGAATTTTTACAGAACAACCAAACAGAGATGCTTAACCTGTTGGAGAAACTAGTAAATATCGATAGCGGTTCCACTTCCAAAGAAGGCATAGATAAAATTGGGTCTATTCTTTCAAAGGAATATAGATCCATTGGTTTCTCTGTACAAGTGATCGAAGAGGAGAGATATGGAAATCACCTGGTCATTCAACACCCGATGGCAAAAGAGCCGAGAATTATAATAGTTGCCCACATGGATACGGTGTTTCCAAATGGAACTGTACAGACCCGTCCGTTCAAGGTGGAAGGTGAAAGGGCATATGGACCGGGGGTAATCGATATGAAGGCAAGCCAGGTTTCCATTCTATATGCCATGAAAGCCTTGATATACTCTCGTTCGAACGCATACAGGGATGTTGTCCTAGTTTTGAACAGTGATGAAGAGATAGGTTCCCCATCCTCCAAAAGCCTTATAGAAAGCAAAGCGGAAGGTAAAGAGTTTGCTCTTATAATGGAGCCTGCGAGAAAGGATGGTTCCCTTGTATCTGCGAGAAGAGGAAAAGGAAAATATACAATTAGTGTAAAGGGAAGGGCAGCTCATTCCGGAATTGAACCGGAAAAGGGGAGAAGTGCGATTGAAGAACTTGCGCATAAAGTGATCCAGTTGCATGAACTCAATGATTATTCCAAAGGGATCAGTGTGAATGTGGGGCTAATAGAAGGAGGATCATCCGTTAATACTGTCTCCGATAGTGCAGTGGCACATGTGGACATACGAATCAAAAATCGCAATCAGGCAATACCGATCGAACGGAAATTGGAAAAGATTTGCGCATCTTCGGATGTTCAAGGAACAGAGGTGGAGCTTAGCGGTGAAATGAATAGGCTTCCCATGGAAAAGACAGAACGGACAGAATCCTTGTTGCAAGTTATTGAAAAGGTGGGGATACAGATGGGCCTTAAGGTGAAAGATACTGCTACAGGTGGTGGTTCTGATGCATCTTTCACTGCTGCAATGGGGATAGCAACGGTTGATGGCATGGGCCCTGTTGGGGGAAATGCCCATAGTGAAAAGGAATATCTTGAAGTTCCATCCTTGACCAAAAGAACGGAGCTTCTAGCTAGGACTATTGCAGCTTTAGTAGAATAACCTGAAAAAAGATGATGACCATTGGAGCATTTTGCTACTTTGGTCATTTTTTTGTATTCTTTTAAAATACCTGTTGTATTTTTATACATACGTAGTTATAATAATTCATATTATAAATCCATGGAGAGGATGAAAAACTTGAAGGTTGGAATTATTGGAGCAAACGGTTATAGCGGTGCAGAATTAATAAGAATACTACAGCAGCATCCTGAAGTGGAATTGAGCTTTATGGCATCCCACTCTACGAGCGGTCAGTTGATTACGGAACAATATCCACATTTACAGGGGATTGCAGAGACAAGGCTGGAGGAGATTAACACAAAAGAAATTAGAGGAATGGCGGACCTGTTTTTTTTTGCTACACCATCAGGGGTATCCAAAAACTTGATTCATAGATTAGTGGATAATAAGATTCCCTGTATCGATTTATCTGGGGATCATAGGTTGAAAGATTCTGTTTTATACGACAAATGGTATAAATATTCAGCAGCTCCTGATTCGGCTTTACAAAAATCTACATATGGTTTGCCTGAACTTTTCAGGGAAGACATCAAAAGTTCCACTTTGATTGCAAATCCGGGATGTTACCCAACTGCAACATTGCTTGGGCTTGCACCAGTATTGAAGAACAAGCTGGTGCACCATAATTCCATCATCATTGATGGTAAATCCGGCGTGACTGGGGCAGGTAGAAAAGCTTCTATGGCTACCCATTATTGTGAAGTGAACGAAAATGTAAAAGCCTACAAGCTTGGTAGCCATCAGCATATTCCAGAAATGGAACAGGGGATTCAAGCATATTCCGGCGAGTCTGCAACCATTACCTTTACACCACACCTCGTACCTATGTCGAGAGGTATCATGTGTACGATATATGCGAATTTGGTCGAAACTATCTCCTCTGAAGAAGCACAAAAGATATATCAGGAGTTTTATCAAGAAGAACACTTTGTTCGAATCAGAAAGGAAAATCAATGGCCGGCAACAAAAGAAGTATTTGGTTCCAATTATTGCGATATTGGTTTATCGGTTGATGCAAGGACCAACAGAATAATGATTGTATCTGTTATTGATAATGTTATGAAAGGCGCATCCGGGCAGGCAGTGCAGAACATGAATATAATGAACGGGTGGAATGAGGATTTAGGACTGACTTTTACACCTGTCTATCCATAAAAAAAGAGGTGAGATTATGAAAGTGGAAGTTTTATCAAAAACAGAAAAATGGAAAGTGGTTGAAGATGGGAACATCTGTACACCTGAAGGCTTTTCCGCTACTGGGTTGCACTGTGGTATAAAGAGAAAAAGAAAAGATTTAGGCTGGATATACAGTGCTATGCCTGCAAATGCGGCAGCAGTTTATACAACAAATCAATTCCAGGCACCACCGTTAAAGGTTACACAGGAAAGCATTGCGAAGGATGGCACACTTCAGGCGGTTTTGGTGAACTCCGGAAATGCCAATTCATGTACCGGAAAATTAGGGCTTGAAAACGCATATAAAATGAGAAAAGTCTTTGCTGAAAAGGCTGATCTGCAGGAACACGGGGTCGCTGTTATATCCACTGGTATTATCGGAGAGCACCTGCCTATGGACAAAATATCAGCAGGAGTGGAATCGATATCAGCGGTTAACTGCCTGGACGATGCCACATCGTTTGAAGAAGCCATTCTAACAACTGATACTTTTACGAAGAATGTATGTTTTCAATTGCAATTCGGAGGAAAAATCATCACGATAGCCGGTGCTGCTAAAGGATCTGGAATGGTCCATCCCAACATGGCAACAATGCTTGGATTTGTCACAACGGATGTGAACATTGAGCAAAGTGCCCTACAACAAGCCCTGAAAGAAGTCACCAGTGATACGTTCAATATGATTACTGTAGATGGGGATACAAGTACAAATGATATGGTTTTGGTGCTTGCAAACGGAATGGCAGGAAATGAAGAGTGGAAGCAAAGTGACATGGAATATAACCTTTTCAAGGAAGGGCTTCAGATGGTATGTCAATCACTCGCACAGCAGATAGCTCGAGACGGAGAAGGTGCAACCAAATTAATTGAAGTACACGTGAAGGGTGCTATAACTGTCCATGATGCTCAAGTAATCGCCAAAACCATTGTCGGCTCTAGCTTAGTGAAGACGGCGGTTTTTGGAGAAGACCCTAACTGGGGGAGAATCGTTTCCGCAGTCGGCTATAGCGGAATAATAGTTAACACGGAACAGATCGAGGTGAAAATAGGGCCGATCACAGTTGTCCAAAATGGAATGCCAGTCCAGTTCTGTGAAAAAGATGCGAAAACCTATCTCAAAAACGAAAAAATAGAAATACAGGTAGATCTTTTTAATGGGACACAAAAAGCTAAGGCATGGGGCTGTGATTTATCATACGACTATGTACGAATTAATGCATCCTATCGAACGTAAAGGAGGGTAAAAGATGAAATCACTCGTTATCAAGTGTGGTGGCAGTACCATCGAGAAGCTTCCCTCAACCTTTTATACGGAGCTTGTGGAATTGAAAACCATCCATGATATCCAACCTATCATAGTGCATGGAGGAGGCCCTTCCATTTCATCGCTTCTTTCCGCGATGAAAGTGGAAACCACTTTCGTAAACGGCTTGAGAAAAACAACTGAACCTGTATTGGAAGTGGTGGAAATGGTTTTATCCGGGAGTATGAATAAACATCTAGTGCGTCAAGTGATGAAAGCAGGAGGTATTGCACTAGGTATTAGCGGCGTGGATGGGAAGTTTCTTATTGCAAAGCCGATTTCCAATGCAGAGGAATTAGGGCTTGTCGGAGAGATTGTAGAAGTTAATAGACAAATATTAGCACCTTTTATGAAACAGGGGATTATTCCCATCATCTCGCCTGTTGCTGTAGACAACCAAGGACAGCACTATAACATTAATGCTGACCTTGCAGCTGCGGCAATCGCTGAGGCTTTCGGTTCTCCGTTATGCATGGTCACAGATGTAGACGGGGTTCTTGTGGGAGATTCTATCGCTGCTAATTTATCAGATACAGAAGTTGCCATTTTAATAGAAGAAAGTCACATTACAGGAGGAATGATCCCGAAGGTTAACGCAGCTGTATCTTGTTTAATGAAAGGTGTGAGTAAGGTTGGAATCATAAACGGATCAACACCTGATGCCCTTACCCAATTTACTTTAAGTGAGTGCGAAGTAGGGACTACATTCTATTTGGAGGAGGTTATGGAGAAAAGTGTCTAAATCCACCTTGAATTATTCACCTGTAATGAATACATACAACAGGCTTCCACTATCCATCCAAAAAGGTAAGGGGACTTATGTCTGGACTGACAACGGAGAGGAGTACTTGGACTTCACTTCCGGAATTGCAACATGCAATCTAGGACATTGCCCTCCAAAAATCCAGGCGGCCCTGCAAGAACAGCTGACACAGCTGTGGCATATTTCCAACCTTTATCATATACCAAAACAAGATGAGCTTGCCCAATTATTAGTGGAAAACTCCTGCTTCAATCAGGTGTTTTTCTGTAATAGTGGTGCAGAGGCAAATGAAGCTGCCATCAAGCTTATTCGTTCATTTGCAAAACATAAAAGTGGCAAGCTAGCAAATATTGTGACATTTCAGCAAAGCTTTCATGGAAGAACACTTGCTACAGTAGCCGCTACCGGGCAGGAAAAGGTAAAGGCCGGCTTTGAGCCGATGCTTGAAGGGTTCACCCATTTGCCCTACAACGATTATCGATCCCTCCGTACAATCAGAGAACTGTCCCCGACGGCTGTTATGCTCGAACTTCTCCAAGGGGAGGGCGGGGTGATTCCAGCAGACTCGAATTGGATCAAGGAATTGTCTTCCATCTGTAAGGAAGATGGAATCCTGCTAGTCGTGGATGAAGTACAAACCGGAATGGGGCGCACTGGGAGCCTTTTTTTATATGAACAGTACGGCATTGAACCGGATATTATGACACTTGCAAAAGGATTGGGATCTGGTTTTCCGATTGGAGCCATGCTGGCAAAAGCGGAAGTAGCCGCCGCCTTTCAGCCAGGCATGCACGGAAGCACCTTTGGAGGGAATCCATTAGCAAGTACTGCTGGAACAGCAACATTAAAAGTATTAAGCGAAACCGACGTCATAAGAAATTCCGTCGAGCAAAGCCAATATCTATTGACAGAGCTTGAGTCCTTAAAGGCCAACTATTCTAATGTGAAGGAAATCAGGGGAAGAGGCATGTTAATCGGAATTCTAATCGATGGTGACGCTATGAAAATCGTAAATAAAGCAATGGATGAAAAATTACTAATTCTAAGTGCAGGGGCGAATGTAATAAGGCTTCTTCCACCTCTTACAGTTTCAAAAGAAGAAGTGAATTTATTTGTTCAGAAGTTCACCAAGGTATTACAGCATTTCGAGGAGGATCATCATGGATAATGGATTTTTAGTTCTTGAAACGGGGGAGGTTTTCCCCGGCATATTAGTTGGAAGTAAAGAGGAAGCGATTGGGGAAGTGGTATTCAATACAAGTATGACCGGGTATCAGGAAATCATGTCAGATCCTTCCTATGCAGGCCAAATTATCGTGTTTTGTTACCCGCTTATCGGCAATTACGGTATTAACCCTCATGATTACGAAGCGGATAATGTATATGCAAAAGGTGTTGTGATGGGAGAGGCCTGCCATTACCCTAACCACTATTCCTCCGTTACGGCTGCTCCGGAACTACTAGAGAAAATGGGTGTCAGCGGTTTAAGTAATGTTGATACGAGGGAGCTGGTAAAAACAATACGGAGACGCGGATTAGTAAAAGGGTTCATCACAGACTCTGTGAAAGACTTACCAAATGTGGAGGTAGAAGAGAGTTGGGTGGAGCTTGTGTCCACCAAAGTACAAAAAACTTATCAAGGAACTGGAGCCCATATAGCTTTAATGGATTACGGCTATAAAAAATCCATTTTGGACGCACTACTCCATGCAGGCTGCCAAGTAACGGTTTTGCCTTATACGACAAGCTATGAAAAATTACAGGCACTTAATCCGGATGGCGTACTATTAAGCAATGGACCTGGAGATCCTAAAAGCTTATTCGATCACCTCCCAAAAATTAAAAAAATCACAGAAGCGTTTCCCACCCTCGGAATATGTCTGGGACATCAATTACTCGCGCTTGCATTCGGAGCAAAGACAAACAAGTTACTTTTTGGGCATAGAGGCGGTAATCATCCTGTCAAAGATCTTGCAACAGGGAAAGTGTACATCACATCCCAGAATCACAGCTATAACGTCTGTGAAGACTCTATAAATAAAGAAATCTTTGACGTTACCTATAAAAATATCAATGATGGGACAGTGGAAGGGCTTCAACATAAAAAACTGCCTGCCATAAGTGTCCAATTTCATCCGGAAGCCCACCCCGGCCCGCAAGATACCAATTATGTATTTGCACAATTTCTGAAACTCATCAATGAAAAAACAGGAGTAATGTCATATGCCATTCATTAAGGAAATACAAAAAGTGTTAGTGATCGGGTCAGGTCCTATAGTTATCGGTCAAGCAGCAGAATTTGACTATGCGGGAACGCAAGCGTGTCTGGCTCTAAAAGAAGAAGGAATTGAAGTGGTACTTGTAAACAATAATCCAGCAACCATCATGACGGATTCCGATATTGCAGATAGTGTTTATATGGAACCTTTGACGGTCGATTGTTTGGAGAAAATAATCGAAAAAGAGAAGCCTGACGGAATTATTGGCACCCTGGGCGGTCAAACAGCCTTAAACTTGATTGTGGAGCTCTCCAACAAAGGAATACTGGAGGGAAATAACGTGCGGGTCCTTGGTACATCCGTAAACTCTATTCAACAAGGAGAAGACAGAGAGAAGTTCCGACAACTGATGATGGACCTGAATGAACCAATTCCGGAGTCACAAATAGTCCACTCGTTAGAGGAAGGATTTAAATTTGTAAATGAGATCGGATACCCCTTCATTATCAGACCTGCTTACACTTTAGGCGGAGAGGGTGGAGGTTTCGCGTACAGCGACGAAGAGTTTGAGTCGCTACTTTTAAATGGATTGAACCTCAGCCCGATTAGCCAAGTATTAATAGAAAAAAGCATCAAGGGCTGGAAAGAAGTGGAGTATGAGGTGATGCGTGATGAAAATGATACATGCATCATTGTGTGCAACATGGAAAATATTGATCCGGTCGGCGTCCATACCGGAGACTCCATTGTAGTGGCACCTTCACAAACATTGACAGACAGACAATATCAGATATTGAGAAATGCAAGTCTGAAAATAATAAGAAGCTTGGGAATTGTCGGAGGCTGCAACATCCAATTTGCCATGGACCCCCGTTCAGATGATTACAATATTATTGAAGTGAATCCGCGTGTAAGCCGTTCATCGGCTCTTGCTTCAAAGGCTACGGGATATCCGATTGCCAGAATTGCAGCCAAGTGTGCCATCGGCTACCATTTGGACGAAATCAGAAATCCTATTACAGGAAGCACTTTTGCATCCTTTGAGCCAGCTCTGGACTATGTAGTAGTGAAACTCCCAAGATTTCCTTTTGACAAGTTCCCTGAAGCGGATACTACCCTGAGTACACAAATGAAAGCTACTGGTGAGGTACTGTCAATCGACCGAACATTTGAGGGGGCATTAAATAAAGGGCTCCGTTCTATGGAGATTAAAGTCCACGGGATAACGCATCCAGTCATGGACAAGATGAGTGAAGTCGCTTGGATGGACCTTCTCCGTGAACCGACACACATGCGATTATTCGCCATCACTCATGCTTTAAATCAAGGGTTGTCCGTCCGTATCATACATGAAATGACATCAATCGATGAATGGTTTCTGAGTAAACTACAACAAATGGTCATGTTGGAACAACAACTTTCCGATAAGACATTGGATACACTCTCTGTTGATTTGTTGAGAATGGCTAAGGGACAAAATATAAGTAATGAAAGACTTTGTGTTCTTCTAGGATGTTCTAGTGAAGATTTAAAAGAGGTATTGCATGAAAATCAGATTAATCCATCTTATAAACTTGTAGATACTTGTGCTGCAGAATTCGAAGCGATCACCCCTTATTACTATTCCACGTACAACGGGAAGGATGAGGTGAATGTAAGTCAAAAAAAGAAGGCTCTTGTCATCGGTTCAGGACCGATTCGGATCGGTCAGGGAATTGAGTTCGACTACTGTTCCGTCCATGCAGTGAAAGCTTTGAAAAATGCAGGATTCGAAACAATCGTGGTAAACAATAATCCTGAAACGGTCAGTACGGACTTCTCAATAGCTGACAAGCTCTACTTTGAGCCGATTACTGTAGAGGACATTCTAGCAATTATCCAAAAAGAAAATGTCGACCTAGTCTTTATACAATTTGGAGGTCAGACTGCTATAAACCTGGCGGAAGGTTTGGAACAAGAGGGAGTAGTAATTGCAGGAACCAGCAGAGCCTCCATCGACCAGCTCGAGGACCGATCCCACTTTTACAACTTGCTAGAAAAAGAAGGTATTCCTCACATTAATGGGAAGATGGTGGATCAACCAAATCAATTGAAGGCTGCAGCAGAAGAAATCGGATTTCCGGTACTAGTGCGTCCATCCTATGTAATAGGAGGTCAATCCATGTACACTCTATATGAGGGAAAAGAGTTGGAAGAGTTTATCCATATCCATGAATCGAATGATTCGCTCTGGCCTTTGTTAGTCGATAGTTTTATTCCGGGTCTTGAATGCGAACTGGATGTGATATCGGATGGCGAGGAGGTATTTATTCCTGCAATCTTTGAACATATCGAAAAAGCAGGTGTTCATTCAGGTGACAGTCTTGCCGTTTTTCCACCACTGTCCTTAACAGTACAGATGAAAGAAATATTGATGGATTATACTAAAAGAATTTGCAAGAGTGCTCAAATCATTGGGATAGCAAATATTCAATTTGTCATTTCAGGAAACACAATTTACGTACTGGAAGTCAATCCAAGAGCATCTAGAACTGTACCGATTGTCAGCAAAGTAACAGATGTACCCATGATAGAGATTGCTGTCAGGGCACAATTGGGTGAGAAACTGAGTCAGACAGGGTTAAAAGAAGAACCAGGCTTCTGGACGGTAAAGGCTCCAGTCTTTTCCGCTACCAAATTAAAAGATGTCGATCATGTTCTCGGACCGGAGATGAAGTCAACCGGAGAAATTATCGGATTGGGGATGACAGTAGAAGAAGCAATGAATAAAGCATTGTTTCTCGGCAAGAAAAGTCCATTCACAAAAACGGAAGATGAAAAAGTTGTTTTTTGTTCCATTGCTGATCGTGAAAAACAAAAAGCACTCCCATTACTAACGGAGCTACAAAAGAAGCGTATTAAGATTTTCGCATCAAAAGGAACGGCAAAATTCTTGAGAAACAATGGGATAGCTGTGACAACAGTTTCCGAGAAGGAAATCAACTCTACGTTAAAAACAGAAAATCTGGCGGCAGCCATCATCATTCCAACTAAAGGAAGAGATAAAACCCGTGATGGAGCCATGTATCGGGCATTATGTACAAAACACGGTATAAAAACATTTACCTGTCTAGAGACGGTGTATCAAGCAAACCAGTTGGATCATACAATTGAGCAAAATTATCAAACCATCAAAAATTATTTAAAAAATGAAAAAAGAGAGGTTGAATATTTATGCAAAGTGTACTAAAATGGGAAACGAACAAGGATACCTATCAATTGAGTCAATCTCATTTTCTGACACTTGGATCCTTAACTCCAAATGATATCCATTATTTATTGGAAGATGCTATAAAACTTAAAAAATATCAAAAAGAAGGAACACCACATCCTTATCTACAGGGAAAAGTACTTGCCATGCTTTTTGAAAAATCATCCACCAGAACCAGAGTGTCATTTGAAGTTGGCATGCTGCAACTTGGTGGCCATGCGATATTCTTGAGCTCCAATGATATCCAACTGGGACGAGGGGAATCTCCTTCTGACACTGCGAAAGTTCTATCACGTTACGTGGATGGGCTGATGATTCGTACGTTCGAACATCAAATCCTGGAAGAGTTCGCGCATCATTCAACCGTACCAATCATCAATGGACTGACCGACTCACATCATCCCGCTCAAGTGTTGGCAGACCTGCTAACCATTAAAGAGCATAAAGGAAAGCTGAAAGGATTAAAGCTTTGCTATTTGGGAGATGCGAACAATAATATGTCCCATTCTTTAATAGAAGGGGCTGTAAAAGTGGGAATGGATATTTCAATAGCATGCCCGCCTGATTTTGAGCCCGATATCTCCATTTTAAGCTATATGAAGGAGGAGGCCATAGCAACTGGTTCCACCATTTTGGTTGGCGAGTGTCCCGAAGAGATGATCAAGGGGGCAGATGTGGTAGTGACAGACGTCTGGACCAGTATGGGGCAAGAAGCCGAAACACTAGATCGACTAAATGCATTTGCACCTTATCAAGTGAACAAGGAACTTTGCAAACACGCGAAAAATGATTTCATCTTTCTGCATTGCCTGCCTGCACATCGTGGGGAAGAGGTAACATCAGAAATTATCGATGGACCACATTCAGTCGTATTCGATGAAGCCGAAAATCGACTTCATGCACAAAAGGCCATATTAAAGGCTTTACTAGGGAACTAATTTTTTTTACAATAGAATGTATAAAAATACAACAACGTAGATTTTTATACCAGAGGAGGAAATTTGTATGGTTAAAGAAAAAGTGGTATTAGCTTATTCCGGAGGACTAGATACCTCCGTTTCTGTTAAATGGTTGCAAGAGAAATATGGGTATGATGTCATTGCACTCGGCTTGGATGTTGGAGAAGGGAAGGATTTAGAATCAATTAAGCAGAAGGCATTAGATGTTGGCGCCATTAAAGCGATAATGGTGGATGCAAAAGAAATGCTAGCCAAAGATTATATTGTTCCTGCACTGAAATCAAATGCTATGTATGAGGGTAAGTACCCTTTATCATCTGCACTATCACGTCCGCTCATCTCCAAGCTGCTTGTACAGGTGGCGGAAGAAGAGGGAGCAGTAGCAGTGGCACATGGTTGTACTGGAAAGGGGAATGATCAAGTACGCTTTGAAGTTTCCATCCAGGCACTGAATCCAAACTTGAAAGTCATTGCACCTGTACGTGAGTGGGGAATGACCAGAGATGAGGAAATTGAATATGCGATGAAGAATAACATACCTATTCCAGTGAATTTGGATAATCCATTTTCAATTGATGCTAACATTTGGGGTAGAGCTTGTGAAGCTGGTGTGTTGGAAAATCCATGGAATGAAGCACCTGAGGCAGCTTTTGACTGGACTAATCCAATAGAGCTTACACCAGATCAACCTGAATATTTAGAAATCACTTTTGATAAAGGGGTACCAGTTGCCATTAATGACAAAAAGATGGGACTGGTAGATCTAATTGAGGAATTGAATTTGGTCGGAGGAAAACATGGGGTAGGAAGAATCGATCACATCGAAAATCGATTGGTTGGAATTAAATCCCGTGAGGTGTATGAAAACCCAGCTGCTTTAATTTTAATTCAAGCACATAAAGAGCTTGAATTCCTGACTCTTCCAAGAGAAGTGACACAATTCAAGGCTTCCATAGATGACCAGATGGCAAAAGTTATCTATGAAGGTCTATGGTTCTCTCCATTAGTGAACGCTCTAGGATCATTTGTTGAAGAGACGCAGAAATATGTAACAGGAAAGATACGTGTAAAATTGCAAAAAGGCAACCACACAGTAGTAGGTCGCCAGTCAGAATATAGCTTATATAACGAAGAACTTGCAACATATTCCAAAGGGGATATGTTTGACCACAATGCTGCAGTCGGATTCATCAAACTGTGGGGATTACCTACAAAGGTATATGCTGAAATCCACAAAAAAGAAAAGGTAACATTGTAAAGAAGTGGAATATGGACCACTTCTACTAGCTTAAAATTCAAGGGAGGCAACAACATGACAAAGCTTTGGGGTGGACGTTTTACTAAGGAAACAAACAAGCTGGTAGAGGAATTTACTGCATCCATTGAATTTGATAAAGAGCTCGCACTTGAGGATATACAAGGAAGCTTGGCGCATGTGCGAATGCTCAGTGACTGTGGGATCATTTCCGATGATGATGCAGAAACAATCAAAAATGGACTGAAAGTCATTGAAGATAAGATAGTTGCGGGGGAAGTGGAATTCTCCGTTGCACATGAAGATATCCATATGAACATTGAAAAGTTATTAATAGATGAAGTAGGACCGGTGGGAGGGAAGCTTCATACCGGAAGAAGTCGTAATGACCAAGTGGCGACAGATATGCATTTGTATTTAAAAAAGCAAACGGAGAGTATTATTACATTATTGACGGATGTGCAAAAATCTATCTTAATGAAATCCAAAGAAAATGTGCATACCATTCTCCCAGGTTACACCCATTTGCAGCGTGCCCAGCCGGTATCTTTTGCCCATCATCTGTTGGCTTATTTCTGGATGTTGGAGCGTGACAAGGAGAGATTGCAGGATAGCTTGAAGCGAATCAACTGGTCGCCGCTTGGAGCAGGTGCATTGGCAGGAACAACCTTCCCGATAGACCGTGAACAGACCGCTTCCTTACTTGGTTTTGAAAAAGTCTATCCAAATAGCATGGATGCCGTCAGTGACCGTGATTTTATCGTGGAATTCCTTTCTCATGCATCTCTGATCATGACTCATATATCACGTCTTTCGGAAGAATTAGTGATCTGGTCAAGCCAAGAATTTCAGTTCATTGAACTTGACGACTCTTTTTGTACTGGATCAAGTATCATGCCACAGAAGAAAAACCCGGATGTACCCGAGTTGCTTCGTGCGAAGACAGGAAGAGTGTATGGAAATCTTGTTGGATTATTAACTGTCCTTAAGGGTCTTCCTTTGGCATACAACAAGGACATGCAGGAAGATAAAGAAGGAATGTTTGATACAGTAAAAACGCTTGATGGTTCATTAAGATTACTTGCGCCAATGATTGAAACAATGACAGTGAATCAGAAGAACATGTTTGAAGCGGTCTCGCAGGATTTCTCCAATGCAACCGATATTGCGGACTATCTAGTGACAAAAGGGATTCCATTTAGACAGGCCCATGAAATTATCGGAAAAATTGTTCTTTATGCTATTAACCATGATAAGTATCTTCTAGGTCTTTCTATGGAAGAATATCAACAATTTTCTCCTTTGTTTTCAGAAGGCATTTTTGAGATTCTTCAGCCGAAACATGTTGTAGGTGCTCGTAATAGCGAAGGCGGAACCTCGTTTGAACAAGTGAAAAATCAATTGGTTCTGGCCGAACAACATATTTAAGATGTACTCGTTTTCTAAAAATTTGCAAAAGCTTCAGCCCTCGTTCACAATGGACATATACTTTGTGGAGGAGGGTTTTTCATTGACATTACATAACAAAAAAGTGATTCAATTGGTTAGCGATGATTTTGAAGATTTGGAGCTATGGTACCCCGTTTTGAGATTGCGCGAAGAAGGGGCAGAAGTTATTATTGCGGGTGAAAAGGCGGACACTACTTATATAGGAAAATATGGTGTTCCCATTCAATCCGATATTTCTTTCCATGATGCCGATCCAAATGATTTTGACGCCATATTGGTTCCGGGAGGCTGGTCTCCTGATAAGCTTAGAAGGTATGAAGACATTTTATCCATGGTTCGGACAATGAATGATCAACAAAAACCAATAGGACAGATCTGTCATGCCGGCTGGGTACTCATTTCCGCAAACATTCTCCATGGAAAGAAAGTAACAAGTACTCCAGGAATTAAAGATGACATGATGAATGCAGGTGCAGAGTGGGTAGATGAAGCGGTGATCGTGGATGGCAACATCGTGTCCAGCCGCAGACCACCAGACCTTCCCGACTATATGAGAGAATTCATCCGTGTCTTGGCTGATTAGATGATACGATTATAAAAGCAAGGCAGGCAGCTTTCATCTAGAAGGCTGTCTTTTCTTAAGGGGGAGAAGAATTATGAAAAAGGTATATAAAGTAGGAATTGTTGGGTTAGGGGTAGTCGGTCAGCGGTTGATTTCAGAATTTAAAAAGTCCTCAAACATTTTAATTATTGCTTTATGTGATTTTAATGAAGAATTGGCCCAAAAGACAGCACAAGAATGTGGAGGTCCACATTGTTTTACAGACTACAATGAACTATTACGAATAGAGGAAATCGATTTTGTTTATGTTGCAGTTCCACCTGCTGTCCATTATGAGGTGGTAATGGCAGCATTTCAAAACAATAAACATGTGCTATGTGAAAAGCCATTGGCAAATTCCGAGCAAGAAGCACAAGAGATGCTATCAGCTGCCAAGACATCCGGACTGATACACGCCATGCATTTTCCGCTTGTTTATGAAAAAGCATTTGCCACCATTGAAAAACAACTGAATGCAGATGAATTCGGTGAAATAAGACGTATAACTTTAAGAATGCATTTCGATCAATGGCCAAGACCTTGGCAACAAACAAACTGGATAAATAGCCGATTGCAGGGTGGATTCATCAGGGAGATCTCTCCTCATTATCTACAAATGGTTCTACATTTTTTTGGACAGGTAAGTGAAGTTTCCAGTTTAGTCGACTATCCGGAAAACCCTGACCTTAGCGAACGAGGCGTCATTGCCACATTGAAGCTAAGTAATGGAATTCAAGTACTAATTGATGGACTCGTAGGTCAGGCAGAAAAAGAAGAAATCGCCTTTACGATTCACGGTTCAAAACAAAGCTTGTCTTTAATCAACTGGAGACAAGTGAGAATTGCAAGAAAAGGTGAAGAGTGGACAGAACTGAATGATTCCAATTTGGAACATTCAAGCATCTCATTAGTTGAAGAATTTGTGAAAAAATTAAACAATCAAGAAGGCCAAGTAATTGGATTTGACCAAGGTCTACAGGTCCAACGAGTGCTGGAGAAAATAATCAAACAATAACATTTCCAAAAATATCTCTTTTTCATCAATTTTACCAATAATACTTTCAATCAAATAAGCAAAACTAAAGAAGTATTAATGATGAAAAGGAGATGTACCATGAAAAAAATTATTAAAATCATGACAACTACCGCCTTTGCATTATCTCTGATGGTCGGTTGTAACAACAACACGGGCAACGATAATATGGGTTCAAATAATACCGCATTCGATGATAATGGTTTCGGTAACGAGAACGGAATAACACATGTCAGAAATGATGCAAGAGGAAAAGGTCAAAGTGCCGATGTCCAAGAAATTAATAATGGATATTTAACGATTGATCAAAACTCTTTCAGTACTTCCATACCAAGTGAAAAGTTCCCGCATGTTGAAAAGTTCCAGGAGCAAGGACCTTTTGCCATCTACAAATTCCAACAGGAAGCACCACAAGGTCAGCCTGAGCAAGGTCAAGCACCACAAAATGAACAAGCTGCACCTCCAGAAAACCAACCTTCAGAAGAACCGGCAGATGATAATCAGCAGCAAACAGAAGAGTCAACAGAAGGTATTTCTGAAACAGAGATGAAAGTCATCGAACTCACGAATGCAGAACGCCGTAAGAACGGCCTTTCAGACCTGAAAGCAGATGCATCTTTAAGCAATGTTGCACGTGACAAATCGAAGGATATGCAAACTAACAACTACTTTTCACATACTAGCCCAACACACGGTTCTCCATTTGATATGATGAGAGACTACGGTATCTCTTATAATACAGCAGGTGAGAACATTGCAATGGGTCAACGTTCTCCCGAAGAAGTCGTTCAAGCTTGGATGAACAGTGAAGGCCATCGTAAAAATATTCTAAATGGTGAATTCACCCATATCGGTGTCGGTTATGTAGAAGAAGGCAACTATTGGACACAAATGTTTATCGGAAAATAACTAATTTAAAATAAAAAGCAAATCTAGTTTCTAAAAATTAGATTTGCTTTTTTTTTTGGCTGTTTTCGTAAACTTTGTTGCTATTTCGTATTTTACAACGACAGTAATAATTGTTGCTGTCGTGCTCTTTTCCTGGTTATTCGGAGAGATTGCATGATATTTTGAAAGTAGATACACTGTGAAAAATCCAAAGGCCGATTTTTCTTGGTAAAAAGTCCAATTCCCGACTTTTTACAAGCGAATAGCAACAATCTTTGAGAAAAGAGCCTTTTTATTTTATAAAAGGTTTAAGCATTTATTGGTGAGGGGAATACACTTCATAGAACATACATATAAGTTGATCGGAGGATTTTGAAGTGACGATAAATTTAGAACCAGCCAATCTTGCAATAAAACATACATGTACAAGTGAATTCGGTGAATTGAAGAAGGTGGTTGTTTGTCCACCAACGCATATGAGTATCAGCGAGGTAATAAACGAGACCCAGAAACATTATGTAGAGGATAATATCGATGAGACACTTGCAACCAAACAACATCGGTCATTCACCCAAACGATGCTTTCCCATGGAATTGATGTCTACAGTCTGCCACCTTCCGAACAATTTCCTGAACAGGTATTCACCCGCGATATCGGTTTCACTTTGGGAGACCACGTTTTTGTATCTCATATGGGAAGTGATATCAGGTCTGGAGAAGAAGATGTTCTCAAATCATGGTTAGACGAAAATCATGCTTCTTATACTCCGTTATCCGGCCATAGTATAGAGGGTGGGGACGTGATGATTGATCGGGATATTGTCTATGTTGGAATTAGTGGCCGAACAAGCCATGAAGGTCTGGGTAGATTTAGAGATGCACTTCCCGAACATACTGTGTATCCTATTCCTATCGACAAATCGTACCTACACTTGGACTGTGTATTCAATGTGATTTCCCCAACTGAAGCGTTGATATTCTCTCCAGCACTGAAAAAAGAAGAAATCGACTTTTTATCCAATCGATATGAATTGATTGAAGTATCAAAGGACGAACAATTCACGATGGGGACCAATGTGCTTTCTATAGGTAATAAAAAGATATTCAGCCTACCATGTAACACCAATGTTAATGAGCAGCTTAGAAGAAGAGGATATGAGGTCTTGGAAGTGGATATTTCCGAAATCATCAAGTCCGGTGGATCCTTCAGATGCTGTACATTACCATTAATAAGAAAATAATTAGCTAGTGCGTAAAACAAAAAAAGCGCATCGTTATATAACAGTATAATCATCTATTTTAGCAGTAAGGGAGGGAAAACTATGGGTCGTCTTTTTCAATTTTTAAAAAGACTTGGCAATGAAATGAAAAAAGACAGAGCAACAGGACTAGCGGCAGAACAAGCATATTATTATATGCTGTCGGTATTTCCCTTACTGGTTTTGGCACTCTCCATTGTCCCGTATTTAAACATTGATCCACAAAGAGTCATAGAATTCCTTCAAACTCTGATGCCCCCAGAGACAGTATCTATTTTTGAGGAGAACATAAATGAATTTGTCAATAAACCCAATCGAGGACTATTGACAGTCGGAATTCTAGGGACCATCTGGTCAGCATCTAATGGGATGAACGCCTTTATCCGCGCCATGAATCAAGCCTTTAACGTTGAAGAATCCAGACCTTTCTACCTTGTAAGATTACTCTCCATCGGTCTTACCATCGGTTTGATAGTCGCATTCCTGATTGCCTTTTTCCTTCCGGTATTTGGGGGAATCATCATCAGTCAACTTGAAGATATTATCAATATTCCTGGAAGCACGGCAATCATTCTTAATGTGCTTAGGTTCATCATTGCGTTTTTCGTTATTTTCACCATTATTACTACGCTCTACAGGATTGCACCAGATGTTGACAAAACGTTCAAGGAGCTTCTCCCCGGTGCAATAGTCGCAACAGTTATCTGGCAACTGGTTTCCATTGGGTTTTCATTTTACGTAAGCAATTTCGGAAATTACTCTGCCACTTACGGAAGCCTCGGTGGGGTGATCATTCTGATGCTTTGGCTATATCTGACTGGACTTGCCCTTGTAATAGGCGGAGAAATTAATGCGATTTATCATAAAGATAGACTACGAACGGATATAAATTATCATGATGAAAAGTTTACTGCCCTGTAAAAAAAGATCACAAACAAAAACCCGATCAGAAATGGTCGGGTTTTTGTTTGTAAAATCTTACTACATACCACGTTTGTATTCTTTTAGCTCTTGTTTAGAGCTGCTCTTAAAAGTGTTTGGAAGCTTTTTTAGTTCAGCCAGTGTAAAAGTGAAAACCGATTTCTTCCAATCCATATCATTTTTGATGTCCTCTTGTTTGTTCTTCATTTGTTCTACTTGTTCTTGTATAGCGTTATTTTCTTCTTGGATACGTTCTCCTACAGAGCTAAAAAATGAAAAAGTCGGCTGTGTTTTTTTCTTAAAACTGATAAAAGAAAAAATCATTAATCCTGCTGCAACAACGAAAATGCCAATACTTACATATACTAATATCATGATCATGCCTCCAAAGGGTAATTTATAAAGGCTATAGCAATAATCTTTGAGAAAAGAGCCTTTATAAACAATACCCGTTTAGCGTTAAAGATAACAAAAAAGAAACCAGGGCAGGATGCGCGAGGTTTCTTAATGTAACATCATTTATGGTGTGAAAAAGAATTAACTATGTTTGATCTCTTCTTCGAAATAAAAAGTTTTAGGATTTTCTTTTATAGTGTAGGAGTATCTTTTTAAATTGGGGACGTAGTTGAATTTTAAGATGGTAACTTCCTCGCCAGTGCTTTTCAAAATGACTTTTTCATTGTCTTGGAACTTGTTTTTTTGTTTCATTTAGGTTCCTTCTTTCCATTTGAAATTTCTAATCATTCTTTCATTATCTCATAAATACGACTACATTCCCACTTAAACCGTAAATATATTTTTCATTCCTAACGTATAATTATAAAAAATAGTGGTAGAAACTGGTTTGAGGGGTTACACTATAGAGAGAAGGTAAGTTCCTTTGGTATCCTGGTGTTAAGATTAACCGTCTAAAGGTCTGAAGCCGACACACAGAGAGGATGACCTATATGTCATGTCTATTGTTCCAAGCTAAAGCAGGAGACGGAATCAAAAAAAGAGGATTAAAAAGATCTGATACTTTCCTGGGAACTGCAGAGGATGCTGTATCAGAAGCACTTGGATTAAAAGAAAGAATGGATAAAACCTACAAAAATAATATTACATGGGACTATGAAGAGCTATTGAAAGGTTCTACCACTAAAGTGAAAATACTTAAAGGGTATCTGGATGGAGATAAAAGCTCCAATCCTTTCTATTTGGAAATTTCCACCCTGGAAAATGCTGATAAGACTGCCGTTTCTCCCATCAAACCGAAAAAAGTAAGTAAACAGGATAAAAAGGTGTTAAAGAACGTTGTAAGTTTTTATAAATAAACGGATTGGAAAAAGCCAGGATTCAGCAACTCGGTTGTTAGTTTCTTGGCTTTTTTATTTTGTTCTGATAAAGTGAATTGTTTAATGAGATGAAAAAATTGAAAAAGAAATGATTTGAGGAAATGAAATGAAGACTTCATATTATATTAAAGAATGGAAAAAAGCTTTGCAGGCGGAGATACAGCATTTAAAGAAATACGGAAGCACGAAGTACCTTATCAAGAACGGGCACCTTGTGACAAAAAATAAAACCTTTACGTATTTTTTTGATACATATTCTTCTGTTCGAATTCCTGTCGGTTCTTTGGTGAAAATGGAATGGGGAGGAATAAAAATAGAAGGGCAGATCCTTTCTTCAGAAGGAAAAAACGTCATCATTTCTTTTAAAGAATCGCTTGGGGACATCATCACAGAAGCATACCTCTTTCATGATCCTTGGGAGCTGTTGGATCAGCTTATCCAACGGCTGGATGAAATTAAAGAAAGTAAGAAAAAGAGATCTCGCATCAATAAACTGATGAATCCCGATATGATGACAAAGCATCCAACCAATATCATTAAAAGCAATGTCCATGAATTGATTCTCCGCTCTAAATACAATCCTGTCACCTTTGTATGGGGCCCTCCCGGAACAGGAAAAACGTACACGCTTGCCAGGGTTGCTGCCAATAAATATTTCAAAAAGAAAAAGGTTTTAATACTTTCTCACAGTAATCAATCCGTAGACGTACTTATGCGAGAAATTTCAACCTTTCTTTCCAAACAGAAACGTTACAATGAAGGAGATGTGCTTAGGTACGGTTCGCATAATAGTGAACTGTTAGCAAACCTTCCTGCCATCACCTCCTCACAGCTACTCCAAAACCGTGATCCCGTGCTTGCAGAGGAAAGAGATAAAGTAATGGACGAAAGAAAACACCTGAAATCGGATTTATCCAATTCTTTCAGTAAGCGGGATTCTGAAAAATTACTGAAGCTTGAAACGAAGGTTGCGAGAATTTTGGAGAAGATCCGACAGAAGGAAATGGACTTTTTGCAGGATGCATTTATTATTGGAACCACTCTGGCCAAAGCAGCGATGGATCCTGCCATATATGAAAAAGAGTATGATGTGATTATATTGGACGAAGCTAGTATGGCCTATGTCCCACAAGCTGCATTTGCGGCGTCCATGGCAAAAAATATTATTATTTGTGGTGATTTTAAACAACTTCCACCCATCGCATCTGCCAGAAATGAATTAGTGGAAAAATGGTTGACAGAGGATGTTTTTCACCGTACGGGAGTGGCAGACAATATTCATTCATCAGGCCTGCACCCCCATTTATTTTTGTTAAAAGAGCAACGGAGAATGCACCCCGACATATCTGCCTTTACGAACAAATATATGTATCATTCTCTGGTTGGAGATCATCCGAGTGTCTTAAAGGCCAGGATTGATGTTTCCAAACAGCATCCATTTCCTAAAAAAGCTTCAATTCTTCTTAGTACCAATGATACCGGGGAGCATGCTTTCATCGATAAGAGCAGCAGATCCAGAATCAACCTTTGGCATCTGCTACAATCGTTCCAACTTATTCACGAAGCATATTTAAATGGGGCACGTTCGATAGGTTATATTTCCCCATATCGTGCTCAGGCACAGTGGATGGATATATTGCTGGAAGATTTGTATCATTTAGAAAAAAACTCTGCTGATATCATGGCGGCTACGGTTCATCGCTTCCAAGGGAGTGAGCGGGATGTCATCATTTTCGACTCGGTGGATAGCTATCCCCTTGAGAGACCCGGTATGTTATTAGTAGGTAAAGATAGCGAGCGCCTATTGAACGTTGCGGTTACAAGAACAAAAGGAAAGTTTATTCATGTTTGTGACAGTCAATTTATCAAGAGGAAGGTATCTGCAAATAAAATGATTAGAAAACTTGTTGATTTTCAGGAAAATTCCCAATATCACATGCATCCACATGAAATAGGAGCCTGGATTAAGCATCAGCACCCCCGTGTTCAATGGCTGCATGCAAGAAAAAAGGAAAGAGTTTGGAAGGATATTAAAGATTCAAAAACCTCTATTATATTGGGAACACCGGATCAGGCCAATCTCCCGCAGGAATGGGAAAACACATTGAGCAAGCTGAAGAAGAGGGTTTCGAGAATATCAGAGGGAATATCCTTTCCTTTTATCATGATAGACAACCGAGTTCTTTGGCTAGGGGTACCAGTAGAAGCAACCCGAAATACTAAGCCTCCCTATGTAAGTGTGAGGGTTGATTCTCCGGCTTTATGCAGGGAGCTTATCCATCAACTGGGATTATAGGCTGTCCAATCTGCACATCCATTCACCTGTTTCATTGGAAGAACTACCCTGTTTTAGGTATCATCATGATAATAGAAGTGGGGGTTAATCGCGATGTTTGAGTACGATTTAATTGTGGTAGGCGGAGGGTCGGGAGGTCTAACGGTAGCAGCAGGTGCATCTTCACTTGGTGCTAAGGTTGCACTGATTGAAAAAGAGGTCCAACCTGGCGGAGACTGCCTACACTATGGATGTGTTCCTTCCAAGACACTGATTGAGGAAGCTAATAAGTTGCATCAAGCAGTTACCTTAGGTTTTCGCCCTGATTATGACAGGTATTTTAAAAAAGTGCAACAACGAGTCAAAGACGTAATTGCAACGATACAAGAACACGATGATGTCGAACGTTTCCGGAAAATGGGAGTGGATGTAATTCAAGGGTATGGTTCATTTCTTACCAAAAATGAGGTTGCGATTAACGATGGAGAGAAAATAGTATCTGGCAAAAGAATAGTCCTGGCCACGGGATCGCGACCATTTATCCCGGATATTCCAGGTTTGAAGGAAGCCGGCTTTTTTACCAATAAAACCATTTTTAATATAGATGAATTGCCTGGTCGATTATTAGTATTAGGTGCAGGGCCAATAGGGATCGAGCTTGCACAAGCATTTTCCCGGTTGGGCAGTAATGTGACGGTGTTGCAGAGATCGGAAAACATTCTCGTAAAAGAGGATCAAGATATTATTCATTTTGCCGAAAACGTACTTTCAGAAGAACTTCACATTCATAAAGAAGCACATCTGCTGGAGGTTTACATAAAGGAAGGAAACAAAGTTGCGGCAGTACAGGTTGGAAAAGAAGTAATAACTATCCAAACGGACGCCATTCTTGTAGCCGCTGGGAGAGTACCGAATACCGACTATCTAGCACTAGATCGTATCAGAGTGGAAACGGACGAAAAGGGTTACATCAAGGTGAACAAACAATTGCAGACCTCTATTCCTACAGTTTATGCGGTAGGAGATGTAAACGGCAGCTATCCTTTTACACATGTTGCCGGTATGGAAGGAAAGCTTGTTGTACAAAATGCTGTGTTTGGTTTGCGGCGAAAAGTAGACTATTCTCAAACTCCTTGGGTAACGTATTCTTCTCCTGAAATATTCCATATGGGATTGACGGAACAGGAAGCTAACGAGAACGGTTTAAGCTATAAAGTCTACAAAATGGATTTAACTGAAGTGGACCGTTTTGTAACGGCAAATTCAACAGCCGGTTTTGTGAAACTGGTGACAGATAAAAAAGGGAAAATCATCGGGGCCCATGCTATCGGTAAAGGTGCCGGGGACTGGATGCAGGAAGTGGTCGCCGCTGTTCAATTCGGCAAACGGATCGGCGACCTATCCATGGTGATGCACCCATACCCGAACCATGCTGCAGCCGTGCAACGAACAGCAGATCTTTACTGGCGGGAGAAGTTTTTTGAGGGAATACTCCCAAATTTATTGAAGAAGTATATCAAGTGGTTCAGGTAGGCCCTCTCTTTAGTTACTATGCATATTGTAAGAGCTTTTTCGCACATTATGATATGATAATAAATACTAGTACAGGAAAAGAGGTGCAACGATGAAAATAGAAATCTGGTCTGATTATGTTTGTCCATTCTGCTATATCGGAAAAAGAAGATTGGAAAAAGCATTGGAAGATTTCCCACATAAAGATAAAATTGATATTGAATTTAAGAGCTTTGAATTAGACGCTAATGCAAAGCGTGATACTGATTTGACCATATATGAAATACTTGCCAAAAAATACGGAATGCCTGTTGAAGAGGCGAAACGAATGAGTGCAGGGGTTGCAAAACAGGCGACAGAAGTCGGATTGCAGTTCCATTTTGATAAATCCATTCCAACCAACACTTTTGATGCACATCGCTTAGCGAAATATGCGGAAACTCAAGGCAAAGCGAAAGAAGTGACAGAAAAGCTTCTGAAAGCTCACTTTACTGAATCTAAGCATATTGGCGATAAAAGCTATTTAAAGGAATTAGGTGTAAGTCTTGGCTTGGATGCTTCGGAAGTGGAAAAAGTCTTAGCTGGGGATGCTTATGAAAAAGATGTCCGGTTCGATCAAAGGGAAGCAAAAGAGATTGGTGTTCAGGGAGTTCCCTTTTTTGTATTGAACAGCAAATATGCCATATCTGGAGCTCAGCCACCGGAAGTGTTCGCAGAAGCTTTGTACAAAGTGTGGGAAGAGGAAAATGAAAAACCGAAGCTGCAAAATTTTGAGTCGAAGAATAGTAGTGAAACATCTTACTGCTCGGATGATTGCTGTGAGTAATGAGGAATACGTATGAGGGCCAGAACCAGTTTAATGAGGTTCTGGTTTTTTTCTGATGAAAGTGTCTTCATGACCGATTATGTATCTTATAATATTATTATGTAAACACTACTTGAAGTAATGAAGGCGCCATATGTAAAAGGCGCCTCTACCAAAACCACTTATTTCCCCACATACCTCGACAACGGACGATAAATCACATTATCCTCTGCCTGCTCAAGTACATGCGCGGTCCAGCCGACCATTCGACTTGCTGTAAAGGTTGGCGTGAAGAGGGATGCATCCATATTGATCGCTTTCATGATGGCTGCAGCATAAAATTCTACATTCGTATAAAGCCCTCTACCAGGCTTGAGCTCTTCCAGCACTTCTATAGCATCACTCTCTACCTCTAAGGCCAAATCCAACCATACATCTTTTCCCACAAGACTCGATAACGTTTTCTTTAGCGCAATGGAGCGAGGATCATGAGTCTTGTACACCCGATGCCCAAATCCCATCAACTTCTCGCCAGCAAGGATTTTCTCACGCAAGTAGGTTTTCTTGTCCTTTACTTCACTTAATTCATTTAATAATAGTATTACCTCAGAAGGAGCGCCACCATGTAGCGGTCCTTTCATCGTTCCCATTGCAGAAGTTACCGCAGATACAAGGTCCGATTCGGTGGAAGCAGTTACCCTGGCGGAGAAGGTTGACGCATTCATTCCATGTTCCATCGTCAGTATCATGTAGGTTTCCAATGCGCGGATGTGTTCAGGATTTGCTGTTTTTCCATTTAACATATAAAGATAATTTTCAGCATGACTATAATTTTCGATAGGTGTGATAACTTCTTTTCCTTCTAAAATCCTCTTTCGATAAGAAATGATTGTAGGGACAACTGCTGTCAGTTTGATAGCTTCTTCAACAGTCGGTTTCCACTTCATGGATTGGTCCTCGGCACTTGAAATTACTGTTCTCACCACACTCATCATATCCATATCTTCCGGGAGAGCTAATAAGACTTTTTCCATCGTTGAGGAGAGACTCCTACATGAAGCGAAATTAGATTTAAATTTCTCTAAGTGTCTACCAGTAGGCAGTTCACCGAACCATAAGAGATGAGCAATCTCTTCGAAAGAATAAGTAGTCGCAATGTCTCTTATCTCATATCCCCGATAAATCAAACGGCCATGCGATCCATCTACTTCAGCAATACTTGTTTCAGCAGCAGTGACACCCTTTAACCCTTTTTGTACATTCATCCATAATCATCCTTTCTTTTATTAGCTATATTTTATAAAATAACAGTGATTATGAATATTAAAGATTACGAATTAGATTGATTAATAATATTAATTAGAGGTGGGATTAGATGGAGCTTAATTGGCTGAAAACGTTTGTTGTAGCTGCAGAAAATAATAATTTCAGGAAGACTTCAGAACTTTTATATATTTCACAACCAACAGTGACTGTACATATCAAGCAATTGGAAAAGGAAGTGGGTGCCGACCTGTTTGTTCGAGATGGAAGAAAAGTGATGTTAACCGAGGCAGGGAGAAGATACATGAAACATGCAAAAAAATTGCTATCCCTTTATGAAGAGGGAATATCCGAGTTACATTCCTTTCAGCAGGGGTTCACATCACAGCTCACAATCGGCATTTCGCCATTGATTGCTGATACCATTTTGCCATTTGTGCTAAAACAATTCCTTCAATCACATCCGAATATAGAAATTTCTGTTAAAATTATAGAATCTATCAAAATTGAACAGGCAGTTGAACTAGAGGAAGTGGATATCGGATTATCATGTCTTCCAAACAAAAAAACGGACTTGAACTGCCGATCTTTATATGATGACCCCCTGGTTTTTGTTGTTCCTCATGATGGATTCGATCTTGAGGCGGGAGCTCCTATAGAGGAAGAGGAAATATTTCATCATCATACCTTGTTGACTCACAATCATCCCGGTTATTGGGATGAATTATGTCAGCAGATTAAGGCAAAGTATCCTTACACGAAAATGATGAAGGTTTCACAGACTCATATTACCAAGAGATTTATTATAGAAGGACTGGGGGTATCCATTCTACCTAAATCAACAGTGAGGCGTGAACTGCTAGAAGGAAGGCTTCTCGAAGTGGAGTGCCGGTCGATAAGTCTACCCGATACAAAGACTTACGCACTGTTGAAATATGAGCATTCGATACAGAAGGAGTTTTTGAGGTTTTTATCACAATACAGAATATGACCAATTTATGAAGGTATATCAATAATAATAGAGAAGTAGGTTTATGGTTTAAAAGAAGGGAGTAATAATATGACAGATAAATGGTTGGATTGGGCAAAACAAATTCAAGCAATAGCACAGGCAGGATTAACCTATTCCAAGGACATCTATGATATAGAGCGGTTTGAACAACTAAGAAGTATGAGTGTTGAAATGATGTCAGAACAGACAGGCGAAGACAAAACAAGAATTAAAGACTTGTTTGCCAATGAAACGGGATACCAAACTCCAAAGGTTGATAATCGAGCGGTTGTATTTCAAGAGGGCAGAATACTGCTTGTAAAGGAACGGCAAGATGACAGTTGGTCACTTCCAGGTGGATGGGGAGATATTGGGTTCTCTCCAAAGGAAGTTGCAGTCAAGGAAGTTTATGAGGAATCCGGGTTTCATGTGAAAGCCAAGAAGTTACTTGCCGTCTTGGACAAGAAGTGTCATCCACACCCACCTTCTCCTTATCATGTTTATAAAATATTTATCGCTTGCGAAATTATCGGAGGCGGAGCTCGTTCTGGAATGGAGACATCCAATGTCGCTTTTTTTCATAAGAACGAGCTACCCACCCTTTCAATTGATAGAAATACTGAATCCCAAATTTTGCAGATGTTCCATCACTATGAGAACCCAGAAACAGAAGTACAGGTAGATTAATAGTGATACGCTAGCAGAATAAAGGAACTCCCGTGGAAAGCGAAGCACCTGAAGCTCAGAACAACGGTTATATAAAGATTCGTCACCAGTCTAACATTACTCCCCAAATGAGGAGTAATGTTTTTCTTTTGCTTCAGCTTGTCAACAAATCTAGAAAAACCGGTATTTTCTCTCAATCTACTTTATATAGTAATAGTAGTGGGACGAATATACATTAATCACCCTGAACATATTCACCAAATAGATAAAGGGGCAGGAGGGAATAGATTTGCTTCATATTGTTGCCTGTATAAAGCAAGTACCAGATACTAAAGTAATCAAGATGAACCCGAAAACCAATACGATGGACCGTTCCAGTGCACCGGCAATATTAAATCCGTATGATGCCCATGCGGTAGAAGAGGCTGTACGGCTAAAAAATAAATACGGAGGAACCGTTTCCGTTGTTACAATGGGGCCACCTCCAGCGGTGAAAGCCATTCGAAAATGCATCGAGATTGGGGCGGATGAGGGGTATATGATATCCGACAGGGCCTTTGCCGGGGCAGATACATTGGCAACCAGTTATGCTCTGACAAAGGCTATCAACAAAATCAGCGAAATCAGGCCGATTGATATGATCATCTGCGGAAAAATGACCATTGATGGCGATACGGGACAAGTTGGGCCCGGTATTGCTCGGCGACTTGATATTCCACCCTTAACTTCTGTAAACAAAGTCGTCGAAATCCAGAAAGAGGAAAGCTGTATGGTTGTTCATAGAAAAATTGAGGACGGGTATGAAATCATCAGGACTACATTACCTTGTTTGCTTTCCGTCGAAAAGGAAATAAACGAAGTTCCTTATTCCTCGTTTCCAAATATGTTGAAGGCTGCACGATACCAACCACATATCTGGTCTGTCAATGATTTGGAGGATATTGATCGGAAACAATTAGGCTTGAAAGGATCACCAACTATCGTGGCTAAAGTATGGGCACCTCCTAAACCAGAAGGGGGAAAACTGATGGAAGGTAGTCCTGAAGAACAGGTGCAACAGCTGCTTTCCGTGTTGCTTGAAAAGAAAGAACTGTTTGCAGAAATGAGGGGATCTAAGTGAGTTTCGAAGATTATAGCGGTGTCTGGGTTTTCATTGAGGAAAATGAAGGGAAGATTGCACCAGTTTCATTGGAGCTGCTTGGGGCGGGGCGCAAGCTTGCTGATAAACGAGGAGTAGAGCTTGCCGGCGTACTTATTGGGGAAAATGTGACAGAGATTGCCGCAACTGTTTTCGAATATGGAGCGAATACGGTATATGTATATGATCAGCCAATCTTCAAGCTCTATCGAACAGAATCTTTTATGAAGGCATTGCTTCACTGCAGTGAAAAGTACAAGCCGGAGATTATTCTGTACGGTGCGACCTCAACAGGGAAGGATCTTGCAAGTGCGGTGGCAACGGACCTTCCAACCGGATTAACAGCAGACACGACAGAATTAGATGTAGAAGAGGATACGGGTTTACTTTTAGCTAGCCGTCCGGCATTCGGGGGCAACATCATGGCGACCATCCTGTGTAAAAAATATCGACCGCAGATGGCGACTGTACGACCAAAAGTGATGAAGGCACTCCCGCCGGTAGATGGGCGTTCAGGCAGACTGATAGAAGAGCAGATTAATATAAAAGAAGAAGATATGCGTACGAAAGTATTGAAGATTGTTAGAGAGGCGACAAAAAAAATCAGGATTGATGAAGCAGACATCGTGGTGGCAGGCGGGAAGGGGCTTGGCAGCGCACAGGGATTTGAACTTGTCCATCAACTAGCAGCAGCCCTCGGCGGGGTTGTAGGTGCAAGCCGTGATGTAGTCGAGGCCGGATGGGTAGGACACCATCATCAGGTCGGACAAACAGGAGTCACCGTAACGCCAAAGATCTATTTTGCGATAGGTATATCTGGTGCCATCCAGCATATCGTGGGAATGAAAAACTCCGGATTAATTATTGCAATCAACAAGGACCCGGAGGCGGCTATCTTTCAATCCTGCCATTATGGCATTGTCGGGGACGCATTCGAAGTTGTCCCATTGCTTGTGAAGGAGTTTAATAAAGCTTTACATGGAGAGGAGGTCGAGGTCTAATATGTCTGAGAAATTTGATTGTATCGTAGTTGGTGCGGGTCCGGCGGGTATATCATGTGCCTATGAACTTGCTAAAGGTGGTGCCAAGGTCCTTCTATTGGAAAGAGGAGAGTACCCGGGCTCCAAAAACGTGATGGGTGGAGTATTGTACCGAAAAATGATGGAAGATATCATTCCGGAATTCCATAAGGAAGCCCCCCTTGAAAGGCCGATTGTCGAGCAGCGTTTCATGATGATGGACAAAGAGTCAGCTGTCACGTTCGGCTATAAGGGTCTAGAGTGGGCACAGGAACCTTTTAATAATTTTACTGTCCTGCGGGCGAAATTTGATCAGTGGTTTGCGGGGAAAGCGGTGGAACAAGGGGCTTTACTTGTCAATGAAACAGTCGTTCTGGAATGTATCGTGGAAGACGGGAAAGTGGTGGGGGTAAGGACAGATCGGCCCGACGGGGAGGTCTATGCAGACGTAGTCGTTCTTGCCGACGGAGTAAACTCCCTTCTAGGGAAATCGCTTGGCTTCCATAAAGAATACCGCCCTGATGAAGTGGCCCTTGCCACGATGGAAATTATCAAACTGGATAGCAAAGTGATAGAAGACCGTTTTAACCTAGAAAAGAATCAAGGATGTACGATTGAACTTTTGGGAGATGCGACTAAAGGCATTCTAGGTACCGGTTTTCTGTACACCAATAAAGACACCTTAAGTATTGGGGTAGGAACACTTCTATCTGGATTAATTGAGCATAAAATAAGACCATATGAGCTGTTGGAATATGTGAAGACACATCCGATGGTCCGGCCGTATCTTGCTGGCGGGGAACCGGTTGAGTACCTGGCCCATCTCATTCCTGAGGGTGGACTCAAATCGATGGGGCGCATTGTAGCTGATGGGGTATTGGTGGTCGGGGATGCCGCCCAGCTGGTAAATGCGATACACCGCGAAGGGTCAAACCTTGCAATGACTTCAGGTAGACTGGCTGCTGCAACCATTCTTGAAGCGATGTCAGTAGAGGATTTTTCCGAACGAACCTTGGATCAATACAGGGTGAACTTGATGAAGAGTTTTGTTGGCCAGGATATGAAGAAGTACAAGGATTCCACTCATCATTTTAATAAGTTTCCTCAGTACTTCGACCAGTACATCCCGATGGTCAACCGGGCAGCAAGTCAAATGTTTACGGTTGATGGTAAGTCCAAGTGGGAGAAACAGAAAAAGATTTGGAAGGACCTGGGCTCACCGAAAGAAAAACTCAAACTAGCTCGAGACGCTTACCGGGCATGGAAGGTGATGAAGTAATGAGTGAACAAAAGAAGGGGCAATCAATTGAAGAGAAACAATATCTTGTTCGTTTCAATGCTGACACCAAGTCACATCTCACAGTAATGGATGAAGATATCTGTTTAACCAAATGTCCCGATAAGATATGTACCATCTTTTGCCCTGCGGAAATCTACAAATGGGAGAATATCCGAATGCATGTCGGATATGAGGGCTGCCATGAATGTGGTAGCTGCCGTATAGGCTGTCCACATCAAAATATCAAATGGGAGTATCCTAAGGGCGGGCATGGCATAGTGTTCAGATTAGCATAGGAGTTCATCGCTGTTGCGGTGGGCTTTTTTTCTTGGAAACGGTCTTGCTGTAAATTTCAAGGGAAAATGGAATTTCGAGATCTGGGGGGAGAGAAAGGGGGGATTCAACACTAAACCTTATGTATATTCTTTCACAAACACTTCCAAAAAGAAAAACATGGCGTTTTTCTTTTTCAAGATGATGACAAATTATCCAGCAATGGTATAAAGCTGACCGTCACTTGCGATCCGTTCCACTTCTGAAGTGTAATCAATCGCTTCATCGATGGATAGGAAGAACGAAGATACATAGAGTGGGTGCTTATAATCAAAGCCACCACCGATTTCTGCAGGAAAGACAACAACCTGCCAATGGTAGTATTCGTCTCCGTTCCCCATTGCCCTACCCTCTAATGCAATCAACCAGTGACTGTAATTATCACAGCAATCAAAGTCCGTCACTTTTTCCAGAAAAATAACGAGATCATCTTTGTTGATCGGCACCAATGACTTCGGGTAAAATTCTCCGTAATTAGGAGCCTCTCTCATAAACATCTCTCCTTTGTAGGGACGGTTCTTCCGCTTCCCTAGTGTAAACCAAGGAAGCGGAAGAACCGTCCCTAGTAGTAGTTGTATTATTATATGAAGGAACAACTAAAATATTTTGTATTTTTAGAAAATTTTATTTGCAGAAAGTGAAAAAGTCGAATCCACTTGGACTCGACTTTTTCATACCTTTGTTTATCTTTGATGAAAAAAATCACTGAATGCTTTAACAAATTCAATTCCTTGAAATAACAAGAGACTGATAGAAGTGAATGAAAAAAAGCAGATGGCTATTATGCGAACCCATAACATGATCCAATACCTCCTTCATTTTTTTAATAGGAATGAGGTAGATCACCAACGGGTCAAATATAGCTCCCCTGATAAAAAACAGTCACAAGATGAAATTGTAATTTATTATCAGGTTGTTCCGGAATACGGGACAAGAGGGCGGTACTGTATGGAATGCTGTTTAACACTGACCCAGATTCGCCTTCATCATCTGGCTTTTCATCGAGAGAACCATTTTCCATTTCAAAATAAAAGGATTTCTCATAGATAGCTAGAATATTATTGGGAGTGGAATCGTACAGGTGAAAAAGCGAAGTCATTAGGAAAATAGTAAACATCGAAAATATTTTATATGAATACATCCCATCCCTCCCGACCGTACATAATATTATTAACATCATAAATGATATCCATGGTAAAGAACAGTGTATGTTTTTGACAAATTTCTTCTATATGAAAAGGAGTGGTCATAATGAACCAGACCGAAGTGTTGGCAGACATCCAACAGTTGGAAAAGGAAATCCAGGAAAAGAAAAAGCAATTAGCTGAATTGAAACGAAACATAGATAAAGAGGAGGTCGATAATTATGTCTTCTCTTCTTTTCAAAATGGAACGGTAAGCTTAGCAGAGTTGTTTGAAGATAAAGATGAATTGTTCATGGTCCACAATATGGGGAAAAGCTGTTCTTATTGCACCATGTGGGCTGATGGATTTAACAGTGTGTACCATCATATACGCAGAAAAGCGGCCTTTGTCGTATCGACTCCGGATCAACCTGAAGTGCAGGAGAACTTCGCAGCAGAAAGAAGTTGGGTTTTCCCGGTTGTTTCCACAAAAGAAACGACTTTTAAAGAAGACATGGGATTTGTTGTAAATGGGGGCTATTATCCTGGTGTTACCGTCTTTACAAAAAATGATAAAGGAAACATATACCGTCATGCAAGTGCATTTTTCGGACCAGGAGATGATTTTTGCTCTGTATGGCCGTTATTCGATCTACTTCCATCAGGATATGAAGATTATAAACCAAGCAAGAAAATCAATGAGCGTTCGCCTTACCAGCTGACAAATAACATAGCGATACAAGTGAAAGATTACGAGAATGCGATTGAATTTTATCATAGGGTTCTAGGGATGAAGCCTGAAAAAAGTACAGATTCTGAAACGCTATTTACAATTAATGGGACGAACATTTATATAGAGAATCATAATAAAGATGATAATTCCGTATTTTTCGAATTCGCTGTAGAAGATATTGCAGTTGCAAAGGAAGCCTTAATCGCAAATAACTGCACTTTTACAAAGGAGTTTAGCGAGAAGAGTCTGATGGTAAAAGACCCTTATGGATTAAAATTTCATCTATTCCAAGTATAATGACCCGAATTGGAATCGCTTTTCTTTATGAGAAGCGATTCTTTTTGATATACTGGGCTAAATATAATAATAGTTTAGAAGGAGATTATTTACACCTATGAAATTGATATCTTGGAATGTGAATGGAATCAGAGCTTGTGTAAAGAAAGGATTCATGGATTATTTTAACGAAATGGATGCGGATATATTTTGCATACAGGAAACGAAACTCCAGGAAGGTCAAATTGAATTGGAACTTCCCGGTTATCATCAATACTGGAATTATGCGATTAAAAAAGGGTATTCAGGGACAGCTGTCTTTACCAAAATAAAACCACTACAAGTTTGTTATGGATTGGATCAGGAAAAGGCGGAAGAATGTGAACCTGAGGGAAGGATTCTTACACTTGAATACGAGAATTTCTTCCTGGTGAACGTGTACACACCAAACTCCCAGCGCGACCTAGCGAGATTACCGTTCAGGCTTGATTGGGAGGACCGGTTCTTAGCTTACATAAAAATGTTGGACCAGGTGAAACCGGTCATTGTATGCGGTGATCTGAACGTGGCCCATTCAGAAATTGATTTGAAGAACCCTAAATCCAACCGCAATAATTCCGGCTTCACAGAGGAAGAAAGAGGGAAAATGACGAGATTGCTTGGAGAAGGCTTTACAGATGCATTCCGACACTTCTATCCCGATTTGACGGACAATTACACATGGTGGTCCTATATGAATAAGGTCCGAGAAAGAAATATCGGTTGGCGCATCGATTACTTTATCGTCTCCCAAGGTTTACGTAATTCGTTGAAGGACGCGGAGATACATTCTCTTATTATGGGGAGCGACCATTGTCCTATTGTTCTATTTTTAAATAAAGGGATAGGTAAAGTTAAAGGTGGAAATCAACAGCGGTGTTAAACAGATTTTAAATAACACATCTGGAGGTACTGAATAATGAAAGTATTGGTGAATGATGAGATTATTGAGAGAAATCAAGCAAAAGTGGATATTGAAGACCGGGGTTATCAATTTGGGGATGGGGTATATGAAGTAGTCAACATCTATGAAGGTGTCCCTTTTACCCTAAAAGAGCATATTACACGTTTATATAGAAGTGCGACAGAAATAGGTATGGAAATAAACGAAGAGCCGGAACAGCTTAGTACTAGGCTAATTGAGCTTATTAAAGCAAATAGTATGATCAATGGAGGTCTGTACCTCCAAATTACAAGAGGCGTATCACAAAGGGCGCATCAATATGAACATTCTTTAAAGCCACAGCTTGTTGCCTATCCATTACCTTATAAAAGCGTGCAAGCATATCAATCCAAGGGGGTTGAAGTAATTACGGCAGAGGATCTGCGTTGGCTCCGCTGCGATATAAAAAGTTTAAACCTTTTATATAATATAATGGTGAAGCAAAAAGCCCACGAGGCTGGAGCATTTGAAGCCATTCTTGTAAGAGATGGTGTGGTAACAGAAGGCTCTTCCTCTAACATTTTCATTGTGAAAGACGGTACTTTGTATACCCATCCTGCCAATAACAAAATTTTGAACGGGATTACGAGGACCAAACTGATTGAAATCTTGGATAAGAACGGATGGGAGTATAAAACAGAGTCATTCACCCAAGAGGCTCTGATGGAAGCTGACGAAGTATTTCTCACCTCCACGACCAGCGAAGTCATGCCCATAGTTAAAATTGATGATGTTACATTTTCCCAAGGGAAGCCGGGTCCTTATACACTAAAGTTCCAGGAAGCTTTCCGCACCGTAGTTAAATCAGAAGTCAAAACTGTTGAAAAAGCATAGAGTGTTTCGCTCTATGCTTTTTCTTGTGTCTTTTTCACTTGAGAAGGTGGTACACCCATCCATTTCTTAAACATCCGATTAAAATAGGACTGATCACAATAACCAAGGTATTCAGCAATTTCCTTTATGGTCATGCTGGTTGTACTAATCAGGTTCCAAGCGTTATTGATCCTAGTCTGATGAAGGTATTGGATAGGGGTGATACCGATCACTTCTTTAAATAAAACTGTGACATAATTTGGTGTAACCCTGGAAATCGATGCCAATTCTTCTATTGTGATGTTTCTGTGATAATTCTGCAGGATATACTCTTGCATCTCACGGACGGAAGTCTCCTTGACAGGTGATGTATGCCATTCAGCTTTCTCTTGAGCAATCATAATTAAAAGTTCCAACAGAATGTTTTGAGACAATTCCTCGTAAAAAGTTCTTTTACTTAGCCATTGGTCGTTCAAGAAGGTAAGCCTCTGTTCATAATAGGCAGATTTTCTAGGTTTGAATAGAAAGACTTCACCTCCGACAAAACCTTGTTCACTCGTGTCGTCCTTTTCAAAGACAATTGTGTATTTCCGATGACTCTCTTTTTTATCATTTTCCCAAGCTCGGACTTTAGTGGATGGAATGAACAGAAGATTCCCCTTCGACAATTCAATAGGGCGGTCCTCCACTTGATAATGCACTTTTCCTTCTGTAACATAAACAAGCGTATCCAAACCTTTTGCTTTTTCTACATTCCAATGAGGAGAAATATCGTAAAAAACTCCATGGATGATGGACATCAAATTCTCTCCCTTTTATTATATTCGATGAATCATACAACTATTATAGTTTTATCTATTTTCACTTTCTATTTAATTTTGTATGATTAATTATATCATCTTTACCTTGATACGTATTTTTGTGAGATAAAATAGTAAATGACTAGCAATGAAATATACAAGTTCTTTAGAATACATAAGATGAAAGGAGCAAGATAATATGCCAACCAACGTTTATGAAACCTTACCGGCCAAAGTAAAAGAATTCTTTGACCAACAATATTTTGATTCCTATGCACTATTTGAAGCTTCACGCAATCAAAGAACAGGTCTTTATGCAGATGGATATATGACACTAGGGGAGAATCCTGACTTTCGCTGCTCTATTGCAGCTACAGGTGTAGGACTGATCAGTTTATCCGTGGCTGATATGGAAGGCTGGGACAAACATGCAGCCAAGAAGGCGTTGTTAACATTGAAAGGGGTATCCGGAGAAATAGAGGGATGCCGTGTTGCACGAGACGAAAAATCCGGATTTTTTGCTCACTTCGTTGATATGGAAACAGGAGAGAACCTTAATTCGGAGTTTTCTACCATTGACACAACCCTTTTAGTAACAGGTGCACTTTTTGCAGGTAAGCATTTTGCAGAAATAGAGCCACAGATTATGGAAATGGCAGAACAACTTTTATATTCCATCGACTGGAGCATAGTGGTGGCAGACAAGGAAAATGACGTCATTAACATGATTTCTAAGGACGGGGAAGGTATCGCTCCTCTTCCGGCCTATAACGAATATGTAATGGTCTCCTACCTGGCCCTACTAGGGAAACCTCATGACGAGGATATTCAGGCACTTTGGTTAAACAATTTTGCTGAAGATAAAATAAACGAGCTCCCTCAAGAAGATTTCCGTGGACTAGCTGTTTTAAATGACCATCCAGGTGCATTTTTATCTTCTTTTGTACATCAGTTTCCATATTATTTAGTTCCGGAGTATGCAGAGAGTAAAACCTATTTGGAGTACTTTAAGAATGCTTGTCTTGCTGACAGGATGAAATGGAAAGAGCTTGAGGATGTTCCTTCCTATATCTGGGGGTATGGTGCAGGGCCTAATGATGGACTTTTCGATGGATACCATGCTGATAAAATAAATAATGCACCACACAACATAGCTTCCTCCTATATTATCGGTGGCTACTTACCGGTGTACCCAGCTGGGATCTATGATCTTTATGCACAATATTCCCTGCACATCCCATACGATGTGTATACAAACCCTCAAGATAAAGAAGAAGAAGAAAAGTTCAGAGCGGCATACAAATACGGATTGCACCGAATCTCCTGGTGGCATCTGAATCAACCGGACCGCTGGTATCCAACAAAAGTTACCCTAATTGACTGGAGCAGTATGCTCTATGGATTGGCTGCATTCAAGCATGGTATGTCATTCTTCAGTACAAATCTTCCGAGAGTAAGTACGGTATTAAAATAGGAAATGTAACAATGGCAGTAACTATAATGGTTACTGTCTTTTCATTCAGGAAAAACTAGACAAATCTTAGTGAACATGATATTTTTTGGGAACACAGGAAATTTCTTAGGGGGTATTTACATAATGAGTAATTTACACACAACTATGGAGAAATACGCGGAACTTGCAGTAAAAGTCGGGGTCAATGTCCAAAAAGGGCAGACACTTATTGTAAACGCTGACATTGCAACAGCGCCATTTGTCAGACTTGTAACTAAAAAAGCATATGAAGCAGGAGCAAAGCTTGTGCAGATCGAGTGGACCGATGAACAGGCGACAAGAATCCGTTACGACCACGCACCGGATGAATCATTTGAACATTTTCCGACTTGGAGAGCGAAAATGTTCGAAAAGGCCTATGAAGAGGGGGCAGCAATGCTTGCCATCACATCCGTTAACCCGGACCTTCTAAAGGGTGTGGATGCGTCTAAAATTGCCAACTTGCAGAAAGCTGCAGGAGAAGCTACCAAAGGCTATCGAAAAATGGTGATGGCAGATAAAATCAGCTGGTCAATTGTAGCCGTTCCTTCTAAAGGGTGGTCGGCAAAGGTTTTCCCAGACCTATCAGAGCAGGAACAGGAAGAGAAATTATGGGAAGCAATTTTCCATGCAACAAGGGCAAATCTTGAGGACCCTGTCCAAGCCTGGATAGAACATAAAGAAAAATTAAGTGAGAAAGTGGAGTTTTTGAACAATAAGAAATTCAAATCCCTTCACTACCAAGCAGAAGGTACTGATTTGACTATTGAACTGGCTGAAAAGCATGTATGGATTGGTCCAGAGAGCATCAATGAAAAAGGTGTGGCTTTTATCGCCAACATGCCGACAGAAGAAGTGTTCACAACGCCTTTGAAGACCGGTGTAAACGGAACGGTAAGAAGCTCCAAACCGTTGAACTATGGCGGGAACATGATAGATAATTTCTCCATCACTTTTGAAAATGGCAAAATTGTCTCCTTCGAAGCGGAGGAAGGCTATGAAACTTTACAAAAGCTGATTGAAACCGATGAGGGATCACATTATTTGGGAGAAGTTGCACTTGTACCGCATGACTCTCCTATTTCAAATACGAACCTTATCTTCTATAATACGCTATTTGACGAAAATGCATCTCACCACCTGGCGATAGGAAACGCTTATTCTTTCGCTCTTGAAGGCGGGAAGCAAATGTCAGAAGAAGAACTTGAAGCAGCTGGGGCAAACTCCAGTATAACCCACGTTGATTTCATGATTGGATCAAGTGATATGAATATCGATGGAATAACTCATGATGGAGCAAGAGTTCCTTTGTTCCGACAAGGAAATTGGGCATAATATACTGAAAAGTAATTCCTGAGCCTATACGTAGGACAAGTACCATGCATAGATTGTATTGTAGTCTACGTTAAGGAGGGAATTGTATGTCAGGTGGGAATTATGGTGGAGGCTTTGCGCTAATTGTTGTGCTTTTCATTATTCTAATTATCGCAGGTGCCGGTGCGTTAAGATACTAATAGTATATAAGAGTAAATGGTTGGATGATTCGTTCCAACCATTTTTTCTTACAAAAAATTCGGACAAGCAGAAGGTGGGAGGAATCATGACTCAACTAACCGACATACTCCAGTTACCAAATGGAGTGGAAATCAAAAACAGATTTTTTAAGGCAGCTATGAGTGAAGGGATGGCGGACAAGTACAACAAGCCTACAGATAAGCTCATACAACTTTATCGTACATGGTCGGAAAGTGAAGCAGGAATAGTCGTGACTGGGAATGTCATGGTTGATAGAAGGGCCTTGGGGGAACCAAGGAATGTGGTGGTGGAAGACAGGAGAGATCTCGATTTATTGCGCAGATGGGCGGAAGCTGGGACAAAAAACAATACGCAGTTATGGATGCAGATAAACCACCCTGGCAAACAGGTCTTCAAAGGCATAGTCAAAGAAGCTGTCGCGCCGTCGGAAGTGGTGTTTGAACCAAAGCTTCAGCGATATTTTCCTATTGCAAGAGAACTAAGGGAAGAAGATATACTGGATATCATTATAAGATTTGGTAACACAGCAAAAATTGCAATGGAAGCTGGTTTTTCTGGAGTTCAACTGCATGGTGCACACGGATACCTCATCAGTCAGTTTTTATCCCCGAGACACAATAAAAGGACGGATTATTGGGGTGGACCACTCGAAAACAGGATGAGATTCCTTGTGGAAGTCTACAAGAAAGTCAGAGAGGAAGTTGGTCCATCTTTTCCGATTGGCGTAAAGCTCAACTCTGCAGATTTTATAAAGGCCGGTTTTACAGAAGAAGAAGCCCTTCAGGTTATAAAAACATTGGACAGACTGGGTATTGACTTGATCGAAATTTCAGGGGGGTCCTATGAAAGCCCGCAGATGACTGGTTTAAATGTGAAAGAGAACACAAGAAAGAGAGAAGCATACTTTCTGGAATTTGCAGCAGAAGCAAGGAAGATTTCAAAAACTCCGTTGGTTGTAACCGGTGGGTTCAGGACGTTAAAAGGGATGAGTGATGCTGTCCATACGGGGGAAACATCTATGATTGGCTTGGCGCGTCCTATGGCTGTTTATCCATATCTACCCAAAGAGCTACTTCAAGGAGACCGAGAAACAATTGATTTGAAGCCACGAAAAACAGGAATTAAAATGGTCGATCAGACTGCAATGCTGGAATTGACATGGTATAGCAATCAGTTGGAACGAATAGGAAAAGGACAGGAACCCAAACCTGATCTTTCTCCAAAAGTGGCCCTATTACAGTCATTATGGAAAAATGGTTTAGATGTGTTTCAAATGAGACGGGTATAAGGTACTTAAGGAGACCCCGCTTTAGGGTCTCCTTTTTTGGTACAAAGACGTTAGGCAGATTATTATTATTCCAAGAAACTTCGTGTTACTATATTTTCTAACCACTAATTATCCAACTTTAAAGGGGAATACAGGATGAAGAAAAAAATAGTTGATTTCCTTGATCAATATCAACAAGATTATTTTGAAATCAGTACATATATCGGAGAAAATCCCGAGCTTGGACATGAAGAACATAAGTCTTCCGAAATACTGGCCGAAAAACTGATGGAACATGGTTTTAAGGTGGAGATGGGAACATGCGGCCTTCCTACAGCATTTGAAGCAGTCTTTGACAGCGGCATGCCCGGTCCGGTTATCGGTTTCATGTGCGAGTACGACGCATTACCTGAAATAGGTCATGCATGTGGTCATAATTTGATTGGAACAATGGGGATAGCATCTGCTATCGCAGCAAGTAAAGTGTTACCTGAAACAGGGGGTAAAGTGATAGTCTTTGGTACCCCGGCCGAAGAAACAAAGGGTGGAAAGGTGACAATGGCAGAACAGGGAATCTTTGATCAACTGGATGTTGCTTTGATGGTACACCCCCTACACTCTTATGTGAAAAGTGGCTCTTCCCTTGCCATGGATGCTATCCAATTTGAATTCTTTGGAAAACCTGCCCATGCTGCTGCCAATCCTGAGAAAGGGATTAATGCTTTGGATGCAGTCATCCAGACCTTTAATGGCATCAATGCGCTTAGGCAGCATGTTACTTCTGACACAAGAATACATGGAATTATCCCGGAAGGCGGGAAGGCTGCCAATGTGGTGCCGGAATATGCTGTCGCTCAATTTTATGTTCGTGCAAAAACACGCAGTTATGTGAATGAATTGGTTGAGAAAGTTAAATCTATAGCAGAAGGCGCTGCAATGATGACAGGTGCATCGATGAAAATGTCCAATTATGAATTGTCCTACGATAACATGGTTACGAATGAAACTTTGTCGGACATTTTCACACACCAACTAATAGAACTGGGAGTGGATCCTGGAGAGATTGTAGAAAATAGAGACGGATCAGGCTCATTGGATATGGGAAATGTCAGCATTTTGGTTCCGTCCATTCATCCATATATAAAAATCTGCAATGAATTATACAGCTGCCACACTACAGAATTTCGCGATGCGGCATTGAGTCAACAAGGAAAAGAGGCGATGATTCTTGGTGCGAAAGCAATGGCTTCAACCGCCTATGAACTATTAACCAATAAAGAACTTCTCGTCAAAATTAAAGAGGAGTTTGAACACGCTCCAAAATAATAGATCGTTTGTAAGAAAGGTGAATTGTATATGAATAAAATTGAAAGCCAAATACCATTATCCGTACTGGATTTGGCTCCCATAGTGGAAGGTAGTAATGCACAGACTTCCTTTAAAAATAGTGTGGAGCTTGCAAGACATGTGGAGAAATTGGGTTTTACCCGATATTGGCTTGCTGAGCATCATAACATGAGAGGCATAGCAAGCTCTGCAACATCTGTTGTGATTGGACATATTGCAGGAGCAACCAATTCTATCAGAGTGGGGTCTGGTGGCATTATGCTTCCGAACCATGCACCACTTGTCATTGCTGAGCAGTTCGGTACGTTGGAATCCCTATACCCTGGTAGAATTGATCTTGGTTTAGGCAGGGCTCCTGGAAGTGATCAATTGACAGCGGCTGCCCTCAGGCGGAATCGGAGTACCGGAGGAGAGGATTTCCCTAACCAGTTAGCGGAATTGAGTTCCTACTTTCATCCGGATGGGTCAACTAAAGTAAAAGCAGTTCCTGGGGAAGGATTGGACGTCCCTATCTGGTTGCTTGGTTCAAGCGGTTTCAGCGCAAAGCTCTCGGCAGAACAAGGATTGCCGTTTGCTTTTGCCAGTCACTTTTCGCCGGACTACACATTGCCGGCGCTCCAGATCTATCGAAATTCCTTCAAACCGTCCAGGCATCTGGAAAAGCCTTATGCGATGATAGGTGTGAATGTAATTGCTGCACATAGCGATGAGGAAGCCGAATATTTAGCCACGTCCATCCAGCAGCAGTTCCTGAATTTGATCCGTGGCAATCCGGGCAGGTTGAAGCCTCCAGTGGAAGATATGGACACTCTATGGAGTGAGTATGAAAAGCATGCGGTTGCCCAGCAACTCAAATACACGGTTACCGGGAATTCGGAAACCATCCAGAAGAAGCTATCAGCCATTGCAGAAGAGACACAAGCCAATGAAATAATAGTAAATACGCATGTATATGACCACCAAGCAAGGTTGAAATCGTATCATTTACTTGCCGATACCTGGTTTGGAAAACAGAAGCTCTAATATTTACTCTAACCTCTACTTTTATGGTAGAGGTATTTTAAATTTCAGGAACAGGATGGCCATCGGATTCCTTTAAAATAAGAGGTGGAATATTGGTTATTCTATGAAACGATTGAATCTTTTTCCTTTTATAGATATGGAAATTCATGTATCCTTAAATTAAAGAGATAAAGAAAGGATGGGGGCTTCAATGAAAAAACTGTTTTTGATGATAATCATGTTGTTTATACTAGCCGGGTGTCAAAAAGAACCCGTCAATCCTTATGATGTATTGAATGAATACATAACTAGCTGGGAGAAACAGGAATTCTCGGTTATGTATGAAGAATATCTCCAACCCCAGTCAAAAGAAAACGTTCCATTACAATTGTTCGAAGAGAAGCATAAAGAGGTTTATAACATTTTTGAAATGGAAAATTTAAATATAGAAGTGCTGAATCAAGAGGTGGTATGGGAAGAACAGGAATCCGTCACCATCCCTGGCAAGATTACCTATGACACTTTTGCTAGAAAGATAGATTACGAAGTGAATTTTGTCATGGAAAAAGTGCTAGATGAAGAGGAAAACGAGCAGTGGTTTATTCAGTGGGAACCAAGCTTTATTTTCCCGGATTACGAATTAACAGATAAATTTGAAATAGATTACACCAACGCCACCCGCGGTGAGATTCTGGACAGCGAAGGGAACAAGCTTGCTGCGAATGAAGAAGTGATGAATCTTCAAATTGTTCCAGGTGAATTTAATGCTGAAAGAGATCTGGCGAAGCTTTCTGAGATGATAGATATGTCAGAGGAAGAGATTACTAGCCTCTATACTCTAAGTTGGGCACAACCTCATTACGCAATGCCTATCAAAGACTTCCGTGAAAAGGACAGGCCTTTAGTTTTAGAGTTAATTGAAATCGAAGGGGTTACCAATGGCAGATTGATGGAGCGTGTTTATCCATATGAAGAAGCCACTGCACACCTTGTAGGCTATATAGATGAAATAACTGCAGAAGACCTAGAGAATTTTGAAGGCTATGAGCCAGGGGACAGACTTGGCGTTACGGGGATAGAAGGATTATATGAAAAACGCTTAAAAGGGGAAAAGGGGTTGGAAGTAACCCAGGTAAAAGAAGACGGCTCTGAAAAAACGATTGCAAGAACTGAACCTGAGCGTGGGGAAGATATCACTTTGACAATCAATGCTGAAATGCAAACTGAATTGTATGAAGTCATGAAGGACGACGCAGGACATGCTACAGTCATCGACCCAACAACTGGTAAAGTGTTAAGTCTTGTCAGTACACCTGCATACGACCCTAATGCTATCAACATGGGAATTTCACTTAGTAAGAAAAAAAGACTGGATGATTTGAAAGAGTCGGGACTCGTTGCAAGTGAAAACCGCTTCCGTGGTACTTATTCACCAGGTTCGACCATGAAATTGTTGACTGCCATTATCGGTCTTGAGAGCGGTAAGCTTGATCCGGATCATCAATACGACATCCCAGAAAAACAGTGGGATATCGGAGGCAGTAAAGTGACAAGGGTGTATGAGGATGATAAAAAAGTCAATCTTGGTAGTGGATTGAACAATTCAGACAATATCTATTTTGCTAAAGCCGCTGTAGACATTGGAATTAAAGATTTTGAAGAAGGGTTAGCAAAGCTTGGAATTGGTGAAGAACTTCCATTTGCATATCAACCATATAGGGATTCCCAAATTTCCAATTCCGGAACCATTGACAGCGAGGTCCTGTTAGCGCATACCGCTTATGGCCAAGGAGAGATCTTGATGAACATTGTTCACTTGGCCAGTATCTATGGAGGAGTGGTAAATGAAGGGTCGATGATGAAGCCATTACTGTTAGAGGAAGAATCTTCGGAAGTCTGGAAGGATATCGTTTCTCCTGAAAATGCTAAACTGTTGCAGGACAATCTCAGAAAAACTGTAACTGACGGAAAGTCAAGTGTTGCAAGCCTTCCGGGTCGTGAAATTGCCGGGAAAACAGGAACTGCTGAAATCAAAAAAGAAGAAAGACTTGAAAATGGCCTTTGGGTTTCCTATGACCAGAAGGACCCGACATTGTTAACCGCAATGCTGATTGAGGATGTTATCGATAGAGGCGGAAGCAGATACACAATAGAGTTGACAAACAAATTCTACAAAGCTCTTTCAAACTAAACAGGGGCAGGTGTTAAAGATGGAAGGTTCTTCTAGTGTATCCATGCAAAGAAAAAAAGAAATTGTCAACAAGATTATCAATGATTGGGATCCAATGGGCCTGATTGCGATGGGAGCACGGGAAGATAGGTATATCGTTGAAATAGAACAGATTGTTGATGGGCTGTATCAAACCGACACCGTAGACGAATTCGCAGCCCGGATCAAACTATGCCTGGATTATTCTTTTTCAACCGATTTTTCCTCAATAACATGCTTGCAAGTTGCAGTTTTAATCTGGGAAGAAGTGAATGAGTGAATGTAAAAGGGAATTGCCAATGTGGCAATTCCCTTTAGTATTGTATAACAAGATTTCCTTATCCCTTAGCAGCCTGCAACTGCAATGAAATCTTGATTTGATCTCCAACCAGCACGCCTCCAGCTTCAAGTGGAGCATTCCAAGTTAGACCATAGTCACTACGTTTGATTTTACCTTCCACTGCAAATCCAGCCTTTTCATTTCCCCATGGATCCTGACCAGTTCCTTCGAAAACAACGGAGAATGTTTCGGATTTTTTCGTACCACGAAGGGAAAAGTCGCCTGTTACGTTGTACTCGTTATCGTCCGTTTTTTCAATATTTATTGCTTTGAAAGTCATCTTCGGGTGGTTATCTACATCGAAGAAATCTGCAGAACGAAGGTGAGCGTCACGGTCGCTGCTGCGTGTATCAATGCTCGCCACATCCACTGTAAACTCGATATCCGCTGTAGTTAAATCTGTTGGGTCCGCAACGATGGTTGCTTCATAATCATGAAATCCACCTTTTACTGTAGCGAACATCATGTGTTTCACCGAGAAGTCTACTGTACTATGAGATTTGTCTACGTTCCAAACTGTTTTAGCCATTCAAATATTCCTCCTAAATTCCCTTTTATTGAAATATCTTTAATTCAAGATTTATAACTTCAAGATAAATTATATGCGTGGTATGGTTAATTGTCAACAACTATTTTTTCCTTAATTTTACTCAATATAGAAAATGGAAATTTCAAATAGTGACAAGGGAATATCCTTATGATATGTTGCAGGAAACACTAGTTTGAGAAGGGGTGGAATCGTGAAAAAGGAAGAAGAAGGTGAATCAAATGAGTTCGAGGAGCCCTCATTTGAAGATTTCCAAACAACAGAAGAAGAATTGGAAGCTAAAGAAAAGAAAAAACATAAACGTCAAAAAATGATAAAATACATTACTTTATTTATCATAATGGCCCTGTTAGTGAATATCTGGGGCATCTTTCCCCGTATCGTGAATATCCCTTCTATACAATTTTTGTTAAAATCCAATGAATTATCAAAAGATAGTGATATACAGGCATGGAAGGAAGCGGTTGTATCGATTAATGGAAACGGGAGAAAAGGAACCGGATTTGTCATTGATCCTGAAGGATTAATTGTTACAAACTTTCATGTTATTGATACAATGAATCCTATACAGATTTCCTTCTCTAATGGAGAAATCTTTTCGGCGGAGATTCTCAAGACAAACCCCGAAAATGATATTGCTTTGTTGAAGGTGGAGGAGAAGATTAAGGATTTCCCATCATTAGCGTTAAGTCACGAAAAGGTTGACCCCAATCAGCCTATATATATCATAGGAAATCCACTCGCACATACCTTTATTGTAAATGAAGGAACCACTGGAGAAATGGTACATACTTCTCTTAGTTCGGACGTCTTGACCATAGATGTTCCTGTCCATTCCGGAAACAGTGGGAGTCCCGTCATCACACCTGAAGGGAAAGTTGTGGGAGTAGTATATGCTACAACCGATGACAACCAGGGACTAGCAGTACCAACTAAACAAATATTAGAGCTTTTAGACATGGACTAAAACAAATATCTAGAGTCTCTAAACATACATAGAAGGAGACTAACTTATGGACAAATTAAACATCATTCATTCCACATCCTTGGATCGTACTAAATATAAAATAGATGAGGATATTCAGCAATATTTTGAAACAAAAGAAGACCTTCCAACCTTTGCAGAGTATTTGCAGGATCGCATGCATTATGTGGAGCAAATCTGGCTAAATGTCTGGCTTAATAAGGCGACAAACGATATTGCCAGAAAAGAGAAGAAACAGATATTGAGTGAACGCGGCTATGAAATGGAAGGTGTAGACAAGAAAATAATTAACCAAATATTTAAAAATGAAATGAGGAAATACGACCCCTTTGACGCAGTGGAGTGGCTGCGGAATTCTTCATATTCAAACCCAGCCGTTTGGGAAGAAAAATATGTTCAAGCCCGTAAGTATTTTCAAAAAAGACTGGAAGAGAAACGTGTGCAACTTCGAATAGAGGAAGTAAGGGATAAAGTTGATCAAGCTGCCCATAAGATCGTAGAAGTTAATCAAGCCTCTTACTTTCTATATGTCAGACATTTTGTTGCCAAGAAAGTCAAAGAGGACCTAAAGCAGAACCCGAAATTTGAAGAAACTAATTCGAATAGAAGAGAGGAAGTGTTAAAAGAGGCGGGACCTCTGGATGCTTCCGATTACCATACATTATCGGATTTTTTCAGTGAACTGACCGGGGCTGTTCATCAAAGCTTTGATTATTATGAAGAATACCTGGAGTACGAAACGTATTATTTCTACTATGAGAAAAGAATAACGGATTACCTATTCGGCTTTCTTCCCGGATTAATAATGGAGGAACTTCCAAGTGGAATTGTAGCGGAATACGAAACAATTACAACGGAAAAGTTTACTGTATCCAAGCTCAGAAAACTGCTAGCAAACTCCTTCTATTTATTGATCAATGATTATATGGAAAAACTCCAAGAAGAATTTGTAACGGATCTCAATCACCTTGCTGATAAACCGTTTGACTTGAAAGATCATAAACAATTTTTAGAAAGGGATATCATAGATCGCAAACGGAAAGAAGAAGAAATCCTCGCAGAAATCCACCGAAAACAAGAAGAAGAGGAAAGAATGCTTGAAGACATCTTCGGAAGAGAATATATTCCTTCTACTGGAAGAAGTACACGGTATGTCTTGCATGTAGGAGAAACAAATACAGGGAAAACTTTTCAGGCTCTGCAGAAAATGAAAGAAGCTAAAAGTGGTCTATATCTTGCCCCATTAAGGCTTTTGGCGTTGGAGGTATATGATACGTTAAATACGGATGGAGTCCCATGCTCCCTTAAAACAGGAGAAGAAGAGAAGCTTTCTCGAGGAGCAGCCCATTTCTCCAGTACGGTTGAAATGTTTTATGAAAAAGAATTCTATGAAGTGATTGTCATCGATGAAGCACAAATGATTGCGGATAAGGACAGAGGCTTCTCATGGTATAAAGCAATTACAAAGGCTAATGCAGATGAAGTGCACATAGTCGGCAGCTTCAGTATGAAGGAAATGGTCTTGCAGCTTTTAGGAAATGCGGATATCGAAATTAACGAATATAAAAGGGACACTCCTCTTCAAGTGGAGAACCGTCCTTTCAGCCTTTCAGATACAAAAAGAGGAGATGCACTTGTCTGCTTTTCCCGTAAACGGGTCCTTGAAACGGCATCCGTTCTCCAGAACAACGGGCATCAGGTCAGTATGATATATGGTAGTATGCCACCTGAAACTAGAAAAAAGCAGATGCAGCGTTTTCTCGATGGGGAAACAACGGTAATTGTGGCCACCGATGCAATCGGTATGGGCTTAAACCTGCCAATCAGAAGAGTGGTCTTTTTGCAAAATGAAAAATTTGATGGAACAAGAAGGAGACGCTTGACCTCCCAGGAAGTAAAACAGATAGCAGGCCGAGCAGGAAGAAAAGGGATGTACAATATCGGAAAAGTAGCATTTACAGGGGATATTAAAGCAATGGAAAAACTGTTAAGTGTGAATGACCGGCAAGTTCACACATTTGCTATAGCACCTACAAGTTCAATCCTGGAACGTTTTCAGAAGTACTCCAGCAAGCTAGGCATTTTCTTTGATCTCTGGGAAAAATTCGAAAGTCCAGCAGGTACAGAAAAGGCCTCTCTTGCCGAAGAGCAACTTCTTTATGAGACCATTGAAGACAGTATAATAGAAGCGAAACTATCGGTAAATGATTTGTATGGCTTCTTGCACTTACCATTCTCGACGAAAGAACAAACCCTTGTGAATCAATGGCATCAAACAATGGAAGCTATTGTAACGAGAGCGGATTTGCCTGAGCCGTTCATGAATAAGGAGACACTTGAAAACGTGGAATTATCCTATAAATCCATCGGCTTGCATTTGTTATTTTTGTACCGTCTGGATAGAAGGACGGAGGCAGCATATTGGGAGCGGATAAGAGAATCTTTCAGTGATGAAGTACATGAGCGACTACAAACGGATGTGAAATTACTTACAAAACAATGCAAGAAGTGCGGCAAAAAACTGGATCCGGATTTCCAGTATGCGGTTTGTGATGCCTGCCACTTCTCCAAAATACGGAAAAAACATAAGAATTTCCAGATGAAACGTCCATTTTGACCCAAATTTAAACGAAGGAAATTTGAAAGAAAAAATGATTTCGCAGCTGGTGGCCACTGAAAAACGAAACCTTTTAGTTTATGATGGTTTCTAGCTGATGATTGGAGCAAATGGCGTAGACTCTAGCGGGAGAGTAGCGACAATCTTGAGACCCCACAGGGCAAAGCCCGAGGAGGCTCAAGGTCGCCCCGTGGAAAGCGAAGCCATTTGCGGAAATCAACAGCGATGTTTAACCAAAGACTAGAATTAATTGCTTTTTCAGTGGTCTCCGCAACTGCGGGATCTTTTTTTTTTCGAATGTTTCCTTAAATGTTTAATACAGTATATAAAAGAGTATCTTTGGGAGAGGAGTGTTCGACATGTCTACTTGGATTTTACGTGGTGAAAGCATAAATATGAAATCAAACACTATTTCATTTCAGTTAGATATGTATGAACAATTTCACTTACAAGAAATGAAGGCAGGAGATAAAGTCTTCTATTGCGATACTACGGACATTATCTGCATCTGCCAGGTAAAATCAATCACCATGTACAATCAAATTAACATCACCTTAGATATAGTAGATCTGGGAGACCCTCTTCCTTTAAAATACGTAAGAAAGCTATGGGGGCTTAAAAATCTGGATATATTCAAAGTAGCGGATATCAAAGTGCTTTTATTGGAAAAAGACGAGGAAAGACTGCTTTATTCTTACTGGAAAGTACCCGGATCAGTTGAAGGTTTAGTAAAATATGATCATTTAGATTTACATTTGTTTTTGTACAGTCGAGTTGCAGAGGTTTGGATAGGTGACATAGAGAAACAAACTTCTAAGTATCAGTTCTTCAGTGCGTTCAGAAGAGAGGAGTTTTTATCCACCATGAGCTGGGAAGATTTCCAGAATCTTGGGGACCAATTGTCGGTGTTACAAGTAACTCCTCCAAAAGAAAGAATCTTTGCCAAACAAAAAGCACCTATTGAACGCTACAGGCAATATTTTTTATCACTTCTTTTTGGAGAAGGCAGTATTGATAAACGTTTAGACAGTTTTTATCGGGATTCTGACCGAAGGTTAATCGGTTTTGGTAATAAAGCAATCGGCGAAATGATTCACTATTTTTTTCCAAACTTCTTTTGTCGATTTACCAATCAAGAAATTATGGCATTAGAAAAATTGTTTAAAGACACGGACATTGTAAAGAGTACATACACCATTGGTTCAAAGATTTACCACTTTCAGAAATTAATCAATGAGAGCTATTTATTAAATAAATATTTGAATATTGTAGGTCGAAAGACGGATCTTCCAATTTATTATGAAATAAACTGCTTTCTACAGTATATATACGACACACATTCGGAAGATAGTGTAACGGTAGAAAGGTATGAAGTGAAAGAAAATAAAGTGAAAGAAAATAGCCAATATTGGATTTACTCGATTCCCAAATCAGTTGATGCTAACTCCTTTTTGGAAGATTGTATGTTGACGTTTAACCATGGGAAACTGGGTGATATCAGAAACTATTCAACTCGAAAAGACGTATGGAAAAGCTACCGCCAGGCTTATAACGCGACCCAAATACCTTATTTAGAAACCTCTGTATTATATCAATTTTGTCATGAGATGAAAGATGGGGACTATGTTTTTGTTAAAAATGATAAAGAGCAAATCGTTGGTTTCGGCCGAATAAGCTCGCCCTATATGTTTCCGGAGTTCCCTAACTCACCTTCCTATAGAAAAATAGAATGGATACGAACAGGGAAGTGGATTGTTAGTGGCATGCTTTTCTCCAGAAAACCACTTGTAAATATCACCACTAACGAAGCCACTTTAACATATCTGTTAGATATAATTCCTGTAGAATAAAAGCACCTCACAACTTTATTGTGAGGTGCTTTCTGCTATTAGTACTTATAGCATACATAATGAATAATCAACAACTCCGACTATTTTCCTGATTTAAGACCTACTAATAAAAGTAGCGAATATTTAGTATGAATTTTCAGAAATTAATATTGACAACGCTTACATTGATTAGTACTCTTTTCTTGTATACATAGAACAAGGGAGGAGTTATGGTGAATTCTGTTTGGTTGGCAATTGTCGGAATTGTTGTCTTTGCTTTAGGGTATCGTTATTATTCCAAGTTCATTGCAGAAAAGATTTATCGCCTGGATCCTGAATATGTAACACCTGCCCATAAATACAACGATGGGGTGGATTTCGTACCAACAAAGAAAGTGGTGCTTTGGGGACATCATTTCTCCTCGGTAGCGGGAGCATCTCCTATCTTAGGTCCTGCTATTGCGCTTTATTGGGGATGGGGTCCAGCGTTCTTATGGGTCATCCTCGGTACCGTGTTTGCTGCTGGAGTCCATGATTTCGGAACACTGGTGCTTTCGGTGCGAAACAAAGGACAATCTATTGGTACATTGACTGACCGTTTGATCGGTAAACGAGCAAAAATGCTATTCTTATTTATCATATTGATATTAGTACTTATGGTTAATGCAGTGTTTGCATGGGTAATCTCGAACCTGTTCATTCAATTTCCTGCAGCGGTCCTGCCAATATTCATTGAAATTCCGATTGCAATTTGGATCGGCTATGCTGTCTATAAAAGAAAAGCAAAAATGCTGCTTCCTTCCTTGATCGCCCTTGCGGTGATGTATGGAACAGCCGTACTGACAAGTAAGGTTGCCTTTTTACAAATTGACTTGGTCCGTTACTTTGGAGGAGCGGAAAATACGGTAATCTTCGGATTGGATGGAGTATCGATGTCCTTTTTCGTCTGGATAGTTATTTTGCTGATCTACTGCTATATCGCATCCACGTTACCTGTATGGAAGCTACTTCAGCCGCGTGACTATATCAATTCCCATCAATTGGTTGTAGGATTAGTTATGCTTTATGCCGGATTGCTTGTCCTTCGTCCTGAACTTACTGCTCCGATGACAAATGAAGTGAGCGACGTTTCCTGGTTCCCATTGCTTTTCATTACGATAGCTTGTGGGGCAATCTCTGGATTCCATGGGCTTGTTGCTTCAGGGACTACTTCAAAACAGTTGGATAAAGAAACAGATGCACGTTTTGTAGGTTATTTGGGGTCTGTGGGAGAAGGGGTCCTTGCACTGATATCTATTATCGCAGTAGCGACACTTTTCGCCAATGCAGGGGATTTCAGAGCTGCTTATTCTGACTTCGGAGCAGCTAGCCTTGGTGGTATGTCCAACTTCATCAACGGGGCTGCCCAGCTTGCTACTGGTATTGCGATACCAGCTGATATTGCCAGAACAATCGTTACGGTCATTGTTGTAAGTTTTGCGGCAACAAGCTTGGATACATCTCTACGATTAATGCGTTACATCATCTCAGAAATTGGAAGCGAGTACAATTTTAAACCATTGACAAAAATGCATGTGGCAACCTCAGTAGCAGTGGTATCCAGTGCTGCATTGGTTTTAATACCTAAAGGTCCAAACGGGTTCGGTTCAGGTGGTTACTTGCTCTGGCCGCTATTCGGTACAAGTAATCAGCTATTGGCGGGAGTCAGCCTATTGTTAATTTCCGTATGGTTGAAGAAGCAAGGAAGGAACTTCTTCTATACATTTGTGCCAATGGTATTTGTTTTCTCCATGACGCTTTATGCCATGTTTGTTCAAGTGGTATTCCAATGGTCAGGACTTGGAGAAACAGACGCAAATATGCTTTTATTCATTCTTGGTGGAATCATTTTTGTATTCGCATTTTGGATCATACTGGAGGCCTTCAGAGTGTTTTTTAAGAGTGACAATAAGCCTCCAATAGATCCGTCTATGTAACAAATAACGAGAGGATGAAGCATTATGCGGCATCCTCTTTTTTTCAAAATATACGTGTAGAAAGAAGAAAGGAGTTCCCAATCAAATGGACATCCTGGAAAAATTCAAGAAAGTCATAGATATTTATGATGAGATACTACAACAGCCACACAGAACCGAAATCGCTCGGGAATTGAGAGATGAAGAGGACCTTTTCACCTTACTCTGCTTTTCGGAAATGCTGGGACTCCAAAATCCTGCATTCTACTATACCCTAGAGCTATATCCATTTGTCATTGAAAGGTTCCATGATTGGCACCTTCGAATGGGAATGGAGAAATCTCCGCTTAATGGAATACGTTGCTGCTAGGAGGATTCAGAATGAGTAAACTATTAAACCATAAGATCATGTTTATCGGCGGTAAAGGAGGAGTCGGAAAATCAACTACAGCTTCGGCCATTGCACTATTATTATCCGAAGACAATAGAAAGGTCTTGCTGGTATCGACAGATCCTGCTCACAATATTGGGGATATCTTTCATGTAAAACCCAAAGATACAGCATTGTCGATTAATCCATATCTGCATCTATTAGAGATTAACCCACAGGCGGAATCAAAGAGATATATAGAAGAAGTGAAAACGAATTTAAAGGGACTGGTAAAGGCAACTATGGTGGAAGAAGTGCACAGGCAAATTGATCTTGCCAGCGCATCACCAGGAGCTGATGAAGCGGCTCTGTTCGACAAGATCACTTCCTTAGTATTGGAAGAATACGAATCTTATGACCACATCATCTTTGATACAGCTCCAACTGGACATACGATCCGGCTGCTTACATTGCCTGAACTGATGAACGTTTGGATCAGTGGCCTTCTGGAAAAAAGAAAGAAGGTACAACAAAACTATACCCAGTTGTTAAATGATGGAGAGCCGGTCGATGATCCAATTTTCGATAAATTGCAGGCAAGGAAACAGAAGTTCGTAAAAGTAAGGGATATTCTGCTAGACCCAAGTAAAACGGGTTATGGATTCGTACTGAATGCAGAACGACTACCCATCCTTGAAACGGAAAAAGCGATAGGCATGTTGGAAAAGCATGACATGAAAGTATCAACCGTTTTTGTAAATAAGGTTATTCCTGATAATGCAGACGGTGTTTTTATGCAAAACAGGAGGAAAAATGAACGTCCCTATTTACAACAGATCCATGGTATTTTTCACAAACAAGAAATTATTAAAATTCCTTTGTTTGAACACGATATTTCTACTGCAGAACATTTAAAAAAGTATGCGAATACACTGAAATCTTCCCACTCATTATTGAACTCCTAGGAAGGGTCAAGTTCACCCTTTCTTAAAAAGTAAGAAAATATAAAATCCGGTTGATTTCATTTACCGAAAGGATAACTAAAAACTATCTTAAAGAAGTGACTGGTTTCTAGCTGTAGATTGGAGCAAATAGCGTAGACTCCTACGGGGGAGTAGCGACAATCTTCCCGTGGAAAGCGAAGCTATTTGCGTAAAGGAACAGCGGCGATTAACCAAACAACTAAAGTTTTTTAGCACTAAAAGGACCGGGCGGTTTCTGCCCGGTTTTTCTTAGAGTTTTTTCCTGTTAGATGGAAAGCCTATTAAGAAACGAGTGCGGGAGTTAGTGTAAATGAAAATGTTATGCCTTGATGGGGGAGGAATAAGAGGTGTTTTTGCCGTTTCCATTCTCCAGGAGATTGAAAGAGAATACAAGCAGCCGATAGCGGAATTAGTGGATCTTGTTGCTGGAACGAGTACAGGCTCCATCATCGCCTCTTCCATTTCCATCAAAAAGCCGATGGAAGAGGTATTGGTTGGATATAAGGTATATGGAAAAAAGATTTTCACCCGTCAAGCAAAGGTGGGACTTTTTAAAAGTATATATAGCGACCGCCAGCTTCGTCGATTCATCATGCAGGCGTTTGGTAAGCGTAGGATGGCGGACATTACAAGTCCCCTGTTAATTCCAGCTGTGGACTTAACACATGGCCGGCCATTTGTTCACCGCTCCAATTATGGAAACAAGGCTGCGAAGGATCTTTCCGTTCATCTTTGGGATGCCGTACTTTCCTCTTGTTCTGCTCCTGTATATTTCCCTCCTAACAATATTGGAAACGACTATCTCTCGATTGACGGGGGATTGTGGGCGAACAACCCATCTATGGTTTGCATTACGGAGGGGGTGGGATATTTCAAAATGAAACTGGAAGACATGGCGATACTCTCAATAGGGACAGGGCTCCAAAAAATTGATTTTACCATTCAAAAAAATAAATACTGGGGAGTGAAACAGTGGCTGCCATTTCATTTTCCATCAATGAAGGTCACTCCGAAACTATTGGATTTAGCTTTACAGTTATCCTCTGAATCTGTGTCCTATCAATGCAGAAACCTTTTGGGAGACAATTACATCCGGCTCAATAAAGAGTTGGGGGGGGAAGTATCGTTTGATGATATTACATACATGGAAGAACTAATTGAATTGGGGCAGGCGGTCTATCATGAACAGAAAGAAGTAATTAGAGGATTCCTGAAATCTTGAATTGTTTTTTTCTATAACAGAAGGGGTACTATAGATAATAGAAAAATAATGAAGGGGGAATTTTAAGTTGTCTTCAGAAAAAAGGATTACATTACATGAATTTAATAATTTAACAAAGTCCCTGAGTTTCAATATGTATGATATTTGCTATACCAAAACAAAACAGGAACGTGAATCATATATAGATTACATTGATGAACAATATAATGCGGACCGGTTAACGAAGATATTGAAAAATGTAGCAGATCTCATTGGAGCACATGTCCTGAATGTTGCAAAACAGGACTATGTTCCTCAAGGTGCAAGTGTTACAGTGCTTGTTTCTGAGGGACCTGTGGTAGAGGTGCCGACAGAGTCTTATGAAGAGTCACCCGGACCATTACCCGATTCTGTGGTATGCCAACTCGATAAAAGCCATATTACCGTTCATACCTATCCGGAATACCATCCGGTAGAAGGGATTAGTACTTTCCGTGCAGATATTGATGTATCAACCTGTGGAGAAATTTCACCGTTAAAAGCATTAAACTACCTGATACATTCTTTTGAAACGGATATTATGACTATGGATTACCGAGTTCGTGGATTCACTAGGGACATCAATGGTAACAAACTGTTTATCGATCATGACATCAATTCCATCCAAAACTACATACCAAATGATGTAAAGAGCCTTTACGATATGATTGATGTTAATATTTATCAAGAGAATATTTTCCATACTAAATGCCGTCTAAAAGATTTTGACCTGAACAATTACCTTTTCGGCTACTCAAAGGATACCTTGTCAGACGATGAACGGTATGAAATAACCAACAAACTTACCAATGAAATGGATGAAATTTTCTATGGGAAGAATATCAACTTTGGCTACCGTGAGGACGAGTAATTATAAAAAAGTGATAAGTCGATATAAGACTTATCACTTTTTTATTGTCATGAATAACCTATGTTCTGAATAACACCTATTAATAGGATAAATAAAGGGGTTGTCAACATGGGACATCACGATCCGAATTTGAACGGTTCAGAAAAGTTGATTTTAGCTATTTCCATGACGTTTCTTGTGTTCCTGGCCATTTTTGTAATTGGTGGGGGATTTGTGTTCGGTTTCGCCGGACTTTTCCAGCTCTTCAGTGTTCATTATGAAACCAAAAGTGCTCTAGTGTATTATGTCATGCTACTGATACCGCTTACTTTATTGTTTGAAGTCGCAACATTTTTCATTTTTTTGAGATTCGTTGTTTTTTTAACAAATAAATGGCTGGTAATGTTTGTATCAGCAGGAATTAAATTTATATTTATATGGATTCCTTTGTATATTACAGATGAGCTGATGAGTTCCATGGTAGTCCCTTTATATACGGAACTGGTAGCAGCACTCCTGCTTTTTTTACTTGATACCATATTTTATAAAAAATCAAATAGTCTATAGCTAGCATGGTTACCGTCACCAGGGCTTCAAAATGTTAATATATATATGTACACATACTCGCAGTTTGATTCTTTGCGAGTTATTCCATAATAACGATTCAGAAAAGAGGGAAATCATGAAGTTGAAGACCCCAATTTGTTCCATGTTGAATATCGACTTTCCCGTCATTCAAGCCGGCATGGCCGGGGGCGTCACCACACCCGAACTTGTGGCTGCAGTGTCTGAAGCGGGGGGACTTGGTATGATAGGAGCAGGGTATATGACGCCCGAAGAATTAAAAGTATCAATTGATAAAGTGCGTAGTCTCACAGATAAGACGTTCGGTGTGAACATCTTTAAAGTGGCGATGGCCGCTTCGGATTCCAGGACAAGTGCGCTTCAAGAGAAATATATTCCCATCTATGAAGAACTGGATATAATCCCGGGTAAAGATCCATTACTTTCAAAAAATTATTATCATGAACAGTTTGATCTTTTGATTGATGAGATGGTCCCTGTTATATCCACAACATTTGGGATTCCGGGCAAACAGGAAGTAAATAGCTTAAAAGAGAAAAACATTATCTTGATGACCATGGTCACTTCTGTTCAAGAGGCTTTGGAAGCTCAAAGTGCAGGTGTACATATTTTGGTTGCCCAAGGTAGTGAAGCAGGAGGACATCGAGGGACTTTTCATATTAACGATGGCCAAGGTGTTTTAGTTGGGACGATGGCGCTAATTCCACAAGTGGTAGATGCAGTTCAAGTACCCGTCGTCGCTGCAGGTGGAATAATGGATGGGAGAGGATTGGTTGCTTCCCTGGCACTTGGGGCCCAGGGGGTACAGCTTGGTTCTCGCTTTCTGCATGTAACGGAGAGCGGAACAGATCCCACCTATCAAAACGCTCTTCTTGAAAGCACTGAGGTTGACACAGTCATTACCAGTTCCTTTACCGGTAGACCTGCCAGAGCCGTTAAAAACAAATTTACTGATTTACATCAACAAGAAGGGATGCAACCGCTTAATTATCCCATTCAAAACCTCCTTACATCTCCGATTAGATCAACAGCAAAACAGCAAGGGAACCAAGAATATCTTTCCTTATGGGCTGGACAAGGGGTAAGGATGATGAAGAGTGGTCAAAGTGTGGATGAAGTGATGAGGGAGATTGTCAATCAGTCTAAGAGTATTTTAGATTACTAGGTGATCATTTTGAAAATGTAAATCTACTGTTAAGAAATCACACTATTTTTGTCAAATAACATTAAACGTTTCTTCATACCTCCTTTACATGGCCTTGCTATCTTTGACTTGTAGTAAAAGCGCTAAAGGAGGAAGAAAACATGTACAAAAAGATTGCAAGTGTAGGCATCGCAGCAGGTTTATTATTTTCAGGAATGCAGGTGGATTTTGGTTTTAATGAAGCTCAAGCAAAAAAGGCAGAGGTTAATGAACAGCAAAAACAAGGTAAAGTTAAAAATGTAATCTATATGATCCCGGATGGATATAACTCAGACTATGCAACGAATTATCGTTGGTATAAAGGGGAGGAATCCTCGTTTGATCCACATGTAAAAGGGCTGATCAAGACCCATTCAGCTGACACGGAAGTTACTGATTCCGCAGCAGCAGGAACAGCGATGGCAACTGGTGAGAAAACAAATAATGGGATGATCGGCGTGACACCTGATGGGGAGGAAGTCGATTCCATTTTGGATGCAGCTGAATCCTCCAAGAAATCTACTGGTCTAGTAGCTACTTCGACTATTACTCATGCCACTCCCGCAGTTTTTGGTGCAAGTGTTTTATCGCGGGATGATGAAGCAAGTATAGCTCCTCAGTATTTTGAAAATGGAGTGGACGTACTACTTGGTGGCGGTAGAGATTATTTCACCAGTAAGGATGAAGGCGGAAAGCAGGAAGGCGACAATTTAATAGAGAAAGCAAAGAAGAATGGGTATCAATATGTAACGGATAAGGACGAATTGAAAAACGCGGATGGAGAGAAGTTATTAGGATTATTTGCTGAAGATGCCATGGCTCCTGAAATGGAACGTAAAGAAACTGGAGAGCCCAGTTTAGCCGAAATGACCAGCACGGCCATAGATGCATTAAAGCAAAATAAGCAAGGGTTCTTCTTAATGGTGGAAGGATCACAAATTGACTGGGCAGGACACGCTCATGACCCAGCATGGGCAATGAATGATACAGAGGCATTTGACAAGGCGGTAGAAGCTGCTCTTAAATTTGCGGAAAAGGACGGAAATACATTGGTTGTTGTAGCAGGCGACCATGAGACTGGCGGAATGTCAGTTGGAGCAAACGGAAAGTATGACTTGAATATTGATATTTTGCATGATGTTACTGCGACAGGTGACACCATGGCCAGTGAGTTAAATGAAGAAAAAAGCAACGTAAAAGAAGTGGTAAAAAAATACACTTCCCTTAATTTGACTGAGGAAGAAGTGGTAAGCATAAAAAATGCGGAGGAACCTAACATTGCTATTAATGAGGTGGTAAGTGATCGTGCCCTTATCGGGTGGACAAGCACTGCTCATACCGGGACGGATCTTCCAGTCTATGCATACGGACCTAAATCTGATATGTTCAGTGGTCTGCTAGATAATACAGATCTTCCAAAATTAATGGCAAAAGCGATGAAAATGAAACTTAATTAACAGTTTAAAAGAAACCCATTCTTTTCAGAGAATGGGTTATTGTTTTTCGGTTGGAATTGAGAACAGACCACAAATCCTGTACACTTATCAATAAAGAATATATGAAAAGGGGCATATGAATGAAAAGTGTAGCAATAATCGGGGCAGGCATACTTGGGGCCTCTACCGCCTACCATCTAGCAAAATGCGGAGTACCTGTGACCGTAGTGGACCGGTTTGACAAAGGACAGGCGACAGATGCTGCAGCAGGAATCATTTGCCCATGGATCTCCCAACGACGTAACAAAGCATGGTACACACTTGTTAAAAAAGGGGCGAAATACTACACATCCCTAATTGAACAGCTACAACAGGACGGTGAAACAGAAACCGGGTATAACCGGGTTGGGGCTATCAGTTTACATAAAGACCCGGAAAAACTTATGAAAATGGCGGAAAGAGCCATAAAACGGAGAGAAGACGCACCCGAAATAGGCGAGGTAACGGTGCTTACTCCTGCACAAACAAAAGAGCTTTTCCCGGTTTTATCAGAAGAATACGGATCGGTTCATGTAAGCGGAGGTGCAAAGGTTGACGGGAGAGCATTACGTAATGCGCTAATAAACGCATCTAAAAAACATGGCGCAACATACTTGTCTGGTGATGCAAAGCTTATCATTGATGGAGGCATGGTAACAGGTGTGGTAGTAGGAGACAAATGCATCCAAGCTGATCAAGTAATTCTGACAAATGGAGCTTGGTCTCAGGAAATTCTTCAACCGCTTGGGATTCATTTCGATGTTGCCCCGCAAAAAGCTCAGATCATCCACTTGGAAATAGATTATAAAGAAACCCAGAGCTGGCCGGTGGTGATGCCGCCAAATAATCAATACATCCTGACTTTTGACAACGGACGGGTAGTAGTCGGTGCTACACATGAAGATGAAGCAGGGTTCGATACAAGAGTGACTGCAGGAGGAATGAATGAAATTTTAAGTAAGAGTCTTGAGGTTGCTCCTGGCCTGTCAGATGGTACATTCCTAGAAACAAGAGTTGGTTTCCGGCCCTTCACACCAGGTTTTCTTCCGGTCATTGGCAGTATCCCTACCCATGAGAATATCCTTATAGCAAATGGGTTGGGTGCATCGGGGTTAACCAGCGGTCCCTTTTTGGGTGCAGAGCTGGCAAGACTCGCAATGGGGGTACCCATGGAACTTGATATCCACAACTACGATGTCGGTGGTGCATTAAGAAAGCAAGTGTAAGAAAATGATTAGCTATTACTAGCTGATTGTGTTAGTATTTAGCTCTACTGAAAAAGAGGACGTGATATACCATGATAAAAATATCTATACCAAACCCGAGCGTTTCCATCACAGAACGCCAACAAATCCGTGTACAGGATGAACCGATCATTACACCTATCAACGGGTTTATTGATTTTCATAAAATACCAAGAGACCAAGGCGGAATCTTCATGTTCTTTAACATAAATGATGATCTGCTATTCGTAGGAAAAGCGAGAAAGCTGCGCCAACGAGTTAAAAAACATTTTGAGGACAACGTCTCCCCAATCAAAAACCACCGCGATGAAGTATATCGCATCGATGTTTGTATTGTAGAAGATCCAATGGAAAGAGAAATCTATGAGACATACATCGCCAATACTCTTCAAGCAAGATATAATGTCGAGAAGGTATTTTATAAGTAATGCCATAGCTGTTCTTCGCCAATAGAGGTGGGGGACGGCTTTTTTTGTTGATTATATGTCTTTTCCACCCGAATTCCCCAGACGAAACAAAACAATGAAACTTTTACTCGATAAAAAACGTTTAACTATATAAATAAAGAAACTTGAAATTATGGGGGAAACACATGAAATTTCGGCCGACAAAGAGAAAATTGCCTATTATGCTGCTTGCAGCATTGCTTCTCTATACCTGCATCTTCTCAACTTCCATCCTGCTGAACCAGTCCAAAGATGACTTGCTCATCCATGATGTCAGCAGACTTACAAAAGTGAAAGTAAAAGAGATTATTAGCGGTAAAGGGGAAAACGAACTAATTGATGTAGTCAAAGAAGCATCAGAAAACAACTGGAAAATTTCTATTGGAGGGACCAAACATAGCCAGGGGGGCCATTCTTTTTATGAGGACTCGGTATTCCTTGATATGAGAAATTACAACCAAATACTGGAACTGAATGAAGAGGATAAAACCATCACTGTTCAGAGCGGGGTTACCTGGAATCAAATTCAAGAATACATAAACCCTTTCGGTCTGTCAGTAAAAGTGATGCAGTCATCCAACGTATTTACCGTGGGAGGTTCTTTGAGCTCCAATGTTCATGGAAGAGATCCCAATTATGGCCCAATCATCGAAACGGTGAAATCTTTTCGTCTGCTTCAGGCGGACGGCTCCATTATCACTGTTAGCAGAGAAGAAAATCAAAAACTGTTTCCGCTAGTAATCGGTGGATTTGGTCTCTTTGGAGTCATTTTGGATGTAACCCTTGAGCTTACGGATGATGCATTATACATGTCTACCACTAATAAGATGGACTACAACGATTATGTCAATCATTTTAACGAGAACATTAAAGGAAATGATCAAGTAGGGCTTCATTTTGCCCGACTTTCAGTTACACCCGACTCTCTGTTGAGCGAAATGTATATGACCACTTATGAAAAATTGGAACCAGATAACGCAAACTATCCTGCTGATGTAGATGTGGAAGAATTATCTTTATTAGTAGAAGAAAAAAATGTTGCAAGAGACAAATTCTTTCTAGGGTTATCAAGGAAATACGACTGGGGTAAAACATTAACCTGGTATCTCCAGAAGAAAATCTATGGTGATGGAACAGAAGGGGAACTTGTTTCAAGAAATAATGCCATGAGACCTCCGATAAAATTTCTTGATTACGATTCTTCTCGAGATACGGATATTTTACAAGAGTATTTCATTCCGACTGAGAACTTTGCTGGTTTCGTGGATGACCTGCGAGAGATTATAGAAGAAGAGAACTTGAACCTCTTGAATGTAACGGTAAGATATACCCCTGCAAACAAAGAAGCATTCCTGAGTTACTCAGAGCAAGAAACTTTCGCCTTTGTCCTATATTTCAATCAAAAATTGAATGAAAAAGATATTAACAGAATGGAACAAAAAATAGTGGATGCTGCCTTGGAACAGAAGGGAACCTATTATTTAACCTATCAACTTTTTCCGACAGACGATCAAATTCGCCAAGCGTACCCTCAATTGGATGAATTCTTTGATAGTAAGAAGCAATTTGACCAGGAAGAACGTTTTTACCACTATTTCTTTGAAAGGTACAAAAAATAATGCGGCTAAAATGGATTATCGTTTCCCAAAGTGTTGTACTTTTTGGAACAGGTCTCGTATTTCCGTTCTATATCATTTTCCTCCGTGAAGCAGGAGGGAACTTTACAGATTTCGGAATTGCCTACGGCTTATTTACATTAAGTGCAGCTCTTGTTCATCGCTGGATTGGAAAAGTATCGGATAAAAAAGGAAGGAAAGTTTTCCTTTTAATCAACGCTTGGGGGACCTCCGTCTTGTTTCTGCTATTCCCGATGGTCAATGCCATATGGCAGGTCTTTTCCCTTCAAATCATTCTCGGAGTAATCGGGGCAATGCAGAAAACAAGTGAAAAGGCGTTGTTGGCGGATATGACAGATATTAGACAAAGGGGAAAACAGATTGGTGAGTATCATTTTTGGGTCTCGATTTTTTCCGGATTTGCTGTTATCGTTAGTGGTTTTCTTATAGATTTATTTACGGTAGATTTCATCTTTTATTTAGGTTCCATCATCTTGTTCGTGAGTGGGTGGATGGTAATGAGGATAGATGATCAACCATCAGTTGAAACGATGTATGAATAGAAAAAACAAAAAGTGGTGTCCTATGAAAACGGATGCCACTTCTCTATTTTCACAAGTAGAATTTAAAATAGATATTACATAAATAAAACTCGAAAATTGATAGATTAATGGTAAAATAGTCGATATGACAACATTTGGAATAGTATGAAGGAGGAAGAGGGATGAATAACCAGTTAAATAAACCTAAAGGATTCGGAGAGATTTTGGATCAGACATTCCGGATAAGCAAATATAAATTCAAGGATTTTATCACCATTCTATTGCTCCTTGTTGGACCGGTATATATACTACAAGCACTAATCGAATTGGCTGCAGGTAAGAGCTTTTTACGGCAAGAGGGAGGGGGAGCCACTTGGTATGAGCAAATGATGAACAATTTTGAACTGACAGAAGAAACTTCCACCAATTTTGCAGCCGACATAGGACTGGGCTTTGTTTCTTTATTGATTTTATTTACTTATCCAGTTGCACAAGCCGCTATATTAATAGGTGTTAACCACATCAAACATAATCGTGAATTTACATTTGGGGCATTGATTAAACAGGCATTTGGCCGGTTTGCTCCATTAATCGGCTCAACCCTTTTATACATAATTATTGCTTTTGGTATTATTGTAGGTTTTGTTTTTGTCGGAATATTCACTTCCGTAATTGTAATAGCTATGGACATGGTTATAGGAATCATTATTTCCATTGTTTTAACAATCGCATTATTCCTTATTGGAGCATTCCTGCTTACAAGGTGGAGCTTTTACTTCGGATCAGTTGTATTGGATAGAAACTCTCCTGGATTAACACGGAGTTGGAGGCTTTCCAAAGGTAGAACATTCAAGTTAATAGGAATTTATATTATTTTCTTTTTAATCACGCTTACCATAGGTGCAGCCGTGGAGCTTTCCTTTCAGATAGTACTTGGTAATAGTGTTCTGCTGGGATTAATTGTAAGCTTTACAACTTTATTTACTTCTCTCATCATGTCCGTGGGGTATGCAGTCATGTACTTGGATCTGAAGGTTCGTCATGATGCAGACGATTTAAGAGAATTAATTGATGATTATCACACTAGTTAATGCGTGCATCCGTACGCTTTCAAAAGGCAGGTGATGAGTAATGCTGAAAGAAAAAGAAGCTAGGGGAAAGCTAGAGGAAATATTGAAACAGGATGAATACCGGATATATTATGCTGACAATAGAAACTCATTGCAGATGTGGTGGGATGAAGTAAAAGCCTGGCTGGCGGACTTACTCTCCAGGCTTTTTCCATCTATGGAAAATACAAGCGGGACAGCCGGTAACATTTTGATTCTAATTTTAGGGCTTGTCATTATTTTCATGGTAGTCGTGCTGTCAATGTACATAAGCAGATACAGAAAAAATCGTGCCATAAAAGCAAAACAGCCATTTCAATCCAGCAATGAAATGGAATGGTCCTATTTTCAACATGTGGCAGAGGCAAAAAAATATGAAGACTTGGAAGACTATTCGCTTGCAACGCGCCATCTTTTTCTGGGAATACTTCTATTTTTCCATGAAAAAGAATGGCTCGAGGCAAAAATCTGGAAAACGAACTGGGAGTATTTCGAGGAATTGAAAAGAGGACATAAAAATCAAGCAGATCTATTTTTCAACTTTGCGCTCTTGTTTGACCGGGCAACATATGGCAAGCAACAAGTGCTTAAGGAAGAATATCAACGCTATCGGGACGTTGCGATGAAATGGATTCATGAAACACATGATGAAGGCTAGAAGGAAGGAGGGAGGATTTTGCAAAGTTCTGCAGCTAAGAAAAGAGGTTGGATATGGCTCGGTCTATTATTTTTTCTATTCCTGATCTGCATCTACCTTATATTATCCAAACAGCCACAGGAATTTTCACCATATGATTCCGAGTCACCTTCTCCTAGCGGCATCAAGGGATTCTACAACTATTTGGATGATGAAACCTCTGTTGTGAACAGATGGGAACAGTCATCCAAACTACTTCCCCAATCCCAAGAACGTCAATTGTTGCTGATGGTGGAACCATATTTCACACCGGACACAGAAGAGATGGAAGCGTATATGGAATTTATGGAAGCGGGTAATACCATCTTTTTATTGAAAAGCAATCCGAGGGGATTTTTTGATATTCGTACCACGTTTATAGAGATGATGTTTCCTGAACAAACAGTTTTTGATTCAACCGAAACGAGTTATGAAGCGGATATCCATTCTTCCGTAAGAATAGAAGAATCGATGGATGATGAGGTTCTGCTTTCTGATTCTCACGGTGCTATTGCTGTGAAGCGGGAATACGGGGAAGGCGCCCTTATTGTTTCATTGGCACCGAACTGGCTTATGAATGGCGAGATATTGGCTAAGGACCATCTTCCTTTAGTGCTTGGACTTTTACAAGGAGATGAGATGGATTATACCACCATTCTCTTTGATGAGTACAATCATGGAGAGACAGGAACATCATCTATTGATGTCTATCAGGCTTGGTTCTTGCTTCTACTTTTTCAAGGTCTATTATTGACGATTCTATTGCTTTGGATGCTCGGTAAAAGGTTTGGCCCTATTTCTCAGCCACGTGAAGAAACGGTCCGGTTCAGTGATGAGAGCATCCGGGCATTGGCAGCTTGGCATATTAAGGGAAATGCGTATCACGATTCCCTGGAAACCCAGGCTGAGTATGTAAAATACATACTGCAGGAAAAATGGGGAGTACCTTTCAATAGGGATTGGAAAGATTGTGCTGGGATTCTTCATAGGAAATGGAAGACAAAGGATAACGGGAAAATAGATTTATTTTTGCATCAGTTAACGATGGTGTTAGGAAAAGATAAGATTTCGAAACAGGAATATATACTCTGGTCCAGACAACTGGATACATTACGAAAAGAGGTGGAAGAGGGATGAAGCCGGAATTAGCATCTCTACTTGAGAAATATGAGGAAAGAATACTGGGACAACAGTTGAATGTAAGACTTCTCCTAGCTTCCGTATTAGCAGGTGGGCATGTATTGTTGGAAGGTGTGCCTGGCACGGGGAAAACACAGATTGTCCGTACACTCGCAACTTTATTGGGAGGTACATTCAACAGAATACAGTTTACCCCTGACCTGTTGCCAAGTGATATTACGGGAAGCTCCATTTACAATATGAAGGAAGGGACTTTTGAAACGTTGAAAGGCCCCATATTTACAAACATTATGCTTGCAGACGAAATAAATCGGACCCCGGCCAAAACCCAGGCGGCATTGCTTGAAGCAATGGAAGAGAAGCAGGTAACCATACAAGGGGAAACTTACCCTTTGCCAGGGGTATTTTTCGTAGTGGCAACTCAAAATCCAATTGAGTATGAAGGGACTTATCCGTTGCCAGAAGCACAGCAGGATCGCTTCCTTTTCAAGTTAAATATCGATTTTCCAAGTCTTGAAGAAGAGACCGCCGTTCTGAAACAGGTAATAGGCAAGAAATTCACCCACACTGATGTCCAGCCCGTCTTGGACATGGAAACCTTCCTTTCCATAAGAGAGGAAATACAGCAGGTCACACTTAGTGACAACATCATGGATTACATCATGCAAATCGTCAGAAAGACACGTGAATCGGATTCCATCCGCTTTGGAGCAAGTACACGTGCTGCAATATCAATCGGTAGAGCTGCCCAGGCGTGGGCTTACTTGAGCAACCGGAACTATGTAACGCCTGATGATATAAAAATGGTGACAAAACCGGCTTTGCGACACCGGATACAATTATCGCCTCATATGGAATTGGAGGGAGCGACTGTTGAGCAAATCATTGAAGAACTTGTGGGGTCGATTCCTGTTCCGAGATAAAGGTATTTTGCCAACAAGAAAACTGATACTGCTACATGCTTTACTTTCTTTTACCTTTATCATTGCCAGCTTTTTTGTTGCAATTTCCTGGCCGGTCATCTTTTTGCTAAACGGATTTTTCTTTCTCTTCAACTTGGTGGACCTTGTATTCTCTCCAAGTAAAAAAGCAGTGAAAGTTGCAAGGGTTCTACCTGCAGAGATGGAGCGCGGCATCACATATCCTGTTCAAATTGTAGTGGATAATTCAAGCGACCAGGACATGGCTTGTGAGTTAAAAGATGGAATCCCACAGTCTTTTACCAGGCCGTTTCCTGTAAGAGGTTCGGTCGGGAAAGGTTCTAGAAAACAATTCACCTATGATACGGTCGCACCGGTAAGAGGCGACTATAAGGTAGATAAACTCTTTTTACGGTATAAAAGCCGAATCGGTTTGTGGCAAAAGCAACTAGTGGTGGAGGAGAGTCATTCCGTTAAAGTGATTCCTGATATGACGGAAACCAAGCAGTATTTGGAGAATGCCCAAAGATTTCTGATTCATGAGGGTGTTAATATCCGCAAACAAAAAAGCGGGGTCGGTGAGTTTGCAAAAATCCGTTCTTATGTTGTTGGTGATGACCCCCGGAAGATAAATTGGCGCCAGACTGCAAAACTACATGAAGTCATGACAAATGAGTATGAACCTGAACATGGGAAGTATATTACGATACTTGTAGATTGCGGAAGGATGATGGGGGCCGAGCTCAAAAGTGGGAATCGCTTGGAAAAGTCACTTGAAGCAGCCTTAACCGTTGCGGCAGCGGCTCTGCAAAAAGGGGACTATGTCGCTGTACTGGCCTTTTCCAAGAAAGTGAAAGCATATATACCACCCGCAAAAGGGATGGCACACTTGCAAACCATCTTAAAGTCGATCTATAACGTCCAAGTTGACGCAGCAGAATCCAATTATGCAGAAGTTTTCCAATATCTACAGCTTGTACAGAAGAAACGAAGTCTCATTCTTTTGTTCAGTGATGTTAAAACATTTCTGCATGAAGAAAGCGTCCTTATCTACTTGAAAAGAGTCAGACAAAGGCACCTTTTCTTCATGATTGGTGTCGAGGACGAGACATTGGTGACTAGGGCAAAGGCAGCTGCCAACAACCTTGAAGAAACCATGGTGAAAAGTATCGCTCAACAGCAGCTCCTCATAAAGAAACGTGAGAAATCAAAATGGGAAAAACAAGGCCTCCTGATGATGGAGGCCCGTGAAGAACGGCTTGCTACAGCCGCTGTATCCCATTATATTGACACCATAAACAGAGGTTTATTGTAGCTGCTCTTTATGCAATCTGAATTTACCTAATACCACATAAAGAATTAGACCGACGACCGTCAAGCCTGCAACTAAGTATTTAGCCTCTAACGGTATTGCAGCAGGGGTAATGAAACCTTCAATTATCCCTGCTATTATGAATAACGGTATTGTTCCAAGTAACAACTGGACAGAACGCTTGGCATTCACTTTCAGTTGGTAGCCTCTTGAATATTCTCCAGGCACGAACAGCTTATATCCCATCAGCAGGCCCGCACCACCAGCTATAAAAATCGCTGTCAATTCGATCATTCCGTGCGGAACAATGTATGCCCAGAACTCATACGTCATACTATGGTGCCAAAATAATGCGGCAATGGCTCCTACAATGATACCATTGTAGATTAGTACATAGACTGTCAGCAAGCCAAATGTAATCCCACCGGCAAACGCAAGAATTGCAACTTGAATATTATTAGTCAAGATACTGGCAGACATTACTGGCGCATCCTGCATCCCATCACTTGTACCAAGCTTATCCGGATCAATGCTTTGTGCCATATCAGTGGAAAGAATAGAATACACATAAAGAGGGTCTTGCAACACGGCAAAGAATGCCCCAAGCCCTCCAAAGGTGAATAGCAGCATGGCAACTACCACGAATTTCCACTGTTCATATAAAAGACCGACGAATTTATGTCCGAAAAAATCTCCAGCCTGCTTCCAGCTTGTAATCTGATCTTTATAAAGTAGATTATGAGATTTGGATACCAGACCATTTAAATACGATGTCACTTCCTCATCCGGAAAGTAGGTCTGACTATAGGACAGATGTTGTGCTGCTTTCTGGTAGAGACGATGAAACTTTTCCAGATTTTCACCCGATATATTTTTTCTTTTATGTAAGTCGGAAGCAAGCTGTTCAAGCTCTTTCCATTGATTACGATGCTGTTTAATAAATTGTTTGACATTCATTCTTATACACCTCGTGTCTGATTTCAGCAATCTACTTCATTATAGTAATATTGTAGAGAAATAGAAACACTTCTTAGTTAAATTTATCCATAGAAAGAGGGAATCATCTTGAACACAGAACAAGTGGATATCAAAACTCCCGAATATGTATCCTTGCAATTCCATGCAGCAGGCCTAGGCAGCCGGGCAGCAGCATTCATTATAGACTCGCTCATCTTGATCGCCATCAACATTCTCATTGTGATAGCACTAATATTCGGACTTAATGCCAGCTTATTCGATTATTTCCAATCGGACATTCCATCCTATCTGTTTGCAGGTGTCATCATTCTAATGTTTATTCTGAACTGGAGCTACTTCTTCCTGCTAGAGTATTTTACAGGCGGACGAACACTGGGTAAAAAAGTGCTCGGAATCCGCGTCATTCAGGAAAACGGCCACAGCATTACCTTGCTGTCCAGCCTGATACGAAACTTCCTGCGAATCATAGATATGCTGCCTGTCAATTACCTAGTTGGAATGCTCATGATCTTTTTCCATTCCAAGCACAAACGCCTCGGAGACCTTGTTGCCGGAACGATTGTGGTACATGAAAGAAGAGGAAAGAAGAAAAAGAAGGCTACGAAGCTAGACAAACTGATCGCTGAGAAAGGTCTAAGTACAGAGGTTCGTCTGGTGGATGAGTGGGCTTTGAAGCCACTCGGGGCAAAGGAATGGAAGTTGCTGAAGACATACGCGGAACGTTTTGAATCCTTAAGCACAGATGACCGCATCGTATTGACCCGAAAAATAGCCGATATCCTATTTCCGAAGATCGGACTTGATCCGACGAGTAAACATTATGATGAGTTGGAAGATATGCTACTGGTGCTTTATCTGCAGATGAAGGAAGAGTGGGAGTATGAGTTGTAGGTGGGGGTGAGTTTCGAGATTGTAGTGGTGGGGGGAGCGGCGTTGGGATAAGCGTGTTGGCTAGGTTCCGGTCGGGAGGAGAGCCTAATTTCCGGGATACGCCGCTTTTTTCACTGAAGGGGAGATTGGAGCATTAGAACTTCGGTTTTCGTTTTTATTAGAAACAACAAATTAGAGTTTTAGGTGGTGTAAGTAGTAGCATTTTAAGGTGCCGCCGAATTGTTCTTTGTTTTCGCTGAAATAAATTCATTTTCGCCGGATTATGTTTGGAATCGCTGAATTAATTCTATTTTCGCCGGATTAATTTCAAAATCGCTGAATTATCCATATTTTCGCCGGAATGAGAAAAACTGATAAAAATCATCGTGTGATTCGGGACTAAATCCCTATAATGATGTATAATTTACTACACACAACTGATTGGAGGAAGAAAATGATACTTAAAACGAGAGAATTACCTCTCAATATACTAGTTTTAGAAGCTATTGAAAGACGACTTGAAAATGACCACCCAAAAATGCCTCGAGTTAAAGAACTATTAGCTAAGTACCGAAAAGGCCACAAAGGCGAACACTCCATTGATTACCCTTTAAGCATCATCCCAGAAAAGGAAAACCTCATTCTCCATAACATCCGCTTACAGTTCCAAAAACTTCATTTTCAGATTGACACTTTACTTATTTGCTCTCGTTTTATTCTATTGTTAGAGGTGAAAAACATTGGTGGCACCATATTTTTCGATAGGAAATTCAATCAACTTATTCAAACATATCACGGAAACGTTAACAGTTATACATGTCCAATTATTCAAGTTAGTAACCAAGAAAGACTTCTCCGACAGTGGTGTGAACAACACAATTTTAATGAAATCCCCATAATTTCCTTAGTAGTAATTAGCGATCCTTCTTCAATGATTAAAATAGATCCTGCTGATAGAACTACTTTTCAAAAAGTAATTCATAGTCATTACCTACCAACTAAGATTGAACAGCAAAAAACCATTACGAATAAGACCGTATATTCTTTGAAAGAGATGAAAAAGCTGGCACGAACATTAATAAAACACCACAAACTTAATACCACTCATATCCTTCGTTTGTTAGATATAGACCCCTCAGAAATAAAAACTGGAGTACAATGCCCAATCTGTAGTTACATCCCTATGGTAAGAAATAATGCACTATGGCATTGCGATGAGTGTCTACACAAATCTAAGGATGCACACATACCAGCCTTGAAAGACTTTTTCCTTATTTTCAATGAGACAATTACAAACGAAGAAGCAAGAGAGTTTTTGCATTGCTCATCACCTGACACCATCAAAAGGATTCTCTGCTCTCTACAGCTACCAACTTCAGGAAAAACAAGATCCAGAAAGTATTCTTTAACAACCCTAATTCACCAGCCGCCAATTTGACATCCACCTTAAACCACGGTATAATTATCTCGAATTCAAGATAATTAATTTCAACCCAAAAATACAACAAACTCAATCATATAAAGGGGAGATCCTCAAATGAACGGACTTAAAGGTATCCATCACGTAACAGCCATAACCAGCAGTGCAGAAAAAAACTACGAATTCTTCACATATGTTCTTGGAATGAGACTTGTAAAGAAGACGGTAAATCAGGACGATATTCAAACGTATCATCTGTTTTTTGCTGATGATACAGGAAGCCCGGGGACAGACATGACTTTCTTTGATTTTCCCGGTATTCCAAAAGGAAGCCATGGAACGAATGAGATTTTCAGAACCGGTTTCAGAGTTCCCTCAGACAAAGCATTAGTATATTGGGTAGATCGTTTCGACCGATTAAATATAAAGCACGATGGCGTCAAAGATCAGTTCGGGACAAAAACCCTTTCATTTGTTGATTTTGACGATCAGCAGTATCAACTTGTTTCCGATGAAAACAATAGGGGAGTAGAGTCAGGCACACCATGGCAGAAGGGGCCAATTCCATTAGAAAATGCGATTACCGGTTTAGGACCTCTACACATTCGTGTGGCAAACTTTGACTACTTCAAGGAAGTATTGGAGAAAGTTTTGCTATTCAAAGAAATTGCTCAAGACGGGAATACTTATTTGTTTGAGGTAGGAGAAGGAGGCAACGGGGCACAGATTGTTGTGGAACACAATGCGACACTGCCTCAAGCTCAGCAAGGATTCGGAACAGTACACCACGCAGCTTTCCGAGTGGACAATCGAGCTGTCATTGATGAATGGGATGCCAGACTGAAGGGGTTCGGCTTTAACACATCAGGACATGTGGACCGCTATTTCTTTGAGTCCCTTTATGCACGGGTTGCCCCTCAAATTCTATTCGAATTTGCAACGGATGGTCCCGGATTCATGGGAGACGAGCCATATGAAACATTAGGTGAGAAACTTTCTTTACCTCCGTTCCTCGAACCTAAGAGGGAACAAATCGAGAAGCTTGTCAGACCAATTGATACAGTCAGAAGTACAAAAGACTTTAAAACAGAATAAGTTTTTAAACCAGCCTATCTCTATTTCACGAAGAGATAGGCTTTTTTTGGTTTATCGCTTTCGTCCAAACAACATGCTAACTGACCAAAAATTAACCAACCATCCCAAAGTACATTCCCAAAAAAACTGCATAGGATACCTTAATGAAATTTGAAGGGGTTGAAGGAATGTATTATCATCCAAATATGTATCCATATCTATACCCAAATAGTGTGAATCCGACCGTCTATAACTACGCAAGAAACAATTACCTGCCATATGCTAACACGTTTAATTCCTACCATTTTCATAACGGTCATCGAGCGATTGAGTTAACGGATTATGGGCCAAATCCTTTTGTGGCAGATATAAATGAAGCCACCTTGCAAAACAATTCGTTTCGTACCGCTTTATGGACGGGAACACAGTTTCAGATCACATTAATGACCCTGAATCCTGGTGAAGATATCGGTTTGGAAATGCATCCTAACGTGGATCAGTTCCTGCGTTTAGAACAAGGACAGGGAATGGTTCAGATGGGTGAAAGCAAGGATAATCTAACCTTTGAGAGAATGGTATCGGATGACTATGCCATAGTGATTCCGGCAGGCACCTGGCATAACCTGACCAATACTGGTAATACTCCGCTCAAGCTTTACTCGATATATGCCCCTCCAAATCATCCTTTTGGAACGGTTCATGCTACTAAGGCAGATGCGGAGGCTGCGGAAGCGGCTAAAGAGAATGGAGAAGGGCCGCCTATTATTGATGGAAAGACACCGGATGAATGGGTCCAGTACACAGAATTCTTGGTCAAAGAAGGATTAGAGGATGTGAAAAGAGGAATAAATGCTGTTCACATCCTACAAGAATTCGTCCTGATGGGGGTTCTTGTAGGAAAAGGGTATTCCCCTCAACAAGCCTATGAGACCGTAGAAGAGTGGGAGCGAACGGGAGAATCCAAGCTTCTTCAGCAAAGCAAAAATATGTAGCATGGAAAAACAGCACCGTCAAAAACGGTGCTGTTTCCCATGCCAGCCCTGAAGGATACTTACAGGGCTTTTAAATAGTGGAGCATAAATCGATTAGTCAATCAGATCATCCAAGCGGCGGGCTACTCTCTTAATGACTTTCTTGGCCATTTTTGCTCGTCTTTCCAAGAAATCTTCGCCCTCTTCGATCAGGTTTTCCCCTAACCTTGTCACAAAACGGTAATAACGTAACATGTTGGTCACCCCCTTTGTTTCTATCATATGAAAGTTGATAGAATTGGACAGGGTGTTTACCTGCTTTCTATTAATTTATTTAGAGTCTATTAATTTCCATTGTTAATTAGGAGAGTCATCCGAATAGCACAACCTTCAAAATTACTCCATAAATGATCGCCAAAAGGAAGGAGGTCAGGGTTCCGAGCAGAAAATACTCTGCCCAATCCCGGTCATCCATCTGCTTGAACCTGGTAAGAGATTTAGCAGCAACAATGAACCCGACTGCATGAAAGGACCCCATGAGTATCAATGCGACCACCAGCAACCTTTCCAAATAGCCGATTACTTTACCGCGCGAAAGATCCTGGTGTTTCATCACCATATAGGTATATTCTTCCGACATGTTTTTTTCACTATTAGGACTGACTGCTAAATCGCGCAAGGTGTATTTACCTTCAAATAAGGAGATATGCTTGGTCAGGGACCCCAGCATGATGCGAATTAGATGTCCTGTTACCGTGGTACATAGGATGAACATGATTAGGATGAACAAGAGACTGTTTGCAAGCCCAAGCTCCGGCTGTACTCCTTCAATTAATTTCAATGTTAACAGCAACTGTTGAAGCAATTCATTCAAATCTACCTGTAAAGTAAAATAGCAAACTGCCAAAATAGTAATGATATGCAAGACCTGATCACCTATGAACAGTCCCAGATTCCAAGTGTTTCTCTGTGTCCATCTTGCACCTTTCTCCTGTAGGGCAATTTTCGAGAAATCGATAATCCCATGAAAAATCACCAGGAGAACGGAGGGTATTACCACTTCATTCAAGAAATTCTGTCCTTGTATGAAAAACAGGATGCAAAGGGACAGGAACATTATTACCGCGTGGTGGGATAGGTGAAGCTTGAAATATCTTCGTTTATCCTTCACCATTTTCTCTGTCTGAAGATAAAAATCAGCTACCATATGAGCTAAGATAAGGCACAGGACAATCATTTAAACCGCTCCTAACTTTCCAGTTCACGAAGAGATAATTGTGTTGATATTCTGATGAAGCTGGTTTTTTATCGTTTTTGTCAATTCTTTCGTAATATTGTTCGGATAGTTCCCTATAGTTTTCGCTTCCATTTGATCTAGCGTTTCCTGGATGGTCTTAAGGGTTTTCAATATTATCTCACAATTCCCTTTCTTGTAGTGGCTGGAGATAGTAGATGGAGACTTATTTACTAGTCCTGCTATTGCTTTTTGCTCATCGAGTATGGCGAAAAGCTTCGTTATCAAATGCTGTAGCGCGGTTTGTTCGCTCATTAATTTATGCTGGTAAGCCAATAATAAGTTTGCCATGTCCAATGATGCGCTTGGCATTATCTCATCCTCAGGTAACAACAGCATGGACGGCCTTTGAGTAGAATGCTTTATTTTTTCATTCGCATTCCGTGCAAAACTCATTAATGGATGATTCCATTTGTCGAGATCAATATTCTTAATGTCATCCTCAACCATACCAAAGGTAATACCGAAATAGGGCGGCTGTTCTCTGTGCTTCCAAAGTTGGCTGATATAAAAAGCAACCGTATAGGCAGTAGAAAAGTGGTCGAATATTCCTACAATCTCGTCACCAAGTCGATGCTTCACTTTTGTACTGGGTAAACCTCTTGTCCATGTTTTTGTAATACTTTCCACTTCCTCGAGATAACCCGTTATTTCATTCCAGTTCTTTGTAGAATTAGTAACATCCATTATGAATATGGAGATTGGCTTTTTCATTTATTCACAATCCTTTCAAACGCCGCTACATGATAGTATCTTCATTCATTGTATTTCAATTCGACTATATAATCAACATGTAAGAAATTCGATAGATTAATCGAATTATAGATAAGTAGATGAAATGGTCAAATTTTTTTAAGAAATATAGAATACAAGCTAGAAGGTTTACAACCATGTCGAAAAAAGTTATCATAGCAACTAATATAAATTCCGATAAAAACAATAGGATAAGGTGTGATTGAAGTGCCGTACACAACTACAACTACTGAACATACAATGTACCAGGAAAAATCGAAAACAACCATTGTGACAAAGTTAAACCCTATACAGAAACCATTTTTAACACTTGGATTGGCAGCAGGAATTCTGTTACTGGTTGCGATAATTGCTACCACTGATTGGGTACAGGGAACTCTCTATATAATAGGGGTGGCACTGGGTATTACGCTGTTGCATGCCAGATTCGGATTCACTTCCGCATTCAGAAGACTGATATCTGTCGGAAATGTTCAAGGCTTGCAAGCACATATGCTGATGCTTGCAGTGGCAACAACCTTGTTTGCCATCATTTTAAGTACGGGATTCAGTTTTACAGGTAACACACCGACCGGGTATGTATCTCCTGTGGGAATAAGCGTACTTTTAGGAGCATTCCTATTCGGGATCGGCATGCAGCTCGGAAGTGGCTGTGCATCGGGGACATTATACTCAGTGGGTGGGGGATCCTCCTCCATGATATTGACACTGATTTCCTTTATAGCAGGTTCTGTTATCGGTGCGTATCATTTCACGTTCTGGATGGAAGAAACTCCAGCTCTTCCGCCAATTTCAATCGCAGAGTCGACAGGCCTTGGATTCTTTGGGGGATGGGCGGTTCAAATGGTTATATTCGCAGGTATCTATTGGATTACCGTGCAAATTGCCAAGAAAAAGAACCCACCACATATGAAACCTCTAGCGACAACGACAGGTTGGAAAAAGGTGGTTCGAGGTTCCTGGCCATTATTTGCGGCTGCCATTATACTGGCACTGCTAAACGCCCTGACGTTAGCTGTTCGTGGGAACCCTTGGGGCATCACGTCCGCATTTGCGCTATGGGGAGGAAAAGCCCTGATGGCAGTAGGGGTGGACGTATCAAACTGGGGGTACTTCGCAGGAGTAAATGGAGAGGCCTTAACCCAGACCGTGCTTGCGGATTCCACAAGTGTAATGAACTTTGGGATTATACTCGGGGCTTTCATTGCAGCTACTGCGCAAGGTACCTTTAAACCTAAGAGAATAAAGCCCGGCATAGCAGGGGCATCCATTATAGGAGGCCTACTGATGGGGTACGGGGCACGACTTGCATACGGGTGTAATATCGGAGCGTATTTCGGCGGTATTGCCTCCTTCAGCTTGCATGGCTGGGTCTGGATGATCATGGCAATGCTCGGTACACTCTTGGCTCTATTTATACGACCAATGTTCGGATTGAAAAACCCCAAGCCAAAAGACTCAGTGTGTTAACTATTTTAAAGCGACTCGTAAGCCGGGTCGCTCTTTTTTATGATAAGAAAGCATAAAATTCTGTTGATCTCCGTTCCAGGCGCTTCGCTTTCCAGCGGGCGGTCCGGGAGCCTCCTCACTCCGTTGGAGGCCACTGAAAAACTGGAAATCCTATAATTTATGATGGTTTCTAGCTGTAGATTGGAGCAAAAGACGTAGACTCCAGCGGGGGAGTAGCGACAATCTTGAGACCCCGCAGCGAAGCGAGGAGGCTCAAGGTCGCCCCGCGGAAAGCGAAGTCTTTTGCGGAAATCAACAGCGGTGTTTTAGCAGAGCTTAAAATTAAGGACTTTTTCAGTGGCCTCCTCCGTTGCGGGGTCTCCCCTGTCCCTTCCTCCCGCAGGAGTCTGCGCGCCTTCCACTGCAATCAACAAGGTATTTTCGTTCACAGAAAGGATAACTAAAAAATATTTAAATGTGGTAACTGAAATAGATTTAACGTATTGTTCTTCTATGCTTCTAGCTGTGGATTGGAGCAAATAGCGTAGACTCCTACGGGGGAGTAGCGACAATCTTGAGACCCCGCAGGCGATCGGTAGCCACGTGGAAAGCGCAGCTATTTGCGGAGAGGAACAGCGGCGATTAACCAAACAACTAAAGTTTTTTAACTTTATAAGGACCGGGCGGTTTTTGCCTGGTTTTTCTTAGAAGAAAAATAGTAGAAGCAAGGAACGAACCAAAGGACTCGGGAAATAAAATAAAGAAAATTATTCGAATTATAATCGATCATTATTCTAGAAAAGCATAGCGATGAAACCATATTATATTGGTATTATTCCACGAAAATAACGAAAGTATTTGGCGATAAATAATTTCCCGGACGTTGATAAGTGTCAAAATACATAGAATATTGAAGACGATTATTATAAAATAAGAAGAACTCAGGGGGAGATCTGGATGAGACTGAATAAAAAGCCGGTGCGTCTGCAAACGAAGATAATTATCCTAATTGTGACGTTACTCATCAGTATTATAGTGTTAATATGTGGCGTGTTTTTTTATCTGGAGATGAAAGAACTCAAAATAAATACAGGCAACCACGCTCTCCAGATGGCCAAAACCATATCCTATATGCCAGTAGTATTGGAAGCGATGGAATCGGATAATCCAAGTGTATCGCTCCAACCCTTGGCATTAAAAATCCAAAAGGAAATAGATGCACAATTTGTGGTTATAGGGGATACGGAAGGCTTAAGGTACACCCATCCTGACACCGAGAAACTTGGACAGCATATGGTAGGTGGGGATAATAAAAGGGCTTTGGAAGATGGAGAAGCCTATATATCTGAAGCAACAGGCTCACTAGGGTTATCTATTAGAGGGAAAGCCCCTATCTTCTCGGAAGATGGAACGATCACCGGGGTAGTATCGGTCGGTTTTCTAATGGAAAATTTAAAAAGCCGGATGGAAGAAAAATTGCTGGAAATATCCTTAATTGCCCTATTGGCAATCAATATCGGAGTTTTTGGAGGTTATTTACTGGCAAGGAACATCCGGAAAGATATACTTGGTCTGGAGCCCGGTGAGATTGCTGCCCTGTACAGGGAAAGAAATGCAATCCTCCAATCCGTCAAGGAAGGAATCATAGCCGTTGATTCTAACGGCTATATCACCATGGTTAATCCTTCAGCTCTTGAAATATTAGAGCTTGGGGAAAAAGAGCTGGTACATAAACGGATAACCGATATAATGCCCGGTACAGATATTCTGGAGGTTGCCCGGACAGGGCATGCACAGGAGAATAAAGAGATATTTTTATTTAATAAGGACATCATCGTAAATAGAATTCCTATTAAAGAAAGAGAGAACGTCGTAGGAGTGGTCTCAAGTTTCCGTGATAAAACGGATATGAAAAATTTGCTTCACATGCTTGTTGAGGTGAAGAAATATTCGGAAGAGCTGCGAGCACAGACCCACGAATTTACAAACAAGCTTTATGTCATATCAGGCATGTTGGAATTAGGAAAATATAAAGAAGCTTCCGACTGGATTCAAACGGAATATAGGGTTCACCAAGAGCAAAATGATATTCTCTTTGATAGGATAAAAGACGAAAAAATTCAAGCAATCCTTCTTGGGAAGCTCGCTGTCGCATCCGAAAAAAAGATACTACTTCAGCTTGATGAGGGAAGTTCGGTTCAAGAGGTTCCTTCTAATATAGGATTTTCCAGTTTAGTTGCCGTTGTTGGTAATCTGCTAGATAATGCCATGGAGGCAGTTGAGCAGAAAGAGGACGGAATCGTATCCTTTTTTGCTGTTGATTATGGTAACGATCTAATCTTGGAGATAAGTGATAATGGACCTGGTTTTCCATCTGGGACACTAGACCATGTTTTCAGGAAGGGATACAGTACCAAACAAGACGATCAGCAAAGAGGATTCGGGCTCGCTATCGTGAAAAAAGAGGTAGAACAACTGGGGGGAACGGTTGAAGTCCACAGATCCTCGGATCAGACCACGGTCTTTACTGTTTACCTTCCAAAGAAGTAAGGGGGTTGTAACATGATAAAAGTAGCGATTGCAGAAGATGACTTTCGGGTAGCCAACATCCATGAACAATTTATAGAAAAAGTGGAAGGAGTACAAATGATTGAAAAGGCACTTAATGCCGCTCAAACGATAGAGCTCCTTGCTAAAGGGGAAACAGACCTTATCCTCTTGGATAATTTCATGCCAGATGAATGCGGCGCTTCACTGCTTCCTGTCATCCGGCAGAGATTCCCTGAAGTGGACGTTATCATGATAACTGCTGCAACAGAGAAGGCGGTGGTAGAAGCCTCTTTGAAGTACGGCGTGATAGATTACCTCATTAAGCCAGTTACCTTTGAACGGTTTCAACACGCCATAAAAAAATACCTTGAAAGAAAAGCCTTTATTCAAAAGAATAAATCTTATAATCAAGAGGTGATAGATCAGTATTTTCATAGAAAAGGTTTACCTGAGGATGAGCCCCAAAAGGCACCACTCCCAAAGGGGATTGACCAATTGACCTTGAGGAAAGTGGAAAAACTGCTTCTTTGCAATCCCGGAAATGGTTGGACCGCTGAACAAATAGGAGAACAGATGGGGGCATCGCGGACAACGGCAAGGAGGTATCTTGAATACTTGATTTCTATGGCTAAAGCAAAAGCTGAGTTAGAATACGGTATGGTAGGGAGACCTGAAAGAAAATACTATAGTATAGGAAAATGAGACAATGGAACAGTTAAAGGTTTTTAATAAGGATAGACAGTATATAGGTATTGCATCAAGAGATGAGATCCATCTAAGGGGCCTGTGGCATGAAACTTTTCATTGCTGGATAATGGCAGAGATAGATGGCAAGGAGTATCTCTATTTTCAACTGAGAAGCCAGGAAAAGAAGGATTATCCTGGCTTATTGGACATAACAGCAGCCGGGCACCTGTTATCACATGAAAAAGTGGAAGATGGCATCAGGGAGGTAGAAGAGGAAATAGGTATCAAAGTCGCCATGGATGAATTGACTTATCTTGGTGTCATTCCCTACGAAAAAGAAATGGAGGGTTTTATTGATAAAGAGCATGCACATGTTTATCTGTTGAAGCGTTACATCCCTTTTAAAACATTCATCCTGCAAGAAGAGGAGGTGAGCGGGATTTTTCTTGTTCCATTCTATGAATTTTACCAGCTATGGTTTGGAACTGAACAGCATGTGTCAATAGAAGGTATGCAAGAAGAAGAGAACGGTGAAAGAGTAAGAATTTCCATGAGAGTGGACAAAGGAATGTTTGTTCCGCACAGCGATTCCTTTTACAGGGCAACATTAGATGCAATAAAGTCGTGTAAGGATTAAATGCATAATAAAGAGGTTGTCCTAAGGGGCAGCCTCTTTATTTTAGGGTCAGTTTTTATGAATAAGTTCATGATGGATTTTGTCGGAATATGTAGATTTATTGATATATCTCAAGTTTTATTGATATCACCCTTAGTTTTATTGATATATCTCAAGTTTTATTGATATATTTCAACATTCGTCGATATCACCGCTACTCTCTCTTGATACGGTTCCCCTAATCTATGCGCGCCTCGTGATTTTCACGATTTCCTCCCCCGTGAACAAAATGAACAAAATAACATATATTTCTTTTATGCCGTTTATATTGTAAACGGTTACATTTATGTGAATATTCTTTACAATCACTTACAAGACAAGGCTCCAAACAAAAGAGCCAAATCTAATAACAGATAACAACAGCAAAGGGGAGTTTTAAAATGAAAGTGAAAATGAAGAAAAAGGCAAGTATAGTCGGTTTAACCTTAATGTTGTCCTTTACAGCAGCATGTTCCAACTCAACAGGAGGAACCAACCCGGATGGTACCTGGTCTCCGCAAAAGCCGATTGAAATGGTGGCACCGGCTGGGGCAGGAGGAGGATGGGATACTACTGCAAGGATGGTCGCTCAGACGTTTGAGCAGGAGGAAATAATTGATAAAAGAATGCCGGTCGTAAATAAACCAGGTGGTGGCGGTGCAGTTGCATGGTCTTATATCGCGAAAAAAGAGGCCGATCCCCATCATCTGTTTGTTTCTTCCCCTCCATTACTATTAGTGCCGCTTAACGGGCAATCGGAGAACACGTATAAGGATTTCACACCGATTGCAAATGTTATCGCGGACTACGGTGCTTTTGCCGTCAGGGCAGACGCAAAATGGAACGATTTAAATGAGTTATTTGACGATATGAGAAAAGATCCTTCTAGCATTACGGTAATCGGAGTTTCTTCTCCTGGAAGCATGGATCATATCCAGTTCGTCAAAATAGCTAAAGCAGCAGGAGTGGATATCAGCAAAATCAAGTATGTTTCCGAGCAAGAGGGGGGAACATTGACTGCCCTGCTAAACGGGAGTGTTGATGTCTATTCTGCTGGTACGGCAGAAACTGTGGAGCAGGTGAAAGCAGGGAAAATCAAGGTGCTTGGCATAACGGCAGAGGAACGTCTTGAAGGGGAGGTACTCTCAGACTTCCCAACTGCAAAGGAACAGGGAATTGATGAAACATTCGTCAACTGGAGAGGGTTCTTCGGGCCTCCTAATATGGATGCCGCGGCAATCGACTACTATGTGGATAAGTTCACAGAGTTGAACGAATCCGAGGCATGGGATGAAATAAGAAAAAAATACGGCTGGAATGAGCAATTCATGACAGGTGAGGAATACCAGAAATTCCTCAAAAAAGAGAATGAGGAAATGCAGGCCTTGTTGGATGAATTGGGTCTTGGAAACTAAAGATTAATAGGTGGATCCGCTAGCCTCCAGATGAGGGAGCGGCTCCTCTATAGAATGGCGGGGATTAGATATCATGCTATTAAAACCGATAAATCGTAAACTTGGGTTAGTCTTAGCCGGCATGGCAGGAGTGTACTTGTTTTTAAGCTACCAGATTCCAAGTTATCCTTATGCGTTGGTCGATGCCGACGTAGTACCTAAGGGACTGGGTTTCCTACTTTTAGTATTGTCCGTTCTTCTATTTTTACAGCGAAAAACAGAAACAGATCAAGAAAAACAAAAGCGATCCATACCAATAAATGAACTATATATCCTGTTAGGTGTTGCAGGATTCATTTTAATATATATCTTTTTCCTTGAAATTGTGGGTTTTGTAATCATGACTTCTTTGTTCGTTTTTACATGTTCTTCATTTCTTGGTTACAAAAAGTATAAAACAAGTGCGCTTGTGGCAATCATTTTTTCTTTGCTCTTGTATTTTCTGTTCAATTATTTGCTCCTTATTCATTTACCACCAGGAGTGTTACCATTTTAGGAGGTGAGTCAAATGGGTTCAATGGAGGGTCTTTTTTCCGGCTTTCAGGTTGCCTTTAGTATTGAAGGAATTTTATTTGTATTTTTAGGTGTGTTTATTGGAACATTCATTGGGATGATGCCGGGTCTCGGACCTATCAGCGCCATCGCCATCATGATTCCTGTGACTTACAGCATGGACCCAGCACTTGCATTGGTCATGATGGCAGGCGTGTATTATGGGGCAGTTTTTGGAGGCTCTTCATCCTCCATACTTCTGAATGCACCGGGTATTTCCGGAACAGTTGCGACTGCATTTGATGGATACCCTATGGCACAACAAGGGAAGGCGGGAAAAGCATTGGCCATCGCGGCCATCGCTTCCTTTACAGGAGGTACGATAAGTGTTATCCTCCTGATGCTCTTCACTCCGTTACTGGCTTCTGTGGCTGTCGTTTTCGGACCCGTGGAGTATTTTGCATTGATGCTGATGGGACTGACTGCGATTTCGAGTTTGTCTGACGGTTCAACGGTAAAAGCAATGATTTCAGCAGTATTGGGATTCATGGCGGTGACGATCGGTATAGATGCGCAGACAGGAACACAGCGGTTCACTTTCGGGAACATCAATCTTTTAGAGGGAATTGACTTTCTTGTAATTGCTCTTGGATTATTCGCACTGGCAGAAGTTTGTATCCTAATTTTCAACCGCAAAGACAGTTCTGGCGGAATGAGCGGGAACATCGGCAGTCTGAAGCTATCACGAGAAGATGTAAATGAAATGAAGGGGCCAGTTACGAGGCAGTCCTTCCTAGGCTTCCTTCTAGGTGTTCTGCCTGGGGCAGGGGCGACCATCGCTTCATTTATTGCTTACGTGACGGAAAAGAAAATCGCAAAAAAGCCAGAAGAGTTCGGGAAGGGTTCTATAAAAGGTCTTGCTGCACCTGAAGCAGCAAACAACGCAGCAACAGGCGGGGCCTTTGTACCTCTGCTCAGTTTAGGCATCCCGGGGTCAGGAACGACAGCGGTCCTGCTTGGTGCCTTCCTTGTTCTCGGTATACAACCAGGTCCGCTACTCGTACAGGACAATCCAGAAGTGTTCTGGGGCATCATTGCCAGTATGTATATAGGTAATGTCTTCTTATTGGTATTGAACCTACCGCTTATCCCATATATCGCTAAAGTCCTGAAAGTTCCAAGGCCCTTGCTGATATCTTTGGTCATCATGTTCAGTCTTATCGGGGTATATGCGATCAGTTTCAATACGTTTGATTTATATATATTACTATTATTCGGAGTTGCAGGGTTTCTGATGAGAATCTTCTCCTTTCCAGCAGCCCCGTTCATTCTTGCATTCATTCTTGGGGGGATGATGGAGCAGGCTATGCGCCAATCGCTGACCATATCCAATGGTGACTGGATGGTTTTTCTAAAAAGCCCTATCTCTGCTACATTGATAGCTATAGCTTTATTGTCCCTTATTATACCGTTATTAAAGAGGAAACCTGCATTGGTTTCTGAGGATAAGAATCTGGACGTATAAACTCCCTATTATACAAAAGCTGCCCTACCAAATCACTGGTAGGGCAGCTTTCTTGTTTGATTAATATTTTTCTTTTCCTTTCGCTCCCCATAAGAACAAGAGGAAAATACCGGTTGTCACAATCAAAGGTGAAGCATACATGATTAAGAAGTTTTCCATCGAATAGACCTCCTTATTTTTTTCCCTGAACGTATTTGTTGTCAAAAAGGAACAAACGCATCAAGAGATATAATGAAGGAATCAGTAAGCAAAGTCCTGCAATAAAAGCGGTGATAAGCGCAATGGCCATCGCCTCATTCGTGAATCCATCATATATGGTCAGATACGGATATAACAGGTACGGCATATGTGATGCCCCATAACCGAAGAAAGCAGTTGCGAACTGAAGCATTACCAATATGAACGCTACACCGAGATGTTTCCTTTTCCACATAAGATAAACCGCTCCGAGAAAAAAGAGGAACGAAAGACTGAACATCCAGGAAAGCTCAAGCATTTTATCAAAGTGTACCGGATTATGGTCGCTTAAAGCGAAGAAAACGAGAACACTGGCCAAAATGGTTGGAAGGCTCCAGTTCAGCGCATACTTTCTTAATACCTCAAAAGCTTTTTCATCACGTGCTGTTTTGGCGTAATATGCCAGAAAGTAGGCAGAAATATAAAGAACACTTACTAATGCCAGAATGACAACCGCCCAGGAATAGAAGCTGGTGAACAATGCCGCATAATCAAGCCACACCGTATCCTCATACTTGTAGATGAAGCCTCCCTCTGAAATCGTCAGCACGACAGAAAGGGAAGCAGGAATCATTAAGCCGGTTGCACCATATAACGCCTGGTAAAAGGTGTTCCCTTTTTCTCCGTAATGGTGGAATGCATAGTACGACCCGCGAATTGCTAACAATACAATGGCAATACTGCCCGGCACCAATAGTGTTGTACCATAGTAATAGGCTGTCGAGGGAAAGAACCCTACTATACCGATAAAGAAGAATACGAGAAACACATTCGTTACCTCCCAGACAGGGGAGAGGTAACGAACGATCACTTTATTAATCAAATGATTCTTCTTGGTGATTGTAGAGTAGTAGCTGAAGAACCCAGCGCCAAAATCAATCGATGCCACAATCAAGTACCCATAAAGAAATGTCCACAATACCGTAATTCCAATCACTTCATAGCTCATTCGTCATCCTCCTTACTCCATGCCCCTGTCGTGAAGTTCTTTCTCCACCGGGTTATTTTTGAACATTTTCCTTAACACTGTCGCACATGTTGTACAAAGAACAATGTAAAGGAGAACAAATAGGACAATCATCAGATCAACATGCTCTGAGGTGGTTGCTCCTTCTTCCACCGTCATATAACCCACGAGAAGCCACGGCTGTCTTCCAAGTTCAGCGAAGAACCATCCCATTTCGATTGCCAGGAGGGACAATGGTCCACCTGCCACAATTGCCCATAGCAGTGGCTTATTCCATTCATTCCATTTCCTGACCTTCGCAAACAAGACATATAGGATGGATACCAATGCAAGGAACATGCCAATTCCCACCATCATGTCAAAGAAGTAATGGACAATAAGTGGAGGGAGCTCCTCTTCTGGAAATTCTTCCAACCCTATAACCTCGGCATCTGGAGTCCCGTGTGCCAAAATACTTAAAGCGTACGGTATTTCCAATGCATATTTAACACTATTATCTTCCTGCAATACCCCACCTAGAATAAGAGGAGCTTCTGTTGATGTTTCAAAATGCCATTCGGCGGCAGCTAGTTTCTCAGGTTGATATTTTGCAAGATACTTACCGGAAAAGTCCCCGATCAACGCGGTAGAGATTGCGAACACCGCCGCTGCAGTCATGGTAAGATGCAATGCTTTTTTATGATAAACATGGTTTTTTCCTCTAAGTATTGCAAATGCTGCTATCGCCGCAAGTAAAAAGGCGGTCGTCAGATAGGCGGATGACAATACATGAGCAACCTTTGTAGGGGTTGCAGGGTTGAACATCGCCTCTAATGGGCGAATGTTTGTAAGGACGCCGTTCTCGAGGTCAAACCCTCTCGGTGCATTCATGAACCCGTTTACTGTAGTAATAAAGAAGCCGGATGCAGTTGCTCCAAGGGCAACGGGAATCAATATGAGAAAATGATAGATTTTCTTTTTGAAACGGTCCCAAGTATATAAATAGATACCAAGAAATATAGCTTCAAAAAAGAAGGCGAACGTCTCCATGAACAATGGTAGACTTATCACATGTCCCGCCATTTGCATAAAGTTAGGCCAGAGCAAACTCAACTGAAGGCCGATTGCGGTTCCTGTCACCACCCCGATTGCTACCGTTATAACAAACCCGCGGGCCCACCGTCTGGCAAGAAGGCGGTAATGTTCATCATTCCTTTTTATCCCCATCCATTCCGCCAATAAGATCATGAGGGGCACCCCGACACCGACTGTAGCGAAGATGACGTGAACCGCCAAAGTTATACCGGTTAAAATACGACTATATAAGACCGGATCATATTCCAACATCCATACTCACTCCTTTTTCAACACACAATATAGTTCATCAAATTATGTTCTCTCTCATTATACAATAGTTTGCTCAATACTTCACAATATAAAGGTGATGCAAACTTCCTTTTAATTATATTCCCTTTACAGGTTAAGCAAAACCGGGTAATGGCTTTTGTTTATGACATCTTTATGGCGAAGATACGGCTAAATTGTGACAGTGGGAATATAGCTGAATCAGGAAAAAAAGTGGACTAAAGTTGGATAACTTTAAAACTAGTAGTCTGGAAATATTATAAAAAACGTAGAAACTAATGGAAAGTTGTATAAATATGCTGTATAAGGTGGTAAAATATTCTTATAATTCACACAAAGGGTGTTGGCGATGAATAGTATAAATAATCATATCACTGGCCGTTCTAGGAATAAATTCCCTCTAAACTATAGTCTTGATCATGGAATCGTTGGCACTGATGAATTATCCGGTGAGTTGAATGAGAGTTCAAGAATCCATTCAGCCAGAAATATAAAATCTCCGCTAGAAGAGCTACTGTACTCCATTTATGATTTAACGGTAAATCAAGATAAAAAAGCCGCAAGAGAGAAGTTAACTTACTTGAATAATGAGTTCAACATAGGCAAGGATGACACCGACCCGGATATCTTCTTGTTTTATCTTGTGGTTAAATTGAAATATTGCATATTGATTAATGATAAGAAGCTCTATGAACCTACATATAGACAGATTAATTTATTATCTACTAGTTTAAATTCCTCTATAGAATATATTCATTACAAAACACTGGGCATCTATTATTATAGAACAGATAATTTTCTTCAATCCACACTTGCACTTGATCATGCCCTTACTTTAGCTAAAAAACTCCAGACCATTTCAGCTGAAGATAAAGCAGAATTATATTATCAGGTCGCATTAACCAAGCTAAAAACGAGCGATACGTTTAAATCCATCTTTTATGCTGAAACAGCACTGAACATTTACCAGGGCCTTTATAACAATAAGCGGTCGGCAGAGTGTCATGTAATATTGGGTATCAATTACAACTATTCAAAACGGTTTGAATTGGCTGAGAAACATTATTTATCTGCCAAGAACATTGGAGAAAGCATCCAAGATAAGTACCTACAATCCATGGCATTAAACAATCTAGGTGAGATTAAGTCTCATTTGAAACAATCAGAAGAAGCCATATTCTATTATTTGGAATCATTGAAATTGAAAAGAGAAGAGGAGAGAAGTGTATTTTCTATATTGGGTCTTGTAGAAGAATATTACTTCTTGAACCAAACAGAATTCTCAAAGGAATGGGCAGAGCAAGGACTTTCTTTAGCCCGGAGAACCAACTTAAAAGAATACATCATTCATTTCACTGCTCATATCTACCTATTGGAGAAAAGCGACAAAATGGAAACATACATCCTAAAACAAGTACTCCCCTTTTTCAAAAGTGCAGGTAATGAAAGGTACACCAATAAATACACTGAGATGTTAGCTGAATATTATTACGAAACCAATCAATTTAAGTTAGCTAGCGACTTTTACTACAGCTGCTTACAAAATATCAAGACAAGATTGACTTATTGATTATGAAATCTTTGACAAAAACCCCGAATCTTACATAGATTCGGGGTTTCTTATTGATACTAAATACTAGGGATATTGGTTCAGATTATTTTTTTTTTGCATTTTCTAGTTTGATTTTTGAAATTCGGGTATTTAAGCACTATTTAATTCTATTTCTAAATGAAAAGGGCGTGCTTCTATTGTTCGGCTTCAATGATTTATGGAAATTCTTTTTATCTTTTTTTCTGGTATTGCCTATAGTCACCATTATCCATGAAATGGGGCATTATTTCTTTGCCAAGCTTTTTGGAGGCAAGGTAATTGTCCATATCGGGACAGGAAATGTACTATTTGATCTTGGATCGATCCGCATCAGAAAGTTATACTTTTATGACGGATGGTGTGAATATATTTCATTAGGCAAAAAGGCACTAAAAGTAGAAAAAGCACTTGTCTATCTAGGTGGTTCAATTTTTAATATTTTGTCTATTCTAATTCTGAATAGCCTTATTTTGAAAGAAGTACTGGAGCCGGGCATCTTTTTCTACCAGTTCACTTATTTCTCATTTTATTTCATTTTCTTCTCCTTATTTCCGATTAATCATTTGAACGGTTGCCCAAGCGATGGAATGGCCGCTTTAAACATTATTACGAATAAACGTTTTGATAAAAATCCATCAAATTAAAAGGCTCTTTTCTCAAAGATTGTTGCTATTCTCTAGTGAAAAGTCGGCCTTTGGATTTTTCACAGCTAATCTATTTTAAAATAGGCATGTAGTTTACTCTGTACACCCAGGAAAAGAGCACGACAGTAAGGAATATAACGGTTAGTTGATAAATACGAAAAAGCAACAAAGTTTACGAAAACAGCCAATTAAAAAAAGTATTCTAACCTTATCGAAAGTGGAACATAATGTTAGGGAAGGTCTTTACTTTTATTCTGGGAAGTGATGGTGTGAATTATTTAAGGTTGAGTATCGGGCTTTTCTTCATTATTTTGATGATTGGTTGTACACAGCAGGAAAACACAAAAGGTAATACGGTTGAAAACCATTCACCAGAACAGGTGGATGAAAAAGAACAGGAGGCGGAATTACTAACAGCCAAAGAGACCGCGGCTCAAATTGTGCGCTTATTAAAGACGGAGGATTTTGTCAACCTTAGCAAACTTATCCATCCAAGCAAAGGAGTGCGTTTCACACCGTATGGTTACATCAAGGAGGAATCCGATCAGATATTCAAGCAGACAGAAGTACAAGGCATATGGGAAAGTGAAACTGTCTTAAACTGGGGGGAGTATGACGGTACAGGCGACTCGATAGAACTGACATTCAAGGAGTATTATAAAAGGTTCATTTACGATGCGGATTTTGAAAATGCGGAGGAAATTGCGGTAAATAAACAGCTCGGTCAGGGTAACAGCATTGACAACAGTAAGGAAGTCTATCCTGGGTCAACGATTGTAGAATTTCACTTTCCAGGTTTTGACGAGAAGTATGAGGGAATGGATTGGAGGAGCCTGCGGGTAGTGTTGGAGCAAGTGGACGGTAGATGGTATTTGATCGGTGTCATACACGACCAGTGGACAATATAGCAATCTAATCGAAAGGAGGATTCTTATGAGAAGAGCCTCCTTTTTGCTTTTCCATGACATTTGTCATTAATCCAGTATGACACTTATGACTGTGTCTTCATCATGGATATAGAGTAAAATAGGTTCGAAAGATAAAATGCTAACTTTTTACATAACTTTCCTTTTGCATATGTTAAAATAAATGTACAAGACATCAAGTATAAAAGAGGGATCAACCATGAGAAATAGATTTGCGATTTTTCAAAAAGGATCAGGAATATCTCCATACATTTGGAGTGTATTCAGCATCCTTCCTTTCTATTTTATATTCCAATCTTCTTCAACAACGGAAATTATCATCGGCATTATCCTGACTATAGCATTTTTTGCAGCTTACAGGTTTGCCTTCATATCCAATAAGTGGCCAGTCTATTTGTGGACCTGCTTACTTATTGCCATATCCATAACAATGACCATTTTGTTTCATTTTATCTATTTTGCTTTCTACATTGCTTATTATAATGGGAAGATTAAGAATAAAATTGCCTTCATTATCTTATATATCATTCATTTAATTGCAACGACTGTCGCTATCAATATCAATGTTGTGATGAGGGACGAGTTGTTCTTACGGCAGATACCTTTTGTTGTCATCATATGGATAGCTGTAATATTACTTCCTTTCAACCTTTATAATAAAAGAAAACAAGATCAACTGGAAGAACAGCTGGACGTGGCAAATAAAAGGATTTCAGAACTTATTATTCAAGAGGAAAGACAACGTATTGCACGGGATCTCCACGATACACTAGGTCAAAAGCTATCACTCATTGGACTAAAAAGTGATCTTGCAAGAAAAGTCCTAAATAAAAATCCAGAACAAGCAAAATCCGAACTGAAAGATGTACAGCAAACAGCACGGACCGCGTTGAATGAAGTGAGACAAATGGTGTCGCAAATGAGAGGGATACGGCTGAAAGAAGAGTTTATCAGAGTCAAACAGTTACTTGACGCCGCACAAATAGAGCTTAAGTTGGAGCATGATTTGCCATTTAAGAACAATTCATTGTTTTTGGAGAACATCTTGAGCATGTGCCTGAAAGAGGCGGTTACAAATGTGGTTAAGCACAGTAAAGCATCAAGCTGTTTCATTAAAATGGAACAACTTGGTGATGAGATCAGTTTGACCATTAAGGATAATGGGATTGGAATGCTAGAGGAGATCGATATCGTTAAAGGAAGCGGACTTCTTGGTATGAAAGAAAGGTTAGAGTTTGTAAATGGGTTATTGGATGTAAACGGAGACGATGGAACTACCATTATTATAAAGGTATCAAAAATGGTCAATCAGAGGGAGCAGGAGGAGCAAGTATGATTCGTATTGTAATAGCAGAAGACCAACGGATGGTGTTAGGTGCCTTAGGTTCATTGCTAGATTTGGAAGAGGATATGGAAGTTGTGGGGATGGCAGGCAATGGGGAAGAAGCGGTAGAGCTTTATCATAAGTTAAAGCCGGACGTCTGTATTATGGATATAGAAATGCCGGAAAAAACAGGATTGGAAGCTGCTGAAGAGATAAAAGGGCTTGGGTGCAAAGTCATCATATTGACGACCTTTGCACGGTCCGGCTATTTCCAGCGAGCTTTGAAGGCGGGTGTTACAGGTTATCTGTTAAAAGATAGTCCAAGTGAAGATTTAGCAAACTCCATACGTAGCATCATGTCAGGAAAAAGAGTCTATGCCCCTGAATTGATGGATGATTTCTACGGAGAGGAAAATCCTCTTACAGAAAGGGAAAAAGCGGTACTTGAACTGGTGGCTGATGGAAAGAACACGCAGGAGATCGCAGATGAGCTTAGTATCAAATCCGGGACAGTGAGAAACTATATCTCTACCATACTGGATAAACTAGAGGTAAAGAACCGCATCGAAGCAATCACCCAATCCAAGGAGAAGGGTTGGTTTAAGTAAAATTGGATAGAATGGAAAAAAGCCGATCATGATATAAAGTGATTCGGTTTTTATGTATGTTTGCCTTTAAAATATGGTATAGTTATTGGATTAAGGCTCTTTTCGCTCAGTTGATAAATGTTCACTAAGAAGCAACAAACGAAGCGGAAATAGCTTAGGAAAGAGACGTGATAGGATTGACTGATTTTATACATTTGGGAGTGCGAAAAGGGATAAACCATTCGTTAAAGTCCTTGGGAATAAATGCACCGACCCCGATACAGGAACAAACCATACCCGCTGTACTGGATGGGCATGATATAATAGCTCAAGCACAAACAGGAACAGGAAAAACTCTAGCATTTGTACTTCCTATTTTAGAAAAAGTGGAAGTGAACAATCCTGAAACACAAGCGTTGATACTGACACCAACACGGGAGCTTGCCCATCAAATCACAAAAGAAATTAAAAAGCTGAAGGAGAATATAGATGGTTTAAACGTTCTTGCAGTGTTTGGAGGACAGGACGTCCAGTCCCAGATGAAAAAGCTGAAAGGTGCACAACATATCATCGTGGCAACACCTGGACGATTACTGGACCATGTAAGAAGAGGAACCATTGACCTTTCCACTATCAAAATGTTGGTCATTGATGAAGCCGATCAGATGTTATTAATGGGATTCCTGCCAGATATTGATATAATTACATCAGAAACATTTTCTTCACGACAGACCATGCTGTTTTCCGCCACCATTCCGGACGAGATTCATGCACTTGCGAAGAAATATATGAAACACCCTAAACACATTGAAATAAAAGAGAAGCAAGTGACTGTGGACACAATCAGCCACTTCGCCGTTGAAACGACAGACCGCCGAAAAGAAGGCACAATGCTTCATTTAATAAAAGAACAAAATCCTTATTTGGCCATTATCTTCTGTCGGACAAAGGCTAGGGTGCAAAAACTAACAGAAGTTCTTAAGTCTGATGGGGTCGAGTGTGAAGCATTGCATGGTGATATCCCTCAATCCAAACGAAACAGAGCGATGAAATGGTTTCGTGAAGCCAAACTTCAATATTTGGTTGCGACAGATGTGGCAGCTCGAGGGCTGGATGTAGAAGGGGTTACACATGTATATAATTATGACATCCCGCAGGATTTGGAGACTTATATCCACCGTACTGGCCGAACAGGACGCGCAAATGGAGTAGGGGAAGCCTACACTCTATATGCTCCAAGAGATGTGGATTTTCTTCAAATGATAGAGAAGGGGATTGATATGCCCCTTGAGAGGCTAGTATTTAAAGGAGTCAGTATTCCTGACCGTGAAGATTATGAGGAAGAACGCAAAAAAAATATTGCAAAAGCACGAAAAGAGAAAGCACGTAAAAGAGAATTACCTAACAAGAATTTCAAGAGATAGAAAGGAAGAGATCAATTATGAACATTAAAGGGTATGAAGTAGAAAAACTAAACGATCCTACAGGAATTATTGAGGGAGACAGATACGAATTTCTTCTAAACCTCGAAGTTGATGAAGAGGATGAATTGTACTCTGAAGAAGGAGTCTATTTAAAAGTGATTTTCGCTGTGAATGAGTCAGGTTCCCGTATTGCACAATACCAATTCTACGAAGTGAACAGCAATAAACTTCTGGATTTCGGGATGGAGGAAGAGGAAGAGCAGGTAGTGCTTGCCTATTGCGGGGAGCATTATAAGGCAGTACTTTAATATCTATGCCCTTTTCACATTAGCAATGGACAAAACCATTTGCATTTTCACCCGTTCTCCTGTACTATAGGGAAACAAGCTACGATGTACGTAACCATAACAAAGTTTTAACCTTTATACTTAGCTAGGGAGTTTTATATAAAAGCAGGAATGTCATGCCTCCTAGATTGAGGACGACAGGAATGTTTTTGCGAACACCCACTTTCAGGAGTGGTGGTTTAAAACTTTCTTATACTAAGTTACGGCAATTGTGGCTTGTCCCTTTAAAAACACACTAAAAAACGAGCTTCCATTTAACGATGGAGGCTCGTTTTTATTGATGGTTGTTTTCTAAATGATTGTTGTTATTTGCTAAAAAGTTTGACCGTTTCTTTTCGCTGCAGGCACTCGCTTTCCGCGGGGCGGTGCTTGAGCCTCCTCACTTCGTTGCGGGGTCTCAAGTCTACCGCTACCTCCCGCAGGAGTCGAGTGCCTTCCGCTCCATTCCACTCATTTGCCTATATTTTTCTATAAACAACAAACTTTGCGAAAACAGCCTTATTTATAGATTTGGCAGTTTGTCAGCCCATGGCTTTGCCTGTTCCAATTGTGCCGCCAAACGGAAGAGGGTCGCCTCATCACCGTATGGAGCAAAAAGTTGCGTGCCGATTGGAAGGTTATCCTTATTCCAGTGCAATGGTACCGACATTGCCGGAATTCCTGTAGCATTGGCAAGAGGCGTGTAAGGTACCCACTCATTCACAACACGAGTGTATTCTTGAAGGTCCCCATTATAGACCAGCTCCCCTATTTTCACTGGTGGTTTTGAAAGAGTGGGAGTCAAGAATACATCATACTCTTGGAAGAAAGCAGCCATCTGAGCGGCTATTTGTTGCAAATAGGAGATGGCGGAAAGCGTTTCAACTCCTGTGAATTTTTCTCCTAGTTTTCCAATTTCCCATGTCAATTGTTCGAAATCGTCTTTTGTTGCTTCACGTCCTACAAGTTTAGGAAGAGTGAGGATACCCATGGATACCATCTGATACCAGAGGATGGTAAATGCTCTAGTAAACTCTTCGACATGAATGACTGGAGCGGCGGCCTCTACATGATGCCCAAGGTCTTCACAAAGTTTTGCTGCTTGCTCAACTGCGTCAACACAGTCCGGATGTATAGGCCTGCCATCAAAAGCGGTAGAAAGATAGGCAATTCGTAATCTACCGGGATCTTTTTGCACTTCTTCTTTAAAGCTCCTTACAGGCATCGGCGCGATATATGGATCACCTAATCCCGGACCGTTGGTGGCATCCAGAAGAGCTGCACTATCCCTTACGCTACGTGAAACACAATGACTGACACCAAGGCCAAGTGCATCCGGGTTTCTCGGATTTCGACCTCTGCTGATCTTCATTCCGAAAACTCCACAACAGGAGGCCGGTATCCGGATAGAGCCTCCACCATCTGAGGCATGCGCCATCGGTACAATGCCTGCCGCAACTGCCGCTGCAGCTCCACCACTGGAACCTCCAGCTGTAAAATCGGTATTCCATGGGTTTCGGGTCGGACCGAATAACTCGGGCTCCGTTATAGGCTGAATACCTAACTCACAAATATTGGTCTTTCCAACGGTTATTAATCCGGTTTTTCTAATACGTTTAGAGAGTTCTGAATCCGTCGGGCACATATAATTTTGTAAAAACCTGGATCCGGCGGTATATGGGGCACCTTCAAAAAATTCCAGATCCTTCATCAAAAAAGGAACCCCTGCAAAAGGACCATGGACATCTATTCTGTTAGCATGAGCCCTTCCTTGATCATAGAGTTCCGTAACGATTGCGTTAATAGAAGGGTTTACCTTTTTGATCTGGGAAATCGTATTTTCCACCAATTCTATCGGTTTTACCTCTTTTTTGAAAACCAGCTCTGCCATTTCTGTAGCATCTAGCCTCATTAACTCTTTCATCTACAGTCCCCCTTGATAAAATATCGCATTCACTATCAATAGATTAGCACAATATGGTAAGATAAGGACGTCCTAAATGAAGTATAGTATTAGGGCATCAAGGAAAAGACTTACAAGAGGATTAAATAATAGAAGGGAGATAGAAAAATGGAAAAAGTAGAAGTAGGAGATATCTTCATCGTGACAGATGAAAACGATCAGGAACAAGAGCTTGAGGTGCTTGGCACAATGGATGTTGAGGGCTCGGTTTATGTAGCAGTCGGATTTGTCGAAGAAATCGAGAAAGAAACAACAGGAGACGTCGATATCTTTTTCCTAAAAGTGGAGGAAGACGGAGAGCTGTCTGAAATTGAAACAGATGAAGAGTTTGATAAAGTATCCGCAGCTTTCGAAGGAATGGTGGATGAGGAACAATAATACGTTAGAGGTTGTCCGGTTAAAAAGGACAGCCTCTTTTTTTGTTTGTGGGCATGTATGAGAATAAGCCCCATAAGATGTAACTAAGAATAAATTTTCCATGGAAAGTTATTCTTTATTATCCAATTCCTACTTGACAGGGTTGTTTTAGTGGATTAAAGTATTTAATTATAAAAGAAGGAGGAGATAGTTTGGATACTTTGTTTATTGTACTTAATATTATTTTATTACTTTTACTTTGCTTTGGGCTTTATACGATGCAAAAGAAAGGCGTTTCCTTTTCTAAGCGCGTATTCTCTGGACTAGGGATAGGAATTGTTTTCGGTCTGGGGCTTCAGTTTGTCTATGGCTCAGGATCGGAAGTATTGACCGGTTCCATTGACTGGTTCAACATTGTAGGATCGGGATATGTGAAATTTCTTCAAATGATTGTTATGCCTTTAGTATTTATCAGCATAATTTCTGCGTTCACAAGACTTACTCTAAAGAGTAACATTGGAAAGATTAGTGGATTGATCATAGGTATTTTAATAGGTACGACAGCAGTGGCTGCAGCGGTTGGTATCGGTACCACACTTGTATTCGATTTGGAAGCAATTCAGATTGAGCAAGGAGAGGCGGAAACAGCCAGAGGGGAACAAATGGAGCAGCGCGCAGGAGATCTTGCTTCCAAGACATTCCCGCAACAAATGCTGGATTTCATTCCATCTAATGTGTTCCTGGATTTCACAGGTGCACGATCCACCTCTACGATTGCAGTAGTTATTTTTGCCGCATTCATCGGCATTGCCTACCTTGGCGTCAGACGAAAAAATCCTCTACAAGCAGAATCATTTGCTAAAATAGTGGATACTTTCTATACCATCATTATGAGAGTCGTAACATTGATTCTTCGATTGACTCCTTATGGGGTGCTCGCATTAATGACAAGGGTCACGGCCACAAGTGATTATGGAGCGATTGCCAAACTGGGTCAGTTTGTTGCCGCTTCCTATGTTGCACTGGCAATTGTGTTCGGAATACATTTAGTTTTGTTGGCGATTGCAGGGTTGAATCCATTGACATATGTTCGTAAAGCAATTCCTGTTCTATCTTTTGCCTTCACTTCGCGTACAAGTGCTGGAGCTTTACCATTAAACATTAAGACACAGACGAAGGAATTCGGTGTATCAGATGGTATTGCCAATTTCGCCGGTTCTTTTGGATTATCCATCGGTCAAAACGGTTGTGCCGGCGTGTATCCGGCCATGCTCGCAGTCATGATCGCACCGACAGTAGGTATAAATCCATTAGATCCGTCATTCTTGTTCATGTTGATTGTCATTGTAGCCATCAGTTCGTTTGGGGTTGCAGGTGTAGGAGGCGGTGCAACATTCGCTGCCATTCTAGTGCTCTCTGCAATGGACTTACCGATTGCACTTGCAGGGTTATTGATATCTGTTGAACCGCTTATTGATATGGGACGTACTGCAGTGAACGTAAGTGGAAGCATGACTGCAGGGGTCCTGACGAGTAAAGTGACCAATGATCTTGATACTTCTGTTTATAACAGTAAAGCATCGACGGATATAGGGTTAGATGTTTGATAAGGTGTTATTTAAGGAGAGAGAGCAGCTAGGAGCTGCTCTTTTTTTTTCGCTGTTTTTCTTTCTAATTTCGAATTGTTACAATGACCCGTAAAAAAGTTGAAATAACCTTTGAAAAAGTTACAATAACTTCGTAAAAAGTTAAAATCAGCCTCCGAAAAGTTACAATCCCAGTGATTATTAGTTAGGGTAAAAATAATTACCTTTAAACGTAAATTAATATTGCTTTATAATATAAAATAATTTACTCTATAAAGTAATAGGAGGTGAAAATAATGGATAATGTGAAATTGAATGTAGCTTTACTACGGAGAAAGGTACCAAACCTCACGAGTGCGGCTAAATCAGTTGGTTTAAGACCCGCCACAGTTTCAAATCTGTGCACAGGAAAAATTCCAGTTGGAAGAGCAGAGGTTCGCACTATTATTGCGTTAGCAGAATTAGCAGAGTGTAGCTTGGATGAATTGATACTGAGAGGGGAGAAGGTTGACATGATTGAAACTAAAATAAAAGCAATCGATTTGTTCGCTCCATTGACCAAAGGAGGCACAAATGGGCTTGTAGCACGACCAGGTATGGGGCAACTTGTTGTGTTAGCAGAGTTGTATTACCGTCTTAAGCGAGAGGGATACAATACAATCATGCTCACACCTAAGGGCGAACATCCCGAAGTGGAGGATATCCTTGACTATGTCGATTATACAGTTAATTCAATAGAAGAAGCTTATCAAAAAATCATGGAACTTGGCCCAGATATAGAAATAGTTTTTGCTGCAGATCGTGGCCATGTAGCAAACGGTAACATCCAAGATCTTCATAATAAGCTAGAAATGGTAGGGATGAATACAGTTACAACATTCCTTCTAGATTTAAGTGGGCAAGTTGTTGATGAAGAATTTCCTTATGGACCATTAGAAACGATATGGCAATTTGATGCAGACCTTGCAGCAAGACATAAATACCCAGCTATTAATCCTTTACAATCCACCTCATCCGTTTTAGAAGGTGCTCACCTAGAACAACACCACTTATCCTTACAACAACGCTCGCAAAAGCTTCTTAGACGATACCGTGAATTACGCTCACTTGTTCAAGTAAGAGGTATGAAACTACTTCCTGAAACTGAGCTACAAACCTATAAAAGAGGAGAAAGATTAGAAGCATACCTAACCCAACCTTTCTTTGTTGCAGAGCCGTTCTCCGGTAAGAAAGGAGAAGCTGTTGACCTGCAGACGATGCTAGAGGATATAAGAAAAATACTGGATGGTTCCTATGATTCTACGAATGTAGAATCTTTGTCCTATATAGGTTCAATAAAATAACCTATATGCTATAAAAATATAAGGAGAGCAGCTTAGATTCTGCTCTCCTTATATTAATCTTTAATGCCAAAATCCTCTACTTCCAATAGATGTTCCGGCTTTTTCCCAATTGGATCCTGATGAAAATAATCTCTGATGACTCCATCTTTTAAGTAATTAGTGATAGAAGCCAAAATCATTCCCTGATCTAAAGATAAATACGTATGGGCAACTTCCCTTGTTTGAAGATTCACCGTATCAAAATAACCATAGTCATCTCCATATGCACCCAAGTCTTTGAATTTTTTTAGGTTCTCGTAGACTTCTTCAGGAGCATGCTCCAAGGCGAGAAAGCTGGCATGCGGGGTGACTGTAGCTTTATCCTCATATCCTTCTGCTCCTAATACAGGAGCTCCAAACTCTCCATAATTATTTCGGATTCCTGCAGGGGAAAAGCCCCAAGCCTCCAATTCATTTACTTTTGCATAGCGAATCTGACCTTTAACATGATGCAGATTATTTAAGCCTAAACCATTTACACCTAGTTCATTTTCCTTCATGATAAGGCTTGGCATCAATGCTTCAAACATACTGCCTCCCCAGCTTGGTACATATTTGATACCTTCGTATTCGTAGACACCTTGGAATACATTTACACCATCGTAATCCTTCATTGGTCCCGAGGGAATTTGAGATTGCCAATCAAATTTAGGCGGAAATGCACGGTATAATCTCCACCAGTGCTCTTCAGGCACATCTCCTTTTCCAATTGCAAGGTAACTTGTCACTCTGGGTTCCGTGTATAACATCCCGTAATGGTGAGAGGTGAGGCTTTCTTGTTCCTTATCATATCCTCCATGTAGATGACCAACAGAAGGGTCATAAAGGGTGGAATAATCCATTTGCTCCACGAGAGGATCTGTTAAGTCTTTCAAACCATCAAAATACTGCCCCGTTACAATTAACCCTGCAGTCAACCAACCATTATCAACACTAGAGATAAACTGTCCCCAATCTGTTTTTTGGGTACCATCCTTAGTGAAGTACCAATTGAAATATAGTCCGTTCCAGGTATCCATTTCATTTAGTGTTCGCAAGGTCTTTTCCAGATTCTGCTCCGCTTCATTTTTGGATATGAATCCAAGTTCAACACCTGAGACCATTCCTAACATATACATGGCAATATTAGTGGGGGAGGTATGTTCAGCTGCTGTTTCATCCTGCTCAAAGTCAACACGATCCATGGTAAGACCTGTATCAGGGTCTGTATAATCTTCAAAAAATCGAAACGTTTTTTCAGCAGATTCTAATAGTTCTATTTCCATTTCATTTTTCGGTTGAACGATAGTCCCCTCTGGAGTGCTTTTAAAATAAAGAACCATACAAACAACCACAATGGCTATTAAAAATAAACCAAGTAACCTCTTCAAATTTGAACAACCCCTTTTAATAAAATTGGTGAAACGTTTCGAAAAATTATTTGAGAACGCCCTCATTTGTGTAAAATATACCCTTTATCCTAAAGTTAATCAATACATTTTCTCCAACAACAAAGGATTTAATTAAGAAACTAGATGTTATAGTAATAAAAGCTTGTCACAATTCCACCATTTTTGATATAGTAATATGTTGTAACTTCTTATAGAAAGAATCAATTATGTCAACTATGTAAATAGATAAATTATAAAAAGGTATTGGTGATAATGATGAGTCAAGACTATAGAGTATTATTGTATTACAAATATGTCGATATTGAGAATCCGGAAGAAATTACACAAGAGCACCTTGAATTTTGTAAGGAACTAGGCTTGAAAGGCCGTATTTTAATTGCAAAGGAAGGGATTAATGGTACAGTTTCAGGTACGGTGGGGCAAACGGACGCTTATATAGAACATATGAATGCACATCCATTTTTCTCAGACATTACGTATAAAGTGGATGAAGTATCTGAACATGCATTCCCTAAAATGAAAGTTCGCTACCGTCCAGAATTAGTAACATTACGTTTGGAAAATGATATCGATCCTCGCAAAACAACCGGTAAGCATTTAAAACCGAAAGAATGGTTGGAAGCTTTACAAAGTGAAGATACAGTTATCATTGATGCTCGTAACGATTATGAATATGATCTAGGGCACTTCCGGGGTGCAGTGAAACCTGACATTAACACGTTCAAGGAGCTTCCTCAGTGGATCAAAGATAATAAGAAGGAATTTGAAGGCAAAAAGATTCTAACGTATTGTACTGGTGGAGTACGTTGTGAAAAGTTCTCTGGATGGTTACTTGAAGAAGGCTTTGAGGATGTTTCTCAGCTCGACGGAGGAATTGTCACATACGGAAAAGACCTTGAAGTGCAAGGAGAGTTATGGGATGGACAATGCTACGTGTTTGATGAGCGCATCAGTGTTCCAATCAACCAGAAAGAACATGTGGTAGTCGGTAAAGACCATTTTTCAGGCGAACCATGTGAGCGCTATGTAAACTGTGCAAATCCTGAGTGTAACAAGAAAATCTTGAGCTCTGAGGAAAATGAACACAAATACCTGCGCAGCTGCTCCCATGAGTGTCGTGTAGATCCAAGAAACCGCTATATCATTGAGCACGGTCTAACAGATGAAGAAGTAAGCAAAAGAATGGATGCAATTAAAGTACAAGTTACAAACTAATATGTAATCAGTTAGCCTGTTTCTCAAATGAGGAGCAGGTTATTTTTGTGCACATAAAGAAATACTTATGTGAAAAGCCTACGTTTTTGTTTTATCAATAGAGGTAAATAGTAAGTAAAGAAAAGAAAGGAGAGTACATACATGGAATACCGTTTAGAAAAAGATACAATGGGAGAGATAAAGGTTCCAAAGGATAAGCTGTGGGGGGCGCAAACTCAAAGAAGCACCCAAAATTTCGCTATTGGTGCTGAGAAGATGCCAATAGAGATTATTCATGCTTTTGCCTTATTAAAAAAAGCAGCAGCAAAAAGCAATGAAAAACTAGACAAGCTTTCTCCCGTAAAAGCACAGGCAATTACATCAGCTGCTGAAGAGGTTCTAAAAGGAAGATGGGATGAGCATTTTCCACTTGTTGTGTGGCAAACAGGAAGCGGGACGCAATCCAATATGAACGTAAATGAAGTGATTGCCAATAGGGCAAACCAACTTTTGTCTGAATGCGGGGAAATGGAGCGAATACATCCAAATGACGATGTAAATATGTCACAAAGCTCCAATGACACGTTTCCAACAGCCCTACATATCGCTGGTGTGTTAGCTATTGAGGAAAGACTACTTCCCACTCTAACAAGACTAAATGAGACCTTGTTGCTAAAGTCAGAGGAATTTAAGGACGTCATTAAAATAGGGAGAACACACTTACAAGATGCTACCCCACTTACTTTAGGGCAAGAAATCAGCGGATGGCACCATATGCTTGAAAAAGGAGAGAAGATGATTATAGAAAGCCTTCCTCATATGAAAGAACTGGCGATAGGGGGTACAGCAGTAGGTACTGGGATTAATGCACATCCTAAATTTGGGGAAATGGTAGCGGAAGAAATCACACAACTTACTGGAAAAAGCTTCATTTCAGCACCGAATAAATTTCATGCATTAACAAGCCATGATCAAGTAGTTTTCGTGCACGGAGCAATAAAAGCACTTGCTGCTGATTTAATGAAAATTGCCAATGATGTAAGGTGGCTTTCCAGTGGTCCAAGAAGCGGCATTGGAGAGTTAATTATTCCGGAAAATGAACCCGGCAGTTCCATTATGCCTGGTAAAGTCAATCCAACCCAAAGTGAAGCACTGACGATGGTAGCAACACAGGTTATGGGAAATGATGTGACGATCGGCATTGCGGCAAGTCAGGGGAATTTTGAACTGAATGTGTTCAAGCCGGTCATTATCTATAATTTCCTTCAATCCATTACACTTCTAACAGATAGCATGAACAGCTTTAATGACAAATGTGTCAGTGGGATGGAACCTAATCTTGAAAAAATAGCCTTAAACCTTCAAAATTCATTGATGTTAGTAACATCCCTAAATCCTCACATAGGGTATGAAAAAGCAGCTTCCATTGCTAAGCTTGCACACAAAGAAGGGTCCACATTAAAAGCGGCGGCACTCAAACTGGAAATGCTAACAGAGGAGGAATTCGATGCCTTTGTTGATCCAAGTAAAATGGTAAACCCTCAATAAAGTAGAAGGGCTGTTCGGAATCATTTCTACTTGGATTCCAAACAGCCCACTCTAACCTATTTCTCCATTATTTCTGTTTCACTAACTTTGTCGATTTTATCTACAAACATTTGAAATACTTTTCTTTTTTCATCTAATTCTTTTATGTATTGTTTAAGTTCATTGAATTTCTCTTCATATGGTTTGTGATATGATTCTTTAATATTGTCGATGATCTCGTCATTTATCGTAGATTGTATCACTTGTTTCGTAATACTGAACTTTATAGAATATAACTGAAGATCTGATTTCACTTTTTCGTACTCATCATCAATCTCTTTCTTCTGCTTTAGCATTTCTTCTTTCCATTCTAATAAAGAATCCTTTACATATGTTTGCATAGTTACCTCCCATAAACATACTGAAACTTGGTTATGTATTGTATATATAATATTAATGAATATAACAGCATTTGTGGGGGTATTTTTCATTACAGTATGTTTACATATTTTCTAAAAAAATTTAAATTACCCCGTATCTTCAGAGGAGGATAAAACGTTTAAATAATAGAGTGGAGTAAAGGAGTGTTGCACAGTGAAATATGCAAAGAAAAGATTGTTAGTTGAAAACGCTTTGTCCCGGGAAGAGTGCCTACAGGACAATTATCATAAATTACTCCGATATTGCCTCTTTCTCACGAAAAACGAATGGGATGGAAATGACCTTGCACAGGAAACTATGGCAAAGACCATTCAGCATTACTCACATTCTGCTAATATTAGCCAAGGCCTGCTTAAAAAAGTCGCTTACAACAAGTGGATTGATATTGTCCGTAGACGACAAAAAGAATCATTACAGGATGTTCTTAAGGAAGAAGTGTATCATCATCATCTGGAGGAAGCCCTAATCATTACAGATACACTTCTTACACACACTACACCAAAACAGGCAGTGATTTTCTTTCTTACAGAAGCATTTGACTTTCAATCTGCTGAAATTGCCGACATGCTGGGAACTACAGAAGGAGCGGTAAAAGCAGCTTTGCACCGATCCAGAAAAAGGCTAAACAATAAAGGGGCACCAAATTCTGAGCGCATGGAGAGCTTTTGGAGCGATGAGGAAAAGGAATTACTGCCACACTTATTCCAGGAAAGCCTGCAGGAAGAAGATCCAGGAGTGCTCATTGATGCCTTGCCAGCTATTTTCCATCATAACGTCACAACGTATGCACAACCTACTCACACTCCTACCAATGCATTTAAGTGCGTTGCATAATAAAGGAGGAAATGAACATGAATACGATACCTTATGTCATTGAACAATCAAGCAGAGGAGAACGTTCTTATGATATTTACTCTCGCTTGCTGAAAGACCGTATTATCATGATCGGGGATGAGATTAATGACCAGATTGCTAACAGTGTAGTTGCCCAACTGCTATTTCTTGCAACGGATGATCCGGATAAAGATATATCTATCTACATCAACAGTCCAGGCGGCTCCACTACAGCAGGCTTTGCAATCCTTGATACCATGCACTATATAAAGCCGGATGTAAGGACCATCTGCATAGGAATGGCCGCTTCATTTGGCGCGATGCTACTAATGGCGGGAACAAAAGGGAAAAGAATGGCACTACCAAACAGTGAAATTATGATTCATCAGCCGCTTGGTGGTGCAAGAGGGCAGGCGACGGAAATTGAAATATCCGCTCGTAGAATCCTGAAGTTGAAAGATGACCTTCATAAGATGATTGCTGATTATACCGGACAGCCAATAGAAAAGATAGAGCGGGATACTGACAGGGACCATTTTATGACTGCAGTTGAAGCAAAGGATTATGGGATCATCGACGAGGTCATAAGAAAGAAATAGTACCAAAAAACAGGCCACCTAGCAGGGGAGCCTGTTTTTTCAGTCTTTTTTTCCAATAATCCCATAAAAAAAGATATTTGTTATATCCTCAGTCAAAGGAAGCACTTTCTGATACACATCTTCCCGTTGCATGTAGTCCTTCAGCATCTGAACATAAAATAGAATCGCTTCTTGTGAAAGGTCTGGGTCGACATACCCCTGTTCCTTTCCTTCCTCGAACAGTTTTGCAAAATAGGGCAATGCCTTTTCTACATAGATTTTCTCAATGATATTTCCTTCTGTCGAATATTCTTTCATCATATAGTGGTAGAACTCTTCATGTATCTGCTTGGAGATCTCTTTTTTATTGAAAATGATCTGCTTGATTTTTTCCGGGAAGGGAATATCGCTATGTATGAGCTTTTCGAAGTCATCGGAAGTCTTTTCTATGTAATACACAAAAACGTCTTTGATTAATTTATGTTTGCTTTCAAAGTAATTATAAATCGTCACCTGAGAAACATTGGCTTTTTGCGCAATCTCGGAAATGGACACTTTCTGAATGCCATACTCCATAAAAAGAGCCAGTGCTGCTTCAAGGATATCTTGCTTCTTTTGTTCTCTACGTCGTTGAAAACCGTCCATCTCTTTCACCTCTACTATATTTTAATAAAAATTTTGTAATAAAACAAATAAAATATTTCATAAACTCTTGTCAAAGGATTATTTCTTATATATTATGAACTATATAAGTTAAAATATTTCATATTTTGTTTTTCTGTATGTTTAACATGTAGAAAAGAGGAGGGTCTTTCATGACCATTTTAGAGACAAAGAATTTAAGCAAAACATTCGGAAAGTTTACTGCTTTGGACGGGGTTAATTTGAATGTAAATAGCGGAGAGGTGTACGGGTTTATCGGTCCTAATGGAGCGGGGAAATCCACCACTATTCGTATTTTACTTGGAATCCTCAAAGCTTCACAAGGGGAAGCGAAAATATTTGGGCTTGATGCCTGGAAAGATGCTGTTGAGATTCATAAACGGATTGCCTACGTCCCTGGGGATGTGACATTATGGCCGAACCTGACCGGTGGAGAGGTGATCGACCTTTTCATGAAATTGCGCGGGGGAAGCAACAAGAATAAGAGGGAAGAGTTAATCGAAAGGTTCAAATTGGATCCTTCCAAAAAATGTAGAACCTACTCCAAAGGAAATCGTCAAAAGGTAGCATTAGTCGCAGCTTTTGCCTCTGATGCCGATCTCTATATCTTGGATGAACCGACTTCTGGCCTCGATCCATTAATGGAGAAGGTTTTTCAGGAGAGCGTCATGCAGGCAAAATCGGAGGGGAAAAGTGTACTCCTCTCCAGCCATATTCTCTCTGAGGTGGAGAAGCTTTGTGACCGGGTTGGAATCATCCGTCAAGGGAAAATCATCGAAACAGGCTCACTACAAGAGCTGAGACATTTAACAAGAACAAGCCTTCTAATCGAAACGAAACAGCCAATAGTGGATATAAGTTCTCTGAAAGGTGTCCATGAAATAGAACAGAAGGATGGAGCACTCTCATTCCAAGTGGATGCAGAGAAGTTGGATACCGTAATGAAACATATAAGCCAATTCGGACTTTTGAAATTGGAGAGTTCTCCTCCTACATTAGAGGATTTGTTTATGCGCCATTATGAGGGCGGCACAACTTCCATTACAGGAGCGGGAGGGGGAGTCTGATGTGGAAGCAGCGTTTTAGCCAAACCGGAAGGCTCATTTTGTTCATTTTGAAACGTGATCGGATTCGTATTCCAATTTGGTTATTATCCATTACCCTTATTACAATTTTAACTGCTACTTCTTTTTCGGGGTTATATGCTACCGATCAGGAAAGACAGGCAATAGCGGAAACGATGAAGAATCCGGCCATGACTGCCATGGTCGGAAAGGGGTACGGATTGGAGAACTACATAGAGGGACCTATGATGGCACATCAGATGCTTCTATTTACTGCCATTGTTGTAGCCATTATGAGTATTCTGCTCGTTACGCGTCATACTCGAAATGATGAGGAGGAAGGGCGTGTAGAGTTGATTCGTTCCTTACCTGTAGGACGATTAGCTAATGTGACAGCCACCATCCTTGTTTTGGTAGGAACAAATTTTGTATTGGCTTTATTGACTGGATTCAGTTTATTCTCCATGGGAATAGAGAGCATGGGTCTGAATGGTTCCCTTTTATATGGGAGTGCCCTCGGAGCAACTGGAATCATCTTCACTGCCATTACGGTTCTCTTTGCACAACTCTCGGCAAACTCCAGAGGCACAATCGGCTTATCCTTTACCGTGCTTGGTGTCGCCTATTTGGTACGTGCTATAGGGGATGTGAGCAATGAAGCATTATCCTGGGCATCGCCTCTAGGATGGATACTGGGAACAGAGGTGTATGTAAACGACTATTGGTGGCCTATTTACCTTACATTAGTCATTTCCATTCTTATTGCAGTTATAGCTCTATCATTACATGCTATACGTGATCTTGGTTCAGGATTTCTCCCCTCAAAGCCTGGTAAGAAGCATGCTTCCAGCTTTTTAAAAAGTCCTTTTGGATTGGCATTTCGGCTTCAACGGACCGGAATCATCTCTTGGGCGATCGGGATGTTCATCCTTGGTGCTTCCTATGGTTCGGTCCTTGGGGATCTGGAGTCTTTCTTTTCGAGTAATGAAATGATGTCTGAAATGCTCCCACCGGTTGAAGGGTTTACACTGACCGAACAGTTTATGACGATGCTCATGGCCATCATCTCGATGCTTTGCACCATTCCTCCCATCATGTTTCTAATGAAATTGAAAGGGGAGGAGAAGAGAGGGCAAATTGAGCATATTCTTGCTAGAGCTGTTTCACGATACAGGTTATTGGGAAGCTATTTGATTTTGTCGCTTGTCTTTGGTTTTGTGATGCTTTTCCTGGCCATATTGGGCTTATGGGTGGCAGCAGATTCCGTTATGGAAGATCCGATATCTTTACAATCCTTCATGAAGGCTGGTCTCGTCTATTTGCCAGCATTGTGGGTCATGACCGGAATCGGGGTTGTTACAGTTGGAATAAAACCGAAGTTAACTGGGATCACTTGGCTTGTATTAGGCTATTCGTTTTTCGTTGTCTATCTTGGTCGTATGCTACAACTGCCAGATTGGATGGCAAATCTGTCCCCATATGGACACATTCCACAGATTCCTGTGGAGGAAATCAGTTATTTAAACCTTGCAACACTGTCTTTATTGGCTCTGGTATTGATGATTGCAGGGTTTATGGGCTTCCGGAAACGTGATATTGCTGGATAAACAAACTCCCTCTTGCTCTTAGTAGCGAAGGGGAGTTTTCGTTTATCAATAGTAATAGGCTCTTTTATAAAAGATTGTGGCTATTTGCTAGTAAAAAGTCGGCAATTGGACTTTTTACCGCATAACTTCTTTAAAACTGACATGCAGTCTATCCTGTATAGCCAAGAAAAGAGCACGACAGCAAGGAATATAACGGTCGGTTTATTAATATGAAAAAGCAACAAAGTTTACGAAAAAAGCCTAATAATAATAATAGGGCCTTTGATATGAGTAATGCGGGGGAAAATAAACATTACTGTATTGATTTTGACGTTCACAAGACTTCGGGGGTCCGATAAAAGTGGAAGGCTCCACAGGCTTTACTGCTTCCTTCCATTTCTTTTCATCCATGCAATAGGTATGTGCCATAATATTTGGTGGAGTAAATGCCAACAGATCCGACCCTAATATGACATCCGGTGTGGAGGCATTGAATATCGCCAAAAGATGTGTATTATTTTCTTTTGCCACTTCATAGTGCCACCAGCCTTGCGGGATATTAACCACCTGACCTGGGCTGATAGGGTAGGTTAGAAGCTGTTTTGTAAACGGATTGAATAAGGAAATGTCAGCAGAACCCTTGACACAATACACTAGTTCAGCAGCATTTTGATGGTAATGGGGTTCAATTACATTATTAGCATTCAAAAATATATCTAATAAAGAGATTCCGATCAGAGTATTCAACTGTTTGACACTTAAAACATTAATGTAGTTAAGGTTATCTTTGGTGAAAGCTCTGCTCTTGTTTATATCATAAAAAAACTGAGTGGAGGGGGAAGTGTAGTCCATTTCTCTTGCCATCAATTTCATTCCTTTCGACGCATATATAGCCCACGGTATTCTCCACATTCTCTTGTGTGCAAGTACTGATGAATAACTGTATAAAACACTTAAACAACGCGCACTCTACAAAGGAAAAGGAGTGAAAAATAATGAAACATTTTATGCCGATATTGATCAAGTTCATCGTCAGCTTTTTAATCCTATCCTTTTTCTTAAATCAGTTTGCTGAAATTTCTTTTCTTAATATCCTCTTGACGACTGTATTACTTGTCACACTTTCGTATTTTTTCGGTGATAATCTGGTACTGCCTCGTACCAATTATACGTTTGCAGCCATTTTCGATTTCTTTTTTAACTTTGTGACCATCGCATTTATGGTGTATATACTGACAAATCAAAGTGCTGGAATTTTGATTCCATCAGCGATTGCAGCATTAGCTGTTACCGTTTTCGAAGTGTTTTTCCATGCATATCTTGAGAAAAGCGTATTCCCGGATGAACCGAGAAAGAGAAAGAAGAGAGAAGTTCAACCAATGGAGTTGCAAACGGAGTTTTCGGAAGAATTAACTATTCCTAAAAAAGAAAAAACGGAAGACTGAACCCAATAAACTTTGTTGGGTTTTTGTTTTGTCTGATATGAGCTCATGGAGACATATCCTGAACACAAAGAAATTATAAAGAAAATGGCTTATAAGGTGTTGCCTGAATAATACTGAACTAAAAACCCCTTCATTACACTCGAAGATTGTGCTTGGAGCGGTATTGCTGACGATTAAATAGGGAGTTACGGGAAGAGAAACTGGTTATATTTGCAAAAAACTGCTCAATACTGGGCAGTTTTTTTGTTTAATGTGCCAATATCCGCACCACAGAACACATGTACGCGTATGTGTTTATTACTGTCAGTAGGGAGGGGTATTTTTCTAGTGTTTGGAAATGATAATCATTAACTATATATAAAGGGGGGGTTATTTTGTTTAAGAAAAAAAAGGAACGTAATAAGGAAAATAAATCCGAAAATGAACTCAATAATCCAGTTGATATAGAAATAGATGATCTTTTACATCAATGCAAACAATCTGCTGATTTTACATCCTTCAGATATTCAGATAACAATACTTTTTATCTTCATTACTTTAAGAGCATTATCAATCCAGATATCTTACAAGAACATATTTTGCCCTTATTACGCGATAGTGCTCAAGATGAAACCCTTTTTAATCTGCAAAAAGACCTTCCAATCGATAGCACGCAGATAGTATCTGATATGAAAACAGTGAGAGACTTATTATTAACGGGACATATCTTGATTCAAAGCAAGGGGAACCTTGGAGAAGCATTGATGGTTCCTGCTGTTGCCATTGAAAAGAGATCTGTAAGCTTACCTGAAGTGGAATACAGTGTGGTGGGTCCGAAAGAGGCATTTGTTGAATCTTTAGACGCCAATTTAAATTTAATAAGAAAGCGGTTACCAATTCCAGAATTGGTTGTGGAGGAAATAAAGGTAGGAAGATTATCAAAATCAAGGGTTGCTGTAATTTATATCAAGGAAGTAGCAAACCAAGAAAATGTTAATACGTTACGGCAAAGAGTAGAAGATATTGATTTTGATAATATAATTGACAGTTCTTTCATTGGGCAAATCATTTCCGACAACAGCAATTCCCCATTTCCTCAACTGATTGATACTGAACGCCCAGACCGTGTAGTCGGTGTTTTGACAGAAGGAAAAATAGCCATATTGGTGGATGGTTCTCCACATGCTTTAACTGGTCCAACTTCTTTGATAGAGTTTTTCTCAGCATTTGAAGATTACTTTTTATCATGGCATCTTGCCTCAGCTTTCCGTTTGATTAGATTATTTGCTGTTTTCTTTTCTGTAGTTTCTACGCCTCTTTATGTGGCTATCATGACATATCATTATGAAATGATTCCTCAAGATTTACTTAATCCTTTAATCGCTTCTAGGAGCGGAATTCCTTTCCCTCCTATCCTGGAGGCATTTATATTGGAGTTGACAATTGAGTTGTTAAGGGAAGCGGGAGCAAGGCTTCCTACTAAAATCGGTCAAACCATCGGTATCGTTGGCGGTATAGTAATCGGAACAGCTGCAGTGCAGGCTGGTTTGACAAGCAATGTACTGTTAATAATTGTTGCATTAGCTGCATTAGCTTCCTTTACAACCCCTGTTTATCAAATGGGTAATGTTATCCGTTTAATTCGCTTCCCCTTCATTATTTCCGCACAACTGTGGGGGCTGCTGGGGGTCACCTTTACCTTTGCTTTATTTCTTGGACATTTAATCAAATTAACATCACTGGGAAGACCTTATTTAGCTCCGGTCTATCCATTAAGGTTGGTTGATATGAAGGATTCATTATTTCGTTTGCCAATGAATTTCCAAAAAACACGCCCTTCACAGCTGAAATCGAATATCCCTCAGCGCTTTATACCAAAGAAGCATAATGCAAATGAAAATCTCGACATAGAAGAGTAAGGAGTTCTTATATGTATCCGTTGCCTAAAGCTACTAAACAGGTATCCCCTTATTTAGTCTTTTATTTAATTCATTCCATGCAAATCGGAGTAGGAATATTAGGTTTTGAGCGTCACATCACAGCTTCAGCAGGTAACGATGCCTGGTTAGCTGTAATTACATCCGGCGGATCTATACTTATTTTGATTTGGTTATCTTATCGCATTTTGAACAGAGGCAAGAACGATATTGTGGCAATACAACATCAAGTCTTCGGTAAATGGATAGGCGGATTTCTAAGCTTTTATTTTATCCTGTATTACACGATTTTCGTATTGGTTCTAATAAGAACCTATGTGGAGGTAATTGAAGTTTGGATTTTCCCTGGGGTTCCACCTTGGGTATTTTTATTATTAATAATGCTCATTGCATACTATTATGTGATTGGAGGCTTTAGAGTTATAACAGGTTTAAGCTTTCTCGGAGTAATTTATGGAATTCCATTGCTGCTTATTAAGTATTTTCCCTTAAAGGAAAGTCATCTCGGGAATTTGCTTCCATTATTCGATATATCTTTTACTGACTTATTAGTGTCTACGAAGGGAATGACATTGAACTTCTTAGGATTCGAAGTCCTCTTCATGTTTTATCCATTTATTAAGAACGCCCCAAAGTCTGAAAAATGGGCAATTTTAGGAGTTATTTTCAGTATTATTATTTACCTGATTACAATGCTAATTTCCATAATGTATTTCAGTCAAGAACAATTAAAGACAACGATTTGGGCAACGTTAACTTTGTGGAAAATAGTGGACCTTGCAATAATTGAAAGGTTTGAATACATCGGTATTTGTATTTGGTTTTTTGTAGTCCTCCCGAATATTTGCATAGGTCTTTGGAGTGCCAGTAGAGGGATGCATCGTTTATTTTCTATAAAACAAAAAACAAGTTTAAGAGCAATTTGTGTCATGATTCTTATTGCAGCTTTCATATTACGCGATAGAAACCATGTAGATACACTAAATAATATAGTTTCACAAGTTGGATTTTACACCATCTATTTATATATTCCTTTTCTATTCTTCTTTCAATACTTTAGCATGAAGGTGAGAAAAAAATGAAAAAACAGATAATAATGTTTCCCATAATTTTTTTATCTTTAATTGGCTGCATTCCTGAACCGAAAATATTAGAAGATATTCAGCTCGTTCAATCTGTTGGTTATGATTTGAAAGAAAAAGATGAATATATTGGGACTGCAGGCTCTTCCTTTGTACCGCCTGGTGAAAATGCATCTCCAACAGATGTCACTTTGACTGCAGAAGGTAAAACCGTCAAGCAAATGAGACAAAGAATGCAAGCACTTTCTGCAAAACCAATAGAGATCGGCCGCCTAGGTATTGTTATTTTCAGTCAAGAGGTCGCTGAAGCAGGGATTCAACCTTTTATTGATAATTATGAAAGAGACCCCAATATTGGAAGAGATATTCACTTGGTTGTTTCAAAAGATAAAGCTTCAGATATAATCCAAACTAATTATGTAGAAAGTGAAGATGTGTCCCAATACATAATAGATGTAATTCACCAGAATATTGAACGCACATTGCCAAGAATGAACCTACATCACTACCTTTTCCAGTATTATGCAGAGGGATATGACCCTTTTATGCCTATGATTTCAAAAAGCGGGAATCAATTAGAAGTAATAGGAGTCGCACTTTTTAATGGTGATAAGTATATTGATACAATCCCTTTTGATGAATCTTACATATTTAAAATTCTATATGAAAAGGCTAGTAAAGGGCAATTTGAAATGGACTATGAAGAAGATGAAAGTATTAGTGTACAAAATATTGTTTCAAACACAAAATACAAAATTGAAAGAAAGAGAGGCGAATACAAAGCACATTTTACTATTAACTTTAATGGGAAAGTCTCAGAAAGCGGCGGTCTTGATTTAACAGATAAGAAAAATATAAAAAAAGTAGAAAAAGCGCTTGAAAAAGAGATAAGTGCAAGAGCACTTACTTTAATAGATAAATTTAAAACCTTGGAGGTAGATCCATTGGGACTTGGTGACAAAGCCAGACAAAAAGGGATTTATAACAAGGAGGAGTGGGAGAAGCAATATCCAAATTTACCGGTAACCATCGAAACCAAGATTCACGTGGTGCAATCGGGGATTGCAGAATAGTAACAGCTCGCGCGTCAAAAGTAAGAGGAGTAATCTAGTAGTACACCTCTTACTTTTGACAATTTTAAAGGTTTACATAATATCGATTATAGGAAGTCATTGGTTTTAAGTTAATTTGTATCAAAAACAGAGTAAACTTATGATAGTGAGACGGAGATAATAAGAATGATTAAATGCCACAGTTTAATTAATTATTAATCTAATTTGGATTTGAGTAGTAACTTTTGATCTGATATAAATTTGTTTTATAAACATATAATATTTAATCTATTGTTTATTTAAAGCACTTATATGCCTTAAATTACAGACCTCTTTTAGTCATAATAGTTTACATAATAAGATTATTGGTCTCTCCCTTCCAAATAATGATCTCGCAAAAACACCCCCAGATTTGTAACTGGAGGTGTTTTCTAGTCATTAGTTTTTAGTTACCAAATACGCCTTATATTCAGTAACGCCTGCTTTTTCTACATATACTGCCATCACCCAATCACCATTAGGCAATACAATTCCGTCTTGAACTGTTCCATCCCATACAATTTCATGATATGGTGTTGGAGCATTTTCAAAAGATCCGATTGTGTCTACAAATCCACCTATCGTACCATTAGGATTGAATACATAAATATCGTATTCTAAAATTTCTGCTCCACCCGGTAAGTAAGCTCCTACATAATAGTTACCTTCTCCGGCATTTTCCATGAAAGCACCAGTTACACGAGGATAATCTGGCTCATCTACAAATAAAATTGTTGGAACTTTAATTGTTTCAGTACCATCACTAACTAAAATAGTTCCTTCATAATAACCTGGCTCCATTTTAGATGCGTCTACTTGAACATTAAAGTTTACTTTTTGAGACTTCCCTGCATTTACTTTTAAATTTTTGCTAGTCATCACTTTAATGCCGTCAGGATTATCTGTAAATTCTACATCAAAACTGTACGTCTTTCTTTCTTTTGAAAGATTTTTGATTTCAAAGTGAGATTTTTCAACTTGTTTACCATTATCTTTTACAAACTTCCCAAAGGAATGGCTACCAGGTGCTACTAATGTTTTAGTTTGAATAGCATCTAATACCCGAATACTACCTGCACCTTGTGTGTTATGAGGATACACTTCACCAGTAGCAGGATCAATCATATCTTCTGCAGTATTCATTAATGCAGCTTTTACATCTTCTGTTCCCCAACTTGGATTTGCTTGAAGAATTAATGCAGCTGCACCTGCTACATGCGGAGATGACATACTAGTTCCTTGTAAAGCCGCATAACCGTTTCCAGGGAAAGTACTAACAATATTTACCCCAGGTGCAGAAACGTCTGGCTTGATCATCCAAGTCAGTGTTACCGGCCCACGGGATGAGAAATCAGCCATTGTTTCGCCAACAGCTTTATCAAATTCAATATTAAATGAAACTGTATTGTTTCCTGCTTCTAATTCTGCTAATAGTTTCTGTCCATCGGCTAAAGTTGTTTTAATTGTTGGAACTGCCATGCCCGGTACATCAGCATGCTCGCCTGCTACGTTGTTAAAAATGATTGCACCAATCGCCCCTGCATTCTTTGCGTTGGTAGCTTTATCAACAAATGCATAGTCACCACGGCTAATTAGAGCAATTTTCCCTTCAAGATCTTTTCCTACAAATTCTTGAGGGGATCCTAAACCAACATAAACATACTCATATTCTCCATCATTAAGTGCAAGCAATTCTTCATCAGATGGGAAGCCCATAACTTTCGCACTTGGATATTCGACCCCTTCAGAAGTCGATATTGTTGATGAATAAACATTGTACGGCAACTGTGTAGCCCCTACAGAAATAGCATCACGGGAAGTACCTGGAGATCCTACAGTCCAATTATTTGGACCAGCGTTTCCGTTGGAAGTTACCGCTACTACCCCTTCAGCCATTGCCCAGTCAAGCGCAATAGACGTTGCCCAGTCAGGATTGTTGAGTGTATTACCTAAAGATAGGTTCATAATATCAGCCCCATCTTGAACCGCAAGTTCGATACCAGCTACAACATCTTCGGTTGTTCCACCGTTAGGTCCTAATACACGATAACCTAATAGTTTAGCATCTGGAGCTACTCCTTTGATAGTACCATTGGCCGCTACAGTACCAGAAACGTGGGTACCATGGTATTGCCCTGGACCTTCTTGTGGGTCGTTATCATTGTCTACAAAGTCATACCCTTTGTAGTCACCAAATGCATGTGCCAAATCTGGGTGAGTATAATCAACCCCTGTGTCGATTACAGCAACCGTCACACCCTCACCGGTGAACCCAGCATCCCAAGCTTTATCAGAACCGATAAACGGAGCACTTTCCATCATCGCCGGGCTGAATGATTCTGCAGTGACTTCTTCAGCAGAGATTACATCCGCTGTGTAGTGTACGTTCGGGTAAACCGCTTTAACACCAGGAATAGCTAATAGTTTAATAATTTCATTTCCTGGTAGTTCAACAGAAAATCCGGAAAATACATAATCATATTCTCTGTTTACATCTGCACTTTTGACTGCTTTGTTCAACTCGCCAATTACCTTTCCTCTTTCCTTCTTCAAACCTGCCTTTGTTTGCTTTTTCCCTTTATACTTGGCTTCAACTAGAGATTCTGCTTCCAATTCAACAATGACCGATGTTGGCCTTGATGAAGATAATTCAATATCTCCAAATACTTCGGCTAGTGGAATAACTTTTGCGTTTTGTGTATTTCCTCCGTTAGCATATGTACCAAAACTAAACGTCGAAAAAACTAATGCGATTGTTAATAAAGCAAACAATAATTTAGAAGCTTTTCTTCCCAAACTTAAAACATCCCCTCTTAATAAATTTTAGAACACTCTCCACAAGACTTTCTCCCTGCTTCTATGTACTCGCTCACCCCCAATTATTACGACAAATAATTCTAAAAATTCTTACATTATATATAATTATACATAGATAGACTAAATCCCTTTAGTTCTAAGGTCCAAAACTATCGACAAAATCTACATAATATCTAATACATTCTTCTTTATGACTACTAATTGCGACAAAATCAAACAATCAATATTTTACCATGGAAAATTTTTGTAGTATAAAGTAATAGTTATTTGTTTTTATACGCGTTATAAAATTGCAACATGAAAATAAGATGGAAGAAGGTATGTATATTGTAGGAGGGGTTTTATGGAGTACAACATGCATGAATTCTTTCTGCATCGTGCCATCACTTGGCTTTGCAGAATGTGAAAGATAATCGTGGACACTTTGGTGCAGTTATAACAAGAAATAATCAAATCATTTCTGAGGTCCTCAACTAAACATGGACCCCTACCGCACATCATGCTGAGATCATGGCGATTCGTAAGGCCTGTCGGAGTCTTAATACATTTGAGCTTAGAGGTTACATTCTGTATAGTAGTTGCGAACCGTGTTCGATGTGTTTAGGTGCTATCTATTGGGCAAGGACCCCGACGGTATATTTTGCTCCAGACCGAAAAGATGCTGCTGCTATTCAGTTTGATTAGGAATTCATCTACCGCAAAGTTCAACTTGACCATTCAAAACTCTCTCTCCCCTTCATACATCTACCACTGGTCAATTCCCTCCACATCTTCATGAGCTGGAGCAAAAAGTTAGATAAAACCCATTATCAATACAAAACAACGCCCTTTTTTGGGGGCGTTGTTTTTTTTTCATATACTAATTGTTTCTTCTTTAACCAATTCCAATATCTCTTCAGAGGAAACGACCTCTGCAAACTCCTGGTGTAGAGCGGATAATGCATGTCGATGAACTTCTTCTGCAGTGAGGTGCAAACCATCGTAGGATGTGGTTTCATATGCTGCTGTTGCATCACTACAAACAAATGTTCTGTACCCTAGATTTCCAGCCATTCTTACTGTAGTGGATATGCAATGGTTAGAAGTCAGACCTACTACTACCAAGGTTCGATAACCATTATTCCTAAGGTAACTGTCCAATTCCGTTCCGATAAAACAACTGTTCACTTTCTTCCTGATGAAGTATTCTTCTTCCAAAGGTTCAAATCCCTTTTTCAATGAGAATCCAGGGTTACTAGGATGAAGCTTGGAGTTTTCATCCTGCGAAACATGCTGAACATGGATGATGGGGTAATCCCTTTGTCTCCATACCTTCAAAAGTTCTAGCATTCTACTTTCTGCATCAGGGTTGTTCCTTTGCCCCCATGCCGGGTCGTCAAACCCTTTTTGAACATCTACAACGAGTAATACCGGTTTCATTTGCATCACCTCTCTTCCCCCATTATTCTATTAGAATTAAATGATGGATATGCTTGCGGATGTCATTCGCAACTTCTCATTTTTCATGTAGGTATAATCTATTTCCAATTATACCAGACACTTACCTTACACCTGTTTCAAAAAGCACTTTCACTACACCATAATGTAGGGTCTATCACTCTTACCTTGCCGACCATTCTACATTTCAGCCTTGATCTTCTACCATTCAACGGCGAACTTCTACATTTCCCAGATCCACTTGTACATTTCCCAACCGCTCACCTACATTTCAGCTCCAACCTTCTACATTCCCACTATTCATCTACCTATTTTCTAATTTGGAAACCTCTTTCCCGGTTTGTTTCCACACTCTTCTGAGATAAATGAGATTCTCAATCTGACACTTTCCCATCAAAATGAAGAATTCCCCTCACTGATGCTCCAAAATAAACAAAAAACCGCCTCTCCACGCAAATACAAAGCGCAGAAAAGCGGTCAATCAATCTTTAAAATCTTCTTCTTTACTTGCCTTCTACTTCCTCAGGCGTCTCAACCCACATTTCAATGACATCTCCAGATTCCTGCTGATCCAGTACAAAGGATCCGTTCGAATAACGGTCATTGTTACGATAGCTGGCGGCAGCAAGCTTCTCCGTCGCACCTTTTTCTGTTTGAACATAGATGTAGCTTGAAGGTTCCACAAGTTCCACTGCTGCAATCTGATGAGGATTATTCTTCACTTCACGCAACATGACAAGGCCGCGTTTGGCACGTGAGGCTTTATCAAATTCAGTGATTTTTAGTTTCTTGACTGCCCCGCGATGGGTAGCGATGAACAGCATGGCTTTTGACTCTTTTGCAAATACCAGACCACTTACTACATAGTCCTTATCTTTCAAGTTAATGCCTTTCACACCAGCTGCCCGGGCACCAACGACATTAATTTCTTCTTCTGTAAACCAAAGTCCATATCCGCTTCTTGTTGCCAGGAAGATGTCCTGAGCGCCATCTGTAAGATGTACATTGACTACTTGGTCATCCCCTTTAAGATTGACGGCCATCAACGGCTTCGAATAGCGCTGCGCTTTGTATGCATTCAGCTCCGTCTTTTTAACCATTCCGTTACGGGTGACAAACAATAAGAATTTAGATTCCTCGAACTTGCTGACAGGTATTCCTTTTATGATGGATTCATCACGATCAATAGGCACTATGTTAGCAACATGCTGTCCCATGTCCTTCCAGCGTATATCCGGAAGCTCATGAACAGGTAGGAACAGGTAGTTACCTTTGTTGGTAAACAATAGCAACGTTTGTGTTGTATTGATATCCAACTTAGAAATAATGCGGTCGGTTTCTTTCATGCCAAAATCCTGACCATTTGATGCCGAATACGAACGCAAGCTTGTACGCTTCACATATCCATCTTTCGTGACCGTCACTATGACATCCTCTGATGGAATCATCACTTCCAGATTAATTTTAAGTTCTTCAATCTGGTCCTGAATTCTGGATCGGCGATCATTCGTATAGAGTTTTTTCACACGCTTAAGGTCCGACTTAATGACAGAGAAAAGCTTTTTCTCGCTTGCTAGAATCGCTTCCAGATCAGTTACTTTCTTGGCAAGTTCGTCTGCCTCTGCCTGTAGTGCGGTGATATCAGTATTCGTCAAACGGTATAATTGTAAGGAAACGATAGCTTCTGCTTGTGGCTCTGTAAAAGTGAACTTGGCAATCAAGTTATCTTTTGCATCCCGTTTGTCTTTGGAAGCACGGATTGTCGCAATCACTTCATCTAGAATGGAGAGTGCTTTCATCAAGCCTTCCACCACATGCTGGCGTTCTTTCGCTTTTTCCAACTCGAAACGTGAACGGTTGGAGATTACTTCTTTCTGGTGATCTATGTACGCATCCAAGAAGTGTGGGAGACCCATTAACGTCGGGCGTTTTTTATAGATAGCTACCATGTTGAAGTTAAAGGTGATTTGCAGATCGGTATTTTTGTATAAGTAATTTAAAATGCCATTTGCATCTGCTTCTTTTTTCAACTCAATGACAACACGTAGGCCGGTACGATCGGTTTCATCACGTACCTCTGAGATGCCATCCACTTTTTTATCATAACGAAGCTCATCCATTTTCTTAACTAGGTTTGCTTTGTTCACTTCATATGGAACCTCTGTGATGACAATCTGCTGCTTGCCGCCACGGATATCCTCGACTTCAGCTAGACCGCGGACGATGATTTTACCTTTACCAGTTTCATAGGCTTTTTTGATTCCTTCTACCCCTTGAATAATACCTCCAGTAGGGAAATCTGGTCCTTTGATGACGGTCATTAACTCATCCACACTCACAGAAGGGTTGTCGATGCGCATGATGGTCGCATCAATTACTTCACCAAGATGGTGTGGTGGGATGTCTGTTGCATAACCGGCAGAAATTCCGGTAGATCCGTTTACCAGCAGGTTCGGATACATCGCAGGAAGAACAACAGGCTCCTGAGACGTATCATCAAAGTTGGGTATGAAATCGACCGTTTTTTTGTCAAGATCACGCAAAAGTTCGGAAGCAATCGGTGATAATCTTGCTTCCGTGTAACGCATTGCTGCTGGAGGATCGCCATCAATACTACCGTTGTTCCCATGCATCTCAATCAGCATGTTTCGAACCTTCCAGTCCTGACTCATACGGACCATTGCATCATACACGGAGGAATCTCCATGAGGATGATAGTTACCGATTACGTTACCAACCGTTTTGGCCGATTTACGGAAAGGCTTATCGTGTATGTTTCCTTCTGCATACATGGCATATAAAATACGACGTTGCACTGGCTTAAGTCCATCACGTGCATCTGGTAATGCACGCTCCTGGATAATGTATTTACTATAACGTCCAAATCGGTCGCCTATAACTTCCTCTAGGGGTAGGTCGTGAAATTTCTCTGTCTGTGTCATCTGTTATACCTCCTCTGTTGCGACCAACAAGTTATCATTTTCTAGAATATTAGGATCTTCTTCAAGCCCAAAGGCAACGTTACTTTCGATCCACTTACGTCTTGGTTCCACTTTATCACCCATAAGTGTGGTCACACGGCGTTCAGCACGGGCTGCATCATCGATTCGTACGCGAATAAGGGTACGAGTATCCGGATTCATCGTTGTTTCCCAGAGCTGGTCCGCATTCATCTCCCCAAGACCTTTATAACGCTGAATTGTATAACCACGGCCAATCTTTTGGATAGCCCCCTGTAGTTCCTCATCAGACCATGCGTATTCCAATACCTCTTTCTTCCCTGTCCCTTTGCTCACTTTGTATAAAGGAGGCAGTGCGATAAACACTTTCCCCGCTTCGATAAGTGGCTTCATATAGCGATAGAAGAAGGTAAGCAGCAACACCTGAATGTGAGCTCCATCCGTATCAGCATCAGTCATGATGACGACTTTGTCGTAGTTGATGTCTTCTACCGAAAAGTCTGGTCCAACTCCCCCGCCGATTGCATGGATGATAGTATTGATCTCTTCGTTTTTGAAGATGTCTGCAAGCTTTGCCTTTTCCGTATTGATGACTTTCCCTCGAAGCGGAAGCACGGCTTGGAAACGGCGGTCACGGCCTTGTTTTGCTGAACCGCCTGCAGAGTCCCCCTCTACCAAGTAAATCTCATTTTTCTGAGGGTTACGAGATTGAGCAGGAGTCAATTTCCCACTAAGCATAGCATCAGAACGCTTCCGTTTCTTGCCGCTTCGTGCATCTTCCCTTGCCTTACGGGCTGCTTCGCGGGCTTGAAAAGCTTTGATGGATTTTTTGACAAGCATTGAACTTGTTTCCGGGTTTTCCTCCAGGAAGTAAGCCAGATGTTCTGACACCACACTATCCACTGCAGAACGGGCCTCACTTGTACCAAGTTTCCCCTTCGTTTGTCCTTCAAACTGCAACAACTCCTCAGGGATACGGACCGAAATAATGGCCGATAATCCTTCTCGGATATCAGAACCATCAAGGTTTTTATCTTTTTCCTTTAAAAGGTTCACTTTCCGTGCGTATTCATTAAAAATACGCGTCATTGCCGTTTTGGCACCAGCTTCATGTGTTCCACCATCTTTTGTCCGAACATTATTGACAAAGGACAGAATGGTTTCTGAGTATCCATCGTTGAATTGAAAAGCAAAATCTATCTCCATTCCGTTTTGGGCACCTTCAAATGACACGACATTATGAAGAGAGTCTTTTTCTTCGTTGAGATAGGAAACAAACGCTTCTATCCCGCTTTCATAATGGAATACTTCCTTGACAGTATTACGTTCATCGTTTAGCTCTATTTTCAAACCCTTCAACAAAAAGGCTGATTCTCGAAGACGTTCACATAATGTTTCAAAGTTATAAGTTATGGTACTGAAGATTGTCGTATCCGGTTTGAAATGAATGGTAGTCCCTGTTTGATTGGTTGTCCCAATCTTCTCTAGGGTTGTTGCCGGTTTTCCTCCATTTTCAAAACGCTGTTCATAGACAATTCCATCTCTCTTGATTGTTACTGTCAACCATTCAGATAATGCGTTTACTACAGAGGCACCTACACCATGTAGACCTCCACTAGTTTTATATCCACCTTGACCAAACTTTCCACCTGCATGTAATACGGTTAAAATCACTTCGGGGGTAGGTTTTCCCATCTTATGCATTCCGGTAGGCATACCTCGGCCTTTATCCTTCACGCTTATGCTGTTATCTTTGTGTATCGTCACAATGATATGATCCCCAAATCCACCTAATGCTTCATCGACGGAATTATCAAGGATTTCGTATACAAGGTGATGAAGACCTCTGCTGTCCGTGCTTCCTATGTACATACCAGGACGTTTACGTACAGCTTCAAGGCCCTCTAATACCTGTATCGCATCATCGTTATATTCAAACGTATTTTTTGCCACCAAAAACATACCCCTTTCACTGCTACTGCCAATAAATCTTTATGTATAATTAAGACTGTTAAGTAAACCCATTTGTCGTTTAGAAACAACAAATATTCGTATATATATTATCATACATTTGGAACTTGTCTATGTTCTATTGTATAGAGTTGTTAGACATTAGCCAACAAAATTTGGCGTAAATTGTCATAAAAAGAATAAAAATCCTTGTTTTAATAAAAAACAAGGACGATTGGAATCTATTTGGTTAAAGCGTGTTCCACTTTAATGCAACGGTCCATGATAACAGTATAGCCCTTTTCCTTCAATAGTTCATACGTTTTTTCATCGGCAAGGCCCAATTGTGCCCAATATACGTCAGCGTTAACCTCCAGAAACTCTTCTGCAACACCATATAAATGCTCAGAACGACGGAAGACATTGACGATATCAATATGCCCCTCGACATCCTTCAATGAAGGTACAGCTTTTACCCCCAGTACTTCCTTGGCTGTCGGGTTAACTGGAATAATTTCAAAACCTGCGTCCTGCATTGCTTTAGACACCATATAGGAGGTGCGGGATGGATTGTCAGACAACCCGACCACTGCAATCCTTTTGCTCTTTTTTAAAATCTTCCCTATCTCTTCTCGGCTAGGTATCTCAATACTCATGTTATCAGTCTCCTTCACTTCTATTTATTATTTGTTATACCCGTTCAGAAGGTATTTAACAACTTCTCACAACCTGATATTAAGACTTACTCATAAAAAAATCGAGATAACTTGCAAGAAACCCTTTGCTTCCTGTTGAATTTAACATATATTAAAGATAGGAATTATTACATAAAGGGGTTTATTTAATGACAGAACTACTTATTATTATACTTGCATACCTCCTAGGCTCCATTCCCTTCGCGCTCGTCGTCGGAAAAGTGGGCTATGGAATCGACATCCGTAAACACGGAAGCGGAAACCTGGGTGGAACAAATACATTCCGCACATTAGGCGTAAAGGCCGGAATGATCGTTACAATCTGCGACATTTTGAAAGGGACATTGGCTGCCTCCCTGCCATTTCTTCTTGGAGCCGACATTCATCCGCTTCTTGCTGGTGCCTGCGCTGTTGTCGGACATGTTTATCCCATCTTTGCAAAATTCCGTGGTGGGAAGGCTGTGGCTACTTCAGGCGGAGTATTGCTGTTCGCCAATCCGCTATTGTTCGGACTTATGTTATTTTGCTTTTTCCTGTTTTTATTCTTAACAAAATATGTATCTTTATCTTCCATACTTACCGGAGTGGTAACAACCATTTACAGTATCATTTATGGAGATTTGCCGCTCATAATCGCGGTATCCCTGCTTACAGCATTCGTCATTTTTAAACACCGGACGAATATTGGCCGGATCATCCAAAAGACAGAGCCGAAGATCACTTGGTTAAGCTTAAAAAAGAAAAAGGTATCCTAGAGCATTCGAGTTTTCTCGGATGTTTTTTTTAGGCTCTTTTCTCAAAAACAGCCTTTTTTTACTATTTCTAGTGCTTGATTACCACTTCTTTTACTACTTTCTTAACCTTATCATCCCACACCACATGTTTCTCAAATGTTCCTTCTTGAAAAAACAAAGGGAACCTTTCTTTGAACCAATTCTGCATGGGAAGTTCTAAAGCTTTTGAAATGGCCACCCATTTCAACTCACCCTCAGGTGGAGATTCTAAAAGTTTTCCTTTGAAAGTATCTGTTATGTAGTTAAACACCATGTATCTTTCATCATTTATTTCATCCACATATTCATCCAGTCCTTTATAGACTAGGTTGCTTACCTCCAGGCCTGTTTCTTCATGCACTTCGCGGATGGCGCCTTCTGTCAGGCTCTCAGGAAATTCCACTTTCCCACCAGGTCCAATGTATCCGGGAAACCCTTTGTCAGTCGGCCTGTTGATCAAGAGAACCTTTTCTCCATCCACTACAAGGCACATCGTATACATGCTTATATTAGGCATCTTATTTCTCTCCCGTATTCTTCATTTCCAACAACTCTATAATTCTCCTATTCTGCTTTAACAATAGTCCCAGATAGGAAATGATGGTACCGACACCTACAGCAATACCTATCAATAGTAATGTGATCAGCATTCTAACAACACCTCCCTTAACTTTTCATCAATCTGAAGGTGCTACAAGCTCCACTTTAATCCGATCGGGATCTTCAAAAAATGTAGCATAATAGTTTTCTCCACCTGCGAATGGATACCTGTCCATGTATAACATGTCCACTCCACGCCTTTTGAGTTGCTCGGTTAGAGAATCCACCTGTTCCCGAGATGACGCATGAAAGGCGAGATGATTAAGCCCAACACCACACCTGTGGTAGGGAATGTCAAGAAATCTTTTCTCCGTTTGGACAAAGACTATATAGGCACCATCTAACTTCCAACTCTTGCCCTTCTCCCATTCTTGATAAGGTTTATAGCCTAATTCTTCAAGCAGCCAACCCCAAAATTCTTTCGTCTTATTCAGGTCAGACACGTATAGTTCTATGTGGTGCAACAATCCTGTCATGACTTTACTCCTTCTGCATGGAAAAGCGTGATATTAGGCCAAGTAGATTTCCAATTTTTCTCCCTCAACCGATTTTCATAGATAGTAACTCGCTCAGCTGATTCTTGGAAAGAGGAAGTAGGCTTTACTGTAAGGTTCACCAGGTCCTGAATTCCACATGGTGCGGCTAATACCAACTTATTTTCCGAATCTAATTTAACCCCAATGGCAGTGGCCGTTTCCGGGAATTTGGACATCGCATCTAATGAACTCCCATATGGGGACACCCTATTTATCGTGTGCATCCTTGCCTGATTTTTTACCGACCAAGGAGCTTCCGGGTATATTTGCATAAGCTCCCTTTCCAATTGCTTTTCCTTTTCCTCAGATAATTCCTTACTATCAAAATAAATGACATCAATATCAGGCATTTGAGTCCTTTGGGAATAACCGTGCAGCGTATCCCAAACTTTCGACCTGACAAACCCTGCACATACCCACCAATCAGGGAGATTCAGTGATTTTGTAGCATTTATTATTTCCATCATCCATTCATCCGATTTAATAAGATCCAGTACATCTTCTTCAGTCTGCATCAAAAAAATGCCTCCTTTTACGGTATGCGAACATATATTCTTATTATACCTAAGGTAGCATGATCATAGCAAGACTTCCCAATCTGATGTTTGCTTTAAGGACCTAGTATTACTTGCCTTCAAGATGCCTTGTACAATTATACAACTCACATTCCCAAAGCCCTTCCCGAACTTTAACGGTAGAGACAGAAGTGTTTTCCAGGTGGTCTTCCATTTTGAGGTCCTTCACCAATTCTCCTAGAAGATGTCTGATATAGGAACCATGACTTACCACCAATACATGCTGGTCCGGGTGCTTTTTTGTTACATCTTCGATAAATGAGAGTGCTCGTTGCAGGACCATTTCCCTCGATTCGATTCCTAAGTCCAGCTCCCTCCAATTCTCTCCCCATTTTTCTTTTCTTTCCGATTCTGTAGTGCCTTCGATTTGGCCTCCATTTACCTCCTGAAGCCTGCGATCTAAAAACACTTCGTCCACACTCAGGTTTCTTGCCACAATCTCAGCTGTCTGCTTTGCTCTTAATAGATCACTGGAATAGATGACATCCCAGTCCTCATTCTTTATTCGTTCCGATAACCGTTCTGCATCTCTAATACCATCCTGGTCGAGGGGAACATTTGAACTACCCTGTGCTCTTCGCTCTTTATTCCAGGCAGTGCTTCCGTGGCGAATAAACCCTAATTTGGTCATTAAGTCACGCTCCTTTGTATAGAATAGAATGAATTTTTAGTTTAATGGAAATGTGCAGGAATGACAACTACTTCAAACAGAAAGAAAGGCGCCTTATACCTGGTTCCTTAAAAGTAAGGTAACATTTTAAAAGGGTATATACAGCACCTGAAACATTGTGTAAAATTACACTAAATGAAACTTATTTGCTCAGGAGGGACTGGATTTGAAAAATTTAACCTTGGTATTATGGAATGTATTGTCCGGATTATTTGTACTTTTATTGTCCTTATGGCTGGCAGGACCAGGAATCGCGGAAACCGAAACTCCCCAATACAATCTCTGGTATTTACTCTTCTTTGGCGTTTGGTTTATAGGATTATCCCTTCAATTTAAAAGTCACCTTAGAAAAATTGGTCTAACCATTACTCTGCTTCCCTTCACGTATTATCTCGTCATTACCGTTCAAGCAATAATAATCTAGATTTGAATGAAAGAAAAAAGTGATTTAAGTTAATTTCGTCTAATAAGCCGCTCCATGAAATATTGTGTTCTCGATTCATAAGGTGCCAGTATTAGAGCGGCTATCCATTTTCATCTAGAAGTTTCCCTAAATTCACAGTTCTAAGTATCAAGATGTATTATTAATAGCTTCCATCAACCAATAATCCCTATATTCCCCTTCATGCAGCATTTGTTTTGAAAGTACCTTTACTTTTCGAAAGCCGCATTTTTCATAGCATTTTATTGCTCTCTCATTGGTTGTCATCGGATCCATTATGATGCGGGCAGCCATTTTTTCCGTAAATAGATAGTTAACCATGGACGAGACTAGCAGGGTTCCTATCCCTTTGTTCCAGAATTTTGACTCGCCGATAAACTGATCCAGGCCATAAACTCCTTCTATCTCCTGATATTCTGCTAAGTTGCTTGTATCAGTATTGATAGGATAGAATTGAATATATCCAATGTCTTTTCCTTGATAGACGATCATACATCTGGTTATTTCATCTTCTCTATTGAAGAACTTTCTCTTCACATCTTCCATCTTAAACGTTACATCTCGCCCCTCATAAAACTCCAATACTTTCGGATCGGACAACCATTTATATATTTGATTTTCATCATTAGCTTGATGAAGTTCCCTTATAAGTAAATCTTCGTTTTGGTAGACCACTCTTTTCTCTTCGTATATCATCATCTTCTTTTAATCTCTTCTGACATCCACTTTTCGTTAATGGATTTAACTATTCCAGGTAAAATATCGAGATCTTCAATCATATAATCGGCATCTATTTCGTCCCAATATGAATCTTTCTTCCAAACAGTAGTCATTCCCACAGCTTTAGCAGCTTTTACATCATTTTCGGGATGGTCCCCAACAAAAAGGCATTCCTTCGTCGATACTTGAAGCAATTCAGCAGATCTTAGAAAGATTTTAGGATCAGGTTTCTTTATTCCTTCACGCTCCGATATTAAAATAGTTTTGAAAAAGGACTCTATTCCCAAAGCTTTAACATTGTTCATCTGAAAAGCTTCAAAACCGTTTGTTATCATACCTAAAGAAAGGTTGTCTTCAGCAAGTTGTATAAGTGTTTCTTCTACCTTATCAAAAGGGGTACAGTGGTATTGAAAGTGATGGATATAATCATCCAAAAGTTCATTCCAGGTCAGTGCCTTTATCATAAATTCTTTAGCAAGCTCTTGATATACTTTATCCTTCCAAACATACCCCCGTGCATCCAACTCAATGAATCTATCCATATAATTATCTTTTGGAATGTGTCCAAGAGCTTTCTTGCACCTTTCATACTGATTATCAATAAATTTTTTCACCGAAACATCCCTATCCAAAAGGGTTCCATCAAGGTCAAATATAACAGCCCTAATCAAGCTGCCTTTCTCCCTTAGAATCAATCTCATGTATTTTTTCCGTAATTAGCTTTGACAAAACGTCATATCCCGCTTCACCAAAATGCAAACCGTCATTTAATGTACCAACTAACAGCTCTTTATAATTTGGTCTGGAATATAAATCAGTATAAAAGTCAATATAATGGCTTCCAGTTTCTTCTGAAACAAGTCTAACCACATCTGCATATTTAGCCAGTTCGCTATTTTTCCTGTTCGGTTGTAGGTTCTCATCCACTGGTGGTGGGGTGATGAGGATTGTTCTATCAGGGCCAATTAGTCGAGTAATCTTTAACATATTCTCTTTATAAGTGTTAAGTGCCACTCTTTTATGTGCAGCAGCATCATTTGAGCCAAAGAGAACCGTTACTAAATCAGGGCTGAGGGCCAATACATCCCTTTCAATCCTAGCTAGCGCATCTTTTGTTGTATGTCCTGACACACCTGCATTTAAGACCTTGTAGGCAGGGAGTTTCGAGGTTAGTTTTTCAGTGAGACGAGGGTTGTCTTTTCCTTCATGCCTTGCAGTCAGACTATCTCCGTAACAAACGAGAGTTTTCATATGTATGTATACCACCTTAATTCATGTTTTAGTAGTTTCTATGTTACCATATAATAGAAAAAACTAAAGTTAAGGGGCAACTAAAATGTAAGGTTTTTAAGAAGGAAAGGAACAAGCACCCACTATCTTTAAGATATTGGATGCCTGAGAATGTTTAAACTGCTTTTTTAGATGTAGATACTTGCTCTGTCCTTTTGTTTCTATTTCTCTTGAACACTTTACGAATCCCCACTCCAATATCATGGAAAAGCATGTAGACGGATGGAATTAGTACAAGTGTTATCAGGGTTGAGAACAACAGTCCAGAGATGACTACAGTGGCCAGTGGTGCTTGATAGTTGCTTGCTGCTCCCGTAGAGATGGCAAGTGGTAACATTCCCCCAACCGTTGTCAACGTAGTCATAAATATTGGACGGATACGGTTCATACCCGCTTCCACCATCGCTTCTCCAACACCATAATCGTCTGCTCTCAGCTGTTTCGCACGGTCAATCAGGAGGATGGCATTGTTTAAAACGATACCAATCAACATGATGACACCCATTCCTGACATGATACTCAGTTCACGCTGTGTTAACAACAATCCAAATATCACACCAGTAAAGGTCATAGGTATGATGGTCATGATAATAATTGGATGAAGCAAATGATTGAATTGTACCGCCATTACGACGTATACCAGGAAAATGGCAATCGCCAGAATGACGAGCATATCCTGTATGGCTTCCTGCTGCGCCTCTAGACTGCCTCCAACCGTTATAGTGTAGCCATCCGGAGTTTCAAAGGAGTCAATCACTTCTTGCACATCCCTGTTTACCGAACCAAGATCGCGATTTTCGATATTGGCCAAAACCTTAACGACTCGCTCGCCATCTTTATGGTCGATTTGCCCTGGCGCTTTCACTTGTTCAAAGGTTACATAATTGGATAGTTTTTTAGGACCTTCCTGAGTGGTAACTTCAAGGTTGAGAAGATCGGTTTTCTTCCAAATTACTTCATCAGGAGCAATCAGGATAGGTGTTCCGGCTTCATCCTGCAATGCACCGATCGGAATGGAAGAAGTAAGGCTATTTAATTCTCCCAAAACTTGTAACGGAGTAATTCCGTCCTCTTTCATCGCCGTCTCATCCAACACGATCAATTCTTCATCCATCATGGCACCAAGGGAAGTGGTGGTACCGATGATCCCGGTGACATCGTTTAATTCTTTCACCAAGTCAGAAGAAAGGGACGTCAGCCCATCGAGATTCTCCCCGCTTATTTCAATCTGAACTGGATAGCTTGCCCCTGCGCTCATGACCGAAGTGACATCGACAACCGGAAAATCTTCCTTTAAATCAAGTAAACCTGCGAGAATCCGCTCGTTTACTTCTTTTTGTTCTAGGGTCGCTTCCTCTTCCGGCGTCATATTGATGAGCACAAACATGAACTCGATTTGATCCATTACAAAGCCTTCTTCCACATCCGGAATAACAACGAGCTTGGAGTGAATCGCTTCTGCAATGTCATTTTTCTGTTCGGGTGTCACTCCTTTATCCAATGACACCATTATTTCTGAGTAGCGATTATACATATCAGGCATAATGGTCATCGGAACCTTTGTGACTAAAGCCAGAGATCCGATAAACATAAGAATGAACAGGAAGATAACTCCGTAACGTCTGCGTTTTTTCCCAGTCAGCCATTTTATGAAATTACCGTAGGAAAGAATTATCCTACTGTCTCTTTTTTGCTTCTGTCTTTTCGAAAGCCTCAAGAAATTTTCTGATAGGGATGGAATCAGCGTAAAGGATACAACCACTGAACTTATCAGTGTCGCAATGACCACAACGGATAAGATGATCATGAACTTACCTGCTTCCCCGCCCAACAAACCGATAGGCAGAAACACGACAATGGTAGTTAGCATGGAGGCGAATACCGCAGATGCTACTTCCTTCACTCCGACTAAAACGGCCTCCCGATTCTTCATTCCCTGCTCTTTTTTCCGATAAATGGATTCTAAAATAACAATCGATGCGTCCACCATCATTCCAATACCGAGTCCTAAAGCTATCAGGCTTAACATGTTGATGCTGTAACCCAGTATCCACATGCTTGCAAAGGTGAGTAGAATCGATAAAGGGATGGAGATACCAATGATGATGGTTGCTCTCACATTTCGCAGGAACAGAAACAACACAACGATTGCCAGTAATCCCCCGATTAGAATGTTGCTCGAAACTCCATCCACTGCTTCACTCACATAGTCGGCTTGAGCGACTATCTCTTCAAATGCAAAACCTTCAACAAGTCCTTCTTCCCTTATTTTTTCCACTTCCGCACGGACTGCCTCGGCCATTTCAATTTGTGTAACTTCTGATACACGACCGACCTGGACCATCACCACATCTTGGCTTCCATCCTTCCAAACACCTGATGCCGTATCACGAACTTGAAGTTCTACATCAGCAAGCTCCCCAAGTTCTTTCACCCCAGACATCGTAGGAATCAGAATTTCTTCAATATCCTTCACGTCCACTAAAGAAGTATTCCACCTTAACGTTGGCTCGTTTGCTTCTTCCTTCAACTCCCCAAAAGAAGTAATCAGATTGGACTGCTGGATGGTTTGGATGATCTGTTGTGAGTCCACACCAGATTCAGTGAGTTGGTTACTCTTTAATTGAATGATAACCTCGTTCTCTTCTAATCCATCAAACTTCACATCTCTTACTTCCGGCAATGCCTCAAGCCTTGGCTCCACCACATTTTTTGCAAAGGCCGTTATATCCTCCATGCTGCCAGTAGAAATGTCCATGTAGAACTCGTATTCTTGGCTAGTGGTCATTTGGAAGCTATTAATATATTGAACTCCAGGAATCTGAGAGGAGAGTGGTCCTACTGCTGATTCTATATTCTTATGTACTTCATCCCCTCTTCCCTCCTCGATCATGACAGTAATAGATGACTTTCCGGTATAGGTTGCCGAAGAGTGCGAATCAACACCATCCATCCCGCTCAAAATCTGCTCTATCGGTTTCGTGATTTTCTCTTCTACATCCAATACAGGCATTTGACCTGCATCCACCTGCACGATGGTCATATCAAATGATATCGGCGGCATCAGTTCCTGATCCAATTTGTTCAGTGAATAGAGACCGATCATAAATACAAATACGACCAACAATCCAACAGCAATCTTTCTTTTTAGAATAAACTCCATAATCGACATCCTAAGTTCTCCCCTCAACTTTAGAAAAATAAGAATTAATTTCCATCTCCCAAAATTGATTATATGCGCTATCAGGGTAAATAAAAAGTGATTTTTGGAAAATACTTCTTGAGGCGTAGAGGAGTGTAGGACTGTGGTTCCTATCTAAACTAAACCATTACGCCTTTCCAAAGAAAAATGGAAAGAGCCGAACCAGTTAGTTCGACTCCGTCAATTGGGGCTATAATGTCCTACATATGCTTTTCAAGGAAGGTTAATATCGCTTTGAATACTTTTATTTCATTTTCCTTTTTGGAGAAGCCGTGACCTTCATCGTCCAGAACAAGATATTCTACATCTCTCCCTTTTTCTTTAAGGGCTTCAACAATCTGATCGGATTCCTTTTTGACCACTCGAGGGTCGTTGGCACCTTGGATGATCAGCATCGGCTTTGTCATCGTATCAAGATAAGTAATAGGAGAATCGGTTGTTAACCTTTCCTTGTCTTCCACAGGATCCCCTACCCATTGCTTCATCACTGGCTTCCAGTGATCCGGTACGGAATCAATGAAGGAGAACAGGTTGCTTACTCCGAAAATATCGATGACCGCTTTAAAATATTCAGGATGACGTCCGTGAAGCAGCAAAGCCATATAACCGCCATAGCTACCTCCCATCAGGAAAATCTTATCTCTGTCCGCGTATCCTTTTTCAATTAGCCATTCGATTCCATGAATGTTATCAAGGCGTGGTCCATGCCCCCAATCCCCTTCCACCATTTTCATATAGGCCAATCCGTAGTTGGATGACCCGCGAAAGTTCGGAGCAAAGATGCTATAACCCCTGTTCACAAGGAATTGGAAGTACGAGCGGAAAAACTTGCGTTCGGATGCCTGAGGTCCACCGTGTGGCCAAAGCACCACATGTCCGTTAGATACCTCTTCTTTCGCTTTGAAGAATAGTGCTTCTATTTCCAGACCATCAAACGATGGATAACTTAGAATCTCCGGTTCAGAAAGATCCTCATCACCTACAGCAGGTACACGGTTATTAGTTAATGCAAGCCAGTAGTCCCCCTCCAATTTATAAATGTTGGCAGGCTTGGAAGCTGTTTTTCCCAGTAGATAGACCGACCCACTTTTCCCGATCACCATTTTATCAATGATGGAAACCGGAATGGTCACCTCGTTCCACTCTTTTCTCTCTAGGCAGTAGCTGAAAAGTTTATCTTCCACCCCTTGAGAGGAAACGAGATACAATTGATTCCCTTTTTTGTCGAGGTACATGTTGGTAAAATGCATATCAACATCGGAAATCTTGGTAAACTCTTTTGTTACCATATCAAAATGCGCAAGATAACCATTGTCTTCCCCGTAATCTGTTACAAGATAAATCGAGGCAGAATCGGTGAAAAGTGCACTATCAACGGTGTGCTGTTTATCTGTTTCAGGGGTCAATCGTGTCGATTCCCCATTCTGTACCAAATAGGCCAACGTATGGGTATTGGCAAACTGCTTAAGCGTGATAAAGCTTTCTTCATCTCCTGAGACATCAATCAAATAGGTGGACGCTTCCGCTCCCTCCACCAACAAACGCTCCTTCTTCGTTTCAATGTCATAGCAATAGCAGTTCAAGTACGTTTTGTTCCCTTTAGTACTGGTAAAGTAAATCCTCTTCCCATCCTTCGAGAACTTCGGGAACATATGGCGGTGTTCCTCATCCACCCTCACATCCTGCAATTCACCTCCGCGATTAGGCAGCGCATAGAACTGGGTCAGCTCATTCCCATCGTGGTCAAAGCTTGCCAATATGTACTTTCCATCCGGATCGTATTTCAGGCCATGGCAGCTCTGATTGTTAAATGTAAGTGGATACGGATATTGGTTTGGAAGATCCATTGCCCAAACGTTATAGTGTCCGGTCAGATTTGTACTATAAACCAATTGCTTTTCATCAGGACTTAAGGTGAAATCCTCAATGTTAAAGACTTTGAAAAATTGTTCTACTTCAGGTTTTTTAAAAGAAAGCAAATTGTTTCCTCCTTATCATTATGTATATCTCCTACTATTTCGAGAACAAAAACAAAAAACCCTTTATTTTTTGAACATTCGACATACTTCGATGAAATCCGCAAAAGCTTTGTATTATCTTGAAAGAGTAAATATATAAATGAGGGGTCTAATAATATGAATACTAAATCAAAGTTTTTATTACCGATTATCATTATACTAGCTTTAGCTACGATTTTTTCACTACTGACCTTCAATCATTTCGAAGGGTTTATGGCGAGTGAGAAACATGAGGAGTTTACAGCAACCGACATCAAAAACCATAAGTCAAAAGGGCTTGTAAAGACAGAAAAAGCTTTTCGAACGGAAGCAACCATCTCAGCTGTTGGAGATTTGCTTATCCATAGTACTGTCTATAATGCAGCCAAAACTGGGGAAAGCACGTATAATTTCAACCCCATGCTTGAGCGTGTAAAGTCCTATCTTCAAGAAACCGACATTTCCATCGCAAATCAAGAAACCATCATCGGAGGAACAGAAATCGGTTTATCCAACTATCCAAGCTTTAACAGTCCCTTTGAAGTGGCTGATGCACTTCAGGAAGCTGGTGTGGATATCGTCAGTATTGCCAACAACCATACATTGGACCGTGGCGAAAAGGCGATTATGAACGCCATCAATCATTATGAGACCATCGGAATGGAATATGTCGGCGGTTATAAGAGTATGGAGGATAAAGCAAGGCTACGTACTATTTCCAAGAATGGCATTGAATTCTCTTTCTTGTCCTATACATATGGGACTAATGGGATTCCTATTCCGGAAGGGAAGGAGTTCTTTGTAAACCTGATTGATCGTGAGGCAATAAAAAAAGATGTGGAGGAGGCCAAACAAAATTCTGATGTCGTTGTGGTTGCCATGCACTGGGGTGTAGAGTATATTCTTTACCCTAACGCGGAACAGGAAGAACTTGCAGACTTCCTGGCCGAAATTGGGGTAGACATCGTTATCGGCCACCACCCTCATGTACTCCAGCCGATGAAGTTCATGGATAGACCGGATGGTGGGAAAATGTTTGTCGTCTACTCTCTGGGGAATTTTCTTTCTGGACAAAAGGATGACTATAAAGATATTGGTGGTATCCTGCAACTTCATATAGAGAAATTCGTGGATGGTAAGGAAAAGAAAATCGACATTAAAGTGGATAATTTCATACCCACATATGTTTCACAGGTTGATCCGAACAGATACCATGTAGTCCCGTTAAAAGACGCGGCATCTTTTGGGTACCCGCAGGCAGTAGCTAAAAACGATGAAATGATGAATCATATGTATCAATGGTTAGAGGAAGATGAAATGAATTAACTAATCAAGAAAGCATCAATCCTAGCAACTGGATCGATGCTTTTGTTTATGTAGTCCATGGACTCTTTTTTCTTAACAACAAAAGAATGGAATCGTCCCTTTTGATGAAACATATGGTATATTCAACACCTTTTCTACAAGTGGTTTCGTTTGGTTGCATTTGTGGAATTCAGTTATAATAGGGTTGTATATACATATTGCGTTCAAGCGGAAGCATCATTCCTTTTTTCAAAGGTAACGTAATACAATCGATGAGATAAAAAGGAGTTGATAAAATGAATATTTCCATGTCAGATCAAGCATTTGAATGGTATAAAAAAGAACTGCATTTAGAAAAGGACGACAACATTAGGTTCCACGTACGCTATGGTGGTTGCAGTACGGTTCAGAAAGGCTTTTCATTAGGAATTGTAAAAGAAGATCCCGACCAACCTGCTGCAACAATAGAGAAAGATGGCATCATCTTCTTTGTGGAAGAAAAGGAAGCATGGTACTTTGACGGACATGATCTCCATATCAAATTCGACGAAGAACTAAACGAACCGAAATTTGATTACGAATAAACATAAATAAGAATTAGGGCATATAAAGTCCTAATTCTTTATTTTTGTTCGAAAAAACGTTTTATCTGTTCCCATTGCCCTTCTCTTTTCAAGATTTCCAGCTGAGTATTCCCGATAAGATCGAAATGTGGAAACTGATCCCTCTTATGTATCCATTGTTCCTTCAACCCATACTGCCTGCCCCAGTCCATAAGCTTCCCTACATCACAGCAACCTGCCTTTGTAACAGTTGTAATGCCTTCAAAACGAGGATGGATCCAATAGTGGGTAATGAATGCAATTTCACCGTTTTTTACTTTATCTTTCCATTCCTGAAGTTCTCCACGCTTGATTCCAAACGCCATGTTTTATTCCCCTTGCTTTTTCGCATTTTCGTAAGCAGTATGCCACTCCGGATATTTTTTTCGAATAATGATCGGTTTGAAATTTTCCTTCTTGACGCAAACATGTGAGGAGCTTCCCAATAAAGCCACTTCCTCATCAGGTGTTAGAATTTTATAGCCGTAGACGACCCGAAAGCCATCATATGTTTCAATCCATGTATGGATGGTTGCCACTTCCCCGTAGCGAAGAGGCTTTTTATATGTAACATTTATATCAATGACAGGTGATATGATTCCATCCTGCTCCATCTGCGCATAGGAAAACCCTAAATCCTTAATCAGCTGTGTTCGCCCAAGTTCCATCCACACGAGATAGTTTGCATGGTAGACGACTCCCATCTGATCTGTCTCTGCGTATCGAACTTCTATTTCTTTTTTAGATACTAGCATCTCTTCTCCCCCATTATCTTGGATATATCTAATTATGATAACACAAAAGAATATTTTCCCACATAAAAAAGCCTGTCAAAAAGGGATACCTCTGAAAAGGTACTTAATTTTAAGTTTTGGGTAAACACCGCTGGTGATTTCCGCAAATGGCTTCGCTTTCCGCGGGGCGACCTTGAGCCTCCTCGGCTGTGGGGTCTCAAGATTGTCGCTACTCTTCCGCAGGACAAGAAAGTCTACGACAGCGATACATCGCACGCAGAAAATGCTCGCATTTTCAAGGAGTCTACGCCATTTGCTCCAATCCACAGCTAGATACCACAAAAACTATACGTTATCGGTTTTTCAGTGGCATCCAAAAAAGCGGGCACAGTTTATATGCCCGCCTTTTTTGCCATTTACTTATTACCGTTTTCGCGATGGCTGGCTTCGTCTTTGATTTCAGCCCTGAAAGCGGCAATGCTTTCCTCACGACGGTGGTTTTTTGCTTCAATGCGAGCTCTTTCCTCATCATTGGCAAATTGCATGGAATCATGTGCTTCCTCAATATTTTCAATTGTATTCTGCACCATGCTTTGTAGCTTCTCTACATTGTCACTGCGATCATCCGGGTTTGCACGATGTTGGTTGTTTTGGTCCATAACAAAACGCCTCCCTTTATCGAATGAAAAGTTACTACAAACTTTATTCTTTACTACGTTTGCTTCCTTAACACTTGAAATAGTTGGATGAATCATTCACCCTTAGTTTGAATTACTTGAGCGTGTTTGCCGGATGTATCCTGCATCTGCTTGCCTTTGTTTCCTCCAGCTTCTTGTGGCTGTGTACCAATATGGTTTGGCATAAAATGCTTTCTGCTTCCTTTTGGATTACTCATTAAAACATCCCTCCTACCTTTACTATCTCAAGGTGGAGGGATATTCATAACAAGAAATATTTGAAAGTTATTCTGCCGCTTTATTTAACATCTTTTCTTCCAAGCGATCTTCAATTTTACGTAGCGCTTCTTCGTCTTTTAACAAAAGCTGCTTATTTTCCAATACAAGCTCTTCAAAAGAACGTTTACGGATTCTTCTCATTGTCTCACCTACTTATATATTATTGTAATAGTATTAATGTCCAAAATACTCTAAAATTATGATAAGTTTCTGACGATTTAATTAGAATTTCATGAAAATTAAAAAATGAGGGAATCAAAGAACGTTGTAGAAGATTGTACATTATCTGTATTACCGATTTTTGAATATTCAAAACTGGAATATATAACCTTGTAACGAGAATGTATGTTCTTGTCCATTCGAAATAATTAAGGTATAATAAAAGGTGAGAATATTCCAAAAAGTGAGGGTTACATTATGTCATTGTCAACATCAGCTTATAAAAATTATGAAAACAATATGCATTTCTTTCGTTCATTTACAGCTAAAGATGAAGCAGAATTAATCATTCCGATTACAAATGGTAAATGGTCTGTTAAAGAAATCATCGGACATATTTATTACTGGGATATCTATCTATTGGAGAATATGATACCTGAAATGAAAGATAACGGTGTTTTACCGGATTTCCCTAACCATGATGAATATAACGAAAAAGCCATCCGTACTATAGAGAGATTTACGAACACCCATGGACTTATAGAGGAATTTGTCATCACAAGGAAGAAATTAATAAACAAGATGGAGAATCTGAACCAAGGAGTAAGCTTCACCATTGGACACGGAAAGCGCAAATTCACACCAGAATCTTTTCTGAAAATGTTTGTTGATCACGATAAACACCATATGGAACAGATAAAAAACCGAGCTATATAATCTGGAGGTGAAAAATGAAAAAGAAAACCTGGCTGTTTATTATCGGAGTCTTAACTTTCCTTATTTGCTTTTCTTTAATATTTAGGGATGGAATAATCCTAGACTATTTAGGGATTAATGTGCCTCTGCCTTTCACTAAAACATTGGAGGTTCCTTCTATTGTATCTGAGATTGATCAAAACAATAATGGGATCCCAGATCATCTCGATATTGTTTTCACTGCGAGAAAAGAAGTGGACCAGCGTACGACCTACAAAAGTGTGTATTATGATGGTGGCTATCCTCCTGATACAGAAGGGGTCTGTACGGATGTCGTCTGGCGTGGACTGATGGGAGCAGGAATAAATCTAAAGGACCTTATGGATGAGGACATTGGTGAAAACACTGAACTGTATCCAAGAGTTGCCGGTACACCTGACTCAAACATTGATTTTAGACGTGTACCTAATCAATCGGTTTTTTTCAAGCGATTTGCAGAACACCTGACAACAGAGATCATCAAAGGTGATATCGATAATTTACAACAATGGCAGCCTGGTGATATTGTAGTGTTTCTTGGTGGTGATTTCGATCATGTTGGAATAGTATCGGACAAACGTACAAAAGATGGCATCCCTTACCTCATTCACAATACATATCCATTTGCGTCCGAAATAAAGCTCACTTCCTTCACCTCCCCCATCACAGGCCATTATCGATGGAAATATTAAAAGGATTCCAAATCTATAGGAATCCTTTACATTGTATTAATTCATTTTTCCAATCTGTTCTTCCATCAACTCGTATGTCATCGGCCCAAGGTGCATATAGGAAATCACACCTTCAGAATCGATGAAGAAAGTAGAAGGCATCGTCATTACCTGGTAATGTCTGAAAACACCCTCTTCATCCAAAAGAATAGGAAAAGTGTACCCACCTTCTTCTACATACTCTCGAACCGTTTCAAGATCTGGCTCCCGGTCAGTCAAGTTTACAGCCAGCATGACGACATCCTCATTCTCCGTGTGATATTTCTGCATCTCTGGCATTTCTGCACGGCAAGGGCCACACCAAGTGGCCCAGAAATTCACAATTACTTTCTTACCTTCGAAGTCAGACAGCTGTGCGGTGCTTCCATCTAAGGTGTTCAGTTCAAAGTCCCTTGCCTTATCTCCAGGTTGCGTACCAACATCTGGATCTTTTCCCCCGAACACCTGGAATATAGCGTAGCCGCTTAAAGCTACAAGAAATACTATGGCAATTATTTTTTTCATCTTCTTTTCCCACCTTTATAAAATCGCTAATATCCCATAATAGCAAGTAATGACAATAAGAACACTTGGAACAATGATAATTGTTGAAGTTTTAATATGTATATTCGATTGATTTAGTTTCCAATATAAAAAAAGAATAGTAACTATGGTTGCAAGATAAACTCCCTTTGTTCCACCCGTAAAAAAAAGTAGTCCGTACGGATTTGTCCAAATAATGGACGGTCTGAAAATAATAATACTAAATTTAAATACGACTATCCACCATAACATACCGGATGTCAGATGATTCTCCACCGTTTTTAAAATATCAGGCTTGTTCCTAAGGTACATGGCAATATAAAGATATGCAAGCAAACACGAAAAAAGAAGAACAAGATATGACTTCTTTATAAGCAGTGGACCTAACTGGATGGCATCCATTTCATTCTCCTCAACTTAGTAATAACTCCATTTAATCATATATGTATGTAGATTGGTTTATTTCCTTTGTCTATTTTATAACATTTTTTAACTATTGAAAAAGCTGGCCTCATATTGAGACCAGCTTTTCATGCATTCAATTATGCTTTTAGCTTGTTGCGTAATACCATACGCAGGATTCCACCATGACGGTAGTAGTCGATTTCCACTTCGCTATCAAAACGAACAAGTGCTTCAAATTCTTTCTTGTTGCCTTCTTCGTCTGTAGCAGTAACTTTTACAAAGTCACGTGGTTTTACGGTTTCGTCAACATCAACTTGGAAAGTTTCTTTACCAGTCAAGCCAAGTACTTCCGCACTATCTCCTTCTTTGAACTGTAAAGGTAGTACTCCCATCAGAACCAGGTTACTACGGTGAATTCTTTCGAAGCTTTCCGCAATAACAGTTTTGATTCCTAGTAGGTTTGTTCCTTTTGCAGCCCAGTCACGGGAACTTCCCATCCCGTAGTCTTTACCGGCAATAACCATAAGTCCAGTGCCTTCTTCTTTGTACTTCATGCAAGCATCATAGATAGACATTACATCGCCAGTTGGCCAGTAAGTCGTCCATCCGCCTTCTGTACCTGGAGCGATCTGGTTACGGATACGGATGTTTGCAAAAGTACCGCGCATCATCACTTCATGGTTACCACGACGTGAACCATAAGAGTTAAACTCACGAGGTGTTACACCGTTCGCTTGTAGGTATTTACCTGCAGGCGTATCTTTTCCGATTGAACCAGCTGGGGAGATGTGGTCAGTTGTTACAGAGTCTGCAAACTTACCGACTACACGTAGAGCAGAAAGTGGCTCTACCGTTCCAGCTTCAGCAGTCAACCCTTCAAAGAATGGTGGGTTTTGAATGTATGTGGAATCATTATCCCATGAATACAATGCTTCATCAGAAGTCTGAATTTCATTCCAGCGCTTGTTGTCATCGAATACATGCTCATATTCTCTGCGGAATAGCTCTGGAGTTACAGTTGATTTAACTACTTCTTTTACTTCTGTCATGGAAGGCCAGATATCTTTAAAGAATACATCATTGCCGTCTTTGTCTTTTCCGATTACGTCGTTTTGAAGATCAACGTCCACATTACCAGCAAGTGCATATGCCACAACAAGTGGTGGAGATGCAAGGTAGTTACCTTTTACAAGTGGGTGGATACGTCCTTCAAAGTTACGGTTACCAGAAAGTACTGAAGTAACAAGCAAATCGTTTTCCGCTACCGCTTCTTCGATTTCGTCTGTTAATGGACCAGAGTTACCGATACAAGTCGCACAACCGTAACCTACGATGTTAAAGCCTAATTGATCAAGGTATGGTTGAAGTCCGGAGTCGTGAAGGTATCCTGTAACAACCTTGGAACCAGGAGCTAAAGATGTTTTCACGAAGCTTGGTACTTCCAAGCCAAGATCCACCGCTTTTTTCGCAACTAACCCAGCAGCAATCAATACGTATGGGTTGGATGTGTTCGTACAGGAAGTAATGGATGCAATCGCAATAGATCCTGTTTTCATTGTTGTTTTTTCACCGGAAGCCAATTTCACTTCCACTTCTTTACTGATATCAGTAGGAGTCAGGCCATAGCCTTGGTTTCCTTGTGGTGCAACTAACGCATTGCGGAATGTTTCCTGCATCATGGAAAGTGGCACAAGGTCCTGTGGACGTTTAGGTCCGGAAAGGTTTGGTTCGATTTCACCTAGGTCGATTTCCACTTCATCCGTGTAGATTGGATCAGCATCAGGGCTGAAGAACAATCCGTTTGCTTTGGAGTATGCTTCTACCAATTTGATTTGCTCTTCACTACGTCCAGTTAGACGCATGTAATCAAGAGACTCTTCATCAACCGGGAAGAATCCACAGGTTGCTCCATACTCAGGTGCCATGTTGGCAATGGTTGCACGGTCAGCAAGTGGCAACTCAGATACACCCGGTCCGAAGAACTCGACAAATTTACCAACAACACCATGCTTACGTAATACTTGTGTTACTTTTAACGCCAAGTCCGTAGCCGTTGTTCCGTTTGGTAAAGCGCCTGTCAATTTAACTCCAACTACCTCAGGAACCGGGAAGTATGAAGGTTGACCAAGCATTCCTGCTTCCGCTTCGATACCACCTACACCCCATCCAAGAACACCGATACCATTAATCATCGTTGTGTGGGAGTCTGTTCCAACAAGTGTATCAGGGAATGCAAGGTACTCGCCATTCTCTTCCACAGCGTGAACTACGTTCGCTAAATACTCCAAGTTTACTTGGTGAACGATACCCGTTGCCGGCGGAACCGCACGATAATTGTCAAAGGATTTCTTCGCCCAGCTTAGGAATTTGTAACGCTCTGCATTACGTTCGAACTCAAGCTTCATATTGTAGTCTAAGGAGTCAGCAGTACCAGCTTTATCAACCTGTACAGAGTGGTCGATAACAAGGTCAACTGGAATCTCAGGATTAATTTTCTGAGGATCTCCACCAACGTCAGCCATTGCTTTACGTAAAGAAGCAAGGTCAACTACCGCCGGAACTCCTGTGAAGTCTTGAAGAATAACACGGGAAGGCTTGAAAGGAACATCCACGTCCTTCTGCTCGTCTGTTCCCCATTTTACTAAGTTTTCAACGTGCTCTTTTGTGATAACACGCCCGTCTACTTGACGTAGTACTGATTCCAATAATACTTTAATGGAGTATGGTAATCGTGATACGTTACCAATGTTCGCTTTTTCAAGCGCTTGCAAAGAATAGTAATGATACGTTTTGCCATTCACATCAAAAGACGTGCGGGCATTAAAAACATCTTGCTTCGTCATATGTATTACCCCCTGCTACTCATAGTTTAATAGGACCTCGCTATGAACAATTAATAGGCATTGAAAAACAAGCTTTCTTGAAAAGGAAAGCGTTTGCGATTGTTTTTCTTTGAGACAATTTCGAGTTGTTTCTCTCACCGAATAGTCCTTACAATATTATCTTAATACAACATTTCTCATAAGTAAATATCAATAAAGTTATCATATCACATAAGTTACACTTATCTTTCATAATATTCCACAAATACATGTTGTTGAAACCTCCGGATAAGCTAAAAATGGAGGGGAACATAATGACAAAAAGAAAATCGAATCATGTCATCGAGGGCATGAACATTGCAAAAGCACAAGGAAGCGGCGCGGGGTACAATGAAGAGTTCGCCAATGAGCCTTTGACAGAAGCACAGAAGCAGAATAATAAGAAGCGCAAGAAAAATCAATAGTTACTTAACGATAAATCAACTCCAGTTTGTAGGGGTTGATTTTTATATACTAGCTGTTTTGCTATCTGGCAGAGGTTGACCAGGTGGAATTGATGCTGGATGGTTGCTGGGATTGCTTGTTTCGGCAAATGTCCGAAGTTTTTGGATTCTTGACCGAAGATTTCGTTAACTTGTCCGAAGTTTTTGCAAAGTTGTCCGAACCCTAAATTTAAATGTCCGAACACCCAGTAAAAGTTGTCCGAACCATCCAATACTTTGTCCGAAAGTCTCAAAATTCCAATGTTTCTTGACCGAAGAAAGAACAAAAGTGTCCGAAACACTTTTCCCTTCAAAAAAATGAGGGGATTTTTCTTAAAAAACAGCATTTCCCCCTCGGTTCCTTCCATAAACCAGTAAAGCCGATTCCGAACAACATCATCCCTCATCATACAATCCCACAAAAATACATAGCCACTCCCAAACCTAAATTACCGGTTCAAGACTGGCCAAACTACGACAATCCTTATTCCAGCGTATTTCCTTCGCCTTGCTGCATTAGCCGTTGCAAGTCCTGTTGGAACTGCATCAACTGTGGACGCTGTGTTTCAGATGCAACTTCAAGGGCATTATTAATTTGCTCCATCGCTTCGTTCACTTCGTTTTCCAATCGTTTGAAATCGTGACCGTAATTCGGGTCATTTCTCACAATCGCTTCGTACACATCTCTTGCCTGTTCTGTTCCTTGTTGTGCCGCCTGAAAAGCCTGCTGTTTGTCTTTATGATATGGCATATAGTTCGCTCCTTCAAATCAAAGTAAATAATAGCTCTACCTATACTGCCCGATTTAAAGAAAAATATACCTAAGACTGCCAAGCATAAACCTGTTCTTTTTTCAAAAACTAAAGGTAAAGGAGGAGATACACAATGAACAAAAACAGCCACAAGGATATGGTCAGAAACCAACCTAAAGATAATCAGTCAGGGCAACCAGCCCCTTTAAGCGGATCACATAAAGTGAAAAACCGTCAGCATACTCGTCAAAAGCATAATTCTAGTCACGATATGTAAGCTCTACATTACGAAATGCTTCGATAACCTTTGGGATCTCCCCTTGTGTAATCGTCCTGAAATCCAGAATAGCATGCTGATCCTGGAGACGGACTACCACACTGGGGGTTCCTTTTCTTAACTCATCTGCAAGTGTCTGTGCGGACAGATTACCCGAGTGTACCTTGATCGCATTAGATGGTAGTGTAACATCCGGCATAGTCCCACCACCTACCATGGAATCCACTTCCATGATCTCCCACTCAAATATCTCCAGATCCCTAATCGAATCGAGGAATTTGAGTGCTTTTTCTTTTATTTCTTCTACAGATAGTAGCATGTCCCTTACAGTCGGGATATCTTTTGCTTTGTTCACCGCATAGGCTTGTAGCGTCGCCTCAAGCGCAGCAAAGCTCATTTTATCGACTCTCAGCACCCTGGCAAGCTGGTGCTTTTTCAATTTATCGATAAATTCCTTTTTCCCTGCAATGATACCGGCCTGTGGACCACCCAACAGTTTATCACCGCTAAACGACACGATATCCACACCCGTCTTTAACACTTTCTGTACAACCGGCTCATCGCCAATCCCCACTTCCGTGAAATCGTAAAGAACACCGCTTCCCAAATCCTCATAGACGATTAGGTCTTCTCTTCCTTCTTTTAAGCCGACAAGCTGTTGCGTTGAAACAGATTGGGTAAAGCCTATTGTTTTAAAATTGCTTGTATGTACCTTGAGCACCATGGACGTCTCATCCGACAAAGCTTCGTGGTAATCTCTCATATGTGTTTTATTGGTGGTACCGACCTCCACAAGCTTAGCACCGCTCTCTTCCATGATCGAACTTATACGAAAAGAGCCTCCGATCTCCACTAGCTGGCCTCTTGAAACAATGACTTCTTTCCCTTTTCCAAACGTATTCAGGATAAGAAATACTGCAGCTGCGTTGTTGTTCACCACCATCGCGGCTTCGGCACCTGTCACCTCTTTAATTAAGCCCTCTACTATATCGTGCCTGGAGCCACGCTTGCCTGAAACAATATCAAATTCCAGATTGGAATAGTTGGAGGCGACTTCCACTACTCGGTCAATCGCCTCCCTACTGAGCCTCGACCGCCCAAGATTTGTATGTAATATAGTACCTGTGGCATTGATAACAGATAGAAGGCTGGGTTTACTTTTACTCTTCAAAACCTCTTCCGTTTCAAACCAGATTCTAGAATGAATACCAGTACCATCCATTTTACCCATTAAAATTTCTTTTCTTACGGTGTTTAAAGCTTCCCTTATTAATCCAGTCAGCATGGAATGTTCCATGTCATATCTCTTGCTTAATTGAAGAAATTTATGTTGTTTTTGCAATTCATGGATAGGGGGAATACCACGTAGTAGTTCATTAATATCATTCATTTTTTTCACCTTTTCCCTTGCGATCATGGCTCTATTATAGCTTATTTAAAAAGCAAAAGAGAAGGGTTTCCCCTCCTCTCTCACTTGCCTTCCAATTGTGCAATGATGTCTTCCGCTTTCGGAAAAACACCTGTTTCTTTTTTTGAATAGATCGTTTCTCCATTTACCGTCACTTCAAATTTTCCTCCAGAGCTTGGAATCAGCTCCATGGACGAGATATCAGTTCGGAAATGGCTGAAAAGTGATTCCGCGAAACTCGCGGCTTTTGGCGCGTAGTTTCACTGCATGCAAAATTCGATAGATACCTTGAAATTGCTCATGATTATTCCTCCTATGCAAGTTGTTCACTACGGTGACCAAGATTTTCCTCCCGGTCATTACTTCTATAATAGTACAACTTTTATCTTTTCGCAAAAATCCGAATCTTTCACACTGGAAAACGCTGATCAGGAGGAATATACTTATAAGAAAACAGGGGGTGGACCAAATGAGTGAACATGAAAAGATTCGTCTAACATCATTATCGACAAAAGCTGGCTGAGGATGCAAACTTGGTCCAAGTGACCTCGCGCAAGTTTTGCGTGATCTACCACCAAATAAACCAGATTCCAATCTTTTAGTCGGCTACAGCACTTCAGATGATGCTGGAGTGTATAAAATAACAGATGACATAGCCATGATTCAAACGCTCGATTACTTTACACCGGTTGTTGACGATCCATATATGTTTGGCCAGATCGCCGCCGCAAATGCACTAAGCGATGTTTACGCCATGGGAGGGACGCCGAAAACAGCCCTGAATATTGTCGGGTATCCAATTAAAAAATTGGGACCGCACATTCTCCAATCCATTCTTTCAGGAGCTATAGATAAAGTAAAAGAAGCAGATGCTGTCATTGTTGGAGGACACTCCATCGATGACCAAGAACCGAAATTCGGTTTATCCGTAACCGGCTTTGTCCATCCGGATAAGGTGTGGAGAAATATCGGTGCACGTCCGGGAGATGCACTGGTTTTAACAAAACCAATTGGAGTGGGAATTCTCACTACTGCTATCAAACGGGAAAAAGCTACAGTCGAACAGATATCACTCGTGACTGAGACCATGTCTGCCCTGAACAGAGATGCAGCAGAAGCCTTGCAGCCTTTCTCCCCAAGCGCCGTGACCGATGTTACCGGCTTTGGACTACTTGGCCATGCTAGTGAAATCGCTCGTGGAAGTGATGTCAGCTTATATATAGACCTGAAGGATGTTCCCGTTCTACCTGGAACATACGAGCTGGCGGAAGAGGGAATCATACCGGGTGGTTCAAAATCCAATCATCAATGGTTGGAAAATGATATCGAATACAATGATTCCGTGTCGATGCAAGAGCAGATGGTATTGTGTGATGCCATCACATCAGGTGGTTTACTGATTAGCATGTCTCATTCAGAAGCCCATCACTACATTTCCAAGCTGCAAGAGAAGAATGTGCAAGCTGCTATCATCGGATCTGTGACAGAAAAAAAGGGGAAATGGATTTATGTAAATAAAAACGGAGCCAGCTGAATTAATGGTAGCGGCTCCGTTTTTGTTCAAATCCAATAGCGTTTCGTATTCAACCTTTGAGTGATGCCTAAAGAATCTAATAGTTCCATAAACGGTATTAAATATTTGCGTGACATTCCAAGCTCGTCCTTTACCTGACCCAGCTCCAATTCCTGTGGAAATTTCTTTTTTAGTTTCCCTAGGGAATCCTCCACATTCTTGACACTGATCAGGTGCTTTTCATCCAATTCATACGCTTTATTCTCATTGATCAAATAATAGCGCAGTTCTAGAAGTTTTTTTTCAGGAAGCCCTGCCTCCCGTCCATACTCCATAAAAGACTTTGGTGTAAGACCATCACCCTCTAATCCTGACACAACCTGTTCCATTCTTTTTTTCCAAGCTTGGGGAAAATGAGGCGTAAACTCCACGCTATACAATAAGCTTTCTTTACGCTTGATTTTCTCTTTTTCTTGAAGGTGTTGAAGGGCATATACCACAAGTTCATTGTAAACAGATTTTGTCTGGCTCGATAGTATTTCTGCCTTTGATACACCAGCTTTCAAAGGGTGTGTCTGATGGAATTTCTTTATGTAAGTAGTTAATTGTTCAACAAGATCAAATACTATGTCAGAAGCAGCATATAGCTTATCAGTAACTTTAATAATTTCTCTATTTTCAATTAGTAATTCCGTTTCTTTACTCGTTAATCCTGTTTCTGCCTGTATGTTTTTGATTTCTAACAGACCATGCTTGGACAAAGTCTGTTTGACCCTTTCTTCCGGACTTCCTTCTTTTACTTTTTTAAGCCTATGTATTGTTTCGTTTCCGAATTTATATTTGGAGCCTTTCGCCTGGATAACCCATCCTCCACCAACCGTTTCCACTGGGGTTGGCCTTCTGATGATAAACTTGTCCCCTCGTTTTGCGGTAACCTCCTCTTCCAACCGGACCTGGCATAGCACTTCCTCGGAGGAATTCCCTTCATATTCATTACGGTCAAAGAATACAATTCTTCCTAATACTTCTGCTGTACCTATATGAACCTTCAATAAGCTTCTTTGCTTGATGGGATGTTGTAGTTTTTGTATGAACTGCAGGGTTACATCAATCGTATCGGTTGTTTCGTATGTATGTGAATGAACCAGTACATCACCACGTTTAATATCTGTTGTACTGACATTGGGAAGATTCACTGCCACCCGCTGACCAGCTTTTGCCTTTTGGACTTTTGCATTATGGACCTGTAGCTGCCTTGCTTTTACCAATACTCCGGAGGGAAGAATTTCAAGCTCTTCATCGTTTTGAATAACGCCTTCCATTATTGTCCCTCTGACCACGGTCCCTTGACCTTTAAGGGTGAAAACTTGGTCGATAGGCAGACGGAAACTACTGGTTTCGTGCTTTATTTGCAGGTTCTTCAACTCATTTGAAATGCCTTGCTTCAACTTAGCTATTCCGTCTTTTTTTATACTGTCAATGAAAAAGACTGGTGCATTCTTGAAAATGGTTCCCTCGAGCTCGTCCATTATTTCTTCTTCCACCAGCTCCAATAGTTCCTCTTCCACCCTATCTGTTTTGGTAATAGCGATGATTCCCTTTTGGATCTGCAAAAACTTCAATATCTCTAGATGCTCTTTCGTCTGAGGCATTACTCCTTCATCAGCAGCTACAACCAAAATCACCAGATCGATTCCAGATACGCCGGCGATCATTTGGCGAATAAACCGCTCATGTCCCGGAACATCAATAATGGACACAAGGGAGGCATCATCCATCTTTAAAGGGGCATACCCAAGTTCAATGGATATCTGTCTCTCTTTCTCTTCTTTTAACCTATCCGTATCCACTCCGGTCAGCGCTTTTGTCAGAGTGGTCTTTCCGTGATCGATATGTCCTGCCATTCCAATTGTAAAGTGCTTAGTCAAACCCCTCACCTATTTCGTCATTTATTTGAACTTTCTTTTTCCCACATACATTGACTACACTTATTTTTGTAAAAGTTTTGATGCATTGTCCAATGTTACCTGAACCGGACCCTGTAATACCTGTTTCTTCTGCTATCGGACTAGCTCTAAAGATGTTTCCGAAGTTTACCACTCCACCATTTACATTCTCGATTACCACTTTATTAATATAACAAGCCATTTCCGCCACTCCTTTTTCTGATAGCGTATGATAGCATGTTTGTGCTTGTATAGGTGGTCGCCCCATAGATTACTCCTTTTTATAGTACTGATCCAAGTATTGCTGCCAGTCTTCTTCAGTCCAGCCTTTATGTCTATGTTCTTGCAAAAAACCTTTTTTCCATTGCCTTTTGACATTTGCCACTTCATTGGCCTGGATACTACTTTGATTCAACGCCTTAGCACGAATATCATCCCAGTCAGGTTTACGATCGGCTGGGGGCTGAGAAAGAAACGGATCAAAAATCAGCTTTAACGTTATTAATAGTAGGATAAAGCAAAGCAGAAACTTTAAAAATGTATGTAAGGGTAAAAATAATATAATCAGCATACCAATCATCAGTAACATCCATAGCTTACCACTCAGCTTCTTTACAATTTTTCTCCGTACCTGGCTACTATTTTGGATTTGGGTGTGATACTTTTCCTCTATTTCACAATGCACACAATACGATTCGATTTTTTGGGATGTCCTGTGATAGCGCTCAACTAGCACCTTTTTATGTTTTGTACAATATAAATCCAAATTGTTCCTCCAATAATCCTGTCTTTACTCATAATTATACCAAGCATTTCGAAAAACATGAAATGTTTCATTGCCATAAAAACAAAAGAAGCGTCCCCATAGAGGAACGCTTCTCCCTTCTTGCTACTACATTATGTAGGGCTGCAAGATTGTCGGCTTTTGTGAAACATTAGAAATTAAGTTTCACTGGGTTCACAAGTGCTGGTAAAGATTCTGTTGCATCAGAAACATTTACTTCGATTACTTTGAAATCTGATACAAGGCTTTCAGATTTGTATTCAGCAAATTCAATTCTCTCTTTTAAAATAAATTCCTTCATTAGTACACTTCCTTTCCAAACTTTTATCACACAATGGAAAGTATATGCACATTTTTGAGGAATGTGACAGAAATTTAATAAATATGCTGTTTATTATAACAAACTAAACTATTATAAAAAAACCAGGAAAAACCGCCTGGTCCTTTTCAAGCTAAAAATCATTAGTTGTTTGGTTAACCCCGCTGTTCCTTTCCGCAAATAGCTCCGCTTATCCTAAGGGCGACCTTGAGCCTCCTCACTCCGTTGCGGGGTCTCAAGATTGTCGCTACTCCCCCGTAGGAGTCTACGCTATTTGCTCCAATCCACAGCTAGAAACTAAGATAGTTTTTAGTTATCCTTTCGGTGAATGAAACCACCTTGTTGATTGGAGTGGAAGGCGCGCAGACTCCCGCGGGAGGAAGGGACAGGGAAGACCCCGCAACGGAGTCAGGAGCTTGCGGACCGCCCGCAGGAAAGCGAAGCGCCTGAAACAGAATTCAACAGAATTATATACTTATTCTTAAAAAAAGACTCCTAGGGTTCTCAAAAACCCACAGGAGTCTAATTAATTATTCTAATTCATCATCTTCTTCAATTGCTTCGTCTTCTACAACGATTCGTACTGCAGATTGAAGCGCAGCATGCTCTTTCGCTTTTTCATTTGCCTTCTTGCTGCCGTTAGAATTTTGTTTATTCTCAAAAGATGGATTTACTTTTTCAGTTTCTGTTGTTTCCTCGGTAGCTTCTTCTGTAGTTTCTTCAGTTATTTCTTCTGTCGCTTCTTCCGTAGTTTCCTCTTCCTCTACTTCTTCGGCATTACCATGTACAGAAGCATTAGGGGCAGCATTCAGTTTCGCTTGTTCATTGGCTTTTTCACTTGCCATGGAACGACCCTTGCTTGCCTTTTGCTCCATTTTCTCCTCTTCAACCGCTTCTTCCGTTACAGGTTCTTCCTGAACTTCTTCGATAACCGGCTCTGCTTCTTTAGGCTCTTCTACTTTTTCTACATTGGAAAAATGTACAGCAGAGTTAGCAGATGCATTAGCTTTCGCCTGATCGCTAGCGTTTTCACTCGCTTTTGACTTTGCTTTGTTTTCAACAGAAGGATTCACTTTCTCTGCTTTTTCAGATTTCGCTTGAACTTCAACCTTCTGTGCTGCATTTGGCTTGTTCTCTTTTCCTGCAGCTTCACCCATTCCAACTCCGAATCCTAAAGAAAGTACACCTGCTAAAACTAAAGTTTTCACGACTGTTTTACCGTTAATAAAGTTGATTTTCATATTAAATTCGCTCCCTTTTTCATATCATATAGTTTAATATATTATTAGAAAAAAAGAGCATTTTCCGGTGGTGGTGCTGGTGGTGCGTTAACCCATTGGTCCCGATAAATATGTTGCCTCATCACATAAGGTTGCAGGAAATTCACTCGTATTTCCTCTAAGGAGCATGCTATAAGGTCAAAAATAGATTTCGATGACACTTTCTGATCATAAGAATGTCCTTTCGCGTTACTTCCTGAAGGCTTGGTCTGGGATATAAATAAGTCCGGAGACTCTGATTCAGGAAAATGCTCAGGGAGATCCTCTAACGGTATATAGCCATTATCCTCTACGGTAGCAGTATCGACTCCACTAGACTTCAACGACTTTTCTGAACTATCATCTAATCTATTTGCCGAGCTGTCCTTTAGTTGCTCCATTTGAACCTTATTTTCAGGCTCAAGACCTACATTTTTTTCAACAACTTCAGAAGGCTTCTTAGATTCTGACATTTTATGTATAGGCTGGGTTGGATTTGACACCTGTCTTTTCTCAGCTTTCGCTAACCGAGCTTCCTTCGCTTTCTCATTTGCCTGGGCAGGTAACTTCTTTGAGGATTCAGGCCGTGTGTCATGCTGCCTTTCTTTTTGTGGTACATGTATCTCCGGTTTCTTTCCCTTCTCTGGCTGTTGAGATTCATTCCTGTTGTAAGTTGGACTCGCATTCTCGTTGCGAGTATTCTCTGCTTTACGGCTACCGGTATGAACATCTTTGTTCAGATCCATTTTTGGAACCACCACATTTTTTTCAGCAGCTTTCTCGTTCCCCCCACCTTGAGTTGCCCCTTTTTCAGCTAATCCTATTGTAGGAAAAAGCAGCAAAAACAGAAAGGTAAGTGAAAAAATCAAACTGTTACGCACATTCATCGCTTCACCTCCTTTCCAGTTGTAACGCATACCTACTAAAACATTCCTCTAAACCCAACTTTTTTTGTCGGTTGATGTAGAGTATAGTATTAAAATGTTTAAATTTTCGAATAGTAATTTACAAAAAAAATTTTAGGTGTTGTCTCTGCTTTTTACTTTCATATGTTAGATTAAATATAAACAATTCCCAAAAAAATGAAATAAGGGGGTCAAACCACAAATGGAGACTTTCGGAAGAGGATGTTTATACATCATTGTTGGTATTGGGGTACTTCTATTGCTCGCCATTGTCACACAAAGCCATATTAATATTCCTATCTTTTTCGCAATACCACTGGTCATACTGGCATTTTATATCGCAAAAAAGAAAACAGATGATAAAAACAGGTAAACAAGCATGAATATTCTTCATGCTTGTTTTTGATATCATCCTATTTTACTTCTGTTACATACATGACGTCCTCATTCCAAGAAACTTCCACATTTTCAGGAACCTTAATATAGATGATGGAATCTCTGGAGGAGCTGCTGGAACCTTGCATGGACCATTTTTCTCCACTGAATTGCGCGAAAGGGAATTCAGGGGTCAGATAGGCCATGTGTTTTTCAAAAAAAGGAGCAGCATCTATTTCCAATGTATTTTCAGAAAACGAAGTGGACGGAAGTGGCAGGTCATCGGAAAAGTCAAACTGATTGATTTCAAACAACCCCTTATAGATGAATATCTCTATTTCATCCTTCAATTCATCCGTTTTCTCCAACATAATCGTATGATCAATATTACCTTCGCCGCTAAGCATTAGCTCCTTTTCATTTATAGAAATGGATTCCTTGCTTGCGAGATATTGTTCTTCAATATATTCTTTGTTCAAGAGACGCTCATACAAGATATATCCGCTTTCATCATGCGGGTAGTCCTGAATCTCCAACAATCTGTTTTGTGAACTCAGAAAGTACATAATTGCAAAACATAGTAAAAGTATGATGTACCCCCCTAGTATCCAGAGGTTTTTTTTAATCGATGTTGAAAATTTCACCCCTTTTACTCCCTTGGTGAGAACAAATAGGATGCCTATAAGAATGATGAAAAAGACTAACAAATTAATAATCAATCCAAAGCTGCTCATTGACGAACCTCCATTCTACTGAAAATGGCAATGGCACTACCGAAGAGTACGGTTGTCGTCAAAATCACTTTAGTAACAAACGTCATGAAAGAAGACTCAATATAGAAGAATTCGACGATGGTTAAAAGGCCACTAACCTCACTGATGAAGCCTCCGAAAAACAGATACCCAATTATTATTACTGGAACCAGCACTTTAAAAAGGCTTGAAACCCTGACCAAAGTGCCTACAAAATACCCTGCCGCTCCGCACATGAAAATGTAGAAAAAGGCAGTCAGGATGCCCATAAATAAGAAACTGCCCATATTTATGGAAACGGGTGAATAGTAGAAGGTATCGAACTTAGGCAAGTAAAACACAATAACTTTTATCGTGTACGTGGATAAAAAAGCAGTAACAGTCCCAAGCACACTTGCTACAACAACAAAGAGTATATTCGATAAATCACTACTCAACCGATTGGATATAAACGAAAAATCCTCATCTCTGTATGATTTAGATGTAATGATGATTGATACAATAAAAACCCACAACATTGTAAAAACGAAAACTAGATTAGCAGAATAATAATGAAGATTGTAGCTTACTTGATTGGACCCTCCGCCTGACATACCTACTCCATTCATGGAAAACAGGACGGCAATCATCTGTAAAATTATCAATGATATATATACTCCCGAATAAGCACTCAACTTATAAAGGAATTGCTTTTTGACGACTTGTTCTAATGTGACCTTATTCAAAGACTGCATCAATCCCACCACTTCCTTTACTAGTTAGATAGATGCATACATCGTTGGAGGAAACGGAAGAAAGATTGAACCCTAACTTTCTTGCATCTTGTTTGATTTTTTCTGTGAATCTATTTTCAATAACGGCATAGGTCACTTCCGTACCAATCGGTTTTCGGTAGAATACCTCTTTATCCTCCAGCCATTCAGTAAGAACACTTGTCTTCCCTTGTACCCCAATCGCATATTCCTTAATATCAGAAACAGGCATGTGCAGCAGTTTTTCCCCATCCTTAAGCAAAAGGATATCTTCCAAAAGGTCTTCCATCTCTTCAAGGTGATGGCTAGAGATAATGATGGTTCTCGGTTTCGCGATGTAATCCTTCAGGAGGACACGGTAGAAATCCTTGCGTACCGAAGCGTCCATTCCAGTAGTGGGTTCATCAAACATAGTCAGTGCACAACGCGATGCCAAACCGACAATCATATTAAACGTGCTCTTCATCCCTTTCGATAATTCGCTATGACGGTGATTATTACGAAACGAAAAATAATCGAATAGTCTTCTAGCAAGCTCTGCATCCCAATCCGGATAAAATGCTGCTGATGCATCTAATACCTCTCCCAGATTTAACGCGATCGGAAATGCCATCTGATCATCTACGAGAATGCTGTTGGCTGAAGCGAGCAAGCTATTATATGGTTGTTCATTAAAGACTTTCAACTCTCCAGATGTCTGCTTCTGAAAACCAGCCATTATTTTCAGCAGGGTCGTTTTACCCGCACCATTCCGACCAATCAAGCCCGTTATTTTATTTTCATTAATATTGAAACTCAGGTCATTAAGAGCCTTTGAGCGACCATAAACCTTAACCAAATCCCGACATTCCACTACTTTCATCGTTATTCCCCCTTGCTTTGTCTACTTTCTTGTCGGACCATCTCCAGTAATTCATCCATTCCAACATTTAATTGCTCGGCCTCTGAAACCAACTCTGAAACCAACCTTTTTAATGTATGTTCCCGTCTCTTCGTCAGGATGATATCTTTTGCATCTTCTGTTACAAACATGCCGAGCCCCCTCTTTTTATATAAAACGTGGTCCTCCACCAACAAGGTAAGTCCTTTTGCTGCTGTTGCAGGATTGATATTGAAAATTTCTGCAAGCTGGTATTGTGAATACACTTTCTGATCCTGGAGAAAATTCCCGTTAAGAATCTCAGTTTCCAGCCATTCGGCAATTTGCACATAAATCGGTTTTGTACCATCCGTGTTTAAAATCAATGTTCCACCTCCATCCAAACTAGTGCATTAGTGTTGTAATGCAGTATATTATATTTACCAAAATAATGCAACGGCGTATCAGGAAATTTTATACACAAAAAAACGACACCATTTATTGGCATCGTTTTTCATTGACTTTTGGAGTTGCTTTTACAACCGGAATAAGAATTTCAAAATGTGGGTCATTCAAGTCCCGCCCCCTTGGATACCTTTCATGTTTTATCGGAAGGTCGTCATAATATTCAACGCCAGTTTCTCTTAGCGGTTGATACTCATTATTTTTAAACCACTTGTAGATTTCCGTATAGGTGGCGCCAATATCTTTGCCTTTGGGGTGGTCCACTTTTAAATAGAGCATTGCCGGAACAATTATCTCCAGCATTCCCTCAGGCACTTCCTGCTCTTCCTCTACCTCATAAACCGAGAAATGGACAAATCCATCAGGTCTGAGGTGATAGGATAACCCAAGTTGCATGTCAAGATCCTTTGTATGTGGCAATTCTATTACTCTGGTACTCATATGTTGGATCACTTCTTTTAATGTAGGTACTTCCGAATATGGACCTTCCCACTTTAAACCTACAGCCCGATAGGCAGGAAGGTTAACTAATTCTCCCACTACTGTTTTCATTTTGAATAAGCCCCCTTTTTTAAAGAACAATACGGATGCAATGGAAAAGCTGCGTTATGATTGCTTGGACCTGCCAAGTCAATTCCTATCTCAATCATTGGGCTTCCCCCTTCGGACATTCAATTAGAACGAAACAAATGATGCAACATCCTATCCCTATCATCAAAGAATTGTTTCATAATGGTGTAGTGAGGCGTCTCTTCGAAGGAGGTTTCGCACATTCCTTCTTCGGTCAATTCAAGGATTTTTGCATCGGGATAAGCCATGACTATTGGTGAGTGAGTGGAAATGATGAATTGCGATCCATCCTGTACCAGTTCGTTTATCCTGGCAAGCATGGACATTTGCCTGAGTGGTGACAAAGCTGCTTCCGGTTCGTCCAGTATGTATAATCCCTTACCTTGAAAGCGCTCCACAAAGGCCGCAAAAAAAGATTCTCCGTGAGACTGTTGATGAAGTGACTTTCCTCCAAAAGAATCGATAATTCTTCTCCCACCGCCTGCTTCCCGGTCCATCTCCTCAATGTTTGTAGCAACATTATAGAAGGTTTCTGCCCTGAAGAAGAAACTGTCTGTTGGTCTCTCCGCCCCTTTGATGACACGTAGATAGTTATCCAACTCCGAATGGGAGTCATAGCTTGTGAAATTGAAATTTAACGTCCCACCTTCAGGGTTAAATCCAAGTGCAATCGCAATCCCTTCAAGCAGTGTAGATTTTCCCATCCCATTTTCACCGATGATGTAGGTAACGTTTGGGTGCAATGTAAGGGTTTCTAAATTTTTTATAACCGGCAGGTGGAAAGGGAAATATTCAAAGGAAGGTATGTGGTCTCGTTTTAATTGGACTCCTCTAATAAATTGCGTATCTCTGACTAATTTCAAGTCAGCTCCCCCCTTTTTATCCTCATCCATTTAAGATGTCTTCTAGGTCAAAATAATGCTCTTGCAACCATTTCATTTCTTCTAAAAATCTAATAGGTGGTCCGACGTGCTGATCCATATCTGCATCAATCCACCAAGTACTCTCCATATACCATAGTAGTCTAAGTCCTTCTATCAACACAGTATCACTACATATTCTGTGTTCCCTGTAACCTTCCATAAAACTAGATACCAACTCTACATCAAGGATATTATTGTATAAAGATCCAGACAGTACCGCCCTCGCTACATCTAGCTTAGGATAGTCATATCTAAGTCGATCGAAGTCCAAAATGGCTGAAATTCCACCTTTATGGAACAGGATATTATCCAGAAACAGATCTCTGTGGGCCCAACCGGTATCTTTCATTCCAAGGGTATCCAGGTCGATCCTCTCCGTTAAAGAAAGTTGTTTATCAATTAATGGGATATGCCCCATCTTACCTTTGGCTTCTGTTTCCTCCTTGACCCTCATCCAATGACTCATCCGGTGTTTTACTGGGGGAGGAATAAATTCGGCTCTTTCTTTCGTTCCTACTATTCTGTCATTTAGGATGGCATGCATTCTCCCGGTGCATTTCCCCAAGTGGTTCATTTCTCCGCGAGTTAAACAACCAGGTAGTTTTATTTTTCCAGGACAAAACTCCATGACCATAAAAATCTCTCCATTGGAAGATTCCAATAAACGATTATCTTTATCTAAATAAATGTTTGGGCAAGGGAAACCTTTCTTATACAATCTTTTCTGTTGTCTTAGAGCAAATAACAGATCTTGACGGTCATACTTTCTTAACCTATCTTTGTTGAATTGCTTGATCAGAAAAGTACCAGCTGTTGTTGATACTTTCCATTTTAAATTTAGGTACCCTCGAGTTATAGGTGAGATATTTTTTATTTCACCAGGTAAACGTGAAGAAAGTGATTGCAGAATATCTTCCAATATAGCTTCTTGTGACTTTATCATATTTTTTAATCACCCGACTTATTTATTTGCTTAAATCACTTACTCGCGACATAACGATAGCCAAGAAATTTCATCTGTGGGCTTCGATTTTTTAGCATATTTTTCTATTTTTCTATTTACTATCGTATCACGAGCGAACAGACGTTTCCACCCTTTTTAAGTTACATTTGCTATTGCATTCTTTCCTTTCAATAAGTAAAATGGTACTATCCAACGTATGGGGCTGATTGCAATGCTGGTGCTTGTCTCGGTCTTCAAAACCGTTTGTGAGGCGCGTGCCGTCTCAGGTGGGTTCGATTCCCACGCAGTCCCGCCATATGTATTCTTACTCGCGCAAGGCTTTACGGTGATTTGACGCTGATTTGCTCGGTGATTTGTTCGCCCTTTTCCGGTACAGTTTTCGTGTCGGTCAAACGGTAGACTGTCACGGACTGACTCGCAAAACCGTTATAGTCTGACGATAAAACCGGTCCGCCTACGTAAATTTACGGAAGGTGGTTTTTTTATGCAACGGATGATGAAAGTCCGCAAGTATGCCCGCGATTTAAAGACAACGCATGGCAGCACGGAAATGCGGACAATGACGGCAATGTTCGAGCAATTTATGTTTATCAAGAAGGCGGAGGGTTTGGCGCCAAGAACCCTCGCGGAATACGACACGAACCTCGATTATTTTATGCGATATACTGGCGGCGACTTAACGCCCCATGAAATGACAACGGAGTTATTTGTCGGCTGGATTGAGTATATGCTTACCGAACTCGACTACTCGCCGCATACTGTTAATATCCGCGTTAGAACAATGCGGGCATTTGTGCGATATTGCTACGAGGATAAAGGCTGGATTAGCGAGCCTATACACAAGCGATTTAAGACGGTCAAGGCGCCAATTGATAACGTTGAGGCATTTACCGCGGAGGAAGTAAAGCGCATGATCGGTGCGATTGATGACTCTTCCTATACCGGATTCAGAACGAAAGTCATTGTTTACATTTTGTTAGACACGATGGTGCGTTGTGCTGAATTATGCGAGATTAAACGTGAGAATGTTGACCTTACTGGCGGCACGATTTACCTGGAAGGCGCTGACACGAAAACGCGTAAAGGCCGTCACGTACCTATGTCACACCCTACAATTAAGCTATTAAGCGAGTATATGCTCGAAACGGATATATTTGAAAGCGACTACTTATTCCTTACTTATGAAGGTGAGAGGATTAGCGCCAATAGAATACGAGAGAACATCGCTATAGTTGGTGTAGTTGCGGGAATTACGAATAAGCGCGTTAGTCCGCATACTTTCCGCCACACTGGCGCTCTGTTCTATATTCTAAATGGCGGAGATCCATTCAGTCTACAGAAGATACTAGGTCATACACATATGAACATGGTGAGGCGTTATATACAAATGACAAATATTAATGTGCAAACGCAACATAATGCTTTCTCACCGTTGAACCACGTTTTCAAATAAATTCAATAGATTTTTGCCGCCTTCAAAACGATGGCGGTTTTTTTTGCAAGGAATAAAAAGGTAATAGTCGAAATATGTAGAATGAATATTATAAACAAATTTTTTCATTTAGAAGGAGTTGTTGAGCATGGGGCCAATGATATTTAATGTAGCGTTACTTCATTTTATCGCAAGTGGCGGTAGAAAAGGAGTCTCTAAAGAAGAGATTTTAGAGCAAAATCTTTCTACGGGTAAAACAACAATCGACTACGATTTGAGTACGTTGATTTTTCAAAAGGACGTTATCGCAAAAGGCGGGCGTTATTACATCGCGGTAAAATAAAATAGGCAGCCCGACGAAGCAAGCCGCCTATATTTAATTACTACCTAACTCCATGCACTCGATCTTTGAATTGAATACGAGTGGCAAGTTCGCGTTCAATGAAGTCTACCATTTTATACAGATTTCCTTCATCCGCATCACCGCGGTACTCAAGGTTCACCGTAATATTCTGCGTACTGTTGTTATTATTTACGACACCGCTATTTGCGCCGCCTCTAGCAGACGACATGCTGCCCGCTATTGCCGGCTCATTGAACTGGAATCCGCCCATTGTTGCGTCGGAAAAGGACTTTGTGGTCTTGACTAGCGATTTAGTCGCGTTACCAATACCGATGTTTAACCCCTCGCCGATGTCGCCCCCAATGTCGATCATGACTCGCGCCGGAGATTTAACGCCGAAGAATCCGGTAATTGTTTTCTTTACCGCGCTTGCAACCTCGAGCGCCTTCTCGGCCGCCTTTGTCGCCATTGCGCCGATACCGTTAATGAGGCCCTGGATGATGTCTTTACCGACTTGTTTAAGGTCGATGTCCTCGAAGAATTTCTGGATGTTGCCCCATATCTTCTCAATTGCCTTTTTCGCGTCCTCAAGCTGATTCGAGATAGCGTCCTTCATCCCCTCAAAGTCGCCCTTTACTAGCGCCTTTAGAAAGTCCGTCGCATTCCCTATCGTGCTTTTGATATACTCGAAAATCACCTTCACGTTTTCCCACGCGAGATTAAGGTATTTCTTGATAAACTCGCCTGCTGCGCCGAACTTTTCGTCGATTATCTTGGACACAAAGGTCGCGGCTTTCTTTACGACTTCCTCTATTTTCGCGAAAATTACGGCCATAAAGGCCTTTAGCGCGCCCCAAATTTCCTCGGCTTTAGCTTTTACCGTATCCCAGTTGTTATAAAGCCATATGCCCGCAGCTACAAGTGCCGCGATTGCTAATATAGTCAGCCCGATAGGATTCGTCGTCAAGAACAATAGCGCCTTACCGAGTACACCGACCACTTTTGCGATATTCATAACAACCGTGATTAAGTGCCCCCCAATGACAAGCATCGGACCGATAGCCGCAACTATTCCGAGAATCATCAACGTCGTTTTCTGACCTTCCGGCGATAAGCCTTTAAACCACTCGATAAGGTTAAGGATGAACTCGCCCACTTTAGCAAGCGCCGGCGCGACGTGCTCCTGGAATGCGGGCACTAGGACGTCCGTAAATATTGGCGCAACCTTTGCCCCGATGTCCCTCGCCAGCGCCATTGCTTGCGTTTGCAGTCGTACCATACTTTGCCGGAACTCATTGGCAGCGTTAAGTGCATCCTCGTCTAAAACTCCGCCGAGATCGTGGGCTTCGGCTTTCAACGCATCTATTTGGTCAACACCCATCCCGAGTATCGGCGCCATATCTTTCCACGCGCCTCCGAATAACTGCGAGCCAATCGCGTTTCGTTCTAGCGGATCATCCATGCCGGCAAGACTCGAAACTAGCGTGTCAATCATGTCGTCCGGAGTCATCTTTTCCAGGTCGCTAAAACTTAGGCCGAGCTTACTTAGCCCTTCCGTCGCTTTTCCGCCCTCCGCCTCTAACTGCGGTAAACGGCGTATAAGTCCTTCGGTTGCGTGAGCAACACTTTCTGCGTCAACTCCGGCGATATTCGCAACATGACCCCACTCTTGCAACGTGTCCGTACTCATTCCGGTTATGTCGCGCAAGTCTAATAGTCTATCTGCGTGATTACCTGTCGCGGTAGCCAGTCCGAATAGACCGGCGCCAGCTGCGGCCATCGGTCCGGTAACCCATTTACTCATTTTGCCTCCGACGTCTTTCATGCCGCCACTTAGACTCTCTAATTTACCGCCGATTCCGCTTGTTTTACTCTCCAAGTCTTTGAAGATGTTCGAAAAATTGTCTATGGCGCTAATATCTATTTTTACCGTTTCCATTATTCCTCACCTCCTGTTCTCGTAATCTTGTCGTGCATACCTCGCAGATACTCGTTATCCGCGTCCTCTTGGCGCATAATAGCCGCCTTTGAGTGGTCGATAAATCGCAGTATATCCGCAATCATTTGTCTGTCTTGTCCGACCGCTTTCCGCTGTTCTTTGTCCAGCAATCGCATGTAACGATTAATAATGCCGGTCACTTCCTTGCGGTTGTCCTGTACGCCCAGCTCGGCGTGGAGATTCCGCAGTATTCCGCTTGCTTTCATTTCCTATCACCTCCCTAACTTCCGAATGCGTTCGACGATGTCTTTACGGAATATCGCTCGCCCGTTCCATATGGACTTTCGGAAGAATCCTTTTTGCGTCGGATGCTCGTACTCTTGTCGCATGGCATACTCGCGATCAGACCCGTAACTCCACGTTGCAAGCCCGCGCTGTTTGACCGACGACACAATCGAGTTTTTAAGATGTCCGTCGCGTCTTGGTGCGTTGATAGCCGCCTCGTTCGCCATTTTCAACGTGCTCTTTTCCGTTATGCCGTCCAGGTCTTTTGCGAGGTCGGCCGCAGCTTGGGTGCCGAGTTTCTTTATTACTTGGTCAAGGCCGGTCACTTTGACGTTCATTAGGTCGTTCGCCTCGCAATGCACTCGCGACGATTGACTTCGCCGATTCCTTTTGCGGTAGTAGAAATGATTTCGTAAGACACTCCTTGATATAGAACGTGGTCAACGCCCACCAAGTCGATTTCGCTTGTAAACGACACTTTCACGTCGCCTTTTTCCAGCAAGATGCCCTGCTCGATTTCCTTTACGTCGACTTCCTTCCAAACTGCGTCGACCACCGTTTCGGCCGATTGTCCCGGTAAGGGCTCGCCGGTATATGGATCGGTGCCTCCTCCTTGCACACGCACTAAAGCTACTTTTACTGTCCGTTTAAAGAGCATTTCGGCGCGATTAGCCTTCATGAATTCGATGTCACTTTGCGTTAGCATGACTAACTCCTCCTTTTCTTTAAAAAGAAAGAGCCACCCGAAATTAATCGGATGACTCTTATGTGTGACCATCTGGAAAAGGCCAATCAAAAAAAAAAAAACACCGCTAGAAGCGATGTTTAAATTAAAAGTGTACATTATTGATTGGCAAGCCGTTATAAAAGGAAGTTCTCGACTGCTTCAAATATTGGGACTGCGATACCGAGCATTTCGTACTCATCGAAATGCCTGTATATTACTAAGTTACCATCTCTAGTTAGAAGGGTTTTGATTGCTTCCGAATCTTCAGTTAATCCTGGTATGTCAATCCTAAGGGCAGAAATGCTTCCACCGCTTGTTTCATATTTTTCCCAGTCCTCGCTTTCAGTGACACTACCGCCCCCTAAATACGCGACCTCAACATTTTCTATTTTCATACCACGAAACCACCCTCCCTTAATTGCACCCTCTCTAGAAGTTTGTAAGTGTTCTTTAAATTTAACTAAATCAATCTTAACTGATTTTGCTTCAAGTCTTTTAGAAACATCCATATCCGGATGGCTTCTTAACCTTCTTAGAGCTTGTTCAGAAATAATTCTTCTGGTACCAGAGGTATAAATAAACTCCTTGTCTTTCACAAAACACGGAAATTTCTCTTCTGTTGAGATAGCGACAATATCATAAATGCTTCCGTCCTCAAGCATCCCTTTTCCGTCAAACTTATCACCGAGTTGGTGTTTAATTTGTACCTTGTCTAAATCTACATCAGTGTACTCTCCCTTACCCAATATGTTCACTGTAGTTACAAAAGTTGAGGTCCCCTCACCTGTATTTACTTCCGCGCTTGATATAGGAAAGGTTTCAGGATACCTCTCAATTTTGTACATTTTTACTGACTGAGCCAAATTTCAACTTCCCCCTTAAGCAATTTTCAAAACCAACTTCTTCAGTGCACCACTAAGTATTTCTCTTCTATCTGTGGTTAATGTTATATTTCTATGACTTATTTTTTCAACTGTTGAAGTTGATTTTGATAAGATATTAAATGATTCTACTTCATTTGGTTTGTGTTCAATTAAAAACTGCTTTACCAAGTAGTCCTTTGGCATATTCTCTGGTTCAACAATCACTGTATATTTTTCCTCGGAAGGAATGAACTCTTTTTCGAAGAAATAATAAAAATCAAGTAATATGCCATTTATTGCTTTATTATTATCTCTATATCGAAGGCTTGCAACGGTCCTAATTGTAATATAAACCAAATCTTTACCATCATCATCATAAATTTCAGCATCTGTTAAAGAAATATCCAAATACATTACATATTTTTCAATAAATACCTTTAAATTAGATAACCTATCAAATGATGTTTGAACTGAATCATGAGTTAAAGTGATGTTAGAGTTTTTAAGCGACTTTTCGGCAATTTCTTTAAATACTCTCTCTTTCGAGAATAGAGTGGGTACTTGTTCTTTCCTAACAGTAAATACTCCAATTGCTTCCCACTTAAACATTCCATATCCGAAAAAGTGCTTACATGCTCTCAATGTCTGTTTAGCTTTTCTAGAGTTATCTAAAAAGGTTGAAATGATCGCAATAATTAATCCGATACCAACCACACTTCCGAATACACTTGCACCATTATTTATCACCTGTATTATTAACGCAGCTCCATAAAGGAGTAACAATACTATCCATTTATTATTGGTCATCCACTTCTTAAAATCCATTTCAACCACCACCTTAAAAGTAGTTTCCTTATTCAATATTTAACCATTTATAAAACAAATAAACAAGACGATTGACTATACATAAAAGTATTTACTAAAATATTACTCGTGTTTCTTATTTATTGCTGCTTTCCAACAGCGAAAAGGCTCGCAGATTATTTCAATCTATTAAAACGATAGCCTAACGTCCCCTTATACTTTTCAATCGCATCAAGCATGCGGTATTCAACGTTTGCGCCTGCTTGCGCCTCGTACGTTGCCGCCTTCTTAATGTCGTCGTACGTATTTCTAATAGATGTCTTTGCGATCGACTCACTAATTCCGTTAGCTTTCGCATGTAGCATCGCTTTAATTTCCGTAAATGAAGCCAGCAACTCGGTAGCCGTCGCCTGATCCATAGCTTTTGCGTGCATTTGCAAGTATTCAACCGCGCCAGTAAACGAGTACGCCATGTCGACCTCGCTTTTCATCACGCCAACCTTCCGCTTAATTGCTTCGTAATCTACCTTTTCCGCGCTGCTTCCGACTTCCGTTGCCCTTGCCAGTGCGCCGTTCTTTAGCGCGGCGATGTCTTGGCGGTACTTTTCGTTTACGTCGGCAATCTTCTGCGCATATTCTTCTTTAAGCGCGCGTTTGTCCTCGGCTTTGGCTTCCGGAGTCAGACGGTAATCTGCGTCAATTGCCGAAGCTTTTTCCGAGTATTCATCCGTAAGCGCCTCGACCTTACTTTCATGCGCGCTCAGTGACTTGTAATTTACCTTTTTCGCGATGCCTTCTTTCTCAAATTCCGCTGCAACGTGCTCGTCGACCGGGTAGATATAGCCCGCCGTATGGTTTGCTCCTCCGTGATTTCCATTTTGTATCATATAAACTTCAACTTGTTTCATATCAAATACACTCCTTCAAATTTTCTGTTATCGTATTCTTGCAATCGCTTCTTAGACCGCAATTTCTCTTGCGTCCCAATTAAACCGCCCTCCCTTTAATTCGGAAGTCCAATATCAGGCGGGGCAGCATTTCGACTATTCGGCGCTTGCTTACGTCCGTGCCAAATAAGAATGTTTTAAGTTCCCCTTTGTGAAGTACCTCCACCTTTTGCGGTTGTTTTCCATTGCGAATAATTTCGTAGCTAAAAGCCGGCGTTCCTGACATGTAAATTCCTCCTCTAAAAAGTGTAATATTGGGATTTGTGTATAAACACTGCACCCCCTCGGTTTTTGCATTTTAAAAGCCTTATATGACGCGGTTTCCAGACGTCTAAATCGTCTTTCTGCTCCTCGTCCTTTCAAGGTATTTCCTGTTTCTAATCTTGCGGTTTTCCGCCTCGGCTACCTCCGCGCATCCTGTGCAGTATTTTTGACGGTTATTTGTCGGCGAGATTGCCGTTTTACATTTCTCACACCTAACCGCTTTACTGCGATAACCTTTCGGAAAGTGTTCAAGATAATCGCTCTCAAGTTCCGGATCAGCCGGCAACACACTCCGCATAAAGTACGGGCAGACATTACCGATCATCGAATCCGTTTCAATTTGCACGACGCATAACTTGCACATCGTCATTTCGCATTCAATGTGGGGATTTGCTTTGTAGTTGGCGCAGTTATTCCTTGCCAAGCGTGCCAGTCTACCGCGTAATGATTTCCGCTTCCTTTGGTTCATGACATTTCCTCCTCGACGACAAATAAGGCCGCAACCCTGCGTCCCTCTTCCTCGAATATTTCCGCAATCAACTCATAGCCTGACTTGTGCTCAAGCCGATGAATCTGATATGCAGTAGTTTCATAGACCGTTTTCATCTCCTTTATCTACCTCCGCGCCGACCTTTAACATCACGTCAACCCACTCGCTGATTGTTGCCATAGATATGTCGTAATTCCTCCGAGGTGCGAACGCGAATACTACGTTTAGGACTAGTTTTTTGCGGTATCTCTCTTTAGTTGCGTCGTCCATCGCTCGATACGTTATCCAGTTCGTTGTTTCGTTTACATATTCGTCAATGTAACCGATTAGAGCCTCAATCTCTTCGTTCATTATTAACACCTCTTATTCACTCGCCCCTCCGCTCTTGGCATCATCAGGGCATAATAAAAACCCTCCGGCAATGTCCGTAAGGGTTTGTTAGTATTCTTTAGAAGCAAACATCGCAATAAGTGAAGCGTCCGGCTGACCGGCTTTGCGATAAAAGATGAAAGGATTTAACGTAATGTATTTAACGCGCGCATCCTTTACAAATTTAGTAGTCTCAGCAATGGCACCAGCTTTCTTTAATTCGCGCAACACTTCTATTGCTTTCTTTTCATGCATTCCGAGCATTTCGGCGATGTGCTTACCTGACAAGAAACGAATGTCTTGCGGATATTCCTCAAACGGATTTGCGCATATCATATTCGTTTCGTAATGAACGTAAGGAAGAAGTTTGTATAAAGCCCCAAGTTCAGCCGGTTTCAATTTAACGGCTTTAAGCGTTGAGAAAAATGTTTTTACCACCATCGACTCTTCATCCCCTTTTAATTTTTTTCGAAAATGGTAACGGTTGTTCATTACGTAATTACCGCGGTCGTCCTGCTCGACAATATCTTCTTGGATTAATTGCGCGATAACCGTCTTTACCGTTTTCGGCGTGACCTTTAGCGCTTTGGCGAATTGCTTTTCGTCTAACGGATTACCGTCCGCATTTACTAATACGTTCGACTCCCATTTGATATACGGTTGCAGCGAAAGCACATAACCGCAAATTTTATTCGGCAGATTGTCCGTTATCTCACGGATATTACGCATATGCGTAAATGTAAAATGACGGCGATCCCTCTTTTTTATGCGCTCAAATTCGATGGCCTCGAGTTGCTCCTGTGACTTATACCGGAATGTTCGGCCAGCTTCGTCCTGTGCATATCCGTTGTTTCCGATTGGCGTTAAACTTCCGATTGGTGCGGACGTCCTTACTACTCTCATTTGTTGCCTTAAGTCTTTCATAACTAGCTCCTCCACTCATTTTCCATTTAATTACCAAAATAGGTAACCTTTTTTTCCACTTTTCGGCTAGATAGGTAACCTTTTTTTCCATTCATCAAAAACGCTGTATCCTTTGCTCCCCAACGCTTCCAACCGTTTTTTTGCCGTTTTTAAAGAAATTTCTTCTTTATCTTTATATAAGTAATAAAGACAAACCCTTGCGCCCGCCTACACAAAAACCGTTCCGGCGGCCGCTACCCTTCTTTTCTTTTTAAAGGATTAGCGCAAAAAACATAATAGATAGCATGAGGGGCGGACTTCCCCGATATGCCAGGCGTTAGCCTGTGGTCTTAAACGTTTCTACTAACCGCTCTACCTGGCGCCTTAACTCCAGCGATAACTGAAATTGTTGCGTAATCTTTCCGTATAAGTCCGCAGATACGCCACGCTCTCCTAACTCGATCTTTGCAATAAGCGAACGACTAACGTCCAGACGGTCCGCCATAGCTTGTTGCGATAGTCCGTTTAATTTCCTAATTACTGCGAATAGCTCCGGTTTCATCCCGTTTCCTCCTCCGTGTTCAATTTGTTACATACTGCAAAATAAAAAATACCCGCATGATTGCGAGTGATTAAATGCCTCCTAATACGTATGTCCAGTCAACGCGGTAAAATATCGTATTCCTCACTTATATAGGTAGCTAAAGGAACAAAAGATGGCTATTTATCGTTAATTCCCAATAATCCCTCAGTATCCCTGATACAAAATGCAATCAATGTTCGCTTGTCACTATATAGGCCGTACAAACACGCAAAAAGTGGGTATTTACTGCGAAATACTTTTCGACAATTTCCGCGCAATGAAGTTCGTTCCAATAAAAAAAAGACCCAGCTTCCGGTTGAGCTGCGTCCAATAATCAAACGTTCTGCAGGTACGTTCGATTTTCATCCTTACTAATATGAATAGATGTCGTGTTTACTAGAGGTAGTTTCGTGGAGTTTTTGGCAATTCTTTTTTAATTTCGAGTAAATTTCCTTCAAATGCTGGAATCACCGTTTCATTTTCACGATTACCCGACTTGATGTTGACGGTATAGACATTGCGCCCACCAGTATCTTTCATTCTTAGCATCGGCATTCGGCTCTTGTGACTTCCGTTATGTGGTTTGTGAGTGGGTGACGTACCGCAAACAATATCTTGCGGATCTCCGTAACCTTCCATCTGTTTCGCAGATTGTTGTGACATCACGAACTCGAAAAACCCTTGTTCTTGCGGGTTATCGTCGTTCGCCACCGGATTATAGTACAAAAACATTTCCTCTTCGTACTTTGCGCGGGTAGACGGCTTTAAACTCACAAACTGTCCGTCGTAGACGTATGCGTCCGTGCCTTTTCTACGGTTCCTTGTGGCTGCGTTATCTCTAACGCTTTCGCATTTGCTCGAGCAAACGTTAGTCTTGCCGTTGCTATTGCAATAGAACACGCTTCCACACACTTGGCATTCACGGAATCGACTGACTCTAAACGGAATATCGCGGTGTTTCAGATACAGGTCAGCACCCGGTAACCGAGTATATTCGAATTCCTCGTTGAATACATTTTCGACTAGCATGTGGAAGTCCTTCCAGTACCGAGTCCGATACTCCTTGACCTTTTCGTGGAATTCCTCGACCCTGTAACAGAAATCATCATCGAAAAGCACGAATAGAATCTCCGTCAATCTGTCGTAATGGTAGCGACTCATAACTGAAGATGTTGGTTTGTTTTTCTCCAACCGCAGTCGCCACCTTTCACCGCGTTCAAGAACATTCGTGCGCTGGGTGTGTTGCTTCTTTATACTTTCCTCTGCTTTCATGTAACCAATCCCTTCCGCTATTTTTTCGGGCGTCACGGCCCTAGGCATAGACAATGAATCCGAAATTAACGTAGGTATGGTTAAATTCATTATCCTTCTTTTCCCACTCCCCTTCAAGAAAAATATTTATGCCAGCGATCTTGTTACGTCACTGCATGCAACATGTCGAGGTTGCCGCCTCGCAATGCTCCACGCAATTCCGCGCCACTGTTAATCGACGAGCCAATGCGCCCTTGCCTCCGACGCACCGACTGCCTAATGCTTAAATTAAAACGCCGAGTTCTTCCGCTACATCCCACGCAGTATAAGGTGATTTTATTTGATTCTTTAACGTCCGACTAATCGTTCTTCGGTGACGTTTTTCTATTTCGTCGACAGCTTCTTGCGCGAGCTGATAAAACGGACTTATCCGAGCCTTTTCATCTTTGATTGCGCGACGTTTTGCCAGTACGTCTTTTAGTTGGCTCGTAAATAGAATAGAGTCTAATTCTTCAACAGGGCATAGCTCTAGTTGGTGATAGAGCCGAGATATCTCCTTATCAAGTGCGGAAAGAATGGCGTTAAGCTTTTCGTAAGTATTAATTACCTCGCGGTATGTCTCGACTAGCGTACGATAATATCCGTCTGTCAAGAATTCTCTATTCATTCCGCCTCACCATCCGCATCCAATGACCGCCATAGGACGGCGCAGTACAAAAGCACCGCGCATGCCATGACAAGTAATACCGCCCATGTATGATCGTAGTACATCAAAGCGCCTCTTGGTAACGGTCTAATAGAGACATTAGTTCAGACGCAGTAAGGTCCGGTCTTGCTAGTTGCTCACGCACCTCTACGTTATCTTTTAGAGCGAACAATTCACTCAACTGTTGAAAGTAACCGCGATACTTATTTGATGGCATTAGCGTTGATACGATGATAAGCCCGTCCATTTCAACCGCATAAAAATCCGAGTTAGCGATTTTCGTCGCCTTGAAATATTCCGGGGCGTTAGGTTCGACTTCTAATACGACAGCTACAACTTTCTTATTTACGTTTAACATGTTATAATTACCTCCAAAGTGTTAGTAGTATAATGCTTACTTAGGGCGCCGACTGTTGCAGCAGTAGTCGTCCTTTTTTAATGCAGAAAAACATTCGAATATTTGTTGCGCGTCCAGTAACTCAGACATTCCTTCGCCAATCAAGATAAGACTACCTAACGGCTTAAAGCGTTCGACTTTTAAATCGTTTCCGTCGGCGTACATAAATACGTCCTTTGCGATTAATAAGCCGGGTTGTTCGACGGAAAAATAACCAAATTCTTCATCGCCGACGTAAGTCGCTTGTACTTTCTTAAATAGCAACTCGTCACCTCCTTATTACGTTTTACTAATTGCGTAATATCTTGCTTGTCTTAAATATAAACCTTTTAACTAATTGCGTCAAGCTATTTACGTAAATATTTTTATGATTTATAATTACCTATATGGAGGTGCTTGTTTATGGCATGGGAAAATATGAAAAGTATGGGCTTTAGTCCTACATTAGAAGAAACTCTCGCGGAGTTGGAGATGACTAGAAACGCGCTATCTGTGGAATCTAAAGTCCGCCCTGGCACGGTAAATGAGATTTATGCGGGCGAGGCGAAGCAAGTTAATTTCCAAACGCTCGCGGCTATTATAGATACTCTTAATCGCGCAGGATTCGAAAAAGGTCTGAGTAGAAGATTTACGGTCGAAGATATTTTTATATACGATGCAAGAACGAAGAAAAGCGCCGAGTAACGCACTCGAGCGCTTTTTTTTATTTCACGTTTAATGTTAACGTGCCGTTGCTAGACCGCATCTTTGGCGCACTAGCCGGCTTTACTGGCGCAGGATCACTCACGGCAAGCGACCGCACGAACTCCGCAAATGATGGCGTTTGAAATACTTTAAACGGATACCTCGGCTCTATCGCGTATCTCTGCTCCGTTATTATGAGAACGTGTGGCGTTACGGTCTTATTGGCGGGCTGCCACGGTTCTTGCGCGATAATGCCGGAATTGTACAACGCCTCATAACGTGCCAACTTCTCCGCCATTTTCTTCTCCGAGTAGATGGTGCGCTGTACTTCGATAAACATTGGCTTTTTGCGGAAGATACAGAAAATATCTGGCTCGACCGTTCCCTTACGCCCGTACTTTGGTTCAGTTAGGAACATTGCGCAACCGCCACTCCGCATCATTTCTTTATAGACGTCCAGTATCGCAAGGAAATGCCCGATCTTGGCGCTGTTCTGCTTCATGTTTACGTCGCCGCCGAAATAAACGTAGGGCACGAACGCGGTCGAGCGCTTAATGTGGCCCTCGCGTACTAGGCGCAGCAGAACGTTGTTGGCAGCAAAGCGTGGGTTTTTCAAGCCGGCAAAGTGTAGCTCGGCTATGCTATCGCGGTCCATTACGCGAAAACGGTTGAGATCGCTTAAAATCGCCTTATCACGCTTAGTCAAGGACATCGTCAAACACCTCCTGTTCGATTGTCGGAACATCGGTGTCCCCACTTTCCAAAAGCGTAGACATCTGCGTATATGAATGATTCCGCCAGTCGTCTGTCTTATACTTTGCGAGGATTCTCTCGACCGCCTCTTCGTCCAGGTAGGGCGCTCGCAGCTCCGTCAGTTCATCGCGATTCAAAATAAACTTGCCCGGCTGATCCTTGCCTATTTTCTCGGCGCCTGGCGTTTCTCCCATTAAGGCATTGCGTAGGTCGACCGTGCGAAATCCCATGCGGACGGATAGCATGCCACGTACATCCGTGCTTAGTATCGAATGACTCGGCCTCTGCATCGACAAAATGGCATAAATCCCATACGCGCGTCCTAGCGAGGCTATCTGCAGCAATTGCGCCATGATCTCCTTATCGCGAATCATAACGAACTCGTCGATTATCAACATCACATACGGACAATCGCGCTTAACCGCAGCCAGCAGTTTGTTTACATGGCGGACTTTATGCGCCTTTAATAACTCCCCACGGCGTTCTAGCTCGCGTTTAAGGTGCTCGAGTGCTGGCGCCAAGTCGCGAGCAAGATAGCTGATGCTTTTAACGTGCGGTACTTGCTCGTAAACGTTCAGCTCCGACATTTTAAAGTCCGCCATATAGAAGTGCATCTCCTCGGCTGAATAGCGCTGTATGAGCGTCGTTGTAATCGAGTGAAGGGTTGAACTCTTACCAGATCCAGGTTCGCCAAATATAAGCAAATTCGGCGCGTTGGTGGCATCATATACGACAAGTTCTCCTTCACGACTGCGCCCGGCTACGATTGGCACGATTATTTTATCGCGTTCAACAACCGACAATATGTCCGAGTAGTTGTACGTAATTTTATCCGGCAGTTCTCCCGCGAAAATGGTAAGCGTGTATTTCTTTAAGTCGCCGGTCAGCCGAATGTTCTTGCCGAAAACTTGCCGGAATACGTACTCTTTTTTGCGGACTAACTTCGGGTCGACTCCGTTCGGCAACGTAAAGATATAGCGCAAAGTTTTATCGTCGTAATTGAATGCAATGTCATGTATTTTCGGCGCTCGAAAGCGTTCCCTATCGCCTGACTTGTAATAGTTGCCGATGTCGGCAATTTTAAATACGTTCAGCAGCTCGCCTTTGGCCCGTTGCCTTGCGAACCATTTCCGCATACCTACCACCCCCACGCCATAAACGGATTAGAAACGAGGAAGTAAACTAGCGCGATAAAGAATGCTGTCGGGCAGGCAAAACGTAGAATGTCGTTTATTACTTCCGCCAGGTGGTCGAGGTTGCTTCCGGATAAATACTTTTCGAGCATAACAAACGACAGGATGCCGATAGCCGCACATAGCGCGATAGGGTCGAGCATTGCGACGGGGCTGATAGATAGTAGCTTGACGGATCCGATGCGCAGTGGCTGGCCCTTCTTTTTATTCTGACATTTCATAAAATTACGGAAATCCAGCACCTCAACTTTTTCATTCCTCCACATTCTCTCCCACACTCCTCTTTAACAAGTTTTGATAAACGCATAAGATGACTACTTGAAGCTTGGAAAAGTGCAACTCGCAATCTGTTTTACTACTTATTTACTGCACAAAAATTATCGTGGTTAAAATACAACTGCAACTGTTTTGATTTCATGTTAAAAGCCTATGTAAACTCGGCATAATTATTGCGTGTCCGCATAAAATAATTGCGCAGACAGGCAATAAAAAAAAGACTCCGCATTATTCCGGAGTCAACTTAAATATCTCATTGACCGACAACCCCACTTTTTCACTGATTTTTAGTGCTATTTCGAGTGAAGGCTGGACTTTTTGTTTTTCATAACGGTTATACTGATATATGCCTATCCCTAGATGTTGGGCGAAATCTACCTGGCTTTTCTTAAGATCGTATCTTATATCTCGCAAATTATTTTCTATTGGCAACGGAACCACCTCATAGAATAATTCGATATTTTCTTATAAAATCCTTTAAGGAAAAGGTGATCGTATGTCCCGACGTAAAAAGAGGCGCAGCAAAAAGTACGCGCCAGAACGTATTATGTATTTCTTTATAATAATAGTTGTCCTGAACGCGCTTGCGAAAGCCGACTCGATTAAGTATGTTTTCCTGGCGTTATTAAACCTCGGCATCATGCTTCTCGTTATTAAACTTTTCGCGAAACCTGCTTTTCGTTATTGGAAGGCACGCCAATATATATTTTCCGGCGTAGAGGAAACCGACTCGCTCTCCGGCCACGAATTCGAGCATTACCTTGCGCCAGTATTTGAGCGGTACGGTTATCGGGCCGAAGTAACGCAAGCTAGTGGCGAATATGGTGCTGATTTAATACTGCGCAAAAAAGGAAAGAAAACGGTAGTACAAGCGAAGTGTTATGGCGAAGGAAAAAAGATTGGCGTTAAAGCGGTTCAAGAAGTTGTCGGCGCAAAAGGTTATTACGGGGCTACATACGCAATGGTGGTGACTAATCAGTATTTTACTAAACAAGCGGAAAACTTGGCGAAGGCTAATGGCGTTAAACTAGTTGATCGAAGTGAGCTAGCGAGCATGTTATATGCTTGTAATGCAAGGCGAGGGGTGACCGTAGATGTTAACGGATAAGCTACGGATAGTAGAATTAAAGCGGCGCCTACTGAGTACCGCCACTATGCTTGCGGAGGATGAAGTATATACTCGCGAGGATGCAGTAAAGGATATTGCGTGGGTAGTGCGGCAGCTGGACGACATGGAACAAAATATATACTTATAGAAAAACCTCAAAAAATTTTTTGAGGTTTTTTCATGTTGTTGGCTAATTTAGACAATCTCTATACAATAGAACATAGAAGAAATACAACTCTGAAACTACTATATATTGATTGTCGAAAAATAATTATATACTATATATAGTAGTTTCGGTTGCGGTTTTACTAGATGTTGTGGTATATTTTATTTATCCCAAGTATTACTATTTTTTTTGAAAGGAGGAACGCTCATGACGATAGAAATTTTTTCTTTATTAATTGATTTTGGCGTTTTACTTACAACTATTTTCATCGGATTTTTCGGACTAACAATTAGTTTATTTAATTTTCATCAAACAAAAAAGTAATTCCCCCGGCGACCAACCAAATGGAATTACTCTCGCAAACTAGGAGCGTAAACAGCTCCTTTTTTATTTTAATTTACTATAAAATTTATCTAAACGCAACCTTCTGTATTATCGAATCTGCATCCTCGAAACTGATTCCGAACTGATCCGCAGTTGCTTGCACAGCCGAGTCACCCTCAAGGCCTTCTTGAAATACGTTATCATTCCACGCGTAATAAATATCGAACTCCTCCGCGGTTGGGTAATCTTCGCCCATGTCTTTCGGCAATTTACCGCTTATAGGCGAACCTATGTTATACGCATATTCAAAAGTTTTATAATCGCCTGTTTTTACGTCCATTGCCTTAGCCCAATCACCTTCCGGCGCGTATTCTATTTTTCCGATTGTATAACCGTTGTTTACTTGGCGTTCATCGTCAACGAGCCACACAACAATCGCATTAAACTTCTGTTCTTCTTTTGCGTTTTCCACTACGTCATGAGCAATCGCCTTAACTTCTTCTTCGCTAATCATGACGTCCTCTACTACCGCCCAATACTCGTAACGCTTCGCATTAGCAATGTTTAAGTCGCCACTATACGCTACATAATAATTCGGTACTTCCGGTGCTTCTTCCTCTTCATCGTTACTCACTGGCGTCGAGTTATCTTCTGTCTTAGCTTCCGCCTTGTCGGTGTTCTTGTTTAGTTCATTCGTTGCTGAGTCGTTTCCGCAGGCAGTTAAAAGAGCCATCGTTAAAAGTAATACTAGTAATCTCTTCATAATTGATTCCCCTCAAATATGTACTTTAATTCCCATACTACCTTAGCGTATATTCCTAGATGTGTAAATAGATTTCGATTGATTAGGTGAACGTATTCGGTAATGCAATAAGAACTGAGGACAGCAATGTCAGTAGACGCTCTGACATCCGATTTACAATGCGTAAAGTCAAAGATAAAAAATGATGCGCGAATTTTAGGTGCGCTAGGCGAGGGGAATTCTGCCAGACTACCGCCCCCCCTAAACGTAGACCCCGAGTTTTAAAATTTTGTAAGAAAGATTCGGATGCCAGGTGACGGCTAATTGGCGGACCTAACCCCCGCCCATATAAAAGAGCCGGCCACTACTGCGCCGACTCAATTATTAATAGTTATTCTTTTTCTTTTTCGATTGGGAAAAAATAATTATCAGTTTTATGCTTCTTAAAATCCAATTCTACACTACTAATAACCTGTGTTGTTTTGGCATTTTCATAAACTTTTATAGTTATGGCGCCATCTTTCACTCGTTCATATATAGCAACTAGCTTTCCTTCTTCAAACTTAATATCCGCTGTATCGTATTGACCAGACGGTAAATCATAAATTATGGCACCTCCAACACTTTCGGGTGTATATGTATAAAGCATGTTTCCACTCCTCTCTTATATTTATATATATATATTCTACACGGAGATGTTATCTCCTTTTGCGCTTTGCTCTAATTAATGTTGACTTACTAATGCCGGTCATCTCTTCGACCTGCTTATACGAATGCTCATCGAGTAGTCCCAACGCATGTTCTACTTGCTTCTTAGAGAACTTCTTAGGTCTGCCTTCGCGGTAGTCATCGCGCTGCCTTGCGATTGCCTTGCCTTCTTGCGTTCGTTCCACGATCAGGTCCCGCTCAAACTCCGCAAATCCACTCATAACCGTAAATATAAGTCGGCCAGTTGGTGTGTTCTCGATTAGTCCCATATTCAATACGTGCACCTTGACGCCACGCTCGAACAGTTCCTTTACTATTGCGAGGGCTTCCGCAGTTGAGCGGGCAAAGCGATCTAGCTTAGTAACGACTAATGTGTCGCCAGCTTTTAGCGTATTAAGCAACGCCTGGAATTGCGGTCTGTCGGCTTTCGTACCGGTGAACTTTTCCGCGAATATTTCCTCACAACCCTCTCGCAATAACGTTCCTTGTTGCGCCTGCAAATCCTGACCTAACGTTGACACCCTTGCGTAACCGTACTTCATAATTACCGCCCCTTTTATGACACTAAGTTATGACACGTTTTGATGCCTTGATTATAGCGGAAGGGTAAAGCGGTGTCAAAACTTTTAAGTTATGGCACTAAAAGAATATAAAAAGCCGAATTTAATCGGCGTTTCGAGGAAGATTAATCTAATTATTTTAATACTTGTTTAACAGCCTCCTGGGCAATTAACTGTGTACCTTTTTTTAGTAATTCTGGATTCTTTGTAAAAACAAAAATGCCAGTACCCAAACCTACAACGGCAACTCCAGCCACAATTTTTCCAAACTTAAGTCCGTGTTCTTTATTATCCGCGGATTCTTTTTGTAATCGATTAAGAATTTCATCTATTCTTTTATCAACTCTATCCTTTTCCTCAGAAGTAATTGCTTTTTCCGATTCTTTCCTTAAATCTTCGACAAGCCATTTTAGCGTTTGTGAGTATGTATCACTTGCAGACTCATGTATTTTAGTTAAGTTAACTATTCCATCAACAAAAGTTTTATACGTTGTGTTGTTTTCTTTTATAAATTCTTTTAAAACATCTTTACCAAATTCACCTTTGATCTGCATTTCAATTAATTTATTAATGTTTTCACTTGTTAGGTTATCAGGATTCATTCCTAAATTTTTTATTTTTTCTATTAATTGTTCTCTCTCCATTCATAACTCCTCCTCTCCATTATTACTATTTATATATACCATATTTTTCAACTACTTTGTAATAATTACAACATTTTCCCATGTTCTGCGAAAAAGGTATGGCGGTCATTACTGCGACTTTACTACCTCAATTGTTTACGTTTAGCGACGGGTCGAGTTTCCGGAGGGCCTTCCGTCCTGAGCGCGCCGGCTGATAAAATCGCCTTCTACGTTGTACCGCGTTGTCCCTAAATCGTAACTATTCGTGCCACTTTACCCGCGTTCCTACTATATAATGCGCCAGTTATGCCGGTTACGATTCTGATTCAACACCGCAATTAAATCGCTTATAAAACGGCGGGGCTAAAAAGTTTCCGGATGGCGCGCATCAGAGGGGCGCGGCTGGTAAAATGTCGCCAAATGTAAGGTTTTGTAACTACCCTTTGCGCACCTCTATTGCATGCCTGCGTAAGCATCTCCGCAAATAAACGACGTTGTACGTTCTTTACACGATCATATCCGCAGCTCTGAATATTGTAAGCGCGGCATCTACGTCACCACTAAGCGCCTGGAGTGCGAGGGAATCTCTTCGCGGAAAGATACGGCGAAACAATTGCTCACGGTATTTTTCCTTTTCGCGCTGAAAGTCCTTCCGTTGCTCCCACCGATATAACTGCATTCGACTGATTCCACACTTATCTGCTATTTGACCGCGAGTCATTCGGATTCGACGACCTCTATTGTCGCGTAATCCTACAAGTAATTTAATCGCAAGGTGATGGCGTTCATCCAGTTGCGGTACTTGTGACGGTTGCTTGCTTCGCTTCTTTTTCGGTTTAGCCATGTGCTATCTCCTCCCCATTATACGTCCAAATCGTCGTTCTCTTCTACTTGATTAAAACGCTCTTTTATCTCTTCTTCATCGTACTTTAAGTAGACTTGCGTTGTAGATAAATCAGCGTGTCCCATGATTAATTGCAAGGCGCGAATATCACCGCCGTTCTTTAAGAAGTTGATCGCAAAAGTATGGCGTAATTTGTGAGGAGATACTTTGCACTCACCCACTAGGCCGGCTTTGCTTGCGTATTTATACATGTTTTTACGAAGATAGTCAGGTAATAACGGATTCCCTATATTAGTAACAAAAACGTATTTGCAATCATCCCCAAAGTCTTGTCTATTCTTTTCAGTTAACATCTTTAATTCACTTAATACTTTCATTGAAAGCGGAACTATTCTTGTCTTGCGGTTTTTATTCTTAATTCCAGGCAGTCTAATTACTTCACTTTCAAAATCAATATCCTCAACTTCTAAAGAATCTATTTCATTTACCCTAAGGCCACATTTTAGCATTAGCAACATCGCTATATAATCTCTTCGACCGGAGAAAGATTCTTTGTTTATCGCACCAAACAATCTACGTATTTGATTATCTTTAAGGCCCATTATTACTTTTTCGTCCGTTTTAAGACGCTTTATATATAGAACGGGGTTTTCACCTTTTATAACCCCTTCAAGAAATAACCGATTAAACATAGCCTTCATCGCCGTCAAACGAATATTTATTGTTACGTGGGAAAGATGCTTTTCTCTCTTTAAATAAGAAATATAATTACGAACATCGTCAGAAGTAACATCATCAATAAAAGGCTTATCAATTATAGAAAAAAACTCAGTCCAATACATCTCATAATCATCTACAGTCCTGTCGCGATAGCCTTCCGAATAATAGATAAGCTTAATCTTTTGCAACGCAGCTGGAACCGTAATCCTCGAATTATCATCAGCTTTATTATTTAAGAATCTCCGCTTTACTACCCGTCTTCTCTTTTGATCCATTGTTTTCACTCCTGGTTTATTATTACTTGGTAGTATAACCATCGTGATTCTCGTAATATACTCGTCTATTATTTCGCAATAATTATCTATTAAAATTTCGCAAGTTAATTCGTTGTAAGTTGCGTTAACAACTCCGCCAAGCAAGAAAAAACGAGTTGTATTAACGAACACCTTCGACTATAATATAACCGTAGCGACCGGTTTAAGACCGTTACGGGACCGAGGCGAAATATGTACTGACCGTTGATTTGACGCTGATTTGGCGCTTGATTTGACGGGTACTAACTTCAAAACCGTTTGTGAGGCGCGTGCCGTCTCAGGTGGGTTCGATTCCCACGTAGTCCCGCCATATGTATTCTTCCATCAAACAATTCCTCACTTACAAAACAAACACCTACGAAAATACTTATTTATTCATCCAATCTGAAATTTCGGAGGCTGCTGCCTTGTATATGCTGAAAAGTAAATGGATTAAGTTTGGCATTGCTATTTTAATCATCTTTCTTTTTCTTCAATTTATTGTTCCCCTTCTTATTCTAGCAAACTTGGAAAAACCACCTGCAAGCTCCGGTCATTTTATCAATACATATGAAGAATCAAAAGCACGCTTTTTGAACTATGAAGAGAAACTGACTAAGAACTGGAACACAGTAGGAAGTGATACATTTTCAGTGGATGGTGATGCAACTATTGACCTTTGGTGGGCGGATGCAAACACCGAACAGAAAAATCTGTTAATCCTGACAACAGGCGTGCATGGCGTTGAAGGATACGTCGGGTCCGCAATGCTCGATATTTTTCTTGAAAAGTTTATCCCTGAAATTAATAAAGAAAACACCGGGATAATACTCGTCCACGCTGTAAACCCTGTAGGCATGAAGGAATGCGTAGATACAATGAAAACAATGTAGATCTAAACCGCAATTTCATCTATGATTGGGAAACTTTTGATAAGGAAATGAACACGGACTATGAGGACTTGAAAGGATTTCTTCAACCAGATAAGGAGATCGGCACGATAACTTGGAGAGATCTTGGTTTCTACGGGGAAATTGCAACAACGGTATTGACTGATGGGAGTACAAAAATTGAGAAGGCATTATTAAGCGGTCAATATACGCAGCCTAAAGGCGTCTATTTCGGCGGAATGGAAGATGAGCCATCCACAAAATTTTTAAAGGGCTTATTTGAGGATATACTGTTAACAGACTACTCAAACATTCTTCATGTTGACCTGCATACCGGATATGGTCCACGTTATCAAATGAGTATTTTCAGTTCAGGAAAGGAAACGATGACGAAAGCTCAAGCTGAAGAAGCCTTTAATTATCCCCTTGTCTTTACTCCCGATTCTGATGAGTTCTATGTAACCAATGGAGATGTTCCTGAATACTTTGTGCAGCTTAAGGATGAAGTAGCTCCTTCAAAAAATCTGTATTCCACCACTTTCGAGTTCGGGACAATGGGGGATGGATTATTAGCATCCATTGATTCGGTCAAGCGGACTGTCATGGAAAATCAGCTGGTACAGCATGGTAGTAATAACAATACAGCAAATAATATCCTGGAATCCCGCTATCGTGAAATGTTCTACCATCCCGAGCAAAAATGGCGGGATAAAGCTGAAGAAGATTTCCTTCAGGCTTTAAAGGGAGTATTAGAATACCAAAAAATGATCGATTAGAAAATTCCACCCAATTGATATTTTTTATAACTATATAATAACTGGAAAGAAGCAGCCGTTATAAATGGCTGCTTCTTTTGTTGGGTATTTAGCATCCTACTTTTAGGAGGTAAGCTTTGTATCCTGCATTACCATCTCAGGATTACGACCAAACATTACATAATCCGTGGAAATCGGAATAATGTCGATAATGCTATTAAAGTTCAATAGATTATCAAACTGAGTTCCTCTTACTGTTACGATTTGAGTTTTACTGTAAATATCTCCATTGAAATTAGTCGACATCACAATACCATTCAAGAACGGATTTTCTTCACTTCCGTAGAAAATGGTTCTTGACTGTCCTGGAGGTAGTGTGAATACTACTTCTCCTGCAAAATTAGCAGGATTGCTTCCTCGACGGACCAGGAGAACTATTTGCAAGCTAGCTGCACTTCGGTTGTTAAATGTTTTTTCTGCCATTCTTTCACCCCCTTTTCCATGCAATTACTATATATTATTCTAGTAATTCCAAATTGATAGGGTAAGTATAATAGTCAAATCTATCAAATTTCATAAAAAATAAAAGAACACCGTAGTATTCTAACCTGAGAATACTACGGTGTTTCTTCACTTAATTATGATTATAGTGCTCAAACCAACCTACCAAATCCTCTGGCCATTCTCCCTCATTTATTATCTTTGGTGTAAAGCCGCCCATTTCAAGTAGAATGTGCCTTGCAGAGGTTTTTACAATAAAGAAATCTTCTTTTGGTGTTGGTATAATCTTTTCTATTTCAACATCATGCTTTTGAAGGAAATCCTTAATATCATCTTCTTCCTTCTTGCTCATCGGCTGTGGAGGTGCATCCAAGAGTGTCTCGTTTGAACTCCTTGCAACTTTTCTTCGACGTTTTGGTATGTTTTCGTTAATCCCTTCTAAGATTCGAATGATCTCAGACAGCCCAATTAATACCATCCCTGTAACAAGTGAACCAAGAAAAGTAGTAACAAAAAATAAAAAACTTTGTGTTTGTGTTCCACCGATAATGCCTAAAAAGAATCCTAGGACTATTACTATTCCACCTACTACTTTCAGTACTGCACCTATTTGATTTTGCATAATATCTCCCCTTTTTTCTCTCTACAATATGTATTCCACTTTCGACAAAAAAATCCTCTTTTTACTAAATATGTTTATAAAAAAGAGCCCTGCCAAATTAGGCAAGGTTCATAACATAATTATCTAATCTGACCGTCACCAGTCATCTGGAATTTAACGGTTGTTAATGCTGGTAATCCCATTGGACCACGAGCATGAAGTTTTTGAGTGGAGATTCCGATTTCTGCACCGAATCCTAGTGCTCCACCATCTGTAAAGCGGGTAGAAGCATTATGATAGACGGCTGCTGCATCAACAAGTTTCATGAACTTGCTGGCAGCTTCTTTGTTTTCTGTTATGATCGCTTCGGAATGTTTCGTTCCAAACTCATCAATATGGTCGATTGCCTCGTCGATGTCGGCAACCACTTTCACTGCAATATCGAGGCTCAAATATTCGTTTGTCCAATCTTCATGACCTGCTTTTACAGCTCCAGGGATGGCTTTAACGACCGTATCATCTCCATGAACAGTAATGTCATTTTCGTTGAACATGTTAATTAAAGCTTCTTTGTTGGCATGGAACCAAGTTTCATGCACGATTAACGTTTCTGCTGCATTACATACAGCCGGACGATCAGTTTTTGCATTGACGACGATGGACAGCGCTTTTTGAACATCTGCATCTTTATCAACGTATAGGTGGCAATTTCCTACACCAGTCTCTAATACAGGTACTGTAGCATTTTCTACAACTGCGTTGATCAGAGATGCCCCTCCACGAGGAATCAATACATCAATATGTTCCTTCATCGTAAACAGCTCTTGTGTTGCTTTACGGTCAGTGCTAGCAATGAATTGCACCGCTTCTGCCGGGATGGATGTGGTTTTCAACGCTTTATGAATTACATCCACTATTGCCTGATTCGAATTGATGGCAGATGAACCGCCTTTTAACACAATCGCGTTACCTGATTTCAACGCAAGTCCAGTCGCATCGACTGTCACGTTCGGGCGTGCTTCGTAGATCATACCGATAACTCCAAGTGACACTCGTACCTTTTCTACCTGTAAGCCGTTATCCAATGTCCAATCAGAAAGGATATCACCAATTGGATCCTCGAGCTGTGCAACCTCTCTCAACCCATTTGCAAAATCAGCAATGCGGTCTTCGGATAAGGCTAAACGGTCCATATACGCTTCTGAATAGCCTTTTTCGCGGCCTTGCTCCAAGTCCTTGTTGTTCGCTTCGAGAATGTGTGACACGTTGCTTTCAAGTGTGTTGGCGATATGCTTAAGAATACTGTTCTTCTCTTCTGTTGACAGTAGGCTGACTACCTTTGAAGCTTTTTTTGCTTCCTTTGCTTGTGTTTCTACATTTGTCTCTACTAATAAAGACATCAAATTCCTCCTAGTTTTTATTTGGAAACGTTGTTTTTGTTAGTGGATATTTTATATTCCAACAGGGATGGACGATTCTAAATGACAGACCATATCGTCATTTTTCACGACTTCTTCTGTATATTTATCTTGAGTTTGGTCGTATTCTCTCAATTGTTCTGAGGAATAGTTTACAACCCCAAGTCCGAGTCTGTTACCTTCAAAATCAAGGATTCTTACTACTGAGCCTTCCTGGAAGTATCCTTTCACTTTGCTGATACTTGATGGTAACAATCTCTTTTTCCCAAGCATCGTGACATCTGCACCTTCAGCAAGGATTACTTCCCCTTCAGGACCTGAGTTGAAGGCAATCCACTGTTTCTTATGATTCAAGTTTATGGCATTGTCTTTCGATTCAAAATACGTACCTGTCGCTTCTTTCTCCACTGCTTGAAGAAGAATATCCGGTACACCAGCTTTTCCTAAAAAGGCAGGGATTCCTGATGCCATAGCAATCTTCACAGCATCAATTTTCGATTTCATTCCGCCTGTACCGACAGAGCTTCCTGGGTCTCCCGCTGCTGCTTCGATTTCAGGGGTAATCTCTTCCACCTTGCGTAATAGTGTGGCATCTGGATTCTTACGCGGGTCTGCATCATATAATCCTTCAATATCTGATAAAATCATTAGCATATCTGCATCCACAAGTCCTGCAACCTTGGCAGAAAGGGTATCATTGTCTCCGAATTTCAATCGGTTGACCGTGACGGTGTCATTTTCATTGACGATCGGTACAATACCACGCTCTAAAAGAACATTCGCGGTGTTGCGCGCGTTATTGTAGCGATTTTCATCCGAAAAGTCTTCTCTTGTGATAAGAATCTGAGAGGCAACGTAACCGTTAGATAAAAACAGTTCGTTATAAGCCTCCATCAACAACCCCTGCCCGATGGACGCGGCCGCTTGTTTTTCTGGTAAACTTGTCGGTCTGTTCAAGCAACCGAGCTTACGGTAGCCGGCTGCTACTGCACCAGATGAAACTAATAAAACTTCATAGCCCTGATCTTTTAGCTTTGCCACTTCATCCACAAGTCTCTCCAGCTTTCGTCTGCTGATTTCACCATGTGAACTAGTCAATGAGCTGCTTCCAATTTTTATTACTACCCGTTTTGTATTATTTTCGGGTGTCATTCAATCACTCCTGTTATAAACATAGTTATAGTACTTACTGTAAAACCAATTCTCTTTCTTTTTCTGCACTAATCTCTTTTGAACGTTCTGCTGCACCTTTTATGGCAGCTGAAATGGCTTTTCCGCCACCATTGTCACTTAATGCTTCCAATCCTGCTGCAGTGGTGCCGTTTGGTGATGTCACTTTTTTACGAAGAGAGGCGGGTTCTTCATTATTTGTCTGCATCATTTTTGCTGCTCCAAGGATCGTCTGGGCGACTACATCCCGGGTAACATCTTCATCCAACCCTGCATCCTTCGCAGTTTTCTCCATATGCTCCATCAAATAGTAGAAATATGCGGGACCGCTTCCTGCTACTCCAGTGAAAACGTCCATTTGCTCTTCTTCAATGGAATACACTTTACCGATTGTCTCTAAAATCACTTTAGTATCTACAATGTCATCCATTGAAACATGCTTGCCAGCAGAAATGGCTGTAGCGGACTCGCCGATCATGCTTGACGTGTTAGGCATCACGCGAATAACAGGTTGACCCGGATTCAATCCTTCTTCCATATAGCTTGTGGATACGCCTGCTAATACGGATAGCAATAATTGTGATGGGTTCAGTTGATCTTTTAATGAAGCTAATGCAATTTCTATATCTTTCGGTTTCATGGCCAAAACGATGATATCCAATTCTTCCATCATCAGATCCTGCTTCATGACGCCACGAACACCGTATTTGTTTTCAAGTTCAATTAATCTGTCGATATTTGATCTGTTGCTTACTACTACATTATAGGCAGGTATGATTTCACTTGCTACAATACCTGAAATCATTGCTTCTGCCATCGATCCTGCTCCGATAAATCCAATCACTTTTTCTCTAAGCATCTAATCGCTCCCGTCTGTCCGTTCGTTTTTAACAACGTTTATAATCGTAACATGTAGGGAATGTATATCAAGGGTGTTCGGGCAATTAGTCCGCATGACGGCCAGATAGTGAGTGTAAACGCTACCAATAATATCGACCTCCGTTTAATTCCGGTAGAAGAGGAATAATCGCTGAATATGGAGGAATACGGCGGAATTTGATGGTGGATAATTATGGGAAACGGTCATAAACCTTACCGCAGAGAGGAATAAAGGGCAAAAAAAATCAGTGCACCGACAAAAAATCGATACACTGATTAATCTCTCGCTATTAGCTCGCTTTTTTCCACTGCTTCATCACTTTGCGGATTTCTTCCGCCATTACTCTGCAGTTCTCCACTTCTTTGTCTGTTAGCTTCATTTCCCCATACCTCACTTTTGCATACAGTTCCATGAAGCTCTCATTAAACGTGGTTTCCCGTTGGAGCCACTCTTCTAGTGTTTCATTAGGGAGCCGTCCCCTTTTTTTCTTGATAGCTAGCTGCTCCAGATCAAACATCAGCCTTCTGACTTCATCTTCCGGTGGTTTTTGTTTTCTACTGCCACTGAAGAACCCTCCACCCATTTTGGTCATAGTGGAAGTAAACTGCTGTTCAGATGGAAGTTCACGCTGTTTTTTGGTAACTTTCTTCCTTTTTAATAGGAAGTAGAGAATGGTTAAGAAGAGGATCACGCCTAATGCTATTGCAATAGGATTATCCAGCAGGCTTTCCGAAGGTGCTAATAACTCTGCCGTTTCCTCTTCATTTTCCTCTCCCATTTCAACCGTTCCTTCATCTAGGGAACCTTGACTATTTATTGACCAATCATGTAATCCCATCAGGAAAAATAATGGTCTTGCCAATAAATCGAAAATGACACTTATACCTTGCCCGAATAATGATAGTCCTGTTGTAACAATGAATTTCCCCAAAGTTGCAAAAATTGCAGAAGCAGCAATTATCGAAACAAAAGTAATAGCAGTTGCCCCTACTACCCTTTTCTGCATGTATCTGTTGCCGTTTAAATTCAATATAGCCGTCCCGCTATATAATAGAATAACCAGGGCCAGTTGTCCGCCAAAGAAGGTCATCAGTATCATTCCGTGAGGATAGTCGACCAATATGCCTGCACCATAAACAAAAGGCATCCATATGAACGATATGATTAACAAAGCGAAAGAGGAAAAAGCTCTTTCCTCTATAAAGTACATAAATGCCCGGAAGCTGATAAAAAATCCGATGATGATGGAAAGCCCTAGACTATATGATGATAAATAGGGAAAAACTGCGAGTACAGGTGCAACAAGCATTATTGCAACATAACTATTAGGCAGTTTATCGTATAAATAACCAAAAATGGCAATTGCGAATCCATAGGGTAGTAGTATCCCTACAATTGAAGGAAGATTTCCTGAATCCAAGTACATAAGCAAGATAAAGAAATATAGAATATTCAACTCAAGCAATAGATGAATACTGTTTCTCCACAGGTTACCCATTTACTGCCTCCTTTCTTGCTACAGTTCGCCATACCCTTAATGTACACAGAGAATCAATTACATCAAGCAGGTGGACATTGGCGGAAGGAGGCATTTTCCAACCTTTCAAACGTTCTTCTTCCCCACAAAGAATAACATAAGGGGAATTTAAAGCATGTTGATAGGCTATTCTTTCAAATGTCGGCATGCCAATTGACACACTATTCCCCTGTAGCCTTGCAAATATGGTCAACGCGGATTGAAGATGCCGTTTCCCTTCCCCATAAGGAAGTTCGAAATAACTTGGTGTTCCAACCCTCTTGATATTCACCAATAATGAAAAAGGAATATTGAATTTTGTAGCATGATGCAATAGATAAGTAATCCCTTTTATTCTCTCTTCCATATTTCCAGATCGAATATCAAAAACAATCAGCCATGAGAATTGGGAGGTCTTCTCGTGGACCTTTGTCTGCAGATTGGTTACCCTTGCTGACGCTTTCCAATGTATTCTATTGAAGGCATCTCCATCTGCATAATCCCTAGTCCCAATAATGGTACTTGCATCCTCAAAAAGGGAAGAACGAGTTGGATAAGAGCCTTGATTCTTTGGCTTGATTCTCTTCAGTCCTGTCACAGGCAATTGCTCAGAGTAAACAAGTGCTTCAAACTTCGTTAAATCGTTTTTCTGTAGATACACCTTGCCAAAATCAATGAAATGGGAGATTTGGACTTCAATATGATGCAATTTTGCTACTCCTCTTTCTTTTGCAGTAAAAGGTATTTCCAATACTGTTTCGCTCCTGCTCATTAAAGAAAAAGGTAAATGAAGCTGACTGATCCTTGTTCTTCTGTCTCCATTCTGAAACTCGATATTGTTATCGGCAACAAGCTGGATTCGCCCTGAAAAAATCGGTAACCATGAAGGTTGTTCTACCTTCAATTTTATGACACCTGTTTCGCCAGGGAACAATTTCACTTGCCCGTCCACTATTGTAATCCGAAGCTCCTTACCGACTTTATCCAAATAATAATAGGAAACGACAAAATATATTAGATACAAACTCCCCATAAAAAATAGAATAGGGTGCCCTGTGAAAAAACCGATAGCAATAATCACAAATGCACATGCACGAAAGTAAATATGATGGGTCAGATTATCTACTTGTTGGTTCCACCTAGTCATTCCTAAATTGTCGCCTCCACAGGCACAACAACCCGTGCCAGCACATCTTTGACAATTTGTTTGTTGGTCTTCTTAAGAGACCCTTCCATTGTAAGTACTAATCGGTGACTGAGTACATAAGGTGCCATCTTCTTAACGTCCTCGGGTGTTACATACTCTCTTCCATTAACGAAAGCTGCCCCTTGTGCCGCCCGCATCAATGCCAATGTCCCACGCGGGCTGACCCCAAGCTCTATTTCTTCATGATTTCTGGTCATATGTACAATTTCAATTATGTAGTCCTCGACAACGGACGACACCTTCACTTGCTTGACCTGCTCCTGCAGTTCCAGAATTTCCTCTTTTGAAAAGAAGGAATTCATCTGTTTGATCGGCTCGTCCAATCGGTATTTGTTCATGATTTCTTTCTCTTCTTCCATTGTTGGATAGCCTAGGTCAATCTGAATGAAGAATCGATCCATCTGTGCTTCCGGCAACGGGAAAGTTCCTTGCTGGGATTCAATTGGGTTCTGGGTAGCCAATACCATGAATGGACCAGGAATCGGTAATGTTTCCCCGTCTATCGTAACCTGGCGTTCCTCCATCACTTCAAGCAAACTCGATTGCGTTCTAGGCGTCGCTCGGTTGATCTCATCAGCTAAAAGGATATTTGTCATGATCGGCCCTGGTCTCAATTCAAAGTTTTGTTCCTTCGGGTTAAAAAACTGGATACCCGTAACATCACTTGGAAGTACATCTGGAGTGAACTGGATCCGTTTGAAACCAGCATCCATCGTCTTTGCAAAACTTTTTGCCAGCATAGTTTTACCTGTACCCGGAACACTCTCCAATAGTACGTGCCCTTTATTCAGTAAGGAGATGAATAACAACTCCACTACCTCGTCTTTCCCTATAATTACATTAGACATTACATTTTTTAATTGTTGTACTTGTTTCAATATCAAGAACCCCCTATTATTTTCTTTCTATTTAGAATTATTTTACCATTATATCACTAGCAAAAATAGACAATTCTTAAATTTTTTGTCGTTTTAAGTCCTCTACATAAAAAAACACCCCTAAAATGAAATTTCATTTTAGGGGTGTTTTTCTAGTCTTTATACATTGTCAAATCTTTTGTACGAAAGCTTTCAGGTGTTACTATTGAAATCAACTGATTCTGACTCATCTTATTTTTTATTCTATCTGCAATCCGTTCCCCGTAACGCTTCGTTAGGTCTCCAGGATGAATATTGGAGGTGAAAACAATGCTCTTCCCCTGTCTCTGATTCAATATGGTATAGATTGTCTGATCCACCCATTCACTCACCCTCTCCACTCCAAGATCATCTAGGATAAGCACATCCACCTCGGCAATAGCTTTCATGAACTTGCTTTCAGAATACCTTGAGTCGTTGTCCCAAGACGCAACAATCGTATCCATCAGTTTTGGGACATCAAAGAACATGGCGGTAATGTTATTGTCTTTGAAGTACCTATACAACCCGACCGCCAAATGTGTCTTCCCTCTACCGGTGCGTCCAAAGTAATAAAGGTTTTCTCTTCCTGTAAACTGGTCGAAAAAATCGATGGTGCTTGCCAACGCCTCTCCTTGGCTTGAATATTCCACCTTGAAATTTTCCAGTGTGGCATCTTCCAGTTCCCTTGGAATAATGCAGAACTGTTCAAAATATTTGTGCTTTCTACGTTTTTCCGCCTGCATGGTTTCAGCAGCCAGTCGGCAGTCACATTCGTTTTCATACTCCTGCCACTGCCCTTTGTTTTCACCGCCAATTATCTGCATACGTACCCGTTTTACTTCTCTATTACATTTAGGGCATACTTTCTGGGACAGCACCTCGGTTTTCCCCATGCTGCCAATTACGGCACCAATCTTTTTCATCGTCGCCACCTCCGTCAAAACTTTGTCATTTTTCTATATGAATTCGGTTGAATTTTTCATTTACTAGTGCAATTATAATAGTTTCGGTTATAATAATACAAGAATGTTAACGAGTTCGGAGGGAAAAGAACATGTTAACCGGATGGTTTTTATGGTTAATTTTATTTTGGGTTGTCACAATGGTCGGTTTACTGGCCATCGGTGGATTCTTTATGTTTCGTAAATTTCTAAAAAGACTTCCAAAAGAAGATGGAAAATCGGAATTGGACTGGCAGGATTTCTACTTGAAAGAAACCCATCATCTTTGGCCGGATGATTTGAAACTTCTGTTAGAGGAGCTTGTTTCACCTGTACCGGAACTGTTCCGTGACATTGCTAGACAGAAGATAGCAGGCAAGATCGGCGAAATAGCATACAAGGAAAAAGCGAACGAAATTACGAGAGAACATGTCATTCGCGGCTATATCCTTGCCACGCCGAAACGAGATCATAAGTTTCTTATAAAAAAACTGGAACACCTAAATATCGATCGCACCCCATATCAACACCTATTTTAAACGGAAAACAACAGCATCAGAAATAACTAAAGCATAAAACCTCGGTTTGTAATTAAACCGAGGTTTTTATCGTTGGTGGAATGGAACCACTCTCTATCTTCTTGTATTTAATATACATCGCGATTCGCCATGGAACAATCATGCCGAAAGCAAGCAACCAGAACATTCCCGTCAGCTCACCGATATCAATCTGTGTACTAAGCACAAGTTTTAAAACAATCCTTATAGCTAATAACCCAAGTAAAATAAAGACAAACGCCTTCGAACGTTTTAAGTATATGTCATTATCCTTCATTTCAAATTTGGAGGTTTTAATCAAGAAAATAGAAAATATAGCTCCAACTGTCAAAGCTTCCAATACTTGCAACGAAGATACACGGAATTCAGGAAATAGAAACATTAGTGCACCTGTACTCATGAAGATGGGAGGCAATACAATTTTTTTTACTGATGAAGGTTTTTTCGCAGCTTTCATTCTGATAAACAAGACCAGTAATGCCATACATACTGCAAAAATCGTAGATAGTGCTGTACTCAAGTTAATCATCCTCTGTTTTCACAACTTTTAACCTCTTACTATTATACCGAAAAAGAGAAATATTAAAAGTCATATCTACGCTTTTTGAAATTCTCTATAACGTCTGATAGACACAAACAGCAAAAAGAGGACTGCTACGAAATACAATGTATCAAACATCCAAACTCCATCCACAAAATCCACTCTTTGTATAATAAGGTTCCCAATGAGAAATAGGAAGGAAAAAAGTGCTGTTAGAGCAAAACTGAGTATATATAAAAGAAGCATCCCCTTCTTGTAAGAAGAAAATTCCTTGCCACTTTTAATGAAGAAATATAGTAGGATCGTGATTATAAGAACCGATTGGGCGGCACCCCATAACTGGTCCATTTTCACCACCTTTTCAAAGTCCTCACTATAAAAGATACTTACAAAATTATCTACCTGCAATGCAAAACTGACAAAAATAAAATAGGTTATTAGAAATCCTTCAATGACTCTCGCTATAAATTGCATTTAGCTCCCCCTATAAAAATAAACTACCCTCTACCTTAAAGTAGAAGATAGTTCATCTGTTAGTTATCCTATTACTCTTTTAACTGCTTCCAAAACCCTGCTTTCATCAAAAGGCTTTACGATGAAATCTTTTGCACCTGCTTCTATGGCTTCCACAATCAAGCGTTGCTGCCCCATGGCAGAGCACATGATTATTTTGGCCTTCGGAAAATCTTTCACTATTTCACGAACAGCTTCAATACCGTTCATTTCTGGCATCGTGATATCCATGGTAACGAGATCAGGTTGATGATCCCGATAAAGTGAAACTGCATCTTTTCCATTCTCTGCTTCACCTATAACAGTGTGGTTAGATTTAGTTAAAATGTTCCCAATTGTAAGTCTCATAAACTTTGCATCATCCACTACTAAAACTTTAGCCACCGCAAAGTCCTCCTTATGTCCCATAAAAAAGTTTTATTTTACCTTTATTCCCAATTTTAACTTTACTCTTTTCAGACATAAGAATCAACTAAAATATCAAACAATTTAAAATCCTTTAAATCCTCCAGTGATTGCAGTCAACCACACAATTATTTTCGTCAACCAATCAAAGAATAATAAAACTCCCATGAAAATCATGGTATATCCTCCGATTTTCATGATTAGTATGTGATTGCGCTTAATCCAGGACAATTTTCCAATGAAGAAGGAAAGGATAAAGAATGGTATCGCAAATCCAAGTACATAAGCTGTCATGTAAAGCACACCTGATCCAGGATTTGCCGCAGCCAGGGCCATTACAGACACAAGAATCGGACCGGTACAAGGTGTCCACCCTGCCGCAAAAGCCATTCCGATCAACACGGTACCGATGTACCCAGTTGGTCTATTCTTGAACGTAAGCTTTTTATCTGTCATCAGGAATTTAGGTTTAAAAACTCCCAGAATGACAAGTCCGAAAAAGATAATCAGAATAGCACCGATCTGGCGTATCAAATCGTTATATTGGACAAAGAATTGACCTAAAAATGATGCACTGTATCCCAGCCATATAAAGATGATGGAAAAGCCCACTAAGAAAAATACTGTATGTAAAATACTTCTACTACGAAACATACCCTTCTCTTCTTTCAGTTCCCCTACCGATACACCGGTAATATAGGAAAGAAAGGCAGGATAGATTGGTAGCGTACATGGGGAGATGAAAGATAAGAATCCCGCTCCAAACGCCAAAAACAGAGTAACATCTGCAGACATAGTATCACTACTCCTATACAATTATAATTTATATAGTAACAGAAAAAACTTGAAAACATATACAAGCTTTTTAATATTGTATGACGAAACCGTGACATTATTGCCTAGTAATTTTTCACTAGTTTAACAATTATTAAAGTCCTATTAACTTGCACTTTTTCTTTGTATTGCCTCCTAAATTCTAGTATAATGATGTTACGAATTGGAAGAAGGAAGGATACTCAACTTTGGCTACTAAACAAGAACTACTGAATTTAATTGAGAAAAAACGATCTGAACTGATCGACATCGTCGCAAAATACGGAATGTCCTCTTCTAAAACATTAAAGCTTAGTCAGGAACTGGACACTCTTCTAAACAAGTATAACCATATCATCGTCCCTAAATAATACATAGTAATTAAGTGAACTTTTTTACTGCACCCCTTCTCAAAGTGAGGAGGGGTTTGTTTTTTGTGCAAAAAAAATACACAGCCTCTAAATAGGCCGTGTACAATCCATCAGGGATGAATGAGCGCATCCTCCACCTTATCCGGATTTCCGTTTTGAAGAAGATACATCTTATAATATAACCCCTCTTGATTCAGTAACTCCTGATGTGTTCCCCTCTCTACAATTTCTCCTTGATGCAGAACGAGGATCTGATCTGCATCCTGTATGGTGGAAAGTCGATGAGCAATTGCAATAGTTGTTCGACCCTTCCTCATTTTCTCAAGGGCAGTCTGGATTGCTTCTTCCGTTTCTGTATCTATGTTTGCAGTCGCCTCATCCAATACAAGAATCTTGGGCTTGGTTGCGATGGTCCTTGCAAATGCGACAAGTTGTCTTTGACCACTTGAGAAGGTTGCTCCTCTTTCCACTACGAGCTGTTCATATTGTTCTGGAAGCTTTTTAATAAACGAATCCGCCTGGACGAATTCTGCCGCTGCTTTAATCTCCGCATCTGAAATCGAAGGATTATGCAACCGGATGTTATGACTGATTGTTCCATAGAAAAGGAACGGATCTTGAAGAACGAGCCCCATCTTTTTACGAAGCTCCTGATCTTCAAAATACTTCAGTGGAAAACCATCAATAAGGACTTCTCCTTTTTCTATCTGATAGAACCTCATTAATAAATTGATGATGGAGCTCTTTCCACTGCCGGTGTGACCGACTAACGCTACCGTTTCCCCAGGTTTCGCTGTAAAAGAAATATCCTTTAATACATCACGCTTCCCGTCATAAGAAAAAGTCACATTCTTAAATTCAATTTCTCCTGAAGTAATGGCTGGTTGACTTAGCGACTTTACTGCTGTGGGTGCAAGCTCTTTTTCATCCAGTAGATGGAATACTCTGGACGCGGAAACTATTGCTTGCTGGTACATAGAAAGTCTCATCATCATTTGATTCACCGGTTCAAAGAATCTCCCAAGGTAGTTGACAAATGCGTAGAGAACTCCAATTTCAATCACATTCCCTATGGACGATATACCAAAATAACTCAACACTAAAATCAAGGACAAAACATAAACAAAATCGATTGCCGGACGTAGCAGAAGCCCGTCAAGCTTGATATTTTTCACACCAGCCTGATAATGCGCCTCATTGATCTCTGCGAATTCCTTCCGCAGCCGCTTCTCTTGCCGAAATACCTGAATGATGGACATTCCTTGCAATGATTCATTCAGCTTGGCATTCAGCTGGCTGAGCCTTTCTCTCATATCCGCATAAAACCTCGAACTGAAATGACGGTACGTAGCCATGATTGCAAATATGATTGGTATAATCAGCAAACAGAAGATGGCCAGTTGTACATTCAAGAAAAACATTGCAATGAATATTCCTATCAAAAATACACCATTTTGAACAAACGTCGATATGACACTCACAAACATATCTTTGATTGCTTCAGTATCGTTGGTTACCCTAGAAACAATACTCCCCCCAGGTGTTTTATCAAAAAACTTCAATCCGAGTCGCTGTACCTTTGCAAAAATATCGATCCGGAGCTCTTGAATTATCTTTAACGAGATTTTCTGGAATTTCAATAGCTGAAAATAAGTAATGACCACTTTTACAATCAGTATCCCGATATATAAAGAAGCTAGTGTTACTATCGGGCCTGTTTCCATTACTTGAGGTGTTAAATAATCATCGATAAACACCTTTATAATCAAGGGACCTACTATTTCACCTATGGTTGCAAGTACTAGTAAACTGAATGCAAAGATGAATTGTTTTGTATGTGGTTTGGCATATCCTAATAGCCGCTTTAGAACCTTCCTTTGCTCTTTTGCCGTTATTGTCTTATTGTTCATTTTCTAACCCCCATGCTCCACTAGGGACTCTAATGCTTGACGATGATACATTTCCCTGTACCATCCCTCTTCTTCCATCAACTGCCCATGTGTACCTTTCTGAACAATTTTCCCATTTTCCAATACAAGGATTGCCTGTGCATGCTGGATGGCACTTAAACGGTGGGAGGTAATAATCGTTGTCTTGCCCTGGCGATTTTCTTTAAGGGCATGAAGGATGCTCTCCTCCGTTTTGGCATCAACTGCAGATAGGGAATCATCGAGTATTAATACTTCGGGATTCATAAGCAACGCTCTGGCTATGGATAGACGCTGCTTTTGTCCACCTGATAAGGAAACACCGCGTTCCCCCACCATCGTCTGGTAGCCCTCTGTGAACTCGATGATATCATCATGGATGTTTGCCAATTTCGCTGCGTGAATTATTTCCTCATACGACGCTTCCGGTAATGCAAAAGCAATATTATCGGCAATGGTTGCCGAGAACAGGAAGTGGTCCTGAGGTACATAGCCAATAGCTTTTCTCAGCGATTCCAATGAATACTTTGTAATTGGATAGGAACCGATAAAAATATCACCTTGGATGCCATCATATTCCCTGATCAGCATTTTCAACAACGTTGTTTTTCCGCTACCAGTCTTTCCCACAATCCCAAGAGTTTGACCTTGTTTCAACTGGAATTGAATGTCTCGTAATAGGGCTTCTTTTTCGTTAGGATATGTAAAGGTTTGCACATTGTATTGAATGTCTCCTGTAGGTACTACTTCAATGGAGTCAGTAGCATTCTTAATGTCGACTTCTTCTCTCATAAGTGTCGAGACACGATCATAGGAGGCCCTTCCACGTTCCACGATGTTGAATAGCCAGCCAAATGCAAGCATAGGCCAGATTAACAGACCCAAATAGGTAGTAAATGCAATCAATTCCCCAATTGTCATTTCACCCATCATGACATATCTGGAACCAAAAGCGATGGCAAGGAAAAAGGAAATCCCGATGATCAACCCAATAGTAGGATCGAAAAGGGAATCTATTTTTGCTACGATAACATTCTTTTTCACTACATCTTCTGCCTGTTTTTCAAACTCTTCAATTTCCTCTTTTTCTTGCCCGAATGTTTTAACCACTTTAATCCCATTCACGCTCTCTTGCACCTTATCATTCAACGATGAAAATGCAGCTTGTGCTTTATGAAATGTTTTGTGTAAAAGAGTTCCGTAGTAGTTCGTCGCCAATGCCATAAAAGGTAGTGGGAGCAGACATATCAGCGTCAGCTTCCAACTGATGGTGGCTGCCATGGCAATCAATACGAATCCACCGGTCATTAAGGAATCGACAAGTGTGAGTACCCCGGCACCGGCAGTCTGCTGGATCGCTTGAAGGTCATTTGTGGAATGAGCCATCAAGTCCCCGACTCGTCTGCGCTGATAGAAACTTGCCGACATCTTAGTAAAGTGTTCAAATAAATTATTGCGCAGTAATCTGGCCAGTCTAACTGCCGGGCCAAAAATCATGATTCTCCAGAGATACCGAAGAATGTAGACGATAATGGCAGTACCCAGTAATACTAGCATCAGTTTCAGGATGGTCTCTCTTGTGAGTGTGCCGTCCACAATATAATCGACTGTCATTCCCACTATTCTTGGTGGAATAAGTTCAAGAAATGCAACTATTGCAAGTAGGAGCACTCCCGGAATGTATGACTTGCGCTCCTGTTTAAAAAACCACCACAGATCCTTAAAAATACTCATGGTCTTTCCCCCGATTTATATAACTATGATCAACTATAACAGTTTAGCAAATATTCAAATTTTTAGGAAGATAGTTTTTTATGGAGAATTATTTTTTGTTATGATGCCAAGGTTTATTGTGGACTTCTTTTTGTTGGTTAAGCTGGTTTTATGAACGCCGGATTTTCTTGACGACTTCAATTTCGGAGGTCATACGACGTCTATGACTACCGGATTCTCTTACTGACTTCTGTTTCGGGCTTCATACGACTTCTATGACTACCGGATTCTCTTTCTGACTTCTGTTTCGGGCTTCATACGACGTCTATGACTACCGGATTCTCTTACTGACTTCGGTTTCGGGCTTCATACGACTTCTATGACTACCGGATTCTCTTTCTGACTTCGGTTTCGGGCTTCATACGTCCCCTATGACTACCAGATTCTCTTACCGCCTTCAGTTTCGGGCTTCATACGACTTCTATGACTACCGGATTCTCTTTCTGACTTCGGTTTCGGGCTTCATACGTCCCCTATGACTACCGGATTCTCTTTCTGACTTCAGTTTCGGGCTTCATACGACGTCTATGACTACCAGATTCACTTACCACCTTCGGTTTCGGGCTTCATACGTCCCCTATGACTACCGGATTCACTTACCGCCTTCAGTTTCGGGCTTCATACGTCCCCTATGACTACCAGATTCACTTACCGCCTTCAGTTTCGGGCTTCATACGTCCCCTATGACTACCGGATTCTCTTACCGCCTTCGGTTTCGGGCTTCATACGCTACAGATGACACGCGTTTTTCTACTCTATTGCTCATTCTGCGCTTCATACACCCCCAATGGACACACAGATTCCAAATCTAGCTGTCTATACGAGTTTCATTAGTATTCACACTCATAATAAATCTCCCCAAACAAAAAGAAAAAGCACCCATACACTGGAGTGCTTTCTCATTTATTTCATTTGCTTATTCATCGCAGACATCATCTGATTAATTTTCTTTTGGGATGGTTTCATTCCCATTTGCATCATCATCACGCGAAGCATTTGCTCATTAATTGGTGGATTTTTCTTTAGGTAAGTCATCATGTACTTACGAGCGATGAAAAATCCTAGTGCAACCCCAGCAATCAATGCTAGAACTACAATAAGAATCCAAATCCATGTTTCCATTAAAAAATTTCCTCCTCAAAACTAGGTCTACCAATGTAGTGTACTAAACTAGAACCTATTATACAACATTTTCCGCTATTTTTCTCTATCCATTAAACAAATTTTCTTTGTTTGATCGGCTGGAGCCAGCCATACCTTTTACTATCGGCATCAATTGCCAGAAAATATGGTGCCTGCTTTCGGATGATTTCAAAGAATATTGCTTCTGCTTCAAAGGAGCCTGTAGAAGTAAGTTTTAGATATTTTTCAAAAATAGATAGTTTGGCAGTTGAATCTTCCCTCTCTATTCTATGCTGATAGGCAACACGTTTGTAGCCTTGTTTATTTTTCAATATAGATTCTAGTGATTGTTGGAGTGGGAAGGTTGGGATGGGAATTGTGACATAGTCCACTTGCTGCTTAATTATTGCATGAAGTGGTTCCTCTTGCTCGTATTGCTGAAAAAGTTGGAATAGCTTTAACTCATTACCTGAATAATGCTTTGCCACTTCTTCCTCTATCAAATAAATCATATATTGACGCATACGAAACCCTCCTATCATCCTCTTTACTAGTATTATAGAGAATGTTTGAGGAAAGTTTTGTCTGATAGTGTAGTTGGCAAGGGACTATTTTTAGCGAATGTTGTCGAAACCATAAAAAAATGAGCAATGCCGTAAATTCGACATTGCTCCATTTCGTATTTAACAATTATTTATCAAGTAGCGCCTTAACTCGTGCCACTACGTTTTCTGTTGTAAAACCGTATTCTTTCATAATACGCTCTCCAGGTGCAGAAGCTCCGAAACCGTTGATGGCTAGGATATCTCCTTCATCCCCAGTATAGCGCTCCCAACCAAGTGGAGTAGCCATTTCAATACCTAAACGTTTTTTCACGTCTTTAGGTAAAACAGAGTTTTTGTACTCTTGGGATTGCTGTTCAAAACGATCCCATGCTGGCATGCTGACAACTGATACGTGAATGCCGTCTTGCTGTAATGCTTGTTGTGCATCTACAGCCAGACCAACCTCAGATCCAGTTGCAAGGATAAGTGCATCCGGAGTATCTTTTCCAGCTTTGGAAATGACATATGCTCCCTTACGAACGCCATCAAGTGCAGTCTCATCTGTACCTTTAATAGTAGGCAAGTTTTGACGGGTTAACACTAGAGCAGTCGGAGTTTTCTCTGATTCCAGCGCAACTTTCCATGCAGCAGCTGTTTCGTTTCCATCAGCTGGACGAATGACAGATAGGTTAGGCATTGCACGTAATGAAGGTAGCTGTTCAATTGGTTCATGCGTAGGTCCATCTTCTCCTACAGCAATGGAATCATGTGTAAACACGAATGTTACCGGTAGCTGTTGAAGTGCAGCTAAGCGGATTGCCGGACGCAAGTAATCGGAGAATACGAAGAATGTACCACCGTACACTTTAAGTCCACCATGAAGTGCCATTCCATTTAATGCTGCACCCATTGCAAATTCACGAACACCGAACCAGATATTGCGTCCACTGTAATCTTCTGCAGTGAAGTCCGCTTCGTTTTTAATATTTGTTTTATTGGAACCAGCCAAGTCAGCAGATCCACCAAAGAGGTATGGAACCTGTTTCGCAATGGCATTAAGAACTTCTCCGGAGGATGCACGGGATGCCAAGCTTTTACCTTCTTCATATACAGGAATCTCGGAATCCCATCCTTCTGGAAGTTCACCTTTGATCGCTGCTTCCAATTGTTTCCCAAGCTCAGGATATTTCGATTTGTATGCATCGAAAAGCTCATTCCATTCGGATTCAGCCTTGGCACCTTTTTCCGCAACGGTTTCACGGAAATGCGTGTACACTTCTTCCGGAACATGGAAGTCGTTCTCAAATGTCCATTTATATGCTTCTTTCGTCAGTTTCAATTCATCGGATCCAAGTGGGGCACCATGAACATCTGATTTACCTGAACGGTTAGGTGAGCCGTAACCGATTGTGGTTTTCACTTCAATCATAGTTGGGCGAGAAAGATCACTTTTCGCTTCTTGCACTGCTGATTCAATCTCCTCAAGGTTGTTTCCATCTTCAACACGGATATATTGCCAGCCGTAACCTTTAAAACGCAATTCAATGCTTTCAGAGAATGAACGATCCAAATCGCCATCAAGTGAAATGTCATTGGAATCGTAAAGGACGATGAAACGGCCCAATTTCAAGTGGGATGCTAGGGAAGCTGACTCTCCAGATACACCCTCCATCAAATCTCCATCTCCGCAAATGCTGTATGTAAAGTGATTTACCAATTCCATACCTTCTTTGTTATATGTAGCAGCCAAGTGACGCTCTGCCATCGCCATACCAACACCCATGGCAATACCTTGTCCAAGTGGGCCTGTTGTTGCGTCTACACCTGGTGTATGTCCGAATTCAGGATGTCCAGGAGTTTTGCTTCCCCACTGACGGAATTCCTTCAAGTCATCCATAGATACATCGTATCCACCTAGATGTAAAAGACTATAAAGCAACATGGAACCGTGACCTGCAGAGAGTACGAAACGGTCTCTATTGAACCAGTTCGGGTTCTTCGGATTGTGGTTCATAAATCTTGTCCATAATGAATACCCCATTGGAGCGGCTCCCATAGGCATTCCAGGATGTCCGGAATTTGCTTTTTCAATTGCATCGATTGCTAGTGTACGTATTGTGTTAATGGAAAGTTGATCTATTTGTTGTGTCATCTTTTCCATCCTTTCTCTTTAACTTATTTTTTCTTGGAAAAATTCTATTTTATCATAGATAGTATGTTCCAATGTTCTGAAAAAAAGCGTTTAATGCTTTAAATTCTTTTTTGTTTGCTTTAATTTTTCCGGAGTAACATCATTTCCTTCAGGATCCATTACCGTTACCCCTTGTAGAGTATTATCCATGGAAGCACGGAAAGTCTTGATATACTCCTGACGAAGCATCTGTTGTTCAGCAGCCTCATCCTTGGTAAGCCCTTCACTTTTCGCCTTCTTGGAGAGTACATTAATTCTTGCGATTTTTTCTTTTGATAGCATAGTAAACCCTTCTTTCATCCTTGTGAAGATATGCCTTTATCTTACTAGAGCGGTTCTTTTTTTACAAGCAAACCGGTGTCAGTCTCTTCAATATACTCCCGATACCGCCGATTTACGGTTGCCTTGGACACATCATAACCAAGCCCTCTCAATGTGGCAGCGATTTCATGGAAAGTAAGCTTGTTCTTTCGAAGCCTTACAATTTCTTCTATTGGAATTTCGATTTTCTCTCGACCAGGGCTCATATGGATGTTCGAGAGGTTCTTTGTTGGATCATATCCTCTTTTTACCGCTCGCTGCATGCCTCTTTTTATTTTCAAATTATGTAATTTTCTTTGGTATTCCTCTACAATTGCCACAATATCCATAACCATGGAATCAGAATCGGATAAAGTCAGTTCGCCGTTATCAGTAATACAGTAAATTTTGATATCATGCTTTCTTAACCAATGCAAAAAGGCTATTTTTGCATTTCCTCTACCAAGTCTTGTTTCGTCTTGGATCAGAACGACATCGATTTTTTGAGTAGAAATCAGCTCGATTATTTGAAAAACACCTTCACGATCCAAGTCATACCCACTTGCCTGTTCCTCTACTACCTCTATCACTTCAATACCTTGGTTTAATGCTAACGAAACAAGTTCTTCCCTTTGACGAGATAAAGATGTTTCCTGTGTATCTTTCTTTGTGCTTACACGGCAATAAATAATTCCCTTCACTTTTGATCCCCCCGCTTCTATTGAACTATCATTATCGGACGAACATATATTCCTGTCAATTATTCGAACTTATGTTTGTATTTTTGACTGTAACATGCTATACTTGTACCAATATAAATGATAGAGGTGCGGATTATGAAACTATCAAAAAGACAGCAAGACATATTGGATTACATAAAAAAAGAAGTCCAAGCAAAAGGATATCCACCTTCCGTCCGTGAAATCGGCGAAGCTGTCGGACTTGCTTCCAGTTCTACTGTACACGGTCATCTTGCTCGATTGGAAAGCAAAGGGCTTATCCGACGAGATCCGACTAAGCCGAGAGCGATTGAAATTATGGAAGATGAACTTGTACCTAAGATCTCCGCAGTCAATGTACCGATCATTGGTAAAGTAACTGCAGGTCAGCCGATTACAGCGATCGAAAACGTAGAGGACTACTTTCCTCTTCCTGATCGCTATGTTGCCCCGGACGAACAGGTTTTCATGCTTGAGGTTATGGGAGACAGTATGATTGAAGCCGGCATCCTTGATGGTGACTATGTTATCGTACGGCAGCAGCAGTCCGCAAACAACGGCGATATTGTCGTTGCTATGACAGAAGAGGATGAAGCTACCGTTAAACGTTTCTTTAAAGAAAAGGATTATATCCGATTACAGCCGGAAAACTCCACATTAGAACCAATCATTGTTCGTAATGTGAGCATTCTCGGAAAAGTTATTGGTGTTTATCGTAATATCCATTAAAAAAAGCCGACCATCGGCTTTTTTATTTTTAATTTAATCCAGTAATTCACCAGGAGGTTCTTTTAATTTATGTTTCCCATTTTTCACTTCCGTAAATAAATTCCCCTCTTCCTCCTTGTTTATGCGGCTTGGTTTACTTGAAGGATCAATCATTATCTTTAAGAGCTGAATTTCCTGATAGAGGAGATTCCATTCCTTCTTTGTAACAGGCTTTGCTTGTTCTAGTAATTCAAAACCTAACTGTCCGTTCGGTTCAAGCGTAGCCCATTTCACATCACTTATACTTGAAATACTATTTTGTCTAAGTTTCATCTCTAATTGATCAATCGTAAACCTTAACTTTTTTAATGTTTTTACATTTAATTTTCCATTTTCTATTAAAATTTTCGCCTTACCTGTAATAAGCTTCTCAGTCTGATTTTAGTTGTAAGAACTCCATTAATACAAGTGTTACTACAAGTGTGATTCCCACTCCAAATGTTACCCAAATGCTCTGCCCTGCTAAAGGTTGAATTAACAAGGAACCGATACCGATCATAATTACCACTTGGGCTAAAGTCATCTGAGAAATAGACTTTCTTCCTGCAATTCTTAATAAGAGCGTACCAATGATAGTAATTAAAATAGCTTTCCAAATCCAATTTAAATCCATTGCAGTTTCACCCCATCAACTTGCTATATCCTTATATTTGTCATTTTATTGCAATATATTCAGTAAACAAATTAAGATTCTTGACCTGCGTCTCTCAAATTAACCCTTATAAAGTCTTTAATGAAGTCGTTGTAATCAAAATCCATCGCTATATAATGCTCAAATTCTGGCTCTTTATAGACTATCCTAAAATCTGCTATACTTTGCCCTCTGTTTCCGTCAACAATTGCAACCCTAACATCTCTCTTGATTGTATAGGTTTTATCCTTATTTAAAAGATAATAAAGCGTGAATACATCATGCACTGGTGAACCATCTATTCCAGGCATCACCTGGTCGTAGAATGTAGCATAATAATTGGTTACAGCGGGAATTAAATTTTTGTAGGGACTGTTCGTACGATTAAATATGAATGTGGCAATATCCCTTGTCACTACCGCTCTGTTCGTTACATTAAGTGGAGTTATATACACTTTCTTTGCTTTGTTCAATATAACGTTTGTAGCTATTGGATCTCCCCAAAAGTTAGCTTCTGCAACATCTGTTACGTTTCCGGGAACCATAAACGCCCCTCCCATAAGATAAACCTCATTAACCTGTTCCATAAGTTCAGGTCGGAGATTATACGCGAATGCAAGAGTGGTTTGCCTTCCAACATCCACAATCACAATGTCTTCTATATTTTTTTCAATAATCTCGAACAACACTTCAAACGGACTAACATCGGCTTGAAAATCTTCCGGTGGAATAATTGGTCCCAACCCTTGAGGTCCATGTATTTCAGGATAAAAAATTGTATGAATGCCACTCAATGGTTGAGATGCCCCTCTCATAACAGGGATATCCGTCCTCCCTGCAAGAGCAAGTAAGAAAGCGGCATTTCTGGTAGCATCAAATACGGAAACATTCCCATACCCTGTTACAATTCCCATCAACTCGATTTCTTCATTTAGCAAAGAGTATATTATTGCTAAGGAATCATCTATTCCAGGATCTGCAAAAAGCAATATTTTCATTTTTTCACCACTCCTGATAAGGATATAGGGTATCAGAACAAATGAGAAAAAACCAAGGCTTGCCACCTCGGTCCCGCATAAACTCTATTTCACTCTACTTCTAGCTTTCTCTGTCCAGTCATTGTCCTTCCACCATGCAATTATTGCTGCAAAGGTAGTCCAAGCTATACTGAATAATTGCTCCAACTGCGCTTCCGTAAAAGGTAGCGGGGATTTCCCATAGACAACAAGCAGCTGGTTTACAAGAGCAAATCCAAGAAACACAATACGAAACCAAGCACCTTTTGAAACAGGCCTGATCTGTTTTGGTTCTGCCATCTCAAAGTCCCCCTTCTTCATTTATTTTGGCGTTAGCGGCTTCACCGATATCGCCAATGATGAATTGGTAACCAAACAACCCTCCAGGTCCTCTTCTTTAATAAGATTCAGTTGAATGGCAGCTTTGATTTTTGAATCATCAGGCTTCTTGACTGTCTTTATCAGATCGTTCATACTTAGTGCTTCAAGCTTTTGGACTGTCTCATCGGAGTATTTTTCCGATTTCCTGACCTGCCTTTGAAGCTTGTATCCTCCCATGACCACCTCCGCTTTTTCATCTTCACCAAAACTTTTATCAAAATAAAGATGAAACCGCTCCTTCAGTTCCTCCATTTGCTTTTCCAATTCTCTTTTCTGTTTATTGCATTCATAATACCGTTCAATCATTTCAGCCGTTACAGTAGGATGATTAACTCTTGCCATATAGCCACTCCCTTGTACACTTACTACTAAAGCTTATTTGTTTAAAGAGGATATTATGACAGTACAGGAACCATTAAGGAGGAAAGGTTCATAATTTTTAACAGCAAAAAACCCCTTGGCACTGAATGTACCAAAGGGTTTTTGAATTATTAATTAGTATTGAGTCAAATACTGATCTCTCTCCCATGGGTGAACCTGGGTGCGGAACATATCCCACTCGATTTCTTTTGCTTCGATGAAGTGCTCAAGTAAATGCTCACCTAGAGCAGCTTGGATTACTTCATTGGATTTTAATTCTTCAAGTGCAGCATAAAGTGTAGCTGGAAGATCTGCGATACCAGCAGCTACGCGTTCTTCTTTGTTCATCACATAGATGTTGCGGTCAATTGGCTTTGGTGCTTCCAATTTGTTCTTGATTCCGTCAAGTCCAGCTTGCAGTAATACAGCCATTGCAAGGTATGGGTTAGCTGCAGGGTCTACACTACGGACCTCTACACGAGTGGAGATTCCACGAGAAGCAGGGATACGGATCAATGGGCTACGGTTACGAGCGGACCAAGCAACATAACAAGGTGCTTCGTATCCAGGTACAAGGCGCTTATAAGAGTTTACAGTAGGGTTTGTTACTGCTGTGAACGCTGTAGCGTGCTTGATGATACCTGCGATGAAGTGTCTTGCATTGTCACTCAATTCCAAGTCGCCATTTGCATCGTAGAACGCGTTTTCGCCATTTTGGAATAAGGAAAGGTTACAGTGCATACCGGACCCATTAACTCCGAACAATGGTTTTGGCATGAATGTTGCGTGTAATCCGTGCTTACGAGCGATTGTTTTTACAACAAGTTTGAATGTTTGAATGTCATCACAAGCTGTGATTGCATTCGCATATTTGAAATCAATTTCATGTTGTCCTGGAGCTACTTCATGGTGGGAAGCTTCAATTTCAAAGCCCATTTCTTCCAGCTCAAGAACGATATCACGACGGCAGTTTTCACCAAGATCCGTTGGAGCAAGGTCGAAATATCCACCTTTATCGTTAAGTTCTAATGTAGGCTCGCCTTTTGCATCTAATTTGAAAAGGAAGAACTCTGGCTCAGGTCCAACATTGAAATCAGAGAATCCTAGGTCTTCCATCTCTTTTAACATACGTTTTAAATTAGCGCGCGGATCTCCATCAAATGGAGTTCCATCCGGATTGTAAATGTCGCAAATGAAGCGGGCAACTTTGCCTTTTTCAGACGTCCAAGGGAAAACTACAAATGTATCCAGGTCCGGATATAAGTTCATATCTGATTCTTCAATACGTACAAAACCTTCAATGGAAGATCCGTCAAACATCATTTTGTTATCAAGCGCTTTTTCCAATTGACTTACAGGAATCTCCACATTTTTGATTGTTCCCAAAATATCCGTAAATTGAAGACGGATGTATTTCACATTTTCCTCTTGCACGATACGTTTAATATCCTCATGTGTGTACTTAGCCATAAATCAGTTCCTCCTCTAAATTTTCACTATATTAGTTTTAATAAAAACTTACAAAAAAACTCAAAATAATTAATGGAAGAATCGGGACATGTCTCCTTGACGAAGACTAGTTCGATTATATCTTCCCGCCTGTATCATTTCCGCACGCAACAGTTTGCGTAGCTGATCATCTGACAGTTCTGGTTTGGCAGCCTCTTTTGCCACTTCCTGTAAAGGGGCGTCCTGTTGATGTTTAACTGCCATCAGCTTTTTAATACCAGCTATATTGACTTTCTGTTCAATGAGGTTTTTTATCTCCAATAAGGTATCTACATCATTGAATGAAAATAGTCGGCGATTGCCTTCTGATCGTGCCGGAAACACAAGCTCATTTTCTTCATAATACCGGATTTGTCGAGCTGACAATTCCGTTAGTTGCATGACAATCCCTATTGGAAATAATGGCATCGAACGTCTGATATTGTCACTCACTACAAATCCTCCTTTCATCATTTCCTATGAAGTTAACCTTATTTTATGCGATGTTAGATAATCTGTCAAGAATATGTTAGGTTTTCTAACATCAAATTTTAAAAATTAACGAATAAGTTCGGAAAGTGAAAGGAATAGCCCTATAAAACAGAATATGTATATTGATTGAACCTGTCCCCTTTTATCTATAACCCTTATTCCAACATAGAAAACATATTTTCTACTAGTTTTTCTATCGGAATACAAAAAGGCTGTAGCAACAATCTTTGAGAAAAGAGCCTACAAAAAAGAGCCTGCCTATTTGCAGACTCTTATCTTTTTACATGTGAGAGCAGAAGAAACCTACTCTTTAGATTTTAAATCTCAAGCAAACCTTTACTTAAAAGATGATCAATTGCACTACATACTGCTATCTTGACGTGGGAATATGTTAATCCACCTTGTACATATGCTACGTAAGGCGCTCTTATCGGACCATCAGCAGTCAATTCAATGCTTGCACCTTGGATAAAGGTTCCCGCAGCCATGATTACATCATCTTCATATCCCGGCATATAGTTGGCGTATGGGGTGACGTGGGAATTGACAGGGGAAGCATATTGAATCGCCTGGCAGAAGGCGATCATCTTGTCTTGATCATCGAATTGTACGGACTGGATTAGATCTGTCCTGTATGAATCCCAGCTTGGAGTAGTATTCATGCCAAGCTCCTCCAGTAGTGCAGCAGTGAACATAGCACCTTTCAACGCCTGGCCAACCACATGGGGAGCAAGAAAGTATCCTTGATACATCTCCTGCAGGCTGTACAGGGAAGCACCGGCTTCCGCACCGATTCCAGGTGAGGTCATCCGATAGGAACAGGCTTCCACTAACTCTTTCTTCCCAACAATATATCCTCCGGTCTTCGCTAGCCCTCCACCAGGGTTTTTGATTAGAGACCCCGCTATCAAGTCCGCGCCTACATGACATGGTTCGTTCAGTTCTACAAATTCCCCGTAACAGTTATCTACAAATACAACAACATCAGGCTTTATTTCTTTCACAAAGCGAATCATTTCCTTAATTTCTTCAATTGTAAAGGAAGGACGGTTGGCATAGCCCTTCGAACGCTGTATCCCGATCATTTTTGTGGAAGAGGTAATGGCGTTACTGACAGCCTCCCAATCTATTCCGCGGTTATTCTTCAAATCGATTGTCTGATAGCCGATATTATACTCTTTTAAAGAGCCTACTCCACTACCCCGGATCCCAACAATCTCTTCAAGAGTATCATAAGGCTTGCCTGTGATATAAAGCAGTTCGTCTCCAGGTCTTAACACCCCGAACAAAGCAATGGAAATGGCGTGCGTCCCAGAAATGATCTGGGGGCGCACTAGCCCTGCTTCACCTCCGAAAACTTCGGCATATATCTTCTCTAAAGTGTCCCGGCCATTGTCATCGTAACCGTACCCGGTTGACGGAATAAAGTGTGAATCACTGACACGATTCTCTTGAAAGCTTTTTAATACGCGGAATTGATTCGTTTCCACATTTGCATCCACTTGGTGAAAGCTTTCTTGTAGCTTGTCTTCTATTTTACGCACAATCGGTTCAATAGCTTCCCCATGCTGTAATAATTGAAACATTTATAATCTCCTCTATTTCTGCATTCTTTGCTGGATAACGGATGCCAATTTTGAGTTATCAAAATAATATCCTTTTACCACATAGTTTTCTTCTCTTTCTGTGAAATCTATCTTAGTCAAAACTGTTTCCTGCTTTAACTGTGCGATCATTTTTCCTTCAGAAGATGGAATGACTATATGGTACGGTTCCATCTGTTTCTTGATCAGAGACTCTATTTTTCCTGTCAATTGGTTAATGTCTGCCTTATTTAAAGCACTGATATGCAGCATCTCTTCATTATAAGCCGGTGTAAATCCTTCGGTCGTCTGATCCTTTTTATTATAGATGGTCAATACCGGAACTCCCTCTACCCCGAGCTCTTTCAATAGTTTATCAACTGTCTTTTCATGATTGACGTGGTCAGGACTTGAGCTGTCCACTACATGTAAAATCAAATCAGCTTCTGTCACTTCCTCCAGCGTCGAACGGAATGCCGCAACTAGTGAGGTCGGCAAGTCTTGAATAAATCCAACCGTATCTGTCAGAAGTGCGTGAAAGCCAGACGGGAGCATGACTTTTCTTGTTGTCGGGTCGAGCGTTGCGAACAAGAGGTTTTCCTCAAAAGCCTCAGCTTCTGTCAAGCGGTTGAAAATAGTTGATTTTCCTGCATTTGTATATCCGACCAACGAGAGCTGAAATGCCTGGTTCCGCTTTCTTCGCTCACGATATCGTTCTCGGTGACTGACAATGGAGGATAGTTGTGTTTTAATATCCACAATTCTTCTATTGATATGTCTACGGTCCGACTCCAATTTCGTTTCCCCGGGGCCTCTTGTTCCAATCCCTCCTCCGAGTCGCGAAAGTTCCACACCTTTCCCGCCAAGTCGAGGCAGAAGGTATTGAAGCTGCGCCAACTCCACCTGAAGTTTACCTTCCTTCGATTTCGCACGCTGGGCAAAAATATCCAAAATAAGCTGAGTGCGATCAATAATTCTGGCATTCAGCACTTTGGATAGATTCCTATTCTGACTTGGGGCCAATTCTCCATTAAATATGATAATTTCCGGCTCCAACTCTTCTTCCAATTGCACCAGTTCTTCTATTTTTCCTTTTCCTATATATGTAGCAGGATGAACTCTTTCTCTCTTTTGCGTAAGCGTGACAAGCACTTCCCCATTGGCTGTTTTCGTCAGTGACGCCAGTTCATCCATGGAATAGTAGAATGTTTCGTCATCAACTTTAGGCAGCTGACAGCCTACAAGAATAACACGTTCTTTCTCTTTCTTTTGCGTTTCATTCAAATGCGTTACCCCTTTTTCTATATAAAATTAAATTCAGTTGTACAAGTTTCTATAATCATATCAAAATATACGCTTTTTCTCTATTAATTCCTTTAAAACTATTGCATTCCTACTGTTTTCTATATAAAATCAGAAAGGCTTTACCGTTTGATCTTACAACTATTGAATCTTTACTATATAACGGAGTGATAGCATGACTTGGGAAGTTTTCAGCATCATCGGCACTATCGCTTTTGCCATAAGCGGAGCAATCGTTGCCATGGAAGAAGAATACGACATACTAGGTGTATATATATTAGGAATTGTAACAGCCTTCGGCGGAGGTGCTGTGCGCAATCTGTTAATAGGAGTTCCAATTTCCGCACTATGGGAACAAGGCATGCTCTTCCAAGTAGCCCTTGTGGCCATGACTGCGGTTTTTCTTTTCCCAAATAATCTTTTGAAACACTGGAGAAAATGGGGGAACTTTTTTGACGCAATCGGTCTTGCAGCATTTGCTATCCAAGGAGCACTTTATGCTACCAGCATGAGCCATCCGATCAGCGCGGTAGTCGTTGCGGCAGTCCTCACCGGAAGCGGTGGAGGTATTATACGCGACTTACTTGCAGGTAGAAAACCACTTGTACTGAGAGCGGAAATATATGCTGCATGGGCGATCCTCGCAGGTCTTATCATTGGATTCGGGATTGCCAGTTCTCCAATCCAGCTCTACATTTTGTTTGTCGGTATTGTTTCATTACGCGTTTTATCCTACACCTATAAATGGAAATTGCCAAACAGAAATTTGCAAGGTCAAGCTTAAATACCATTTATTTTTACAGAAGAGATCGTTTTGTCTGCAGGAGGTGACACAGCCTCCTGTTTTTGTTTGCTTAATACTTTTAAAAGTCGATGCCTGTTATACCTTTGCAGCAAAGCGAATGGGAGATTTGCCGCAATTCCATAGAACACCATAATCAAACCTACATGTGGAGGGTTCCAAATAAAGAAAAAAACTCCAGGAAGCATTGCCAGAACGTGTGTCAGTTCCCCTCTTCTCGTCTCGACTACAAAAAGCTTGAGATATTCTTTGCTCTTACTCTCTATTCTTTTTTTTGAAAAACCCCCTCTAAATAACGCTCCGGCCTCCGGTAGACGGTCCTTCCATTTTTTTATCCCTAGAAAGATGTAAAAACTTTTTTCCCCTCTTTTCTCAGAAAACCAACGACTTTCTTTAGAAAGCCATCCTCTGGGGATTTTGAGTGCTAGATAGGCTGCCCCCAGCTGAATGATTCCCCATGCTAAGATATTCACTATTGTTCCTGGAATGGGTTGTAGTTCTATCCACATTCACTTGCACTCTCCTATAAATCGATTTTCCTTCCTTTCCATGAAATGTTTCTTTTAAAAAATGTCTGAAAGCAGGAGTATCCAAAAAGCACAATGAAAAAGAGTAGGTGTACAGGAAATAAGAATGCTGAACCCCAACTGAAAGATCCAGCTATCCCCAGCGTTCTTTTAATATGCAAGGCAATCAAAAGATAGACAGCAACCCAAACCTCTATCTGTACATGTTGAAAATTTGTAAGAAATGTAATTAATCCGCCTATCCAAAAGGAAACCAGAATAATATACACTCTACTGGTTTTCGCGGCCCCTGTAGCAAAACTTTTACTCCAGCCTCTCCATAAAGATGGGAAACCCTCCGGATACATTCTCATCTGAATCGCTCCAAATCCGGTGAAACAGCGAACCTTCCCACCATGGTTCTGAACGATAAAACCAAACGCCATATTTTCCATTAACTCCCCTTGGATTGCCTCATGTCCACCGTACTTAAAATAATCCTGCCGATGAATAAGAAGGCACTGGCCGAATGCACCTTTTACCGACGTCCACTTTTGCAAAATATGAAAAGATCCAAGTGATCCCATAATGACTAGATGAAAGAAGGAAGATAAACTTTCGTATTTTTCCTTCATCCTGTGATAGGGCTGAACTGAAATCACCTCCCCTTTTCCCCTGTATGCAGCCAGCATGTTTTCAAGACCATTTTCCATTACAATCGTGTCCGCATCCAAAAACAACAGAATATTTCCAGTCGCCTTCAGAGCACCATTCCAGCAACCAAACGACTTACCGAACCACCCCACTGGAAGCGCTTCCAATTTAATCACACTAGCACCAAGGGACCTCGCCACCCGCACAGTATCATCCGTTGAATGGTCATCCACCACTATTATCTCTTTCACCTTTCCTCGATATGCCTGTAGTGATTTTAACAACGCAGGGAGATTTCCTTCTTCATTTCTAGCAGGTATGATAACGGAAACCTTCTTAAGCAATTCCATCCGCCCTTTATGTATTGGGAAGGTTGGGATATGAAAAAATAACAACCTCCCAAGCACTAATGTCATTAAAACAACCAATACTATCATCACAAACTCCTCCATTTATATCAGTCTGGTTATGAAAATAGGAAATAAGGGCAAAATGGAAAGTTGAAAAGACAAATTACACAGCATACATATTAGACATTCTAGTCAAACTTGCTTGTTTTCATAAGGAGGAAAAAAGAATGAAAAAGAAAGTAATAGTAATCGGTGGCGGACTCGGCGGCTTATCCGCCGCTATCCGACTCTCTGCTGACGGGTATGAGGTAAAAGTGATTGAAAAAGGCGAACGCCTTGGTGGAAAATTGAACATCCGTTCAGGCAAAGGATTCACTTTTGATACCGGCCCATCCATCTTGACCATGCCTTGGGTGCTAGAGCAACTTTTTACGAGCGCAAACCGAAATTTGCATGATTACATTACAATTGAAAGAGTAGAACCGCAATGGAGAACTTTCTTTGAGGACGGCACAAAAATTGACGTTACCAGTGACCTTCCTAGAATGTTGGAACAGATCAGGGAACATTCCAACAGAGATGCAAACGGCTTTTTCGAGTACTTGAACTACTGCAGCAAAATGTATGAATACAGTTTAAAAAGCTTTTACAAGAAAAGCCTTTCTGGATTAGCAGAACTTCGTGCCTTACATAATCTGAAGGAGCTTATCGGGATGGACCCTATGAAATCCATGGATCAGATAACAAAAAAATACTTTGAAGATAAACACCTTCAGCAGTTATTCAATTTCATAATTATGTATATTGGCTCTTCTCCCTACCACGCGCCTGCGGTATTATCACAATTAACGCATGTTCAGCTTGGACTCGGAATTTATTATGTGAAGGGCGGAATGTATAAAATTGCGGAAGCGATGCGTGCCCTTTTGGATGAGATGGGGGTGGAGTATAGCCTTAATGCATCTGTGCGAAAAATCCTAACTGACGGAAGAAAAGCGACAGGTGTCCTTCTGGAGAATGGAGACGAATTCCGTGCTGATCTAATCGTGTCCAACCTTGAAGCAATACCTACCTATAAAACATTGTTGAAAGATATAGCGATGGCGGAACGAGCTGCGGAAGATCTTATGAAGTTCACACCGACAGTTTCCGGCCTTGTTCTCCTACTTGGCGTGAACAGGAAATATAATGAATTGACTCATCATAACTTCTTTTTCTCAAAAGAACCTGAAGTGGAGTTTCATACTATTTTCAACGAAGGAAAACCAGCACATGATCCTACTATTTATATTGGAGTATCATCAAAAACTGATACAACCCAAGCCCCACAAGGAAAAGAGAACTTATTTGTTCTAACTCACGTTCCTCCACTGAAGGAAGGGGAGACATGGGATGAGTATAAGGACATATATCGAGAAAGCGTCCTATCCAAGTTGGAAAGAATGGGACTTGAAGGGTTATCCTCATCCATAGAGTTTGAATATTGCTTTACACCTAACGACTTGAAAGATCTATACGGGGCAAACGGCGGGTCGATTTATGGAGTGGTGACAGACCGCAAAAAGAATGGCGGTTTTAAAATACCCTGCAGAAGTAAACTTCTGGACAATTTATATTTTACCGGAGGTTCCACTCATCCTGGAGGAGGGGTTCCGATGGTCACCCTGTCCGGCCAGCTTACGGCAGATGTCATTAACGAAGATTTGGAACAGATTAATAAGAGTATTGGATAACACACTGAAACAGCAGCCGGACGGCTGCTGTTTTTTGCTTTTGCTACCATTTGAGGAGGAGATCCCTTGCTTCGATTTTCATCAATTCATTTTTATCAAAATTGTCATGCATTAAGAGACGCATCGCTTGAGTCCTGATGGATTTTTCCAGAACATTTCTGATATACCTACCATTGCTGAAAGCGGAAGGCAGTAATACATTTTTCATCTGATTAAGATGTTCACGCATTTTCCACTCCGCTTCTTTACTTAATAGGTATTCGCGGTCTCTAAGCATTCGCTGACATATCTCCATCAATTCTTCTACCGTATAGTCGGGAAAATCAACAATAATCGGAAATCGGGAAATAAGACCAGGGTTCGTTCGTAAAAAATCTTCCATCTCACGCTGATAGCCAGCAAGAATTAAAATAAAATCATGTTGTTTGTCTTCCATATGTTTCACAAGCGTATCAATGGCCTCTTTGCCGAAATCCTTTTCTCCTCCCCTAGCCAAAGAATAGGCTTCATCCACAAACAGGATGCCTCCCAAGGCCTTTTTCACAAGATCTCTGGTTTTCTGGGCTGTATGACCGATATACTCTCCGACAAGATCTGCTCTTTCCGCCTCGATAAGATGACCTTTGGTAAGTACATTCATATCGCAAAACAACTTTCCAATCAACCTTGCAACAGTCGTCTTCCCGGTCCCTGGATTTCCTTTAAACATCATATGAAGCACTTGCCTTTCTGTCTTTAAACCCGCTTCTTCCCGTTTCTTATTCACATAAATCCATGCATAGATTTCCTTGACCACTTTTTTCATTTCCTGAAGTCCGACCAACTCCCCTAATTCCCGCTCTATTTCTTGTAAAATCGCATGGTTGGTGGGGGGAAGGGGTTCCTCCAGCGTATGAACGTGGGTGACTCTTAACGGCTTTTTTTGCCCATTTAAAACAATGTTTATTTTCCCATTATGATTTGTCATGGGTTGATCCAAGAGCGTCCACCTCATTTCCGTACCAAAATCCGACATATCCCATGTTGTTCAGACAGAACTAATCAATATTAAACCTTTGATTCGATATCCTTCTACAAACTTCATATATTTTCAACAAACTATTGACAAACTTGTCATATTATGCGCTTTCCCGAGAAATAATTCATAAATCAGTTGCTTGCTATTATTTCTCCAATAAAAACAAATGGAGAGAATTTCTCCATTTATTTATTAAATATATGATGAATAGATAGCTATATGTTTATTTTTATACAAAAATAAAAAACCAGCATTTCGCTGGTTTTATGCTTCCGTCTCAATTTGTACATTCTTTGATGGAGAAAAGGTAGAAATGGCGTGTTTATAAATCAACTGCTGTTTCCCTTCTGTTTCCAGGAGCACAGTGAAATTATCAAACCCTTTAATCAATCCGCGAAGTTGAAACCCATTCAACAAGAAAACCGTTACACTTGTTCCATCTTTTCTTAATTGGTTAAGAACCTGATCTTGGATATTAATCGTTTGCTTCATCTTTTCGTCCTCCTCTTATCTCTATCTTCCTTACTTATTCGCTTCAAGTTGAAGCTTTCCTGCAATAAACGTAAAAATTTGTGATAACTTTTGCTCATAATCACCATCCGTCATATCAAACCACTTAACATCCATTTTGTTGCGAAACCAAGTGAGTTGCCGTTTAGCATATCTTCTGGAATTCTGCTTCAAGTCATCAATTGCCTGTTCTTTCGATACTTTCCCATCAATGAATGCATACAATTCCTTATAACCGATAGCTTGGATGGACTGACAATCACGTACGCCCTTATCATAAAGGCTTTGCACTTCTTCGAACAAACCTTCCTCCACCATCATGTCTACTCTGAGATTAATCCGATCATACAACACTTCCCGTTCCATCGTAAGTCCAATAAGTGCAACATCATATAAAGGCTCAGGCTGCTGTGTTTCTTGATACTCCGACATGGTCTTCCCTGTGGTATGGAAGATTTCCAACGCGCGAATGACCCTTCTCACATTATTGGGGTGGATGTTCGCTGCACTTTTCGGGTCGATTTCTGAGAGCTCGGCATGAAGCTTTTCAAAACCTATCTCTCCACTTCTCTTCTCCAGACCTCTGCGTACTTTTTCGTCTTTTCCACTATCAGAAAATTGATAGTCAAACAAAACGGATTGGACGTAAAGGCCCGTTCCTCCAACAATAATGGGAATGTAACCCCTTGAGGCAATCTTATCGATCCGCCTTCGGACATCTTGTTGGAATTCAACTACTGAATAGGCATCGGTTGGTTCCTTGATATCTATCAAGTAGTGAGGAATCCCTTGCATTTCCCCCTGTTTCACCTTAGCAGTACCAATGTCCATTCCCTTGTATATCTGCATGGAATCACCACTGATAATTTCTCCGTTTAATGCCTTAGCCAATTCCACACTCGTTTTGGTCTTACCGACTGCTGTCGGTCCGATGATCACGATAACTTTCTGCTTCTCTCCCACCGCTCACTCACTCTCTCAATTAATCTTTATCACAAGATATCATTATACCCATTTCCATTCGAGCTCAATCTTTTTAATAAAAAATTTCTTATTTCTACATGACTCGTTTAAACATTTTTTCCAGCTCATAGGAAGAAAAATGTATCAGAATCGGTCTTCCATGCGGGCATGTAAATGGATTTTCAGCCTCTCTCAGCGTGTTTAATAGAGCGGAAATCTCATCTTGTCTAAGATGATGATTAGCCTTAATGGCTGCCTTACAACTCATCATGATAGCCGCCTCTTCTCTTAAGTCAGAGAGGTTAATTCTTCTTTTTTCTATTACAAAATTTATCACTTCATCTATCGTTTCTCTCTCTTCCCCTTTTGGAAACCAGACCGGATGGGCTTTCACGATGAATGTTTGATGACCAAAAGGCTCCAGCATGATGCCTACTTCCTCAAAAATTTCAGCGTTTTCTTCGAGAAACAGATATTCCTCCAACGAACATTCGATGGTCAAAGGAACAAGGAGTTCCTGGAGATTTCTTTCCTCTCTACCAAGCTTTTGATAGAAATACTCGTAATTAATGCGCTCTTGGGCGGCGTGCTGGTCAATAAGATACAAACCATTCTCGTTCTGTGCAATAATATAGGTGCCATGCATCTGACCAATCGGATAAAGGGTAGGGATACGGAATTTCTTATCCTTTTCACTTGGCACTTCTGTATCTAGGAAGTGTTCATCTTCCTCAATTGGAGCATTTATAGGGACCGTTTCTTCGAACTTATCTTTTTGATGTGGGTGACCGACTGTCTCTTCTTTTGGATATTGATTCAACTCTTTTGAAGGTTCATGCAATATCGAAGAACTCTCATCTGAATCTTTCTGGTCGAATAGATTAGACACATCATTTTTTTCTAAAATTTGTCGTTCGTCTGGAAAGCCATGTTCTAATGTAAAGGTTTGTTGAGTGGGCTTTGATTCCACTGTATAGCTTGTCTGCTTTCTTGGTACATTCGACGGAATCAGCTGTTTATGCTGAAATTCTCCTTTAACACCATCAGCAATCAGCTTATAAAGTTCATCTTCCTTACTAAGCCTTACTTCTAATTTGGCAGGATGTACATTGACATCTACAAGAAGAGGGTCCATGATCACTTCCACGTAGACAATCGGATATCTACCAATCGGCAAAAGTGTGTGATATCCCTCTTGAATCGCTCTCACTATTGTATAGTTCTTAACATACCGCCCGTTAATAATTGTGGAAATATAGCTTTTGGAAGCACGCGTCACTTCCGGCAATGTAATATATCCTTTTACTTCAAAATCCAAAGATGTAAAGTGGATGGGAACCATTTTCTTGGCGATATTCATTCCATATATCGCCGCGAGCACATGCAAGCTATCACCGCTTCCATTTGTAGCGAGCATTCTTTTTCCATTATGGCTAAGGCGGAAGGAAATAGAAGGATTCGCCAAAGCAAGGCGATTAACCATATCAGATATGTTTCCAAGTTCCGTGTGGATTGTTTTCATATATTTTAATCGTGCAGGAGTGTTAAAAAATAAGTGCTGAACAACGATATCCGTTCCTTTTCGGCTGCTTGCCAGCTCCTGCGTTTCCAGCACTCCGCCTTTGAAACTCAGATGTGTACCTGGACCTTCCCCTGTTCCCGTCCTGATGTCAAAAAGGGAGACAGAAGCGATACTCGGTAGCGCCTCTCCTCTGAATCCAAGAGTTCTGATACGAAACAAGTCATTTTCATTTTTTATTTTACTTGTAGCATGACGTTGGAACGCCTTCAGGCAATCGTCATGTTCTATTCCGTCTCCATTGTCCAGCACCCGGATTTTTGAAAGACCCGCTTCCTCAAGCTCAATCTCAATGATGGTGGAATTCGCATCAATGGCATTTTCCACAAGCTCTTTCACAACGGACGCCGGTCGTTCCACCACTTCCCCTGCCGCAATTTTATTCGCTAAACTCTCATCGAGCTGGACAATCTTTCCCATTCTATTTCCTCCTTCCTTTTATAATTTTCCTTTTAAGAGCTTTTGAATTTCATAAAGCTTATTTAACGCTTCTAACGGAGTCGTATCAAGCAACTCCATCTTTCTGAGCTTGTCCATTGCAATCTTTTCACTCTTTGACAGCTTTTCCAGCTGCTTTTTGTCTTCCTTTACTTCAAAGAAAGAAAGCTGTGTTAGTGGATCTTCCTTCACAGAACTGGTCTCTTTTGTTGCAGCAACTTCCGTGCGTTCATTTTTAGGCTGACTTTCCAGCTTTTCTAGAATGGTTTGGGCTCTTTGAATTAACTCTTTCGGTAGTTCTGCCAACTCTGCTACATGAATTCCATAACTTTTATCTGCAGGCCCTTCCTTCATTTTGTGAAGAAATACCACTTTCCCGTTTTGCTCCACGACACTTACATGGATATTTTTCAGCTTATCGAGATCCTGGTCCAAGGAGGTCAACTCATGGTAGTGGGTGGAAAACAATGTCTTCGCACCGATTTTCTCATGAATATACTCGATTAGTGCTTGAGCGAGAGCCATTCCATCATAAGTCGATGTACCCCTGCCTATTTCATCAAAAAGAATCAGACTGTTCTGTGTGGCATAGACAATAGCGTTTCTGGCTTCTAGCATTTCAACCATGAAAGTACTTTGTCCGGAAATCAGGTCATCTGCCGCCCCGATTCTCGTAAAAATCTGATCAAAAATTGGTAAGGACGCTTCTTTCGCAGGAACAAAACAGCCAATCTGCGCAAGTATTGCCGTCAAGGCCACCTGGCGCATGTAGGTGCTTTTACCAGACATGTTCGGACCTGTGATAAGCAGCATTTCATTCTCCTTATCCATCCAAGTGTCATTCGGAACGTATTCATTGGCATCCATCACTTTCTCTACTACAGGATGACGACCTTCCGTAATATAGACTTTTCTTTCATCATTAAAGACAGGTCTTGTGTAGTACCGTTCCTCACTTATGGTGGCAAAACATTGCAGGACATCGATTTCACTGACCGCTTTTGCCAGTTTCTGTAGTCTAGGAATAAAGGCTTTCACTTCTTCTCGCAGCTTGAGGAAGAGCTCATATTCGAGTGTAATGATCTTTTCTTCCGCTTCTAGGATTAACGTTTCTTTTTCCTTGAGTTCTTCCGTAATATAACGTTCCGCATTGGCAAGTGTCTGCTTTCTCTCATACCTGCCCTCCGGAAGTGAAGCTATGTTCGCTTTTGTTATTTCAATATAATAACCAAATATACGATTATAGCCAATTTTCAATGAACGTATCCCTGTCAGGTCCCGTTCTCTTTTCTCCAATTCAGCTATCCAGGTCTTCCCGTTCCTTCTTGCATCCCTGTATTTATCAAGTTCTTCATGGAAGCCGTCCTTCATCATATTCCCCTCTTTGACCGATAAGGAAGGCTGTTCGATTAGACTGTCGTGGAGAAGCGTTGTCAGCTCCTCACATTCATCCATGTTATCCAAGATGGATCTATTTTCTATCGGCAACTTCTCCACCAGCGTTTTCAGATGAGGGATCTGTGAGAGGGATTTGCGTAATTGCACAAGATCTCGTGCATTTACATTACCAAATGCTACTCTCCCGGCAAGTCTTTCCAAGTCATAGACTTCTTTCAACAAATCTCGTATTTCTTGTCTTGTAAAATACTCCTGCATCAGGATTTCTACCATAGTATGGCGTTGCTCGATTTTTGCTGTATTGATTAGCGGCCTGTCTACCCATTGCTTTAACAAACGACCTCCCATTGCCGTTACAGTCTGATCCAACAGCCACAGCAAAGAACCTTTCTTGCCTTTGGAACGGATGGTTTCCGTCAACTCCAAGTTTCGTTTGGAAAAGAGATCTATTTTCATAGATTGATCCAATTCGAAAAATCTTGCTGGTTGGAGATGGTCCAGACTGCGTTTCTGTGTTCTCTTTAGATAATGGAGCAGTCTGCCTACTGTAATCAGCAGCTTTTCTTGTTCCAATTTATCTACGATTTCCGAGAATTCAGCCGGGATATCAATTGCTTCCTCATGGGAACATGTAACAACCATTCTTTCATTAATCATTTGGACAAGGTCTAGTGGAAACTGCTCTGAAACAACCATTTCCTTCGCTCCAATGGAATACACTTCATTTACAAGCTGCTGGATAGGTCCGGTTAGGATGGTCGTATGTAATTCACCTGTGGAAAGGTCTGCGTACGCAAGACCAAAGGTATCGTCTTCAAAATGGGTAACAGAAGTCAAGAAGTTATTCTGTTTATCAGAAAGGCCTTTTGTTTCCATCACTGTTCCTGGTGTAACTAACTGAACCACTTCTCTTTTTACGACCCCTTTTGTATGTTTAGGGTCCTCCACTTGTTCACAAATAGCTACTTTATATCCTTTTTCAATCAGTTGATCTATATAATTAGGAGCCGAATGGTAGGGAACACCACACATTGGGATTCTTTCTTTTCCACCACCGTCCCGGCTTGTTAAGGTAATTTCAAGTACTTGGGATGCATTTGTTGCATCCTCAAAAAACATTTCGTAAAAGTCGCCAAGGCGAAAAAATAAAAAGGCATCTTGATAGTCTGCCTTCACTCGTAAATATTGCTGTATCATCGGCGTATAAGAAGCCATCATAATCCCCCAACTATTGTTTTTTGCTGCTTTATTATATCATATTTTACCGTATTGGGGTGAGTGGTGGTTATTAGGAAATAGAAGTCATACCCTTGCTGAATGTAGATATCAGTTGATTGAAGTGGAAGGCGTGCAGACTCCTGTTGGCCGAAGGGACAAGGGAGACCCAGCAGGCTTCCGAGGCCACTGAAAAAGTACTGAATTTTAGTTCTTGGATATACACCGCTGTTGATTTCCGCAAATAGCTTCGCTTATCCAGAGGGCGACCCTGAGCCTCCTCGGGCTGTGCCCTGCGGGGTCTCAAGATTATCGCTACGCCCCTGCAGGACAAGGAAGGCTACGGCAGCGATACATCGCACGCAGAAAATGCTCGCATTTTCAAGGAATCTACGCTATTTGCTCCAATCCAAAGCTAGAAACCATTAAAAACAATTCGTTTTCATTTTTTCAGTGTTCAGTGCCCCGCAGGCTTGCCGAGGAGGCTACCGGACCGCCCACTGGAAAGCGAAGCACCAGGTAACGGAAATCAACCGCTTTTTATTCTAATCTCACAAAAAAACCAGGAAGCACTATGCTTCCCAGTTTTTTCTTATTCCTCGTATCCGTCGACGATAAAGTCAGGGTTGAGATCTTCAAATTCATCCTCATCTACATCCCAATCAGCATCGTCCGCTAATGTGTCTGGATGAACTTCGACCGTAATTTTAGTTTCACCGATAACTTCAGTCAGGAACTCTCTTTCTACCTGGACATTAATTTTTGCCCCAGTATCATCTATACTGGCTTCCAAGCAATTAGGCTGTTGCAGGACGCGAGCAATTACTTCGTGATCATCCCCGATGCTGTTGTCATCTTTATACTTAAGTTTAACAACATCTTTGTAGGAAACCGTTTCTGTTACCACTTCGGTTTTCGTATTTTCGCTGTAAGAGAACCAAACGTTTAGATCATAGCGGCCTTTTACTTCTACCGTTCCATCCACTTTGTTCGCATCATACGTATGGTTAATGACCCAGCATCCTAAAATGCTCGTAGGACGATGCGAGGGACTTATCGTATGTTTGGACTGCGTGAATTTTCTACCCTTGCCGGTTACTGCTCTTGTAATAATTTCTCTGTATTCAGACATGCGAGCATACACCCTCCTCATTACAATCTTCATTTCATCCTATGCGGTTTAAATGACAATTGTGATTTCCTTGAATCTAAAACAGTACAAGATGATTTCTTACACATTAACGTATAGTTCATTGTATGCAAGCTTTTCTAGATATGTGCCTATTTTTTGAAAAAATCAAGTTCGAGCTGTAACGGGCTATTGCAAAAAAACCAGGCAAAAACCGCCTGGTCCTTTTTTAAGCTAAAAATCATTAGTTGTTTGGTTAACCGCCGCTGTTCCTTTCCGCAAATAGCTCCGCTTATCCTAAGGGCGACCTTGAGCCTCCTCACTCCGTTGCGGGGTCTCAAGATTGTCGCTACTCCCCCGTAGGACAAGGAAGGCTACGGCAGCGATACATCGCACGCAGAAAATGCTCGCATTTTCAAGGAGTCTACGCTATTTGCTCCAATTCACAGCTAGAAACTAAGATAGTTTTTAGTTATCCTTTCGATGAATGAAACCACCTTGTTGATTGCAGTGGAAGGCGCGCAGACTCCCTGTGGGAGGAAGGGACAGGGGAGACCCCGCAGGAGAGGCCTGAGGAGGCTCCCGGACCGCCCACTGGAAAGCGAAGCGCCTGAAACGGAAATCAACAGAATTATATGCTTTCTTATCTTTTAAAAAAACAGCATGGATTTATCATCCATGCTGTTTCTATCAAATATTATGAGCAACTTCCACCATAGGTGGTGTTTTTTACATAGGATCCTGTTTCTCCACGAAGAACGTCCCCGCCTGTTGCAACGATGATTTCATCTGTTACTGTTTTAGAGATGTAGGAAGAAACCAATTGAAGAAGGTCATTCACATTTGTTTGGGAAGTTTTGAACTCCTGTACAATTGGAATTTCATCCAATTCAGCCAAAAGTGCATCCAACTTAGCTTCTGTTTTCTTTAATGCTTCTGTCTTCCCATAGTGCTGGAAGTTTACAGCTTGTTTCTGTAAACTTTTAACACTCGCAATCATTTCTTTGATTTTTTGGTTTTCATTAATTTGTTCTTCTGCACGCTGGAAATACTCCACTTCTTCTGTGTCTGCAATCATTTGCGCCAATTCTTTTGCTCTTTCAACTATGTCCGCTCTTGTATATTTCGCCATTTTTTATACCTCCAGTGCTTCTTCTGCAACTTCTTCCGCCAGTTCTCCATCCAATGTCCAGGTTTTTGTCTTAACAACTTTTACTTTAACAATTTTCCCGATAACAGATTTAGGGGCTCTGAAATTGACTAGTTTACTTTTTTCTGTATATCCGGCTAGAACATCCGGGTTTTTCTTGCTCTCACCTTCTACCAACACTTCTACTACCTGACCCTCATATTCTTTTAATTTCTTTGCGGAAATTTCATTTACCAGGGCATTAAGGCGTTGGAGACGATCTTTCTTCACTTCCATCGGGACATTATCCACCATTTTGGCAGCAGGTGTTCCCTCACGGGGTGAATAGATGAAAGTATAAGCCGTATCAAATTCCACTTCACGGTAGAGGGACATTGTTTCTTCAAACTGTTCCTCCGTTTCGTTAGGGAAACCGACAATGATATCGGTTGTAAGGGAAGCGTTCGGCATTGCCGTTTTTATTTTTCCGACAAGCTCAAGATAACGCTCTCTGTCATATTTGCGTGCCATCAATTTCAGCACTTCGGAACTCCCCGATTGGACTGGAAGATGGATATGATCAAGAAGGTTGCCGCCTTTTGCCAATACTTCAACCAAACGATCGTCAAAGTCTCTGGGGTGACTTGTCGTAAAGCGGATACGTGGTATATCGATTTTGCTGATTTCATCCATCAGATCCCCAAGACCATACTTCATATCTTCAAAATCTTTTCCATATGCGTTTACGTTCTGTCCAAGCAATGTAACCTCTTTATACCCTTGGGCTGCCAAGTGACGTACTTCCTGAATAATATCCTCCGGACGTCTGCTCCGCTCTTTACCACGAGTGTAAGGGACGATGCAATACGTACAGAACTTATCACAGCCGTACATGATGTTCACCCAAGCCTTGATTTCACCTTTACGGTTTTTTGGAAGATTCTCAATGACATCCCCCTCTTTGGACCAAACTTCGATTACCATTTCTTTGGACATATATGCGTCCTTCAAAATGTTAGGAAGACGATGAATGTTATGGGTACCGAAAATCATGTCAACTTGTTGATAAGTTTTTAGAATCTTATTTACCACTGATTCTTCTTGTGACATACAGCCACATACGCCTATCAGTAGGCCAGGTCTTGATTTTTTCAACGTTTTCAAATGGCCGAGTTCACCAAACACTTTATTCTCCGCATTTTCACGGATTGCACAGGTATTTAATAGGATAACATCGGCGTCGTCCACTGTATATGTCGGTTCATAGCCTAGAGCAAGGAATATCCCAGCCATTACTTCCGTGTCATGTTCATTCATCTGACAGCCATACGTACGAATATAAAATTTCTTGCCGTCCCCAAGACCTTGAAACTCATCAGAAATGGAAAAGTCCTGATAGGCAACTTCTTCTTTTCCGCGTTTCTTTGCGTCCTTCAAGGAAGGTGGGACATAAACAGACTCAAAGTATTTGCTGAAATCCTTCTCGGATTTTTTGTCCGATGAATTTCCTGCCACTACTTGTTCTGCTTCCACTTTTTGTTTCTCATTCATTGTGTTGACTCCTTTCCAGAAAAGTAGAGCGCATAAAACTCTACACATTAACATAGTATATAATTTTATAGCTTCTTAAACAATAAATATGGAGAAGTTTACATAAATCTACATAATTGAATATTTAATGCCTTTTACACAACAAGAGAGACACTCACTTATGTGTCTCTCTTGTTTGTTCGCTCTATTAGGAGATAATCCCTAGCTCTTTACCAGCTTTTTCGAAAATATCCAATGCTTCTTGAAGCTCTTCTTTTGAGTGTTGGGCTGTAACAATTGTCCGGACACGAGCCAGTCCTTTGGCAACTGTCGGGAATGCAATACCTTGTGCAAACACTCCATATTCCAATAGCTTATCGGAGAATTGATGAGATAGCGCTTCGTCTCCAACGATAACCGGAGTGACAGGTGTTTGGCTTTCACCAGTGTCAAAGCCAAGTTTCACTAATCCATCCTTAAAGAACTTTGCATTGTCCCATAGCTTTTCAATCAGTTCCGGTTCTTCCAACAATACTTGTATCGCTTCATCACACGCAGCTGTAACTGCTGGTGGATGTGATGTACTGAATAAGAACGGACGACCTTTATGAATCAAATAATCAATTAAAGACCGTGTGCTTGCCACATATCCGCCAAGCACTCCTATTGCTTTACTTAAAGTTCCAACCTGTATGTGTACACGTCCATCCAAACCGAAATGATTCACCGTTCCGCGTCCATTTTCACCAAGTACGCCTGAAGCATGCGCATCATCCACCATTACCAGTGCATCGTACTTTTCGGCAAGCTCTACAATTTTATCAAGAGGTGCGATGTTTCCATCCATAGAGAATACACCGTCAGTCACGATAAGACGTTTGCGGTATTCACCGGATTCCTTCAATGCACGTTCCAAGTCTTCCATGTCAACATGCTTGTACACTTTACGGGCAGACTTAGTAAGACGAATCCCATCAATAATGGATGCGTGGTTCAATGCATCAGAAATCACAACATCTTCTGGAGAAAGAATGGCAGAAAGCACACCTTGGTTCGTTGTAAAACCGGATTGGAAAACAAGGGAAGCTTCAGTATGCTTGAATTTCGCCAATTTTTCTTCCAGCTGTTCATGCATAGTGAAGGTTCCGGCAATTGTACGAACCGAACCGGTTCCAGCTCCGTATTTTTCAACAGCTTCCAATGCCGCTTTAACCAGGCGTGGATGGGTTGTTAATCCCAGATAGTTGTTGGAAGATAGCTGAATCACTTCTTTTCCATTGATGACAACTTTGGAACCCTGATCGGACTCAAGAGGTATCAGCTTACGGAACGTACCTTGTTCTTTCATTTGATCTAATTCTTCTTGTAGGTATTCAAAACCTTTCATTATAACCCCTCCTGTTTATTTTTATGGTTGTAAAACAACTTTACCACATTGACCAGAAATCATTAAATCAAAGCCTTTTTCGAAATCTTCAAGCGGGAAGTGATGTGTAATCATCGGTTTTACATCCACTTGGCCAGATTTAAGAAGGCTTGATACCTGCTGCCATGTAGAATACATCTTTCTACCGGTAATTCCTTGCACAGTTACTCCTTTGAACACGATATCATTAGTGATATCCAATTCCACCGGACGGACAGGCAAGCTTAGGATGGAGACTCTGCCACCATTTGTAATCATTTTAAAGCCTTGGTTCATCGCAACCGGATGACCGGACATTTCACATACTACCTCCACACCATGACCTTCCGTCAACCTCATAACTTCATCTACTGGGTTTGCCTCTTTTGCATTGATTACTGTAGTCGCACCCATTTTAGTTGCAAGGTCTAAGCGATATTCGTTCAGATCAATGGCAATAACTTGAGAAGCACCTGCTGCTTTGGCAACTCCGACTGCCATAATTCCGATTGGTCCACAACCGATAACTGCAACCGATTTTCCTGTAACATCACCGGCAAGAACGGTGTGAACCGCATTTCCCATCGGTTCCTGGACAGAAGCGACATCATATGGCATCTCTTTAGGATTTTTCCATACATTGACCGCAGGAAGAGCGACATATTCTGCAAAACAACCTTGTGTATCTACCCCAATAATTTTAGTATCTTTACAAATGTGGTAGTCACCCTTCAAACATTGTGGGCATTTGTAACAGACTATATGTGTTTCAGCAGAAACTTGGTCTCCCATCTGTACATTGGTTACTTTATTTCCCACTTCCACAATTTCACCGGCAAATTCATGACCGAATGCATATGGAGGGTTCACACGGCTCTGGGACCATTCATCCCAAGTATAAATATGCACATCTGTACCACAGATGGATGTAGCTTTCACTTTTATCAATACTTCATCTTCTTTAATTTTTGGAATATCTATCATCTGAAGCTCTGCACCATACCCGCGATGATGCTTCACAATCGCCTTCATTTTTCCATTCACAGAGAACACTCCCTTAAATATATAAAACTGATAATCATAAATACTAGTAAGAGTGTATCATCTATAAGGATTTGTGTAAACTGTATTGTCCACTGGTGACGGACAACTGATTATGTCAGATGAAAAAGTAGAGATTTTTTTACGTTTCTTCGTAAGCGTTTACATTTATGGATAAAAGATACTCTTGTTGATTTCCGCCCTGTGCTCCATTCAATAGCTGAAAAGTCTTTATTCCCAATCAACCTCCTCTTTTATAGAGACTAAAAAAGAAAGCCCCGGCAATGTTGCCAGGGCTTCAAGATTATTACATGAATTCTTTTATCAGTTCGTTAAACTGTGCTTCATCTAAGTGAAGGTCAGCTTTTGCAAGTGGCTCTTTACTGTAGTTATGCACCAGGTCCTGATAGGATTGCTGATTTTTGTTCTGGTAGATCAATCCTGTTACAAGTCCATTGTGTTCCATTAATGTCTGCATGGCAGACACTTTATTATGAGCGTCATATCCTTCGATATCAGCCAATTTAGTCAGGTTTTCTTTGAACCAGTCGTATGTGTTCACTTTGTTGTATGTAACACACGGACTGAACACGTTGATCAAAGAGAATCCTTTATGTTTGATCCCTTGTTCAATTAAGGAAACAAGATCCTTCAGGTCTGTAGAGAAGCTTTGTGCAACAAACGTAGCACCTGCTGTCAAAGCCATCTCCATTACGGAAAGAGAGGACTCGATAGAACCTTGTGGTGTCGACTTCGTCTTGAAGCCCACTTCACTACGCGGTGACGTTTGTCCTTTAGTCAGTCCGTAAATCTGATTGTCCATTACAATATAGGTAACATCAATGTTACGACGAATTGCATGGATGGTATGTCCCAAGCCGATGGCAAAACCATCTCCGTCCCCACCTGAAGCGATAACCGTAAGGTCCTTATTCGCCATTTTCACACCTTGTGCAATTGGTAGAGAACGACCATGAATACCATGGAAGCCATATGAATTGATATAACCGGAAATACGGCCGGAACAGCCGATACCGGAGACAACTGCAAGGTTTTCAGGCTCTAATCCAACATTTGCGGCAGCACGTTGGATGGCAGCTTGTACGGAGAAGTCTCCGCAACCAGGACACCAGTTTGGTTTTACATTGTTACGAAAATCTTTGAACGTTGCCATTTATAACAACTCCTTGCATTTTGTGTGGATTTCTTTCGGTAGGAATGGATCTCCATCATACTTCAAGAGGCTACGGATTTTCTCATGCTCGCCTACATTCATCTTCAGGATGCTGGCAAGCTGTCCTGTAGCGTTATATTCCACAACAATAACTTTTTTCGCCGCTTTTACAAGAGGAGCTATTTCGTCTGTCGGGAACGGATGGATTAGACGGATTTGTGCATGGTTGGCTTTAATGCCATCCAGTTCCAATCTTTCCATCGCTTCTTCGATGGTTCCACGTGTCGAGTTAAATCCAACTAGTAATACGTCTGCCTCATCATGCTTTGCATTTACATGTACAGGAGTATTGAATTTTAGGTTGTTCAATTTTCTTAAACGCTTGTCCATCTGCGCCTGACGGTTTGCTGCAACCTCGGAAGGTTTACCTGTTTCTTCGTGTTCCACCCCAGTTACATGGTGGATACCATTCTTCATACCTGGAATCACACGAGGGGAAACGCCGTCTTCCGTAACTTCATAACGTTTGAAATATGCTTTATCATCTGAAGACGGAAGCTCTTTGTTGATATCCAATTTGCCACGTCTAATTTCAATGTTATTGTAATCCAATGTTTCCACAGATTGCTTTCCTAAAGACAATTGAAGGTCAGTCAAGAGAATTACCGGTAATTGATACTCCTCTGCAATGTTAAAAGCTTCTATTGTATCGTAGAAAGCCTCTTGGACAGTACTTGGCGCAATAACTACTTTCGGAATTTCTCCATGTGTACCATAGATCATGGCCATAAGGTCAGATTGCTCAATCTTTGTCGGCAAGCCTGTACTTGGACCACCACGTTGCGTATCTACCACTACAAGTGGCGTTTCCGTCATACCGGAAAGACCGATTGCTTCCATCATAAGAGAAAGACCTGGTCCTGCAGATGCAGTCAATGTACGAACACCAGCATAATTGGCACCGATTGCCATTGTACATGCAGCAATTTCATCTTCCGTCTGGATGACAGTACCACCGAATTTTGGTAGCTTTTTAATTAGGTACTCCATGATTTCGGATGCAGGAGTAATAGGGTATGCTGGCATAAAGCGAGATCCTGCAGCAACTGCACCTAAAGCGATTGCGTCATTACCGATCATAAATAGGCGTTTATTGCCATCCGCTTTTTCAAGTTGCATCGTTTCTACGTTTTCCGCTTGCTCTTTTACAAACTGAACACCTGCTCGGATTGCCTCCATGTTTTTTTCAACGATGGATTCACCTTTTCGTCCGAATATTTCCTGAACGACTTCACGGAAGGATTCCGTGTCCAAATCAAGAATGGCACTTGATGCACCAACCGCCACCATGTTTTTCATTAATGAAGTGCCTAGTTCCGAAGCAATTTCGGTAAATGGAACCGCATATAAAGTAGCTTTTCCATCCTCCGGAATACTAGGTTTGAATTTAGCATCCGCAATTACAACGCCACCTTGACGCAGTTCATGATAGTTTACATCAATTGTCTCTTGATCGAATGCTACTAATATATCAAGGTCGTCAGAAATTGAGCGGACTTGAGTTGTGCTCACACGAATTTTGTTGTTCGTATGTCCACCTTTAATACGAGAAGAAAAATGGCGATAGCCATATAAATAATAGCCTAAACGATTTAATGCGATGGAGAAAATCTCACCAGTACTTTCGATACCTTCCCCTTGTTGCCCTCCAACTTTCCATGAAAGTTGATTGATCATGTGCCTTACACCCCTTTAATTACGTTCGTTGTCAGAATATTGTACGATTTTCATTGTAGCACTATTCCCATCATATAACTAGAAATTACCTATTAAATATAAAATAATGAAACGGAAAAACCGCAGGATATGTACTAAACGCTTTCATTGTAGACCTATTTTTTTAAAAATACAAGTCTTTGAATAAATTTCTTTCGAAAAATTTGAATATTTTAGCAGTAAAGTAAGAGACTACGATAAACCCCGATTTAACACTGTCATCGGGGAAATCTGGAATAGAAATTATTGAACAAAAACCCTTTGACCTCTGTTTCAGAATAATATTTTAATAAACTATTTACTAAATTAGAATAGTCTTCAACCCGTCCTAACCCAAGAACCGTATGATCAATTCCGTCAAAGTCCGAGCCAAAGCCTATATTTTTCACAGCTCCAAGGGAACAGTAATGTTCCACATGCCTAATAACATCGCTTATCTTTGTCTCTTTGCCTTCTGATAGAAACTGTGGTACAAAAGTGACTCCAATTGCTGCATTCTTTTGGATGAGCGCTTGAACCTGATCATTTGATAGATTGCGGCGGTTTGAACACACCTGTTTACAGTTGGAATGGGAAGCAATAACATAATTACCTATTTCCATCACATCCCAAAATCCTTTAACAGATAGGTGGGAAACATCTGTCCAGATAAAATGGTCATTGTTCATCATGACTACTTGCCGACCGAAAGAAGATAAACCAGCTCCTCTGTCTTCCAAAATTCCATCTGCCACTGCATTTGCATGATTCCAGGTCAAACCGACAGAAGTGACACCAAGCCGATACAAGGTCCGTAATTTTTCAATGTCAGCCCCGATGGCATCACACCCTTCCAATGTCAAGAGGGCACCGATCTGACCTTGCTTCAAGTTAGCAATTTCCTTTTTGGTTGTTACCAGTTTCATATTAGGAAACCTGCGCAATATCTTTTCATAAAAAAGATCTATCATTTCCAATGCCACATTAAAAGCAGATTCTTTTCTTACTTTCTCCGGCACATAAACAGCAAAACATTGTACTTTCGCATCAGCCTGCTTTAACCCATCCCAAGTTACATGCAACTCTTCACTATCTTTAAAGGATAATCCCCTGTTCTCCCACATTTTCCATAACACATCACAATGCGCATCAAAAATTCTCAAAAAAAGTCCCTCCACTACTTTCTTACCTTACGAGCTAGTTCCTATACGCTTATTTTTGCATATTTAGTCCGTTAAAAAACTAGTTCGCACTAATTTAAACATAAACAAACCTGTTTGCAAAAACAAGCAAACAGGTTTGTAAGAAACTATTATCACTTTTACCTTGGCTCGACAATGAGCTTGATTGCCGTTCTCTCTTCCCCGTCAATCAAGATATCCGTAAAAGCCGGAATGCAGATCAGATCCACTCCACTTGGTGCTACGAAGCCTCGTGCAATGGCCACCGCCTTTACAGCCTGATTAAGGGCACCAGCACCTATCGCTTGGATCTCTGCACCTCCACGCTCTCTTAAAACCCCTGCTAAAGCCCCTGCTACCGAATTTGGATTAGACTTAGCTGAAACCTTTAATATTTCCATTTCTAGCTCCTCCTTAACATTTACAGTATATGGTGAAAGATCCATAGATGAATGAATTGTTAATAATTTCATTCCTACTATATTCAGGAGAAGCTCAATGTATTCCTCATGCTGTTAAAGACTATCTAATATTCTAACTACTTTTCTCTAATCAAAAAATGGATGATCATCATTAATCATTAGTGGTATTATTTTTTTTGCCTTTCCGGTCTTCATATCTACATCAATTAATACACCGTTCAGTTGCGCTCTTCCTTCTGTTACTTCAAACCTTACAGGCAGGGCAGTTGTGAAACGCTTAAGCACCGCCTCTTTCTCCACTCCTAATATACCATCGTAAGGGCCGGTCATCCCTACGTCAGTAATATAGGCGGTACCCTCAGTAAGAATACGATAATCATTCGTTTGGACATGGGTATGAGTTCCAACCACCCCTGTCACTCTTCCATCTAGGTACCAACCGATTGCTTGTTTCTCACTAGTAGCTTCTGCATGGAAATCAACAAAGATAAACGGTGTTCGTTTTTTTGCTTCCTCCACCAGTTCATCCACTTTATTAAATGGGCAATCAATCGGGGGCAGAAATGTACGGCCTTGTAGATTGATGACCGCCAATTCCTTCCCTTCAAAAGGTAGGTATGCAATTCCTTTACCCGGGTTTGAACTAGGAAAATTAGCGGGGCGAATCATATTCTTAGCACCTTCAATGAAATCGAATATCTCCCTGTTATCCCACGTATGGTTGCCAAGAGTTACGAGATTGGCACCAGCTTTTAAGAAGCCCTGATAAATTTTCTCTGTTATCCCTTTTCCTCCTGCTGCATTTTCTCCATTTACGATGGTTACAGCCGGTTTATACTTACTTTTCAATTTAGGTAAATATTCACTCACCATTTTTCTTCCTGGTGATCCTACTACATCTCCAATGAATAAAATTCTCACGTTCACTAATCCCTTCTAACAATCAATTTCTTTTTTAAGTTTTACATATGTAAGCGGAGGATGCAAATAAACGACGTACTATCCAAATAATTGGGGATATTTCATTTAACTCCTGTAGATTTCCGTTCCAGGTGTTCGCTTTCCTAGGGGCGATGCTTGAGCCTCCTCGCTCCGCTGCGGGGTCTCAAGCTACCGCTATCTCCCTCAGGAGTCTCACACCTTGCACTCCAAACTACAAGGAAAACTTCACCTCATTATGCGCGCTTCGTTTTATACAAATGGTATATAGCAAAAAAAATAAAGCGGTGCAAGCACCACTTTATTTTGCATACTCTACGGCTCTTGTTTCGCGAATCACCGTTACTTTAATATGTCCTGGATAATCCAGTTCCTCTTCAATACGTTTTCTGATATCCCGTGCCAATCGATGAGCTTCCAAGTCGTCAATGGAATCAGGTTTCACCATGATACGCACTTCACGTCCCGCTTGAATCGCAAAGGATTTTTCTACACCTTCATAGCTTTCTGAAATCTCTTCCAGTTTTTCGAGTCTGCGGATGTAGTTCTCCAATGTTTCACTACGAGCTCCCGGTCTTGCGGCAGAAAGTGCATCAGCTGCAGCAACCAAGACCGCGATAATGGAAGTCGGTTCCGTATCACCATGGTGAGATGCGATACTATTAATTACAACAGGATGCTCTTTGTATTTAGTAGCAAGCTCTACACCAATCTCTACGTGACTTCCCTCTACCTCATGATCGACAGCCTTACCGATATCATGTAAAAGACCCGCACGGCGAGCAAGTGTTTCATCTTCACCAAGCTCAGCAGCCATAAGACCTGCTAGGAATGCTACTTCCATGGAGTGCTTAAGAACATTTTGTCCGTAACTGGTACGGAATTTCAAACGTCCCAATATCTTGATAAGATCCGGGTGTAAACCATGCACGCCTACTTCAAATGTAGTCTGCTCGCCCATTTCACGAATGTACTCATCCACTTCACGTCTTGATTTTTCAACCATTTCCTCAATTCGCGCAGGGTGAATACGACCATCCTGAACCAGCTTATCCAAAGCGATGCGTGCAGTTTCACGTCTGATCGGATCAAATCCTGATAAAATAACTGCCTCTGGTGTATCATCAATAATCAAATCAATACCAGTAAGTGTTTCAAGGGTACGAATATTTCGTCCTTCACGACCAATGATTCGACCTTTCATTTCATCATTAGGTAAGTTAACGACGGATACTGTAGTCTCAGCCACATGGTCGGCTGCACAACGCTGAACAGCTAATGAGAGAATCTCTTTAGCCTTTTTATCCGCATCTTCTTTAGCCCTGTTTTCACTTTCTTTGACCATAATAGCAATGTCGTGGGACAATTCGTTCTCAACACGGTCCAAAATGATATTTTTCGCTTCTTCTCGTGTCAATGCAGAAATGCGTTCCAACTCTTCTTGCTGTTTGCGCACTAAATCATCCACTTTGCTTTCTAATTCTTCAATATGCTGTTGTCTATCGTTTAAAGAATCTTCACGCCTTTCTAATGCTGCTTCACGTTTATCAAGCGATTCATCTTTTCGATCAAGATTCTCTTCTTTTTGCATTAAACGATTTTCTTGTTTTTGCAGTTCGCTTCTACGATCTCGAATATCACGTTCAGCTTCTGTTCGAAGTTTGTGAATATCGTCCTTTGCTTCCAAAAGGGCTTCTTTCTTAAGTGACTCAGCTTCGCGTCTGGAATCTTCCACGATTTGATCCGCGGCACTTCTTGCGCCAGCAATCTTTTGTTCTGCAATGGATTTACGAACATAAAAGCCAACAACTACACCGACGATTAGGGCAAGCAAAGCGGAGATAATAATTGGCATATAATCCATCATTACACCTCCTCTTGCTATGAACTTTTTTCTTGCTAGATTTCATTGTCGGCATGTACATTGTAACAATGTGTGTCAACATACAGCTCAAGGGCTTTTGCTTTTTTATAGCTCTAAAATTCTAACAAAATGTAAATTATACATACTAATTGTAAATCTGCGAAAAATTATTGTCAAGCCTGTCCTGGTAAGGATAATACTTTTTGGTAAACTAATCCTGTTTTTTTTTGTATGTTTTTATAAAAAAATTGCTCTTTATACATACATAGACCCTGTATTGATATACAGGGTCTATGTGGGAAATATTAAAAATTAAGTTCTTCCTGATCAATTTCTTCTTCCGCAGGAGCGTTTATATCTTTATCCAATCCGTGATGATCACGGATTTGCTGATGGATTTCTTTCAGGATCTCCTTGTTTTCTTTTAAGAACTGTTTCGCATTTTCGCGACCTTGTCCTAATCTTTCTTCATTATATGAGTACCATGAACCGCTCTTTTGAACAATATCCAGATCGGACCCCATATCAATTACTTCTCCTTCTCTAGAGATTCCTTCACCGTACATGATATCAACTTCAGCTACTTTGAAAGGAGGAGCGATTTTATTTTTAACGACTTTGATTTTTGTTTTATTCCCGACAATGTCGTGTCCTTGTTTCAATTGCTCAGCACGACGCACTTCCAAACGGACTGAAGAGTAGAACTTCAGTGCGCGACCACCAGGAGTCGTTTCAGGGTTTCCAAACATTACCCCGACTTTTTCACGAATCTGGTTGATGAAAATGGCAATCGTTTTCGATTTATTAATGGCGCCTGAAAGTTTACGAAGAGCTTGGGACATAAGACGCGCTTGAAGCCCGACATGGGAATCACCCATTTCTCCTTCAATTTCCGCTTTCGGTACTAGCGCCGCTACAGAGTCGACAACGATAATATCAACTGCACCACTTCTTACAAGTGCTTCTGCAATTTCCAACGCTTGCTCTCCAGTATCTGGTTGAGATAGAAGAAGTTCATCAATGTTTACGCCAAGCTTTTGGGCATATACAGGGTCCAAAGCGTGCTCTGCATCAATAAATGCAGCCTGTCCCCCTTGTTGTTGTACTTCTGCAATTGCATGTAGTGCAACAGTTGTCTTACCGGAAGATTCTGGTCCATATATTTCTACAACTCTTCCTCGTGGATATCCACCTGCGCCTAATGCCACATCCAACGCCAAAGACCCACTCGGAATAGTAGAGATTTTACGGTCTGTCTGTTCCCCCAACTTCATGATGGAACCTTTACCAAATTGCTTTTCTATCTGTTTTAACGCCATATCTAATGCAGCTTTACGATCACTCACACAATTTCCTCCTTCTTATCTATCAAACTAAATGTTTAGTATCTTATTAACTAATCTAACTATACCCTTTTTCATTTCGTTTGGCAACTAAAAAACGAACATCCATTCGGTTTTTTATGCGTGAAATCGAAGTGAAAATCCTATAATTCCTTAAGTACAAAATTTGGTTTCTGAGTTTTTAAATGAAAGAAAACACAAATTTACTTTTAAGATTTCAAAAAAACAGTAGTTGAAGTTTCCTTCAACTACTTGAAAAGTTCTTTCAATAATAAATGGCAGCCGTATTTGGCTGAACGTTGCTTAATACCGTCTCTTGTACCTGCGAGATGAAGCTTATGTACGGTTGTAGTCCCGTCAGGAAGTGCTATCCCGATAAAGACTGTTCCTACAGGTTGATTATCCATCGTCCCGGGTCCTGCAACACCTGTAAAACTGATTCCAATATCAGTATTGAGAAGTTCTTTCACACCTTTTGCCATTTCCTCTGCAGAGTTTACGCTTACTGCACCATCGTTTTCAAGGGTTGCCTTTTGGACCCCAAGTACCGTTTCCTTAACATGATTCGTATAGCTGACAATTGCACCTTCTATTACTTCAGAGGCACCAGTGAAACTTGTCATTTTCTCAGAGAATAATCCTCCTGTCAGGCTCTCAGCACTACTTAGGGTATATTTGGATTCTTGGATTTTCTTAAATAATACCGAATAGATGGTATCTTCATCGTATCCGAAGAAAAAGTCACCTACTCTATCTAGAATTACCTTTTCCGTTTGTTCAATCAGGCGGGTTGCCTCTTCGAAAGAGTGATGCTTAGCCGTAAGCCTTAACGTCACCTCGTGATCGCCCGCAAGAGGAGCGATAGTCGGATTCGTCTGCTTGTCTATCAGGTCTTCAATATCAGTTTCAAGCTGGGACTCTCCTATTCCGAAAAAGCGGAGGACCTTGGAAACAATCTGTTCTTTAACACCTAGTGATTTCAATAGGTATTCTCTGCCGTAGACTGAGAACATCGGTTGCAGCTCTTTAGGCGGGCCAGGTAAAAGCATGTATGTATGAGTCCCGTCGCTAAGTGCCATTCCCGGTGCCATTCCATGGTCGTTGGCTAGAATGGAAGATCCCTCCAAAACGAGCGCCTGCTTTTTGTTGTTTTCGCTCATCACTCTCTGTGATTTTTGAAAATAAGACTTAATATTAAACATCGCTTCATCATCCATAACCAACTGCTTATTCAACACATTAGCGATGGTTTCCTTTGTAAGGTCATCTTTAGTTGGTCCAAGTCCTCCCGTGAAGATTAAAAGATTGGATCTCTGCTTGGCAGTATGGATGGCATCCATCAATCTAGAAGGGTTATCTCCTACAACTGTGTGGTAATAGACGTCCACCCCAAGCTCAGCAAGCTGTTTTGAAAGGAATTGGGCATTCGTATTACAGATTTGTCCCAGCAGCAATTCTGAGCCTACTGCGATAATTTCTGCATTTCTGATCATGGAACTCTCCCCTTTTCAAAGCTCTTTTAATAAGGCTCTTTTCTCAAAGATTGTTGTTATTCTCTAGTAAAAAGTCGGCAATTGGACTTTTTACTAAGAAAAATCGGCCTTTGGATTTTTCACTGCTTATCTACTCTAAAATAGGCATGACGTTTTTCCTGTACAGCCAGGAAAAGAGCACGACAGCAAGGAGTATAACGGTTGATATAAAAATACGAAAAAGCAACAAAGTTTCCGAAAACAGCCTTTAATAAAAGGACCGATATTATTTGGAATTCATTAAAGCCTGTCTGTTTTTATAAAAATAATCCCACCCGGAAACAACAGTGAAAATCATTGCTACCCAAAGTGCAAGCATGTCAAACGGAAAACCAATCAGCGCAAATGGTAGGTTATGTAATAATAAGGCGGAAACAGCAATAATCTGTGCCCATGTTTTAATTTTCCCAAGCATATTTGCAGCAACGACTTCCCCTTCACCAGCAAGTACTAAACGCAATCCGGTAACTGCGAACTCCCTGCTTATAATGATGATTACGATCCACGCGGGAGCCAGTTGAAGCTCAACAAGCGCAATAAGTGCTGCCGAAACAAGCAGTTTATCTGCAAGAGGGTCTAGAAACTTTCCAAGGTTGGTTACAAGATTTAGTTTTCTTGCATAATATCCATCTACCCAATCAGTAATGGAAGCAATGATAAAAATCAGTGCTGCCAGAAGATGTGCGTAAGGAATCGACTTATCTCCAAGGTAAAGCTCCCCCCAATTGAAAGGCACGAGCATAAGTACCATAAATATAGGTATCATCAGGATTCTTGAAACAGTTATTTTGTTAGGTAAATTCACAATCATTCCTCCAGCATTCAATATTGCTTTTCCACTATACATAAAATATACAGGTTTGTCTAATGATAGGCTGAAATGTCTGTACAAAAAAAGCCATCATCCTGATGACTTTATTGTTGTCCATTTGATACAAATTTAATAGTGATTTTCTGCGTTGTCACATCATCTACCGGAAAAGGGTATTCAAATGTTTCACCGTTGATTTTAATTTCAGTGGCGGGTACCCATCCTACATTGAAAAGGATTTCGCTTTCTTCGGAAAGATCGAATGTCTCTGTTTCTCCATCTGCAAGCTGCTTGCTATGGAAATTCACACCTTCCGGATTGCTGATTCCAACCCAGGTGTTCCCGCCTTTTGCGGAAAGTTCCACCTCAAACTTATCTGTATCCTTCAATTCCAACGTAGCATTAGGACTGCTTGAAGATACCTCTGTAATTGTGCCAGCTGATGATTTTTCTACCGGCTCCTCTTCTGCTTCTTCGGACTGATCTTCCTTATTATCCGTTTCTTCATCGGTCTTTTGCTCTTCTTCATCACTGTCTGTATTGGCAGGATCATACACTACTTGTTTATTATCTTCTTGAGTATCAGTGGTATTCCCTACTCCCCAGTTCTGGAAAAGGATATAGAGGATAGCAACAACAGCTACCAAAGCCAAGAACATTAATACTTTTGGTATGAAATTGAATACCTTGTTATTTTTCGTAGGAACCTGCTTTCTAGTTTTCACCCTCGATAATTGTGGAATCTCATCTTTGTCATTAGCCGGTATATCATTTTGATACTCTTCAAAAATAAGTTCTGGTTCCAACCCTACCGCTTCAGAGTACTGCCTGATAAAAGCACGTGCATAAAATTGGCCAGGCATTATGGCATAATTGCCCTCTTCAATACCAATCAAGTATCTTTTCTGTATTTTGGTTGCGGCCTGTAAATCTTCCAATGACAAGCCTTTCTCTTCTCTTGCTTGTTTTAATCTATTTCCTAATTCTGTCAATACTTACACCTTCCAACATTATTTAGAAATCAAAGCCACCAAAAGGATTCTCTTCAAACATATTATTTGGTTGAACGACATCATATGTGATCTCTTCATCTTCATTATTTCTAATTTCAATAATATAATCGAAATCATCAAGCTTATATTCTGTATTTTGCACGAAAATATCAGGATGTTCAACCACTTTTACTGCAGATAAACGCATTATTTCGCGGATGAGCTGCCAATGCTTTTCATTTGCCCTTTTGGTTGATACTATTCCATCTATAATAAATAAGTTGTCCACATTGTATTCATCTTTAATCAATTGGCTTCGGATGGTCTGTTTAAGTAACGTACTTGAAACAAATAGCCATCTTTTATTGGCACAAACACTTGATGCCACAATGGACTCAGTTTTACCGACACGCGGCATTCCTCTGATACCAATCAGCTTATGCCCTTCCTGTTTGAAAAGCTCTGCTAAAAAATCTACAAGGAGTCCCAATTCGTCACGTACAAATCTGAAGGTTTTCTTATCATCCGCATCACGCTGTATATATCTTCCATGCCTTACTGCCAAACGATCTCTCACCTTTGGCTCTCTAAGCTTTGTAACAGTTATATTATCCATTGTATTTAAGATGGATTCAAGACGGACTATTTGCTCATTTGAATCACTAAGAAGCAACATTCCCCTTCGTGCATCGTCCACACCGTTGATTGTGACAATATTAATGGATAACATACCCAAAAGGGATGCAATATCACCCAAAAGGCCTGGCCTATTGATATGTATTTCATATTCTAAATACCACTCTTTTTTCTCCATCAAACCCCTTCACCCTTTCAGAAACACTTCGTCCTAACGTATGTTACTTCTATAATATCCAATATTGCTTTAATAAGAAAGTAATTCCTTGCGATATCTCACGAAAAAAAGGCAAACAAAAAAGAGAGGTATAGGCCTCTCTTAATGTGATGAGTCGTTTTGCACCAATTTAACCATCATATTGGCAATGGCATGTTGCTCTTCAGGACTAGCCACTCTCCAAAGATCCGCTAACACTCTCTCCTGCGGATTTTTAGCTTCCACTTCCTTAGCAAGATAGTCACCGATCTCATAAGCAAGCTTAGAGATAGCACCATTGTCCATCCCTTCATGCTCTGCATGATTTAGTCGATCCCCCAAGAAGCCTTTCCATTGATCCCAATTTTCAAGTACTGACATAATAACTCCTCCTTCCAATATGTTCAAGAGTTAGTATGCGAAGGTCCTTTTCTATTTATACATCGTCTGCTAATTCCAGCCCCCATTTACGGCTAACACCTGACCGGTTATGTAGGATGCTTTTTCAGATATAAGAAAACTTACGGAATCAGCGATCTCATGTGGTAAAGCAAGTCTTCCCATCGGAATTTCCGCACTCATTTCCTTTATTTCTTCTGGAGTGAAATTTTCGAGCATTTTGGTAGAGACTGCGCCAGGTGCAATGGCATTTACCCGCACGCCATTTAGAGCTACTTCTTTTGCCAATGCTTTTACAAAAGAGATCTGTGCACCTTTTGTCATGGAATAAAGCACTTCGCATGAGGCACCAATTTCTCCCCATATGGAAGATATTACCACAACATTTCCATCCCGCCTTCTCAGCATCTCCGGCAAAAAGGTTTGAACAGTTGAATATAATGATGTTATGTTAAGTTGCACCATTTCTTTCTTTGTTTGGTCGTCTATATCTGTCATTAGGCCATAATAAGTGACCCCTGCATTATAAACAATCGTATCGATGGATGTAAATACACTTTCTTTTAATGAATGGACACCATTTTCCCCCGTTAGATCGGCTTGAATTGGTGTTATTTTTTCGGCTCCATACTCTTCCATCAATTCATATATGGTTTGTTTATCCCTGTTATAATGAAGATAGGTAGTATAACCTTCCGTTAGTAACTTTCTGGAAATTTCCTTCCCGATATCCCCACTAGCCCCTATAATTAACGCTGTTTTACTCAATGACCTCATCCTTTTTTCCACTCAAATAAAGAAGCCGGTTCAATCAAGAACCGAACTTCCTAAGTATAGTACTTATTTTGGCACAACTTGACAAATTGTAAAAGCATCTTCATTTATAAATTCAGTTGCTACATTTTCAAGGTCCTCGAGCGTGATTTTTTCAAGCTGAGGCGTTACTTCAAACAGGTCCATGTTATTAAAAGCATACCGGGTAAATTGGTTAGCAATGAACTCAGGTGAGTTGAGGGCACGTAAGAAAGAACCGATTTTTTTCTTCTTAATCCGTTCCAGCTCATCCTCTTTAATAGAAGATGGATCAAACTGCAGCAAGATATCTTGCACTCTTTCCGCCAATTTATCCGGTTCGGATGTATCCCCGCCGAGCATCGCAAACCCAAACCCATTCTCACCTGTGTAATCATAAGCGAAAGTCTCATCTATCAAACCGTCTTCATATAATTTTTGATAATGATCGGAACTTTTTCCAAATAGCAGATCCAAGAGTATATTGACCGTAAGCTCATGCTTCAGAAGCTCCCCGCCCTGTCTAGTCGGATTGGATTCTTTAATGCCGATCATGCACTTTGAAGTATGGACGTTCATCTTAAGCACTTTCTTCTTCTCACTGACACTAACAGGTTCTTCATCGAATTGGCGCTGAATCTCTTCCTGCTCTTTGAATGTCTTCTTTGCTTGGTTTTCCTTAATGAATCCCATCATTTCTTCTGTATTCATAGGGCCAACCACAAACAACAACATGTTGCTAGGGTGATAGAACGTCTCATAGCAAGTATATAGAAGGTCTTTTGTTACATTAGATATTGATTCGATGGTACCGGCAATGTCTATTTTCACCGGATGATGATGGAACATGCTTTGAATCAATCCAAAATAAGCACGCCAATCTGCATTATCCTCATACATGGTTATCTCTTGTCCGATAATACCTTTTTCCTTCTCTACCGTTTTTTCCGTAAAATATGGAGCCTGCACAAAGTCCATCAATGTTTCTAGGTTCTTTTCCACAGTGGATGTACTCGAAAAAAGATAGGCGGTTCTTGTAAAGGAAGTGAAGGCATTGGCGGAAGCTCCTTGCTTACTGAAATCCTGAAAAACATCGCCATGTTCCTTTTCAAACAGTTTATGCTCCAAAAAGTGGGCGATACCATCAGGAACCGTTATGAAATCGTCTTCTCCAATAGGCACAAACTTATTATCAATAGAACCGTATTTGGTTGTAAAAGTAGCATACGTTTTATGAAAGTCATTTTTGGGCAGTAAGTACACCTCTAGACCATTATCCAATGTCTCATGATATAGCGTTTCCGCTAGTTGGTTAAATTCAATCTTTTCCATCTGTTACGCCTCCTTTCCGGTCAAAAAATAGATGGTATCCAGTTCAACCAGTTTTGCCACTTCCTGAATCTGTTCTTTTTTAACATTCTCGACACCTTCCAAAAATGCATCAACCGGTTTATCTACTTCTGAAACTTCATTATTATAAAGTACTTCGATTAATCCTCTTGCAGTATCAATCGTTTCTAGAATCTGGTTTTTAATGACGGCCTTCGTCTGAGAGATTTCGGCTTCGCTATATTCCCCTTGCTTCATCGCTTCAATCTGTTGGTTGATGATGGTGACCGCTTTTTCAAAGTTGGAAAAATCGATGCCGGACATAACGAGAAGCATACCTTTATGGCTTTCCACTCGGGAAGCCGCATAATAGGCCAAGCTTTCCTTTTCCCTCACATTGATAAACAATTTAGAATGGGAGAAGCCACCGAAGATACCATTAAAGACCTGTAAGGCATAATAGAGATCATCCTTGAAAGTCACATTCGTCCTGTATCCCATATTTAACTTACCTTGTTTCACATCCTGCTTCTCTATCACTTCGTTCGGTTTTTTTTGATTCTTAGCTGGTTCAGAAATATTGGATGTGACCTTATTTTCTTGTTCAGGCATATCAAAATACTTTTTAACATAACCGTCTACTTCTTCTTCCTTTATATCCCCTACAAGGTAGAGATGGATATCATTTGTTTTCAACATATTCTTATAGTATTCAAACAAAGTTTGTGCTGTAATACTGTCCACTTTATCCTTTTCACCGTTTGCAGGCAGGCGGTAAGGCTCCTCAGCACACATCTCTTCAACTAGACGCTGGCTAGCATAGCGCATTTTATCGTCATATACGGATTGTATCCGCTGCTTTAGTGCGCGTTTTTCCTTATCTACCGTGGATGCCTTAAAGCCATTTTCTTCTATGACAGGATTCAGGAGCACTTCACTAAGCAACTCTATCCCTTTTTCAAGTAGTGGGGTGGAATCCCTCAGAAATTTTTCGTTTGCAATTTCCAGACGGAATGTGATGATATGGTCTTCTCCTTTTTTACTAAGGTCGACTGCAAGGCTTGCTCCATACAATTCGTCCAGGTAAGCCCTGAAGTGAGATGGTTGCGGGTGTGATTTAGTACAGTTTTGGAGCACATACGGCAATAACGCCCTCACCGTAACATCCTCTTCCGACAATGGCGCTTTTACTTTCAGAACTAATGTATTCGTCTTGAATTTTTCAGTTGGTATTGTGTGAACCGTTATTCCATTCAGGATATACGTTCTTTCATCAACTAGCTTCACGATATCTCCTCCTTCACTTCACATAAGGTCTTCGATATTTCATCATATTATTTAAGCGTATAACAATATTGACAGTACTATTCTTTCTTTATCGCTCAAAAAATAGTCCTAAACCCAATATAACGTTAAATTAGTAAGTTTTTCAAGTTGGAGGGTTTGCGGAAGGTGGTATTAATTTACATAATAAAATTATAGGTAATATACTAATTGTTAAAGCAAACTTAAACCTGATGTAAAAAACACCACAAGCAACGAGGCTGTGGTGTTCAAGTAATCTATGGGCGCTTTCTTAACACATGGAAGCTGAATTTATCCGCCCTGAAATAATTAAGCGAATACAGAATCGGCTCATCATTCTGATCGTAATGCATCTGTTTCAAAACAAGTAGTGCAGTTTCCGGCTCACATTCGAGAATCGGTGAAATCTTATCGTGATATCCGATTGGTTCGATATGTGTGACAGCATAAGATATATATCTGCCCGCTTCCTTTTCAAGAAGCTTCAACAATGATTCATTCTTATAGGATTGATAGTCCTCTACAATGGTTGTCGGTATCTTATCGATACAATACACCACAGGCAAATCGTTGGCGGTACGTACCCTCTCGAAATGGAGTACTTCTTTAATTTCGTCATTATTGAATTTAAAAAGTTCTTCCTCAGTAGGCGTTTCAATAGTCGAGGTCAAAAAAACTGTTCCGGGTTTCATTCCTGCTTGTGAAATCATTTCCGTTACAGAATTCAATTGTTCGATTCCCGAGGAGAAAACCGGCTTTGAATTAACAAATGTTCCTACTCCGTGCCTTCTTACAACGATATTTTCTTCTTCTAAAACACGTAAAGCTTCTCTTAAAGTTGCTCTGCTTACCCCTAAACGTCGAGACAATTCGAACTCGGAAGGTAGTTTCTCTTTTTCTTTATACACCTTGTTCTCGATGTCTTGCTTCAACTTGTCTACAACCAGTAAATATAAATGTCTGCTGTCTGACCGAATCGTCATAACTGATCCCCCATTAACCGTTTACAAAACACTTTTCATGTTTTCCTATTAATCCAAAATAATATAACACTTTTCGGGGGTAAAATAAATAGAAAATAAAGTTTTTTGAATTTTTGTCAAAAAAACAGGTGTAATTCTCTGTACTTATGCATCCCAGATTCATCTGCATCTCAAATACAAATAGGCCGCTGCCGAGAGTCTTACAACTCGCTTCTCTCGGCAGAAACCCTTTTTTGAAATTTAAGACCCTACATCTTCACTATGACTACTAGATACCAATACTGTTCGTGGTTTGCTTCCTTCATAAGGGCCAACCACTCCTCTTAATTCCATAGCATCAATCAACCTTGCAGCCCTTGTGTACCCGATCCTGAAACGGCGCTGCAGCATGGATACGGAAGCAGTCTGCATTTCAAGTACAAGTTGCACGGCATCATCATAAAGAACATCGTCCACTTCTTCCACTTCTTCATTTATATCTTGAGGTATCATTTCTTCCTGGTACTGTGCCTTTTGCTGATCGATAACAAAATCGACAATCCGTTCGACTTCTTCATCGGAAAGGAATGCCCCTTGTACTCGAACCGGCTTTGAAGCTCCTACTGGCAGGAACAGCATGTCCCCTCTTCCAAGAAGCTTCTCCGCTCCCCCCATATCCAAGATGGTTCTGGAATCCGTCTGCGAGGAAACACTGAACGCTATTCTTGAAGGGATATTCGCTTTAATGACTCCGGTAATGACATCCACGGATGGTCGTTGCGTTGCAATAATCAAGTGGATTCCTGCTGCACGAGCCATTTGCGCTAGTCTTGTAATGCAATCCTCCACGTCGGAAGATGCCACCATCATTAGATCGGCAAGCTCATCGACAATAACGACAATATATGGAAGAGAAGGCTGTTTTGCTTCATCTTCCTGGTTATGCCTCTTTATGTAGTCATTATAGCCTTCAATATTTCTAGTACCAGTATGAGAAAACAGTTCATAGCGACGTTCCATTTCATTGACGACTTTTTTCAACGCTTGCGAAGCTTTTTTTGGATCGGTTACAACAGGTGCCAAAAGATGTGGAACCCCGTTGTACATATTCAATTCCACCATCTTGGGATCAATCATCATCATTTTGACTTCATGCGGTTTCGCACGTACCAATATACTAGTAATGATTCCATTGATACACACACTCTTTCCGCTACCTGTTGCTCCTGCAACGAGCAGATGCGGCATTTTATTAAGCTCCGCTACAACTGAATCCCCTGAAATATCACGCCCTAGCCCAATCAATAGCTTTGCGTCCGGTTTTTCAGCTTGTTTTGTATCCAACACTTCACGAAGAGATACCATCGCGACTTCATTATTTGGCACTTCGATACCTATTGCGGACTTGCCGGGTATCGGAGCTTCTATACGGATATCCTTTGCTGCAAGTGCAAGTGCAAGATCATCACTGAGATTCACTATTTTACTCACCTTCACCCCAACATCAGGATAAACCTCGTATTTTGTTACTGCCGGTCCAAGATGCACTTTTGTCACTTTTGCTTTTACACCGAAGCTTGCAAAAGTCTTTTCCAGCTTTCTTGCATTCTGGTAAATATTTTCATGTTCTGTCGTCTGATGATTGGCGACAGGCTTGTTTAATAGGTCAAGAGAAGGAAGAATATATTCCTTATTTTCCACCTCTGTAAATGCCATTGGACTTGCTACAAGGTCCCTAGTTTCTTCCTGTGGTTCCCCATTCTGTGCATTTACTGTTGTTGGTTTCTTTTCTTCTTGAACTATAGCATCTTCCCTATCATTAAAAGAGGAAATGATAGGAGGAGAAATGCTCTCTTCTGCGGATGTATCTTCCATAACAATGACTTCTTCTTCCGCTTTCTTCTTTTTTTCTTCTTTTTGCTTCTTATCTTCCGCCTGTTTTTCTTTTTTGCGTTTATTAGTGTCCTCTTTCCAGCCCTTCATGTCGTCCGTGAAGGCAAGCCACTGTTTTTTTGCAAAAGTAAACAACCCTACGGCCACTTTAATTACAGTGTCATTCAGGGATTTCCCTGTTACTAAGATGATGCCGATTACAATGAAGATCATGGCAATCCACTGCGCACCCCTTGCATCAAAAAGAAGATGGAACAGAGCAAACAATATAGCTCCCATCATTCCACCGCCCAAGTCAGTCGTACTTGTTTCGCCGTTCACTTCCAGCCAGAACAGTTCCCACGTATTCCCGATCACAGAAGGATCGGCAAAGGAGCCTCCCCGTGAAAGCATCCTGAATAATGTAACATGACTAAGTAGCAAAACTGACATCATGATAACATATACTCCTACCAATTGCCTGGAAAAGAATGTGGGCAATTCTCGTTTCCAGATGACATATCCAGATAAGATCAACAGCCCGAGCAGCATCAGCATGTACCATTCTCCACTAAAAAAGCGAAACAATAATACAAAGGCATGCCCTACCATACCAAGCTTGGCAATAGATATACATGTAATGGCCAACAGCAACAGTCCCATTACTTCAAAGGTGACCGTCCGTTTCCATTCATCCCGGTTTTTGGTTTTTCTTTGTCTCTTTTTTCGCTTTGACATTTTTCTCACCTATCTGACCATAATGAGAAGAAGAAAGCAGCCAACAAAAACTGGCTGCTTTTTCCTCTGTTGCTTGTATTATATCATAAGCCTAATCTCTTGAAAGGGTGTTAAAGAAAATTAATCGTCTGCCCTGGAGAATACTGACTGTTCAAGTAATGTGCAGGATCTGTGCTTAGATTTCGTACAATCTGATAATTGCTCATTTCTGTTTGCTGGACCATAAGTGAAACTCCGTTAAAATCAATCACACGTTGCTTTTCATATTCTCCATTTTCCACAGGGTAGATTAATTCCTGCGGCATGGTTGTATAGAGAATCATTGCAGCATCTTCCTTTCCTCTGTTTTAGCCTGGTTCGCTTCCACAAGTTCATTTAACTTCCTGATGGCTTCTCCGACACCGCCAACCTGATCTATCAGTCCATACTCCACTGCGTCGGAACCAACAACGTTGGTACCGATATCCCTTGTCAGGTTCCCCTTCGAGAGCATAAGTTCCTTAAACTTTTCTTCTGGTATCCCTGAGTTCTTAGTTACAAAATTTATCACTCGATCTTGCATTTTATCTAAGTATTCAAATGTTTGAGGGACCCCGATTACTAAACCTGTCAGACGCACAGGATGAATGGTCATCGTTGCTGTTTCTGCTATGAAAGAAAAGTCACAGGACACGGCAATCGGCACACCGATAGAGTGGCCCCCACCAAGGACGAGTGAAACGGTAGGTTTCGATAAGGAAGCCAACATCTCCGAAATGGCAAGTCCGGCCTCCACATCCCCACCGACAGTATTCAGGATGACAAGCAGCCCCTCTATGTTAGGGTTTTGTTCGATGGCAACAATCTGAGGAATGACATGTTCATATTTGGTCGTTTTATTTTGAGGAGGCAATTGGATATGTCCCTCAATTTGACCAACTATCGTAAGACAATGTATCTTTGAATCCGGAGGCATTTGAGCGACATTCGTTTGACCCAGCTGTTGTATTTTATTCACCAAGGAATCATTCCCTGCGTCTTGCTTTTTCGGTTCCTGCGGTGGTTGTTCTGATGACTGGTATGTAAAATCAGGCATTTGACAATCTCCTTCCATCCCTAAAAATGTTGTATTCTTTTCTAGTATTGACTCCTGTCAATATTTCATTCGTGCTCATCTCTACAATAAAGTTGACTGTTGATAATGAGTTGGTTTCTAGCTGTTGAATGGAGCAAAAGGCGTAGACTCCTGCGGGGGAGTAGCGACAATCTTGAGACCCCGCAGGGCAAAGCTCCACTGCACCCCTTTTGTTGGACACACCATTAACAATAGGAGGTGTGGTCTGGAATGCCTAAATTCACTAAGGAGGATAAACTCATTGCTGCAAAACGTTATATAGATGAATTATTTAGTTACCGCGAATTAGCTCAACAACTTGGAGTAGATGATTCTGTACTCCGATATTGGGTGATGTTAGTAAAGCACCACGGTGATCAAGCGTTTGTGTTTCCCTATACAAACTATTCGCCAGCCTTTAAACTGAGGGTAATACAATTTATAAAGGAATCGAATTATTCTGTTCGAGAGGCGTCGGCGATTTTCCACATCCCAGATCCTTGTATGGTTCGTAGGTGGAAACGTAAGTGGGAGACATGTGGAGATGCCGCCTTTAATCCAAAAGAAAAGAGGCCATCTACTATGACTTCCAAACAAAATAAAACATCCAATAACGACAAAGCTACCAACCCTTCC